>JAOAGY010000004.1 GCA_026415505.1 Chlorobiota bacterium | reverse complement strand
GCCAGCGCCGAGATTGTCCTGTGCCCCGACGCGCGTGAAAATGCGATCGACCAGCGGAATCTCGGCGCGATCGGCAGGAACGAACGAACCGACGTGCGCCAGCAAGACGATGAGTCCCACTTGCCGCAAGTAGCACGACTTGCCCGCCATGTTCGGACCGGTGATGATGTGAATGCGCTCGTCGGGCGTGCCGAGCACGGTCGAATTCGGCTGGTAGCGCTGACCGATCGGCAGTGTCGCCTCGACCACCGGATGGCGCCCCGCCTCGATGCGGAGCACACCGTCGTCGCGGAGCGTCGGACGCACGTAGCGGCACTCGACAGCGACGGTCGCCAGCGATTGCAGCACGTCGAGCGTGGCGATGTCGGCTGCCACGCGTTGCAGCTCGGCAGCGTGCTCGGCGATGTCGGCGCGAAGCTCGGCGAAAAGCTGCTGTTCGAGTTGTTGCACCTGGTCGGATGCTTGCGCGATGCGGCTTTCGAGCTGGCGCAGCTCGGCGGTCGTGTAGCGCTCGGCATTGGTCAGCGTCTGTTTGCGCTCGAACCAGTCGGGGACTTTGGCGCGGTGTGCGTGCGTGACCTCGATGTAGTAGCCGAACACGTTGTTGAAGCCGAGTTTGAGCGACGGTATGCCGGTTTCGGCGCGGAGCTGCTCTTGGTAGCGCGCCAGCCACTCTTTGCCGTGCAGCAGTGCATCGAGCGCGGCGTCGAGTTCGGCGTTGTAGCCGCTGCGGAAGACGTTGCCGGTGCCCAGTTGCGCGCTCGGTTCGTCGAGCAATGCCGCTTCGATGCGCTGGCAAACGACGGTCGTCTCCGGCATACCGGAGAGCAGCGCGGCGAGAGGCTCGGCGACCGATGCAGCCAGCCCGTGCAGCAGCGGCACTTGACCGAGCGCCGTTGCCAACGCGCGCACATCGCGCGGCGAGGCCCTGCCGGTGCACACTTTCGTGACGGTGCGCTCCAGATCGCCGATCGGGCGGAGCGCCACCACAATGCGCTCGCGAATGTCGGCACGTTCGACCAGCTCGGCGACGATCGCTTGGCGCCACTCGATCCGGTCGCGTCGGCGCAGCGGCACTGCCAGCCACTGTTTGAGCAAGCGCGCACCCATCGGCGTCAGCGTTCGATCCATGACAGCCACGAGCGAAAACCGGCTGTCGCCCGACGGCAACAGGTCGAGATTGCGTCGCGTGCCCGTGTCGAGCAGCATGACGTCGGCACTGTGCCAGCGCCGCACCGACCGAATCTGCGCGACGTTGCCCAGTTGCGCATCGCCGATATAGCGCAGCAGCGCACCGGCTGCACCGATGCCGACGTCCATCTGCTCGATGTCGAATCCTTTGAGCGAGGCAGTGCGGAAGTGTTCTGTCAGCAGCCGCCGTCCCTGGCTCGGATCGAAGTGCCACGGCTCGATGCGCGTCACCGCTGGTTTTGCGGGGAATCGTTCGAGCAACGAGGCGATGCGATCCGATTGCGGTTTGGCGACGACGATCTCGGCGGGCGCAAGCGTTTCCAAAAGCGGCGCCAGTTCGCGCTCGGTCAGTTCCCCGACGACGAATTCACCGGTCGAAACGTCGGCATACGCAACGCCCCAGCTCCGCGCACCTTCGATGGCAGCAGCCACGTAGCGATTGGAGCCGGCGTCGAGCACTTTGTCGTAGAGCGCCACTCCCGGTGTGACGATTTCGACGACGCCGCGTTTGACCAGTCCGCGTGCGAGTTTGGGGTCTTCGAGCTGTTCGCAGACAGCGACGCGATAGCCGGCGGCGATGAGCTTCGGCAGATACGTGTCGAGCTGGTGATGCGGAAAACCCGCCAGCGGGACGTCCCCTGCCGCGCCGTTGTTGCGCTTGGTCAAGACGATGCCGCACACGCGCGCGGTGACGATCGCATCGTCACCGAACGTCTCGAAAAAGTCGCCCATGCGAAACAGCACGATCGCATCGGCGTGCTGTCGCTTGATAGCTTCGTACTGCCGCATCAGCGGCGTTTGGGGAGCAGTGTCGGTGCGTGGCATAGCAGCGGCGAAATTACTCGACCCATTCGAACGAAGCACGGATGCGCTCGGCGCTGTACCCCGCGCCGAGTGCGCAGAGCAGTTTGATGCGCGCTTTCTGTCCGTTCAAAAAGTCGGCAAAAATCACGCCCGCTTCGTGCAAATGTTTGCCGGCACCTTCGTAGGCGTAGATGTGTTCGGTGCGCCCGACCGGACAGCGCGAGACGAGCACGACCGGAATGCCGCGCTTGACCGCTGCAACCAGTTCGTAGTACACCGGCGGCGGCACATTCCCGACGCCCATCGCTTCGATGACCAGCCCTTCGGCGCCACGTTCGACCGCTGCGCGAATCATCCAGCCGTCCATGCCGGCATAGCACTTGATGAGCGGCACATTCGACGGCATGCACTCGGTGGGGAACGTTTCGCGATGCACCGGGTTGCGGTAGCGGATCGGTTTGCCGTTGGAGATGCGTCCGATGGGTCCGAAATCGAGACTGCGGAAAGTGTTGACTTCTTCGGTGTCGGTCTTGGTCACTTCCGAGGCTGCATTGACGATGCCCGCCAAACACACCAACGTTCCCATGCCGCGGAAATCCGGACTGGTGGCAATGGCAACCGCATCGCGGAGATTGCGCGGTCCGTCCCAATCCGGTTCGCTCGAATTGCGCATGGCACCGACGACGACGATCGGTTTGTCGCTGGCGACCGTGCAATCGAGCAGGAAGGCGGTTTCTTCGAGCGTGTCGGTGCCGTGCGTGACGACGACGCCGGCGATGTCTGCCCTGGCGAGCAATTGCTGGGCAATCCGGCTGACCTCGAACATGCGTTCCGGCGTCATGTGCGGACCGGGAAACTTGCCGTACTCGATCGCTTCGATGTCGGCAAGAGAACGCACCTCGGGGACAGCGTCGAGGATGTCGTGCGCACTGAGCGCCGGCACGACACCGCCAAAAGCATCCGAGAGCTTCGAGGCGATTGTGCCGCCGGTGAAAACGATCGCAACGCGTGGCTTCATGCCGGCGAAATTACCAGCTCCCTGCGCTGCCGCGTTTTTCAGTGCACGACCACAAGCGGCAGCGTTCGGCGGCGCGTACCGCTGGCGATGATGCAGTGGTAGATGCCCGGCTCCAGGTGGTCGGTCGAAATCTGCACGCGCGACGACCGCGCGCTCCCGCTCGAGCGGAGACGCCCGAGCAGGTCGCTGATCGCCCACGACCATTCGGCATCCGAAGCCGCAAACTCGATCGTCGCATCGCCGCATGCAGGCGATGGAACGATTCGCACCTCGAACGATTCGGCGACGTCCTCGGTGTTGAGCGGACGTTGCCCGATGCGGAAGTAGATCGGCACGACACCATCGGTGACGAGCCAGACGGGATTGCCTGCCGGATGGATTTTGCTTGCGTCGAGCGGCAGTGCTGCAATACCGACGACGTTCTGCGGCGTAATCGTCGTTGCCGCGATGCGCCCATCGTCGCCGCGGAAGCTCGGATAGCCGAGCGTCGTGTTCGTGGCGAGCATTTCGACTGTTTGCGTGTTGAGATTGGCTGCCATCACGGCGTAGCTGCCGGTGTTGTCGTCGAGACGATCGAAGGCGATGATGTACGGCGAATTTTTCGCGTAAGTCGGATTGCCAATGCTCACACCGATCGGCTGGATGGGCAGCACACGCGTGACGATGCCCGAACCGAACGTGCCGCTACCGCGATCCCAGGCGCGCAACTGGAGGATGTCCCAATAGACGAGCGTATCGCCGGTTTCGGTCGGCGTTGCATTGAGCGCGTCGAGCAAGAGCGTCTGTCCGTCGAGATGCCACTGCATCGCGTCGGCAAAAACGAGCTGCGAGGCGCTGGTATCGCCCGAGTAGTTCGGTGTGTAGAGTCGGAACTGTCGGACACTCGGCGGCGAGGCGTCCAGGTTGTACACGTACACGATCGGGTCGTAGGCTGTCGAGGTCGCTGCCAATCGCTTCCCATCGGGCGAGATAGCGATGCTTCGCCAGACAGGAGTCGGCTCGACGATCTGCTCTTGGACGGTCGGGGATGTCAACGCGCAGGCACGGAGCGTGTTGTCGGCGGCAACATAGAGACACACGGTTCCGTCGTCGGTCACCGAGGGTCGCGAGAATATCCCCGACTGCGACGAGACGCGGCGTGGGGTAGAGGGATTGTTCGCATCGTCGAACACGTAGAGCGCGCCATCGCCGGGCGCATAGACCAGCAGCCGATCGGTGCCGGGCACAGGTTCGTAGTCGCGCGGCGAGGAGCCTCCGCCCCCGCCATCGGTGATACCGACCGCATCGAATGCAGCAGCGATCGCTTGCGTTTCGGTTCCGTCGCCGTAGAGATCGCGCGCCGCTGCGATGACCGCACGCCGTAGGTCGAGGAACTGTGAGTTCTGCGTCAGGTACGTCGTGAGTGCGCGGTAGTAGATGCGCTCGGTTTTGTCGCGCCCGATTTGCTGGGCGATCAGATAGCATGCGTGGTTGGGAATGCCGCTGTTGACGTGCACACCGCCGTTGTCGCCCTCCTCGGTTTCCGGCAATGTCTGGTATTCGCTCATGTGTTTGGGTTGCCAGCCTGGGCTTTGGGGACCGCTTCCGCCATTGTGCGGATCGCTGAAACTCCGCATCGCGCCGGACGGGAAGTATTGCGGATTGACCACATCCTCGCCGACGAGCCAATCGTCACGATCGACCATCACGCCGAAGACATCCGCCAGCGATTCGTTGATGGCGCCCGACTGGCTCAAGTACACCAAATTGGCAGTGTGTTCGATGACACCGTGGGTCATCTCGTGTGCAGCGACGTCCAGCCCACGCGCAAGCGGACGAAAGGCGACATTACCATCGCCGTATGCCATCACTTTTCCGTTCCAGAACGCATTGTCCATGGGGCGACCGTTGTAGGTCACGTGCACGACGCTCAGAATCGTCCCACCGCTGCCGTCGAGCGAGTTGCGACTGTGCGTAGTGCGGTAGTACTCGTAGGCGATACCGGCGTTGACGTGTGCCGACACCGATGCTGGATCACTCCAGGTGTTCGTCGGCGAGGTGAAGTGCGTGGTGCGTTCGAGGTCCGTGTTGTTGGCTGTCACCGTCAGGATCGCGCCGACGGGTTTGTCGGGAAGTTGCGACTGCGCTGCATTGTACATCGGGCGCGATGCGTCGAGGAGGTAGTAGGTCGCGCCGATTCGGTACGTGTTGATCGTCCGCTGCTGTCCGAGCAAGTCCGTTGCTTGTGCGGTTGCCGGACCGTCGCGGTGAGTGTCGTCGTAGGCAAAAACGATGCTACCGTCGCCGGCATCGACGAACACCTGCCAGCGATGAAGCCCATCGGTGTAGGCTGTGACGAGCCAGCACAAACGCAGGCGCCACGGCGGCGTTCGTTCTGGAAAGACGACACGCCGTGCTTCCCATGTTACCTCAAGACCAGGGACGACCGACGCGACCGAAGCAAGATGTTCGGCAGCCTTTCTGCGCGCACCATCGGCACCGACGGCATCCACAAGTGAAGGCAGCATGTCCGGGGAGAAAGCGGTACCATGGACGAGCAACGGTGTCCCGCTTGCATCGAAGTGAACACGAACCTCGCTCGACCAAACGGGGATACCGGCAACGTGCTGGCGAAGCACGACGTGCATCGAGCCGAGCCGATCCTGCCAGCTTCGCTGAACCGACAGCCTCGGCGCGACAATGCCCGCACGCACAAGCGACTGCTCGGCGATCGCGATTGCCCGTGTGGCTGCTTCTTGCAGCGATTGCGCTTTGACCGATGCCGATGCGATCGCACTGCCCGCTGCATAAATGGTTTTTCCGCCGTGCGGTGCGATCGTTACGCTCATACTTGTGCGCGCAAGTTCGCGGAGCCGTTCGAGGGGGCTGGCATCGAGCGTGCGCGGCAGTGTCGCCGATGCGACCGTCGAGCGATGGAATCGAGGCTGAGCAGCGCCGAACGAGGGCTTGACGAGCGGTTGTGCAATTGCACCGCTTACCAACAACAGACACACAACATAAGCAGCGGCCATACCGAGTACCTCCACCGGAAATTTGACACTCCACCGGTAGCGAACTTACGGCAGCGGTCATTTTCCTTCGATGGCAGCACGGCAGCGGTCGCGAAGGTCCCGGTACAGTGCCGCAAGCGCAGGCGGAATCGCATCGGTGTCGGTCCAGCGCAAACGCACAGTGCCGCTACCGGTCGTCAGTTCGAGCCAGTGCGTCATGTTCCCGACGTGATCGAGTCGGAGCGTGTCAGCACCGAGCTGAGCGGCACGAACGAACAGATCGCGGATACTGCTGGCGGGCAGTTTCGCTGCGGCGCCGATGCGGATGCTGTCGCGGAGCATTTCCCACTGCTCGATCATGCCGGATCGCTCGATGCGATAGCCACTGCGCATACCGGTCACGCCACCGCCACTGCCGACCCGAATCGCTTCCACACGCATCGGTTCAGTTGTCGCACAACCCAGCCACAGCACCACAATTGCAATAGCAACACACCACTGACCGAGAAAAATTCTCATTGCGGACCTTTCAAAAAATGTGAGACAATAGGAAACAAGCCGACACACGCGCCATACGATGGATGGTGCCGAATGTTTCGACCCCATGTATTTCTCTGCATCTCTGCTATCACCACAAGCGAAGTTACCCTCACGAGGTTTCGGGGAGATGCGTGGAGCAAGGCAAATGGAATCGGAGCAATTCAAGTTCATTGAAAAAAACGACGATACTTCGACCGTCGCCACGTACTCTTTCGAATACGAGCGCAATATGTGCGGACGATCGCAAGGATGAAGTATGCATTCGTTACGGCATGGGTTCGTTGCAGCCGCTGTCTGGTTTATCGGCGTTGTTGTCTGCCCGACATTTGCCGACGAGAATATTGGCATCGGTACGACACGACCAGATAGTTCTGCTGTTCTCGATGTCAGCATCGAAGCACTGTCCAAGCCACGGGGGATACTCATTCCTCGATTGACACAGCAGCAACGCGACGCGATTGTATTCCCTGCTCGCGGTTTGCTCGTGCTCAATACGACAACCAATCGAATCGAAATGAATATCGGCGACCGCACAACTCCGCTGTGGGCGCAATTCATCACCTACGGCGACGCATCGGGCGGTGACTGGGCGCTCGTCGGCAACAGCGGGATCGATCCCTCGCGGAACTTCCTCGGCACGACCGATGCTGTGCCGCTCATTTTCAAAACCGATGCGCGCGAACGCATGCGCATAACCGAACGTGGATGGGTCGGCATCGGCACGTCGTCGCCGCTGGGATGGTTTGCCGTTGGTCCAGGCTCGGAATTTTACGTCGACAGCGCAGGAAACATCTTCGCAACGCAACTGCACTTGCAAGGTCCCAACGCACGCCTCTTCATCGGTGGCAGCAGCGGTCGTCCTGGCGAAGTGCTTGTCAGCCGAGGGACAGGGGCACCTCAAGAATGGACAAGCACGCTCGATTCACTGGAGATCGTCAACCTTCGCTCCGGGGCTGTGACGTCCCGGCTCGTCGAGACCGACACACTGCGGGCATTGTACATCGTCGGCGGCATCCCCTTCGACTCGGTCAAGAGCGGTGTGAACCAGAACCAGACGCTCACCGTCGGCAATGGTTCGGTGCTCGAAGCAAGCGGCACCGGCGTCGT
>JAOAGY010000003.1 GCA_026415505.1 Chlorobiota bacterium | reverse complement strand
TTGTACCAGCAGTGGGCAAGAGTGTACTGTGCTGCCAGCGTTCGGGCGATAGTTTCGCATCGCTGTTTGTTCAACACTGGCACTATCGAGCAATGCAACCGATGATCGAAAAACAGTTCCCCATTCGCGGTGCACACTGCAACGGATGCTTGCAGACGATTGAACGTGCGCTCCGGGGCGTCGAAGGTGTCACCGATGTCCGCGCAACGCTCGACAATGGCGGTAGCGTCGCCGTCACATACGATCCGACGAAAGCAAGTCCCGATGCGCTCCGGCGCGCTGTCGAACAAGTCGGCTACGAGTTGATAGTCCGACAATGACGTCGCCGCTGCCGAACACCCCAGGCACGGAAACGGCACCGGTACCGACTGTCGTCGAAACATTCCCAGTCGTCGGTATCTCGTGTGCTGCTTGCGCGCGTTCGATCGAATCGCTGTCGCGATCGGTCGCAGGGGTTCGCCGCGCCGATGTGAACGTTGCCACTGCTACCGTTACGCTCGAGTACGATCCGCTGATAGCACAACCGGAAGAGGTCGCTGCCAGACTCCGCCAGTTCGGCTACGACTTGGTGATCGCTGAGCAACCAAGCACAGCACTCGCTGAATCGCTCGAACGCCAGCAGAACATGCTCCGATCGATGAAACGCGATGTCATCGGTGCGCTTGTTGCAGCGATTCCGACGGTTGCTCTGGCGATGAGTCCATGGCATGCCGAGCGGTGGGCAATTGTGGCAAGCGCGCTGTGTGCAACGGTCGCTGTGCTGTGGTTCGGGCGCGGCTTTTTCGTGCGTGCCTGGTCGCAAATACGCTCACGTGTGCTGGCAATGGATACACTCGTTGCACTCAGCACCGGTATCGCATGGGCATGGAGCATGCTTGCTGCACTTGCTCCTGCGTGGCTCCGTGAGCATGGCATTGAACCACACGTGTACTTCGAGTCGGCAGCAACGATTGTCGCTTTCATCCTGCTGGGCAAGTATCTCGAACACTCAGCCCGATTGAAAACCAATGCAGCACTGGTGGCATTGGTAGCATTGCAACCGCAAACAGTGCATCGTCGCCGTGATGGACGGCTCGAGGATGTGCCAGTGGAGAGCATCGGGCGAGGCGATCGGCTTGTTGTGTTGCCAGGCGAGCGCATCCCCGTTGATGGTGTGGTGTGCGAGGGTGAATCGTGGGTGGACGAACAGCTCCTGACGGGCGAATCGCTGCCGGTCGTCAAGCGCAGCGGCGATCCCGTTTATGCTGGCACACTCAATGGCGACGGAACATTGGAGATTGAAGCGCGTGCCATCGGTCGTGGGACGGTGCTCGGGAGTATGATTCGCGCTGTTGAACACGCCCAATCGAGCAAAGCACCTGTTCAAGAACTTGCCGATCGTATCGCGGCGGTGTTCGTGCCCGTCGTGATCGCGATTGCAGCGGTAGCGCTCGGCGCGTGGATCGTACTTGCGCCCGATCGCGCTAGCAGTCTCGGTGTGTCGGCGGTCGTCGCGGTGTTGATCGTAGCGTGCCCGTGTGCGTTGGGTCTTGCGACCCCGACGGCGGTCGCAGTAGCACTCGGTCGTGCGGCGCAGCTCGGCATTCTCGTTCGCAATGCGCGCGCTCTCGAACGCTTAGTTGATGTGCGGCATGTCGTCTTCGACAAGACCGGCACTCTCACTGTCGGCAAACCTGCGGTCGTCGATGCGCGGTGGCTGGCCGCCGACGAGCAGCAACGACAGTACGCGCCGATGATTCGTGCCGTGCTGGAGCGAAGTACTCATCCGCTCTCGCGTGCCGTTGCCGAATGGATCGGTGGCGACCCCCGCGGTGAGTTCGCCGTCGAGCAAGTGCGCGGACGCGGCATTCGTGGCAGCGATGGTATGCATACCATCATCGCCGGCAGTCGCGCATTCATGGAAGAGTGCGGCGTCGAAGTCCCTGCCGATAGTCAGCCGGGAGCATCGGAGGTGTTCGTTGCGATAGATGGTGTCGCTGTCTTGGCAGCGTGGCTCCGCGATCGCCTTCGCGACGATGCGGCGTCGGTCGCTCGTGCACTCCGCACGCGTGGTATCGCTGTGCATCTTGCCAGCGGCGATCGTGCCGAGGTCGCCCGATGGCTCGCCTCGGAACTGGGCATCGAACACGTCGCTGCGCCGGTTCTGCCGCACGAAAAGCAAGACTACGTCCGCTCGCTACGAAAGCGAGGCGATGGAACCGTCGCAATGGTCGGCGATGGAATCAACGACGCGCCGGCATTGGCAGAAGCCGATGCGAGCATTGCGATTGGAAGCGGCAGTGACGTTGCCGTCCATGCCGCCGACGTGACGCTCATCGGCGATCGGCTCTCGCCGCTGCTGTCGTTGCTCGATCTCGCCGGAGCGCTGCGTCGGATCGTCCGGCAGAACATGGCGTGGGCGTTCGTGTACAACGTCGTTTTGATCCCGCTGGCAGCCGGCGCACTCTATCCGATCGCCGGCGTCATGCTGCATCCGATGCTCGCCGGTCTTGCGATGGCAGCCAGTTCGGTTTCAGTGGTGACCAACAGTTTGCGTCTGCGGTGGGTGCGATGACCGCTCCTTGTCCCCCCGCAAGGCATTGCCCGTGAGCGAGCAGATGCCCTGCAGGGGTCGAGGAGGGAATGCATCAGCCTTGCATCTTGCCGCGGAGAATGGCATGCCAATACAGTCGCGGCAGCACTTCTTTTTTCAACAGCCACATGCTGAAGCGCTCTTTGCTTTGGTCGAAGGGGAAGCTTTCCTGGGGTGTGTTGTTGTAGTCGAACTCAGCCAACACGAGTTTGCCGTATCCGGTCACGAGCGGACACGAGCCGTAGCCGTTGTATTGCTTCGGTGCTGCAATCTCGGTCGTGTTGTGTTCGATGCAGTAAAGCAGGTTTTCCACGAGCACAGGATTTTGTTTGCGGATTGCCGCACCGGTTTTCGCGTTCGGCGTGTTGGTCACGTCGCCGATGCCGAAAACGTTGCGATACCGTGGATGCTGGAGCGTGTGCTTGTCCACTTCCATCCAACCGAGCGGATCGTTCGGCACTGCCAGCGGGCTACGCTTGATGAAATCCGGTGCGCTCTGCGGCGGCGTCAGATGAATCATTTCGAATTCGACCGCGACACGTTCGGTCGTATCGCCCTGCTTTGCTTCGAAGTAGGCGACTTTGTTTTCGCCATCCACTTCGACGCAGTTGTGCAGAAAGTGCAGCCCGATGTGATAGCGCTCGCAGACTTTTTTGAGCCGTTCGGCGTACTTCTGCACTGCGAAGATCACGCCGCCGCCGGAGTAGAAATGCACCATGTCGGGGCGGAGAATGCCGCGGCGACGGAAGTTGTCCGCTGCAAGGTACATGATCTTCTGCGGTGCACCGCCGCATTTGATCGGGGTGTTCGGAGCGGTAAACAGCGCTTTGCCTTTGCCCGTGAACGATGCAATGCATTCGGCGGTGTACGGCGCGGTTTGGAACGTGTAGTTGCTCGTGATGCCGCGTTTGCCGAGCCACTGCTGGGCTCCCTTGATTTTGTGCCAATCAAGCTGAATGCCCGGACAGACGACGAGCCAATCGTAGGTGTAGCGCTCGCCGCTGCGGGTGACGACTGTGTTGCTGTCGGGTTGAATTTCTTCTGCCCAGTCTTTGATCCAGTCGGCGCCTTTGGGAATGTACTTGGCTTCGGGCTGAACTGTCTTGGCGATGTCGTAGGCACCGCCGCCGACGAGCGTCCATGCGGGTTGGTAGTAGTGCTTGTCGCTCGGTTCGATGATGCCGAGCTGGAGCGACGGCTTCCGTCGGAGCAAGTGTGCAGCGACCGACAAACCTGCATTGCCGCCACCGATGACGAGAACCTGGTAATGCGCGCGTTTCATTGTGGCTGCTCCATGATGTTCGCGTGTCGCCAGCGAACTTAGGATGCAGTCTGCTTCGTGTGTGTAACAATTGTTACACTGCGCTACCGAGCTCGATGTGACCGCGCCCGAGATGCACCAGTCCGCGCCGCTCGAGTTCCTTGAGCAACCGCGAGACGACCACGCGCGATGTGCCCAGTTCGTGTGCCAATTCTTCGTGGGTGATGTGGAGTGTGCGGGAGCCGGTCAGTGCGGCTTTGCGGGCGAGAAGTCGAACGAGCCGATCCGAAAGCCCGGCGAACTTGAGCGTGGCGACCAGGTCGAGCAATTCAGCGATCCGCTTGTGATAAAGCACGAGCAGATGCTCCAACAGCAGCGGCTGGCGTCCGAGAGCAGCCAGGAAATACTCGACCGGAATGAACGCGATGCGACAATCGGTCTCGGCGACGATTTGCAGCCGTGTCGGGACGTGGCGCATCGCCGACAGCAGCGACATTGTGCAGTATTGCTCGGCTTCCAGGTAGTAGAGCAGCAGCTCTTCGTCTTCGCTGTCGGCACAGTAGAGCACCTTGACCGCGCCGTCGAGCACGAGCGGGACGCTGCGTGGCTGCTCCGCAGGTCGAGTGATCGTCTCGCCTGTGGCAAACGTGCGCACGATCGCTGCGCCGAGCAGATCGGCGACGACCGATGGAGGTAGCTGATGCTCCGATGTCGGCTCGATCATCGTTTCTCCGCTGCGATCGTTTCGACCAACCGACGCAAACGCTCGACGGCGCGCGCAAGATTGTCTTCGCTCGTTGCGAACGACAGCCGCAAGTACCCGTTCATGCCGAATGCTTCGCCGGGCACCGTCGCGACGAAGAACTCTTCGAGCAGCCGCGTTGCCAGTTGGTGCGAACTCATCTGGTCGCCGAGCAGCGGGCGAACGTCGAGCCACACGTAGAAAGCGCCGTCGGGTGGGTAGGCGCGGACGAGCGGCACACGTGCAAGCAGTTCCAGCAGCAATCGCCCCCGCTCGGCGAAGCGCTCGCGCATGCGTGCGACGTCCGGTTCGGCGCATTCGAGCGCTGCGAGCGCCGCATACTGCGCAATCGTCGTGGGATTGGATGTGTCCTGACTTTGCACCTTCGCCGCTTGTTCGATCACCGCGCGCGGTCCGGTCATGAAACCGATGCGCCAGCCGGTCATGGCGTAGGCTTTCGAACAACCGTTGACGGTGATCGTGCGGTCGGCGACACTGGCAATCGCACCGATGCTGACGTGCGGTGTGGTGTAGGCGAGCTTTTCGTAAATCTCGTCGCTGATGATGTAGCAGTCGTGTTCGGCAAGAACGGCTGCCAGCTCGTCGAGCTGCTCGCGCGTGTACATTGCGCCGGTCGGATTGCACGGCGAATTGAGAATGACGCACGCGACGCGCTCGTCGAGCTGCTGGCGAAGACGATCAGGACAAAGCCGGAAGCCGTCTTCCGGTGTGGTCTCGACGACGATCGGTTCGGCGCCGGCGAGCGTGACCATCGCCGGATAGCTCACCCAGTACGGCGCGACGATGATGACGCGGTCGCCGGGATTGCAGATCGCATGCAGCGCATTCATGATGCTGTGTTTGGCGCCGCACGAGACGAGCACCGAGTCTTCGCTGGCAAACGGTAGCTGGTTTTCGCGGCGGAATTTTTCGGCGACCGCACGGCGCAATTCCGGAATGCCGGACGATTCGGTGTAGCGTGTTTTTCCTTGCGCGATCGCGGCGACTGCTGCATCGCAGACACACTGCGGCGTCGGGAAGTCCGGCTCGCCGACCGCCAGTGAAACGACGTCATGACCGGCACGCGCCAGTGCTTTCGCACGCGCGGCGATCGCCAGCGTTTGCGATTCACTCGCTGCAAGTACTCGACCGGATAGCGCTCGCATCCGACTCACGGCAGCACGACGACAGTGCGACAGAGTCGCCGATGTCCGCAGGCAATCTCGACAGCATAGACGCCAGCAGCAAGACCGGCAGTCGGGATCTCGGTCAGCTCGGTGTGTGCAGTGCAATCGAAAACTCGGCGACCGTCGCTGCTCCACACGGTGACGTGGGCAGGCATGCTGCCACTGTCGAGCCAAACGGTGATCGCGTCGCCGCGCTGAACCGGATTGGGAAAGATTGCCATCGCGCGCTGCTCGATCGTCGGTTCGATGCTCAGCACGAGCGTGGAGGTATCTTTCTCGCAGAGAATCGTCTCGTCCGGATCGAGCTCGAGCGTGCGCGGCAAAAACGGCACGTCGAGCACAGCGACCTGCTGACGCTCGGTGACAAGTATCGTCGTGTCCAGCGGTGCGCCGGACCAGTACTCGCGCAGTCGAAGCGGCAGCGGAACGACGTACACAGGGAGGAACGGTGCGTCCTGCGTCTGCACAATGCGGACACGAACACGCCAGCGCGCATCGTGCTCCTCGATCGAAAGCAGATCGGCACGCAGCCTCGGATGCCCGACGCTGTAAACCCACTGCTCGAAGAACGTGCCCCAGGGTACTGGCGGATTCGGCACGAGCTGTTCGAAGAATGCACGCATGTCGTCGGTTTCCAGCGTGCGATGAGCAAAACGCTCCAGATAAGCTCGCATCACGGCAAAAAACGTGCTGTCGCCGAGCATCGTGCGCATCATGTGGTAAATCCAGCCAGCCTTGACGTAAGTCGTGCCGGTGTTGAACAGGTTCGTGCCGCTGGTGTTATAGACGGGCGGTTGCGATCGGGCGCCATCGCTGCGCAGATAATCGCGGTCGCGTCGCTGCGCAAAGTAGCGTCGTGCTGCGGTGTCGCCGTAGGCGAATTCGATCCAGAGTCGCTCGCTGTAGGTGGCGCCGCCTTCGTTGAGCCAGATATCGTTCCATGTCGCGCAGGTGACAAGATCGCCGAGCCAGTGATGCGCCAGTTCGTGTGCGACGACAGTTTCCCAGCGTTGCACGAGTGCGTTGCGGTGGTGCGTCGTCATCGTCTGATGCTCCATTGCGCCCATGAAGTACGGGTAGAGCAACGCTTGCCCGTAGCTGCCGAAGGGATACGGTACGAAATAATGTTCGTATGCCTTCATCATCTCGGCGGTCGCGGCGAGCATCCACGCAGCGTTGTCGGCATATGCAGCCGAGTCGCTGTGCCACAGGTAGAGCCGCAGCGGAATTGTGCGCAACGAATCGCGCGAGCGATACGCCGTTTCCATTTCGGCAAAGCGCGATGCGATGGCGACCATCAAATACGTCGCGATCGGTTCGGTGCTGCTGTAGCGGAGTGCTGCGACCTGCTCGCCGCCGAATTCGATCGTGATCGGCTCGCGAGCACCGTTGGAGAGCGTCGTAAATCCGGGCGGTGCCAGTATCGTGACGGTTGCCAGCGCTTTGTCGTAGGGGCGATCGTTGCAGGGCATCCAGCGGCGCGCATTGTTCGGTTGGCTCATCGTGTACGCAAGCGGCGCTGGCAAGAGGCTGTCGCGCTCGTCGCGCCAATAGCGATTGTAGCCGCCGTAGAATTCGTTCCGCTGCGATGCTGTCGAGAGGTTGCGATAATTGATTTCGACCGTCAGCGTGTCGCCTGCCGACAGTAATGACGGCAGCTCGATTGCCAGAACGTCGCCATCGTGGGAGATGGTGGCTAACTGTTGCCATTGCAGCCCGGCGCGTCGCACGCGAACGGTGTCGATCGCCAGCGCCGATGCAGCATCGAATTCGATGCGACGAAGCTGGGCGGAATCGGCGCGGAGCGTGATCGTTTGCCGAGCGCGATAGCTACGCGCTTGCTGACTCGAATCGGAAAGCGGCGTGCGCCAGTCGAGCACCAGATCGTAGCGCAGCACATCGTAGGGGCGACGAACGATCGCCGATGCTGGACGTGGCTCAGAGTGATTCCGGCAAATACCTTCGCTGCCAGTCGAGGCAGTCGCACCTGAGCCGAGCAAAAGAAACGAAAACACCAGTGCAATCGCTGGGTACATCAGCAGTCGAAAGCAACGTCGAACGTGCTGCAAACTTAGCACTGTCGGCGATCAGGGGATCAGCGGCATTGGCAGATTCGCTTCATCGAGGTGTCCGTGCAGTTACGCCGAGGGCAATGGCAATCGCTGCTGCAACCAGTACCGTCACGACTGTGCCGATATGTACCGTGCCGCCGAAAATGGCGCCGAACGCCGCAATCGAGGGAACCGCTACTGCTGCCAAAAGCACTGCCAGCGCCCCGATCACCCATCGCCGAAGACGCTGCGGCTCGATGCGTGCGACCGATAGCACTGCTGCGGAGAACTGCACAAGACCCCCACCGAGCGCCGAAAGCAAGACGACAAGCGGCATCGGCGGGAGTTCTTCCTCCGGACCGAGCCGAAGTCCTGCGAACACCATCCCGGCAAGCACCAGCAGCACGAATCCTGTTATCGAACGAAAGCGAATCATCGGCGTTTTGTTGTGACGATCGAAAGTGCGATATTTGCAGCGGTTGTTCATCACTCGGCACGAGCAAAACTATGAAGCCTCGTCTGTTGGTCCTTCTGCTGGTGGGATTGGCACTCGGTTGCAGCGAGACACCGACCGAGTACGTTGCCGACGAATTCACCGTCTCGCAAATCGCCACGCAACCGGGCTATGCATGGTTCCGGCAGGAAAAAGACAGCTATCAACCCGATCCGGCGCTCGTGGCGCAAATCCAATCGCGCCTCGACATGCTCGACAGTTGCTACTTGTTCGTCAATCCCTCGTGCAGTTGCAACGGCACGCAGAAGCACTTCCCACATTTCGTCCGGTGTTTGGAGCTGGCAGGATACTCACTCGATCGCATCGTGATCGTCTCCATGCGAAATGCCTCCACCAAGCATCACTACATGGCTCGTTTCCACGTCGCGCAACTGCCGACGTTTTTCCTTGTGCTCAAAGCCGGCACCACTCCGAAGATCGAACCACCTGACGATCCGAACGCACGCATCGAGCAATTGATCGCACAGGTTCTTGCCGGGCAGTGATGCCATGCAATACTGGCTCGTCAAAAGCGATCCTGACGAGTACTCGCTGGGCGACCTCGAACGCGAAGGCACGACAGCATGGACCGGCGTGCGCAACTTTCAAGCGCGCAACTATCTCCGCCGGATGAAGGTCGGCGATCGCGTCGTCGTCTATCACAGCGGTGGCGAGCGTGCAGCAGTGGGAATCGCACGCGTGGTGCGGACTGCCTATCCCGATCCGACCGCCGACAGCGACCAATGGGAATGCGTGGACCTTGCCTTCGAACGACGCTTTGTGCGACCGGTGACGCTCGATGAAATCAAGCGTACTCCTCGGCTGGCTTCGATGATTCTGCTCAAACAGTCGCGCCTGTCGGTCATGCCGCTGACCGCCGAGCAGTACGAAACGCTCCTTACGCTCGCAAAGAGGTAGCGCGGGGCACGTCCGTTCGCACGATACGACCCGCATCGAGTTCGACGATCATATCCGCATCGGCTACCGATGCCGGTCGGTGCGCGATCGTCAGCACCGTCACGCCGCGGCATTGCTCGGCGAGTGTGCGGCGAATCGTGGCATCGCTTTCGACGTCGATGCTGGCAGTGGCTTCGTCGAGCACGATCACGCGTGCGCCGACGAGCAGTGCGCGTGCCAAGCAGAGCAATTGCCGCTGCCCCTGGCTTAGATTCCCGCCTTGTTCGCCGATCGGTGCATCGAGTCCGCCCAGCTCGGCGATCGTGTCGGCGAGCGCGACGCGCTCGAGAATACGCCACAACTCGCCATCGGTGAATCGTCCCCAGCGATCGAGATTCGAGCGCACCGTCCCCAGAAGCAGCGTGGGGTCTTGCGGTACGACGCTCATTGCCGATCGCAAGCGTTCGAGCGGAATCCGGCAGTGCTCGACACCGCCGATCAGCACGCGACCGCGCTCCGGCTCGACGAATCGAAACAGCGTCTGAAAGAGCGTCGTTTTGCCCGAGCCTGTACGACCGACGATGCCGACGTGCATGCCCGCTTCGATGCGCAAAGAGACGTCGCGCAGTACCCAGGGCAACGTCGGTGCGTAGCGAACCCAGACGCCGTCGAAGACGATTTCTGCGCCGCGGCTGGTGCCGTTGCTGCGCGGGACGTCTATCCACGGCGCTGCTGCAGGCAACGCAGGCTGGCAGGTGACTTCCGGCTCCGGCTCGATGCTGCCGAGCGCATGGACACGTTCGAGCGATGTCATCCGCGATTCGACTTCGCTGAATGCTCGCACGCACCAGTTGAGATTGCCCCAGAACGTGATCGTGTAGGTGAGCACGACGCCAGCGACGCCGGTCGAAATTGCTCCGCTCGATGCGGCGACGACCGTCACGACGACCGTCACGAGCGCGATGACACTGCTGACCAGCGGTGCGCGCGCCGAGAACCAGCGGTTGATCAGGATGTTGCTCCAGTACATGCGCAAGTAGTGCCGCATCGCAGCAGTGAAGCGATCGAGGAATCCGCTCTGTCGGTCGAACGTGCGAATCGTCAGCAAGCCGTGCAGCGTTTCTTTGAACAGGGCATAGCGCGGCGATCGGGCGACGCTTTCGAAACGTTTCGCTTCGCGTGCGACGCGGCGGTAGTCGCGCTGGATGCGGTAATAGACGACCAGCGCCGGTGCCGAAATCAGCAGCACGATCGGTGCGACGATCGCGATGAGCACGAGCGTGCCGAGCATCGAGGCGAACGACCGGACGGCGCTTTCGAAATTCCACGCCAGCTCGTCGTCGATGGCTTGTGTGTCGCGGGCGAAGCGATTGAGGATGCGTCCGCTCGGTGTCGTGTCGAAAAGTCGCAGCGGCGCCCGCAACACTGCGCGGAGCATGCGCTGGTGAATGCGCCGACTGGCGACGAGTGCACGCTCCATCCAGACGCGACGTTCGGTGTAATGTGCCGCGAGCACGCCGAGTCCCAATACGCCGAACACGCCGAGCACGAGCAGCGGATCGGCATTGCGCGATGCGTTCCATCCGAGCCACAGACTTTGCAGCATCGGTAGCGCGACGATTGCCATCGCCAGCAGCGCCATGCCACCGAGAATCAGCGCCGTTGCCAGCCGACTGTCGCCACCGAACAGCCGCAAGTAGTACCAAAACAGCTCGGCTTTGACCACTCCGACGGCTCGATCTTCTTCGTCGGTGATTCTGCCGTCGGTGCGCTCTGCTCGCTCGGCGTGTGGCTGGGTGCGTGGTTGCATCGTCGGTGCAGCAGTATGCGATGCTCGATGCTCGGCGATGAACGCACGGAAACGCTCGGAACGTTCGAGCAGTTCGGCATACGTGCCGACGGCTTCGATGCGTCCGCCGTCGAGCACGACGATGCGATCGAATCGCGCCAAATGCTCCAATCGGTGCGTGGCGACGATGCGAGTCGTGTTGCGCCAGCGCCCGAACAAAAGCCGTTCGACGAGCATCGCCTCGGTGCGTGTATCCACGGCTGCCAACGGATCGTCGAGCAGCACGAGCGTGGGATCGGCAGCAGCAGCGCGAGCGAGCGCAATGCGCATTTTCTGCCCGCCAGAGACCGTCACGCCGCGTTCGCCGATTTCGGTGTCGAGTCCAGCAGGGAGTCGCGCGATGTCTTCGTCCAATGCAGCATCGGCGATGATCGCACCGAGCGTTGCCTCGTCGAGCGTGCGACCGAAGGCGATGTTGTCGCGCACGGTGGCATTGAGAACGAACGGCTCCTGCGCGACGTATGCAATGCGCGGCGAGCAGGTATTTCCGCGTCCGTCGTGGAAACGCAAGCGCCCCTGGGTGGCAACTTCGCCGAGCAGTGCCAGCAGAAGCGTCGTTTTGCCGCTCCCGACCGAGCCGACGAGCGCGATCGCTTCGCCGGGGCGAATGTCGAGCGTGATGCCATCGAGCGCTCGTGTGTCGTCGAAGTGCACCGAAACCTGCTGCATCTCGACTGCTGGTGCAGTGGCGCATTCGGCGTCGCACGGGCGCTGCGGTTTTGTCGGCAATCGGAAAAATTCGCCGAGCCGTTCGGCGGCAACATAGGCGTGTGCAGTGTTCTTGATGAAGTGCGGCAGATTCCCGACCGGTCCTTCGAGCTGACCGAGCAAAAGCAGCGTGGGGAAGACGATCGCTGCCGAGAGAGTCCCGCCGAGCAAGGCATAGGTGCCCAGACCGACGAACGCGACGAGCGTCGTCGAAGCCAGAAAGAAAACCGTGCTGAGTGCTTCGTTGCGGACCAAGCGTGCTGCTGCGGCGAGTTCTTTGTCGCGGACGTCGGCGATCTCCCGCTCGATGGAACGTTCCCAGGCGAAGTACTTGACCAAGCGGATCGCACTGAGAATTTGCGAGACGAGCGACACGCGCCGATCGCGCCAATGCCAAAGTTGGTCGTCGGTGCGCGCAAAACGCCGTGCGGCTGCGTGCGTCAGCGGCACCAGCAGCAGCATCGTGCCGATGGCGACCAGTGCTGCTCCGCCGAGCAGCGTCCACAGCAGCACGAAACTGGCGACGATCAGCACGGCGCTCGAGGTCAGCTCCGGCACGATGAACGACAGCTCGGCGATGCCTTCGCTGTCGCTTGCCATGTGGTTGACGATGTCGCCGGTGTGGCGATGCTGCAAGGCTCGACGATCGAGCCGGAGCGCATGGCGATAGATGCGCATGTTCAATCCGCCGCTGATGCGGGCGTATGCCCAGAGCGCCGCGTAGTAGTAGTGCTGGACGACGACGCCGTCGAGTGCGACGGTGAGCGCAGTAGCGATGCCGATCGCCAGCGTCGGCACCAGAAGCGACGGCTCGGCGGGCAATCGCTGAAAATGCTCCAGCAGCAATCGCAGCAAAAGCGGAGCTGCGAGCACGATCGGCAAACGTCCCACTGCGATTCCGAGGGCGCGGCGCGAGGGCGTGCCGACCGACCAAAAGCTGTCCCAGAGCATCCGCCACGGCGAATCGGTGCGAATGCGCTCCAACAGGCGTTCCGACTGGCTCGGCTCCAAGCGCGGATCGAACGGGAGCATGTCGTCGGGAGTGACCGGTCGCTGCCGTCCGATGCGCACGATCGGGGCGGCGTGGGAAAAGAGCAGATGATGCAACCGCATTGGTTGTGTCGAACTCGAACGAAAGGAAGTGCAGGGACGAATCGCCCGCACTGTGCATTGTGGAAGAAAGGCGTGCTTATCGCTGTTGTGCCTCAATCGTGCGCTCCCAGCGGAGCGAGCCATCGCTGCCGAAAACGCGGATGCGAAGTCGCCGCTGCTTTGCTGGACCTTCGACCTCGATCGTCGCGAAGTTCCGCTCCGCTACGAGCGTTCCTTCCATGCGAAGCGTATTCGGTTCGCTTGTGGCGCCGGTGTTGGCAGACGACGTCAACGGCGATACGGTCAGATCGTAAAGCACAACGCTGTCACCCTCGGCATATCGCGACAGTTCGGTGTGATGCCGATCTCCTGTCAAGAAAATCACATTGGCGATGCCCTCGCGACGAATTGATTCGATGAGTCGCTGCCGTTCGTCGGGGTAAGTCGCATACGTTTCATAGCGGGCGACGGGGTTGAGCACTTGACCGCCGATACAGACGAACTTGAATGTCGCCGTCGAGGAAACGAGGTTGTCAACGAGCCACTGGAATTGTTGCTCGCCGAGGATCGTTCGCTGTCCCGTTTTTCGTTTGTTCGGGCTGCGCCACCAGCGATCGTCGAGCAAGAAGAAATCGCAGTCTCCCCACGAGAATTTTGTCGTGATGCCGCCGTCGAGTGCTGCTGGTGGATTCGCCCAAAACAAGTCGAATGCGCGGCGTGTCTGCTGCTTGTTCCAGAAACCACGATCGGCATCGTTGGGACCGTAGTCGTGGTCGTCCCAAATGGCGATATTCGAGCATGAACCCAGCAGGGGCTGCATTTCGTCGGTAGCGCGATCGTGCGTGTACCGATGGACGATCCCTGTCCACGTGTTCCAATCCGGTTCACGCAAGTACACGTTGTCTCCGAGCCAGAGGAAAAACACCGGCTGTTGCTCGGCGATAGCGCGGAAGATGCGATACTCGCCGCCATAGGGCTTGCCGGGTCGGTCGTAGCGCTCTTCGTTGATGTACGCGCACGAACCGAGTGCAAAGCGGAACGTCGGCGGATCGCTCCGCCATTGCCACAACGGAGGGGTGCGGAAGATGAGCCGATACGGTCGCTCGACGCGGTTGCCGTCCAGGTACACTTCGTAACGGTACACTCTGCCCGGCTGGACACTGTCGGCGACCAGACGAGCGGTGAATGCCTCGTCGCGGCGTGTGCGAACAGTTGCTGTCGAGTACCACCGCCATGGCTCGGCAGTGTCGGCGTAGCGAATCGTTACCTGTGCTGGCGCTGTCGTTTGCAGCCACAGATGTACTTCGCGCATATCGGCATAGCCGACCATCGGTCCAGAGTTGATCGCGCTTTGAGCGTGCAATACGATGTGGGCTGCGACCAAAAGCAGGAGTAACGATCTCATCGTTTAGTCGAGCAGTCGTGTCCGAACGGTTGCGAAAATCGTGTATTCGCTATGGCAGTCGCTCGTGCTCACTGTTACGATTGTGTTGTGTTTTTCGATTCCGTAGAGCGTCGTTGTTCCCAGCGATCGAAGATCGCGTTGATCTGCGCGACACCATCGGTCAATGCTGCTGGACCCGGCTGCAAAATGATCGCAGAATGGAGTTCGTACATGTCGCCATTGGCGATCGCGGGTATCTCGTTCCACCGTTGCCGGCTGCGGACACGATCGGGCTTGAATGCTTTGCCACACCACGATGCGAGCATGATGTCCGGTTTGCGACGAACGACCTCCAGCGGATCGGCGACGATGCGGCGTTTTGCATCGGGGTATTGCCGGTGCTCGGCGAAGATGTCCTCGCCGCCGCACAATTCGATTAGCTCGCTGACCCAACAAATGCCTGTGATAATCGGGTCGTACCATTCTTCGAAATATACGCGGGGGCGAAATCGTCGTCGCTGCCCTTGTTGGCGGTATCGCTCCAAACCAGCAACGAGCTGTTCGACGTATTGCGTTGCTTCTGCCGATTTACCGACCAGTGCTCCCAGTCGCACAATCATGCTCAGGATTCCCTCGACCGACCGATGATTGAAGCACACGACCTCGAAGCCTTCGCGCACGAGTTGCTCGACAATCGGTGCTTGAAGGTCAGACCATGCGAGCACGAGATCGGGTCGGAGCTGGCGAATTTTTTCGATGTTCGCTTCCAGATACGTGCTGACTTTCGGCTTCGTTTTTCGCGCGTGCGGGGGACGAACGGTAAAACCGGAAATCCCGACGATGAGATCGTCGGCACCGAGTGCGTAGAGTGTTTCGGTAGTTTCTTCGGTCAGGCAGACGATTCGTCTGGGAAGCGAGGGTCGGAGCATTGGATACGTTGCCGTTTGGCACACCGCAAGCGAACATACGGAATGCCTTTCGACAGGCAAAACAATTCTTGGTCAGTGCGCTGCGGAAACCACAGCTCTTCCGATGTGACCTCGACGATGTCGAATCCGCCGTGTTCGGCGAGCAGCATGCGCTGGTACATATCGACCTCGGGGACGTCGGTCATGAGATACAATGCGCCGCCTGGCTGAAGGATACGGTAGAGTTCCTCGACCAGTGCTGGTGCGAAGGCTCGGCGTTTGGCGTGTCGCTTTTTGAACCACGGATCGGGGAAAAAGTAGGTGACCGCATCGAGGCTCTCCGATTCGATGAACGGCAGACCGTTCGCAACCGAGTACCAGAGCACCGCAGCGTTGACGATGTGCTCTCCCCGGATGACTGTGCCGATCCATTCGACGGCTGGCTTGCGAACTTCGACGCCGAGAATATTCCGTTCGGGATTCCCCAGTGCGTACTCGATCAGGAAGCGTCCCATGCCGCAACCGATGTCGAGCACTGCTGGCGGGCGACCATCCTGGAACAGCCTCTGCCACTCGATGTGCTCGATCAGTGGCGGATAATTCGGTGGGACGATGTGCAATTGCCGCAGTGGCAGATAGACTTGCGGATTGGTGTGGTGGCGAATACGCGGCTGCGGGTACTTGCTCAGATCAATGCTCGGCATCGTTCTGATTGCGCAGGCGATCGAGGAGTTCGGTAAGCAGTTTGCGTTCGGCAGGTTCGAGCACACCTGCGCACTGGTGGAATCGTCGGACGATCGGTTCGAGCCTGGCAAGAAGCTCGGTGCCTTGTGGGGTGAGACGAACCTCGATACGGCGCCGGTCGCGGTTGTCGGGTACTTTTTCTGCCAATCCTTTCTCGACGAGCCGATCGACGATACGCGACGTATCCGATGCACGGTCAATCATACGGCGGCGTATGTCGCCTGTCGAAAGCGGTTCGGTGGCTCCACGCAGTATGCGGAGGACGTTGTACTGCTGCTGCGAGATGCCGAACGGTTCCAGCTCGCGTTCGAACCGCTCGCATATCCATGCATGGGTACGCATAATTGTGACGATCAGCCGCTCTTTATCGGAGCGAAACGGGCGGCTTTGGAGAAGCTCCTGTTCGACTCGCGGCATGAAACGATCGCAACATGGTCGCAAACAAACGAGTGCAGGCGCAAAGATAGCACCTGCACTCGTAAAAATAGAGCTGGTTTACTATTTGCCGCTCTGCTGAGCTTCGTTGGCTTTGATCAACTCGGCATTGACGCGGATGCGGACGTCCTTGCCAACGACCAATCCACCTGTTTCGGTGAGGTTGTTCCACTTCAAACCGAAGTCGAAGCGATTGATGGTCGTTTCGGCGATAAATCCAGCACGGATGTTGCCCCACGGGTCTTTGGTTTGACCTTTGAAGGTGACGTCCCAGGTGACTTTCTTTGTCGTGCCGCGAATGGTCAAATCACCGGTGAGTTTGTACTTGTTGTTGCCGACTTTCTTCATCCCGGTTGCCTTGAACGTGGCTTTCGGATAGTGCGCCGCGTCGAAGAAATCCTCGCTGCGGAGATGGTTGTCACGGCGCTCGTTGTCGGTATTGATCGAACCGACGTCAACGGTGAACTCGATCTGGGCATCGCTCCAATCCGGTTTGCTCGCGGTGACCGTGCCGTCGAAAGTTCTGAAGTAGCCGGTCACTTCGGAAATGACCATGTGGTCAACGGTAAAGAGCACGTTGGAATGGGACTGATCCAATTTCCACGTCGCCGGCTGCGCAAGCAGCATACCACCGGCAATCGCCAGAACGAGCAGTGTACGCATAGGACATGCACGAGAATAGTGAAACAACAAAACAAATTGGGAGCGCGAGGACGAGAACGCCGAACCTTTAGTGTTTCAACACAGGTTATTCGGTGGCGATAGCGGTTTGTGTATGTTTGCGACGTCGGTATGTCCAACGCCAAGTGGAGCAGTCGCCATGCGTGCATTTTCGATCATGCTATGTTGTGCAGTGCTGCTCAGCGCTGTCGGTATTGCCCGTCATCAAGACAGTGCCAAAGCGCGCACGAAGAAAACGTCTGTCGCGACCGCACCGGCTACCTCTTCGTCCACGAAGGCGGTCGAGTCGAGCGATGAGCGTGTCGGAACTACCAAAGGCGGAAGCGTCGTGTATCGCGGCAAGAAAGGTGGCTTGTACGTTTTGACCCCGAACGGGAAGAAACGCTACGTCAAGGAGTCCCAGGTCATCTTCGACGAGAAAAAGTAGCCGACGCGTCTGGAAACGATCGTTTACTCTCGCAGACCTTCGCGTGCGGAAGCCATTGTGCTTCTGCTGGTGGCGTCGTTGCTGTGGAGCAGCGGTGGCGTGCTCATCAAACTTGCCCAGTGGTCGCCGCTCGGTATCGCTTCTGCTCGGAGTGCTGTTGCGGCTGTCGTGATCGGTGTGTATTTGATCTGGCGTCAGCGGCGGTTGCCGCGCCTTCTTCCACGCAGTGCCGCGGAGTGGGGGAGCGCGATCGGCTATGCGGCGACTGTTGTGCTTTTCGTGTGGGCGACGAAGCTGACCGCTGCCGCAAACGCCATTGTCTTGCAATACAGCTCTCCGCTGTATGTAGCGGTGCTCGGCACGTGGTTGCTCGGCGAGCGACTCGATGCGGTCGAATGGATATTGCTTGCGGTGATGCTCGCCGGTGTGGCACTCTTTTTTGGGGAACGGCTTTCTGCCGATGGCATGATCGGGAATCTCTTGGCGTTGGGCAGTGGTATTGCGATGGCATTGATGACGCTGTCGGTGAGGATGCTCGGTCGCAGTGGATCGGCGCTCGAATCGTTGATGGTGGGCAACCTCCTCGCCGCAGCTATCGGTGTCGGTACATGGCACCACATTCCCGAGCTCGACGGCGAAACGATCGCAGCCTTGGTCGTGCTGGGATGTGGTCAACTGGGAGTGCCATACATCTTGTTCGCGCGTGCTCTTCGCACTGTCCGTGCAGTCGAAGCGGTCATGCTTGCGATGATCGAGCCGATCGCCAATCCGCTCTGGGTGATGATTGCGCTCGGCGAGCGTCCGTCTGCGTGGGCGGTCGCTGGAGGAGCGCTCGTCCTCGGCGCGACGGTTGTGCGTGCCGTGCTGAGTTATTGGCGGTCGTCGTCGGGGGGCGATTCGTCGCCGGTTTCTTCCGATTCGAGCGGTGCGATGTCTCCTTGAATTTGTTGGTGACGCACCAGGTGCGCTTCGGCGAGGAAAATCACGTTCTCGGCAATGTTCGTGGCGCGGTCGGCGATGCGTTCGATGTTGTGCAGCCCGATGACCAGTCGCACACCGCTTTCGACGGTCGTGGGATCGGCTTTCATGCGAGCAACGATCGCTGCCGACAGTTCCCGCTCGAGCGTGTCCACGATGTCGTCGGTCGCCAAAACGTGTTTTGCCAGCTCCGGATCGCTGCCGATGAATGCGTCGAGGCTCGCTTTGACCATCGTGTATGTCGCCTTAGTGATTCGCTCCAACCCAACGAGTTCAGCCAGTTGCTGTGCTGTCGCATCGTGGGCGAGCCGTGCAATGATGACCGCGTAGTCGCCGATACGCTCGAATTCGTTGTTGATCTTGATCGCTGCCAACAACAGTCGCAAATCCCGCGCGACGGGTTGCGAGAGCGCAAAAATTCGCTGCACCTGCTTGTCGATTTTCAGGTCGAGTTTGTCAACCTTGTCGTCGCGCTCGATGACCAGATCAGCCAATGTGGCGTTACCCGTCAACAATGCGCGAAAGGCGTACTCGACTTGCTCTTCCACGAGCGATCCCATGCGGATCAGTCGCGTGCGCAATTTGTCGAAATCTTCTTCGAATTGGCGATACATGTCCGAACCAGCAAGTGGTGGCTGCATACTGCTGCAAGCAACGGTGGCACTGGCAAATGCCACACACACAGCGCAAACACACTCGGTCAGCCGAAGCGACCGGTGATGTACTCTTCCGTCTGGCGTTTGGACGGATTGGTGAAGATGTTTCGTGTTTTGTCGAACTCGACCAGCTCGCCCAGGTACATGAACGCCGTGTAGTCGCTTACGCGAGCAGCCTGTTGCATGTTGTGCGTGACGACAACGATCGTGTACGATCGCTTGAGCTCATAGATGAGCTCTTCGATTTTTGCTGTCGCAATCGGATCGAGAGCACTGGTCGGTTCGTCCATCAACAACACCTCCGGTTCGATCGCCAATGCTCGCGCGATGCAGAGTCGTTGTTGCTGTCCGCCCGATAACGACGTCGCTGGTGCTCGGAGCCGATCTTTGACTTCGTCCCAGAGAGCTGCACGGCGGAGCGCTTCCTCGGCGATCTCAGCCAGTACCGAGCGCTTGCGAACTCCGTTGAACCGGAGACCGGCAACGACGTTGTCGAAAATGCTCATCGCCGGGAACGGGTTGGGTTTTTGGAATACCATGCCGATGCGCCGCCGCACGAGCGTGGCGTCCATGCTCATGATGTCTTCGCCGTCGAGCAGAATGCGTCCGCTGACACGAGCGTTCGGTTGGATTTCGTGCAAGCGATTGAGCGCCCGCAGGAACGTTGATTTGCCGCAACCGGATGGACCGATGATGGCGGTTACTTTGTTGGTGCGAATCACCATCGAAACATCGCGGATGGCTGGTTTACCGTCGAAGTACACCGACAGTTGCTCGGTCACGATCCGGTAACGCTCGTCTGCATGGTCTGTCGAATGCGACGTCGTTTCGTGCTCGATAGGCGAGCGATGGTGTTCGGTAACGTTCGTCGGTTGTCGAGGCGCGTCCATCACTGCTCGGAGTCGAGTTGTGTTCGCGAAACTACCAGGCGCAGCACAATACTGAGCACGAGCACTAACGCAATGAGGACGAGTGCTCCTGCCCATGCTTGCCGATGCCAGTCGTCGTACGGCGCAACGGCATAGGTGAAAATCTGCACAGGCAACGTCGCAATAGGCTGGTCGAGACCGCTGTGCCAGAAGCGATTGTTGAGCGCCGTAAAAAGCAGCGGCGCCGTCTCGCCGGCTGCTCGTGCCACCGACAACAATACGCCGGTCAAAATACCTCGGACCGCAGCCCGGAGTACGATACGGAGCACGACGACCCACTGCGGTATGCCTAATGCGAGTCCGGCTTCGCGTATGTGCTGAGGCACCAGGCGGAGAATTTCCTCCGTCGTTTTGATGACGATCGGCAACATCACGATGCTCAGCGCCAGCGCACCAGCGTATGCGGAAAACCGTCCCATCGGTTTGACGAGTACCGCATACGTAAAAATGCCGAGCAAAATCGAAGGCAAGCCGAGCATAATCTCGGTCACGAAACGGATTGCCGATGCCAAACGTGCCGAGGCATATTCGGTGATGAAGATCGCGGCTGCGATCCCGACAGGAACAGCCACCACTGAAGCCAGCCCCACGACAATACCGCTGCCGACTATCGCATTTGCCATCCCACCGCCGCTTTCGCCGACCGGTGTCGGTAGGTGCGTGAAAAATTCCCATGTCAGTCCGGCGATTCCTTCTCCCACGGTGTACCACACGACCGCTATCAACGGAACCAAAACAATAGCGGTTGCTAACGCCACCATCGCCAGAGTTATGATGCTGGTGATCCGGCGGCGGACGTCGGTCGAACGAGAGAAAATGAGCCGTCGTTCCATCGGCGTTACCGATAGCGTCGAGCAACACTCCACACCAACACGCGAGCGACGATATTGACGACGAGTGTCGCCAGTAGCAACACCAATCCCAGCGTTACGAGTGCGCTCAAGTAGAGCGGCGTCGTCGCTTCGGTGAATTCATTGGCAATGACCGACGACAATGTGTACGCTGGTTGGAGAATGCTCACGTGAATCGAAGGATCGTTACCGATGACCATCGTGACAGCCATCGTTTCGCCGAGTGCACGACCCAAACCGAGCACGATTGCCCCGAAAATTCCCCATCGGGCAGAACCGAGCACTGTACGAATGACCTCCCATCGCGTGGCGCCGAGTGCGTAGGCTGCCTCGCGTTGCATCCGCGGTATTGCCGACAATACGTCGCGTGCCACCGATGCAACGATCGGAGTGACCATGATCGCCAAAATCACGGCAGCACTGAGCATGCTCGGTCCGATCGCGGGGGGAGCCAACAGCGGGATATGCTCACCCCATCGTTCTGCCAGCGGTGTCGCTACATGCTCGGTCAGCCAAGGCACGAGGATGAACACTCCCCAGATGCCATAGACGACGCTCGGAACCGCAGCCAGCGCCTCGATCAGGAACGAAACAACCGACCTCAGCCAGCCTCGTGCTATCTCGGCAAGGAATATCGCTGCACCGACGCTCAGCGGTACGGCGATGATCATCGCCAGCAACGACGACACAAGAGTGCCATAGATGAACGGTAGCGCTCCGAAATCTTCCGCCACAGGGTCCCATACCGAGCGCGTCAGGAAACTGATGCCGAATCGCCGAATGGTCGGCTGCGATTCGACAACGAGTTGCACAACGATCGCTGTCACGATCAACAGTACCGACGCGCCCGCCACCGCACAGATGGCGACAAAGACGGTGTTGCCGACCTTGCTGGAGCGCTTGCTCAAAAGCGATCGAGAAGGAGCTATCGGAGAAGTCGTCGTAACGTCAGCAGACATGCAGCGATGGTCGAACACTTACCGACTGCGAAAATACTGGTCGTGCCAGAGGGAGACGAGTTTTGGCATGTTACCAAATCGTTACTCTGCCGCCGAGCCGGTGCTCGTGCTACGATGCTGCACGATCGGCGAGCGCTCGGAGAATCAGCTCCGGATGGTTGCTGACGATTGCGGTGACAGGATAGCGGAGCACTCGATCGAGTTGACGAACGGTATTGACCGTGTACACGCCAACGTAGAGACCGCTGGCAACGGCGTCCTCGATGCGCCATCGCGTGCATTCGCGCAGCGAACACACGAACGCTTCGCAGCCGATCCGGCGCGCGATGTCCGACGGTCTGCGTCGGTCCCCGGGCACATTGATCGCAGCAGTATGGCAATGGCTGAGCATTTCTCGCAGCAGACGGAGCGAGTCGTGATGGAACGATGTAAAGAGTACCTGCTCGATCATGCCGCAGCGCTCGACGACCTCGGCGATACGTTCCAAGCGAACGGCGAAATCTTCCTGAGGAGCAGGGGGCTTGATCTCGATGCTGGCGTATCGATCGTGTCGCGCCAACAGGCGAAGAGCGTCTTCCAGCAGTGGTACTCGCTCGCCGCGATATGTCGTGCTGAACCATTCCCCGGCGTCGAGCTGCGATAGCTCGCGATAGGTGATACGATGTGTTCGACCACGTTCGCCGGTGGTGCGTCGGAGCGTGCGATCGTGAAAGAGCACGACGTGCTTGTCGCTGGTAAGCTGGACATCTACTTCCACCATCGGCGCACCTGCTTCGATAGCTGATTCGATCGCGGCGAGCGTGTTTTCTGGCGCTACTGCCGACGCGCCGCGGTGCGCCACGACAAAGCGCGGATGCGAGCGAACGAATTCAGCCAGAGGTTCCATCGTGCTTCTGTTCCGGGAGTGAGAAGACGCCCTCTCGATGTCCCCGCCAGCCGCGGAGGAAATCGGCAACTGCCACTGCGCGTTTGCCGGGCAGTTGGATTTCGTGGAGTTCGAGCGTGCCACGTCCACAGGCGACCTGCCATGCCGAGTCGGTCATGCGCCATACACCGGCAAGCTGATGCGAGGATTCTTCCTCGATGAGACGGGCACGATAGACTTTGAGCCGTGTGCCGTCCATCAGAGTCCACGCACCTGGCTGGGGCGAATGTCCGTGAATCCAGTTTCGGACGGTACGGCAGTCGCGGCGCCAGTCTATCCACGCTGTTTCGGGATGGAGTTTCGGTGCGGCGGTCGCAAGCCGCTCGTCTTGTGGTGTCGGAACGAGCGTGCCGTTCATCCATGCTGCGATCGTGCGGCTAGCCAAGTCGGCGCATCGCGGCGCCAATATCTCAGCCAGTTCGCCAGCAGTCAATCCATCGCTGATCGACAGCGACTCTTGCAAGAGAATCATGCCGGCATCGACTTTCTCGCTCAAGACAAACGTCGTCACGCCTGTTTGGAGCTCGCCGGCGATGATCGTGTGAGCGATCGGAGCCGGACCGCGGAATTTCGGTAGCAAACTCGGATGGACGTTGAATGCCAACGATGGAAGTCCCAGCAACACGCGCGGCAGAATGCGAAATGCAAACACGCAGAAAATATCCGCATCGAGTGCAGCCAGTTGTTCGACGAATGCAGCATCGCTGAGCGACTGCGGTTGGAAAATCGTTCGGATACCAAGTCGCTCGGCAGCAACCTTGACCGCTGGCGATTGCCGATGCCTTCCCCGTCCTGCGGGTGCATCGGGGAGTGTGACAACCGCAGAGACACTCCAGTCGCGATGGAGCCGCTCCAGCGTCGGAACTGCGATCGGTGGAGTGCCGAAAAACACTATGCTCGGCACGCTCATCGAGCGGTAGCAAGAATGTGCTTCAAGCGCGAAATGACAGGAACGGGTGTCGGATCGACACCATTGAGCAGTGCCAGATAGTAGCTTGTCCAGTCTCCCAGATAGACCAGGCTCATCGTTCGTGCGAGCAGACTGTTGCCGCGTCCTTCGACTGTCCGAACAGCGGCGACTTTCGCTCGCCGCAATATGTCGGCGAGTGCATCGAATCTGAGCGCAATGCGACGATGATCGTCGCGGTCGCGGAGCAACAGCACAACCGAGCGTCGTACCAGCTCCGGTGGATAGTGCCAACCGTTGATTTCGTTGTGATTCATTTCAGGAAGCAGATGCGAGAACGCCAGTTGCTTGGCATTCTCCTGAATTTGCCCGCGCCACCGGAGGGCGATAGCATCGGTGCGTTCATAGGCGCCATAGACAACTGGCAATCGTTCGCGCAAAAGTTTTGCCAGTGCCAACGCTGGGTTGTCCGGCGTTGGCTCGGCGCATTCTTCCGACAATTGTTCGAGTACCTCGATTGTTTCGGGGATCGATCTCTGCACTGTTCGTCGTGCAGTGTCTTCGACGGCAGGATGACCGAGTACTAATCCCAACAAGGGAAAAAACGAGTATCCGATTGCCGCTCGGGGTTGAAATCCGGCTGGGATGAGAATGCACGGAACGCGGTGGCGTTTTGCCAATCTGGCCAGTTGCCCGCCGGTGGTGATGCAGTACAGGTGAGTTGTTCGCTTTCGTGCGTCTGCATAGACAGAGAGTGTTTCTTCGGTGTCGCCACTATACGAGCTTGCGACGAGAACGCTCGATCTGTCCAAAAACGGTGGTGCACCGTAACCTCGCCAGACATTGATGCGCAGTCGCTGGGCGCCTCGAAGCGCGGCACAGTACGAACGCACCAGATCGGCGCCGATCGCCGAGCCACCGACACCAGCGACAACGACCTCGGCACGCAATTCGATGCCGTGCAACGGTGGAACCTGCTCGGCGATTTGTACGGCGTGTCGCACCTGCTCGGGGAATGTGCGGAGTACCGCTCGCATGTTCGAGCGATCGTGGTCGAACAATTTGGCTGCCGTTGCCATCGGAGAAAACCTCTCTGTCGTTGAACACGTGCTGGTATCTTTGCATGCAATGATAAGAAACCGACGCGCGTAGAATGCCGGTCGCTTGGCTTTTCTTCATGCTCTGGGTGCTGACTGCCGCCGCAGCGCAGCAGGTGATCTACCCATTGCAGAGCGAGCTTCGATGCGATAGCGTGCTGTCGAATTACGTCGCCGAATGGCAGGCAGTACGCGTTGACATTAGCAATCGCTCCGATCGGACGATACGGTTCGCCCTGCGTGCCGTGATTACCAAGGATGGAAGAATCCTGGCGCGAACGAAGCTCCCGCGTGAACACATGGCGACGGTTGTACCTGGTGAAACCGTCCGCCTGGAAGGTGCAGATGTGTTCGGGAAATTGATTCTAACAGGCGATGCCCATAGGAGCGATCCGGCGTGGCAAGCACTCGCGGACACGGGAATCGTCAGCCTCTGCATCGCTGTGACCGACTCGATGGGGATCGAACACTTCGCCGAACCTGTGTGCAGGGTGTTGCGCACGTTTTCGTACACCGTGCCGGTGCCGCTTGCCCCCGTCGGCGACAACACGGTAGTCGTCAGCGATCGCAAAAGCAGTGTGCGGCTTGCGTGGTTGCCTGTCCAGCCGCATCGTCGGGGCACATGCTACGTGGTACGGTGCTTCCGGCTACCCGATACGCTCGCTGTTGCAGAAGCAATCCGGCTGCAGCCACCGTTGGTGGAGCAGAGGATATGCGATGCCGATGCGTTCGTGTGGCATGCACGGAGACTCGACGTGGGTCGCTACGTTTGGACTGTGCAAGCGCTCGATCTCCATAGTAGCCTGCCGATCGGCAGTAGCGATGGATACGGACCTGCTGCCACATTTTCGGTGACGATCCCAGCAGCAGCCCATCGCTCGCAGAGAATTGGCAACCGTCGAAACCAACGGCGATGAGCGAGCGGCATATCGCGCGGCAACAGTATCGCTACGGTCTGGTGTTGATAGCCCCGTGGCTGGTAACGTTCGTTGTGTTCTGGCTGTATCCGTTGGTGGAGGCATTCTGGCTCAGCATGAGCGCCTATTCGACCCTCACCGGTCAACGGCAATGGATCGGGCTGACGAACTTTGCTGCGTTGTTCGATGATCAACTCGTCTGGCGTGCGCTGATCAATACAGTCGTGTTCACGGTCGGGACAGTGCCTGCGACGACCGCAGCAGCACTGGCGCTGGCGGTTATGCTCGATCGGTTTACCTCTCGATGGCTCGGTTCGGTGTTGCGTGCAGCATACTTTCTGCCGACGGTCACCTCGTTGGTCGTTGTTGCTTTGGTGTTCACCAATCTGTACGCTCGCGACGGTTATCTCAATGCCGTGTGTCGGATGCTGGGACTACCGCATCCGGAGCGGGGATGGCTGCTCGAGCCAACGACAGCTCTCGGTTCGATCATGGCGATGGATGTATGGATGGCGACTGGATACTACATGGTGATCGTGTTGGCTGGCTTGCAAACGATTCCCCGTCAACTCTACGAAGCGGCGACGCTCAGCGGGGCGACTGCGTGGCAACAATTCCGCTGGATCACGCTGCCGCTCTTGAAACCGACGCTGCTGTTCGTGCTGGTGATGAACACGATCAAGTCGCTCCAGGTCTTCGTCGAAGTGTACGTGATGACACGAGGCGGTCCGCTGGAAGGCACTACGACGACGCTCGTGTACGAAGTGTATCGAAACGCCTTCGAGCGAACCGACGGGATGGGATATGCAGCGGCGATTGCGGTCGTGGTATTCGTCGTTATCGTCGCTGCGTCGTGGGGGCAGATGCGACTGATGCGGACGGTTTTGCCATCGTACCGAGCGCAACGATGATGGGCAATCTGTCGGATGTGCGAGCTGAACTCGTCGCCGAGGTTACGGTACAGGTGCAGCGAGCGGTCGAAAGCAAACGCGTCGGCTTCATTGCTGTCGCTGGCGAGAGCGGCTACGGAAAAACGACCTTCCTGGAGCAGTGTCGGGCGGCATTGCCACACACGTTCAGTGTTGTGTCGGTGGAATGTCCGTCGCCACTCGGTTCGCAAACGGTGCCGCTTGTCCAGCCGCTGTATCCGTTTGTCAAGGCGGTCGAGCACGCGCTCAACGATCCTCAGCAGCGAGCCAAACGCCGATTGCTGGTCAACATCGGTTTGTCGGTGTTGGGAATGATTCCGCTGGTCGGCTCGATTTTCGATGTCGCCAAGGAAGTAATGCGCGATATGCGCGAGTTCCGCCGCGAGACGTATCGCCGACAGCTACCAGAAACTGCGGCGATGGCAGACAGCCTGCTGGCGATCGCCGAGGAAACGCCGCTGGTTATTCTACTCGACGATGCGCAGTGGATAGATGCTGCATCGGTGGAGGTGCTCGACCATCTGGCTACGACCGAGCGTCGGGCGCCGCTTGTCGTCGTGCTCGCTTACGAACCGTCGGTTGTCGAAGCACAGAACATTCCTTTCGAGACGTGGCTCGCTCAGCGACGACAAGGCGGGATGCACTGCATCGAACTACCGGTGCTTTCGACAAGCGAGATCCGTCAGCTCGCCGTGACTATGCTCGACTCGTACCGTCCCGATCCGGTGTTCGATGAATGGCTCCTCCATCAGTCCGGTGGAGTGCCTGCTGTTGTGATGGCGTACTTGCAGTACTTCCGCCAGCATCCACCGTTCGCACCGGATGGAACACTGCAAACCGAACTGTTGCGAACCGACTATCGTCCGGCATCGTTGAACCTTCTCATCGAGCAGACGCTTGGTGCTCTCACCGAGGAGGATAAACTGGTGCTGGCAACATGTGCTGCCGAAGGAATCACATGCAGCGTGTTCATCGTCGCGCAACTGCTCCAGCGCGATCCGATTTCGACGGTACGGCTACTGCGCTCACTCCAACAGCGGACGGGAGTTCTCCGCAGCCTCGGTATGCGCAGACTCTACGGCGTCGAAACGACGGTGTACACTTTCACGCACGCTGGTTACTATCGCTTCTTTGTCGAGTATCTCGAACACGAAGAGCGAGTCGAACTCCACAGTCGCATTGCGGCGATTCTTCAGCAGCAATCCCACACTGCGCACGACGAAGCGCTCGCCGAGCAGCTCGCGCCGCTGATCGCAGCACATTATCTGGAGGCGAGCGATCCTGAAACTGCCGCGCGCGTTATGGAAGAGCTGTCTCGCCAGGCATCCAATGCCGGTCACGAACTGATCGCCGACTATGCGCAGCAGACAGTGGCAATGCGTGCCGCAACAGAGGCGAGTAGTGCAAGCGAAGAGGACTCCAATATCCCCGAGATGCTCGAGCGCATCGTCGAGCAATGGTATGCCGGCGACATCACCGCAGCAGTCTCGCAGGCTCAGTCCCTTTCGCTCGACCACGCCACAGCAATGGAGCGCACCTTGGTCGAGCTGGTCCGTGTGCGATTGTTGGTGGATACCGGTTCCTTCCACCAAGCCCGTGAACGAATTGCTGCGCTGATCAGCCAGGTGGGCGATGGTGACGAGCCAGAAATCGTCAGCTTGGTGTACACAATGGCGGTCGTGCTCGACAGTAGCGAGGAACGCTTCGTCCATGCGTGGGACCATGCTCAGCAGGCAGCGCTGTGGGCGCGGCGAAGCGTCTCGCCGCAGACGACGACGATTGCCCTGAGCAATATCGCGCTGCTACTGGAGCGACTCGGTCGCCCCCAGTGGAGACTTGCTGCAAAAGCTGCGCGGCGGATGGCAACCATGCTCCGGTGGCTGCCTCTGGCAGACGAGTTGAGAAAACACTTCGAACACCGATAACCGTCGGCGTTATCGTCAAATGTACACCTCGTCGCGACCGCGTCCGCTGATGGTGATCTCCTCTTGCTCTTCCAGTCGCTTGACGATTTCGACGATGCGTTGCTGGGCTGCTTCGACGTCCTTTAGCTTTACCGGTCCCATCAGCTCGAGCTCTTCTTTGACGACCTTGGCTGCCCGCTCGGACATGTTCTTGAAAATCTTTGCGCGGAGCCGTTCATCGGCACCCTTGAGAGCCAACGTCAAATCACGGCGATCCACCTCGCGCAGGATGCGTTGAATGCCGCGGTCGTCTATGAGCAAGATGTCCTCGAACAGGAACATCAGTCGCTTGATGTCTTGCGCCAACTGCGGGTTGGTACGCTCAATGTGCTCCATGATAGACTTGGCAAGCGCAGGCGGCGATAGGTTCAGGATCGAGGCGACGATTTGCGCACCGCCTGCGGAAGCCATGTTCTGCGATAACGTTTGTTCGGCGATTTGATCGACCACCTGCTCGATCTGCTGGACAATTGCCGGCGAGACCTTACCGATTGTGGCGATGCGCATGATGACGTCGGCACGAAGATCGTCGGGAAAGCGTTCGAGCACTTCGGCGCTTTGATTGGTCGGTAGATGCGACAACAGCAGCGCGATCGTCTGCGGATGCTCTTTCGACAAAAAGCTAGCCAGTTGCTGGGGATCGGCTTTCTTGAGGATGTCGAAACCCCGGACCGTCGAAAGCATCTTGACCTTCTCGATCAGGTCGCGGCTTTTTTCCGGACCGAACGAGCGTTCCAGCAATAGCCGTGCGTACTCGACGCCCCCAGCCAGTACGTACTGGCGACCGACGATGAGCTGGTAGAATTCCTCCACGACACGAGCAGTGAGTTCCTTTGGCACTGCGTCGAGTGCTGCGATCTCGGCGCCGACTTGTTCGATGTCCTGCGGACGGAGTGCCCGCAACACCTGCGAGGCGGTTTCGACATCGAGTGCCATCAGAAGCAATGCCGCTTTTTGGCGTCCGCTCAATTGCTCGAAGGTTAGCTGCCGCTGTGAGGTGATCGCTGCCATTGACTCAGTGCTCCTGATTGATCATGCTTTGAATCAGCTTGACGGCATCGGCGTTGTTCTCACGAATGAACTGTGCGATGCGCTCTTTCATTTCCTCGACGAGCAATTGCTCTTCGGTGAGTCCTTGGCTACCGGCTGCATCGAGCTTGGCACGGACTCGCTCGCGGAGTTCATCGTAGGGCGAACGTTCGCGGTGTTCTTCCAACTGGGCTGGTTGAGCTGGCGGCGAAAGCGATTCTATCGGAGCAAGAGCCATCGCATCGGTTGCCAATTGGAGCCGCTCTTCGGCGGGTGGAAGAATGATTTCCTCGATCCGACGCCGCAGCGGCGGTGCCATCACTAAGCGCCACAGCGCCCACAGCGCCAACGCCAATGCAATCAATGCCGTGATGCCGATCGCCAGCCCACCCTTCGGTAACGACAGCGTCTGCTCTTCTTCCGGTTCTTCCAGTGCGGTGGTGTCGAACGGCAAGTTGACCACGCTCACTTGGTCGTTACGTTCGGGGTCGTAGCCGATCGCGTTGCGCACGATCTGCGTGAGCTTTTGCAACTCTTCCTGGCTGCGCGGCGTGTATTGGACGACTTTCTTGCCGTCCTGCTCGACGACTTTGGTGATGCCGTTGACCAGCACCGATGCCGAGATACGCTTGATCGTCCCGACGCCGCCGACGATACGCTCGATCGTCCGCGAGATTTCGTAGTTGGTGCGCACTTTCGTCGCGTTGCTTTCGCTGTTGACGGCGGGATAGTCGAGCGAATCCTGCGAGCGACGTGCTTCGGCGATGCGTTCTTCGCTGCGAACGACCTGACCATCGGGATCGTAGTTCTCGCGTGTTTGCTCGCGCTGGGTAAAATCGAGTTCGGCGCTGACACGCACGACGCTGTTGCCCGGACCGAGCACACCGTCGAGCAACGATTGCACGCGCGAGGTCAAGTAGCTTTCGACTTTCTGCTGCTGCTCGTACTGCGTTGCGGTCAAGCCCGCCAGCGTCGAGGTTTCGCGCGGCGCTTGGCTCAAAATTTGTCCGTGCTGATCGACGACGGTGACGTCGGCAGGGCTGAGACCTTCGACGCTGCTGGCTACCAGATTTTGGATGCCCTCGATGTTGAGTTTGCTCAGACTCCGACCGCTTTTGAGATGGAGCAACACCGAAGCGGTCGGCTTCTTTTGGTCTTTCTCGAACAGTGCTTTTTCGGGCAGCACGATCATCACGCGCACCTTTTGCACTTCGTCGAAGCTGGCGATGGTTTTTTGCAGCTCGCCTTCGAGCGCGCGTTTGTGGTTGAGCTTCTGGACGAAATCGCTCATGCCGAGATTGGTGCGATCGAAAATTTCGTAGCCGACGGTGCTGCCGGCGGGCAATCCCTCGCGCGCCATCGCCAGCCTCAGGTCGTACACCTGCGGCTGTGGAACGCGGATCGTCGTGCCGCCGTCGGCAAGCTCGTAGGGAATGTTTTGCTCTTTGAGTTTTTCGACGATCGCCGCGGCATCCTTGGGATCGAGGTCGCTGAAGAGGACCTGCATCGGCTGCGACGACGAGGCGACGACGACAGCGACGACGATGCCGATGGCAACAGCGACGGCGCCGATGATCGCCGCTTTCTGCGGCATGCGCAATTGCTTCCAGAACTGCTTGGCTTGATCGAACGCTGCAGGAAGAGCCATAGCCTGTTACACCGTCGGGCAGTGGTTACACTTGAATCCGCATCGCTTCGCGGTAGAGATCGAGCGCTTTGTTGCGCAGCTCCATCAGAAGCTGGAAGCTGGTCTTGGCTTTTTCGGCAGCGATCATCACATCGTGCAAGTCAACTGCCTCGCCTTTGATGAAACGCGCGCTTTTATCGCCGCTTTCGTGTTGCAGCTGGTTGACGCTTTCGACGAACTGGCGGAGCGTGTCGTCGAAGGTCGGTCCTTGCGGCGCGGTGCGTGCCGGCTGCTGCGGCGCACCTGTTGCCGGCGGTTGTTGCAGAAGCGAGTCGAGTGGTGCGATACCTGCCATAGCCGATCGCTGGAAATGTTAGACTCGTTTGTCCAGGTAAACACCGAGCGCGATGCGCTGGGGCTGTCCGTTGCGCGTGAATTGCTCGACGACGAGCGGAGCTGCCAGTGCCGGTGATTGTTGCATCGGCTGTTGTTGCCGGGCATGCTGTTCGGCAGTGCGACGCTGGTGGAACGCCGTCTCGGCAGGAGCCGCTTGCTGATATGCAGCGATTGCACGCAGGTTCATGGCATCAGATGTCGAGTGAATCGCGAGCGATGTTCTTTGCGGCGCTGATCACGCCCGTGTTGGCTTCGAAGGCACGCTGCGCCGAAATCATCTCGACCATTTCGGTGACGACGTTGACGTTCGGCATGCGAACGTAGCCTTCGGCGTCGGCGTCCGGATGCGTCGGGTCGTACACCAAGCGTGGCGGCGAATTGTCGCGCGCCACTTGTGCCTTGAGGATGCGATCGTCGGGCGGACGCAGACCAGGCGTTTCGGGATCCACGTGCGATGGCGCGCTGCGCGCCAGGGGCAACGACTGCTGCAAGAGATCGTCGAACTGGTTGCGCTGGAGCGCCCGCACGACGACGACTTCGCGGCGATAGACCTGACCGCGTTCGTCGCGTGTGGTGTCGGCGTTGGCGATGTTTTTGGCGACCGCCGACAGTCGCATGCGCTGGACGCTCAGTCCCTGCGCACTGAATTCGAACGCCGAAAAAATGTTTTCGCTTGCCATAGCCGATCGGGTTATTGTGGTGTACCTTTGATGGCTTGCTGCAATCCGGAGAAGTAGCGCTGCGCCAGGCGAGCAACCAAGCGGAAGCGAATTTGATTTTTCGCCAGCTCGCCCATTTCTTTGTCCACGTTGACGTGCGACTCGCCGGCGAAATAGACTTCCGGTTTCGGTACGGGGGCATCTTCCCGCTGGGGTCGGGCTTCGCTATCGAGGGGCGGACCGATGCTCACGTGTTGCTCGTCGGTGCGGGTGCCGCGGAGCATCATCTCGCTCTGGAGGAATTCTTCCTCGAAGCGCACGCGCTCGGGACGATAGCCCGGCGTGGTAGCGTTGGCGATGTTTTTGGCGATGGTGCGTTGCCGCAGCGCGTAGGCTTCCAGTGCCGTGCTCATCAGCGGCAGTTTTTCGCGGAACAAATAATCGCGCACGTCCATGGCGCATCCGATACGTTGTGAGTTCCACAGCGTATCTCCTCAAGTTCTGTGCCAGAGAGCCGATATTGGCTCGTTTGCTCGGAGCGGGAAAGTGTATCCTGCACGCCAGATATTTGTGCAGGATGACGATCGAATCATTGCAGGATCATGCACTCACGGCTCGATCTGCGATGGCTGGATACGGTCGCTGTTAGCACGGTCGCATTAGTGCTGTATCGGCTGACAGCGGCACCGGATGTGTACTACACCGACTGTGGCGAGTTGGCTGGGGTGTGTGCAACGCTCGGCGTGGCGCACCCGACCGGCTACCCGTTGTTTACGCTTGTGGGATATCTATGGCATGTGCTTCCGCTACCACTGCTGTTGCCGATTGCGAAGTTGAACCTGCTCATGACTGTGCTCGGTGCCAGCGCTGTTGCGGTGGTGCATCGAACGTCCTTGCATCTGGTGGGTCGGGTGGTAACGCTCGATTCGGCGGCGGTTCGAGTCGTTGCGGCGATAGCAGCACTGCTGTTTGCAACAGCACGGACGATCTGGGCGCAGGCACTCAGTCTCGAAGTTCATGCGCTGCAAGTTCTGTTGGTGGTGCTTTTGATCCACATGCTGGTACGTTGGGAGAACTCGCGCCGCCGTCGGCAGATGGTGATTGCTGCACTGGTGTTGGGGCTGTGCTTTACGAATCATCTATCGAGCATCGTTCTGCTGCCGGGCGTTCTGGTGATGGCGCTGTTGCTCGGTCGCGGCAGTTTCGCCGAGCGTGTCCGAGAACTTGCCTTGCCAGCAGTGATGGTGATTTCGTGTGCACTGCTCTATGTCTATTTGCCGCTGCGGAGCGCATCCGGACCGATTTTCGACTGGGGCGAGGTCCATCGCAGCTTCGACAAGTTCTGGTACCATGTGTCGGGTAAGCAGTATTCGGTGTGGATGTTCAGCGGTGGGTGGCGGCAACAACTGGCGGTGTTCTGGAAGCTCTTGCTGCCGAACGCTGCATTGCCGTTCTCATTGTGGGGCTTGTGGATTCTCTGGCGGCGAAATCGCCCGATCGCTCTCTTGCTGGTACTGATGGCGGTCGTGTGCGTCGGCTATGTGATCAACTACAGCATTCACGACATCGAGCCGTACTTCGTATCGGCGTTCGTCGCATTGTCGCTGGCGGCAGCCGTCGGGATTGCTGCGCTCTGGCGATACCGCTTCGTGCGTGGCATTGTGGTCTTGCTGCCGCTCGCCTACACCGTGTGGAACTGGCGTGTCAATGACTTGCACGCACATCGCCTGGTTCGCGACTACGTCCGCCTCGTTGTTGAGCCGCTGCCGAAAGGTAGCATCGTCTTCTCTCAGCAGTGGGACTACTTCTGCTCGGCATTCTGGTATCTGCAACAGGTCGAAGGCTATCGGCGCGACATCGTGCTCGTCGAGAAGGAACTCCTCAGGCGTACATGGTACGTCCATCAACTGGAACGGTGGTACGGCGAGCCGATCCGGCGATGTTCGACAGAGATCGCTGCCTACATGCCACTGCTGGAAGAGTTCGAGTCCGGACGGATGCCGAAAGAGCGATACAACCAGATTCAACGTGCATTCGTTGCGCTGCTTCGCGCCCTTGCCGAGCGTAACCCCGATCGCTATTGGTTCGCCACACCGGAAGTGATCGAGACCGAGCCGGAATTGGCTTCTGCATTCGACGTCCGACCCTACGGCGCTACTGTCGCGCTGGTCGGAGCAGGTGGGCAGATTCCGCCACTGCCGACGATGGTCGAACCCCAGCAGCTCATGGAAGGTGCCCAGCGATACGATACCGAGCGACTCGACCGTGGATTGGCTGCGCTGGCATCGTTGGCATACGTGCGGACAGGAGATGCAGTGGTATCGCACGATCGTCGTCGCGCCGCCGAGTGCTATCGTGCGGCGATCGGTCTCGACCGGAGCAACATGGCTGCACGCGATCGACTGGCGCGGTTATACAACGACCGATGAGTTCGGTCCGATCGCATCCCCCGCAGTGACGCGCCATGCTACTACTGCTGCACCGAGACCAGCACACGATCGGGCAGACGGCGCACGACGCCCATCACCAGTCGCCACCACCACGGAATGTACCGACGACCGCAATCGCCGCGCCGAAGGAGTCGCGCAATGGTTCTGCCGACACGTTGCGGCTGCGCAGCCAGTGGCATGTTCTCCAAATGCGCAGTCATCGGCGTTCGCACGTAGCCGGGCTTGATCGTCAGCACACGCAGAGCAGGCGACGTTGCCATCCACCGCAATCGCAAGCCGTCGAGATACACATCGAGCGCTGCTTTCGATGCAGCGTAGAGAAAGTTGCGTCGGCGCCCGCGATCGGCAGCGACGGAGCTGATCACAGCGAGCATCCCACTGCCGCGCCACTCGAAATGGCGGCAAACGTGCGTGCAAAGCACAAGCACCGACACGGTGTTGATGTCGAGCACAGAGCGAGCGTACTTCGCATCGCAAACGACGTCTTCGTGGCGCGGCAACACAGCATGCGCGATGAGCACAGCATCGGGCACTGTGCCGAGCAGGCGTTCGGCGTCGGCGACCACATCGCGCTCGACGTCGCGCTGCGCGTCGTAGTCGAGCGTGAAAACCGCATCTGCTCCTCTGCTTCGGAGATCGCTCGCCACTGCGTCGAGCCGCTCGCGATTGCGTGCTGCGAGCACAAATGCCCGGCATGTACCGATCAGCTCGCGCGCTGTCGCTTCGGCAATTGCCGAGGTAGCGCCGACGATGAGAATCGAGTCGAGTTTCATTGCGACGTCCTCTGTGTGACCCGCTTCCAAAATTGCGAGCAGCAGCGCAGGTCGCGCACACGATCGAGCCGCTGCCAATCGGGATACATGCGCTGAAATTGCTCGGCTGTCATCAGTGCGTCTTTGGCTGGATAAACGCGCCCGCCGATTCGAGCGACGTCGGCGATGATGGTTCCCAATGCCGCTCGTGCCCGAGATGTGTTCGGTACGTCCACGGCAATGCTCGTTCCGGCGATCGGGAACGACAACCAGCCCGGCGAGGCGATCGATCCGAATCGTTTGAGCACACACAGCGGTAGTGGAATGCGTGCATGCCACAATCGTCGGCATATCTCGGCGATTCCTTCGCGTTCGATGCGAGCCGGCACGACTGCTTGAAGCTGATAAAAGCCACGCCGTCCGAAAAGGCGATTCCACGGAATGCGGTCGAGCGGGAAAAACACCTGGGTGTAGTGCTCCCGCGCGGTCGGACGCTGCGATCGTGACCAGTGCCGCGCAGCATTGGCAAGCCGAATCAACGGTCGAGACCACATCGAAAACGGCAGCGACGGCGCACGATCGAAACGCGGCGATGGTGTGCGTGTGCGACGATCGCCTTCGCAGAAGGACGATGCATGAAGAATCCCGCGAATGCTTCCTGGCTCCGATAGATCGCACCAACCGACGACGTATTCGGCGCTGCGTTCGAGCCGCGAGCCGATTTCGAAAAACTCGTCGAGCGAGGAAAAGGGAATGTTTTGTGTTGCCATCCACGCCGAACGCGCCGGCACGAGTCGAAGCTCAGCCCAGGCAACGATTCCGGTCAATCCGAGTCCGCCGATCGTTGCGGCGAAGAGTTCGGCGTTGTCGTTCGGCGTGCAGAGATAGCGTCCGTCGGAGCGGATCAGTTCGAAGCGTTCGACCCACCGACCGAACGTGCCTGCCCAGTGATGGCTTTTGCCGTGAATGTCGTTTGCAATTGCCCCGCCGACGGTCACATGTTCGGTCCCCGGCAGAACCGGCAGTGTCCAACCTGCCGGTATCGTGGTGCGGAGAATGTCGCCGAGAGTCGCTCCGGCTTCGGTGCGGACGATACCGCGCTCGCGATCGAACCAGCGAATCCGGTCGCACGGTGTGCACACAAGAGCGGTCTCGCACGGCAAGCACACGTCGCCGTAGCTCCGACCGCAGCCGCGCGCCAATAGCGTTCCGGCGATTCCATCGAAGGGATTTTCGCCGGTCCAGTGCAGAGGGACCGCATGCGACGATACAGCGGGCGGCAGTCCAGTCCACGAACGTATGCTCATTGCCTCAGCGTGCGAGAATCGTCACGATCGCAACGACCGCGACAGCGATCGCAAGACTTGCCCGATCGCGCAATGCGGCGCTGAGCGGATCGCTCGATAGTTCTCCGCGCACCGACAGCCGCCACATGCGCATTGTCCACAGCAACACCAGTGGCAGCACCGCCCAGAGCCGCTCCGGATGGCTGTAGAGTTGGCGCACGCGCTCGCTGGTCAGGTAGAGGATCAAAATCACCGCTGCCATCGCGCTGGTGGCGATACCTGCAGCCAGGAGAAACGGTTCGTCGCGGTCGTCGTACGGTCGAACACTATCGAACCGGTGCCCGCTCGAGCGAGCGTGGACAGCTTCGCTGTGGCGCTTGAGCAGTGCCAAGCCAGTGAAAAACACGAATGCAAAGCCGAGCAGCCACGTCGAGATTTCCGTTCCCGTCGCGACTCCGCCGAGGATGATGCGCAACGTGTACAATCCACCGAGCACGATGATGTCAACCACTGCGATGTGTTTGAAGGCGAGCGAATATCCCGCCGACACCGTCGCGTACAAAAGCAACACGATCAGCGCAGCACTCGGCAACACAAGCGAAGCAGCGACGATGGAAGCGACACTACCGATACCGACCGCGATCCACGCGTGGCGAAGCGGTACGATGCCGCGCGCCAGCGGACGATTGCGCTTGGCGGGATGCGCTCGATCGCGTTCGAGGTCGAGGATGTCGTTGAACACGTAGAGCGCCGATGCTGCGATGCTCAAAAGCAGCGCTGCCACCAGTCCCGCACCGAGCGCTGCCGGATCGCCGATCCGGTGCGCGAGCATGAGCGGCACGAGCACGAGCAAATTTTTGCTCCACTGCTCGATGCGAAGCTGACCGAGCCAATCGGCAATCGTCGGACGCTCGACGGGAAATTCGCCGGCGAATGGTTTGCCGATGCGACGCTCGTAGCGGCGGCGGTCACCGGCGACGAACGCAGCACGTGCCGCTCGCCACAAGGGAACGTCGGCACCGCTGTTGCCGACGTAGTCGAACTCGCAGCCGTCGAATTCTGCACGGATGCGTTCGAGCTTTGCTTTGCCGCGGAGGTTGATCGTGTCGGTGCCGAGTACGTGGTCGAAACAGCCGAGCTGCTGTGCCCAGTGTTCCACCCAGCGTCGCAGCGATGCCGTCGCCAACACGACGGTGCGCCCATCGGCTTTTGCACTGCGGACGAATCGCTCGACGGCGTCGTTGCGCGGCATCGCGTCGAGATCGAGTTCGACGTGACGGTCGATCCAATGCTTGAACCGAACGCGCCCGCGAAGAAACATCAACGGAACAAGCAGCAGCAAATGGGGCTTGCGTCGCGCTAATTGGCTGAGGGCTTCCCAGACCAGATCGGTTCGCAAAAACGTTTCGTCCAGATCGACAACGAGAAGCGGTTGCCGGGGGCGATTCATCGTTGCTCGGCTACCGCGTGGTGATGCACAGTGAAGCGGCGGAGAGCAGGTAGAGCGTCAGCAGGCGAATCGGCGCGTATCCACACGATGCGATCGGCACGCTTGCGAAGGCTGTGGCGATAAGCTTTGTCGTAGTGCTCCAATGCGATGCGAGCGACGGTGGCAAGATCGCCGCTTGCGAGAGCTTCCTGTGCGCGGCGATACCGCTCCGCACCCAACCGCTCGCGAATCGCTCGCAAACATGCTGCCAGTTGCTCGGTGGGAAATTGCCCGTACTCGGCAACGAGCCGTTCGATGCGACGCTCGAGCGGAATTTCTACTGCGACGATCGGCGCCGATTGCATCTGCGACCACAGCCCATCGGGGATCGCGAGCGAACCGATGCGCCGCGATTCGTCCTCGATCCAAATGCGATCGGCAGCGGCATGCTTCCATAGCTCGAAAGCCATGCGGTTTTCGAAGTGCTGCTGCGTCGGCTGCGGAGCCAGACCGAGTGCGCCGAATGCCGAGCCGCGGTGGGATGCCAATCGTTCCAGATCGAGTGTCGCTTCACCGCTGCGGGCGAGCATGTCGAGAAGTTCGGTTTTCCCCGAGCCGGTGTAGCCGCTCAATATCACGCACTGCCGCGGCGCGGCAAATTGTGCCAATGCAAAACGACGATACGCCTTGTATCCACCGCGCAGCACGACGACATCGAAGCCGTAAAAATCGAGCAGCCACGCAACCGCGCTACTGCGCATTCCACCGCGCCAGCAATACAGTCCGACCGACTGACCAGGCTGGAGGTGGCGTTCGACTTCCTCGACGAACCATCGGAGTTTCGGACCGACAAGATCGAGTCCCAGCTTGATCGCTGCGCGACGACCGTGCTCGACGTAGTGCCGACCGACGCGGTGGCGTTCGTCGTCGTCGAAGAGCGGTAGCGGCAATGCTGCCGGGATAGCGCCACGTGCGTATTCGCGCGGGCTGCGGACGTCGAACACACAGATCGAACCGCTCCTAAGGGCAGCGAGAAACTCTTCGACCGAAACCGAACGCATTGCGACTGGGATGCAAGCTGTGCCGGTGTAAAATTACACCGGATGTGGGGCAGAAAAGCGGCGGATGAGACGCTACAACGTGCTCGTGATGTTGAGCGAAAAGCCGTTCGAAGCAGGCACCAACCGACACACACCGCCCACGCAGAGAATCCCCGCTCGCTGCTTGGCGTAACCGAACGCGATGCGCGTTCCGCCGGTGACGTACGTGACCGACGCCGCCGGGTAGTGGTAGCGCTTTTCCGGATCGGGATTGCCATAGTTCCATTCGTCGAACACCGTCAAGTACACGTTGCTGACCGGCGTGTATTCGAGCAACGCGAATGCCCAGCTTCCCATATCGCCCCGCACACTCATGTGAGAAAGCTCCGTTCGCAGCGCACTTCGGCTGCCGAGCTTGTACTGCGTTTCGAGCACGAACGCAAGCGGATAAATCGTGCCGTAGCCGGTCTTGACTTCGATGACGTCTTTGTTGTATGCCAGTGCAACCATTGTGAAGGTGCTTTTGAGCGTGCGCGACCATGTGCGCTGAATTTCCACGTTGAAGTCCTGGTAGAAAAGCACTCTGCCGGGCTTCCACGTCGAGCGATAGGTGAACTCGTCGATTTTCGTCGAGTCGATACTGTGCACGCGGGAGTAGTTGATCGTTACGGTCGTGCCATAGGGTCCGCCCAGTGCCGAACCGCGCGGGATGGTCAGTGTCAACTCGCCCTGGACACCGTATTCGCCGTAGGGCTGCGTCGCGTATGGGTAGAGCGTAAAGAGGCGATACGTGTGCACTTTGGTCAGCGGCGGCAGAAAGTTGATGGTGAGCACGTTCCCGATTGCGCCGCGATCGGAACGAAAGTCCATGTTGTCGATCCGTTTGGCTGCCAGCAGAAGCCCGATGCCATCGCCACTGTACGATGTCGAAACGTACAGTCCGTTGCCGGGATTGAAGCTGTTGTTGTTGGTTTGTTGCGGGTCGTTGATTTTGTACGCCCACTCGGCGTAGAGATTCCAGCGCTCGGTCGTCAACGATAGTCGCGTGGCATACGCAAGCACGTTCTCCGGCAAGCGGAGAATCGGATCGGCTGCCGGCTGGTACTTGCTGACGACACTGGCGCCGAGATCGAGCGCGAACGGAAGATCGAAGAGCTTTTCGTCGCCGATGGCGAGTTCGTGCAGTTCGACGTCGAGATCGGCTGCGCGCACGATGCCCGGTCCGAGACCGAAAAATGCCCGCTGCTTGCCGAACAGTGCGGTCAGTTGGACGCCGCTTGTGGGGCGCACTTTCAGCCGCACGCCGTCGATGGAGTTGTCGAAACCGAGCGAGCGTTCTTCGTATGTGCGGAGAATCATTCCGCTGCCGAATTGCTCGTAACTGTTGCCGATGGTGATGTCCACACGATCGCCGACGTACTGAATGAAGCGATACGGAATGCCGTTGCCTTCGTAGCGGGGGTCGATGCCCAGCAGCGGATTGAAGTACGCCTCGTAGCGAAATCCCAACCGCAGATGCTCGTTGGAATAGAGCACGTTGAAAAAGCCTTGTGCGAGCACCTTTTCACGAACAGCCGGTGCGTTGATCGCCGAATCGGGCGTGTAGGATTGTGCGTCCACTTGCAGATCGGCGCGCCAGCCTTGCGGAAGTTGTGCGAGTGCATCGGTTGCGAGCGTCGCCACAACGAGCAGCAGAACGAGCATGCGAGATGTGATCATTCTGCGGCTGCTTTCTTGATAGCGTCCAAAAGCAATTCTTCGTCGCCGGGGGCGTAGGATTTGTGCTGGTACACGATCCTGCCTTGGCGATCGAGCACGAACGTGTGCGGGATTTCGTTGACGTTGAGTGCGCGCTTGAGATCGGCGTTCTCGTCGAGATAGACGTCGAACTCCCACCGCCGACCGCGCACGAATGGCGCGACTTTTTTGCTGTTGCGTGCATCGTCTATCGAAACGGCGACGATGCGAACGCCGGTGAGCTTTTTCCATTCGTCGTACACGTCCGCCAGTGCCGATAGCTCCTGAATGCACGGCTTGCACCAGGTCGCCCAGAAATCGAGCACAATCGGTCCAGTGCTACCGGCAACGAGTTCGTGGGTCGTAATCGGCGTGCCGTCGAGTTTTTTCAGTGTCACGATCGGCAAACGCTGTGCAGCGCTGGTATCCTGTGCGATGGCTGCAGCAGCGGCGATCGCGAGCACTACGACAGAAGCAACAAAACGTGCCATTGTTTTTACGCTGAAGTGCAGTAGTTTTGTGCGAGTCGAACTTCGGAGGCAAACTTATGAAACAGCTCGTCTGCACGCTCGCAATCGCATGCTTGTTGATCGGGGCGAACGATGCTCGCGCGCAAACGCGCGTGAGTGCATCGCGAACGATCGTCATCGTGCCGAAGTCGGGATGCTGTCCGTGTCAGAAACGGTGGCCGTATCCGCAGATTCAAAACACGTCGCTGCGATTGGTCGAAGGACAATCGCTGGCGTTTCCGGTATCTCCGAACATGCCGCTCGATGCATACATCAGCGTCGAGAATGTCTCGCCCAATCCCGTTACGTTCGGCGTGCGGATCGACACCAGTCGCAAAAGTCCGTATCACCGCGTCAACTTCTGCAGTGGGCAAGCGTGCTATCCGTCGTTTGTCCTCGAAAGCGACGAGCAAGGGCGTGTAACGCTTCAACCGGGCGAGCGCGATCACACGTTCAAGATTCAGTTCGATCCGCAAGGTGAATCGGGGCAGTCGGTCATCGGGGTCGTCATCTACAACGTCGCCGATATGAGCGACTACATCGCGTTCGACGTGACGTTCGAAGCGACGACGCTTTCGGTCGAGCAGTCGGTGGAAGCAGTGACCGTCGCGCCGAATCCGGCGAGCGACGTGGTGCATGTATCGGCGGTCATGGGTGCACGCGTCGAAATTGTCGATGCGCTCGGGCGTGTGGTTCGCTCGACGACGATGCCGTCGGATCGAGCTGCTCTGTCGGTGGGTGATTTGCCGAGCGGGACGTACCGAATCGTCGTGCGCAGTGGGGGACGAGCGCTGAGCGGACCCTTGCAGATCGTGCGGTAACGCTCGAGCGATGAAGTTCGCGATTCTCACGGGCGGCGGCGACAGCTCCGGCATGAATGCGTTCATTCGAAGCGTCGTCCGCTGCGCGCTCAACATCCGTCCGGAAACGTCGGTGTGGGGCGTCGTCGACGGTTGGCGCGGTCTTATCACGAACGAATATCGCCGGCTCGGCAAGCTCGACGTCGCAGGCATTGCATTTCAGGGCGGCACGATTCTGGGAACAGTGCGGGTGCCGGAATTGGCGGAAAATCCGGAGTTGCAACGCCAGGTCGCGCTCAATCTCGACGACAACCACTTCGATTACCTGTTCGTGTGCGGCGGCAACGGCAGTTTGAAGGCGTGCGCGACGCTCGACCGCATCATCAAAGCCGAAGGACTCCGCACGCGCATCATGGCGTGTCCCGGTTCGATCGACAACGACGTGGCGAACAACTACGGCACCTCGATCGGTTTCTACAGTGCGCTCGATCGCAGTCTCGAAATGCTCGAATGGATCCGCAACACCGCCAGCTCGCACCGGCGCGTGTACCTGATCGGTTCGATGGGGCGAGATTCGGCGTACTTGGCGTTCTATGCCGGCATTGCAACCGGTGCCGAGTACATCATCCGTCCGCGCGAGAATGTGGACTACGAGCAACTGGCGACGATGATCGAAGAGCGCGACCGCGACACCCGCATCGTCGTTGCCGAAGGCTACAGCAAATCGCTCGACGAAATCCGCGCAATTCTCGAAGACATCTTCCGTCGGCGAAACATCAAGCGGGAGATTCGCACCGTGGACATGGGCTATTTCCAGCGCGGCGGGCAAGCTGCCGTCACCGATATTCTTCGCGCCAGTTGGCTCGGCTATCGAATGGTCACCGATGCGTTCGCTCGTAAAGACAGCGGCTTCTACACGGCGTTCTACACCGGTCACATGCAAGAGCCGCTACCGCTCGACGTCGCAGCCGACGACAGCCGCTCGAACCATCTCGACATTCCCGACGAGTTGATCAAGATGACGCTTGCGCTGCGTTGAGCATGAGCGGTGACGATTTCTACGAGCGCGTCTGGAAAATCGTCCGCTGCATACCGCGAGGGAAAGTGACCACCTACGGACACATCGCTGCTGCGCTCGGCATGCGTTCGTCGGCACGCACTGTCGGGTGGGCACTCAATGCCGCTGCCGGTCGCGACGACATTCCCGCGCATCGCGTGGTCAATCGGTGCGGCGAGCTGACCGGTCGCATGCACTTTGCCACGCCGACACTGATGCGCGAACTGCTCGAAGCCGAAGGCGTCACGTTCGACGGCGATCGCGTTCGGCTCGATCGGCATTTGTGGATTCCGAACGCTAATCGACGAACGGACCGAAGAAGCGAACGCTCTCGTGATGACGCTCGCCGATGAGAACGATCGCGCGAGCAGGTGCAGCCGAACGAAGTTCGACCGTGTCGCCGCCATCGTACAGACAAAGCTGTCCGCTCCCGGCAGTCATGCCGCCGACGATCGGCTCGCCTTCGACGACGTACACCAATGCAGTACTGTCGCTGGGAATCTTCCACGTTGCCGTTCCTTCGCCGGTGAAGTGCACGTCGTCGTAGATGACCGGCGTATGGAGCGCGATTGGTCCGTCGGGCGACGCAATGCGGCGAATCATGCCGCCGTCGAAGGTCCGCACGGGCATCGCGTCCGGTGCGACGAGGTGCAGCGAAGGTGCGATGGCTTTGTGTTGACGCCGCAAATTGATCCAGAGTTGTAATCCGTGTGCTGTGCCGAGCGGCATTTCCGAGTGAATCACGCCGCTGCCGGTGACGAAATGCATCGCATGTCCAGCCGGTGCTTCGACGGCATTGCCGAGGGAGTCGCGGTGTTCGAAACCGCCGTCGAGCATGTAGGTGACGATCTCGAATCCGCGGTGGGGATGGTCGGGAAATCCTGCATGCGCCTCGACGAAGAATTCATCGAGGAGCAAAAAGGGATCGGTCGCTGGCCAATGCAACGCGGGCGATGGGAACAAACGCCGCACACGTGCGCCGGCGCCTTCCTCGCGGAACGAGGCAGAGACGAGTTCCATGGTGCATTCACAAGGGTTGATGGTGCTGCTTAGGACGGACGTACAGCGTGCTCCATGTAATGCCGATACAATTTCCGCAGCCGTCGAGCGTATTTTTGCAGTCTTGACGAACAAAATGTTGCACAATATGAGCACGATGACTGCTACCGCACCTGCGGCGGTGGGCATTGACATTGCCCGGCTGCGAAACATCGGAATCTCTGCCCATATCGACTCGGGCAAAACGACGCTGAGCGAGCGCATCCTCTACTACACCGGACGTATCCACAGGATCGTCGAGGTGCGCTCCAAAGACGGCGCCGGTCCGACGATGGACTCGATGGACCTCGAACGCGAAAAGGGTATCACGATCCAGTCGGCGGCGACGTATTGCCAGTGGAAGGGCTATCACATCAACTTGATCGATACGCCCGGTCACGTGGACTTCACCATCGAGGTCGAACGTGCACTGCGCGTCCTCGACGGTGCGATTCTCGTGCTCTGCGGTGTTGCCGGTGTGCAGAGCCAGTCCATCACGGTCGATCGTCAGATGCGCCGCTACAACGTGCCGCGCATTGCGTTCATCAACAAGCTCGACCGTGCCGGTGCGAACGCCTACCGCGTCGTGCAGCAATTGCGCGAAAAGCTCCATCACGATCCGGTGATGATCAACATCCCGATCGGTGCGGAGGACCAATTCCGCGGCGTCGTGGACCTGATTCACATGAAAGCGCTCTATTTCGATGGGGACAACGGTGAATTCGTCCGCGAAGAAGAAATTCCCGCCGACATGCTCGACATCGCGCACGAATACCGAACCAAGCTCATCGAAAAGGCTGCCGATTACGACGACGCGATCGCCGAAAAGTACCTGATGGAAGAAGACATCTCAGCCGACGAAATCATCGCCGCAATCCGGAAGGCGACAATCGCGCTCAAAGTCACGCCCGTGTTTGTCGGTACCGCCAAGCAAAACAAAGGCGTCCAGCCGCTGCTCGATGGTGTGTGTATGTTCCTGCCGAATCCGTTCGAGGTCGAAAACTATGCGCTCGACCGCGACCGCGACGAAGAGCGTGTGCTGATTACGCCCGATCCGGATCGTCCGCTCGTTGCATATGCCTTCAAGCTCGAAGACGGTCGCTACGGTCAGCTCACCTACATGCGCATTTACCAAGGGCGCGTGCGCAAAGGCGATGTGATCGTCAACAACGCCACCGGCAAAAAAATCAAGGTGCCGCGGCTGGTGCGCATGCACGCCAGCGAAATGCACGACATCGACGAAGCGCTCGCCGGCGACATCGTCGCGATGTTCGGTGTGGACTGCGCTACGGGCGACACGTTCACCGATGGCTCGGTCAATCTGACGATGACCTCGATGTTCGTGCCCGAGCCGGTCATCGAGCTGGCAGTGTCGCCGAAGGACAAAACGAGCTTGGCGAACTTCTCCAAAGCGCTCAATCGCTTCACAAAGGAAGACCCGACGTTCCGTGTCTATCGCGACGAAGAGACCGGCGAGACGATCATCCGCGGCATGGGTGAACTGCACTTGGAAATCTACATCGAGCGCATCAAGCGCGAGTACAACTGCGAGGTCGTCGTCGGGCGTCCGAAGGTCGCCTTCCGCGAAACGATCACCAAGCGTGCCGAGTTCAACTACACGCACAAAAAACAAACCGGCGGTGCCGGACAATTCGCGCGCGTGGCGGGCTACATCGAGCCGCTCGAACCGGACAACCCGAACAACTACGAGTTCGTGGACGCGATCGTCGGCGGTGTGATCTCGCGCGAGTTCATCCCCGCCTGCGACGACGGATTCCAGGAGCAGCTCAAAGAAGGTATGCTCATCGGGCAACCTGTCCAGCGCGTCCGTGTCGTTCTCAACGACGGCTCGACGCACCCTGTGGACTCATCCGAAATGGCGTTCAAGACGGCAGCGAAAGCCGCGATTCGCGAGTGCTACATGCGTGCCAATCCCGTCGTGCTCGAGCCGATCATGAAGCTCGAAGTGTCGGCGCCAGAAGAGTTCCAGGGCGTTGTTATCGGGCAAATCAACCAACGTCGCGGCGTGATCATCGGCACCGAAAGCGAAGCGGGCTACGTCGTCATCACCGCCGAAGTGCCGCTGCAAGAAATGTTCGGCTATTCGACCGATCTGCGCTCGGTCACGCAAGGAAAAGGCGAGTTCACCATGGAGTTCCTCAAGTACGCGCAAGTGCCGCGTGCCGTGCAGGAAGAAATGGTGCGCGAATACCAGAAAAAACGCGCCGAAGGCAACAAGTGACCGCTATTTTCGCGCTCGTGGCTCGTTCGGCGTTCGACTGTCAACGTACCCCTGCCGTGCACATCGTGCGGCAGGAAAATGTTGCACAAAAGTTTTGTTCCATCTTTTGTAGCGTGGTACGCTCATGAAATACACTGGACCGAAGGTCAAACTCTCGCGCAAATTGGGCTTTTCGCTGACGCCGAAAGCCCGCAAATACATGGATCGCAAGCCCTACCCGCCGGGGCAACACGGACCGGTCAAGCGCCGTGCGAAACTGAGCGACTATGGGCGGCAGCTTCTGGAAAAACAACGCCTGCGCTTGCAATACAACGTCCACGAGCGGCAGATGCGCAACTATTTCGAAGAAGCCTCGCGCTTGGCGGGCAACACGGGGGACAACCTCGTCCAACTGCTCGAATCGCGGCTCGATGCGCTGGTTTATCGTGCCGGTTTTGCGCCGACGATCTACGCGGCGCGGCAATACGTTCGCCACGGACACATCGAGGTCAACGGTCGCAAGGTGGATATTCCGTCCTATCGCGTCAAGCCGAACGACGTCATCAGTGTCCGCGAAAAAAGCCGCAAGCTCGAATGCTTCCAGAATGCCGTCCGCACGGCACAGCCGGTTCCGTACCTGGAAGTGTCCAAAGCCGATCTGACGGCGAAATACCTCTATTTGCCGCCACGCGAAGATGTCCCCATCGTGTGCGAAGTGCCGCTGGTCGTCGAGTACTACTCGCGGTAATCGCACTGGCATCATCGCCGAACATGGTCGGCTTTCCCGTGCAACGACGATATGCCCCCGCATCGTTTCAGGCGATCGGGGGCATGTATTTTGCACACGGCGAAATACTGTGTCTTCACTGTCGGTGATCCGATGACAAGCAGTGCCAAGGTCGGTTACGCCATCGCTGTAGCGGTCGTCGCGATTGCAGCATTGGTGGTGTGGTTCGACTCGGCAGTGATCGGTACGCTCCCATCGCTGGAGCAACTGGAAAACCCACCGCAAGAGTACGCCACGCGCATTCTCGATCGCAACGGTCGTCCGATCGAAAACTTTTTCGTCAAGCGTCGGCTCTATGTGCCCTACGATAGCATCCCTGCGGCGTTCTTCCAAGCGCTCATCGCCACCGAAGACCGTGAGTTTTACAACCACTGGGGAATTCACCTGTGGCGAATCGTCAAAGCGACGGTCAAAAACGTGCTGGCGCTCCGTGCCAAAGAAGGCGCTTCGACGATCACGCAGCAACTGGCGCGGAATCTCTACTTCAACCAAGAGCCGACCATTGCGCGCAAGCTCCGCGAAGCGATTACCGCTGTGCAGATCGAGCACACGTACACCAAGAACGAAATCCTGGAGATGTACGCCAACACGGTCAACTTCGGTCGCGGCGCTTACGGCATTTACGTCGCAGCACAGGAATACTTCGGCAAACATCCGCGCCAATTGACCCCGGCGGAGTGCGCCTACTTGGTCGCGCTGCTGAAAGCACCGGCGACATACGACGCACAAACCAACTACGAGCGAGCGCTCCGTCGGCGCAATCTCGTGCTGGCGCTGATGGAGGAGGCGGGCTTTCTCACACCGCAGCAACGTGCCCAGTATGCCCGTGAGCCGATCGTTTTGGCGTCGGAATCGCTCACACCCGAGCGCCGCGGCGGACTGGCACCGCATTTTGTCGAAATGCTGCGCAAAAAACTCGCACGCGATTCACGCTTGCAGGACTACGACCTCTACCGCGACGGTTTGACGATCGAAACGACGCTCGACGCGCGCATTCAACGCTATGCCAACGAAGCCGTGCGCGAACAGCTCGAGCAGTTCCAACGCGAGTTCGACCGCTCGTGGTCGTGGAACGCACACAAGGATTTGCTGGCAGCGATTCTCCAGAAAGCAGCGCAGTCGCACCCGGCATATTTGGCTGCCGAATCGCCCGAAGAGCAGCAGCGCGTCGAGCGCAGATTGCTTTCGTCGCAACACTTCGTCGATTCGGTCAAGCGCGCTGTGACGACGGTCCAGTGTGGGCTTGTCGTCCTCGATCCGAAAACCGGCGCGATACTGGCGATGGTCGGTTCGTCACCGCTGGCGTTCGAGCGTGGCGCAGGCTCGCGCTATTCGCTCAACCACTGCACCGAAATTCGTCGCCAACCCGGCTCGGCGTTCAAACCGTTCGTCTATGCAGCGGCACTCGCCGATGGTACGCTCGACGAGACGACTATCATCGACGCGACGCCGTTTACGTACACCTTCGCCGATGGGCGGACGTGGTCGCCGCGTGGTTCGTCGCATGCTGGAGCGGTGGATGTCGCAACGGCGATCAAATTCTCGATCAACACCGTCGCAGCACGCGTGATCACGCAGTACACCACGCCGGAACGTGTCGTCGCACTGGCGCGAAAAATGGGCATCACTACGCCGATGGATCCATTCCCGGCACTGGCATTGGGCGTCGAGGAAGTTTATCCGATCGACCTGGTCAGCGCATACGGAACGTTCCTCAACAGCGGCATTGCGGTTCCACCGGTTGCGATTCGTGCGATTCGCGACCGCATGGGGCGCGAAATCTATCGCGGCAAACTCCCCGCCAGCGTCACCGATGCGCTCAGTCCGCAGGTGTGCCGCACGATGATTCGTCTGTTGCAAGGCGTCGTCGATGGCGGCACTGGCTCGACCGTTCGGCAGTTCTACCGCTACGACGCTGCCGGCAAAACCGGCACCACGAACGATTATGCCGATGCATGGTTTGTCGGCATGACACCGGAGCTGGTCGCCGGTGTGTGGCTCGGTTTCGATGACCACCGCATCAAATTCACCGGTGCGTATGGGATGGGCGGTAAAGCTGCAGCACCGATTTGGGGACGGCTGATGGCGAAAATTTATGCCGATCCATCGCTCGGCTTTACCAAGCGCACATTCCCCGACCGCGATTCGACGATCGTCCCGATTCCGCTCGAACAGGCACGTCAGGTTATCGAGGAAGATCGCTACGCACCGCCACCGGTGCAGCTCCATCCCGTCGAGCCGATTCGCCCGTAGAGAGCAGAGCAGCCAGTCGCGCCGGTAGCAACACGAACGTTACCGCGGCAACAATGACGACCGCAACGACGACCGTGCGAACGACATCCGGCATGGATCGCTTGAGATATGCCCAGCCCCACGTCGTCGCCAGCGTAATCGTGGCGATCGCGATAACGAGCAGAGCGGTTTCCACCGGACCGAAGCTGTGCCCGATTGCCGACGACAGCCCTTTCCCGCCGACCGAGCCATAGACCAGCAGCAAGTGAAACACGTACACCCACAACGACTGCTGTCCAGCGAGTAGAATCACGCGGTGTGCTCGAAACGCTTCGAGACGCTCGCTGGCAAGCATCAAAAACGCGAGCACAGCGACGGTACCACTGAGACGGAACACGACATGCATCGGTGACGAATTCCACCACTGCTTCGGCGACGAAAAACCGATCGCTGCTGTCGCAATCGCCAGTGCAGCGCAGGCGAAGGCAACGATCCAGAGTACTCGGCGGCTCCGATCGCGCAGGAGCGGTACGATCCACGCACCAGCGAAAAAGTACGCTGCAAACGGCACCAGCGGGAACTTGCTCACCGGTTGCGGGGCAACGAGTGCACCGACAAACAGCGGAAGCGTCGTATCCAACCGAAGCTCCCAGACGAGCGGCGTCAGCAGTGCACATGCGGCAGTCGTCAGCGCGAACACGTTCCGATACCAGTTCGGACGCGGGATCAGAAGAGCTATCGCAAGCGCAACGAGCGAGCTGTACGCGATCGTTTGAAGAATGTCGCAATCTGCCAGACGGACGAGTTCTTCGGGCGTCGCGCGAAGCGTTCTTTCCAGCGAAAAAGCCGGCAAATGCAGCCAGTAGCCGATGACCAAGAGCAAGCCTAACCTACCGAGGTAATCCCACAGCGGGCGCTCCAGTCTCCGGTATGCGTCGAGCTTCCGTTCGAGTGTGATCGCGAGGGCGCCGCCTGCGCAAAACAGAAACGCGACGGCGACGAAACCGTGTGTCAGGCTCAGCCATGGGAACCACCACGACGAGTGCCACTGTGGACCGAGCGCGACGTCCACGACGTGCACTTCGATCATCCACAGCGCAGCAATGCCGCGCAAGTAGTCGAGCCACCGATACCGCATCGTGCACAGGCAGAGAGTTTGCGGTGGCAAAGTTAGTTTCTTGTGTCTGTGGCGAGGCGACTCTATTTTTGTGCAGCACTATCGAACGAATGCCGAAATGGCTCGGCTGGTTCTCGTTCTGTTTGCGATCGCTACGATCGTGACCGGTTTCGGTCTCTATGGACTCGGCTTTGTCCGGCGACTGTCGGGGCGAAAGCGAGTTTCTGTCCGACGGCATCCGCCGATCGTCCCTGAAAAAGTGGGAACCGCTCGAACGATGCAGCGACCATGAGCGGGAACGATTTGCCACCGATTGCGGCGATCGACGTCGGCACGAACTCCATCCACATGATCGTCGCTCGTGTCGGTGCCAACGGGACGATGGAAATTCTCGCACGCGATCGCGAGGTGGTGCGGCTGGGAAAATCCGGTGGCGACATCAAGCATTTGAGCGACGATGCAATCGAACGCGGCGTGCTGGTGATGGAGCGTTTTGTCGCGATGGCTCGCCAGCATGGCGCGTTCGTTCGAGCTGTCGGGACGAGCGCCGTTCGCGAGGCGCTCAACCGCGAAGAATTCTTGCGCCAGGTCGAGCAGCGAACGGGCGTGCGGATCGAGGTGATTTCGGGCGAAGAGGAGGGGCGCTTGATTTACGTCGGTGTCATTCACGGTCTGCCGCTGGTCGAGCAGCGTTTGTGCGTCTGCGACATCGGCGGAGGTTCGACCGAAGTCGTCATCGGCGAACGCGGCGAAGTGCTTTTCGTGCGCAGCGAAAAAATCGGCGCGATTCGCCTGACCGAGCAGTGTTTCCGTCGGTCGCGGTCTGCTCGCGCGGTAGAAGCGTGTCGGAAGGCGTTGGCGGGCGAGTGGTCGCCGGTGCTCGATGCCGCCAGGAAAGTCGGCTGGGACGAGGTCGTCGTAACGTCCGGCACATGGGAAACGCTCGCACGCGTTGCGCTCGGAAACGGTAAGTCGAGCGCGGGGCAGTTGCACGGGCGGCGCATCGAACGTGACGCTTTGTCGGAAGCGATCGAGCGTATCGTTCGTGCCGGATCGCCTCGCCGCATCGCCGAGATTGCCGGCGTCGAAGCAGAACGAGCCGACATCATCACTGCCGGAGCGCTCATCGCCGAGCGCTTCCTCGAACAGATGAACCTGCCGCACGTGGTCGTCTCGACGTATGCTCTGCGCGAGGGGGTCGTCTTCGATACAGCGCAGCATTTGCGCGATCAGCGGCAATACCACCACTTGGTGCACTTGCGAGCAGCGACGATCGAGCAGATGTGCCAGCGGTACGGCGTGGATCGAGCGCACGCGCAACATGTCGCCCGGCTCGCCCTGCAACTGTTCGACGGCTTGCACTCGCTGCACGGCTTGGGCGATGCCGAACGAGAGTTGCTCGAAGCTGCCGCACTGCTGCACGATGTCGGCTATCACATTTCGCCCGACCAGCACCACAAACACAGCTACTACATTATCAGCAATGCCGTCATGCCGGGCTTTTCGAGTACGGAAGCCGAGATTATCGCCAATGTCGCGCGGTACCACCGAAAAAGCCATCCCAAAAGCAAGCACGAAAACTTCGCAGCGTTACCGCAACGGTGGAAACGTGCCGTTCGTTGGATGGCAGCGTGTCTGCGGATCGCCGAGGGACTCGACCGCCGGCGCCAGCAGCGCGTCGAAGCAGTGCACGTCGAAATCGGCGACGACTGTATTCGGATTCACTCGAAGGCTGGCGGAGAAATCGGTATCGAGTTGTGGGGAGCCGAGCGTCGCGCACTGCTACTGGAAGAATTGAGCGGTCGGAAAATCGAGTTTATCTGACCGCCGGCGACTCCGTGTAACGGTACATTGGGGTAGGTTTTGTTTGCACGATTTTTTTTCTTATTTTGGTTTGAGAAAAATCCCGATCAAACTGAAACGAAATTCGCATCGAGATCATTATTGCAGTCGTGATCGTAAGTCGAGCACATCTTTTTTCGATGTTTCACTACATGCCGAGGTTTGCCATGCAACGTCGCATTCTTTTTCTGACCGTGCTGCTGTGTGCTGCAGTGTTGCCGGTATGGAGTCGCCAGGGGCAACCCGAAACGGACGAGCAGATTCGCTCTAAACTCATCGCCCTCCTTGCCAATGACGGTGGAGCAGCGGGGACGGAGTTCTGTTTTTCGTTCCCGCCATGTTTCGCCGATGAATCAGTCGGTTGCACCAACCGCATCATGCTCTATTTCGCTTCTGCTGTCCGTGCGAGAATTATCGTCGAAGTGGAAGCCGCAGGCTACCAGCGTGTGCTGTTTACAGCGCCGTACGTTATTACACCGCTGGAGATGAACCCCGGCAATGCACAACCATACGAAAAGAGGGGTAACCAGACTGCGCCGCCGGAGCAAGTGTATCCAGGCAAGGCTATCCGTATTCGGTCGTCGGCACCGATTGTCGTCTATGGCGTCACCCGATTCTGCTACACGTCGGATTCGTTCCTTGCTTATCCGTTGCGAGTGTTGGGGAAAGAATACATCGTCGCCTCGATGGCGGACATGACGTGGATGTATTCGGGGTACAATCTGCCCAGCGAGACGGTGATTGCGGCGCCTTATGACAATACGAAAGTAACGGTAACGATTGGCGGAAACTCGAACACAGAAACATCCGGCGGACTCCGCCCCGGTCAAACACGGACCTGGACACTCAATCGTAACGATGTTCTCGCACTCGCTACAGGGAACACTGCTGGTCGGGAAGGCGATTTGTCGGGTACCCTCATTCGGGCATCGAAGCCGGTGGCGGTTATCTCCGGCAACCAATGCGCCAATGTTCCCACCGATATTCGGTGGTGCGACTTTATAGATGATATGGAAATCCCGACGGACATGTGGGGAAAAACGTTGCTTGTTCCTCGCGTACCGACGCGACGATATGCAGCGATGATCAAAATCTTCGCTAAAGAGCCCAATACTCGTGTGTTCCGGAACGGGAGTTACTGGCGCAATATCTCGACCAAGGGCGGTACAGAGGGAAGGGGTTTCATCTATGACCGAGCCACTGAGAGCGGTAACAACGAAGTAGTTGCATTCAGTGGCGATAAACCAATTGGTGCAACGTTTTTCAATCCTGGCCAAGAAGACGACGGGGTTGTTTCCGATCCGTTCCAGATGACGATATATCCGATCGAGCAATACCAGCGTGAGGTGATTTTCTGCACGCCTGGTTCACAGGGTACGCCGCGATTCGATCAGAACTATGTCGCTCTTGTTTATCCCTTGACTGATCAGGGTACAATGCCACCCGACCTCGAATGGGGCGTGATGAGTGGTGGGCAAGTTGCATGGCAGACGGTAGCCGCCGCATTCGGACCGAGTGTCGGTGATGTTTTCCCGATAACGGTCAATGGGAAGCGGTATGCTTCGAAGGTACTCCGGATTGAGGACGGTGTATATCGGATCCGGTGCAGTCAGCCTTTCGCAGCCTATTCATTCGGTTTCAGTAACTACGACTCGTATGGTCATCCGACCAGCGCAGCATTTGCAGTACAGTTACCCGACACGGTTCCACCACGCCCACGCTATGTGGTCAATTGCGATGGGACGGTAAGCGGAGAAAACGGTGGCGATGCAGAAGTGACCGATTATCCGGACGACGATCAGGTACGTTCGAATCTGGCAGAAATCTACCTCGACCCTCGTAGTACCAACTACACGCTCGACTACGATCCGTTCGAGGTAGGAACATCGCGTTCGACTCGTTGGCGCTTGACAGTTGACGACCCTGATCAAGATGCGACTGCCTACATCGTTTTCCGCGACCGTGCCAACAATGATACAGTCATCGTTGTTGAGTACAAAGCTCGTCGCATTACGCTCCAGCCGAGCGATGTAGATTTTGGGATGATGCGAAAAGGCGCTGTTGCTACTCGCACACTCGATGTCGTCAACGAAGGCACATCTCCTGTGCGAGTGACACGGCTGGAATTCAAGGGTGGCGGGCAGGGTGTCTTCGATATTGTCAACAATCCTATTCCGTTCGACCTTCAGCCGCAAGAACGCAAGACCATCACGATCCGCTATACGGCGACCAATGACGGTGTAGTGCGCGATTCGATCGGTGTCGGCGACGAGTGCATTTTCCGCTATCGCCGGTTGGTAAGCGGTCAGACAGGCGAGCCGGTCATTGATGTGTCCAATCCAGCGGCTCGTCCGCTCGATTTCGGCGATGTTGGTCTTGGGACAACCGCGACACGTACATTTACAGTGTTCAGCCGCGGTACTGTCCAGCTCACGATTAGCGGTACACAGGGACCGACCGATCCTGCGTTCGTACCCGAGGCAGCTGTCGGGCAGATTTCGCCCGCGTCGCCGCTGGTACTTTCCCCGCAGGGTGGCGGAAACGACTCCAAAACGTTTACTATGACATTCACTCCGACCGCCGAGCAGGTGTACACGGCAACATTGACATTCTCCAGCGACGCAACACGGATTGACTCGGTCGTGTACATCCGCGGTCGCGGTGTCAAGCCGGGATTGACGGTCTCACCGCTCGACTTCGGTGAAAAGCGAATCAACCCGGCGGCTCCATACAATCTCTTGGCGGATTGGCAAACCGTTGCTGCGCTCGATCCGCGCAACGATGGATCGCAAGCAGTGACTGTCCGCAGTGCGAGCATCGCTCAAGATCGCTACGGTAACGGTGCTGCATTTACATTCGACCCGCCGCTCGACCAACTGCCCGTTGTGGACATTCCACCTGGCCAGTCCTATTCAAGTGTTACAGGCAGACCAATCTACGTGTATTTCAGCCCGCAGACAACCGGACCGCACGAAGTGACAGTGGCTTTCGACAACAGCACCGGTGAAGTGCGCTCAGCGACTATTTCTGGTGTGGGCGTCGCGCCGAAGGTCACAATTACCCCGACGGTTACATTCGGACCGATCGAAGCAGGTGGAACAACCCCGGATATCAAGACGGTGACGGTGACGAACCTGAGCCGTCAAGACTGGCAGTATGCCGACACACTCCACCTGCGCGATTTGGTGCCTGAAGTGCCGGGAACGATTGCAAACGATCTAACAACCTATGGCACCCAAAACTTTACCTTCGACCGTGCATCGCTGAATCTGCCGCGCGTACTGCTGCCGGGAGAAAGCGTGACGTTCGATGCTGAGTACTTGGTCGCTACACCTGGATTGAACGTGACCAATACGGCGACTCTTGTTACTGTCAGTGATGCGCTCGAAGAAGCCAAATCGGTGTGGAATGGTAGTGCCTACAGCGGCGTTGCAAAGATTGACATCTCACCGGCGTCCGCAAGTGTGTGCGTCGGTAGCACGACGACACTCACCGTTCGCGTGACGAACACTGGAGATGTGCCGATAACGCAGCTTACCTTCGCTCGCCTGATGGGTCCGAATGCGACGATGTTCGGAGCGCCGACGAATCTGCCGATTCCCGCTCCTATTCCCAAGGGTGGGACCTACGATCTGATCGTGCCCTTCACTCCAACGCAGGCAGGCGGCCCGTTCACAGCACAAATTGTCCTCCACATCAACGGCAATACGACCGACTACATCGGCAATTTGAGCGGTGATGGATTGCAACAGACGGCAGCCATTGCGGCGATTCCTGAGATATTCGATGTCCCGCAAGGTTCTGATGCTGCACCGAAGTTAGTACGCTTCCGTGCGACTGCTCCTGTCACGATGGGGTCGGTGACGTCCTTTACGATGCGAGTGACGTTCGATGCGACAGCGTTCGACATAATCAAACAAAACGGACAGCCGGTGGTGCAGGTCCTCGGTCCTCTGGCAGCGGCTGGTTGGACGGTGTCGAACGCGACGGTCACTTACGATCAACAAGCAAAGCGTGGAACAGTCGAGTTCACGCTGGTGGGAACGACGCCACTTCGCTTACAGCGGGACGACGACGTATTCGGCGTGGAATTGACAGCGTCGTTGCCCGGCACATTGCCGACCAGTGGGGGCTATACGATAACACTACAGACTGTGAGTGTCAACGACCAATGCGTCGTTATCAATACGCAGGATGCAACTCTGCGTATCAATCCGGTCTGTGCCTTCAACCTACGGCTCGTTCAGCTTTCGACGACAACGTTCGACATCCAGGTCAACCCGAATCCAGTAAGCGGCAGCGGTGCCGATATCCACTTCGGTGTCGGCTACGATGCCCCGACGTCGTTGGAGCTGATCAACACCAGCGGTGTACCGGTCGCTACGTTGATTCGCAGCGACCTGAAGGCTGGACAATACACCGTTCGCTTTGTCCCGAACGGGATTGCCAGTGGCTCGTACATGCTCCGCCTGCGCAGTGGTGACTACACCGAAACTGTGCCGGTGGTTGTCGAGAAGTAAACAGAAGCAGCACATCTATTGCGATCGCCCCCGTGCTGGTCACGGGGGCGATCGTTTTTGTTTCGCTACAACAAGGAGCTCTCCCTGTTCGTTTTATTGTGCCGAGCGAACATGTGCCACTTCCGAACAATTGCCATGCGGTTATCCGAGAAGCAGCGCTCGGCACTTCGTGCTGGTGCGCTGGTTGCGATCGGTCTCATCGTCGGCGTCTTTTTCGTTGCCGAGCTGACTAATATTCCAGTGTCGAAATTATTCGGGCAAGGCATACGCCAAATCGGCGCCAAACAGCCGCCCGTCAAAATGCCCGATAACGTGCGCGCGATCAACGATGCGTTCATTGCCGCTGCTAATGCGGTGTCGCCGACGGTTGTGTCCATCGAAGTTACCGGCGAGGACAGCGGCAGCGATGTCGAAGATTTCTTCCGCTTCTTCAGTCCGTGGGGTGACGAAGACGAGTTTTTCTCTCCACCGCGGAATCGCAACCGTGACCGTAACAATCGCTCGCGTCCGCGACCGCTCGGACAAGGGTCGGGTGTGATCATCACCAGCGATGGCTACATCGTCACGAACAACCACGTCATTCGTGGTGCCAAGCCGGATGGCATCAAAGTCACGCTCAACGACAAACGCGAATTCACTGCGAAAATTATCGGGCAAGATTCGCTGACCGATATTGCCGTCATCAAGATCGAAGCGAAAGATTTACCGACGGCGTATCTGGGAACGGCTGACGATATCAAGATTGGTCAGTGGGTAATTGCGGTCGGCAATCCCTTAGGCTTGCGCTCGACGATCACTGCCGGTATTGTCAGTGCTGTCGGGCGCGGTGGAATGGGACTCAACCGCGATCCCTTTGGCATCGAAAACTACATTCAAACCGACGCGGCGATCAATCCCGGCAATAGCGGGGGCGGGCTGTTCACGCTTGACGGGACACTGATCGGAATCAATACGGCAATTGCATCGGGAACAGGCTTCTATGCCGGCTACGGCTTTGCGATTCCAGTGGACATCGTTCGTACCGTTGCGCTCGACCTGATCAATTACGGCAAAGTCAACCGTGCGTACATCGGCGTGACGATTCGTGCTGTGGATGAAACCGATGCCAAAGGCGCCGGACTTCCGAAGGTGCAAGGCGTCATGGTGCAAGATGTGCTCAAAAATTCACCGGCTGCCAAAGCCGATATTCAAACCGGAGACATCATACTCGACCTCGACGGCACGGCGGTAAATTCGCCGAACCAGCTCCAGACGTTGATTCTGGAACGTCGCCCCGGCGACAGGGTCAAGTTGCGCATTTGGCGCGATGGCAAGACGTTTACCAAAGATGTCACGCTCGAAGCGCGGGATGGCTCGGTTGCTCGTGCCGATAACAGCGATGAACCAGTCCCCGGCAAGACTTCTCCCAAGAGCAATGAACCGGTAACGTTCGACGATCTCGGTTTTACTGTCGCTCCACTGAGCGCCGATGCCAAATCAAAACTCGATGTCACCGACGGGGTCGAGGTGACGAACGTCGAACGCTACAGCGAAGCATCTCTGCGCGGGCTGACACCGAACGCAGTCATTCTTCGCGCCGACCGTAAACCGGTTCGTTCGCCGGAAGAATTGCGTTCGTTGATCGCAGCCAAAAAGCCGGGAGATGTCGTCATGCTCGAAGTCAAGACCGAGCGCGGTAAGCAAATCGTTTCGTTGCGCCTCCCAACAAAAGCGAATTGACGCTCCGTGTAATCAGTGCCGTCGCCATAGGCTTCCCGCAAGGGGAGCCCATGGTTGCGTTCAGGGGGATTGCCGCACGAATTTCCCGCTGACGACACGATCCTCCCAGGTGACGCGATAGAAGTACGTCCCGGCTGGACAAACGCTCAGATCGGACTGGGAAAGGACGATGGACACCGTACCAGCCCACGTCGCCGGGCGAAGACGTTCGAGCAGCTTTCGTCCGAGTGCATCGAAGAGCTCCAGCCTGACGATACCTCCACTGCGCGGGACGTGAACGCCAATGGTTGTGTACTCGACCACTGGATGCGGCGTGCATTCTTCGACGAGAAAGTCGTTCGGTACCGTCGGAACGTCGCCGCCGATGGTGCTCGGATCGAGATAGCAGGCATAAATGCCTCCGCCGTGCGTGCCGAAAAGTGTGAGTCCATCGCTACTGCGCGTTTCGACCGCTTCGACGGGGAGCACACCGAGTGTGGTCGTCCCTATCGGTTGCCATTGTGTCCCTGCGTGCAGCGAGTCTGCAACGAATGCGCCGATACTGGTACCGGCGATGTAAAGCCGCTTGCCGTTGCGATCGAGCACACGAACGACGCGGACCGACGGACCCCAACCGTTGTGCTCCTCGTCGAGTGAACCCCCGACCGATTGCCATGTGTTGCCGCCGTCCCAACTGGCGAAGATGCTCGGCAGTGTGTAGTTCGAGACCGTCACGACGATGTGAGAGCGGTCGGCGCGATCCCACTCGATCGCTGCAACGAAAGAGCCTCTGGGAAGAGGAATGGCGATTGGCTCGACTCGTCCGGTGATAAGATCGGCTGTGTACAACGTACCCGATGCTGTTCCTACCAACGCAGTTGTCTGCCAGAGTGCGATCGTCGTAATCAGCTCTCCAGCCGGCAGTGCTGCTGCGCGCGTCCACTCTCGCTCGGTCTCGGTGGGCGTGACGCGGAGTCGGTAGAGGTCGCTGTCGAGTGCCAAGACAAGCTGATGGGAGGTTCGATCGTAGGCGATTTCGGTAACGAATGCAGTGCCACTGCGCGGTGGGGATGGTAGCTGGATAAATCGCGGTACATCGCTGCTGGCGTCGAGTGCATACACGTAGCCGAATTGTGAAGTGGCGAACACTAATTGCCGACCGCTGCCGACCAGCACACGACACCCATCGCCACCACCAGCGAATGTCCATGGCGCACCATATGCAAGCGCTGACGAATACCAATTGCTGTTGTCCTGGAAACCTGCGATGACGAGCTGGTCGGTGCCGAACGGGTCATGAGCAACGTGATAGGTTTGAGTCGTCGTCAATCCATTGGTCAGCGCCTCCCAATAGTGCTCGCCTTGCGTCAAAGGCGAAGTCGTCAGATACACGCCGCCATCGGTTGCCGCATATAAGCGGCTGGGATCGTTCGGATCGAATACCACGGCATGAATGTCTGGATGGAGCGCTCCCGGTTCGACAGTGTAGGGGTAGCCGCCGAGATGGAATGCCGATGACCCGCACCCGTCGTGCGACGCGTAGAGGTCGGTTCCACCGACATAGACGATGTCCGGATTGGTCGGATAAACAGCGATCGTCATGCAGTAGCCGCCGAGTGTTTCCAGTGGCGTTTGCATCGGTGATTGGAGCAAAGCGAGCCATGCCGTGCGATCTTGCCATTGACCGGTCGCTGCCGAATATCGCCACAGAACGTGCTCGGAAGAAAAGCTCGTGTAACGGTCGTTCCATGATCGTGGTCTCTGAGCGAATGCGTAGAGAATCGAACCATCGGCGCTTACTGCCAGAACGATGCGTCTCACGGTCGGGAAAGCCGGCGGGGTAATCGAGCGCCAGCTTCCTCCTCTTCGCTCGAAGATGCCATAGTACGGTGGGCGCAGACCGTCATCGGTCGCGCCGATCGCAGCGTAGAGCGATCCCCCGGCAGCGACGATATCGGTTGCGAATGCTGGCTGGGATGAATCGCCGACCTCCAATCGCCACGTATTCCCGTCCCATGCGTAGATGCCACCGTAGCAAGCAGCGTAGAGACGCTCTTGTCCGGCATCGCTTACTACCGCAAGTCGCCAGACGATCTGCCACGGCGAGCGCGAGAGTACGTTCGGTTGTTCGGTAACTGGTGGTGTGATCGGATACCAACTCGTCCCGTTATCGGTCGAGCGATAAATCCCCGTTCCTGTGCCGACTGTGCGTAGTTGGGTCGAGGTGCGACGTTCGGTGGTCGAGAGACCTTCGCCAGTACCGATGTACCACGTGTCGGGCGCCGAACGACTCTGGACGATGCACGAGACGTGCGGTACGAGTAGTGGTGACGTCATGCGCACCCACGACCGACCGCGGTCGATGCTGCGCCATACACCACCGGTGACACCGCCGCACATGAGTACTGACGATGCTCGGCTGTCCACAGCCAACGCACGTGTACGTCCGGCGACATTGACTGGTCCGATTGGTTCGACCAGCACCGATGCCGTGCGGGGACGTTTGGTTTCGGTGCTCTGCAGGATACGTGCCAACGCGGCGTCGCGAGCTGCAGCCTCCGGCGGTATTGTGCCCGTCTTCGGATCGCGGTAACGAAGCACTTCCCACTGTTGCCGATCGAGCGGCGACGGTTCTTCCCACTGCTGCCGAGCCGCCATCGAACCAGCAACGAATGCGAGCAATGCCAACAGCATGGTTATCGCGTTTTCTCGAAAAGTGCGACAAATACCGAATCGCAGCGATGAATGTGCGGTAGCGATTGCAATGTACCGTCGTCTTGCAGCAGCGATGAGTGCACACTGTCGGGCGAAATCGGTACCTGCTTCAGGTCCGGATGTGTTGCAACGAGCCATTCGACCAGGGAGGTCGTTTCTTCCGGCTCGGTCGAAGCAACCATCACAAGAAGTGTCCCGCCGGGCGCCACAGCGGCACTGGCTTGGTCGAGCATCGCCCGGCTTCTGCCGATCGCGCGAGGGATGTCGAGCGAATCGGAGCGCCACTTCCGTTCCGGCATTCGCCGCCAGAGTCCGATACCGCTCGATGGCGCTTCTACGCAAACCACTTCGTATGTGCGATCGCCCAGCTCAGTGATCACCGAAGGTGCATGCCAACCGAGCCGCTCGTGGTCGCGAGCGGAGGGCGAACCAGTAGGAGATGCAGTCCAGATAAGCAATTCGGCATTGTGTGTTTCTGCCAACTCGGCGAAAGGAAGTACAGCGGAGCTTGTCTCTCGGCAGACAAATACCAGTGAGCGCGGAGAGAGTTTGTCAAGAATTGCTGCGGCGGTCGTACTCATCGGGTCGGTAGTGTAAAACCAGCCTTCTTGCCAGATCGGCAGCGCTTCGTAGTCGGCAAATGGATTGACTCGAAGCAAGTGCTGGTGCAGGGGTGAAACCTCGAAAGGAATTCCGTGTTCCTGCAACCACAGACGCAAGTGTTCATCGCTGACTCGGAGAGAGTTCGCTGCCAGATACAGAGGTGCTCGCTCCAATGCGGCAGCGAGCATTTGTTCGGTCAGCTCGACGCCGTACCGTTCGATCCACCGTTCGACCAGCCACAGCGGGTGCGAGTGGACGATGGACAGATGCAATGCGAGTTGCTCTCTGGGCGGATAGCGAATGCCGGCAACGTTTCGCGCGATAGTTCGGAGCACGCTGCCGAGTTTCGTAGCGTGTTCGGTGCTTTTGAGCCGCTCGATCGTCCGAACAGCGCTTTCGATGGCAGCCATCGGTGGCACTTTCGAGATCATCAGAATTTGATAGAGTGCCACGCGGAGTGCATTCTGCACAGCCGGCATACACTTGGGAAAGTCGCCATGGTAGAAACCCGTCAGCACCCAGTCGAGTTTGGCGCGCCAGCGGAGAGTTCCGTACACGAGCTCTTGGTACAATGCGCGCTCGAACTCGTCCCAATGCCGGTGGGTTGCCAACTCGCCATGGACGACGCGAGCAGCAGGGATCGAGGTGCTCTCAATGCGCAACAAACTCCGCACAGCGACTCCGCGCGGACCTTCCTGCTCGAACAACGGAGCGCGGTCGACAAGATGCGGTGTAACGTCGGTGTTCAATGGATCGGTGCTCATATCGTCTTCGGCATGCGAGGTGCTCGCTGCCAAAATAGCGAAGCAGGCTCTCATGCGGATTCTGCGAGCAACCGACGGCGATATGCACCATTTCGAATGCTCGGAGGTTTCATGGAACGATTGCTCGGTGTCTCGATCGCGCTTGTGGCGGTTGTGACTCTGTCGGCTCAGGTTGTGCGTCGTGGGGAAGCGTCCCCCATCGCACCGGAAATCACGCTCTACGACTATCCCGGCGTGATTGTCGGCGTGCCGATCGCCATCCAGCAGGGGCAGTACCTCGATACGTGCAATTGCCCGCCGTTCACCGGCGGCAGTGGCAGCGGTATCATGGCAGGAGTTTTTTATGAGCTGCCTAGCGAGAAGCACTCGCTTGTTCGCCTCGGTATCAGTGCGGGCATAGATTATCGCCGCCTTGTGTCGAGCTATCGTCAACAAGAGTTGGTGTCGTTTGTTTCGTCGGACGGAGCGCAACGCTTCGACGATGTTCCCGTCGAATTCCGTCAGCAAGCGACGTTCAGTTTCTTCGGTCTCTGGGCGCAGCCGTATGTTCGGTTTGTTCCGTTCGCCAGCGACATCGTGGCGTTCGGACTCGGTACCGATCTGGGGTTTCTGCTCAATGGCACCGTCCAACACACAAAAAGTTTGACACAAAACACCGTGCGTCTGCCCAACGGCGAGACACTCTCGCTCCGAATGCCCGATGGCAGCAGCTCGACGACAATTCGTGACGGCGACATTATCGGGCTCAAGCGCTTCCAAGCATCGCTGGCATTCCGCATCGAATCGAGCTTCCGGTTGAGCGAGCAGTGGTATCTCCGTCCAGGTATGCAGTATCGGTTGCCGCTGACCGACGTATCGGCAAGCGGCATGAAAGTAGCAGCGTGGATGTTGACGTTGGCTTTGACACACCGCGGTGAACGTTGAAACCGACGTATTTTTGCATCCCGATGAAATAGTTCCACACTCCTTGGTGCCTCGATGAGCGTCAATCATTTCGGCATAGTCAATCCAGTCGAAGTCAAGATGAAAGCGTCCGAGCAAGGTTCGCTCTACGAAGCGATCGTCGCAATCGGACTGCGGGCGCGCCAGATCAACGACCAAATTCGCAATCAGTATCTCGGACGCATCGCCGATCTCGGCGAGACGGAGGAGGAAAACGTTACCAACTACGACAAGCTCAACATCAGCCGGGAATTCGACAAAATCCCCAAGCCGACGTTCTTGGCGATGAAGGAAATGTTCGACGGTCAGGTTCGCTGGTGGTATCCCGAAAGCCCGGCTGAACAGTAACATCGACCGACGCATTCGAGACGTCCGCTGCGTCTGGAGCCGATCGGCGCGCGGACGTTTTTATTTTGCACGCGATGGAAGAACTCGCTGGAAAACGTATCCTGCTCGGCGTTTGCGGAAGCATCGCTGCCTACAAAGCGCCGCTGGTGGTTCGGCTGTTGCGACAAGCCGGTGCCGAGCTTCGCGTAGCGATGACACCGTCGGCACGGCATTTTGTTTCGCCGCTCGTGCTGGGAAATCTCGCCGGCGAACCGGTTGCCGACGATATGTTCGACGAACGCGTTCAGCACGGTGGTTCGTGGCACATTCATTGGGCGCAGTGGGCAGATGCGATGCTCGTTGCGCCGTGCAGCGCACACACGCTCGCTTCGCTGGCACACGGTGCGTGCGATTCGGTCGTGGCGTGCTTGGCGCTGGCACTTCCGCCCGCGACGCCGCTTGTCGTCGCTCCGGCGATGGATACGACGATGTGGGAGCATCCTGCAACGGCGCGCAACGTCGAGCAACTTCGCCGCGATGGCGCAATCGTCATCGAGCCGGAAGAGGGCGAGCTTGCCAGCGGACTGTGGGGCACAGGACGCATGCCCGAACCAGAAACTCTCGTCCGACATCTTGCACTCGTCCTTGCCGAGCGAAGCGGACACCGCCGATCGCCACACTTGCGTGTGGAGGATGTGACGGCGCGCCCGACACGCTCTCTCGGCGATGCCGTCGAACACGATCGGCTCACTGCCGAGATCGAACTTTCGACGCTCAAAGCAGGCACTGCAACACGACTCGATGGCAAAACAGTCCTCGTCACCGCCGGACCTACGCGGGAAGCGCTCGATGCCGTGCGGTTTATTTCCAACCGTTCGTCGGGCAAAATGGGATATGCTCTTGCCGAAGCAGCGCGCGATCGTGGCGCACGTGTCGTGCTCGTCAGTGGACCGGTGGTGCTGCCAGTGCCCGATGGTGTCGAACTCGTCCGTGTCGAATCGGCGCAGCAGATGTCCGAAGCAGTTGCGCGCTACCGATGGGATGTCGCTATCGCTGCTGCTGCGGTCGCCGACTACATGCCTGCCGAACCCTACAGCGGGAAACTCAAGCGACGACAACTCGGCGAGCGTTTGGCGATCGAGCTCGTGCGCACGCCGGACGTTCTGGCGCAGCTCGGCAGCGCAAAACGCCCGGGCGCAGTGCTGGTCGGCTTTGCGCTCGAATCGAGCGAGCAACTCGACAGCGGCATCGAAAAGCTCCGCCAACGCGGCTGCGACATCGCCGTGCTCAATGCATTCGATGCACCCGATAGCGGCTTCGAAGGCGACACGAACACGATCGTCGTCGTCACGTTCGAAGGTGGGCAGCCGCATCGGCATTCGTATCCGCCCTCGCCGAAGCGTGTCTGTGCCGAGTACATTCTCGATCGCGTCGTGGCGTTGCTTTCGTCGAGCCGGGACCCTGAAACAAGCTCAGGGTGACGTGCTTTTGGGAAATGCACAACCGCCTGTCATGCTGAACTTGTTTCGGCATCTGAGTGCACTGCTGCTTGTCGTGCCGAACGTGTTCCGGCATCTTGTGCAGTGAGACCCTGAAACAAGTTCAGGGTGACAGAGGGCAAGAAAAGACCCTGAACCAAGTTCAGGGTGACAGAGGACAGGAAAAGATCCTGAAACAAGGTCAGGGTGACGGTGTGAGTTCAGGGTGACGCGCTTTTGGGGAATGCACACCCGCCTGTCATGCTGAACTTGTTTCAGCATCTGATCGCACTGCTGCTTGTCGTGCCGAACGTGATTCGGCATCTTGTGCAGTGGACCCTGAAACAAGTTCAGGGTGACGGTGGGCAAGAAAAGACCCTGAACCAAGTTCAGGGTGACGAGTAATGGGGAAGTCTCGACCAACCGAAACCAGTACGCTATGAACGCGGAAGGCGCGGTGAAAAAATTTGGATATTGCAATGAAATGCCGTATATTAGTTACGAGTTTCGCGCGGATGTCATGCCATGTTCGGGACTACGGTAACATACAAATGGTGTGAATACCCCATAGTAATTGACGGGGGCGGGGTAACACTGCTATTGCCAGTAGTTGTTGGATATGCTGGGAAGAAGCTGACACACACACACACACCATTCCACGCCGGCTGCTGTTCGATGAAGAGCGCCCACCGCCATGTGGAACATGAGATCGCTTGTGTCGGGATGGAGGAGAACAATGCTCTTTTCATGTTCCACTACCTGTGAAGGAAATACCTATGAAAGCTATCATCAATTGTTGGTTGATCACGGGTGCGCTATTCTGCACAATGTTGTCCGGTCTGAAAGCGCAACCGTGCCCGCCTCAAGGAGACTGCGATACAGCACAATGGCAGGGACCGATCGGTACAGCATTCAAAATTGCTGCGCCCTCGTGTTCTCTTCAGGTCAACATGATGTATCGCATCTGCAATGGCGTGGTTGAATTTTACGAGGTCTCTCGTGAGTTGATCGGCATTTGTGAAGCATTCGAGAAACGCAGTGTGTTCCATTTCGATTTCGACGCAGCAGCAGAAATGGCTGTGCAGGCAGGTCTTCAGAATATCTGGGAATGGATTGTTCAAAGGGGTTTCTACTCCGGATCAGTACCTCCCTGTTCGACTGGTTGGGGTACGCCACGAGCCCATTACTACACACGACGTTGTGGAGTTTGGGTGTACTGCGAGTATGCTGTTGACGAATCGGTGGAGAAATGGTGCCAACAGGGATTCGATCCACCCTTCCCTGAGTTTCGAGGTCCCGATGGCAAACTACGTGTGCGCTCGTACAAATGGCAGGACTGCGGAACCACATGCTGCAAGCGGGTCTTCGAATACTGCATCGAGACATTTCCCCAATTCGGGGATCAGGTCATACGTGCACGTCAGATCAGCAAGCAGCGAATTTATCCCTGCAGCCTGCAAGAGTCGAAGTACGGCACAGGTCCCAATTCGGCTCAGTGTGAGGACGGTTGTTGAACTATTAACGGAGGTACTTATGAGACACGTTTTTTCTGTGATCGCTCTGCTGATCGGCGCTGCGTGGGTGCTCGAAGCACAAACTGCCTGGCGGGTAACCCAGCTTTTCGACAAACCTGCCGGTCGTGTTTGTCTGCGCAATGGTCAGCTTTATGCTGTCCAAAGCGGTAGCCTCTACCGCCTCCCGCGGTGGGGTATGATGAATGTACTTCATTCGGTTCACGTGTGGGATGGGCAGCAATGGAACCCGATCGGGTTGCCGCAGTACGGCTACCCTGCGGATACACTCGACCAACCGATCTTCAGTCACTATAGCTTTTGGGCGCCGATCGAGACGGATCACGAAGGCAATATCTACGTTGCCGGTCGTACAATCCGTGACGCAGAGTCTCGCGTGGCAGAGTCTCGCGTGATGGTGTTCCGTGTTGCCGAGCAGCAGTGGCATACTTACCGCTACGTTCCAAGCCCGTTGACGCCGTTCGAAGACTCGCTCCGGATGACACGGAAGTTTCTCTGGTTCGGAGTGGATGGTAGCGGGAGAGTCTATGTGACCGCCGACTCCTACCTCTTTTCGTGGATTGATACACTCAACAACTCCGTGAGGATTACCCAGAGGTTCACAGAACTCTTCCGCGTCGGTCGTTCGGGGCTGGAGTTGATCAGTCGTTGGACGTTATTCGGAGATAACGCCGAGGAAGCTACGCCCTTCGTTCCCGATGGGCAGGGTGGGTTGTATTTCTGCACCGGAGTAGTGCTCGTCCATGTCGCTGCAGATGGAACGATCGAGCATCGGCGGTTTACCTTTACGCCGCCGATAGATTTCGACCGATCAGCGCGGATATTGACGCGTGGCGCCGATGGGCAGTTGTATCTTTTAGCTTACATCGGGACAGGCCGTATGACTGTCGCCCGGCTCGATCTACAGCAAAACGCTCTTACCTATCTACCGCCGGTTTTCAAACTCTACAACACAGTCGAAGATCCGAATATGATGATCACACTCAGAGGTATTGGTCTGGGTCTGTGGACGAACGGTACGCGAGCGCTCGTCAGTAAGGGCGGTTTCGATGTATTCGAGTTTACTTTCGGCGATACTGCAACGTCGTCGGTTCGGACGTTATCGCTCGGAGGTCCGACGAATTTTCACGAGGTGTACTGGCTCGACTCCAATCGGTGTTTGGTCGGTTGTTCACATGGATTGTTTGCGATCGAGCGAACGGTGGTATCGGTCGAAGACGAGCCGAAGGAATCGCTGACGGTCGCTCCCCATCCTGTCAAGCGTGGCGAGGATGCGCTGCTATTGGGGACGATACCGGAGAACTGTCAGCTCGACATCGTCGATGGGCTTGGGCGGACAGTGAGCACCACTGCGTTCAATGGTGGATTGCCAGTCGTTCCGACGGCAGGCTTGAGTGCGGGAGTGTACACGCTTCGTCTGCAGGGGCGGGGCGGTGACGTTCGGACGGTGCGACTTGTGGTAGTTGATTGAGCGCTGTCTGTTGCGTAGTGTTGTCGGGGGCGGCTGGCTGTTCGGTCGTCCCTGACCCATTTCTAGTGGTCATGGCAGCGGCGATGTGCCTGTACGTTGGGTTGTGCTCGGCATATCCCCTTTCCCGTCATGCCGAACGTGTTTCGGCATCTTGTGCAGTGAGACCCTGAACCAAGTTCAGGATGACGGTGTGTGTTCAGGGTGACGTGCGTTTGGGGAATGCGCAACCCCCTGTCATGCCGAACTTGTTTCGGCATCTGATTGCACTGCTGTTTGTCGTGCCGAACGCGTTTCGGCATCTTGTGCAGTGAGACCCTGAACCAAGTTCAGGGTGACAGAGGGCAAGAAAAGACCCTGAACCAAGTTCAGGGTGACAGAGGGCAAGAAAAGACCCTGAAACAAGTTCAGGGTGACAGGGGACAAGAAAAGACCTTGAACCGAGTTCAGGGTGACGGTGGAGGAGGGAGGAGCCAAACCGAGTTCAGCATCGGCTATCGCTTCTGCATCAGCGCTTCGATCTGGTCGGGATGGCGAGCCAGTCGAGCCGATAAGTTCACCGGACCGCTCTCGGTGACGAGCACATCGTCTTCGATGCGAATGCCGATATTCCACCAGCGCTCCGGACATGGACTGCCGGGAGGAATGTAAATCCCCGGCTCGACGGTGATGACCGTTCCTGCACGGAGCGGACCGTACGTTCCAGCATCGTGAACGTCCAGCCCTAAATAGTGCGAGGTGCCGTGCGGAAAATAGCGCCGCACCTGTGCCGCCGACTCGATGATGCCGAGTTCCATCAGACCGCGCGCGATGACCGATTCTGCTGCGCGATGCGTCGCGCGAAACGGTGCACCGACGCGTGCAGCAGCGATCGCAGAATCCTGCGCTTCGAGCACCAAAAGGTAGAGCGTCCGTTGTTCCGGCGTGAAGCGTCCGCTGATGGGGAACGTTCGCGTGATGTCGGCGGTGTAGCCGTGATATTCGGCGCCGCAGTCGGCGAGCACCACGTCCCCTGCGCGTGTCGGTCGGCGATTTTTCTGGTAGTGGAGAATGCAACTGTTGTAACCACTGCCGACGATGCTCGGATAACCGACGTCTTCGGCACCGGCACGGCGGAAATGGTATTCCATGAGTGCTTCGATTTCGTATTCGTTCATGCCCGGCTGAACCGAACGGAGAACCTGCTCGAATGCATCGAGCGTCGTTTCGATCGCTTTCCTCAGGAGGCGCAATTCGTGCTCGTCTTTGACCTCGCGCATCGCAGCGAGTGTGCGCAGCGATGTTCGCACCACCACGTTCGGATGCCGACGCTGAAGCGAATCGCGGAGAATGTGCTCGATCTCGATTCGCTTGCCGACGATGGGTATCGTCACCGACGGAGTCGGCAATCCCGACGCGATGTAAAGCGTATCGCGATCGGCGAGCAGCGAGTCGAGTACTGCGCCCAACAGCGCGTAATCGAGCACGGGGCGAATACCGAGCAGACGTTCGGCTTCTTCCGGTCCCATCTGTACGCCCGTCCACGTCTCACGTTCGGGATTGCGCGGCGGCACGAAAAACAGTTCGGTGACTTTCCCGCCGTTCCACTCAGCGCCGCCGGGAACGATCACCAGTGCACACCGCGGCTCGGAACAACCGGTCAGGTAGAGCAGATTCGAATTCTGGCGATACTCGTAGTCCACGTCGTTTTGCCGATTGCGCACGTCGGCGCTCAGCAGTACGATGAGCGAGCGAGCGGTGTGAGCTGCCGCCAATCGCTCGCGCCGCTGCTTGTACACGTCGGGCGGAATACCGTCGGTGTCGAATTGCTCGTAGGGAAGCAGCACCTGTGCCGATGCACACACGGTGCAGACAGCCAGCAGAAACCATCGAAGCATGGGTCGCATTGTCGAATGGCGATAGTGAATCGTCATGTCGCCGCAACGACGATCGTTGCAGCATCGGCGCGTGCAGCACCGAGCTGGAGCGCAGCCGTGGCAACGCTATTGAGCGTCGAGCCGGTCGTCAAGACATCGTCGACGATCAGCACCGTCGCTCCGCGCAAGCGTTCTGCCTGTTTTCCCGCGCCGAACGCATCGCGCGTGTTGATGCGTCGCTCGGCTGCCGAAAGTCGCGTTTGGCTCTGCGTGTAGCGCGTGCGCCGGATCGCATCGCACCAAACGGGGATGCGCAGAATCTCGTGCATTCCTTCGGCGATCGCTTCCGCTTGATTGTAGCCGCGTTCGCGTCGTCGCGCCGGATGAATCGGCACAGGAACGAGCGCATCGTATCGCACAGGAGCCAGCAGACGCACAGCAGCACCGAGTTCGCGTCCGAGTTCGACGCCGATGCGCCAGTAGCCGTAGTACTTGAGCGCGTGGACGAGGTCGAACAGTCCAGGCTGTTGCCGAGGCGATGCGCTCCAGCGTGCGATGACAAAGGACAGGGCACATTCGTCCGGATCGCCCGATTGTTCGATGTGTGCCAACAGCTCTATCGGCGTCGGTGCGGGGGCGAGCCGGTCGAGACACCGCTGGCAGATGTAATGCCACAGCGTATCGGACGGCAAGACGGCATGACACATCATGCATCGCCACGGTGCGAAAAAATCGAGCAGCGATGTCAACACCAGCCGTACCGGTGCGACAAGTCGAGCGACGGCGTTCATCGTTCAGTGCCGATGATCGTTGCCACGAGCGTTCGCCGGCTCGGACGGTCGCGGAACTCGCAGAGGTAAATGCCTTGCCACCGTCCGAGTGCCATCGCGCCATCGCGAATCGGAATGAGCAGGCTTGTACCGATGAGTGCGCTTTTGATGTGCGATGAAGCATCGTCGGCTCCTTCGAGCGCGTGGCGGTAGAGGCGCAGGTCGTCCGGCACGAGTCTGTCCAAGTGCTCTGCCAGATCGCTGCGGACGTCCGGATCGGTGTTCTCGCCGAGCGAAAGCGCTGCGCTGGTGTGCTGGAGAAACAAATGCAGCAGACCGGCGCGGAATCGAGCTATTTCGGGCAATTGTTCGGCGATGCGTGCGGTGATGCAGTGAATGCCGCGCTCGAGCGGCTCCAGTGCGATCGAACGCTGAACGATCTCCATCGGTCGAGCTTTTGCGATGGAATTCGCCGTGAATTTACGATTTTTGCACTGCAGCGCTCGTAAATGGAATGGACGTTCAACGACCGATTCGCATCGAACGGCTCGATCCGAGCAGACTCCGCATCGTGTGGGGCGACGGCTTCACTGCAACGATTCCGCTCGACGTGTTGCGCCAGCACTGTCCCTGTGCGTACTGCAAGGGCGAGCACGTATTCGGGACGACGGTGATGCTTCCGCTACAGCAGTTTTCGCCGGGCATGAACGAGCTGGTCGCACTCGAACCGGTCGGCAATTACGCGGTTCGTGCACGATGGGCAGATGGTCACGACACCGGCATTTATCCGTGGCAATTGCTCCGGCAGATTGCAGAAATGGTCGCACGTGACGATACATCACTGGCGAGGTGACCTATGACGACGACACAACGAATCGTTCGCGCACCGCGCGGTTCGGGACTGACCTGCAAAAACTGGCAGCTCGAAGCCGCGTACCGGATGATTCAAAACAATCTCGATCCGGAGAACGCCGAAAAACCCGATCAGCTCGTCGTCTATGGCGGTAGCGGCAAAGCAGCCCGCAATTGGGAATGCTTCGAGGCGATACTCGACTCGCTCCGCACGATGGACGAAGACGAAACGTTGCTGGTTCAGTCGGGCAAACCGGTCGGGGTGGTGCGAACGTTTGCCGACGCACCGCGCGTGATCATCGCCAACGCGAACCTGGTGCCGAAGTGGGCGACGTGGGACGAGTTTCGCCGCTTGGAAGCATCAGGCTTGACGATGTACGGACAGATGACCGCCGGCAGTTGGATCTACATCGGCACGCAAGGTATCGTGCAGGGCACCTACGAGACGTTCGCCGAGTGCGGACGGAAATACTTCGGCGGAACGCTCAGCGGGCGATTCGTCCTCACTGCTGGCATGGGTGGGATGGGCGGTGCACAACCGCTGGCAGCCACGATCGCCGGTGCAGCGATACTTTGCGTCGAGATCGACCGCGAGCGCATCGAGCGCCGCATCCGCGACGGCTACTGCCAAATGATGCTCGACGACCTCGACGAAGCGCTCCGTATCATCGGCGAGCACAAAGCGGCAGGAACGCCGATTTCGATCGGTCTGGTCGGCAATGCAGCAGAAGTGCATCCGGAGTTGGTCCGTCGTGGCATCACTCCGGACGTCGTCACCGACCAAACGGCTGCGCACGATCCGCTCAACGGCTACTATCCGGCAGGTTTGAGCAAAGCGGAAGCCGACGAGCTCCGACGTGACGATCCGGACGAATACTTGCGGCGCGCCTACGCTTCGATTGCCGAGCATGTTCGGGCGATGCTCGCCTTCCGCGAGCGCGGCGCTATTGTGTTCGATTACGGCAACAACATTCGCGGCATCGCCAAAGATTTCGGCGGTGTCGAGCACGCGTTCGCCATTCCAGGGTTTGTACCCGAGTTCATTCGTCCGCAATTCTGCGACGGACGCGGTCCGTTCCGCTGGGTCGCGCTCAGCGGCGATCCGGAAGACATCCGCACCACCGACGAAGCGATCATGGAGCTGTTCCCACACGACGAACATCTCCACCGATGGATTCGGAGTGCGCAGCGACACATTCGCTACCAAGGCTTGCCCGCGCGTATCTGCTGGCTCGGCTACGGCGAGCGGGCACAAGCAGGATTGCTCTTCAACGAATTGGTTCGCACCGGTCGCGTCAAAGCGCCGATCGTCATCGGACGTGACCATCTCGACTGCGGTTCGGTCGCATCGCCCTATCGCGAAACGGAAGCGATGCTCGATGGCTCCGATTCGATCGCCGATTGGGTGTACTTCAATTTCGCGCTCAACGCTATCGGCGGCGCTACGTGGGTGTCGTTCCATCACGGTGGCGGCGTCGGCATCGGACTATCGCTCCATGCGGGCATGGTGGTCGTTGCCGACGGCACCGACGCAGCAGCGCGGCGATTGGAGCGCGTGCTCACGTTCGATCCACTCACCGGCATTTTGCGTCATGCCGATGCCGGCTACGACACAGCGATCGCCAATGCCCAGCAATACGGCATTCGTATCCCGATGCTGCAGGCAAGTCGGCAACGATGACAGTCGGATTTGTCAACGATTGTCGCGCAGTTCGGTCTAAGTGACCGGCGACACGAGCAGTGCAGACAGTGGCACAGTTCTTCTTCGACGACGAAACAAAATGAAGCGCCAAAGTGTTATTGCGACAGACGAAGTTCAACTACTCGACGGAGATATGTGGCATGACCAATTGCCGACCGCATTGCGCTCGACCGAGCGCGTAATCGGTAGTGCCACAATTCAACGAAAGGAGCCAGCTATGAACCTGGCAATGCAACTGGAACAACTCTACCGCACCGAACGCAAGCGGCTATTGGGCTACATCCGCCAGCGTGTCAAAACGCAGGAGGAAGCCGAAGACATTCTCCACGATGTGTTTGCCAACGTGTTGGCGGCAGCACAGACGATCGATCGTCCGATCGAGAATGTCGCTTCGTGGGTTTTCACGGCGGTGCGAAACCGCATCATTGACTCGTACCGCAAGAAGAAAACCGATTCGTTCTCGGACATGCTTACGCCGTCACTCATTGACGAAGGCGTCGAGTCGTTCGAGAATTTCATCGCCGACGAAAGCTATTCGCCGGAAACCGAGTTGATGCGCAAAACGATCTGGGAAAAAGTCCAGGAAGGTTTGGCAGAGCTTCCGCCGGAACAGCGTGAGGTGTTCGAGAAAAACGAGTTCGAGGGTGTTTCGTTTCGCGAAATGAGCGAAGCCAGCGGGGTCAACATCAACACACTGCTGGCGCGCAAGCGCTATGCGGTCTTGCATCTGCGCAAGAAGCTCGATTACCTTCACGACATGCTCGACGACCGCGAAAAAATCACCGATCCCGAACTCGAAGAAGAACTCGAATCGTAATCCGAGCGCGTGTGTACAAGCGGCGAGCGGCACATCGAGCACGGATTGCGGAGTGACGCAGAGAACACCATCAGTGATACCGTCAGAGTGACACACTGAGCTATGTCAACCCAGCGTTACTCCGTCACTCCGCATCCGATCGAAACCATCCTTACTTGGGTCAAGTCCGGCGAGATCGCTATTCCCGAAATTCAGCGCCCGTTTGTGTGGGACGCGACGAAGGTACGTAACCTGCTCGACTCGCTCTATCGAGGCTATCCAGTCGGTTACCTGATCACCTGGCGCAACCCGACCGTAAGGCTCAAGGACGGCACCTTATCGGCAGGCAAACGGATATTGATCGATGGTCAGCAGCGCGTCACTGCACTGATGGCAGCACTACTCGGTCGCGAAGTGTTGACCAAGGACTACGAGTCCGTCCGCATTCGTATCGCCTTTCATCCCCAACAGGAGCGCTTCGAAGTAGCCAATCCAGCGATTCGCAAAGACGTCGCATGGATTGAAGACATAGCCGAGGTCTTCGCGCCGTCAACGAGTGTATTTCAGCTTGTGACGGCGTACTGTCGTAACAATCCAGGTATCTCGCAGGATGCCGTCTTCGCTTGTATCGAGAAGCTGCGCAAGATCGTCAACAACCACATCGGAGTAATCGAACTGGCAGAGGAACTCGATATCGAAACAGTGACGGAGATTTTCATTCGAGTAAACTCGGCTGGTATCGAGCTTTCGCAGGCTGACTTTGCCATGTCGAAAATCGCTGTCAACGAGACCTACGGGGGCAATCTCTTGCGGAAGGCGATCGATTATTTCTGTCACGCTGCGGTAGCGCCCGAGTTTGTGACGACGATCGAAAAAAACGACAAAGAGTTCGTTGCCTCCGAGTTCTTTCCCGCAATGCGCTGGCTCAAAGACGTCAATGACGACATCTACGACCCGACCTATACTGACATGCTGCGCGTAGCGTTTACCTCCGAGTTCGGGCGCGGTAAGCTGCAGGACCTTGTGGCGCTACTATCCGGTCGTAACTTCGAGACAAGGCAATTCGAGGAGGAGATCGCCGAGCAGTCGTTTGCAAAACTCAAAAAGGGTGTGTTGGCATTCATCAACAAGACTCACTTCGAGCGCTTCACGATGATATTGCGATCGGCGGGCTTCGTGACGAGCGACTTGATCGGTGGACGTAACGCAGTCAATTTCGCCTACATCATCTACCTACGTGGTCGCGCAGAGGGTTTGCCCGCCGCCGATCTCGAACGGCTTGTGCGTCGCTGGTATGCCATGTCTGTCTTGCGTGGTCGCTATACAGGCAGCCCCGATTCGGCGTTCGACTTCGATATTCGCCAGTTCGAGGAACGCGGAATTGCAGCCTATTTCGACGCAGTGATCGAAAGCGAGCTGCCGGATAGTTTTTGGACGGGCATGCTACCGGAACTCATGAATACCTCCTCGCCGAATAGCCCCTATTTCCTCTGTTACCAAGCTGCACAAGTAAAGCTCGGCGACAAGGGTTTTCTCTCGCGTGACATCACGGTGCACGATCTTTTGCTCAATCGTAGCGACGTACACCACATATATCCGAAACAGTACCTGAAAAATTTGGGTCTCCCACGGAGCCGTTACAACCAGATTGCCAACTTCGTGATCGCACAGAGCGAAATCAACATCGCTATCGGTGATAAATCGCCAGAGACCTACTTCAGGGAGCTTGCAGAGCAAGTCAGAGGAGGCAAGAAAAAATATGGTGGTATCACCGACGAAACAGAGCTGCGTGCAAACCTACGTGCACATTGCATTCCGGAGTCCATGCTCGACGGAGTGATTCCCAGCTACGACGAGTTCCTCGAAGAACGACGAAAGCTGATGGCGCTCAAGATAAAGTCTTGGTTCGAGATTCTGTGAGGAAAGATCGGCACATGGACACTGTAAGCAGCTACCGTCAGAGTGTCCGCGTCCGATTCTTTTCGGCTGCGGCGACGAGCAAATCGCGTGCTGGCGACGGCGGTAACTCTCGTCGAATCGCAGCAATTGCGTCGTCGAGGTAGCTGTCGATCGTCGTTTGTGCCTCTTCGAGAACGCCGCACTGCCGGCACAGCGTGGCGATGCGCTCGATGTCGGCATCGCTGGCGATCGGCTCGCCGTGCATGTAGCGTTCGAGCAACGCGCGTGCGCTGCTGCACCGGTCGGCAAGGCTCAGGACGATGAACGTCTTTTTCCCCTCTCGCAAATCTTGTCCGCGTTGCTTGCCGAACTGAGGTTCGCCGAAGAGATCGAGCACGTCGTCCTGGATTTGGAAAGCCATACCGAGCCCGTGACCGAATCGCCGCAGAGCCTGGCTCGTGCGATCCGAAGCACCTGCGACGATTGCACCCGACGCAGTCGCCGTTGCGAAAAGTCGTGCGGTCTTGCGCGCGATCATTTCCGTGTAATCGCTCATCGCCACAGACGGGCGATAGCGGAAGGCGATGTCTTCAGCCTGTCCGATGCAAATTTCGATGAACGCAGCGGAAAATTCGGCGACAAGCTGCCGGCAGGTTTCGGCGTCGTAGTGCTCCGAAAGAAGGCGGTAGGCGATCCCCATCATCGTGTCGCCGGCTAAAATCGCCGTGGATTCATCCCAGCGAACGTACACCGTCGGTTTACCGCGGCGGAGCGGCGAGCGATCCATAATGTCGTCGTGGACGAGCGTGAAATTGTGCAGTATCTCGATCGCTGCTGCCAGCGGTGCTGCTCGGTGGGGTGATGCGCCGCAGGCTTCGGCTGCCAACACGGTCAGGAGCGGACGGAGGCGTTTGCCTCCGCCATCGAGCGTGTAGGCGATCGGCTCGGCAAGCTCCGGCGGCAAATGTGCTTTCGCAAGGGCATCGGCAATTGCGCCTTCGATGATCGTCAAATGCGAGTCGAACATGTGGGTATCCGTTGTGTGTGCCATCAGCTCCGCTGGCGAAGGTGTGCGTTGCGAAGCGCTCCGATCGTCGGTGAACCAGTGACGAACATCGCTGCTCGCAGCTGCAGTTCCCATGCGTCGAGATAGCGTTCGAGTTCGGTTTCCCCGCCGCGCTGGAGCGCCTGGAGCAACGGACGTGCAATGCCGACCAGATCGGCACCGAGAGCGATCGCTTTGGCTGCATCGAAACCGGTCACGATACCGCCGGAACCGATGACGATCAGCGGCGCACGTGTGCGAAGCGAGGCGACCTCGACGATGCAATCGGCGGTCGGTATGCCGCAATCCCACAGCTCGGCGAGCGGGTGATCTGCAATGTCGCTCCGGAGCAACTCGACACCCGCCCAACTGGTACCGCCTGCACCGGCGACATCGACGATGCGCACGCCAGCCTCGACGAGCCGTTCGGCAACGCGACCGGAAATCCCTGCACCGACTTCCTTGACGATGACGGGCACCGACAGATTCGAAACCAGTTCAGCAATGGCATCGAGCACACCGCGAAATCTCGGCGTCCCTTCCGGCTGGAGCAACTCTTGCAGCGGATTGAGGTGAACGGCAACAGCGTCGGCGCCGATGAGCGCAACGAGGCGTTCGATCTGCTCGATGCCGACACCTTGCACCAGTTGCGTTCCACCGATATTGGCGATGAGCGGAACATCGGGTGCTTCCCGCCGTGCGATGCGAAAACTCTCCGCGTGGGCGTTCGACTCGAGCGCTTGCCGCATCGAACCGATGCCGAGCGCCAAACCGCGACGCTGGCATACGCGCGCCAGTGCGGCATTGATCGCCGTTGCGCCGTCGTAGCCGCCCGTCATCGAGGAAATCAGCAAGGGCAGCGTCAACCGTTTGCCCAAAAACTCGCACGAGGTGTCGAGCTGGTCGAAATTCAATTCCGGCAGAGCGACGTAGTCGAAGTCGTAGCGCTCCAAACCGGTCGTTTTTCGTCGGAAGCGCACGTCGGCATCGGTGCACAGTTGCACGTGCTCTTCTTTGCGGCGCGAGGTTCGGCGGTCGTCGCTCATCGGAGAAGCTGTCATCGCTGTTCGGTGCTGCAAATATGCTGTAAGTTTGCATCGCATTGTGTTCCACTTTTTACGCCTGCATCATGATTGCCTCCGACGCACTCCGATCGGACCTTGCCGGAATGGGATTGATTGGATTGGGCGAAATCAATCACAACGCACCGACAGCGGAACTCTACGAACACGCAGTCATCCTGGGGGAAGCAGAAATTTCCGAGCATGGCGCGCTCCTCTGCATGACGGCACCGAACACCGGACGCAGTGCCAGCGACAAATTCATCGTCGAAGAGCCGTCGAGCAAAGAACACGTCTGGTGGGGGAAGGTCAATCGTCCGTTTTCACCCGAAGCATTCGAGCGTCTCAAACGGCGTGTCTTTGCGTACCTGCAAGGGCGCGATGTGTACGTCCACGATTCGTGGGTCGGTGCCGACGAGCGCTATCGGTATGCCGTCCGCACCGTCACCGAACACGCCTGGCACAGCTTGTTCGCCAAAAACATGTTCATCGAACCGCAGCCGGAAGAGCTGGCGAGTTTCACGCCGGATTTCACGATCGTCCATGTGCCGAATTTCCACGCACAGCCGGACATCGACGCCACCGCCTCGCACAAGTTTATCATCTTGAGTTTCGAGCAGCGGCTGGTGCTCATCGGCGGGACGCATTATGCTGGCGAGATCAAAAAGTCCGTCTTCACGCTGATGAATTACCTGCTTCCGCTGCGCGGTGTGTTTCCGATGCACTGCTCGGCGAACGTGGGCGCTGCTGGCGATGTCGCGCTCTTTTTCGGACTGTCGGGGACGGGCAAGACGACGCTCTCGACCGATCCGGAGCGTCCGCTCATCGGCGACGACGAGCACGGCTGGAGCGACGATGGCATCTTCAACTTCGAGGGCGGTTGCTACGCCAAAGTCATCAACCTGAGCGCCGAAGCTGAACCGCTGATTTTCCAGATGACGCGCACCTTCGGGACGATTCTCGAAAACGTCGTGTACGATCCCGTCACGCGCCGCATAGACCTTGCCGATCAGACGATCACCGAAAACACGCGCGCATCGTACAAACGCGACATGCTACCGAACGTCGTCGCCGAAAACAAAGCAGGACATCCAACGAATATTTTCTTCCTCACCTGCGATTCGTTCGGGGTGATGCCGCCAATTGCTCGCTTGACACCCGAACAAGCCATGTATCACTTCCTGTCGGGCTACACAGCACGCGTCGCCGGAACGGAAGCAGGCGTCAAAGAACCGACGGCGACGTTCTCGACATGTTTCGGTGCGCCGTTCATGGTGCATCATCCCTCGGTGTATGCGAACATGCTCCGCGAGCGCATGTTGCAGCACGGCGCGACGGTCTGGCTGGTCAACACCGGCTGGAGCGGCGGTCCCTACGGCGTCGGAAGCCGCATGAAGATCGCCTACACGCGTGCTTTGCTTCGCGCAGCGCTTTCAGGCGCGCTCGATGACGTCGAATTTGTCACCGAGCCGTACTTTGGGCTCTCAATTCCGACAACGTGCGAGGGCGTTCCAGACGAAATCCTCGATCCGCGCAGCACGTGGTCAGACAAAACCGCCTACGACGACAAAGCGCGATACCTGGTCTCGCTCTTCGAGCAGAACTTCGAGCAGTTCGCCGACTACGTCGAGCCAGCCGTTCGCGATGTGCTCAAGGTGACCGCCACGCTCTAATTGCCGCCGGCGCACGTGTATGCTCGGCTGGGTGCATCGGCTGCTTGCGATTGTGCTGATCGTCGTGGCGGCAGCATGCAC
>JAOAGY010000010.1 GCA_026415505.1 Chlorobiota bacterium | reverse complement strand
GGCGTGCCACTATTAGTTACAGCGATCGCACCGCCATCAACATGGAGCCGTGCTTGAGGACCAGTAATTGCACTTGGGCCGATACCAACATTGCCTGTAGTTCCCTCCATCACCGCGATATAGTATCCTCCTGTTTCATCGAAGAATCCCAGCTTATTCGCACCTACTCCCGCTCCGGTTCCTGTTGCAAGGATCGAAAATCTGCGTCCACCGCTACTATTGGCATCGAAGCGAATTCCTGCGCCGGTAGTGCCTGTACTGGTGACGTTGATCGCGTTGTGTGTCGGCGCATGAACGTGCAAGGGGTAGGCAGGTGTAGCTGTGCCGATGCCGAGCCGCACGTTGGTGTTGTCCCAGAAAAAGTTCGCGTTGTTCTGACTCAATGCACCGCCAGTACCCGCAAACACCACCGACCCCGGCGTCAAGCTCGTCACCGTCGCATTCTGCGACGTCACCGTCCCACTGAACCATCCATCCTTCCAACGCAGCGTGCTCGCCCCCAGATCGTATGTCGCATCCGTCGAAGGATGAATGTGCGAATTCACCCGCGCGGTGAACGTGACGTTGTCGGTTGTGGCATCGCCGAGAGTGGTATTGCCATTGATGTTCGCATTCCCAGCAACGCTCAGGTTCCCACCAATCGAGGTATTGGTCGTCACTGTCGCATTGCCGACCACATGAAGATTTGCACTCGGTGTATTAGTGCCGATGCCGAGCCGCACGTTAGTGTTGTCCCAGAAAAAGTTCGCGTTGTTCTGACTCAGTGCACCACCAGTGCCGATAAATAGAACAGAGCCAGGCGTGAATCCAACGAGTGTCAGTCCACTTGCGGTAACCGTCCCACTGAACCATCCGTTCCGCCATCGAAGAAGATTTGTGCCGAGATCGAACGCATTTGTTGTGGTCGGAATAAGTGACGAAGCAATCTGCGCATTGACCGTCAGCACATCACTGGATGCATCGCCGAGCGTGGCATTGCCGTTTGTGGAGAGATTGCCTGATATGGTTGCATTTCCACTGACACTGATGTTTCCACCAACCGTATTGTTGCCTGCGATATTTGCATCACCACTGACATCGAGCATGACCGACGGTGTCGTCGTCCCGATCCCGACATAACCAGAGCTTGTCACCCGCAGCCGTTCGGTATTGTTCGTGCGTACCGCCAGATCGACGCCATCGGTTGTACCGAGAAAATTCGTCGAGGGGTTGGTGCCACTATTACCAGTCAAGCTCCAGCCGATCGTGCCGGACAAACTAGTTGCGGTACGAATTTTCATCACACCATTGGCATCGACGACAAGCACATTATCGAGTGTGTTGTCGGTACCGAGTCCCTCGATGCGTACTGGATTGCTCGTTGCTGTCACATGCAGGCGATTCGACGGCGTCGTCGTCCCGATCCCGACATTGCCGCTGGCATCGATGCGCATGCGTTCGAGGTTGTTTGTCCGTATCGCCAGTGGTTGTGCGTTGGTCGTCCCCAAAAAGTTGCTGCTGGTGGCAGCATTGCCCACCAGTGCCCACGCATCGGTGCTCACTGGCGACGGGTCCCACTGAGTGCCGTTCCACCGCAGGTATTCGCCCGTCGCTGCGCCCATCTGGTTCAGCTTGGCTGCCGTCACCGCTGCCGGAGCGATCTTGTCGGTCGTCACCGCCGCCGTGGCAATCTTGCCCGTCGTCACCTTGTTATTGCCAATGTAGGGATTCGGATATGTTCCCGTCAGGTCACCGCCGGCTGGTCCATCCGGAGTGGCTTGTATCTGCACTCCTTTGAGTGCCTCCGGCGAGACCGTCTTGGCGACGTCGGCAACGGCAGCACTTTCGGCGCGCAACGCATACGGCACCGCCGTCAGCATCGTCCGCGGTCGCAACTCCTCCGACCCATTGACGCTCATGCCGACGTAATAAACACGGTCGAACGAGAGCTTCCACGGCAACGGCTCGACCGTGCCGATGAGCACGTTGACCACACCGCGCACGCTGACGACGCGTTGCTCCTCGACATAGATCGGCTCGGTCGCATCCACACGGTCGTAGAGCCGAATCGTCAGCGTGTACTCTCCGTCGGGCAAAATCCGACCCTGGCTATCGGTCAGAATGCCCTGGTACGACAACACGCGCGGCACTTGTGCCGACGCAACCACTGCACCAACCACCAGCGCAGCAACAACAGCGAGCAAACGTTTCATGGGAAAACTCCAGCAGTTGTGAAACAGAAAAGCAGGTTACTTTCCGATGACAAGCGGCAGGAACATCCGCTCACTGCCGCAGCCGAGACGCAGCAGGTACACCCCGCTGGCAAGCTGCGAACAATCGAGCTGTGCACGAGCACCCTGACCGACCGGCTCGAACGTCAGCTCAGTCACGCGCCGCCCCTGCAGCGTCAGCAGCTCTGCCGTCGCAAGTTGGCTGCACGCAAGCTCCACTGTTGCGGTGGTCACCGCCGGTTGCGGCGTGATGCGTGCCGTAAAAGGAGCTGTCCGTTCGATGCTCGATAGAGATGAGGAGAAGCGATACCAAAAACCATGGGCAGCGGTGACGGTTCCTCCAGCGCCGATGCCGATGATCGGTTGGCCGATCGTGCCGTGCATGGCGAGAGCGCCGTTGCTCGACCGTACAGCGCCACTCGAAATGACACCCCGATCGAGCGTTTGTCCCCACACAGCGCTGCACATCAGTCCAAGCAGGAACAGGCATATCAACTGTTGCATAGGTACCTCCGGAATAGTGACTTTCGCACGGTTGGGATGGACACTTCCCCGTCGTCGTCGCCGAGGATGGGTAATTGTACATCTCACTCAATGCAAACATACGATGTTGCACATACAACATCGAAATCAGTAGGGCACAACATGACCGCTTTTGTCACAGCAAACTCGATTTCAGAATCTTTTGAGGTGTTGAATTCGTGCAACACCACCATAACATCGCGTTACGATCAGTGATGGAATTGCTTCGCACTATGAGTAGGCAAACATCATGCCACGCTACCTCTTCACAGTGGCTCAGCACCTCGCCATTCCACACCACCGGGCGAGGGCTATAAGATGTCAAAACACATTCGGCGTGACGACGGAAGACACTCACAAAAACACCGCGTCACTCCGAACTTGTTTCAGAGTCTCATCCTCCTTGCCGTCACCCTGAACTTGTTTCAGGGTCTCGTCCTCCTTGTTGTCACCCTGAACTTGTTTCAGGGTCTTTGAGCAAGATGCCGAAACGAGTTCGGCATGACAAGCAGTGCATTGAGATGCTGAAACAAGTTCAGCATGACGGGAGGAAGGCGCATCTCCATACGGCAAGTAAGCGGCATTGCTCCAAACTTCGGCACAGCAGTGAATCAGAGCACACATCTTCAATGGAAAGAGCATGTTTACCGTCTTAGACTACCGCTTGTTATTGCGCAACGCGTTCTTCGCAGGAGAAATCGCGCGGCAGAAGCGAGTCCAATTTCTACTTTTTCTGAGTGCTCGATGCGGTGGCTTACAGCTTTGCTTTTCTCGATCGTCACAGCGAGTGCACAATTTCGAATCCAGGTAGTTTCGGCGGTAGATTCTTCGCAGTATCCACTGCTGTCGGTCGTCGTGCGTTGCACACAGGACGGGTCGCCGACACAACTCGACAGTGGCACTGCGCTCATCAGCTCCTCGCGGTTCAGCGCCCGCCCACAGCGCATTGAAACGCTCGACTCTCGACAAGGCATATCGAAAATCACCTGGCGCGCCGACCCTCGACTACATACCGAACCATCCGTACAAATCATCGCGTGGAGCCAGTCTTCGGTCGCCAGCGACAGTGTTCGTTTGCCACGAATGCCTGTACCGCGAATCGTCTCCCAGCAACGCGCAATCATCGAAGAACTCGACGGCGGAACGATCGCACCAGGTTCGACAAAAATCGTCCCCGTGTATTTGCAGCTCCAGTTGGGACGCTACGACTCTACAGGCGGTGGAGAGCTTCCCATCCGTGTGGACTCGATAGTTTCAAGCTCGCCGATTTTTCGTATCGAATGGGTAGGTTGGCTCGGTGCTCCCGCACCGCTGCCAGCATTGGTCTATTCCCCGTTGCCCTACCTCATGCGAATCCACTGCACGCCGCCTGATACTGGGTTCCACAGCGCGACAATCACGGTGTACTACGACGGCGGATCGTCGCTGAGCCTGCCGGTGCATTGCAATTGGTTCCCACTGCCAGCACCACAGCATTTGCAATTCACATGGCCGAGCGGAGGGGAACTATTGACCCCGTGCACCGATGTCACGCTCCGTTGGAGCGGCATGGCAGCAGATGCACAAGTCACGCTCGAATATTCGCTCGACAGCGGCGCGACATGGGACACGATCGTCACCACCACCGACAGCAGCGCTGTGTGGACAGTCCCGAATGTACCGACCGACCGTTTGCGATTCCGCTTGCGCCAGCTCGATGCACGGCAGCGCACCTATCGACTCGATGACGGTACACCTACCGCTGCAAGCCGTATCGCCTTCCGTTCGGACGGCACGCGTTTACTCGTGCTCCATGCCAACAACGGCGAGGCGGTCGAATGGGACGTCGTATCGAGGCAGATCACCTGGCGAGCGATGCCACCCGACGTCGGGCAGATTCAACCGGTGTATGTCGCCTATCTCGACACCGAACGTGTCCTGGCGATCTACAACGCGGGCGGACGCGGCTATGCGACACTGCTAACCACGAGCTCGACGCAACCGCTCTGGAGCGGTGAAATCTCTGCCGATGCATTCGGAGCCGCCGCACTCGACACGGTCAGCAGAACGCTGGCGACACTCGGCACACTCGCGAGAGGAATTCGACTCTATCGCATCGAGCAAAACGCAATCATCGCTGACCGCATCGTAGCTGTTCCGACAGTGGCAACTGCTCTTGCGATCGGTAGCGGCGAGGCGCTCATCGCCTTGCGCGATAGTCGCCTCCAGCGCTACCGCTTGCCTGAATGGTCGCTTGTCGGCGAATACAATTGGCAATGGTTGCCTCACGTAGCGCTGCTATCGGCAATGCCAGACGGTCAGCGAGTGGCGATCGGTTGCAATGCTTCCCGACCGTCCGTTGTCCAGGGCATCAGCGCACCAGTGTTCGTTCTCGATCGCTCGACATCACAAATTGTTCGTTCCGACCGGCGGGCTGCCTCGACACCGGTGGCAGTTACGGCAAGTAGCGATGGGCGATATCTGGTGTTCGGATTCCGCGGTCAACCGCAGGCGCCTTTGTGGGACCTGGCAGTAAATCAAATAGTCGGACAGGCAACTACACACGAAGGAGCACTGGCAACTGTCCAATTTTCGCCCGATCAGCGATACGTGGCGTCATCTTCAGCGACTGCGCCGTTGGAGCTGCTTTTGCGGACGTTCCTTTTTCCCGAAACAGTCGTCAGCCCTCCGCTGAGGATCGGAACGCTCAGTATCAGAACCGACACGCTACGCTTTGCGGCTCTCTACGCCTACACGGCTGCCGACACAATTTTCCGCGCCAAACTGTGCAACAACGGCAGCGTTCCGATTACCATAGCCGATCGCTGGGTCGAAGGTGAGCCGACCTTTCAGCTCGCTGCTCCCGTGACACCCGATACACTTCGCCCGGGCGAATGCACCGACATTGCCCTGCGTTTTTCACCGACACGACCAGGGAACTATTACGGTGCGCTTGTGATTCGTCACTGCGAGCAAGTATGGCGCATGCCGCTTGAAGGAAAAGCGCTCCAGCGTAACGTTTCGACGCCCGATACACTCGATGTCGGTTCGGCGTGCGTCGGTTCTCCGTCGCGGGTACGGGCAATCGTTCTCCTCAACCGGGACCCCGCACCGTTGCCAGTCGGCGGTGCGACGATTTACGACGCATTCCGCTCGGCATTTCGATTGCTTTCTCCACCGCGCGATACCGTCATCGCCGGTGATAGTGCACTTGCTCTCACAATCGAGTTTACTCCACAGGCGAGCGATACAAGCTATGGCACGCTGTACATCTCCTATGGTTGGCGCGATTATACCGCCACAGTCATTTTGCGCGGTGTCGGGGTCGGTGGCACGCTCCGTCCACACGCGACGCCGCTGGGCTTTCTGCCGGAACAATCTCAACGCACACTGCGGCTTTACAACACGCAAAGCGCCACCATCACCATCGCCGCTGCCCACATCGAACCAGTCGGCGGATTTCGTGTGAGCGGCTCATTCCCGCGATCAATACCGCCCGGTGATTCACTCACACTCACAATCGAACGTACCGTACCCGATTCGACAAATGCAGTGCTCGTTATCCGAACCGAGCCATGCGAGAGCGACTTGCGGATACCTATTGCTCCGTTCAGTGCGCGTGCGACACTGCGAATCCCGACGGTCGAGGCGGATGTCCACGGTCGGGCGACGATACCTCTGCTGGTACATTTCACATCGCCATTCGATTACGGCGACCCGCTTCTATGCAGCGTTCGCATCGCTGTTCATCGGCAACTGTTCCTTCCCGACACAGTGTGGACCACGGGCGGTACAGCTCGTCTGGCTTCCTCCGAGCAAGTAGCCGATCGTCGAATCGCCACGATCGAAATCGAACGTGCAATGAAAAGTGGAGAAGACACGCTCGCCGTCATCGCGGGCATCGCAGCGCTTGGTCCCCAGGATACTTCGCACATCGAATTCGCCGCTGCGCCCTTCTGGGGCAGTGCTGTCGCCGTCGAGACGACAGGAGGAATACTCCAACTGACCGGACTTTGCGGCGATCGGCGCATCATCGAATCGAGCAACGTCCGGATGGAGGTCTTCCCCACACCGAGCGACGGCGGCACTGTTACGATCGCGATCGAATCGGACGAACGTTTCGAGGGAATGCTCGCCGTGTACACCGCACGTGGCGATCTCGTATTGCGCCGACCAGTCACCGTCGAGCAAGGACGCACTCAAATCGCCCTCACTCTTGCCGAGACGGGCACCTATAGAGTCGTGCTCATCGGTAGCAAAGGCATAACCAGTCGCACATCTTTCGTTATCGTGCGATGAAAACAACGCTCGCACTTTTGGTCGCGATATTTACCGGTGTCATGGCAGCCAATGCTGGCGACTGCGACAGCATTCCCCGACTCGGCATCACTGCCGGCATCGGTGCCAGCCGCTACGATGCGACATTCGGTTCATTGCCGGGTGTGCCGAGTTGCTGTTCGAGCTACGGCGGTCGTTGGAACTTCACATGGAACATCGCAGCCGCCATCGAAAGCGGGACACTATCGATCGGTGAACTACCGCTGAGGCTTCACCTGCGGAGCGGTGTGCAGTATCTCGGCGGCGTCCTTCAGCGCGACGAATTCATCGGCAATGTCATCGTCGGAGATCGTGCTACAAGCGGGATCAGTCGCTACAATTTCGATGCGACGATCTGGGCAGCGTCGCTCCAGCCGTTGCTTCGTATGGAGCTGCCAAGCGCCGTCGCCTTCGATGCAGGATTTCGGTTGGACTGGATTTTTTCGGCACGCTACGCACAGCGCGAAGACTTGATTTCACCCGCGGGCAATGCGGTGTTCGAAACACAAAGCCGTGTGCGGAATCAATCGGCAGGCTCGATCCCGACCGCTGCAAGTTTCGGCGCGGCTTTGAGCGCGGGCATGGGCTACACGATCGTACTCGATTCGTTATGGTCGTTTCGCCCAGAGATCCGCGGCGAAGTGGCGCTTACACCGGTAGCTGACGTTCCCTGGCGCATTCATCGCATCCTCATCGGTGCCGCGTTGATGCGGCGGCTTTTGCCCCGACAGCCGGAACTACCGATCACACCGCAGCCACCCCCGATCGCACCCTCACCACCGACGCTCGATGCAACCGTCGAGCTGCGCGGCATCCATCGGTGGAGCCAAGATACCGCCATCGCAGAGGTGATCGCACGGCGGATCGTCAAACGTCGGCTGCTCGTTCCTGTGGTTTTCTTCGAGCCAGGCAGCGATCAGCTCGATTCGGCAGCACAGACGCAGTTGCGGCAGATCGCGCGCGCAGCTCGCAGTCTGAATCTCCCGCTCCAATTGGCTCCGAGTACAGAGCACGGCGAACCGGACTCACTGCGGGCAAGCCGTTTCCGCAGTGTACGCCGTTTGTTGATCGGCGAAGGAGTACTCGTCGCCGAACAACCGGTGCAGCCGCCGATACCACGGAGCACCACCGCCGCAATCGCCGACGAAATGCGCGCTGTATGGATCAAAGCACCGGCGCCACTTGTGCAGGTGCAGACCGACCAAGTCACGCTTTCCCAACCCTCGGTCGAAGTCGTCATCGCTGCTCGCTTAGTCCCGCCGACCGATACCGCCACACTGCGTCTTCGCTTTGCCCAAGACGGTATCGAACGAGAAACGATGCTACAGCCCGGTCGGAGCACGAGCATCCAACTGGCAACTGCCGCACTGCTCAATGGCGCCAGCAGCAGCTTCCGATGGAACATTGCCGCACAGGTTGGGAACGACCACATCGAGCGAAGTGGCAGTGGAATCGTGCGTGTTGCATTTACCGAGCGCGACACGATTACCGCCGGCAGCGACGATAGCGGGACGTTGATGCTGGGACGCTGCAGTTTCGATGCGACGACATTCGACGATCTCGACACCGCCGTCGTTGCCCTTGTCCGCAGCGCCGTTGCGCGCGGTGCCACGGTCACTCTCATCGGTAGCACCGATCGAATCGGCACCGAGAGCTACAACCGCGCATTGGCTCGTCGGCGTGCAGAAGCCGCAGCAGCTTTGCTGGCTCTGCCGCCAGAGGCGGTACGAATCGAGGAACGCATCGGAGGAACAGTCGGCAATTCGATGTACGATCGGCTCGCCGATCGAGGCGTGTTCGTGCGTATCGAGCACCGTTGAACGATACAGCCGGAATCCGCATCACCTGATTGCTTCGATGAGCTTTTGCAGTTCGGTGCCGTCGAGCTGCCCTTCGTGGACGATGCGACGGGAGCCGCGCGCGACGATCGTCATGGGAATCGCACCGGACCACTCGGGGGCGATCGCATCTATGCCGTCGGTTCGCAGTTGCTGCCGCAGGTGAAACACTCGCACACCGCCGAAACCGCGTCGCTGCCAGTAGGCACGCACTTTTGCGCTGTCACGCGGCGAATCGAGGCTGACAAGTTCGATGCGCACGGTGCGATCGCGGCGAGCCAACGCGCCGAAGACGGGCAACTCCTCGACGCACGGCTTGCACCATGTCGCCCAGAAATTGCGCACGAGAACCGTCGTCGTGTCGCGCGCTGGCTCGAGAAGTTGCGCCAGATCGATCGGTTCGACCGCGGGCACCTTTTGTGCCGACGCCGATGCTGCCAGCATCAGGGCAGCCAGTGCAACAGCGAGCTTTCTCATGACGATGCGAAACGGTAGTGGAACGTCGTGCGCAGCACGCCGCGTGCGTCGAAGCGTTCTTTGAAGGCGATCAAACTCAGCGACGGCGTCATCGGGTCGGCTGCTTTGGTGTCCTGCGAGACGCCGATATCGACCCAGCGGTATCCCTCGGCATAGGCGCGGCGGACGATCTCGTACATGAGCAGGTAGATCGGTCGCAAATGCTCGTATGCATACCGCAGCATGTTGTAGAAGCAGAGCACCACGTTGTCGTTGGTCAGAAACAGCAGCGATCCGGCGATCGGCGTTCGATCGGCGTACACCATCAGCAGTCGCAAATGTTCGGGAACGAGCTCTCGCAAGCGGTAGAGTTCTTCGAGCGTGTGCGTCGGACGCGCGCCGTGGCGTGCTTTGTTTTCGAGCAAGATGTCGTAGAACGTCGCGTAGTCGTCGCTTTCTTCGACGCGGAGAATGCCCTCGCGCAAAATCTTGCGGATGGTTTTGCGGGCGGTTTTGTCGAAGTACTCCAAGAAGCGATCGCCGCGCGTCAGCGGAACGGCGTGCGAAATGTAGTGCAGCTCGAAGCCGAACCGCCGATAGAGCATCGCGTACTCGAAATGCTGGTTGAGTTCGCGTGCGTAGATGATCGGCGGCGGGATAATGAACGCATCGCTCCAGCCTTGTGCGCGTGCGTAGTCGAGGAATGCATCGACGATGTGCAGGCACGTTTCGAAGGGCAGATCGGGCGCGACGAAGCCACCGTAGCTGGCGCCGACCGGCGACCAATACTGCCGCGGACGATCGGGGAAAAAGCCACCCGGCATCACCGCAACGAGTTTGCCCTCGCGGCGAAAAAGCAGGTGGTGAAATTCGAACTTGCCCGGCGCGTGGTAGTCCAGAAATGCTTGCCGGTGGAACATTGTCGCGTTGTTGCAGCGCGCCAGAAACGCTTCCCACTCGGCGCGATCGTCGGGAGTGTAGCGTTGTACCTCGATGGCTCCGCTCACGGTTTGCCTCCGGCGCGTTCGTTGCCGAGCGGAATTTGCCGGCGCAACTGTTCGATGCGGTCGCGTTCGGCACCGTTGGGAAACAGTTGCCGATAGAGCACGCACGTCGAAAGCGCCTCGTCGTAGCGCTCCAGCTCGATGAGCACCTCGACCTTGCCGACGAATGCTGCTTCGACGAAGTCGCTGTCGCCGTAGTCCTCGATGACCGAGTCGTAGTACACCAGCGCCGATTGCGGCGAGCGCAGCACGCGGTATTGCTCGGCGATCGAGAACTCGCGCTGGGCGAGCTGATTCCGCAGCCGACGAATCTCGCGTTGGGCTTGCGTCGCCAGCGAGTCCTGCGGGTACTCGCGAACGAAATCCTGCAGCGCCACGATCGCCTTGCGTGTGTATTCTTGGTCGCGGTCGTAGGGCGGCGCAAGCTGGACGTAACAGAGCGCTGCTTTGTAGAGCGCTTCTTTGGCGCGCGGATGCAGCGGATACTGCCGCCGCATCATCGAGTAGTTGAACGACGCGACGACGTACTCTTGCCGACGGTAGCTGATCTCGGCAAGATAGAACTGCGCCTCCGGTGCGAACTCGCTGGCAGGATATTGCAAGCGGATAATGTCGAACAGTCGTTGCGCTTCGTACAAGTCGCCGTCGTTGAACGCCGCGACGGCGTGCTCGAAAATCTCGCGTGGCGGGCGCCCGGTCGCATCGAATGCCGAGCCACAACCGACAACGAGCGTTGCCAGTGCAATGAGCCACAAGTGGTGGTGTTTCATAGGCTGCAAAGTTACGCCGACTCTTCCCACGACCTGCCGACGGTCGTATCGACGACGACCGGCACGTCGCCGAGCGGAAGAGCGCGCTCCATCTCGCCTGTGACGAGTTCGCGGACCTGGTCGAGTTCGTCCGGCGCCACCTCGAAGACGAGTTCGTCGTGCACCTGGAGAATCATCATCGAACGCATGCGCCGTTCTTCCATGCCTCGGTGGATAGCGATCATCGCCAGCTTGATCATGTCGGCAGCAGTGCCTTGGATCGGCATGTTGATCGCAGCGCGTTCGGCGGCGGCACGGACGTTGGCGTTTCGGCTGGCGATGTCGCGGAAGTATCGCCGCCGTCCCAGCAGCGTTTCGACGTACCCGTGCTGACGAGCAAATGCGAGCGTGCGCTCGATGTAGGCTGCGATCCCCGGATACCGCTCGAAGTAGCTTTCGATGATGCGGCGAGCCTCGCTGCGCGGAATGCCGAGCCGCTGCGCCAAACCGAACTCGCCGAGTCCGTACATGATGCCGAAGTTGACCGTTTTCGCCGTTCGCCGCATCATCGCATCGACGTCCGATTCGCCGACGCCGAACAGTGCTGCAGCAGTGGCGGTGTGGATGTCTTTGCCTTCGGCGAAGGCACGGCGGAGCGATTCGTCGCCGCTGATGTGCGCCATGATGCGCAGCTCGATTTGCGAATAGTCCGCCGAAAAAATCATCCAGTCGGGATGCTGCGCCACGAACGCCCGGCGTATGGCGCGTCCCAGCTCGGTGCGGATTGGGATGTTCTGCAAATTCGGCTCCGAACTCGACAGTCGTCCCGTGCTCGTCATCGTCTGTGAAAAGGTCGTGTGGATGCGCCCGGTGCGCGGATTGACCATGCGCGGCAGCGTTTCGACGTATGTCGAGCGCAGCTTCTGCAACTGGCGATAATCGAGCACGTGCTGCGCGATGGGAAAGCTCTCTGCCAATTCCGACAGCACCGATGCATCGGTCGAATAACCCGATTTGGTGCGCTTGGCGACGGGCAGTTGCATTTTCTCGAAGAGAATCTCGCCGAGCTGCTTGGGCGAATCGATGTTGAATTCGGTGCCGGCGTCTTTCCAAATTTGCTGCCGCAGCCGTTCGATTTCGTCGGTCAGTTGCCGGCGGAGCTCCTCCAATTGCTCGACGTCGATAGCGACGCCGTTGTATTCCATGTCGCGTAGCACGCGCACGAGCGGAAATTCGATCGCCTGTGCAACGTGATCCAGCCGCGGCTCGCTGCGGAGCTGCTCGCCGAGCCGCACGCAGAGCTGGAAGGCGATGTCGGCATCCTCGCAGGCGTAGCGACTGACGGTCGCGATCGGCACACTGCGCATCGAACGCTGCCCCGCACCGCGCGCGCCGATCAGCTCGGTGATGGGAATCGGTTTGTATCCGAGCCAGCGCTGGGCGAGCGCATCCATGCCGTGTTGCGCATCGGGATCGAGCACGTAGCTGGCGAGCATCGCATCGAAACCGATCGGACGAAGGTCCACGCCGTACCGCCGCAGAATGAGTGCGTCGAACTTGAGATTTTGCCCCCACTTCGGCAGCGTCTGTCGCTCCAGCAGCGGCTCGAGTTCACCGAGAACCGTCTCGATCGGCAAACCGCAGTCGGTCGGCGCGTCGGTGTCGAAGAGCGTTCGGGGCGTCTGGCAATCGGCATCGGCAGTGTGGATGTACCACGCGCGACGGTGGTTGGAACGACTGCTCCCGAACGACAGCGCGATCCCGACGATGTGGCAGTTCATCGCATCGAGCGACGTCGTTTCCAAATCCACAGCGAGCACTGTCGCCTCGCGTTCGATCCGTTCGGCAAGTTGCCGAAGCTCGCCGAGCGTTTCGATCGTGCGGTAGTCGTGCTCGGTGGTATCGAGCGTTTCGAGCGAAGGCTGCGTGCTCTGGTCGGCGCGGTCGCTGGTGCCGAGGATGCTTTCCCATCGTGCGCGGAGTTGGCGAAAACCGAGCGTGTCGAAAAGCGCCATCAACTGCTCGGTGTCGGGCGGTCGGCGTCGGCATTCGGCGATGCCGATCGGCAGCTCGACGTCGCGGTGAATGCGCGCCAGTTCGCGCGAGAGAAACGCTTGCTGGCGATCCTCTTCGAGACGCTGCCGCAGCGATGGCTTGGCGATCTCGTCCAGGTGCGCATAGAGCTGTTCGAGCGTGCCGTATTCGGCGATGAGCGCTCGCGCCGTTTTTTCGCCGACACCGTGCACACCGGGGATGTTGTCGCTCGAATCGCCCATGAGCGCGAGCACTTCCACGACGCGTTCGGGCGCGACGCCGAACCGTTCGTAGCACTGCTCGACACCGTGGACCTCGTAGTCGCTGCCGCCGCCGTTCGGTTTGAGCAGTTTGATCCGATCGCTGACCAGTTGGTAGAAGTCCTTGTCGCTGGTGACGCAATAGACGTCGAAGCCTTCGGCGGCTGCGCGTGTGGCGAGCGTGCCGATGATGTCGTCGGCTTCGTAGCCCGGCAGTTCGATCCGTGCGATGCCGAGCGCGTCGGTCAGCTCTTTGATGCGATCGAGTTGCGGCACGAGTTCTTCCGGGAACGGCTCGCGATGGGCTTTGTACTCGGCGTAGGCGTCGTGGCGGTGGGTCGGTTCTTTGGTGTCGAACACACACGCGATGTACTCGGGATCGTAGCGTTCGAGCAGAGCAGTGAGCATATTGGCGTAGCCGAAGACGGCGCCGGTCGGTTCGCCAGCCGGTGAGTGGAGCGGGCGTCTGCCGCGCTTCATCGCGTAGTAAGCGCGAAAGACCAGCGACATGGCATCGAGCAAGTAGAGCGTTTTCGCCATGGTTGCAAATTAGCGAAGCAGCTACTCCCCCTCGTGCACGATGAACGATCTCGGTCGGAGACAGTCGCGAGAATCACCAGTTCCCTGTCGGCACACGGACAGCGATAACATCGGCAATCGCTCCCGCTGTACGGTTTTCTTCGACCTGGCGTGAATGGACAGCAACGACATCGTAGTTCGATCGACGCAGTATTGCCAGCGCCGATTCGATCGTCACCGCTCGCTCGATTTGTTCGGTCACACTGCAGGCGAGACTGATTGCTCGAATGTACCGGCAGCCGATGATCTCTTCGAGGAGTTCACCATCGTCTGCTTGGGAAAGACACACAGCAATCGTTTCTCCCTCTTCGCAGAACACTTCGACCGCCGATTCGAATCGCGTACTGACCAGCGGTAACGGTTCATCAGAGGAAAGGATCACACCATCATGGTGGCTGATCAGTGAATGGGACAACATCCAGCCGTCGTCAGCCATACTGCAATAGCGAAGCTGTTCCCATGCGTGACGATGCGGTTCGATCGTGACGATACGACCTCGGTAGCCGTTCTGACGCAGCGAGACTCCGATATTGCAACTGTGCGGGTGAATATCGAAAACGATTTCGACCCCAGCGTGAGCGAGCACTTCCGCCAAGAGTGTGGCGTGATCGTCGGGAGAACGTCGTGTCTGCTCCTGCCGCGCACGGAGCATACGAAGCCGCCGTGCTGCGGGCGAAAGAGGATACTGCGGGAAATTGCGTTCCATGCTGACATTCGAAATGACGACTTCACCCGTATGGGCAACGTTCGTGCCAAGCCGCATAGTCCGTTCAATTTCCCGTATTTTCCATCGTCACTACACCCAGTTGTCGTACGCTCAAGCACCGGAGCAATGATTCGTGCCCTGATCGCCGACGATCACCCCATCATGCGGGAAGGACTGAAGCTGTTTCTCATTTGCAATCTCGACATCGAAGTGGACGAAGTCTCGAGCGGGCAGGAAGCGATCGAGTACGTTCGCTCGAACGACGATCTCGACATTTTGATTTTGGACATTTCGATGCCGGGGATGGACGGACTGGAAACGCTCCGCATCGTCAAGCAAATCAAGCCCGACCTGCCGGTGCTCATCCTGAGCGCCTATTCGGAAGACCAGTACGCCTTGCGCGCGCTTCGTGGCGGCGCCAATGGCTACTTGATGAAAACGTCGGCGACCGAAGAACTCGTCGAAGCGGTGCAAACCATCGTCGCCGGCGGAACCTACCTCAGCCCGAGCATCGCGCAACGAGTCACCGCACAGCTCCGCGGCAACGACGCACCGCCACACGCCATCCTCTCCGATCGCGAATTCGAAGTGATGCGGAAAATCGCCGCGGGCAAAACGCTCACCCAAATCAGCCAAGAACTCAATCTCAGCATCAAAACGGTCAGCACCTACCGCAGCCGCATCTTGGAAAAGATGAAGTTTCGCGACAACGCCGACATCACCCAATACGCCATTCGTCACGGACTGCTCAGCGACGCAATCTGAGCAGGCACCGCTCCGATCGCGCTCTTGCCGACCAACTGGCGATACACCCCAAACAACTCCGCACATACAACGCTCCACTGATAGCGTTCGGCGTCGAGCCGCGCACGCATGCGCCAGAAGAGCTGCCGCTCGCGCGACATCGCTGCCAGCGTTTCGATTGCTTCGACAAACCCAGCGCTGTCGCTCGCTTCGACGCGAAATCCCGTCGCTCCATGCCGCACAAGCTCTGCCGAACCCGGCGCATCGGCGACGACGCACGGCAGACCCGATGCGAGCGCTTCGAGCGTGACGTTGCCGAACGTTTCTGTGTCCGAAGGAAACACAAAAACATCGCTCGACGCATACGCCGCCGAAAGCTCGACTCCGCTACGATAGCCGAGAAAGATCGCGCCCGGCATCAATCGTCGCAACCGACCGTCGATCGGACCGGTACCGACAATGACCATTGCGTATCGCCGCGAGTCGAGCTTGCTCCACACATCCACCAGAACGCGAAGATTTTTCTCCCACACCAACCGCCCGACATAGAGCAACACGATCTGCTCCGGCGCAATACCGTGCTTTTGCCGCCATTGAAACGATGCCCACCGCGGATGGAACTGCGCAGTGTCCACGCCATGCGGCATGTACCGAACATTTGTCAAGCCTCGATCGCCGAGCCACTGGCACAGCATCCGCGAGGGCACAAGCACGCAATTGCAGTGGCGATAGACATCCAACAACGAGCGCTCTACCATCGGACGCAGAAGTCCGGCGCGATGATGGCGCATGTAGCTGGGAAAATGCGTGTGGTACGTCGCCACCACCGGGATACCCCAGCGCTTGGCATACCGCAATGCTGCACGACCAAGCGGACAGGGCGTGTGCAGGTGAACGATATCCGGCTCGCAGAAACTGCGAAGCAACGTCTTCTCCAGCCAGCCGGTGCCACCGGCGTAGAGCTTGTAGTCACGATACACCGGCAACCGAACTGCCGGCACCTCGATCATCGGAAAGCGCGTGCGCTGATCTGCATCGGCGACAGCGGTAACGATGACCGGATCCAATCCTGCCGAGCGATGCCGCTCCAGATACTCGTAGAGCACCCGTGTGACGCCGTCCTGCCCGCGCTGGGCAGTACCGGCAACATGACAAACCACCATCTCGACACTCCAGTGGTGAGGCGGGCGCAAAACTTCCGGATAGGCATTAGGCAGCAATAGCCGAACTGTTTCGACTGTGTTGTGGCGTGTTAGAGAGCAGCAATGCGCTGTGTAAATTGCCGCCCGTCGTGTTCACCATGTGCTTTCGTACCCATGAGAAAGATCGCTTTCGTGCTGCTTGCTGTCGGTACTGTGTGGTGCCAAACGGTCGAGACGCTCGTCGAAGGCGAGCTACCGGCGATTGTCGAGCTGTACCGTCGCGTCCACGCCAATCCGGAGCTATCGTACTACGAAGAGCGCACTGCCGCGCTTATTGCCGACGAGCTGCGTCGCGCCGGGTACACGGTCGCCGAGCGCGTCGGACGGTACAGCGATTCGACGAAGACGTGTTACGGTGTGGTCGGCGTCCTTCGCAACGGAAGCGGTCCGACGCTCTTGGTGCGCGCCGACATGGATGCACTGCCCGTCGAAGAGAACACCGGACTTCCCTATGCCAGCACACGCCGGCAAAAAGACGAGCGCGGCGAATCGGTAGCCGTCATGCACGCATGCGGTCACGACGTGCATGTCGCGACGCTCATCGGCGTCGGTCGCATCATGGCGCGATTGCGGGATCGTTGGAAGGGAACGCTCATTCTCGTCGGTCAGCCTGCCGAAGAACGCGGCGCCGGTGCACGTGCGCTTCTTGCCGACAGTCTCTACGAGCGCTTCGGACGACCCGATGTCGTTCTCGGTTTGCACACCGATGCCGAACATCCCGCTGGCACTGTCGGGATCGGTACCGGTCCGACGACTGCCAGCGTGGACATGATCGACGTAACGATTCGTGGAGTCGGCGGACACGGCGCCTATCCCCACACGACAAAAGACCCGATCGTGATGGCAGCCGAATTCGTCATGGCTCTGCAGACGATCGTCTCGCGCGAAATTCCGCCACGCGAGCCTGCTGTCGTCACCGTCGGATCGATCTGCGGCGGCACCAAACACAACATCATCCCCGACGAGGTGAATTTGCAACTGACCGTCCGCACCTACAGCAACCGCATTCGCGAGCAGATCATTTCCGCAATCGGCGCAAAAGCCTACGGCATCGCCCGCGCAGCAGCAGTACCGCTCGATCGTATGCCGGTGGTGTACGTTCGTCCCGAGGAACACACGCCGCCACAGCACAACGACACGCTCCTTGCGCAACGGTTGGAATCGGTTTTCGCCAGCGTCTTCGGTCGAGAGAACGTCTATCGCACCGAACCGACGATGGGCGGTGAAGATTTCGCGTACTATCGGCTCGGCGGCGCGATACCGTCGTGCTTTTTCCGTGTCGGTGGGGTCAATCCGGCTCGCTACGAGCAGGCGCGTGCATCGGGCGAGCAGCTTCCCTCGTTGCATTCGTCGCGCTTTGCCCCCGATGCAGAGCCGACGCTGCGAACCGCGCTGCGGGCGATGACGCATGCAGCGCTCGCATTGCTCGGTCGCCGATGAACACAGCGCCCTCGCCGCGCTGATGCGACGAGGGCACTTCGACGACCCATGCAGGAACGGGATCAGTAATCCATCCCGCCGTGCATGTGCGGTGCGTTTTGCTTCTCGGGCTCTGGCTTTTCGACGATGGTCGCTTCGGTCGTCAACAGCAGCGATGCCACCGACGCAGCGTTTTCGAGCGCGACGCGCGCGACTTTCGTCGGATCGATCACGCCCGCTTCGAAGAGGTCTTCGTACTGCTCGGTGTAGGCGTTGAAGCCGAATGCACCGGTGCCTTCCTTGACCTTGTTGGCGACCACCGACGCATCCAAGCCTGCGTTGGCGACGATTTGACGAATCGGCTCTTCGATCGCACGCCGGATGATCGCGATGCCCATGTTTTGGTCTTCGTTTTCGCCCTTGAGACCTTCGAGTGCAGGCAAGCAGCGCAGATACGCCACGCCGCCGCCCGGCACGATGCCTTCTTCGACCGCTGCACGCGTGGCGTGGAGTGCATCCTCGACGCGAGCTTTCTTTTCCTTCATTTCGACTTCGGTCGCCGCGCCGATCTTCAGCACAGCGACGCCACCGCTGAGTTTCGCCAAACGCTCTTGGAGCTTTTCGCGGTCGTAGTCGCTGGTAGTCTTTTCGATCTGCACCTTGATTTCGTTGATGCGCTTTTTGATCTCTTCGCTCTTGCCGGCACCTTCGACGATCGTGGTGTTGTCTTTGTCAACGGTGACTTTCTTCGCCATGCCGAGCATGTCGAGACCGGCTTGATCGAGCTTGAAGCCTTTTTCTTCGCTGATGACGATGCCGCCGGTCAGGATCGCGATGTCTTCGAGCATGGCTTTGCGACGATCACCGAAGCCAGGCGCCTTCACTGCGCGCACACGGAGAGTACCGCGCAGGTTGTTGACCACCAGCGTGGCGAGTGCTTCGCCTTCGACGTCTTCGGCAATGATGAGAAGCGGACGACCGCTCTGCGCGACCTTTTCGAGAATCGGCAGAATGTCCTTGATCGCCGAAATCTTTTTGTCGTGGATCAGGATGTACGGATTTTCGAGCACCGCTTCCATCGTGTCGGCATCGGTGACGAAATACGGCGACAGGTAGCCGCGGTCGAACTGCATCCCTTCGACGACTTCCATCGTCGTTTCGGTGCCCTTGTTTTCTTCGACCGTGATGACGCCGTCTTTGCCGACCTTTTCCATCGCTTCGGCGATCAAGTCACCGATGGCTTTGTCGTTGTTGGCGCTGATCGCACCGACTTGAGCGATTTCCTTGCGACCGGAGACCGGACGTGAAATCTTCTTTAGTTCTTCGGTGACTTTCGCCACTGCCAGATCGATGCCGCGCTTGATGTCCATCGGGTTGGCGCCGCTGGTGACGAACTTCATCCCTTCGTTGAAGATCGCTTGCGCCAGCACCGTTGCTGTCGTCGTCCCGTCGCCAGCGATGTCGCTGGTCTTCGAGGCGACCTCGCGCACCATTTGCGCGCCGAGATTTTCCATTGGGTCTTCCAGCTCGATCTCTTTGGCAACCGTGACGCCGTCTTTGGTCACCGTCGGCGGACCGAATTTTTTGTCGATGATGACATTGCGTCCCTTCGGACCGAGTGTGACTTTGACTGCATTTGCCAATTGATCGACGCCGCGCTTGAGCGCAGCACGTGCATCCACATCGAAGGTGATGATTTTGGGTGCCATAGCGTAGCCTCCTACAGGTGGTGAAACATTACTTGTTGATGATTGCGAAGATGTCGCTTTCGCGCATGATCAGGTAGTCCTCGCCGTCGATTTTGATTTCGGTACCGGCGTACTTGCCGTAGAGGACTTTGTCGCCGACTTTCACACTGAGCGGCAGCACTTTGCCGTCTTCGGTAACCTTGCCGTTGCCGACAGCAACGACTTCGCCTTGCATGGGCTTTTCCTTGGCAGTATCGGGGATGATGATGCCGCCCTTGGTCACTTCTTCCGGTTCCGACGGGCGGACGATGACGCGATCGTACAACGGGGTGAGGTTCATTGCAGTACCCTTGCGATTGGTGAAACATACCGACCGAAATTAGCAGTCGCCATTGACGAGTGCTAACGCCGCTTATTGTACGCCTTCGTCGGCGGCGCGGGCGACCGGGCGTATTTTCGCGCCGCTTTACCGAATCGTAACCTCGACGATGGCGACACTCGGACAACGCATCGCTGTGGCGGTGCTCGGTGTGTGCTGCCTGGTCTGGTTCAGCGCAACACTGGGACGATCGCTGGTGACCTACGACCTTTTCGTGCCCGGCACACCGACCTGGCGCCAGGTGCCGCTCCAGCAGCGACTCGACCAACTCCGCTTGGCGGAGAATCTCGGGACGCTGGCATGGAGCAGCTACGCGTTGGCACTGGCGGCAACCATTACCGCGCTCGTTCTGTGGCGAGGTCGCATCCGGCAGCACGGTTACATCGCCATCGCTGCGGTGCTGATGTTCATCTCGCTGCTGTGGCATGGATGGATCGCCCCGACCGAATTGGCGTTGATCGGTGAATTCCCCAGCCGCTGGATCGCACCAGCCGTCGAGCGCTTCGGCGCCATCGAACCGCTGATCGTCGAACGGTTCTTCCGACGTTCCCCCGCCGATCTGCTCGATCTGCTCGTTGCCGCCACCGTCATCGTCGTGCTGATTGTCCAACCGCGACGCCTGCACACGTGAGCAAATCATCATCGCTGCGGAAGTTGATCGAGGAAGCGACGTCACTGCTTTCCTCGCACGGTATCGTCGTTCGCCGCGATCGCACGGTACGCAGCGGCGGCTGTTGCACGCTCGACTTGCGGCAGTACGTCGTCATCGGCAGCCAATGGCCGCCGGAGACGGTTCTCGAGGTGCTTCTCGAGGGAATCGTTGAGAATCGCTGCGCAACCGACGCGTGTTCCCCGGCGCTCAGGCAGTTGCTGGCTGCTCGGCTGACGAACGGTGCTGCTGCAACAAACGGTCGGCAATCGCAACACCAGCGTACAGCATCGCCAGATACAGAAAGCCGCTCCGCAGAACGAACGCGTTCGTCGTCCAATCCATGACGGTCGAACCGAGCAGCGCGAGCGTAAACGGCAGAACGTAAGGCTCCCACTGCGTTCGGCGACTGCGGAAGTAACACCGGATGCTTTTGACGAGCATCGCCAGGTGAAAAAGGTACAGCAGCCCGCCAATCGGTATGCCGAATTTGATCAGCAAGGCGAGCACGCCGCTGTGAATGAAATGCGAGCGGACAGTTTTGCCGAACGATGAATCGTAGAAAACGAACTTGCTGCCGGGACCGATGCCCGCAATCGCGACCTCGGGACGAGCGAGCATCCCGAGCAAGTGCTGCGTTTCGTCGCGCCGTTCGGCGACCGAGATTTGCTTGGTCGGAGCCAGTATCGTCGCTGCTCTGTGCGCGAGCACTTTCCCGACTACCGGCAACATCGGACCGAGCAGAACGTAACCGATCGCGACTGCCAACGTACTTGCCACACCGAGCGCAATCGCCAGCCGCACACGTTGCATCGCTGGCAGCAAAACGAACATCGCCACGAGCGCCACTGCAGCACCTGCCCAAACGGTACGCGTGTACGAAATCACGATGCCACCGCCGATGACGCCTGCACAGGCGAACCACACCAGGCGCTCCCACCATCGCTCGCGGTACAGCAACATTGCCACGCTCAAGAGGAACCCGATCAGGTACACGGCATTGACTCCCTTGACGCCGCGTATTTGGTAGGCGTAGAGCGCTTCGAGAATTTGTTGTCGGAAGGTGAGCAACCCCGTCACCGACAGACCCAGCGTCATCAGCACCAGCAGCACGGCGAAAAACCGAAAATCCTCAGCGCGGGCAAACGTCGAGCGGAACACGAAATAGTACGCCGCCATTGCCACCAGCGCCCACTCTCGCGCCCAATCGAGCAGCGGAATACCGCGCGATGTCGCTGCTACGCTGCTGAACAGCGTTCCGACGAGTGCGACCCAAAGCATGGCATCCTTGCGCTCCCAGACGAGCTGCTGACGGCGCACAGCAATCGCCCAGACAAACCACCCGAGCAGCAGCGTCGCCAAGTACGCCGCCATAGCGACATCGAAAAGCGACACCTCGACGTCGCTCTGCCGAAAGTACACCGGCATGACGGCAAAAAATCCGAGCCACTGCAATCGAGGAAACAGCGCCACCAACACAACAGCCACCAAACCTGCTGCCACACCGGCAACGACGATCCACTCGCCGGTCGAGGCAAGAAGTGCCACTACCGCAGCCGCGCCGACAAGCAGAAGCGTTTCGGCACTCGACAGCAGATTGCCACCGTTTGTGTTCACGACAGCACCGCTCGACGCATGCGACGCCATTGGTCGAGAATCATCGCACCGACAAACCCCAACAGCAAGCTACCGACGAATGCACCGCCAACGATCAACGAACGCCGCGGGCGATCTTTTTTGTACGCCGGCACCGCCGGATCGAGTACGTACAGCGCCGGTGACGAGCGCGTCAAGCTGGACTGCAAATCCTCCAGCAGTGGCAGCATTGCTGCTTTGAGCTTCATCATCGTCTCGAGCTCGGTGTAGTAGCGCATGTAGTCGTAGGCAGCTTTCGGCGCGTCTGGGAGCGAAAAATTCCCCACAAAACCCGGGCGTCGCTCGATGTCGCTGAGCTTTTGGCGCAGCGATTCGACCACGCGGCGTTGCTGCTGTGTTGCGGGATCGTCGGTGCCGTAGCGTTCTTCGAGCACGCCGAGGACGATCTCTTGGCTCATCAGTTGCGCTTTTGCTTCGGCGATCGCCGAGGCTGCTGCGTGTGCCTGCTCGAGTGGAGCGTACATGAGTGTCTTTTTGCTGACCGCTGCCAGCGAATCGGCGATCGTGTTCATCCGCGCCAGTGCGGCATCGAGTCGCTGCTGAATACTGCCGAGTACCACTTCGTTCTCGCGTCGCTCCAAATCACGTGCGATCTGGTTGGCGAACGTCACCGCAGCATTTGCCATCGCTGCGGCACGGTAGCGATCGCGATCGATGATCGTGATGCGGTAGTTGCCTGCACCATCGAGTTCGACCTCGTAGCGATCGAGCAATTCTTCCCGCGCTCGGTGCATCGCCGAATCGAGCGACATGGCGTCGGTGATCTCGTATGCACGAATCAAATCGAAGCGCACAATGAGCGAATCGAGCAGCGCGCGACTTTGCAAAACGACCATGAAATCGTAGCCCATCGCCGGTGTTCGCGCCCCGGCGATCCGCGTCAGACCGATGTCGCGCAGAGCACTGGAGATGCCGCCGAGCATCGTTTCGATGCCGGTTTGCGGTCGCTTCGGTGGCACGGCATTGACGGTGCTGGCGTACTCGTTCGGCAGCAGCAATGCTACGACCAGCGCAGCAATCGTACCGGCAGCAGCGACCGCCAGGATCAATCGCCGATACTGCCGCACGAGCCGGACGACGCGATAGAGTTCGGCACTGCCATCGGATGCTCCGGTCGGCTCGGTGCGTTCGCTATCGAGAGCGGTCACTTGTTCGTTCGGTGGGAGAGTCATCGTCGGCTTCCGATGGTGAATCCATGGCTTGTTCACTGTACGACCGAATCGTCGGAAACAGGCGGGAGCGGGTTTTTCGCCCGTGACTGTTCGGCGAGTTCTGCTTTGTAAGCGAGCAACTTTTCGCGCACTGCTGGATCGAACGTCGCGACGATCTGCGCTGCGAGGATGCCGGCATTGCGTCCGCCGCCGATCGCAACGGTCGCCACCGGCACACCAGCCGGCATCTGCACGATCGAGTAGAGCGAATCGAGTCCACCGAGATGCTGTGTCGGAATCGGCACGCCGATCACCGGCAACACCGTGTGCGATGCCAACATGCCGGGCAAATGAGCAGCGCCACCGGCACCGGCGATGATGACCTTGATGCCGCGATCGAGCGCTGTTTGCCCGTACTGAGCCATATCGAGCGGCGTTCGGTGCGCGGAGACGACGCGAAGTTCATACGGTATGCCGAACCGCTCGAGCATCTCCGCTGCTTGGCGCATCGTGGGATAGTCCGAGTCGCTGCCCATGACGATCCCGACCACGGGGGAATTGGGTGTGTTCATTGCTGCTCGTGTGTGGTTGATTTGCGTTGTGTGACTGCTCGGCGCACGATCGCCCATAGCTGCGGGCGCCCCAATCCGGTGCGGGCGGAGGTGAGTACGACGTCGGCACAATGCTCGCACTGCGCAACCAGCGCGCGAATCTGCTCGAGACGCTGACGGGCTTGCGATTCGGTCAGCGCGTCGGCTTTCGTCAGCACCAGTGCGTAGGGACGCTTGTGGAGTTCGAGTTCTTCGATGAGCGACAGATCGTCGGGCGTCGGATCGTGGCGACTGTCGAGCAGGATGTTGGCGAGCACCATTTGTCGCCGGTCGAGCAGGTACCCCATGATCAAGTCACGGAAACGCTCGCGCTCCTGCTTGGACACCCGGGCGAAGCCGTAGCCCGGCAAGTCAACGAGCATCCATGCGCCATCGACGGGATAGAAGTTGATGCCGCGCGTTCGCCCTGGCGTGGCGCTGACGTGCGCCAGTCGGCGTTGCATCACCAGTGCATTGAGGAGCGAGGATTTGCCCACGTTCGATCTGCCGGCGAATGCGACTTCCGGAAAGGGATAATCCGGCACCTGTTCGAGCCGGTCGTAGCTGGCTAAGAAACCGACCTTCGGTGCGTGCATAGACGTGGGCATCAGCCGTGCGACACAGAACGGCAGGCGAGCCGAACGCTTGCTCAGCTCGCTTGGGAAGATTGCTGCGATTCGTCCGATTGCGGAGCCATCTCGGTTTCGGATTGCTGCGCATCGCCAGCGGCGACGTCGGCAGCAGCGCTACTCTGCTCGGCTGTTTCAGACGCGCTGGCTTCTGCCACCGGCTCATTGCTTGCGGGCGATTCCTGCTGTGCCTGTGCCGCCGATTGTTCGGGCGAGGCAGGAGCTTGTTCGGGAGCTGTCGCCGTTGCGCTTTGTTGTTTTGTCCGCGTGCGACGTTTGCGCTGGAGCGAGGTTGCGCCGTCTTGCGGTGCAGCCCAATCGACGAGTTGGATGATCGCTTCTTGCGCGCCGTCGCCACGACGGAAACCGAGCTTGACGATGCGCGTGTAGCCGCCGTTGCGCTCGGCGACGACAGGCGCGACGACCTCGAAAAGCTCCTGCAGTACCGCTTCGTGCGGAATGTCGCGCGCGACCAAGCGGCGATAATGCAGATCGGTCGTGCCGTACGGCGTTTGACCGCTGCGTTCGCGCAGGTACGCACGACGCGCTTTGGTGATGAGCCGTTCGACGAACGGGCGCAATTCTTTCGCCTTGGCGAGCGTCGTGCGGATTGCTTTCTGGTCGCTGCGAATGAGCGATGCCGCCAAGTTGCGCAGCAGCGCTCGGCGGTGGCTTTCTGTGCGTTTGAGTTTTCGACCGGATTTGACGTGACGCATGATGGCACCTTTTGCGATGTGACCGTACTACGATAGCGAGGCTTCGATCGGTCGGCTCGGCTCTTTGAGGTACTTGTCCACATCCATGCCGAATGCCAGTCCGTAGTTCTGAATCAGCTCGGCGACTTCAGCCAGCGATTTCCGTCCGAAGTTGCGGAACTTGAGCAGTTCTTGTTCGCGGTAGCGAACCAGATCGCCGATCGTTTTGATGTTGGCTGCCCGGAGGCAATTGTGCGCGCGGACAGACAGTTCCAATTCCTCGACGGGAGTTTGGAGAAGCTGGCGAATACGCACAAATTCCGGGCTGTGGTATTCGTCTCGTTGCGCAGGGGCTGGGTGTTCGTCGCCGATTGCTTCCTCGGCTGTCGAGTCCACCCCACCTTGAACCGAGGCGAACAATTTGATGTGCTCGATGAGCAACTGAGCGGCTTGTTCGACAGCTTCGTTCGGGGAGATGGTGCCATCGGTCTTGACTTCGAGCACCAATCGCTCGTAGTCGGTTTTCTGTCCCACCCGGAATGGTTCGACAGTGTAAACGACGTTCGTGACGGGTGTGAAGATGGCGTCCATGGCAATCATACCGAGCGGGAAGTCTCCAGCCGATTGCTCGTCGGCAGGAACGTATCCCCGCCCGAATCCGATCCGAAGCTCTACATCGAGTTGCGCGTCATCGGCGAGCGTTGCGATGATGTGATCAGGATTGAGCACATGGATCGAGGGTGCAGAGTCTTGGATGGTTTTCGCCGTCCAATAGCCCGGTCCACTGATTTGGAACGCGACCCGTGTTTGCTTGCGATCGTCAACGCGCAGCCGGACTTCCTTGAGGTTGAGGATAATCTGGCTGACGTCTTCGACGACACCGCGGATGGTCTGGAATTCGTGCTGGACCCCGCTGATTTTGACGCCGATGATCGCTGCACCGGGTATCGAGGAAAGCAGCACACGGCGAAGCGAGTTGCCTACCGTGACGCCGTAGCCTTCCTCGAGCGGCTGGAGAACGAAGCGCCCCACCGATGGCGAGGATGTTTGTTCGACCAACACGCGTTCGGGCTTTTGGAATGATGTCGTCATAGCTGCTTGTGCGGAGTAATGAAGAACAAGTGTATTCGACGTCGGTTAGACACGTCGCCGTTTGGGTGGGCGGCAACCATTGTGCGGAACGGGAGTGCGGTCCACAATGGACAGCACTTCCAATCCTGCCTGGGCGATGGCTCGGATCGCTGCTTCGCGTCCGGAGCCGGGACCTTTGACGATGACGTCCACTTTACGCAGACCCATGTCGTAGGCTTCTTTACCGGCACGCTCAGCTGCAACTTGTGCAGCATAGGGCGTATTTTTCTTCGAGCCGCGGAAGCCATTTCGTCCCGCCGACGACCAACAGAGCGTATTGCCGTAGGAATCGGTAACGGTAACGATGACGTTGTTGAACGTCGCCTGGATGTACACTTTGCCGTGGATGTCGGCGACGCTTTTGCGTTTGACTTTGCGCTTGGGAGATGCCATCGTGTTCTCGAGTATCAGTGATGTTACTTTTTAGCGGCGGCTTTCTTTTTGCCGGCGACTGTTTTGCGGCGTCCTTTTCGCGTGCGGGCATTGGTACGAGTGCGTTGCCCACGGACGGGCAAACCGCGCCGGTGACGCAGTCCACGATAGCAGCCGATATCCATCAACCGCTTGATGTTGAGCTGCACTTCGCTGCGAAGCTCACCTTCGACCTTGTACTCGCTGACCGCTTGGCGGATGCGAGCGATCTCGTCATCGGTCCACTGGGCGACGCGCTTGTTTTCGTCCACTCCCGCAGCAGCGAGCACGTGGCGTGCCAGCGTCGGACCGATGCCGTAGATGTAGCGCAAACTAATGACACCGCGCTTATTCCGCGGCAAGTCCACACCTGCAATTCGAGCCATACTGCTAACCTTGCCGTTGTTTCATTCGTGGATTTTTCTTGTTGATCACGTACACGCGCCCTTTCCGGCGGACGATCTTGTCGTCAGGGCTGCGTTTTTTGACCGATGCTTGTACTTTCATAGCGTGCTGGCTGTATGTACGACCACTCGGTAAGCGATTACTTGTAGCGATACGTGATGCGACCTTTGCTCAAGTCGTAGGGCGACAGTTCGACCGTCACTTTGTCGCCGACCAAAATTTTGATGAAGTTCATCCGCATTTTGCCGCTAATGTGTGCAAGGACCTTGTGTCCGTTGTCCAGCCGAACGATGAACTGCGTGTTCGGCAACACTTCTTCGATGACACCGTCAACTTTGATCGGCTCTTGCTTGGGCATACTGCGGTCTGGGTAGTGAATGAACCGTCAGAATTTCTGCACCGTCGGCTTTGACGAGGACAGTATGCTCGAAATGCGCCGATGGCTTACCATCGGTGGTGCACACTGTCCATCCGTCGCGCGCCGTATAGACGGTGAACGAACCGGCTGTCACCATCGGTTCGATCGCAATCGTCATGCCTTCGGTGAGCACTGCCTGCCGGTAGCGGGTGCGGTGCAACAAACCCGGTACGAAATTCGGCACTGCAGGCTCTTCATGGAGCGACGTCCCGACACCATGTCCGACCAATTCGCGCACACACGAAAAACGATGCGATTCGACGTGCTGCTGAATTGCCCGCGCGATGTCGTAGGTCGTGTTCCCAGCGCGAGCCTGTTCGATGCCGCGATAGAGCGCCTCGCACGTCACCGCCAGCAGCCGCTGTTTCTCGTCCGAGACACGACCGACGGCGAAGCTCCATGCGCCGTCACCGTAGCAACCGTCGTACCGAACGCCGCAATCGATCGAGACGATCTGTCCTTCTTCCAAGCGGCGCCGCGACGGAATGCCGTGTACAACTTCGTTGTCGATCGAAACGCACAAGGTTGACGGAAACGACAGCGTTTGCGAGCCGCCACCGTAACCTTTGAACGCCGGTTCTCCTCCGTGTGCACGGATGTACTCTTCGGCAATCCTGTCGAGGTATTGCGTTTCGACACCCGGCTGTACGTACTCAGCCAGCATTTGCAACGTCGCACCGACCAGACGCGACGCCTCCGCGATTGCGGCAAGCTCGGCTTCGGTGTGCCCGGCAGGGCGCTGCTGTTTTTTGTCAACCACGACAGCTAACTCCGCCATCGCTAATAGCGCGAACCGGTCATTGCCATCCCGCGACCGCGAAGCCGTCCGCTCTTCATGAATCCATCGTAATGGCGCATCAGCAAATAGGACTCGATTTGCTGGAGAGTATCGAGCGCCACCCCGACGATGATGAGCAAACTCGTACCGCCGAAAAATTGCGCGAACGAATAGGGTACATTCAGCACGTTCGTCACAAAGACCGGCAACAACGCTACGATCGCCAAAAAGACTGCACCTGGCAGCGTAATCCGCGTCAAGATCGCGTCCAGATATTCGGCTGTTGGATTGCCAGGGCGTACACCCGGTATGAATCCTTGCGCTCGTTTCAGGTCATCGGCAACTTGGCGCGGATTGAACGCAATCGCCGTGTAGAAGTACGTGAAAAAGATGATCAGCGCCGCGTACAGCACCGCATGGAGAACCGAACGGTCGCTGAATAAATGCGCGATGTTGATGAGCGTTTGATTTTCTGGGAAAAAGCTCAGGATCGTGTTCGGAATGAACAAAATCGCCGAGGCGAAAATGATCGGCATCACACCGGCGGTGTTGACACGCAGCGGGATGTACGTCGTATGCCCACCGTACTGCTTGCGTCCTTCGATGCGCTTGGCGTACTGAATCGGAATGCGTCGTGCGCCTTGCGTCACCAGGACGACGAGCGCTACAATCACGCCGAGGAATGCCACCAAGATCAAATCCACGACCCAGTTGCGGGCACCGGCACTGATCAGTTGCAGCTCGTTTTGGATCGCGACCGGAAGCCGTGAGATGATGCCGATGAAGATAATGAGCGAGATACCATTGCCGATACCGCGTTCGGTAATTTGCTCGCCGATCCACATGAGGAAGATCGTTCCGGCGGTCATCGTCGCTACTGCCGTCAACGTAAAGAGAAGTCCCGGTTCGACGACGATCGAACCGCCACTGACGCCAGAGGTGGTGGCTGTGAGCTTGATGCTCAGCCCGATCGCTTGCATGGCAGCAACAAAAACGGTCAGGTAGCGCGTCCACTGGTTGATCTTGCGGCGCCCTTCTTCACCTTCGCGCTGAAGCTTCATCAGCTCCGGCACGAATACGCCGGCAAGCTGTAAGATGATGGATGCCGAAATGTACGGCATAATTCCCATCGCGAATATCGCGGCGTTGTGAAAGGCACCACCGACGAACAGATCGTAGAGTCCGAACAGATTGTTCGGATCGCTCGTCGCCGTCGAAGCTTTGAGCGCCTCGATGTTTATGCCGGGGATCGTGATGTGCGCTCCGATCCGCACCACGACGAGCATCAGCACAGTGAACACGATGCGCTGACGAAGCTCTTCGATGCGAAAGATGTTGCGGACTGTCTCGATGACCGTTGCCATGAATGCTGAAAAGATGTAACGCTACTGGCGAAACTACTACTCGCTGACCGTACAACGACCGCCGGCGGCGAGGATTTTTTCCTTCGCCGATGTCGAAAAACTCTGTGCCGTAACTGCAAGTGCAACTGTCAGCTCTCCATCGCCCAGAATTTTGACAGGCACGTTTCGGTTGGAGATCGCGCCGACGCGGTAGAGCGTTTCCGGCGTGACCTCTGTCCCGATGCGTCCCTCTCGCGCCAGTTCGTCGAGTCGTCCGACGTTGATCACTTGATATTCGGTGCGGAACACATTGACGAAGCCGAACTTCGGGATGCGGCGCGACAAGGGCATCTGCCCACCCTCGAAGTTCCGTTTGTAGCGATGATTACCGCGGGACTGATGCCCTTTGTGTCCGCGCGTGGAAGTGCCACCGTGACCGGAGCCTTCGCCGCGTCCGATTCGCTTGCGCGCTTTGCGCGATCGCGGAGCATACGAAAGATTACCGATGTGCTTCATGGGTACCGTTGGAAAGTTCTTCGACGCGCACCAGATGCGAGACCTTCGCTATCATACCGCGTATTTGCGGTGTATCGTTGTGAACGACCCAGTACTTCGGGCGTCCGAGTCCGAGCGCACGGATGATTCGTTTGTGCTGCTCTTTCGAGTCAATGACGCTGCGAATCTGTGTGATGCGAATTTTTGCCATAGCTACCGACATTAGCCGTTGAGCACTTTTTCGACCGAGATACCTCGCCGTGCGGCGACGGATGTGACGTCTTCGAGCTGTTCGAGCGCGCGGATCGTCGCTTTGATAACGTTGTGCGGATTGGACGAACCGAGCGATTTCGTCAACACGTCATGAACGCCGACCATTTCGAGGACAGCCCGTACCCCGCCTGCAGCGATGATACCGGTACCGGGCGCAGCCGGACGAAGCAGCACTTTTGCCGCACCGTACTTGGCAAAAACTTCGTGCGGGATCGTCGAACCATGCAGTTGCACGTGCACGACATTCTTTTTCGCTGCTTCGGTCGCTTTCTGGACAGCATCGACGACTTCGCCGGCTTTCCCTAAACCGTAGCCGACGTGACCCTGCCCATCGCCGACGACCACCAGCGCCGAAAAGCTAAAGCGGCGACCGCCTTTGACGACTTTCGCTGTCCGAGAGACACTGACGAGTTTATCGTTCAAGTTCAATTGCGAGACTTTCGCTCGTGCCATGACGGGGTTGGGAACGTTTGACTACTAAAACTGCAATCCGCCCTCACGGGCGCCCTCGGCGAGTGCGCGGACTCTACCGTGATAGAGGAAACCATTGCGATCGAAAGCGACCGCACTGACACCTGCTGCGACAGCTCGCTGTGCCAACAAACGACCGACAGCACGGCTGACGTCGAGTTTGCGAGCGCCGTTCTCGACCGACAACTCCTTATCGAGCGACGACGCGCTCGCCAGCGTCCGTCCGGCTGTATCGTCAATGATCTGCGCATAGATGTGCTTGAGCGACCGAAAGACGCTCAAGCGGGGACGCTCGGGCGTGCCGCGAATTTTTTTGCGGATACCTTTTTTCCGCCGACTGCGACGTTCGAGTTTGTGATTGACGATCATCGTTTCGTTACGTGCGTTGGTGTGATCTATCCGCTACTTGCCAGCTGCTTTCCCAGCCTTTCGACGGACGTATTCACCGACATACCGGATACCTTTCCCTTTGTAGGGTTCCGGTGGGCGAACCTTCCGAATGACGGCTGCGATTTGCCCGACCAGTTGCCGATCGGAACCTTTGACCGATACCTGCGTCGGGCTTGGGACAAGGATTTGCACCCCATCCGGCGGTACAAAAACGACCGGATGGGAGTATCCGAGCGAGAGCACCAGATTTTTTCCGCGCAGTTCTGCTTTGTACCCGACGCCCTGCAATTCGAGCTGCTTTTCAAAACCTTTACTGACACCGGCGAGCATATTCGCTACCAATGCGCGGGTGGTACCATGCAGGGCGCGGAGATGCTTTTCATCATTGGCGCGCGTAAATACCAACTGGTTGCCCTCGCGCTGGCATGCAATGCCATCCGGAATTGTCAGACTTTGTTCTCCGAGCGGACCTTTTGCTCTGAGCACGTTACCTTCGAGCACGACAGTCACGCCCGCTGGAATCTCGACTGGTTTGCGACCGACTCGTGACACAGCTACTGAAGAGAAAATGTTACCACACTGTGCAAATGATTTCGCCGCCGACATTGAGCCGACGAGCATGTTTATCGGTCACGACACCTTTCGACGTCGAAAGGATCGCGATCCCCAGCCCGTTATAGACACGCGGGAGTTCGTCGGCGCCCGCATACCGGCGGAGACCGGGTTTGCTGATGCGCCGAATTTCGCGAATGACGGGCTGACCTTGATAGTACTTCAGGTGCACGCGCAGCGTCGGTTGAGCGCTACCGTCGCCATCGAGAAGTTCGTAATCGGCGATATAGCCCTGGTCTTTGAGAATCTCGGCGATAGCGACTTTGAGCTTCGATGCCGGTGCATCCACAGTGCGATGGTGCGCTCGCTGCGCGTTGCGAATCCGCGTTAGGAAATCGCCGATTGCATCGGTCACAGGCATGCGTTGCTATGGCAATTGATCGTACATCGTGGACTTTACGTTCGTTGGTCTGCACGCAAGAGCGTTTTGCAGACAACAGCACCGACCATCTCAGGCGCCACGGTTACCTGATGCGTCGGCACACGAGTAGCAGAAAGGAACGCGAAAATACGGCATCGCCACCATTTTCGATACACCGTGGCGACAGCCGATTACCAACTGGCTTTTCGCAGACCCGGAATTTTGCCTTCCAGAGCCAATTGCCGCAGCATATTGCGGCAGAGCATAAACCGCCGATACACACCCCGACCGCGCCCGGTTACCGAGCACCGGTTGCGCACACGGACGGGGTTACTGTTTCGCGGCAGCTTTTGCAGTGCCTCGTAATCGCCTGCTTTTTTGAGGGCAGCACGTTTGGCAGCGTACTTTTCTGCCAGGCGCTGACGCTTGCGATTACGGGCAACGACGGCATCGGTAGCCATACTTCATTCTCGAAGAGTGAGAGTTTCAGTCTTTTCTGCGGAACGGAAAACCGAACTCAGCCAACAGCGCATATGCTTCTTCGTCGGTTTTGGCGCTGGTGACGAACGTTATATCGAGACCACGAATGCGGTCCACTTTGTCCACGTCGATTTCCGGAAAAATGATCTGCTCCTTGACTCCGACGGTGTAATTACCGCGTCCATCGAATGACTTGTCGGGGAAGCCGCGAAAGTCACGAATACGTGGCGCTGCAATGTTGATGAAACGGTCGAGGAATTCGTACATCCGCCCACGACGGAGCGTGACATGCACCCCGATCGGTTGACCTTGCCGCAATTTGAAGTTGGCGATCGAACGCTTGGCACGCGCTACGGCTGGACGCTGTCCTGCGATCAGCTCCAGCTCGTTGAGAGCGTTTTGGATTTGCTTGACGTCTTGCGCTCCATCGCCCACACCCATGTTGAGCGATATTTTCACCAGTCGAGGTACCTGCATGACGGACGTGTATCCGAACCGCTTCATCAGGTTCGGCACAACCGTTTCACGGTAATACACCTGCAGCCGCGGAACCGGGATTTCAACAGCGGAGACATCCTCCAGCCGCGGACCTTCGTACTTGAACTCGAGCTTTTTCAGTTGTTGCTTTGCCATAGGAGCAGTTCAGCGAGAAATTCGACTTCGTGTGTACGTCGTTGTGCACACACCGTGATTATGGCGTCGGACGTTTGCGCGTCGGTTTGCCGTCTGGTCCGACAAGCATGACGTTCGAGTAGTGAATCGGCATTTCTTTCGAGACGATACCGCCTTGCGGATATGCTGGCGAGGGGCGAACGTGTTTTTTGCGAACGTTGACACCCTCGACAAGCACTCGCATTCGCTTCGGATAGACAGCGATGACGCGTCCTGTTTTGCCTTTGTCGTTGCCAGCAATGACGACGACAGTGTCGCCTTTTTTGATTTTGAGTTTCATCGCATTTGCAGTGAGCATTCGACTACACGACCTCGGGCGCCAGTGAAATGATCTTCATGAATTTTTCGCGCAGTTCACGGGCGACCGGACCGAAGATCCGCGTCCCACGTGGCTCGAGCTGGTTGTTGAGCAACACCGCTGCGTTTTCATCGAAGCGAACAAACGAGCCATCGCGACGACGAATTTCCTTTTTGGTCCGAACCACAACGGCTTTGACGACATCGCCTTTTTTGACGGCGCCGTTGGGCATCGCCGCTTTGACCGACACGACGATCACATCGCCGACGGTGGCATAGCGCTTGTCATGCCCGCCGAGCACACGAATGCAGCGGACACGTTTTGCGCCGGAATTGTCGGCGACGACGAGATTGGTTTCTTCTTGAATCATGGGCGTTTCCTCCGTCGTGAAAATGTTCGGTTTTTCGATCAGCGTGCACGCTGGACGACCTCGAGCAGCATCCAGCGCTTGCGGCGACTGAGCGGACGAGACTCGACGATGCGGACAACGTCGCCGATTGCGCACTGATTGTGTTCGTCGTGCGCCATGTATTTTTTCGTCCGCTTGTAGTACCGCTTGTAGAGCGGATGCATCACTTGCCGCTCAACGGCGACGACGATGGTCTTGTCCATTTTGTTGGAAACGACCACGCCTTGACGGATTTTCCGACCGCGACGCTCGTGCTCGGCGGACGCTTCGGATAGCGTGGTCGCATCTACTGTTTGCTGCTCGTCCATCGCTTACACTCGGATATTTCGTTCGTGAAGAATCGTTTTCATACGCGCAATATCCTTGCGCAGAATACGCAAGTATGCACTGTCCTGCAACTGTTTGAGCGCGTGTTGGAAGCGCTGTTTTGCGAGCGTCTCTTCGGCTTCGCGCAACGCTGCCAGCAAGTCGTGATCGTTCAATTCGCGCAAATCGCGTGCTTTACGTGGTTTCATGCTTCGACCAAATCGAGACGTGCGACGATTTTCGTTTTGATCGGGAGTTTGTGCGATGCCAGACGGAGCGCCTCCAATGCGGCTTCTTTGGAGACACCGTCAACTTCGAACAGTATTCGTCCCGGCTTGACGACCGCGACCCAGCCTTCAGGATTGCCCTTCCCCGATCCCATCCGCACTTCGAGCGGTTTCTTGGTAAAGGGCTTGTCGGGAAAAATGCGAATCCACACTTTCCCATCGCGTTTGAGGTGGCGGTTGATCGCGATCCGCGCGGCTTCGATCTGGCGATTGGTAATCCAGGCTGCTTCGAGCGCTTTCAGTCCGTATGCGCCGAAAGCGACCTGTGAACCGCGATAGGCTTTGCCTTTACGGCGACCGCGCTGGACTTTTCGATGTTTGACCCGTTTGGGCAGCAGCATGACTATAAACTCCGATTGTTAGCTTTTTCGTCGTGCGATATACACGCGCAGCACCTTGTGGTGCAGCAGCCGACTTAGTCCGACTGTTTGCCGATGATTTCGCCTTTGCAAATCCACACCTTGACGCCGATCGAGCCATAGACCGTCTGCGCCGTCGCCGTTGCATAGTCAATATCGGCACGCAACGTATGGAGCGGTACGCGTCCTTCCTTGTACTGTTCGGTACGCGACATTTCAGCACCGCCGAGCCGACCAGCGCACATGACGCGGATACCCTCGGCACCCATCCGCATCGCGGCGGCGACAGCTTGTTTCATCGCGCGACGGAACGCAATTCGTCCTTCGAGCTGCTGTGCGATCGTGTCGGCGACAATTTGCGCATCGAGCTCGGGGCGTTTGATTTCATGAATGGTGATCGAGACGTCGCTGCCGGTCAATTTGCTCAATTCGCCTTCGAGCTGCTCGACATCTTTTCCCGATCGCCCGATGACAACACCCGGACGCGACGTGTGGATGGTCACCATGATTCGCTTCGGTGTGCGGTCAATAACGATGCGCGAGACGTTGGCTTTCTTGAGCCTGCTACGCAAGTAATTGCGCAGCATGATGTCCTCGCTGAGCTTTTGGTGAAAGCTCGACCGCTCGAACCAATTGGAGTCCCATCCACGAATGATGCCGACCCGCAAACCGATAGGATTTGTTTTCTGACCCACAGCCAGTTAGTCCTTCATTGCTACAACAATTGTCAAATGATGCGATCGCTTTCGAACTCGATAGGCGCGTCCCATCGGCGCCGGTTGAATCCGCTTGAGCATCGGACCGTTGTCCACGTAGGCGCTCTGCACGACGACGTTTTCCGGCGCCAGGTAGGGATTGTCCGCCTTAGCCTGCAGATTGGCAATTGCCGACCGCAGCGTCATCTCCGCAACATGGGAGGCGCGCTTTTTGGTCATGCGCAATATCGCCAGCGCATCAGCAGCGCTCTTACCGCGGATCAAGTCAACCACAATGCGCATCTTCCGCGGCGAGGAACGAACATGACGTGCAATTGCTCGTGCTTCCATCGGTCCAATCTGTGATGTTTACTTTTTGGCTTTGTCTTCTTTGCGGTGTCCAGCGTGACCGCGGAATGTCCGCGTCGGAGCGAACTCGCCGAGCTTGTGCCCGACCATGTTCTCGGTCACGTACACCGGAATGAACTTGCTGCCGTTGTGCACAGCGAATGTATGCCCGACGAACTCCGGAATGATCGTCGAGGCACGGCTCCATGTTTTGATAACTTGCTTTCTACCGCTCGCATTGAGCTGCTCGACTTTTTTGCGGAGCTTGTAGTAAACGAAGACGCCTTTTTTGAGCGATCGTGCCATGACCAGTGTTAGTTCTTGGTTCGACGTCGAATGATGAGCCGATCGGATGCTTTATGCTTTTTGCGCGTTTTCAGACCTTTGGCCAGTTGTCCCCACGGCGATCGTGGATGTTGACGTCCTCCGCCCGACTTGGAGCGACCTTCGCCACCACCGTTAGGGTGATCGATTGGGTTCATCGCCATGCCGCGTGTTTGCGGACGAATACCGAGCCACCGTGCACGACCTGCCTTGCCGAGCAGGATGTTTTCATGATCGGCATTGCTCAACACACCGATCGTAGCCTTGCACTGGGCTAAGACCATTCGGATTTCGCCCGACGGCAATTTGAGTTGAGCATACTTGCCATCGAAACCGAGAAGCTGCGCACCCAAACCTGCACTCCGAACGAGCTGACCGCCCTTACCTGGCTTTAGCTCGATGTTGTGCACGAAAAGACCGGGAGGTATCTTCGCCAACGGGAGCGTGTTGCCGACGTTGTATTCGGCATGGTCGCTCGAGACGATGCGATCGCCGACTTTGAGACCTTGCGGCGCGAGAATGTATCGCCGCTCGCCGTCGTCGTACCGTACCAGTGCAATGCGGCATGAGCGGTTCGGATCGTACTCGATCGTCTCGACCGTCGCGAAGACGTCCGTTTTGTCGCGCTTGAAATCAATGATACGGTAGAGTCGCTTGTGGCGACCGCCACGATGCCGCGAAGTGATCCGCCCGGTGTTGTTTCGACCACCGGTCGAAGGGAGCGGCTCGCACAACGGTTTGTACGGACGGTCGGTAGTCAGTTCGCTGAAATCACTGACCGAGTAAAACCGCGTGCCGGGTGTTATCGGTTTGAGTTGACGCAGTGGCATTGTTCATCGGTCAATCGTTAGTTTCACCTTCGCCGCTGACGACGTCGATCGAGAAGCCTGGCTTGAGCCGAACGTATGCTTTTTTCCACGTTCGGGTGCGTCCTTCTTGGAGTCCACGGCGCGTGTAGCGAATTCTCCGTTTGCCGCGGACAGTCACGGTACGCACTTTTTCGACCTGCACGCCGAACATCGCCTCAACGGCTTGTTTGATTTCGATTTTGTTGGCGCTGCGGTCAACCTCGAAGACGTAATGATTGTGAATGCCTTTGACTTTCTCCGACTTTTCCGTCAGAATGGGTCGCTTGATGATCTGGATCATGTCGTCATCTCTTCAGTCGTTGCTTTCGGCGACAGAACACGCACCAGCGTCTCGATCGCACCGGGCACGAGAATAAGCTTCCGATGGCTCAAGATGTGGTACGTCGAGACCTTGTCGGCGAGCATCATATCGAGGTACGGCAAATTGCGCCCGGCACGAAGTACCGTCGGATCGAAGCGATCGACAAGGAGCAGTGTTTTGGTTCCTTCCACGCCGAGCGCCTTCATGACCGCTGCCATCAGCTTGGTTTTTGGTTGTTCCAGCTCGATGCTCTCGACAACAATGATGTTGCCCTCCTGGGCACGGCAGGACAGCGCCGACCGCCGAGCCAGCTGACTGACTTTCTTTGGCACCGTGACGGTGTACGCGTGCGGCTGTGGACCGAAGACTGTACCACCGCCGACCCACAAGGGCGATCGGATCGAGCCAGCCCGCGCAGTACCACGACCCTTTTGACGCCACGGTTTGCGACCGCCGCCGGAGACCTCCTGCCGCGTCTTGGTTTTGTGCGTACCCTGACGCTGATGCGCCAGATACGCTCGCACCGCTAAGTACATCGAGTGTTCGTGCGGTTCGATGTTGAAGACGGCATCGGGCAATTCGATGGTGCCCTTCTGCTCGCCGGTTTGTGATAGCAACGGAACGTTCATTTCCGATTCTGATGCGTGTGAGTATTGCGTTTTCGCCGACGTTTACCAACCGGACGACAACCTGCGTCCGCGATTACGAAAGTTTGACAATTTCGACCAACGTATTCGGCGCACCCGGTATGCTGCCTTTGACCAGCAGCAGATTGTCCTCCGGAATCACTCGGAGAATTTCCAAGTTGCGAATTGTCGCGCGGCGCCCGCCCATACGACCAGCCATCCGCATGCCGGGGAATACTCGCGACGGGAACGACGATGCGCCGATCGAACCTGGCGCTCGCGTGCGGTCGCTCTGCCCGTGAGTCGCCAAACCGACGCCACCGAAGTGATGCCGCTTGACGACACCTTGGAAACCACGCCCTATACTGGTCGCCGACACTTTCACGCGGTCGCCTGCGGCAAATTGCTCGACAGTAAGCACGTCGCCGACCGATGCTTCGATGCCGCGGAACTCGCGCAAGTAACGATGCGGCGCCACACCGGCTTTGGCGAAGTGTCCTTTGAGCGGACGATTGACCTTACGTTCGGGGACCGGATCGAAGCCGATCTGAACCGCTTCGTAGCCATCGCGTTCGAGCGTCCGGCGCAGAACGACCGGGCATGGACCCGCTTCGATGACCGTACACGGAACGTATTCACCACTTTCGGTGATGAACGACGTCATGCCGAGTTTTCGACCGAGCAATGCTGCCATCGTTTCCTCTGGGTATAGCCTACACTTTGATTTCGACGTCAACGCCTGCTGGAATATCCAGCTTGGTCAATTCATCGATGGTCTTCGGCGTCGAGCTGAAAATGTCAATGAGCCGTTTGTGGACACGCGTTTCGAACTGCTCGCGCGATTTTTTGTCCACGTGCGGGGAACGATTGACCGTCACAACCGAGCGCTCCGTTGGCAACGGGATCGGACCGGAGACGGTCGCACCCGTCAGCTTGACAGTCTGCACGATCCGCTCGGCTGACTTGTCAATCAAGTTGTGATCGTAGGAGCGGAGCTTGATACGAATGCGTTGGGTTGCCACGACGCTTCCAACCACGATAGTGAAACTTCCTGCGCTGATCAGTCGAGAATTTTCGTGACGACACCGGCACCGACAGTGCGCCCGCCTTCGCGGATAGCGAAGCGGAGACCTTCTTCCATCGCCACCGGCGTGATCAGTTCGATGGTCAAGTTGTCCACGTTGTCGCCGGGCATGACCATCTCGACGCCTTCCGGCAGTTGAATCGTTCCTGTCACGTCGGTCGTTCGGAAGTAAAACTGCGGGCGATAGCCACTGAAGAACGGCGTCTTCCGTCCGCCCTCGTCGGCGGTCAGGACGTAAACTTGCGCCATGAACTTGCGGTGCGGCGTAATGGTGCCGGGCTTGGCGATGACCATCCCGCGCTCGAGCTCGTCTTTTTCGACACCGCGCAGAAGCAATCCGATGTTATCGCCAGCTTGTGCTTCATCGAGCAGCTTGCGAAACATTTCGATGCCAGTGACCGTGGACTTTTTGTGCAAGCCAAAACCGACGATCTCGACTTCGTCGTTGAGCCGCACGATACCGCGCTCGACACGACCTGTGCCGACGGTTCCGCGACCGGTGATCGAGAAGACGTCTTCGACGGGCATCAAGAAGGGCTTGTCAACATCACGCTGTGGCGTGGGAATGTAGTTATCGACAGCGTCCATCAGGTCCCAAATGCACTGGAAGCGCGGGTCATCGAGCGGAGCACCGCTCATACCAGCATCGAGTGCTTGGAGCGCCGAGCCGCGGATAACCGGGATTTCATCGCCCGGGAAGTCGTATTTCTTGAGGAGGTCGCGCACTTCTTCTTCGACCAGGTCGAGCAGCTCCGGATCGGCGATATCCACTTTGTTGAGGAACACCACGATCCGCGGCACCCCAACCTGGCGAGCCAAGAGGATGTGCTCGCGCGTTTGCGCCATCGGACCATCGTTGGCAGCGACGACCAAGATCGCACCGTCCATCTGCGCAGCACCGGTGATCATGTTTTTGATGTAGTCGGCATGACCCGGGCAATCAACGTGCGCGTAGTGCCGCTTTTCGGTCTCGTATTCGACGTGAGCCGTGTTGATGGTAATACCGCGCTGGCGCTCTTCCGGAGCATTGTCGATTTGGTCGTAAGCGCGCGCTTGCACCGACGGGTACTTCCGTGCCAGTGCATATGTAATGGCTGCTGTCAGCGTGGTTTTGCCATGGTCCACGTGACCGATCGTTCCCACGTTCACGTGGGGCTTGGTGCGAACGAATTTTTCTTTTGCCATAAAACCTCCGAACAGGAACTGTGGAACAATGAAGAACGAATGCTATGCGTACGATTGATGCATTGTCGAGACGACTGCCGGTTCATAGTGCGAGAACGACATCGTGTACGCCCCGCGCCCTTGGGTCAGCGACCGCAACTGGGTGACGTAACCGAACATCGCTGCCAACGGCACTGTAGCTCGAACGAGCGTGACGACACCGCGCTGCTCGATCTGTTCGATTCGACCTCGCCGGCTGTTGATATCGGCAATGACATCGCCGATGAACTCATCCGGCGTCGTCACTTCCAGCGACATTATCGGCTCCATAAGCACCGGGCTTGCCTCGCGATATGCCTCGCGCAGCGCAAGCGACGTGGCGACACGAAACGCGATATCGTTCGGCTCAGTTTCGCCACTCCTGGCTGACAGGAGACGAACAGCAATATCAATGAGCGGATAACCCATGATCGGACCGGCGATGAGCGTCTCGCGCGCGCCGTCTTCGATCGAACGGATGCACTCGACCGGCAGATACTGTCGCTCCTCGAGCGGGCGATCGTCGCTGAAGACGAATCCGCTACCGCTCGGCGCCGGACCGACTTCGACTTCGACATCGGCAACGAAGACTTTCGGTCCCTGCATGCGCTCGAAGTGTCCGTGCTTCCGGGCAGTGTGTGTGATCGTCTCGCGATAAGCGACCTGCGGCTTGCCGACACGCACCGGAACGCCGAACTCACGCGCCAAACGATCGACGATAATTTCCAGGTGCAACTCACCGACGCCACTGATAACGAGCTGTCCCGATTCGGGGTCGGTCGAATATCGAAACGTCGGGTCTTCGTCAGCGAGCGCAGCCAGTGCAGCAGCGAGTTTGTCTTGGTCGGCTGTCGTCCGCGCCTCAATCGCTTGAACGATCACTGGCTCGACGAACTCGATTCGCTCGAACACGATCGGATGTTTCTGATCGGCGATCGTCTCGCCTGTTCGCGCACGCAGTCCGGGTATAGCAACGATGTCGCCGGCGAACGCTTCCGGAATTTCCTCACGCCGATCTGCTTGCATGTGCAGGATTTTCTGCACGCGCTCGCGCTTGCCTGTCGAGACATTCAGCACAGTCTGACCCGGCTGGAGCGATCCCGAGTAGAGCCGCACAAATACCAGCCGTCCCGCATGCCGATCGGCGACCACCTTGAACGCCAGTGCCGACAGTGGCTCGTCGTCGAGCGGCTGACGTTGCAGCAGACGCGAGGGATCGCTGGGATCGTACCCGACGGCGGCACCGACATCGAGCGGCGATGGCAAATAATCTACCACTGCATCGAGCAACTGCTGTACGCCTTTGTTGCGATACGACGAGCCGCAGAGTACCGGCACGGCACGGAGCTGAATCGTCGCCGTCCGTAGCGCGGCTTTGAGCTGCTCGGCAGTCGGCTCGACGCCATCGAGATACTGCTCCATCAGGCGGTCGTCGAGTTCGACGATGCGCTCGACCATTGCGGCATGCGCTGTTTCTGCTGCCGATCGGAACGCATCGGGAATTTCGACCGCATTGTATCGCGTGCCGAGTGAGGCTTCGTCGAAAACGATCGCGCGCATCGCAATCAGATCAATGACACCGGCGAACTGCTCTTCCATGCCGAGCGGCAATTGTACCGGTATCGGATTGGCGCCGAGTTTATCGGCGATGGACTGGACCGCTCGCGAAAAATCCGCACCGACACGGTCCATCTTGTTGATGTAGGCAATGCGCGGCACTCGGTATTGGTCGGCTTGATGCCACACGGTCTCCGATTGTGGCTCGACGCCCTCGACGGCGGAAAAAAGAGCGATAGCGCCATCGAGTACACGGAGGGATCGCTGGACTTCGGCAGTGAAATCGACGTGCCCTGGCGTATCGATGATCGTGATTCGGTGATCGCGCCATGTACACGACACCGCCGCCGAGGTAATCGTGATGCCACGCTCACGCTCCTGCGCCATGTAGTCGGTGATCGTGGTGCCTTCGTGCACTTCACCGAGCCGATGCGCCATACCGGTATAGAACAGGATGCGCTCGGTCGTCGTGGTTTTGCCGGCGTCTATATGCGCCATGATTCCGATGTTGCGCACACGCCGAATATCGAACCGCCGAGCCATCGTGCCTACTGCGTGTTATCGTACGTCAAAGAGCCATGCCCACAACTGGTGAGTGCTCACCACTTGAAGTGGGCGAATGCTTTGTTGGCTTCCGCCATCGCGTGCATGGTATCGCGACGCTTGATTGCGCCACCTTCGCCGTTAGCGGCAGCCATGATTTCGTTTGCCAGTCGGATTGCCATTGTTTTATCGCGACGCTCACGCGCATAATCGCGGAGCCATCGCAATGCCAACGAAAGCCGCCGTTCCTCGCGCACTTCCATCGGCACCTGGTAGGTCGCCCCGCCGACGCGGCGCGGACGAACCTCCAGAACCGGCGCCACATTGGCAACTGCGCTGCGAAACACTTCGAGCGGGTCCTGCTTGGTTTTTTGCCCAACGATCGTGAACGCTTCGTACACAATCTTGCGCGCGGTGGTCTTTTTGCCGTCCCGCATGATGCAATTGATGAGCTTGGCGACCATCACGTCGTTATAGAGCGGATCCGGCTCGATGTAGCGTTTTGGTGCTCGTTTCTTTCTCATAGCATTTCGGCGCGGTAATTACTTCTTAGCTGCAGCTTGTTTTGGACGCTTGGCGCCATACTTGGAGCGCCCTTGCATGCGCCCGTTGACGCCCTGTGTATCGAGCGTTCCGCGAACAATATGATAGCGCACGCCAGGCAAGTCCTTGACCCGACCGCCGCGAACGAGCACGATGCTGTGTTCTTGGAGGTTGTGCCCTTCGCCGGGGATGTAGGCGGTCACTTCGATACCGTTGGTCAACCGCACGCGGGCAACCTTCCGCAACGCCGAGTTCGGTTTCTTCGGCGTGGTCGTGTACACCCGCGTACAGACACCTCGCCGCTGCGGGCAACCCATCAGCGCCGGCGACTTCGACTTATTGAAGGGCTTTTGACGACCCTTCCGAATCAACTGAGCGATCGTTGGCATGCGCGTTGAGCTACTTACGACGGTGACACTGACTCCAAACGCTTTGGGCGTTCCAGAAATAGCCCGCAAAAATACGGTGCGTACCCTCGATTTTGCAAACAGCGCTACCGTCCGTCGCCGAGAAGCACAATATTGCCTCGGCTGGGAATCGCTCGCAACGCGTTGCGTGTATCGACGACAACGCGGCTGTAACGCGCCACCTGCTGGTAGTCCACACAGGAATGGTCGGTCGTCACGCAAACGACGTGGTAACGCTCGAGGACCGCTCGATTCAGTCGCGGCAGCGAGGAGAGCGTTTCGGCACGGTCGCTTCCCTCGAACAAGACCACCGACGGGATGTAAGGGTCGTAGTAGTCCACGCGACCGACACCTTCCACGCGAAGCAGCTCGGCGACTTTGAGCGCCGGGGAATGCCGCAAGTCGTCCACGTCGCGTTTGAACGCCATCCCCAGCAGCAGCACGCGCGCTTTGCGCAGCTCCACCGGCTGACGCGCGATCTCCCGCACGATCATGTCGCGCACGTAATACGGCATGGACTCGTTGACCTCGGCAGCCAGCTCGATAAAGTTCGTCGTAAAATCGTACCGCCGCGCCATCCACGACAGGTAGTACGGATCGATCAAAATGCAATGCCCGCCGATGCCCGGTCCGGGATAGAACGGCATAAAACCGAACGGTTTGGTCGCTGCTGCCTCGACGACTTCCCAGACGTTGATACCGATCCGATCGCACAGCTGCGCCAGCTCGTTGACCAGTGCGATGTTGACGCTGCGGAAAATGTTTTCGAGCAGCTTTTCCATCTCGGCGACTTCCGGCGAGGACACCGTCACGACTTTTTCGATCGCCAGTGCCGTCGCCGCACGCGCAAGCTCGGTGCAGCTCGGTGTAATGCCACCGACGACGATCGGTGTATTGCCGGTGTGCCAGACTTTGTTGCCGGGATCCACACGCTCCGGCGAGAACGCCAAAAAGTATTCCTCCCCGCAGCGGAAGCGTTCTTCTTCGAGCAGCGGTTGGACGTAATGGCGCGTCGTGCCGGGGAACGTCGTGCTTTTGAGCACGTAGAGCTGCCCGCTGCGTTTGTGCGTAGCGATCGTGCGCGTCGCTGCCAGAATGAACGAAATGTCCGGGTCCTTGTTCGCCGTAAACGGTGTGGGCACGCAGATGAACACCACGTCGCACTCGCCCAAACGCGCCGCATCGTCGGTGGGATCGAGCATGCCGCTGGCGACGCAGTCGGCGACAACGCGGTCGTCGAGGTCGCGGATGTAGTTCGTGCCGCCTCGCAGCGCAGCGATCTTCTCGGCGCTGACGTCGTAGCCGATCGTGCGGATACCTTTCCGAGCGTATTCGACCGCCAGCGGCAATCCGACATAACCGAGACCGACGACGCCGACGACGAGGGTGCGGCTTTCGATGCGGTTTCGGAGCTGGCGTTCCCAGCGACGTGACGTGCGTGCGCTCATGGTTCAGGGGCGAGAGTAGTTCGGAAGTTCTTTGTCGAGCGTCGCAGCGAGGTTCGAAAACAATCGCTCGACGTTCCGGCGAGCTTCGGCGGTTCGGGGAGACAGCAGCCAGTAGTATTCGCGCGCTGCGACCGGTCCGAGCGTCATCAGTCCTTGCGAACGGTGCACGGCAGCGATCCAGCGCACGACCGCCGTCCAATCGAGCCGGCTGTTGAAGCCGAATTTGCTCGTGCGATCGAACACGAGTGGCGCAGCACGGTCGGCAGTGGCAGCGAACGGTTCCAGCTCCAGCGGGGGCAGCGTATCACCGGCAGCGACGCCGAGCACCGGCATCCCCGACGCAACACGGGCAGCAGCAGAAAGGAGCAGATAGGTCGCTGCTTTGTGTCCGCCGTGGGTCGAGCGCGTCGGCAGCAGTCCTATCGCTACGTCGTACTGCCCCTCGACGATGATGCGCTCCAGACGCCGACGCACGGCAGCAGTATCCCATACGGCGAGCGTCTCTTCCAGGCTCTGGTTGTACGCGTGATCGCGTTCGTCGAGGAAAAACACCCTACGCACGCCGAGTATGTCCGCCGACTGAAGCATTTCCTGTTTGCGGATGCGCGGCAGATGCGTTCGCCCGACCGAATCGATCGTCAGCGGCAGCCGGTAGAGTTGCTCTGCCAGCGTCGAATAGCGATAGCCCGCTTCCCCGTTGGTGACGACGCAGATGTCCACTGTCGCCCGCTGGTACCGCGCCAGTGCGAACAGCAGCGCTGCACAACCGGTTTCGTCGTCGGGATGTGCTTGCACGACGAGAATGCGTGGTTGCCCGAGAGCAACCACGCCCATCGCCATCAGTCCGATCGCAAACCGCACCAATCCGCTGTTTTTCATGGGCGGCAAAATTAGCAGCAGCCGCGATCAGAACTTCTGCTTTTCGATGAACACGCCCTTGTCCACTTTGAGGAAAAACTGCTGATAGACGTCCGGATCGGTGACTGGCTGCGATTCGACGAGCGCACCTTCGTTATCGAGAACACGCGCGACGAAACTGACCCGCACGCGCGTCTGGCGCGCACCGAACGGAGAGACGTTCACCGTCGCTTCGATCTGCTCGATGTTGCGATAGCGCGTCGGTTGCTGCTGCGGTGTCGTCGGCCGCGAACGCCCGCGCGAGATCGCTGCGGCGAAAATCTCCGCCCACGTCTCCGCCGGCGAGCGCGTCCCTCCGACCTGGGAGCGAGTGGTGAGCATGATTTCCTTGACAGCGGTGATCAGTCCAAAATCCGCGTCGGCAAAGCGAATGCTGAAGCCGTCGTCCTGCAGCGTGTTGAGCACGGCTTTCATGACGAGCTTGGTGTCGCTGGTGTCGAAATCGCGCTGCTGGTACTGTCGGCGCTCCAGTTGCGTTTGCTCCTGCTGCGGCGGCTGCGGGCGATTGACGATGGTACATCCGCCCAGCACTGCTGCAGCAAGCGCCACGACCCATACCGGTGTTTTCATGGCTCACGCTGGCTAAAATTTCGATGCGTGGTAGGTAAACGAGTCGACGCGACCTTTGTCGTCGAACTTGATGACAACCGTCAGCGTCTTTTGCGTGCGAAGCGTTGCGCCCGATTGGCTCGCCGTCCCTGCCAGAATCAGAAAGAGCGCGTTTTGGCTGTCCGAGTACGTCACCTCGGTTGCGATGCGGTCATAGACCCACGTTTCGCGTCCGTCGGCGTCTTTGGTGACGATGTTCGGCGAGCCGAGTGCTTCGGCGACTTCTGCGCCGCTCATGCCACGCCGGATCTCGCGCTGAACTTTCCCGACGGTCAGATCTTCTCGGCGCGATGCGCCGACGTCCGAACGATGATCGGCAGCGCTTTTGCAACCCTCGAGCGCCGGAAGCAAAACGACGAACGTTGCGAGCAATGCGACAGTGGCTTTCATGGTGCTTTCTCCGAAAAATGGTGAAACATGCTAAAACGCTGCTTGAACACCGAGCGAAACGACGTACAAATCGGTTCGCGACGCACCGGTGACCGTCTCGACAGCGCGGCTACCGTCGTCGCTGAATCGCCAGAAGGTGTAGTCGGAAAAATCGCCGTAAACGTAGCGCAATCCCAGGTGCACGTAGAACGCCTGTCGCGACACAGGAATGTTGAACACGTCGGCGACTTTGACGTTGATGCCCGCACCGATGGAGTACTGGAACGGCACATGCGATCGTGAATCGTCTTGCTTGCCTCCCAGGTTGGATTCGAGCGAGTACGTCGAAGAAATCACCGTCAGCCCCGCTCCTGCTTCGACGTATGGCTGCAGCCAGCCGATGTCCGGCGCAATGCGCGCAAAGACGGTAATCGGCACGAATGTGATCGAGGTATTGACCGTGTCGTACACCATCCGCGGCACACCGCCCACGATCAACGGTGTGCTGTACTTCCGCTCCTGCGAGCCGTAGAAGAGCACATCGAGCATCGCACCGACAGCGATCGGCACCGAGGGGAATTTGTAACCACCGTTGAAACCGAAACCCAAGCCCCAGCCGTTGTTGATGCTGTCGAGGAAGCGTTTGAAATTCCCGCGCGGCTGGGAGTAGGCAAAGTAGAAACTGCCGAACCACTCGAGCGGCTGCTGGCGCAGGCGTTCGATCTCGCGCTGCTCGTCGAACGTGTCGCGACCGGCACCGGCGATCGGCGGCTGATGAGTGTCCTGCGCCGAAAGTGTCGCCGCCAGTATCATCAGCATCGGTATCCACTGACGTCGTGCTGCCATAGCATCGTGTCCGGAAAAGTGAAACAATCACGAGTGCGAAATTTGCCGTCGGTCGAGTATGCCGACACGGAGCGATGACGGCGTTTTTTCACCTGATGCCACAGCCGAGCAAGCTCGTCACCGTCGAGCAACTGCTCCAAGCCTACCGCACGGGCTTTTTCCCGATGGCGGAAACCGAACATGTCGTGCTCTGGCATTCGCCCGATCCGCGAGCGATCATTCCGCTCGATCGCGCCCATATCGCTCGCTCGGTGCGTGCCTTGGTGAAAAAGCGCGTGTTCACCGTGCGCAGAAACGGCGATTTCGAAAAAGTGATTCACGCCTGCGCCGATCGTCCGCACACGTGGATTTCGAAAGACCTCGTTCGGCTGTACTGCCAATTGCACCAGTTGGGATACGCGCACTCGGTCGAAGCGTGGCAGGAGGATCGTTTGGTCGGCGGGCTTTACGGCGTTGCCCTCGGCGGTGCGTTTTTCGGCGAGTCCATGTTCTCGCATGTCAGCAACGCAGCGAAAGTGTGTTTTGCGCACTTGGTCGAGCACCTTCGCCAGCGAGGTTTCGTCTTGCTCGATTCGCAATACGCCAATCCGTTCACCGTATCGCTCGGCGCGATCGAGATTCCGCGTCGGCAGTATCTTGCCAAACTTACGGAGGCACTGTCGCTCCAATGCACGTTCTGATCGCTGTCGCTCTCTGCCTCGTCGTCGTCGGTTGTCGCGACGTCGCTTTGCAACGATCGCCGTCGGTTCGCTTGCTGGAATGTCCGCCACCGCCGACGCCGCAGTGCCAGCCAGCCGCGTGGTCGGGCGAGCCGCTCGACACCTCGACCGTTCCGCCGCATCGCGACGAACGCTTCTGGTGGCGCATCCGTCCGGTGCGGGGCGCCGCGACCGACGCGCAGGAATACGCCGTGTGCTTTTTCGGCTCGCAGCGCGGCGCCCTCACGCGCGGCACGACAGCACAGCAGCAACTGGTCGCCGTGCACCTGATCGCCGCCGATTCGCTCGCTGTTACCGGCAGCGATTTCGTACCCAACGGTTATCGCAGCATCGGCAGCATCAGCCGAAGCGGCGAAACGATCCTCGCCGGTGTGCTGCCGGATGGTTCCCGTCTCGCGCGCGTCGTCAGCATCGGCGGAACTCTCACCGATGCATCGAGCATCCGCATCGCACCTCTGCCGATCGAGCAGCAGCAGTGGACGTCGCATCCGGCGCTTTCGAGCGACGGAGCGTTGATAGTCGTCGCATCCAATCGCGAGGGCGGCTACGGCGGGCTGGACTTGTGGTACTCGCGGCGACTTGCCAGCGGACAGTGGGACACGCTGCGCAATCTCGGTCCGGCGGTCAACACGCCGTGCGACGAGCTGTCGCCGTTCATCGCAGCGGATGGCACGCTGCTGTTCGCCTCGAACGGTCACGAAAGCGTCGGTGGGTACGATCTGTTTGCTGCACCGCTCCAGCGCACACCAAGCGGCGTCGTCGCAGGCACGCCGACGAACCTCCGCCCGCCGATCAACACCAGCGCAGACGAGCTGTTTCCCTCCACGCCAGGCGATTGGCGCACGCTGCTCTACTGGAGTTCCAACCACCGCGAGCGGAACTTCGATCTCTACGTCGCCGACCGCGTCGAGCGTCCGAAAGCACTGCCACCTGCCGTCGCACACGACGAGGAACCCACCGACTCCGACGAAACACCGCGCGCTCGTGTTCGCGGGAAAGTGCGCACATCCGACAAACGCCCGGTCGCCAGTGCCGACGTCAGCGTTCGCGATATCGAGCGTCGCCGAACGGTCGCTCGAACGGAAACCGATTCGAGCGGCACGTTCGAAGTCACCGTCCCGACCGAACGCGAGCTGGAGCTTACCGCACAGAGCGAATCGGGTTTCTACGACACACGCCGCCTTCGCATCTCGCGCGACGACACGCTCGTGACGCTCGCCGAGGATTTGACGATTCCCGAAGTCTTGACGCTCCGCATCAACTTCCCGCACGACCAAGCGCGCGTGCCCTACGAGTTCGTGCTCGACTCCAACGGGATGCAGACCGACCGCCGCTGGTCGGACGAACTCGATCGAGTGGCGGCGAACATACTGCGCTATCGCGATCGCATCAAGCGCGTCGTGCTGGTCGGGCACACCGATCCCAACGGCAGCGATGCGTACAATCTCGATTTGGGCAGACGCCGCGTCGAATTCGTCATCGAGGAGTTGGAAAAGCGTGGTGTGCCGCGGTCGCTGCTCGAAGGTCTTTCCGCCGGCGAACGCCAGCTCTTGCCGCGCCGAGCGGGCGAGCCGACCGATGTGTACTATCGGCGCAACCGACGAGTGGAACTGTCGAAAGTGCTCCAGTAGCATGAGGCGTTCGGTGGCTCTGTCGCTCGCTGTGTGCTGCGTCGTCGCGATGGCGCAGCAGCGCGGTATGCCGGACGACAGCATCACCGGCAGCGATTTTCTGCGCTACCTTTCGACGGGCTGGTTTCCGCGTCCATACGACGCCGTCGGCTTCTACATCGGCTCGGCGGCGAACTTTTACCAACACAGCAGCGCAGCGGGTATCGTCACTGCCGGCACGCGACCGATTGCCGGACGATGGAGCGCCGACGATCCATTCCGCAGCGGCGAAAACGCAATCAAAAAGCCATGGTCCGACGACGATGCCGACGACGATTTCCCTTCGCTCGGCTATAGCGCACCGATCATGGCGCGCGTGCAATGGAACGTGCCGTTGCTCAGTGCAATCGTTCGCTTCGATGCGATGTACGAAATGTCGCGGGAGCGACTCTACAGCCTCGACACCAGCAGAAAGTATCTTTCGCTCGGCGGCACACCGACACCGTTTCGCGAAGTGAGCGTGCTGTTCAACAACGAGCATTTTCTCGGTGCTCGGCTCGGCGTGACGATCCCGATCTACGGTGCGTTCGTCGCCAGCGAGCCGCTCCAGCTCGACACAACACGCCGCTTGATGATCGAGCGCTTGTCGTCGTTCTACTACGTCGGCGCAAGCATCCACAGCGCCGTACTTGTGGTGAGCGAAGCGACGCAGTACGTCCAGATCGCCGACGCCAAATCGTCGCTCCGCTACGCCAACGGTCAGGACACGGTCACGCTTCTCCACAAAGCGCGACTTTCGACGGCAGCGCCGGTGCGATGGCATGCCGATGTCTGCATCGGCTGGCAAGCGACGTTCAGCGTGTTTTCGTTCTCGGTGGAAGCGTATGCCTCGTTTCCACTGGCGAGCGTGTTGACCGATGCCCGATGGATGCTCTATCGCTACGGCATCCGCACGGCGATCGGATGGGAACGGTGATTTTTGTGCAGTGTCAACTCTCTGGTGGTAGGCGCCCATGTCGCAACCTCCCTACGCTGGCATCGGCATCAGTGCGGTGGTGCCGTTTCTCGACGAACGCGATTCGCTCGGCGAGCTGATCGAGCGGCTCGAGCGCGTCCTCTCTCGACTTGCCGGCAACGATTACGAAGTTGTTTTCGTTGACGATGGCTCGCGCGACGGCTCTTTCGAGGTCGTTCGTGCTGCCCATGCGCGCAACGAGCGCATCCGCGCCATTCGATTTCGGCGCAACTACGGCAAGTCAGCGGCATTGGCGGTCGGATTCGAGCACGCACGCTACGGCATCGTTGTCACGCTCGATGCGGATTTGCAGGACGACCCCGACGAAATCCCGAAGCTGCTGGCAAAGCTCGACGAAGGCTACGACGTCGTTTCCGGCTGGAAACACATTCGCCATGATCCGCTGGAGAAGACACTGCCATCGAAACTGTTCAACGCTGTCACGTCGCTGGCAAGTGGCATTCGCTTGCACGACTTCAACTGCGGGCTGAAAGCCTACCGTGCGGAAGTCGTCAAAACGCTGACGATCTACGGTGAGATGCATCGCTACATCCCGGCACTGGCACACTGGGAAGGCTTTCGCGTCACCGAGGTGCCCGTTCGGCATCATCCGCGCAAGCACGGACGCTCGAAGTTCGGCGCCAGTCGCTACGTCAAAGGTTTCCTCGACTTGCTCACGGTGCTGCTGACCACCCGCTACTTGAAGCGACCGCTGCATCTGTTCGGTTCGGTGGGAACGCTGTTGCTCGTGGCAGGTTTTATCATCGCAATGGTGCTGACGATCGAATGGGCGCTCGGCGGGACGTACTTGACCAATCGCCCGCTGCTGCTGATGGCAGTGGCGTTCATGATCGTCGGCATGCAACTGATTTCGATCGGTTTGGTCGGCGAACTCATCGTGCGCCAGTCACAGAGCACGCGCGAATACCACGTGCGGGAGCGACTCTAACGCGCCATTGTTTGCTTCGGAATCGGTCGTATATTCGCTCGCAGTCAACGTTCCGAGAGGCATCTTCATGCACAGACCACTGTTGGTACTGTTCTGTGTATTCACCAGCGCAATAGTAGCCAGCGCACAGGCGTACCGAGCGACAGCGACTTTCGGTTACACGGCAACGTTTTTGGTCAACAGCCCTGCGACGAACTTGATTTTCACACCTGCCGACCAAGATTCGGGGAGCATGTATGTGACTGGCTCGCGCTTTGTCGGCGCACAATCGGGCATCGTTTTTCGCTACACGCAGGCGCTCGACGAGCACGAACGGTGGTTCCTACCTGTCGGCATCGAAGCGATTTTCTTTCGCGGCAAGCAGCGGCAAGAGAATCTGATCTACATCGGGCGTGGCCAGGTTTCGGCGGACATGTACACCGCTACAGTCGGCTTGCACTATCGGTTTGCCGACCTGCCGCTCGCGCAGACATTCCTCTATGCGGGAATCGAACCGCGATTGTCGCTCGTGACGGGACCGGAGATCGCTTACACCGTTAGCGAGAAAGCCGACAATCGTGTCATTGCCGAGTTCTCCTTCGATACGACGCTCAAACCAACGGTCGTGCGGTTCGGCGGCGCACTGCGGATCGGTGCACAAGGTGTTCTGGAGGACAAAGTCTTGATCAACGTCAACATCGCATGGGGGGCGTTCAATCTCATCGGACGCGACAGCCGCACGACCGATCCACAGCGGCGAGGCAATTTGCTGACACCGACACGCATTTTCGAAACCAACGAGCCGATCGAACAATTCGTTCAGTTCTCGCTCTGGATTCAGTATCCATTCTAACCCCGGCATAGCTGCAGCCATGAACGTGCTCATCGTCGGTGGTGGCTTGGTCGGTTCTCTTGCGGCACTGTTGCTCGGTCGGCGCGGCTATACGGTTCGCCTGGTCGAGCGCCGTCCCGACATGCGTGCACGCGGCTACAGCGGCGGACGCTCGATCAACTTGGCACTGAGCGATCGCGGCATTCGAGCACTTGAACGCGCAGGTATCGCCGAGGACATTCTGCCTCTGGCGATTCCGATGTACGGGCGCATGATTCACCATGAGGATTCGACGCTCGATTTCCAGCCCTACGGTGTCGCCGGTCAAGCGATCCGTTCGCTCTCGCGCGGGCGGCTCAATCTGGCACTGCTCGAGGCTGCCGACCGTCTGCCGAACGTCACGATAGAGTTCGAGTGGCGCTGCATCGGCGTCGAACCGGAGATTCCTGCTGCGACGTTCGTTCACACCGCACGCGGCGAGCAACGGCGCATCGAATGCGACGTGCTCATCGGTGCCGACGGCGCCTATTCGGCAGTGCGCGATGCATTGCACTACCGCGACCGCTACAACTACTGCCAGGAGTACCTCGACTACGGCTACAAAGAGCTGAGCATCCCGGCTGCCGATGGGAGTGGTTTTCGCATCGAACCGAATGCGCTCCATATCTGGCCTCGCCACAGCTTCATGATGATCGCGCTGCCGAATCCCGAAGGAACGTTCACCTGCACGCTGTTTCTGCCGTTCGAGGGCGAAACGTCGTTCGAACGACTCCGCACGTCTGCCGATGTTCGAGCGTTTTTCGAGCGTTACTTTCCCGACGCGATCCCGCACATGCCGACGCTTCTGAAAGACTTCGAACACAATCCGACCTCGTCGCTGGTGACGATTCGCTGCTATCCATGGGTGGTCGGACGAACGGTGCTCATCGGCGACGCAGCGCATGCCATCGTGCCGTTCTACGGGCAAGGCATGAACGCGGGGTTCGAAGATTGCCGCATTCTCGACGAGTTGCTCGATCGTTTCGGCGACGACTGGGACGCCGCGCTCGCCGAATACCAGCGTGTGCGCAAACCCGCCGGCGATGCGGTCGCGCAACTGGCGTTGGACAATTTCGTGGAGATGCGCGACAAGGTCGCCGACCATTTGTTCGTGCTCCGCAAAAAAATCGAGGTGTTGCTGTTGGAGCACTTCCCGGACTTGTACACGCCGCTTTATACGCTCGTGACGTTCACGCCCGAGGTTTCCTACGACGAAGCATATCGCCGTGGGCAAGCCAACGAGCGCGTCATCGCCGAGATCATGGCGCTGCCGGACATTGCCGCGCGGTGGGACGATCCGGCGATGTTGCCGATCTACCGCGAGATTTTGGAGCGCCACTTCCCGCTGAACGACCGTGCGTAGCCTCATACACGACGCCTCGGTGCTGCGACTGGTGCAGATCGCGCTCGCCGAAGACATCGGCAGCGGCGACATCACCAGCGAAGCCATCATCGCAGCCGACTGGCGCGCACGCGCAACCTTGGTCGCGAAAGCAGCCGGCGTCGTTTGCGGCTTGCCGATCGCTGCACTGGTGTTTCGCACCGTCGATCCGGAAACAGCGTGGGAAGCGCTCGTCGAGGAAGGGCAGAGCGTCGAACCACGAACGCCAATCGCGCATGTGTACGGCGCTGCGCGGTCGCTGTTGGCTGCAGAACGAACGGCATTGAACTTTCTGCAGCGAATGAGCGGAGTCGCGACTCTGGCGCGTCGGTACGTCGAGGCGGTCGCTGGCACAGGTGCACGCATTCTCGACACGCGAAAGACGATTCCCGCCTGGCGACTGCTCGATAAATACGCCTGCCGTATCGGTGGTGCCGAAAATCACCGCATGGGACTCTACGACATGGTGCTTGTCAAGGATAACCACATTGCTGCAGCCGGCAGCATCGAAGCCGCCCTGGCAGCCGTCCAGCCGCTCCGCGAGAGCAGGCAGTACCGCGTCGAGATCGAGGTGCAATCGCTCGAACAACTCGACCGTGCATTGGCTGTCGGCGGCTTCGACCGCATCATGCTCGACAATTTCTCGATCGACCAACTGCGCGCTGCCGTCGAACGCATCGGCGGTCGGTACGAAACCGAAGCCTCCGGTGGCGTCACACTCGACACCGTACGTGCGATTGCCGAAACGGGTGTTGCGTGCATCTCGGTCGGCGCACTGACGCACTCGGCACCGGCGCTCGACATCTCGATGGATATCGCGATCGCGCGAGTGTAGCGCTGCTTTCCGCAGCGGCGATCTGCTGCGGATTACCACCGCACAACCGAAAGAGCATCGCACTCGATTTGTATAATCACAATTTGGTTTGTATCTTCACGAGCACGTTGAACCACGGTGGAGTTTGGTCATGCGTTATCTTGTGGCGCTCATGATGGCGCATTTGCTGGCGACAGCCCACCCCCTCTGCCCTCCTGACGACCCGCAGTGTTCTCCGTGGAGCGAAGAGACAACGTACCTTTCCCTTGGTCCTCCTGACTGTGTCGCACGGGTAACGTACAAATGGCGGGTGTGCAATGGACGCTTGGAGATCGCGCTCGACGAAACAGGAATCGAACCACTGGCAGGATGCGGCGGCTGGGACCGGCTCGTTTTTTATCACCACAGCTACTCGGGACTCCTCGATTACATCACGCAGGCGACGCTAACGTACCTGCTCGAAAACGGGGCGTATAGCAACTACGGCGTACAGTACCCTATCCCTGACTGCGGACAAGGCACGCTCCGTACTGCCAGCGTGTACACTGCTGCGTGCGGTATTTGGCTTTCCTGTACGTACAAAGTCAGCTCTCACGAAGGCTGTGAGGAAGGCTATCAATATCCCGATCCCAATTATGACCCGCAGACGAACACCGTCAAGACATGGAAATGGCAGTCATGCGGGCAGACGTGTTGCAAGCGCGAGTACGAAATCTGTACCCAACCGAATCCGATCCTGCCGGGAACGGTTTATTCTCTGCGTCTGGTCGGGAAGTATCGCCTGATCCCCTGCACGGAACAAGAGCAGTATGCCAAACCGTGTGAAGATGGTTGTTGACCACTACTGGAGGAAAACGCCATGCGTGCGATAGTCGCGATCATCGGCATAGCGGTAGCGGGTTCGACACTGGCACAGAATCGCTTCATCCCTTTGAGCGTCATCAACGCTACAATGGGGGTAACGACCGAGCGCCCTGCTTACTTCCTCGATGCTGCTGCAGCCGATTCGACCGATGCGTACTTCTGGGCAATCGGCGATTTCACCAACACACGCAACAATTACGATAGCCTGGGCTTCTATTCTGCGCTCTGGCGATTGCGATTCGACGATAGCCAATGGTTGGCTCTCGACCGCGTCGGGGAGTTCCCCGCGGCGGCGCGGTGGGTCAACGATGTCCGCCACAGTATGGCACTGTTCCTCCCCTTTTCCGAAGAGCACGCACTTTCGACTCCCCTGTGGTGGTGGGGATGGAACTCTCACGACACCACAAAAGTGCCACCCAGTGCGACGCCGAGCAGGTTGCTCGGATACGTCCCACAAGCTCTGCCATTGGGACGTTCGATCTGGCGACTCGTCGGTTTACCACCCTCGCCAGGGTGGCGACATGACAAATTCTTCTCGCTCAGTAGCGGTACGATGCCCGCCTACAGCGATACTGCCGTCGTGCTGGCTTCCTCGATGCTTCGCCAGTACGATCCCTCGAGCGGCATGACGCTATCCAATCCGCGAGTCCACGTGTACGTGGGCAATCCATGGAGCGATACGCTTCGATTGCGAGCTGCTATCGGTATCGAAAACAACCCGTTCATCTATCCAGCACAGCCGATGGTGTTCAATGCTGTTTTCGGTGCCGACGGAGCTCTCTACGCAATCGCTCCGCTACCGTTCAAGATCGGTTCCTCTCAACCGTCCCCGATTCAATTTCTCAAAGTCGATCCCTCGACAGGCGCCTACCAGGTGGTTTCGCCGACTTCTGGACTGACACACCTGCAGTCTCTCGATGGCGCTTTCGTATGGTCGCACGACAGTTGCTTGTATGTCCTCTGTCCGCGTGTACGTTTTGCCGCGTCGCAGCCGAGCGATACATCGACGATGGTGAGTGCATTCCGCTACGACATTTTCACCGGTCACTGCGAGCGTTTGCTTGGGTTCAGCTACGGCTTCCCTCAAGGATTTTCGTTCTACACTCCGTACGACAATAGCATCGCATGTCTGTCGGCGATGATGATCGGCGACAGTTCATACCCTGTGATCCACTTTCTGCAGCCCTCTACCAGTGGACAATTGAACGTACGAACTCTGGCGCTCAAAGAGATTTTCCCGGCATCGAGTTTTTCGATTATGCGGGACTTTCCATGCTCGATAACCAGATCGGGGAAAAAATTGCTCGTGAGCACAATGCGTGGTCTCTACATTTTCGACCCGATGACGACCTCTGTACCGCGCAGCGAGCAGGCAACAAAGCTCACCGCGTATCCACAGCCAGCACCACGTGGACAGATCGTGCGTGTTCAACTACCGGAAGCGATCGAGTCGGTTGCGCTACCCGTTCGCATCTTCGATGCCAGCGGCAGAGAATGTGCACTCTCGATTGCGATCGAGAACGACATGCTTTCGATTCCGACCGATGGACTCGCCAGCGGCACCTACTGGATCGTGATCGAAGGTACCACTACTCACTGGCTCTCGTCGATCGTCGTCGAATAATTTCTCCCTCCCTGCCGCGACGAGCTGCTGCAGCAGCGGCAGTATCTTTGCCATCGCAACTTTTTTCGACGGCGACATGGCACTGCGATGGCTCGTTGCAGCATTCATGGCGAGTGCGATGGTTCTGTGCGCACAAAACGATTCCGATCGAAGCGACGACGATTCCCTCGATGCCTCCGGCGTGCGGATCGGTCGCAGGGGCGCAAGCGTACAGCTCGGCATGCTGATTCCGACGAAACTTCAGATGCTCCGCATTACCGGCGGCTACTCGATGCCATCGGTCAGTGGCGCTCCTTCGTACTCGCCGCTGCTGGCAATGGAGCTGGACTTCGGCAGTCTTGCTGCGCGGCGGCTCCGTCATGATAGCAGCGTTGCCAGGCTCGATGGATCGAGCATCGTAGTCGCTGCGCTGTCGCCGTCGGTGGCATTTCGCGACGAGTCGCGCGTCGCGGTCGAAGGATGGCGTATTGGTTTTCGACTCGTCAGTGGGCATCGTCTGGCAAGCCACGCAGGCGGCGGGCTCTATCTCCTCCATTCCGGTGGCTGGACGTGGTCGTTCGTGCGAGCCGGCAACACACCGAGCAGCGGCGATAGCGCCGCCAACGCTCAGGCAATCGCAACAGCCGACGCCTACCGCAGCTCGCACTTCGGCGCCAACACCAGCGCGACAATCGGCTACAGCATCGGCGGGGTGCTCATGCTCGAAGCAAGCTACCAGCGCGTGTTGCTCTACAAAAACCACGTCTTTTTCCCCTGGCTCGGAAGTCTGCTGCTGGAAGGCATCGCACAGACAGCGCTGGGCGCTGCACTCTCTGGTGCCGAGCAGCGCAACGCTTCCGCTGCTGCACTTGCTGAACTTGTGCTGCGGTCGGCACTGTCGTGGGGCATCTATCAGCTCCGCAGCACGTCCGGACAGCACTTCCCCTTCCGCGGCAATACGCCGATGCTCTGGGACGAATTCCGTGTTGGCATCGGCGTGCAGTTTTAGCGACGCCGCCACCGGGACGGCACAGCGATCGGCTGCGATTTGACGATCATGCTCCGGTCGTCGCCGTCGTACTGCCAAACGCACTGCACGAACAACACGCACTTGGCGCCGAGTCCGGCTGGAAGCTCCGCTGCCGGCGGCTGCCACAGCAACTCGTGCACACCGTCGTCCCAGATGCGCCAGAGCATGCCGGCGCTCACGGCGATTTCCGCATGCGTCGCCGCACGATCGCGAGCGATGCCGATCGGCATCAGCACCAGCCCGGTGCGAGGAACATTGCGCACGCGCACACGCAGTCGCACGTAATCGTCGCCGGTGCGCGGCGGAAGCAGCTCGACCGACGGCTGCACGAATGCACGATGCCGACGGTACGGCTCGGCACCGAGTGTTGCACTCTCGATCGGCGAATAGAAAGCACTGCCGCCATCCCATTCGACGGCACACAATCCCTCGGCAATAGCAATCAACCGCGCACGATTGCTGTTGCCTTCGTTCGTGATAGCGAGCAATCCGGATGTGTCGCATCGCCACTCGAAAAGCTGCTCGCTGCCGGACACTATCGCCGCACCGTCCCGACGAAAGCCGACATACTCCGGCGCACCGACCGACGGTCGCCACCACGCGCGCCACAGACGCGCACCGTCGCCGGTGAGCAGATACACCAGTGCGGAGCTGTCGTGCCGTGCGGGCGAAAGCTCTGCTGCGACGATGCCCAACGCGCGCTCGAAGTGCCGCGCGACCATCGGCAGCGAATCGCACACCGTCGAGAGAAGACCGACGATCGCTCTGCGTTCGGCAGGCGACGATCGCGCCACGGCACGCAGCAGCCAAACCAGTCCACCGATCGTATCGGCAGGCATGCCGACACCGTAGATCGAGCGAACACCGAGTTCGAGCATTGCGGCGACACTGCCGCGATCGGCAGCGACGGCAATCGAGCGCAGCGCCTGCGTCGGATTGGGTTCGACGCCGAGTCCGCTATCGTAACAACCGCCGAGCACGAGCGCTGCATCGGGCGAGCCGCGTTCCTCGGCACGACGGAGCAAACCGATTGCCTCGGCGAGGCTCGACGAATCGGCGAGCAACCGACGCGCCAGCATCACCATTGCCGCGACGACGTTCCCTTCGGCGGCACGGCGAAGAAACATCAGCGACGTCGAGTCGTCGCTCGTGCGCGCCAGCAGGAACGCCGCCAGTGGATTTCCCATCCCGGCAGCACGGCGGAGCAAGCTCGTCGCTGCATCGTCGTCCGGTACGACACCGCCGAGACCGCGGCGGTAGTACTCGGCAAGCGCAACGAGAGCGTATGCATCGCCGCGATCGGCACGCTCGCGGAGCGGCACAAGCACCGCTTCGAACACCGAATCGGCACGACGCACATCGGGCGGCATTCTCCGCCGATCGGCGATGCACTCGGCGAAGATGAACGCCGCAAGCGGATCGCGAGCAGCCCATGCGGTCGCCACACGACACGCGCTATCGGGATCGGCAGCACGCCCGATGCCCCACCACGAGTGCACGGCGCCCAAAATCGCTGCTGCAGAATCGTCCAGTGTTCGAGTGCCGACGTCGTGGTGCGACGGCAAGGGTTGCTGCGCCCACACAGCGCCCACGAGCGCAATTGTCATCGCCAGCCAGAATGTTTTCACGTCGTGTTCGTACAAGCGTTCGCACGGTGCGAATATCGGGCAGGTATATTTGCGCCGCTTCGATTCTCGGAGAAGGCGTGATCGTTTTGCACGGAATTCATCGTCGGACGTTGTGGCGCTGCTGGGTCGCCAGTGCGTTGCTGATGCTGAGCTGGGTCGCCAGTAGCCGTGCGCAGCAGGCATCGTGGCTCTATCCGCGCGGCAGCGGCACGGCGTTGCCCGTTCAGCCGGTCGCATCGGTACCGCAGCAGCTTTCGGCGTTCGTGCTCAAGTGGCGATCGCCGGCGATCGCTGGCGATGTTCAGCCGGTCGTTGCCGACATTGTGCCGAACACTGCACTGCCGCTGGGCAGCGGATTGGCGTCGCTCGAGGTCGCTGCCGTCGTCGGCGGGAAACTCGCGCTGCTCGATGCCAGCGGTCGCGCGCTTCACTCGTCGCAGCTTCCACCGTTTGCCCAGGCGATTTCGTGTGTGGCTGATTCAGCACAATTGCCGTCGGCGCTCCGTCAGCGCTTGCCCAGCCTGCTGTTTCTCCAAACTGCGGAAAGCCAGACGGTGCGCGATTCGTTCGCCGTCGCCTACATCGCCGGCTACGACGCCGCCAGCGACACCGTCGCACTCGTCACACGGCTGACCTACGACCTGCGCCCCTATGCGCCGAATTTGTTCGCATGGGTGCGTCCAGTGCTGGCAATGCCTGCTGGTGATGCGCTGGCAGTGTACTCGGTGCTCGGCACGACGACACCGCAAGCCGACTCGTCCGGGCGGAGCATTCCTTTCGTGCGCGGCATGGCGGTCACGCGCGTGCTCCCGTCGTTGCTCGGCGGAACGTTCCCGATACCCGATGCCGGCGACAACGTCGGCGAGCGCATGACAGTCGCGCCACACGTCGGTTTCGACCAGCCGAGCATCGCACAACTGTCGCCGACGCTTTGGACGTGCGCTTTGCCGTGCACACCGAGCGACGACAGTACCACGATCGTCAGTCCCTACGGCTCGCAATCGAACGGACGCAGCGCGTATCTTTTCTGCGCACAACTGAGCAGCGGTCTGCTGGGGGAACGATTCGGCGCGATACGGCTCGATACGTTTCTCTCGGCGCCGGCGAGCAAACCGATCGTTCGACCCTACTGGGTCGAGCTTTACGACGGCAGTCAGCTTCGTCGCTTCGTTCTGCTGGCAGAGTCGTACAGTGGTCGCGACGGCTCGTTCGGTCAAGCGCAATTGCACCTTTTTGCCGACGACGGCACGCCGATAACGCTGCCATCGGATCGGCAGAATCCGCCCTTTCGCGGACGCACCGACGCTGGCTGGTCGCTGGCGGTCGGCGATCTCGACGGCACATCCAGCAACGAGCTGCTTCCGTTTTTCCCGAACAATCCGGGCGCGGAGATCGTGCTCACCGAAAGCAGTCGCGAACTTGCCGTCGCTGGTTCGCGCCTGATGGTCTTGCGCTATCGCAGCGGCTCGCCCGTGCCAAAGCCATCGCCAGCGGGATCGGTGCTGCTGCCGCTCGATACGATCGCGACGTTCCGCATCACCGGCTGGCTCGCTGCCGTCGCCGATCTCGACGGAGCCGCCGATGGGAAAGCGGAAATCGTCATCGCCGACGGTAGCGACCTGCTCGTGCTTCGCATGCGCGACTACGCCGATCCTCGTTTTCGCAGCGGCTCGCCGTTCGACACGGCACTCTTCTGGCGTGCGCCGGGCGAGGAAATCACCAACGTCGCGATCGCCGATCTCGATGGCGACCGACGCACGGACATCGTGGCGACAACGACCAAAGCGACCTACACACTCGGCATCCTCGCGCCGAACAGTCTCCGCATCGTCGCACCGAGCGACACGACCGCCTCGACGACGGTATGTTCGGGCGATACGATCGCTGTGCGATGGCGCTTTTTCTACAGCGGCGCGCATCGGTACACGATCGCCTTCGAGCCGGACAGCGGCGGTGCATGCCGTATCGTCGCACGCGATACGCTCGTCGGCGGCGATACAATGGCGCTGGCTGTTCCGGCGCAACTGCTGCACGGGCTGTCGGGACGGTTCATCGTCTGGCTGTCGGCTGATTCCACCGTGTGCGACACCAGCAGCAGAGTCAGCGTAATCAGCGGTGCGGTGCGATTCGACACGACGACCGTTGCATCGAGCTACACCGCAGGCGAGCGAGCGATCGTCGGCGGAAGTGCGGTGTGTATTGACTCGGTGCACCTCAGAGTGTCGTTCGACAATGGGCAGCGCTGGCAACCGCTGCCGGCAGCGGTGACGATCGGCGGGGGCAGTTTCGTTGCGAGCTTCGATGTGCCGTGCATCGAGCTGGCGCCGCTCGGCGGTGCCGATACGCTCGTGCTGGTAACCGCGATCGGCACGAGCGATGCCGATACGGTCGTCTCCGACACGCTGCGGCTGCGCGTGCTGCCGGCTCCGGTGCCGCTTGTCGTCACCAGCGCGCAACCGGGATTTTGCTGCGAGTATCGCGTCGCTGCTGTGCCGAGCGCCGTGGCGTGCTCGGTAGCGGCAGTGTACGTTCGCTACGCGCCGTCGGAGCCGTGGACACTGCTCGACAGTCTCGCCACCGACACGGTCGTCGTGCGCGGACGCATCGGCAGCAGCGACACGATCGCGATTCGGTGGGCATGTCGCAACAGTTGCGGTCGAACCGACACGACAGTTGTGCTGAGGTCGCAGCGTTTGATCTCGGCGATCGCACCGAATCCCGTTCTGCGCGGACAAGAGCTGTGCCGTATCCTGACCACACCGCGCAGTACCGGTTCGGTCACCGTTCGCATTTTCGACAGCAGCGATCGGCTTGTCCGAACGCTCGTGGCGGACCAGGTGCGCACCGGCGGGCAGATGTACTGCGACGTCTGGGATTGCCGCAGCGACAGCGGTCAGCTCGTACCGCCCGGCGTGTACTACGTCCTGGCACGAGCCGGCGATGGATGGGAATCGTTCGAGGTGCTCTATGTGCGCTGATGCTCGATTTTACCGGCACTCGGTGGCAGCGGCACTCGCACTGCTGCTGGCTGCATGCATGCGACTCGATCCGGCGTTGCTCGAGGGCAGTTGGCGTCTGGAGGAAATCGTTCCAGCCGATTCGAACGATCGCGGCGCTGCACTCGTGCTGGGCATCGCCAGCAGCATCGCGCGCGGCACGACGATCGAAATTCGCAACGGGCGGCTCAGCGTTCCACTGGTCGGCAGCGATACGCTCCGCTTCGACTACCGGGTGCGATCGGATTCGCTCGTACTGCTATCGGGTGCAACGACCATCGAACGTTTTCGCATTGCACGGCTCGACCACGACGAGCTGCGACTCGAGCAGCGTTCGGTGCAGATCGTTTTTCGTCGCAATTGAACGGAGGATGCCCGTGCGCATTTTGGTCATCGAGGACGAAGAAAAAGTCGCCAACTTCATCCAGCGTGGACTGGAAGAAGAGCAGTACGTCGTCGACGTCGCCAGCGACGGCAAGACCGGTTTGGAGATGGCGCTTTCGGGAATGTACGACGCAATCGTGCTGGACTTGATGCTACCGGGCAAGGACGGTTTCGAAGTGTTGCAAGAACTGCGCGCTGCCGACAACGAAACGCCGGTCATCATCCTCACTGCGCGCGGCAGCACCAAAGATCGCGTGCGTGGGCTCGATCTCGGCGCCGACGATTATTTGCCCAAGCCGTTCCACTTCGACGAGCTTGCTGCGCGCTTGCGGTCGGTTCTGCGGCGAAGCAGCGCGCAGAAGTCCACCAAGATCGTCGTCGGCGATTTGGTGCTCGACACGGCAGCGCATCTTGTCTGGCGCGGCGACAAGGAAATCGAACTGACCGCCAAAGAGTACGCCTTGCTCGAATACCTCATGCGCAACAAGCACCGCATCGTCAGCCGTACGATGATCATGGAGCACGTGTGGAAAGATCCGCTGGCGCCGATGTCGAACATCATCGAGGTGTACATCAAGCGGCTGCGGTCGAAAATCGAGTTCGACGGCAAGCGCTTCATCCACAACGTGCGCGGCATTGGCTACCGCATCAAAGAGCCGAGCAACGGTGAGTAAGGCGCTGCGCATCGCGATCGTCGGTCCTGCGTATCCGTACCGCGGCGGACCTGCAGCGGTCGTCGGGCATTTGTACCACCTGCTGGCGGAGCGCCACACGGTCGAGGTGTTCAGCTTTTCGCGTCTGTATCCGCAATTGCTCTTTCCGGGCACGCGACAAGAAGACGTCAGCACACATCCAATCAAACCGCATCCCGCCAGACGCACGATAGACTCGATCGCGCTACCGACGTGGTACCGCACAGCATCGGCGATCGCGGCGATGGCTCCCGATGTGGTGCTGCTCGACTGGTACCAACCGTTTTTCGGTCTGTGCTACGGAACGATTCTCCGAGTGCTGCGTCGCCGCTGCCGGGCGCCGATCGTAATCTTGGCGGAGAACATCGTCTCGCACGAGGCACGCTTGGTCGATCGGTGGCTGACACGGCGGATGTTTCGATTCGCCGATGCGTTCATCGCCTTTTCCGATGCGGTCGCCACGGAACTGCAACGGCTGTATCCAGACCGTCGGGTCGAGCGCGCACATTTGCCGCTGCTCATCACGCCCGACATCGCACCAGTTCGATGGACACCCGCCGACGCCAAGCGGCATCTGGGACTCGACGGCAAGCGCGTTGTGCTCTTTTTCGGCTACATCCGACCGTACAAGGGACTGGCGACGCTCATCGAAGCCTTCGCTCGATTCGACGCCAGCGACGCCGTGTTGCTCATCGTCGGCGAATGCTACGAAAACCCCGAACGCTACCACCGGCTCATTGCTGCCAGCGGCGTCGCCGATCGCATCCGTTGGATCGCCGAATACGTCCCGAACGAAGACGTGCCGCTCTACTACACTGCAGCGGACGTCGTCGTGTTGCCGTACCATTCGGGGACGCAATCGGGCGTTCAGCGCATCGCTTTTGCGTTCGGCAAGCCGGTGGTAGTGACCGACGTCGGCGGCTTAGCCGAGGACGTGCGCCGGTACGATGCCGGACTGGTCGTCCCGCCGCACGATGCGGCAGCACTGGCAGCAGCGCTCGAGCATATGCTGGCGGGAACCTCGCTCGATCGCTTTGCGGCTGGTGCCCGGCGTGCCGCCGAGCAAACCCGCTTCGAACGCATCGCCGAAACGATCGAGCGGCTCGCCCGCACGCTCGGCAGCCAGTCGGCATTGTCGCGCCAATAGTCGGTACAGGAATGGCGACGACCTACACGCAACAGCCGCGATAGCACATCGAGCGCAGACGATGTCGTAGCCGCCGAGCACTACCGACCAATCGCTACCGTGGCTTTTCGTAGTTTCGCTTCGGTCGAACCTATCGCTTGCGGTTGTCTGCGATGGAAGCGCTCGTGACGTTTCTCGGCACGCACATCGAAATGGTGTACGTGCTCATCCTTTCGATCTTCGTCGGTGTCGAGGTCATCGCCAAAGTGCCGGCGGTGCTGCATACGCCGCTGATGTCGGGTGCCAATGCGATCCACGGCGTGGTGCTCATCGGTGCGATCGTCGTGCTCGGTCATGCATCGCCGGACAACGTCGCTGCAATGGTGCTGGGATTCGTCGCCGTCGTGCTCGGCACGCTCAACGTCGTCGGTGGGTTCGTCGTCACCGATCGGATGCTGGAGATGTTCCGCAATCGTCCCTCGGCAGAGCGATGAACCGGCGTCCTGACTTGCGGGATGTCGCGGCGATCTTCGTGCACAATGCGCTCGTCGCACTCGGACACGTGCCGGACCCATCGAGCGGGGAGCACAAAACCGATCTCGACAGCGCCCAGATGGCGATCGAGCTGCTCGAAGTCATCGAAGAACGCACGCGCGCCAATCGCACCGAGGACGAAGAACACTTCCTGCTCCAGGCGCTCACACAGCTTCGGCTCGGCTACGTCCAGCTCCGCGAGGCTCGCACCACGACGCATCAATCGCCACCGCCCGACGCTCACGCATGAACCGCATCGGACTCTACGTCAACTTGGGCAAAACCGACGCACTCCGGCGTGTGGTCGAAGCGGTCGAAATTCTGCTCGAACGCGGCGCGGACGTCTGCGTCGAGCCGGAAGTCAAGGCACGCATGCTTCCGTCGGTCGCCGAAAACGTCGAGGCATTGCCGCTGGAAGATTTCGGTCGCTTCGCCGATGTGGTCATGTGTTTCGGCGGCGATGGCACGATGCTCGCCTGTGCGCGACGGTTGGCAGAAAGCGATTTGCCGCTGCTGGGAGTCAATCTCGGCAAGCTCGGCTTTTTGGCGGAATTCCCCGCCGACGATCTCCGCCGAACGATCGACGATGTTCTCGCCGGACGTTACCGCATCGTCGATCGTGCGCTCATCGAAACGAGCGTCGAAATCGACGACAAACCAACGACACTCTACGCCCTCAACGAATTCGCGATCGAAAAGCGCGATTCGTCGCGCATGATCACCATTCACGCGTGGGTGGACGAACACTACATCGCTCGCTACCGCGCCGATGGATTGCTGGTGACCACGCCCACCGGTTCGACTGCCTACGCCCTCTCGTGCGGCGGTCCGATCATCACGCCCTCGGCGCCGGTGCTCGGCATCGTTCCGATCTGTCCGCACATGCTCACGCTTCGTCCGCTCGTCGTCAGCGACACATCGGAAGTCACGCTCATGCTCGATGCCGAAAGTCACGCTGCATCGCTGGTGGCTGACGGGCAGCACGTGGCACCGTTCGAGCCGGAAATGCGCTGCACGATCCGCCGATCCCAAAGCAGCGCACGCTTGATCAAGCGATCCGACACGACGTACTTCGATGTGCTCCGCCAAAAGCTTCTCTGGAGTGCCGATGCCGTCGTTCCTCGCGTCCGATAACGGATTACTGACAGAGCACCTGCGACCACTGTTCGACCTTTCCGTAGCGATGAGCGACCTGGCGAACCTCGTCGAGCGTGACGTCTTCGACGGCACTGACGATCGCCTCGAGCGGTTGCAATTGCCCTTCGACGAGCACCATGTGCGCAATGGCATGCATCCGTGCCGACAGGCTTTCGGTGCTCATCAGCAGCGATGAGCGCAGTTGCTGGCGAGCGCGGGAAAACTCGGCTGCCGTCGGCGGTACCGAAGCCAGTCGCGCGATTTCGTCCTCGATTGCTGCGATCGCCTCGTCGGTCCGATCGGTTTTGATGCCGGCATAAACGGTCAGCTCGCCGCAGTCGCTCCAGAGCTGGAGCGACGAATACACCGCATAGGCTAACGCACGACGTTCGCGCACGCGACGGTACAAACGCGAGCTGGCGCTATCCCCCAGCAGAACATTCAGCAATGCCAGCGCATGGCGTTCCTTGCTTCGAGCACCGTCGGTACGAATGCCGAACGCACAGTGCGCTTGCTGGAACGTGCGCTCGATGCGTACCCGACGAGGCGGACGTTTGCGCGGCGGGCGATCGGTCGCGGCACTGGTGGAACCGGCGGGAACGTTCCATCGCTCGGCAAGCCGTGCGACCACCTCGACGACACGCTCGTGCTCGAGCGGACCGCTGGCGACGACCACGCAGCGGTGACCGATGTACTGCTGGCGGTGGAAATCGGCGAGGACAGCAGGCGTGATCTCGCCGAGCGTTTCGAGCGTGCCGGCGATCGGTCGCGCCAGCGGATGTGAGCCGAACAGAAGTTCGTCGAGCCGATCGCAGACGACTTCTTCGGGGTCGTCGTCGTAGGAGCGAATTTCTTCGGCGACGATACGGCGTTCTTTTTCGACGTCCGCCCGCGTGAATGCCGGCGCAAATGCCAGCTCCACCAAAACGTCAGCCAATCGCTCGAAGTGTTCGGCAAGTCCGCGGACGTAGTAGTAGGTCTGCTCTTTCGTCGTCGCGGCGTTCAGGTATGCGCCGAGCGATTCGACCACGCGCGAGCGTTCGGTGCCCGAATACCGTCGAGAGCGGCGAAACACCACATGCTCGAGCACATGCGCCGTGCCCGGTAGCGTATCGTCCCTGCTTCCGCAATCGAGCCACACTCCGAGCGCAACCGAGCGCACAAACGGCACCTGGTCGGTCACGACACGAATACCGTTGGAGAGCGTCGTGCACTGTGGCATTGTGCTCGCCGCACGGCGCATCTGATGCGAGGGAAGACGTTTACGCATCGGTTCGCATTTGGAATTGTGGCACGCTGTCTTCAAATTTGCAACCGACAACAGGGCATGCACAATGGAACAGTGGTGGATTTGGGTGCTGGCGATCGTGCCAGGACCGGCTCTTGCGGCGCTCGTGTGGTGGCTCGATCGCTACGACCGCGAACCGCGCGATTTGCTCATCGGTTGCTTTCTGTGGGGAGCCTCGATCACCATTCCCGTCGGCATCGTCGAGGTGGCGCTCGCGTCCTTCTACGAACCGGATACAAGTCAACTGTTGCATGCGTTCATCTACGCATTTTTCGTGGTAGCCGCCGTCGAAGAACTCGCCAAGTATTTCGTCGTGCGCACTTACGTGTATTGGCGACCGGACTTCGACGAACCGTACGACGGCATCACGTACACGGTGATGGTCGCGATGGGATTCGCGACAGTCGAAAATGTAATGTACGTCGTCGCGCACGGGGCGGACATGCAATTGCCGATCGCGCTCGTGCGGATGTTCACCGCCGTCCCTGCGCATGCCGCCGATGCAGTGTTGATGGGATACTTCCTCGGTCTTGCCAAGTTCGCCGGATCGCCGCGCCCGTATCACATTGCAGCGATCGTGGCAGCGATCATCGCGCACGGTCTCTACGACCTGTTCATTTTCTACGGCTCGCCGAGTCTGTTGTCGCTCGGGGCAATCGCGGTGTTGATCGTCACGGTGCGCCTGAGTGTTCGTGCGATTCGTCTGCATCAGGAACTGTCTCCCTTTCGGGAGTCTCGCCAGTAAGCGACCCCATCGAAAAAATCGGTTCGCTGCCGTATTTTTGCGCCGCGTTTCCGGCGTAGCTCAGTTGGTTAGAGCATCTGACTGTTAATCAGAGGGTCGCAGGTTCAAGTCCTGCCGCCGGAGCTTCCAGACCGAGTGCATTGGCAGCTTGCATGGCAATTTGCGCAGCGATTTGATTGGGGTTGTATCCTCCCGGCAGCCGAACGAAGGGCTTTCCGTACCGCTTGCACAGATCGGCAATCTCGGCGTAGCTATGGCTCGACCAGCGAATCGCCAGCAGCACTAAGGCAACGTCGTCCCGTTTGATGTATGGCACGAACAGTTCGAGCGATTCGTGGGGGCGTGTTGCGACCCAGATCAATTCTCGCAATCCGAAAGCTTCTTCGATAGCTCGGCGCATGTGTGGGCGTTCGTCGCCGCCGATGAGCACGATGGTTTTTCCTTCCAGCACGGGGCGGACGTAGCGGACTTCCTCGCTCGGTTGTGGTGGTTCCTGCTCGGTCGGTTGGAGTATTTCCTGCCGCGTGATGTATCGGTCGATCTCACGCAGCACCAGGCGTACCGGCTGTGTCAGGTAGGTGTCGTCAGTCGGCATATCATCGACGATCGGCAGGAGTATCGAGCGCAACTCGATGTTGCTCGGTGGCACGCCGAGTTCGACGATCGTTTCGATTTCCTCGCGGATGCGCCGCCAGTGGTGTTCCTGGTCGATGCTGCCGCGGAGGATGTGTCCGACGTGATAGCGAAGTGTGCGGAGATGTTGTTTTGCCTGGAGTGTCGCCAGTTGCATACGCGCCACAGGTTCGATGGCGTTGTCGTGTCGGTCTTCTGCGGGGAGATCGTTCAGCGGATCGGCAGCAGCCGGCATTTCCTCGCGGAGCCGATCGAGTTCCTCGACCCACCGTTGGATGCGCGTGAAATCCGCCGGATCGCGCAGTTCCATATGCCGCTGGATGAACTTCTGGAACGTGCGCGTGTACCATTTGAGCCAGGTAAAGACCGCATCTTGATCGGGATCGGGATAGCGTCGCACGTCCAGCCCCGCCTCGCGGAGCACATGGTGCAGCGCCGATTGAATCGCAGCGGCGACGTCGAGCAATTCTTCTGCCCAGCGTGGGCGGCGTTGGGCGCGGGGAACCAGCGGGAGCAGTTCGGCGACGTCGGCAATGGCATCGTAGCAATCGGCGACGTATTCGAGCAGCGACGCGGGACCGCGGTATTCGAGCATCCACAGGTAGCATTGCGGCAGCGCTTTGGCTCGTCCGACGGCACTGCGATAGTACCGCGTTTCGGCTTCGTAGGGTATCTCGCCGCGGAGCCGATCGGCACACCACCGCGCGACTTCCGCTTTGAGCCGTGCACGCGTGGCGACCAATTCGACATCGTAGAGCGGCTCCGCCGTCGTATCGTCTCGCCCGCCCACTGCGGTTGCACGATCGCGCCCGCGAAGGAATTCGGGACGTTCCTGCTCGTGTTCGATCTCGTTTCGTCGGCTCTGGGAAGCGTGAATCTGATACGCTCTGCCGCTGCGGAAGTGCTCGACCAATCGCTCCAAATCCTCCGCCGAGGGCGGGGAATACTGCTCCTCTGCCTGCCCCTGCTTTCGATCGTGATGTTCGGCTCGCTCGTCGGCTGAAGTGCCCGGAACCTCCTTTTTGCCGACGTGCGACGGTGCAGCGTCTGTCACCCTTTCGGCTGGGCTGTCGTCCGATGCGAGAACTTGTTCACCGATGGCGACGATCAGTTCGACGATGTCGCGCATCAGCGGATTGGTCTGCACCTGCTGGCGCAGCGACGCGATGATTTGTTCGATCCGTTCCATACGCATATCACACAATAAACCACATGCGACAACTTACGACACTGACGTATTGACTTGTGCAACGGTTGTACCGAATCCCGAAACAAAGAACCTTCTCTGCGCAGAGGTACGTCGCAGAGAAGGTTCCGTCGGGATACGATAGCTACCGGTTATTGCTGCGCTTTGCGCTCGTCGAGACTGATCGGACCGGCACCCCAATAGGCAACCAGCAACACACCGCCGAGCATGCCGAGATTTTTCATGAACATCATCATCTGAATTTGCCGCTGCATCGGATCGGCGACTGCCCAGAAGTTATGCATCATGAACGTAACAGGCACCAAGAAGACGACCAGCAGCCACGCACCGAGCTTGGCGCGATAGCCCACGATGACGCTGAGCGCACCGACGATTTCGAGAATCCCGCTCAAGGGCACCAGCAGCGATGCCATCGGCACTCCTTGTGCCTCGGCGTACTGCACCGCTTGCTGGGTGAAGTGGAACGTCAAGCCGCTCGTCAGGAAAAGCAAGCACAGCAGGATTCGCCCGATCAGGGGAACGTATCGCATGGGAACACTCCTTGAGATTGTGAAACAAACCACCACCACTCGCACCAGCGAGTCTGCGCGGCAAATTTAGTAATTTTGGTCAGCGTCACAACATCGGTTTCGCCATGCGCTATCTTCCGCTATTTCTCATCGTGGCAGTCCTCGGTTGTTCAAAAGATTCATCCTCGCCGCTGGCTCCGAACAACCGCGCACCGGTCATTGATAGCTTGGTCATTCACGGCATGCCGATGGTCGGCTACGCAGTAGATGTGACCTGCTATGCGCACGATCCCGACGGAGATTCGCTCTCATATTTCTGGCGTGTTGCTGATGGCAATATCGTCGGTAGCGGTGCAACGGTGCAATTCTTGCCGGCACCGTGCTGCAGTGGCACAACAACGACGATGCAGGTGGTCGTGCGCGATCCGCACAACGCCAGCGACACGCGCGAATTTTCGATCTTCGTTCACCAATGACACTCCTGGTTGCTGCCATCGTTGCCAGTGCCCTCGCGGCACACGGTTACGCCCAAAGCTGCTGTGGGGGAGCAGGAACGTTTCTCGGCGGGACAGAACGGGCAGGGCTGGCAGCCGGCACACTGACCGCTGCGGCAGTGTACAACTACACTGCAATGGAGCGGACGCTCGACGGCACACGCGCGATCCCCAATCCGAACGGCAGTGTGGCATCGGCGCACGCACTCAACCTCGAAGTCGAACTGTCGCCGATCGAGCGCTGGAGCGTGTTGATGGTACTGCCGTTCACCGATAAAGCCCGCACAGTCAATCTCACCACCGGGAGCACGACACTCTACCAGCAATACCACGCCTCCGGCATCGGCGATGCATTCGGTTTGGTCAAGTACAGCATCGTGCCCTCAGCGCCGCTGTCGCCGTGGAGCCTTGCGCTCGGTGTCGGCGCAAAAGCACCGACCGGCGACTATCGCGTCGCCAGTGGCGGCATCGAACTGCCGCTCGACGTTCAGCCAGGCACCAGCTCGTGGGACGCGTTGCTGTGGGGACTGGCGTCGTACCGATTCGACGAGCCGGCAGCGAATGCTGCACTTTCACTGCTCGTTCGCCGACCGGGTCCGAACGTCAACGGACGCACGATGGGAACCGACGTCCAAGCATTGCTGGCACTGAGCACGACCGCACTCGACGAAGTGCCACTTGTCCCGATGCTGCTGAGCCGCTTGCGCTGGACCGCACCCGACCGACAGGGCGACCGCGTCATTGCTGCAACGGGGACGTTTCGCATGGAGATTCTCCCGGCGCTTGCCATCACGGCATGGGAACCGCTCGTGGTGCGACTTGGTGCACAACTGCCGTTCTACGAGCGCACCAACGGCATCCAGCTCGTGCCGACATGGGGCGTGTTCGGCGAAATACGAACGACGGCGACGCTGTGGTGAAATGGATACTGTGACCGAGTCCGTAATCGAACACCGCTTGACTGAGTTGCTCGCATCGTTCGGGATGGATGCACAAACGCGCGACATGCTCCATCGCGCAGGGACAATTCGAACCCTCTGCAAGGGTCAGATGCTCTTCGTTGAAGGCGACATTGCGCACCGGGTCGGCATACTCGTAACAGGAGCACTCAAACTTGTCCGCACAAGTGCCGACGGCGAAGAATCCATCGCACGTTTGATTGTCGCTGGCGAGTGGTACGGATTGGTCTCACTGCTCGAATCCCGCCGTTCGTATCCCGCGACAGCCGTTGCTGTGATACCGACAACAGTGATCGAATGGAGCACAGAAGCGTTCATCGAAATGCTGACGCGGAACGGGACACTGTCCCTTGGACTGATTCGGCAATTGATACAAGTCGTTCACACGCTACAGGAACGCCTCCACGATGTGGCAACGCAGGATGTATCACACCGAATTGCACGCGCTGTGATCCAACTGATGAGCCAAACCGGACGACGCACACCAGGGGGTATCGAGATCGGTTTACCACTCCGCCGTGCCGACATCGCCGAACTGGCTGGTACAACGATCTATACCGTTAGTCGCGTTCTCCGACACTGGCAGCGATGCGGATGGCTTCGAATTGGTCGCACAAAACTCACCGTCTGCAATCCTGCAGCTCTCTTCCACTCGATCGGCGAGCAGCCCCCACCCACCTTCATCATTGCGCCATCGCAACGATAATCAGCCGGAGCGACTTTGAGTTTTGCATAGCTGTCTGTTCTGGCTGCATTCAGTCAAAAGCACCGATGAATACCTCACCGACCCGCGAGGCTGTCGTGACGGCTCTGCAACGCGTCATTGATCCGGAGCTCGGTATCGACATCGTTGCACTTGGCTTGATCTACGGCATCGAGTTTCCCGATGCTGAAACTGTTAGGCTGCACATGACGATGACTACACCGGCATGCCCCCTCAAACGCTATATCGCACATCGCATCGTTCAAGAGCTTGGGTATCAAGGCTGCGGATTGAAGAGGGTGCACATCGAGTGGGTTTGGGATCCACCGTGGTCACCTGCGTACATGCAGCCCGAAGCACGTCGGCAGTTAGGTTTTCGATCCCAATCATGATTGTCCCACTTTGCTGATAGGCTCAGTTATGTCCACACCGATCGATGCAATTCGTTCCCATCACCGTTTCATTTTGTCCCGCTTCGACACGCTTTCAACCGCAGTAGAGAGCGATCCAGGCGGACGAGCAACACTTGAACTGGAGCACCTTCTCGTCAATGAGCTGCTCGGACACGCTCGTGGTGAGGAGCAGGTGCTCTATCCAGCGGTCGAGCCATTGCTGACGCAATCGGCTCGTTCGACGGCAACGATGAGCATTGACCACGAACACATCGAGCACGCAGTCGAGGCAATCAGAGACACGATCCGACTGATCGGATGTGCGCCCGACAAGCACCAGCAGTTCGCACGCCGGCTCCACGATCAACTGATTGCTCTCCGCGCTATCCTCGCCTTGCACATCGAGAAAGAAGAACGTGTGTATTTGCCACTCATCGAACAGCATTTGTCACTCGATGAACAACAAGCTTTGTTCGACAGAATGCATGAGAACAACACGCAAAGCGAGAATGCACCTGACGATCCCCTTGTGCTCGATGTGCGTCGCATCCCCCCTGCGGAACGTCATCCTCTCATTTTTTCGACATTCGACCAACTCCAACCGCAACATTCGATAGTGCTCGTCAATGACCACGATCCCAAACCCTTGTACTACCAGTTCTACTTTGAACGAGCTGGGCAGTTCGAGTGGGAGTATCTCGAATCGGGTCCCGATACTTGGCGCGTGAAAATTGTCAAGCGCAGCCAGTAAGCGATGAGAGCGCTCTATTTGGCATCGGTCGCCTTGCACATTCTTGCAGCAGCTCTCTGGGTGGGCGGCATGTTGTTCTTCGTCACTGTCGTACTGCCGGCATTGAGCCATCCGTCTTTGCGTCCGAGCCGCTCGCGGATAATCGAGCACGTAGGGCGCGCTTTCCGACCAGTGGCATGGAGCGCATTGGCAACCTTGCTTGTGACGGGGACGTTCAATCTCTTCTATCGCTGGACCGATTGGGACTCCATCATTACAGGAAATTTTTGGCACACACCTATCGGCAACCTCTTCGGATGGAAAGTGGTGCTGGTTACCGCAATGGTAGCACTCCACGCACTGCACGATTTCTGGCTTGGGCCACGTGCAGCAGAGGCACTCGAGCGAGGGGAGAACTCTGCCGCCACACTGCGATGCCATGCATCATGGGCAGGACGGCTGGTTATGATCATCAGCATTGCAGTTGTCGTGCTTGCTGTCACATTCGTTCGGGGGTGTTGACAGTGCAGCAGCGCTATCTACTGATGTTCGGTGCAGCTATATCGCTCGTGGCAGGCATATGGGCAGGGCTGATTCGCATCGGCTGGTGGTGGAAGATTCCATCTCCAGCGTTGCTCGCCGTCCACGGGCCGCTGATGGTATGCGCCTTTTTAGGGACCCTTATCGGGCTGGAACGTGCTGTTGCGCTCGGAACACGATGGGGATATATCGCTCCAGCTCTCGCGGCAGTCGGTGGAATTATTTTACTTGTGGGAACGAGCGAACTGGCTGCACGGATATGCTTCGCTATTGCGAGTACTGCATTCGTTTGCGTCACTGCAGCATTCCTTCGGAAGCAGCGCGCCGATTTCCTCATCGCGCAAGTTCTCGCCGGTATCGCATGGCTCATCGGCAACGTGCAAAGGTTGTCGGGTAGCAGCATTGCCGACGTTGTGCCTGCATGGATGGCATTCTTGGTGCTCACCATCGCCGCCGAACGGCTGGAATTATCCCGTGTCGTTCAGCACTCACGGTGGGCACACCGTTCATTTGCCCTTATAGCGGCATGTTGGGCTGCAGTACCCTTACTCCCCCGACAATTGGAGTGGCACGCAACGGGTGTCGCTACCATTAGCACGGCGGTGTGGATGGCACGTTACGACATTGCGCGATGGACGATTCGTTCTTACGGACTGGCTCGATTCGCTGCCACCGCGCTTCTGGTAGGCTACGGCTGGTTGATAGTAAGCGGCATTCTGCTTCTATGGCAATCGTCGCTCATCGCAACGACGTTCTACGATGCTGTACTCCATGCCGTATTCGTCGGGTTTGTCTTCAGCATGATTTTCGCGCACGCTCCGATCGTTTTACCAGCCGTTCTCGGCATATTGGTCGTGTATCGAGCAAATTTTTACGTGCCGCTCGCACTGCTGCATGCAGGAATGCTCATGCGTCTCACCAGCGATGTGCTGCTCCATCCACACATGCGACGTTGGGGAGCGCTTCTGAGCAGCGCCGCAATTGCTCTTTATGTGGTAGTGGCGATTGCGAACCGCTTTGCGACACCATCGTCACAGCATACCTCCGGCAGATGATCGCAAGTAGCTTTTGTTGAGAATATCACATAGCTGCTATCTCCCGCAACCGTCGCGCCATGAGATTGAGCGCACTGCCCGCCCAGAACCACTCGATCTGATGGGCGTTCATCGAGTGACGGACGACGATGCGATGCTCGCTCCCGTCGGGCTTGCGCACGATTATCTCCATCGGCTCGCCAGGACGGAGCTGATCGAGATCGAGCGTGAAGCGGTCGTCTTCGCCGATGAGATCATAGTCGGCGGGATTGTCGAACACCAGCGGCAGCATCCCTTGCTTTTTCAGATTCGTCTCGTGAATGCGAGCAAACGACTTGACCAAAATCACCTTGCCGCCCAAGTAGCGCGGTTCCATCGCGGCATGCTCGCGCGATGAGCCTTCGCCGTAGTTTTCTTCGCCGACGACGATCCACGACACGCCGCGCGCTTTGTAGTCACGCGCCACACGCGGGACCTCGTCGTACTCGCCGGTGAAGACGTTTTTCGCCGAGTTGAGCTTGCCGTTGAATGCGTTCGTGGCGCCCGTGAACATGTTGTTCGAGATGTTGTCCAAGTGACCGCGGAAGCGCAGCCACGGTCCGGCAGGCGAAATGTGATCGGTCGTGCACTTGCCCTTGACTTTGAGCAAGAGCACCATGTCGCGGAATTCTTCTTTTCGCGGCGGCGGGAACGGTTCCAATCGTTGCAGACGCTGCGAATCGGGCTTGATGATGACTTCGATCGCAGATCCATCTTCTGCTGGCGGGACGTACCCTTCCGGATCGGGGACGAAGCCGCGCGACGGCAATTCTTCGCCGCGCGGCGGATCGAGCACTGCACCGTTGATCGGCTGCTTGGTAAAGTCCACCCGCAAATCGCCGGTCAGCGCAAAACCGAGCACTGTTTCGGGCGATGCGACGAACGCGTGAGTGTCGGGATTGCCATCGTTGCGACCGCTGAAATTGCGGTTGAACGACGTGATGATCGAGTTTTTGTCGCCTTTCTGCACATCGTGCCGTTTCCACTGTCCGATGCAGGGACCGCACGCATTGGCGAGGACTTTCGCACCGATCGCTTCGAGTTTTTCGAGGATGCCGTCGCGTTCCATCGTGGCGCGGATTTGTTCGGAGCCGGGCGTGATGGTCAATTCGCACTTGGCTTTCAAGCCGTGCTTTGCCGCGTACTCGGCGATTTCGGCGACGCGCGTCATGTCCTCGTAGGACGAGTTCGTGCACGAGCCGATGAGTGCAACGCGCAACTCAGCGGGCCAGCCGTTTTTTTCGACCTCGCGAACGAACTCGCTGATCGGCATCGCACGATCGGGCGTGAACGGACCGTTGACATGTGGTTCGAGTGTCGAAAGGTCGATCTCGATGACGCGATCGAAGTAACGTTCGGGATTGCGCTCGACGTCGTCGTCGTGGCGGAGAAATTCTGCCAGCGGACGCGCAGCATCGGCGACATCGGCGCGACCGGTCGCACGCAGGTAGCGGTCCATCGCCTCGTCGTAGGGGAAAATCGAAGTGGTCGCACCGACTTCAGCGCCCATGTTGCAGATGGTGGCTTTCCCAGTGGCGCTTATTGTCGCGCAGCCATCGCCGAAGTACTCGATGATCGCACCCGTTCCGCCCTTGACCGTCAAGATGCCGGCGAGCTTCAAGATGACGTCTTTCGGCGCGGTCCAGCCGCTCATTTTGCCGGTCAGCCGAACACCGATGTGTTTGGGCATGAGCAATTCCCACGGCATGCCCGCCATCACATCCACTGCATCGGCGCCGCCGACACCGATGGCGACCATCCCCAGACCGCCGGCATTCGGCGTGTGCGAGTCGGTGCCGATCATCATGCCGCCGGGGAAAGCATAGTTTTCGAGCACGACTTGGTGGATGATTCCCGCACCCGGTTTCCAGAAACCGATGCCGTACTTTTTCGACACCGAGGCGAGGAACTGGAAGACCTCGTCGTTTTCGACGAGCGCCGTTTGAAGGTCTTCTTTCGCGCCGCGCTCGGCTCTGATGAGGTGGTCGCAGTGCACTGTCGTCGGGACAGCGACTTTCGGGATGCCGGCGCTCATGAATTGGAGCAGCGCCATTTGCGCGGTCGCGTCTTGCATCGCGACGCGGTCGGGGAAGAACTCGACGTAGTCTTCCCCCCGCACCGGCGGCGACGAGGGCAGCTCTGCCATGTGCGCGTAGAGAATTTTTTCGGCGAGTGTCATCGGTCGCCCCACGAGACGACGTGCGGCTGCAATTCGCTCGGGCAGACGCTGATAAACGCGGGTGATCATGTCGAAATCGAACGCCATCGGACTCTCCTGGAAGTCGAACAGTGAAACAGATAGCATGCACGCGACAAGACGGAAAGGAGGACGGGAAATTGCCGCCTATCGTTTCGGACACGCTCTTTTGGCACCGACCGAACCCGAAATAGAGAAGCTTCTTGGAAGACATGACTTTCCACCAATTGCAGTCTATACACTCCGGCGTCGGCTGCCACCTTTTTTGTTCCACCATCGTGTTGTGTGCCATGCTCGAAGCTGCTCGTTTGCTCGACGGTGTTCGTATCGGTGTTCCTCGCATCGTCGCCGCCGGTGTGGTCGTCTATCCGCTGCACGGAGTAGGTTCACTTCTCCGCCGCGATTCGATCACGCTCCACGAGGCGTATCGGCTCGGTGCCGTGACTATCACCGAGCACGAGCAATCCCGCCGCGTTTCCGCTCTCGACGTAACGGTTCACAGCGATCTGCCCGTGCTCATCCCCGAAGGCGAAGTGCTGCGGGGCGGGCTTCAAAATCGCACCGTCCACATCACGCTGCTGTTGCCGCACGGTCGTCACACGATTCCGGTCAGTTGCGTCGAACAGGGACGATGGTCGCCTGGTCGCATTCCCGTCATGCCGCCACATCGGACACATCCCGCACGACCGGTTCCCCAGATGCACGCCAGCAACGGCAAACCGCATCGGAGCGAATTCGATCCCGTCGAATTCCTCGCGCCGGTTTCGGTCCGCGCAGCCAAGATGTACGAATTGTCGCGGCGAGGACGCGGAGACTCGGTACAAGCAGCGGTCTGGGAACGGGTCCGACAGCGTCTTCGGCGAGAGCGTATCGACAGCAGCACCGGTGATCTTTCGGAGAGCATGCGACGCGAGGGCATCGCCGGCATGCTCGATCGCCTCACGCCGCTACCCGATCAAATCGGCGTGCTCATCGCTATCGGTCGGACGTACTACGCCGTCGAGTACTTCGATTGTCCCGACGTGTGGGCGTCAGTCCACCAGCGCGTTCTCGGTTCGTACTTCAGCGATGCATCGCTTGCGCGGAGCATTTCGATCGATCCGGTGCTCTCGCCGAGAGAACTTGCGCGCTTTTTCAAACACATGCTCTCGCGAGTACGCACATCCCAGGCACCGGACGACACCTCGGGCGCCACGATCGAAAAGGCACCGGCTGGCGTCGGTACACACATGAAGATCGCACACACGGAACTCCACCTCGATCCGTCCATCTTCGATGCTGGTCTGGAGGCGCTTCCCCAACTGTGCGCCCGGAAGCTGTCGGGCTTGGCTTTCCACGCCAACGACCGCTTGCGCCACGTAGCATTGTTCGTCGAGCAGGGCATCTAAAAGCGCTGCTCGAAGCCGACGCACGCAGGGCGGATCGCTGTTGCGGTCTGCCCTGGCGTGTTTTTTCGCGCCACGGAGCATCGCCCGTAGTTTTGCACGAGGTTTTCCACACTTCCACACTCGCTCGTATGTCCCGCACGACCGATCTTGTCGAGCGCGAACAGCGCGTTCTCTACCCGATCTATCGCCGGCTGCCGATCGCCATTGCCCGCGCCGACGGTTGTTGGATCGAGGATGTCGAAGGCAAGCGGTATCTCGACCTCATCAGCGGCATCGGCACCAATGCGCTCGGTCACGGGCACCCGCAGATTCTGGCGGCTGTCCGCGCCCAGATCGAGCGCTACATGCACGTGTCGAACCTCTACTACCAAGAGCCGCAAATTGCGCTCGCCGAAAAGCTCTGCCAGCGAACAGGCTACGCGGCGGTGATCTATTCGAACTCCGGCGCCGAATCGTGGGAAGCGGCGCTCAAACTGGCGCGGCGTTGGGGATACCTCGGCGGCAAAACCGGCGACATCGTCACCTTCAGCGGTGGCTTCCACGGTCGTACCTACGGCGCACTCTCGACAATGGACAAACCGCTCTACAAAGACGGCATGGGACCGTTTCTGCCGAACGTGCGCATCGTGCCGTTCGACGATCCCGATGCACTCGACGACGCCATCGGCGAAACAACCTGCGCCGTCGGTTTGGAATTCATCCAAGGCGAAGGCGGTATCGTCGAAGCATCGGCGGCACTGGTCGAGCGGATCGAAACGCTGCGCCAGCGCTACGGCTTTTTGCTCATCGCCGACGAAGTGCAAAGCGGCTGTGGACGCACCGGCGACTTTTTCGCCTTCGAACGCTATGGCGTTCGTCCCGACATCGTGACGATGGCGAAAGCGCTCGGTGGAGGATTGCCGCTCGGTGCGATCCTCGTCGGCGAGCGTTTGCTCGGCGTCTGGCAGCGTGGTCAGCACGGCACAACCTACGGCGGCAATCCGGTAGCGTGCGCTGCGGGAATCGTCGTCATGGAACAGCTCGAAGCGGGACTGCTCGATCATGTGCGGCAGCTCGGCGGACGCATGCGCAGCGATCTGGAGACGCTCGCCGCTGAATTCCCCTCGCTGGTCGCTTCCGTGCGCGGACGCGGCATGATGCTCGGCATCGAGCTGCGCGAAGACGCCACGCATCTACGCGATGCATTGCTCCGCCGCGGCGTGATCGCCAATGCCACGGCGACGACGGTGCTGCGGCTGCTGCCGCCGCTGGTGCTCAGCAGCAACGAATGGGCGATCGCGCGGGAAGCTCTTCGCGACGCGCTCGCCGAACGCGCTACGGCGACAGTCGCTGCCGCGACCAGCCCGTCGTAGTGCGCTCGTAGCGGAAACGGTCGTGCAGGCGGTTTTCGCGTCCCTGCCAAAACTCGAATGCATGCGGTTCGACGGCATAGCCGCCCCACCACGGCGGCGGGGAAATCTGCTCGGCATCGGCAAAGCGGCGTTCGTATTCGGCGATGGCTTCGTCGAGCGTTTCACGGCTGGAAAGCGGCGCGCTTTGGCGCGATGCCCAGGCGCCGATTTGTGCACCGCGCGGTCGAGTGGCAAAGTACGCCTCGACGGTCCGACGATCGAGCAGCTCGGCGATGCCTTCGATGCGCACTTGACGCTCCAACTCTGCCCAGTAAAACAGCAGCGCCACGCGGGGATTGGCGGCGATTGCACGAGCTTTCGGGCTTTCCAGGTTGGTGTAAAAGTGCAGCCGACCGTTTTCGATTCCCTTCAGAAGCACCATGCGCACGGTCGGTTTTCCGTCCGCGTCGGCAGTAGCGAGCGCCATGGCAGTCGGTTCGACCAGTTCGGCACGAATCGCTTCGTCGAGCCAGCGCTGAAGCTGCTCGAACGGATCGCCTGCGAGGCTCGATTCGTCGAGACGCGCCAGCCGATACTCTCGGCGGATTGCTGCGAGCTGTGCGGAACGGAGCATCGAGATAGCGACGGAACGAATGTCGCAAAACTACGGCTCGGCGTGCCACCGCAGCGGTCGTATCTTGCCACTGTCAACGAACACGACCGACGATGAGCAAACACGTTCGATTGATCGGTTTTCCTTCGGACCTCGGCGCAGGGCGTCGCGGCGTGGACATGGGACCGAGTGCGCTCCGCATCGCTGGGATTGCGGCGGTGCTCGAATCGCTCGGTCACCGCGTCAGCGACGATGGCGACGTGCCCGTGCGCGGTCAGGAAGTCCAGCGCATCACCAATCCGAAGTTGAAGTACTTGCCCGAAATCGTTCGCGCCTCGCGGATGCTCGCTGCGCGCGTCGCCAACGCGCTCTACGACGGTGCGTTCCCGATCGTGCTCGGCGGCGACCATTCGCTCGGCATCGGGTCGGTCGCCGGTGTGAGCGCCTACTGCCGCGAGCAAGGCAAACGGCTCGGTGTGATTTGGATCGACGCCCACGCCGACATGAACACGCCCGAAACGACGCCGTCGGGCAACATTCACGGTATGCCACTGGCGGTCTCGATGGGATTCGGCAGCGACCGTCTGGTAACCATTGCCGGCTTCGCACCGAAGGTCGCTCCCGAACACGTCGCGCTCGTCGGCATTCGGTCGGTCGATCCCGGTGAACGCGAGCTGATCGCCACGCTACCGATGCTCGTCTATCCGATGCCGGAGATCGACAAGCGCGGCATTCACACGGTCATCGCCGAAGTGCTCGATCGCTTTCGTCGCACGGTGGATCACGTGCACGTCAGCTTCGATCTCGACAGCGTGGACCCCTCGCTGGCGCCCGGTGTCGGCACGCCTGTGTCGGGCGGTTTGACGTTTCGCGAAGCACATTTGGCGATGGAAATTCTCGCCGAATCGGGCATGGTCGGTTCGCTCGACGTCGCCGAAGTCAACCCCATTTTGGACGTGCGCAATGCAACGGCAATTTTCGCCACGGAAATCGTCGCATCGCTTTTGGGCAAGCGTATTCTGTAGCCTTCTGCTGGCAGTGCCGCTGTGGGCACAGCGACAGACGCTGCCGATCGTGCTCGGCGGGGGCGGCGGTATCGCTCTCGGCGTCGGCGCCAGCGAGCTGTTCGACGGTTACCGTGCGGCGACGGGGCTGCGCGCCAACGATTTCGACGTGCCGATCGTCGCATCCGGTGCGGTGCTCGTCGATTTCGGCGGCGTTCGCGTCGGTGCTGCTGCCGACTATTTCCGCACGCAATTTCTCGAACGCGGCTCGCCGCAAACGGCACCGCAGCGCGTTCTCGAAGAACGGATGCAACTGGATATGATGCCCGTGCTCTTGACGGTCGAATGGGAGCCGTGGCGCGATCAATTTCGGTCGTATCTTAGCGCCGCCGTTGGCGCAGCATTTGCACGCTTCCAGTGGTACGAAAGCGTCTGGACCGACGGACGCCTCGAGCGCAGCGGTCCGAACACCGACGATCACCGAACGGTACCGGCTGTGCGCATCGGCGCTGGAACGTACCTTTTGTTCGATGCCGATCCGGCGGCGGTGTTTCGCGGCGGCTTGGTGCTCCAGATGCACTACACGTACAGTCCGGTGCAGCTTGCGGCGCTGCGGCGCTACACCGATGGCAACACCAATGCGACATTGCAACAATGGACAGGCGACATTGCCGTCGGAGGAAGTGCGCTGGTGCTCTCGCTCAGCGTGCGCTTCCAGATCGGTCGTCACCAGTAAGTTTCCCACTCGGAGGAGTTCCGCTATGAAGCTCACCATCACCTCTCGCCATTTCAAAGCCGGCGAAGAGCTCGAATCGCTCGTGCGCGAAGCGCTCGACCATGTGCGGTCGTTCCACGATTCGATCATCGGCGCCGATGTCGTGCTCGAGCGCAGCAACGGAGAGTGCAGCGCCGAGTTCGTCGTCAAAGTCAACGGGAAAACGCTCGTCGCCAAAGAAAGCGCCGACGACTTTTTCAAAGCCATCCACGGCGCACGCGAAGCACTGGTGCGACAAATCCGCAAGATGAAAACCAAAGAGCAGCGCTGGTAACCATTAGCCGATCTTGACAGCGACGGTCATCCCGTCGCCGCTGGGGATCAATGCTGCACGCAAGCCCGGATGTGCAGCAACGGCGCGGTTGTATTGCTGAAGTGCGCGGACGTTTGCGGGTTCGAACGACGGATCGCTCTCGGCGATGTGTCCCCAGGCAAGTGTGTTGTCGGCGATGACGAGTCCGCCGATGCGCACGCGCGGGTAGCACGCCTCCAGGTAGCGGGGATAGTTCGGTTTATCGGCATCGATGAACGCTGCATCGAAGAGCGGCTCTTCGGGCATGGCGGCGAGCAACTCGGCTGCCGGTCCGCACCGCACCTCGATGCGATCGGCAAGACCGGCACGCGCTGCTTGTCGCTCGATGAAGGCACAGTACGCCGGATTGATTTCCAAGCAAACGACCTTTCCCGACGGCGGCAGTGCGCGCGCCATCGTGATCGCGCTGTATCCGCCGAGCGAGCCGATTTCGAGCACGCGCTCGGCACCGATCGCCCGCAGCAACACCTGCAAGACCGCACCTTGTGCGCCGCTGATGTGGATCGGCGGCATGCCTGCCTGCTCTGCCTCGCGGCGAAGCTGGCGCAAAAAGTCGTCCTCGGCAGAAAACAGCGATTCGATGTAGGCGGCAATCTCGTCGGTAACGGGGGTGAATGAGGTGGACATGGCTGTACCTACGGTCGTGTTCCCAATCGCACGTTGACGTTGACGCCGAAGCGGCTGATCGTATCGACCAAGCCGCCGATGCGGCGCAGCGTCGTATCGAGACTCGATGCCAATTGCTCGTCGTAGAGCAGCTTGCCGAGCACGGTCCGTTGCGAGCGGAGATCGCCGAGCAGCGCGTTCAACTGGCTGAGCGTCGTATCGGCACTGGTAGCCAGTCGCGATGCTTTCTGCGCCAGCGATTCCAGCTCAGCGCTCGTTCGATCGAGCCGTTCGAGCAGCCGTTCGACGGTCGGGCGATTGTGCTCGATGGCATCGCGCAGCTCGCGACCGATGGCGCCGACATCAGCGACGATGCGCTCGACGGTAGCGCGATTGGTTTCGACCATCTGGCGCAGTTCGGCAACGAGCTGGCTGGATTGCTCGATCGTTTGGCGGAGCTGCTCTTGCACGGTCCGATCGGCGAGTACCGCATTGGCTGCGCGAATCGTCGTATCGAGCCGATCGATCACCACGCCGGCGCGCGATGCAAGCCCGCCGAGCTGACCGAACATGTCGGTGAGATTGCCGTAGGATTCCGCACGGAGCGTCGTGCCGTTCCATCGTGCGGCGCTCGTGCCAGGAACGATGTCGAGTCGTTTGCCGCCGGTGATTTCGAGCATCGCGATCCGCGCGAACGCATCGGCGCGGAGCATCGTCGCATCGTCAATGCCAGCGACGATGAGCACCGAATCGCCGTCGGGTCGGACACTGACGACCGTTCCCCGCTTGATGCCGTTGATCCAGACCGGCGCGCCGACTTCCAGTCCATCTGCCGACGCAGCACGAATGCGGAGCTGTACCGGCGCCGTCGAGATGTTCACACCGCGTCCGATCGTGATGCCGAGCAAAAGCAGGACGACTGCGGCGAGCGTAATCGCGCCGACTTTGACGTAGGTTCGTTGTTCGGAGCCGTACATGGAGGGAGCGAAAGTGGAACGACATTCGGACGACGGGCGCGGCTACTGTCTGCGCCAGCGACCCATCGCCGCGGCGAAATTACGCCACGCCGCGGGAGCCGGCTGCTGCCGGCGCATCGAATCGCCCACTTGCACTAAAACGGCACATCGTCGCCGGACGAGCTGCTTTCGGGCGGCGTGTCGGGTGGCGAGGACGTTCCCTGCTCTTTCCGTCCGTCGAGCAAAATGATCGAGTCGGCGATAATCTCGAAGACATAGCGTTTGGTACCGCTGGAGTCTTCGTACGAGCGAGAGCGAATGCGTCCCTCGACGAAGAGCCGCGTGCCGCGTTGGATGTGGCGTTCTGCCAGTTCCGCCAAATTGCGCCAAGCGACAATGGTATGCCATTCGGTTGATTCTTGCAACTGCCCTTCCTTGTCGCGCCAGGTTTCGTTGGTCGCCAAGCTGAACTGTGCAACGGGCACACCGGCGGGCGTGTAGCGGATTTCGGGGTCTTTGCCGACGTTGCCGATGAGCAACACTTTGTTGAGGCTGCGAGCCACGGGCGTTTCTCCCGATCGGTCCGACATGTTTCGGCGGGAAAATTACGCAATCGGGACGAAATGGCGTACAAGTCACACGCCGGATGCAGCGCCACTGTCGAGATCGCGGAGCAGTCGCTGCGCGACGGTGTTGAGCACCTCCGGCGAGTTGTAGAAGCCCGATTCGATGCCGGCTTCGATGCGTTGGCGCTTTGCCAGTTCGGGATTGCGCATCAACTGGCGCGCTCGATCCGAGAGTTCGATGCTGTCGCCCTGCTGCGTGGCGGCGGGTTTTTCGTGCGACGTCTGTTGCGGCTGCCGAGCGTCGTTGGGAACGAGCTTGGACAGTTCCGGTTTTCCATCGACAGAGCGAATCATGTGTCGCCTCGCTGATAAATGAACAAAGCACGTTGTGCAGTCCGTTGCCGCAATCGTTCTCCGGCATCGGCGACGAGCCGACTGAGCAGGTCGGCGCGCCGCGCATCGCTGTCGCGGAGACGAGCGAGAGCATCCTGCCATAGGCGACGCTCTCTGGCTGTGGCTCGCTGACCGTGAGGCGAGCTGAGCCACCGTACCAAAGCCTCAACAAGCGTGCCACGAGTCTGGAGCATCTGCCCCACTGCGTCGAGCAGCCGCGTGCGATCGCCTGCTTCCGTCGCTGCATCCCATGCAGCGAGCTGCTCGTCGAGCTGGGTGCTGAGACGTTCGATGTCGCCGATCAGTGCAAGCGCCTGGTGCATGTTAGATACGTTCATCGGTCACCGCTCCGCGATCGGACACCAGGCGGCTGATCATGCGCGAGATGCGCAGCGCTTCGTCGGGTGGAATCTGGCGGACAACCTCTTTCGTCTTCGGGTCGACGATTTTGATTATCGTCCGCCGCGTTTCTTTGTCCACTGTGAACTGAATTTGCCGCTGCATCACGTCGAAGAACGCCTCTGTCGTTTTGTTCGACGTTCCCTGGTGCCCTGCTCGACCGGTGTTGCTGTCGCTGCTGTGCTGACTGAGCGGCGACTGCTGCTGGGCAACCGAACCACTGCTCGACTCCACCGTGCGCTGCTGCAACGACGGTGACTCGATCGCGCGAACCGGCACGCTCGGGCTGATGCCACCGATCTCGTTCATGGCTCTATCTCCAAAGTGGGACAATCCCACGGTCGTGTTGAAATCATGACATGCATCATGCACAGCTTCATCCTCGCACATATGCCGAATACTGGCTCATCTGTCCTTGCAAGGAGTAAAAAAGCTCCTGCAGTTTGGTGTACTCGCGTCGTTGTTGTTCGACTTCACGATCGATGCGATCCTGCAACGCCTTCTTCTGGTCACTGACACGCTTGATCTGCTGTCCGAGCGAATTCGACCGCGCCTGGAGCAAACCGTCGCTGCCGACCAGCCCGGTGATTTTGCTCATGAGCGAGTCGGCAAAACCACCACTGGCTGTAAAGAGCGCTGCGACCGCTGCCGGATCGGTTTCAAGCTGTTGTTTGAGGCGGTCCTTGTTGTCCACGGAAAGAGTTCCGTCGCTGGCGACTTTGATGCCAATGTCCGCAAGCGATGTCAGCGTTCCAGAGAATACTTTCGACGAGAGCGAACGCAAGTCGGATTGAAACGTCCGCAGCGCCGCATCGCCACCGATCGTTTTGATGTTGTCCTTGATGTAGCGAAGTGCGTCGTTGTAGGCATCGAGCAGCGGCTTGATCGTATCGGCGACTTTGTCGGTACCGACACCAGTCGTGAGGCTGACCGGCGCTTCACCCGATTGCTGCGCCTTCAGGAGTGTGAGCGTTACACCGCTAATTGCATCGCTGATAGTGTTTGACGAACGGCTGATCGTCACGCCATTGACTGTCAGCGATGCATTGAGGTCGCTTGTTGTGCCGAGCGCGTATCCTGCGCCGGTGGCACTGGCTTTGGTGCGTTCATCGCGGAGGGTTTGGCTGGCGATACCGATTTTCGACAAGACGCCGTCAACATCTTCGATGACCAACTGCCCGCCCGGCGAGGAATTCGAAATCACCAAGCGCGATTGATTGACACCTGCTATTTGCACTGCTGCTGTCGCACCCGCACCGGTCGCACCGTTGATGGCGCTGGCGATTTTACTGAGCAATGTCGAGGCAGTCTCCGACGCCCGCGAATCGAATGAACTGACGCTCGACGGAATGTAGACGAACATATCCACCCCGTTGACGCGGAAACGCTTGTAGCCGCTGGAGTCGAAGAGAATCGTGTCGGTGTTGGTAACTGCGGCACTCTGCACCGAGAGCGTGGTCGTTCCGGTCGTTTGTTTGATGCTGCCGGTCAATCCGAGCGCAGCCAAGACGCCGCCTGCATCGCTGAACGTAATGGCACCATCGGCACCAGTTGTCTTCGCGGTCAGCGAAAGCCGCCCTGTTGTCGCGCTGTCTTTGACCAGCGATGCTGTGACTTTCGCATCGCTGTCGCTGTTGATCGCCGAAACAATTTTGCCGATCAGCGTTTCGTAGGTTTCCGTGCCGTCGAGCGTGACGGTGTAATTCCTGCCGGAAATGGTAAACGATTTTGCGCCAGCAGTCAAGCCCGCACTCGAGGCGAGCGTGCGCTGCGCCGATTGCAGGACGTCGCTGGTCGCCAGCCGCTCGACTTTGATCGTGGCGCTGCCGAGTGCGGCGCCATCGGCAGCAGTAGCGCTCAGCACGGACGTATCGGAGACCGTCACGCTCCGCGCTTGGAACTTCGTCGCTGCGCCACTTTGGAGAAACGTATCGGCTGCGCTCTGGAGTGCTTCGAGTTTCGAGCGCAGCGTATTCATGAAACTCTGTCGCTGCTCGAGCGTCGTTTGCTTGGTCGTGAGCGCATCGAGCGCCGGCTGGCGTGTGCGCCGATACGCCTGAATGAGCAAATCGACGTTGCTCAGTCCGCTGTCGGAAAAACCGTTGCCGACCAGGAACGTTGTGCTCAGAGGATCGGTTGCCATGGCGTTTCTCTTCGGGTACTGCTACATGTCATTCGAGCTGAAATGCTTCTGCCCACGCTTGGCGCAATCCGGCGATGATCGTCGCAGCATCCTCGTAGCGACGCATCGCCACGCATCGCTGGCAGTATTCGTAGAGCCGGAGCAGTCGCTGCGGCAGCTCGCCGTAGTCGAAATTCAGTGCGTTGATCAATTCCGCCAGTATCCGGCGCATGCGTTGTTCGTCGCCGCGCCGTGCACTGACCAAGAACAAGTCGTAGGTTTTGAGAATGATTTTTTCCGGGCTCCAGCTCAGCACCTCTTGTTCGAGGTAGGCTGGCGCTTGTCCGACGTACTGCTGGAATCGCTGCCGTGCAACTGCTGTCGTCATGTCGTGCTCTACCATGATGGAACTACACCGATACCGCATCCGGTGCGGACCTATCCATGCCTTATTATCGTTCGCTTTACAAAAAACTGTAGCCCTATCTGAACTACCGCATCGAAACCGGATGAGCGTAACGCTTCTTGGTAGTACGCGGCAACAAACAGCGTCTGTATTCTGGTTTGTTTTTCCAGTACACCGAAGCACAGAACGACAGCTCGAATGTCGTGTGGAGAGGTCTCGATAAAGCAGGCTCTATCGGGAATAGATCGAGCGGCTGATGCGACCGGCAGAACGTACCTCGAGCGGCAGGAAAACCCCTCGGTATGCACTGCGTATTTTCGAGCAGAGTTATTCTGGTGCTGGCGTTCGATGCTTCGGAACATCGCACTGGTCGGACTCGGCGGTATGCTCGGCAGCATCGCGCGGTATCTGGTCGCGGTGTTTTTCTCCAGCCGCATGCCGATCGGGTTTCCCTACGGCACGCTGACGGTCAACGTCGTCGGATGCTTTCTCATCGGGCTGGTGCTCGGTGCTTCCGGGCGATTCGGTGTACTTGCCCCACAACTGCGGTTGCTCTTGGCGACAGGCTTTTGCGGAGGGTTCACGACGTTTTCGTCGCTCATGTACGAAGTCGTCGAACTCGTCGAAGCGAGCCAGTACGCGCTGCTGGCGCTTTACGTCGTCGGCAGTACGTTGCTCGGATTGCTGGCGACCGTTGCGGGCATAGCGCTCATGCGGTGAAAACGACGAGGTTTTTCCCATGTGGAAGGTGATCGCCGTCGGTGTGGACGATTCGCTGCCTTCGCTGAAAGCGGCAGCGGTTGCCGGGATGCTCGCGCGACAGCTCGGCGGGGAGGTGGTGCTCATCGCCGTTGCCGATCGCACCAAAGCGGTCGGGGACATCGATGCCGGCATCGGCTTCGACGAAGCGCTCATGATCGTCCGCCGCGAGGCGCAGCAGGCGCTCGACCAAGCCAAGCGCGAAGTCGGCGAGGTTCCGCTGCGCACCGTGCTCGTCGAAGGCGATCCAAAGCACGATCTGCTGCGCACCGCCGAGCACGTCGGCGCCGATGCGATCGTCGTCGGCACACACGCGCGCAGAGGATTGGCACGGCTGGTCGAGGGAAGCGTTGCCGAATACGTCCTTCGCCATGCGTCGGTGCCGGTCGTTGTCGTTCCATTGCCCCATCAGTGATGGACGACGATCGCTTCCGCTCGGCGCGCGCGGTGATCGAAGAAGAGCCGCTCTTTTCGGAGTTCGAGCTGGCGGGGTTGGTCGGAACCGAGCTTGCCGAGCGGCTGCCGGATCATCTGTGGCTGATTTTCGAGATCGCCCGCGTGATCGAGAGCACCGACACCGAGCTGGGCAAGCGCCTGGCGCCGCTGGTCGCACGCACGACCGAAACCGACGGGGAACCGCTTCCGCCGCTGCCGACCGTCGCCGCCGAAGAGTACGAAGCCGACCTGATTCGCCACTTCCACGAATTGCCGCTCATCTACCCCTACCAGTTCCTCTTGCCCGACGAAGTGTTCTACCAGCGGCTTGCGGAGCGATCGCTGTGGCTACCGCGTCCGGTTCCGCCGCGCACATATCGCTTCCCGACCGCCAGCGACACGTTCGCTCCCGATCCGCGCAAGCAGAAGGTGTACGTTCTCTTCGACGTCTCGCGTTCGATGAACTCGCATTGGCGCATCGTGCTGGCGAAAGCGATCGCCTACGTGTTTTTGCAGCGCAACATGCGCGAGCTGGGGACGGTGCACCTGCGGACGTTCGCCGAGCACGTCGGCGAGCGCTACACTGCCGACGACGTGCCGTCGTTTCGCGAGCTGCTGCGGCGCATCCTGCTGCTCGATGCTCGCGGACGCGGGACGAACATGCAGGAAGCCATCGAGGTCGCCATCGCCGACATTCGATCGCATCACAGTTTGAGCGACGCCGAAATTCTGGTCGTCACCGACGGCGCAGCGCACTTGGACGTCGAGCGACTTGCCGAACTGATGGGCAGAAGCATCCGTTTGCACGCGGTCAAAATCGGTCACGAGCGCATCGCCGCCGAGCCGGCGATGGTCGAGTACTACGCCCGCAAGCTCGGCACAGCCGATGCACGGCGACTGATCGAACTGCAAGAGCGGCGGCGCCAGTTGCAGCTCGATCTGCAGCACGCCAATACGGCGATGCGCCGCTCGATGATTTCGCACGACATCGGCGTGCTCGATCGCTTGATCGCCGAGCTTGCCGAACGAATCGCCCGTTATGCAACCGAACACTTCGGCACGGACATCGAGCAACTGGCGGACGTTTTCGTTCAGCTCGACGATCTCGATCCAGCGGAGGCGTTTCGACTGTCGCCCCAGCGGCAGCAGCAATTGGAACAACTCGCCGAGGCGCTGTTGGAGGAGTTCTCTGCACACCATCGCAGCGAGGACGCCGAACGCATGGCGGCGTTGCTCGATCATGTGCGACATCTTTTGCGCTTCAATCCGGATGCGCAGCATCTCGAGGCGCTCGTGCAGAAACTCGAAGGTGCGTTGCGCCAGTGGATGCAATCGGTGCGGAGCGGTCAGTATCAGGACGTTGCAATTCCGGCATCGGCGCCGCTGCTCGACCATGTGCGTACAGCGATCGGCAGCCGCCGAGGCGATGGACTCTCGCTCGGCGTGCTTTTGCGGGTGCTGTGGCGACGGCTTGTGCGCTGGATTCGGCGGCAGCGGCAGCTTCGCATTGCGCGCGTCCTTCTACGGCGTCGCTGGCGGCGCTAAAGTTTTTCCGACAGCGCCCGATACTTCCGGCTGGATGGTGACAATCGGTGGCAGGATGCCCGCTCTCAGGTAGCACCATTTCATGGAGGTTCCTATGCCTTCCGCAATTACGAACGGAGCTCGCATCCGCACCAACACTCCCGCCGAGAATGCCTACAACGCTCTGGATGCAGCCAACCGCGACATTGCTCTCCGCCAGCTTCGCCTTTCGACGGGCAAGCGCATCAACTCGGCACAAGACGACGTCGCCGGGTACATCACCTCGCGCGCGTTGAAGTCCCGCAACGGCGCACTCCAAGCCGCACTCAACGCTGTCGGCGATGCGACCAGCGTCACCAACATCGCTCAAGACGGCTTGGACAACATCAGCAACCTCGTCCAGCAGATCAAGGACGCTGCCTCGACGGCATCGAGCGGCGCACTCGGCACCGACGAAAAAGTC
>JAOAGY010000013.1 GCA_026415505.1 Chlorobiota bacterium | reverse complement strand
GGCCTACTCCAAGTGGGAAAACTACCTCGAGGTCATCTGCCTCCCCGACCGCACCTCCCGCACCATGACCCCCAGCTACCCCGCCCTGATCGAGGAGAGCGGCCACAGCGGGGCCACCTACTACGAGCACCTGCGCTGGATCGAGGCCATGGACGGTTTACCCAGCAAGGCCGCCACCGCCGAAGAGGGCTTCTGGAGCGTGGTGGTGGGGGTGGCCGCCGAGGAGTCGGTGAAGCGGGGGGAGAAGGTGTGGGTGAAGGAGTTGCTCGAGGCAAATGGGTTGGGGCATCTGGTCTAGGTTGCGACGCCATTCGTCCCGCAGCCCAAGTTAACCGCCGGGCATACTGGGATGCTATCCGTGTTGCGCCTAGGCTGCCCACTGCGCCGACAGTAGCGCAGCTTGCTCCAGTACCGTCTGGGTGGCTTTCTCCTGCTTGTCGGGTGGGTAGCCGTATTTGCGCAGCGTGCGTTTGACCAGCACGCGCAACTGCGCCCGCACATTCTCACGCAAGGTCCAGTCGAGGGTTACATTGTTGCGCACCGTCTGAACCAGTTCACGGGCAATTTCCCGCAAGGTTGCGTCGCCCAGCACCTTGACCGCGCTGTCGTTGGCCTCGAGGGCATCGTAGAAGGCCAGTTCGTCCTCGGATAAGCCGAGTTTCTCGCCACGGGCATTGGCTTCGCGCATATCCCTGGCGAGCGCGATGAGTTCTTCAATCACCTGGGCGGCCTCGATGGCCCGGTTCTGGTAACGGCGGATGGTTCGCTCGAGCATCTCGGCAAACGACCTGGCCTGCACCAGGTTCTTCTGTCCTCGAGCCCGAATCTCTCCTTTAAGCAGCTTTTGCAATAGCTCTACCGCCAGGTTTTTCTGCGGCATCCCCCGCACCTCGGACAAAAACTCATCGGAGAGTATGGAGATGTCCGGCCTCTTGAGCCCCGCTGCTGCGAAAATGTCCACCACACCCTCGGGTGCCACCGCACGGGCGATTATCTGGCGCACGGCCTGCTCGAGTTCCTCCTCGGGCCGTGCCTGGCCTGGCGCGCGTTTAGCCAGCACCGCTTGCACGGCCTGGAAGAAGGCCACGTCGTCTCGGATGCGCAGGGCCTCTTCATGCGGCACAGCCAGCGCGAACGCTTGTGACAGCTCGCGCGCCGCACGCAGCAGCCGATCCTTGCCGTTCTCCTGAGCGAGGATGTGCTCCTGCGCGGCAGGCAGAAGGCTCAGCCGTTCCGCCGGCGTGCCCGTAACCCACCTCGACCAGTCGAAGCCGTAAAAAAGGCCACGGCAAATCTCGTATTTCTCGCGCATGAGCGCCACCGCTTCTTCCTGATTGAGCGCGGTGCGCCCGGTGCCGCCGCTCTCGGTGTAGGTAGCCAGCGCGGCTTTTAGCTCGGTAGCCAGCCCCAGGTAATCCACCACCAGCCCGCCGGGCTTGTCGCGGAAGACCCGGTTTACCCGCGCGATGGCCTGCATCAGGCCGTGGCCGCGCATGGGCTTGTCCAGGTACATGGTGTGCAGGCTGGGCGCGTCGAAGCCGGTAAGCCACATGTCGCGCACAATGACCAGCTTGAAGGCATCTTTGGGATCGCGGAAACGCTTAGCCAGCGCTTCGCGGCGGGGCTTGTTGCGGATGTGCGGCTGCCAGTCGGGTGGGTCGGAAGCGGAGCCGGTGATCACGATCTTTATCGCGCCTTTGTCGTCGTCGTCATGGTGCCAATCGGGACGTAGGGGCGGATGGCCATCCGTCCCCACACAAATGATGTTGTACAGCTCAACGCAAATGCGCCGGCTCATACAGACAATCATGGCTTTTCCGTCCAAAGCCTCGAGCCGCTGTTCGAAGTGCTGGACAATATCCTCCGCCACCAGGCGCAACCGCCTTTCCGCACCCACGATGGCCTCGAGCTGCGCCCACTTGCTCTTGAGCTTCTCCTTGCGCTCGAGTTCCTCCCCCTCGGTAACTTCCTCGAATTCCTCATCAATCTTCGGCTTGAGTTCCTCGGGCAGGTCAAGCTTGGCCTGGCGGCTTTCGTAATAGATGGGCACGGTGGCCCCGTCCTCCACGGCGCGCTGGATGTCGTAGATGCTGATGTAATCGCCAAACACAGCGCGGGTGTTGGCATCCTGAAGCTCGATGGGGGTTCCGGTGAAGCCGATAAAAGAGGCGTTGGGCAGGGCGTCGCGCATATGGCGGGCAAAGCCATCTATGAAGTCGTACTGGCTGCGATGGGCTTCGTCGGCAATAACCACGATGTTGCGCCGCTCAGAAAGCCGCGGGTGGCGGTCGCCTTTCTCTTCAGGCATGAACTTCTGGATGGTGGTGAAGACCACCCCACCCGACTGTGCCGAGAGCAGCTCGCGCAGGTGGGCACGGCTTTCGGCCTGCACCGGCGGCTGGCGCAACAGCTCCTGGCAGCGCGCAAAGGTACTGTAAAGCTGGTCGTCGAGATCGTTGCGGTCGGTGAGCACCACCAGGGTGGGGTTCTCCATGGCGGGTTCGCGGATAATGCGCCCGGCGTAAAACGCCATGGTCAGGCTTTTACCCGAGCCCTGGGTGTGCCAGACCACGCCGATGCGCCGGTCGCCCGGCTGGCCCCCCCTACCCTCGCGCAAGGCCAGGGCCGCCCGCAGCGTTTCCTGTACTGCCACCTGCACCGCGTGGAACTGGTGATAACCCGCCATTTTCTTGATCAATCGTCCGCTGCCGTCATCCTCAAACACGATGAAGTCGCGCACCAGGTCGAGGAAGCGCCGCGGTGCGAACACCCCCTCGAGCACCACCTGCAACTCGGGCACGTGGCTGTCGGCCAGGCGATCGCCAGCCACCGTGCGCCAGGGCTTGAACCACTCCCGCCCTGCCCCCACCACCCCCACGCGCGCCTCCACCCCATCGGAAATCACCAGCACCGCGTTGGGCACAAAGAGCGAGGGGATTTCGGCCTGGTAGGTCTGGAGCTGCTGCCACGCCGTCCAGATTGTCGCGTCTTCGTCGGCGGCGTTCTTCAGCTCCACTACCGCCAGCGGTAGGCCATTGACGAACAGCACCACGTCGGGGCGGCGGGTTGAGGCACGTTGCATAGATGGGGCACGTTGCAACGTACCCCTCTCCACAACGCTGAACTGATTGACCGCCAGCCAGTCGTTGTTGGCTGGGTTGTCAAAATCAATTACCCTGGCCTGTGCGCCGCGAATCTCGCCGTCCTTGTCGCGGTACTCCACGTTTACGCCATTCACCAGCAGGCGGTGCAGGGCGCGGTTTCGTTGGATTAGGTCTGAACCCTCAGGCTGGGTGAGCTTGCGGGAGGCGTCCTCCAGCGTCTCTGCAGGCAGCCCAGGGTTAAGCCGCACCAGCGCATCGCGCAGCCGCTGCTCGAGCACCACCTGACCATAGTCGGCCCGCTCGGCCTGGGGCTGGTCGGGGGCAATCTCGGGGCCGTGTACCACCTGCCAACCGGCGGCCTCGAGCCAGGCCAGGGCGGCTTCTTCAACGACAGATTCGGTCATTTGCGCCATAACTGACCTCTCGTGGGGGCCTATTCCAACCCCACCCCGACAACCGGATTTTCCCTATCCAATCCCCATTTTATGGGGTTATTCACGATGTATTGGCGAATGCGATTCAGGGATGCATCGTTGCGGATGATGTGTTCGTAATAATTGCGTTGCCAAACGGGCATACCGGGCGTGCCGCGGTGTTCGTTGATGCGTTTGGTTGTGGCGGATTTGAATAAACGAACGATTGTCGGAATGGAATTCGACGTGGGTTTGCCGAATTGTTCAATGGTAGGGGCACGTTGCAACGTGCCCCTACCGTGCAACGTGCCCCTACCGTGCAACGTGCCCCTACAATCATCGGTGATGATGATGACGCCGTGGATATGATTGGGCATCACAACGTATTCATCCAATACCACGGACGGCCGCAAAATGGCCGTTTTCAACCATTCATCCCGGACAATCAGGCCAATTTCATTCAACCGCATTTCCCCGTCCACCACATCCCCAAACAAACATTCGCGATTCTGCGTGCATATGGTGATGAAATACGCCCCCGCCTGGGTGTAGTCGTACCCCTTCAGGCGAACGCTGCGGCGGTGGTGTTTGTCGGGGTTGTATTTCACAGCCCACGCTCCTGCAAAAACCGCTCCGCATCCTTCACCCGAATCTCGCCCGAGATGAGCTTGGGCAGCAGCGCATCGCGCAGGGCGGCGAGGGTGCGGGATTCGAGCGCGTTTTCAACGACCTTGCCATACATAGGGCGCGAGAACTGATCGAAGGCATCCATTATGGGAGTGGGAGGCGTGACTACGCGGATTGGACGAAAGCTGGCTTTGCTGATTTCCAAAAATGTCGAGCCATTCGCGTGACTGAGAATCTCGTCGTGGGCGGCACGTGCCCAACGCAGCAAGAACAGGTTTGATACACCCTGTCGTGGTTTCATCGCAATGAAACCCTGATTCACTGCTACGGGCACTTCAGCAATCGCGAGATAACCAATGGGAGCACGTGATGAAAGGAGAACTGTACCTCTCGGTAGCAAACCGGAACTGATCTGAGCTAAACCGGCATCTGTGATCTTGCGCTCGGTATCGAGCAGAACCGGCATCGAAAGCCCCGACAAGTCCTTCGGTGTGACCCAGTGATGGGTGCCACCGTCCCAAAACTCTGCGCACTCTGTCTTTGGTGTGCTACCACCGACGACTTCGGCCAAGTCACCGATGGACTTTACCCCCCACCCCTCCGGAATCTCCCCCAACTCCGAGTCCACCAGCCGGTCGGGGAAAAGGTCGTAGAGGTGCGCGGGTAGGCCGGGCAGCGATTGGCCGCGCTGCCAACGCCCCTCCATCTTGGCCCGGACGGGGTCGAAGTCCACGAACCACGACTTGAAGAGCGCCCGCGCCATCTGCTCCAGCGTCTCGCTCATCCGCCGGTTCAGCTCGATCTTGTCGTCCAGCGTGCCGAGGATGTGGGCGATGGCGCGACGGTCCCACTCGCTCTCGGGCCACGGCACGCGCAACGTCTCCAGGTCACGGCGAGTCGCGTTCCCGAATACAGAGCCGCCGCCCTCAATAGCCGTCCACGTGGTCTCAAGCATACGCAGGGCGAACTCCAGATAGCGACCGTCTTCACGGACCCTTGGTCGAATGATGGCCAGACCACGTCCGATCGCGCATTGGCGGTCCGCTACGTTGACACGACCGATTGGTGCCCGAACACTGAGCAGGATGTCGCCAGGAATCGCAATTCGTGATGGCGCTGTGCAGAAGACACGCGGCGTCGGGTGGCGGTAGTTGAAGTCGGCGACCCCTTGGAAGAACGGGAGACCATCGCCATGCTCGTTGTAAGTCTCGCCCGGAGGCGACTGACCCATAATGATCTCCGCCACTTCACCGAGCTGAACTTCACCCTCCATACCCAAGCTCCTTCAGGTTGGCCTCGATCGCGGCATCCAGCCGCGCCGCCTCGGCCTGCTGTTCGCGAAGCTGAGCCACCAGCCGCTGCATCTTCTCTTCGAAGGGCTCGTCGTCCTCTTCTTGCGGCGGCGCGCCTACGTAGCGGCCCGGCGTGAGCACGTAGCCGTGCTTGCGGATCTCCTCAAGCGTCGCGCTCTTGCAGAAGCCGGGCACGTCCTGGTACTCCCCGGCCTCCTTCTCCCCGCGCCAGGCGTGGTAGGTGTCGGCGATCTTGCGGATGTCCTCGTCGGTGAGTTCGCGATGGGTGCGGTCCACCATCCGGCCCAGCTTGCGGGCATCGATGAAGAGCACCTGGCCGCGGCGGTCGCGGAAGCGCCCGTTCTTCTTGTCGCGCGCGAGGAACCACAAACACGCGGGGATTTGTGTTGAGTAGAAGAGCTGGCCCGGCAGCGCCACCATGCAGTCCACCAGGTCGGCCTCGATGATGTTTTTGCGGATCTCGCCCTCGCCCGACTGGTTGGAGGACATCGAGCCATTGGCCAGCACAAATCCGGCCACGCCCGTGGGGGAAAGGTGGTACACGATGTGCTGCACCCAGGCGAAGTTGGCGTTGCCCACCGGGGGCACGCCGTACTGCCAGCGCTTGTCGTCGCGCAGGCGCTCGCCGCCCCAGTCGGAGACGTTGAAGGGTGGGTTAGCCAGAATGAAGTCGGCCTTCAGGTCGGGGAACTTGTCGTTGTGGAAGGTGTCGCCGTGGGCGATCTGGCCCTCGATGCCCCGGATGGCAAGGTTCATTTTCGCAAGCCGCCAGGTGGTGTAGTTCGACTCCTGGCCGTAGATCGAGATGTCGGCTTTGGCCCTGCCACCGTTGCCGTTACCGGTCGCATGGGCGCGGATAAACTCCACCGACTGCACGAACATACCCGCCGAGCCGCAGCAGGGGTCGTAGACCCGGCCATGGTAGGGCTCGAGCATCTCCACCAGCAGCTTGACCACGCAGCGGGGCGTGTAGAACTCGCCTCCCTTCTTGCCCTCGGCGCTGGCAAACTGCGAGAGGAAGTATTCGTACACCCGGCCCAGCACGTCCTTGGCGCGGGCTTCTTCGTCGCCCACCTTGATGTTGCTGATCAGGTCTATAAGCTGCCCCAGGCGTGTTTTATCCAGCGCCGGGCGGGCGTACTCCTTGGGCAGCACGCCCTTGAGCGCGGGGTTGTCGCGCTCGATACAGGCCATGGCGTTGTCCACAAGCTGGCCGATGGTGGGCTGGCGGGCCTGGGCCTTCAGGTGCGCCCAGCGGGCCTCGGGGGGCACCCAGAAGATGTTCTGGGCGCGGTATTCGTCCGGGTCCTCGGGGTCGGCGCCCTGGGCGCGCTCGGCTTCGAGCTTGGCGTGATGCTCCTCGAAGGCGTCGGAGATGTACTTCAGGAAAATCAAGCCCAAGACGACGTGCTTGTACTCTGCGGCGTCCATCGAGCCGCGCAGCGCGTCAGCGGCTTTCCACAGCTCGGATTCGAAACCGAGCGTGGCGCCTGTTCGAGAAGTGCTGCTGCTTGTTACCCGTCGCTTTGCCATCGGTTCGGACTGCTACTCTGCGGCGCCCTCGCTTTTCAGCGACCGCTCGCCAGATACCACACGATCGCCACGATGCCCGCCATCATCAGCACGGCATAGCTCTGGGCGTAGCCGGTCTGAAGGCGACGGACGCTCTCGCCGATCCGTCCGACCAGTCGCGCGATGCCGTTGACCGCACCATCGACGATCGCCACATCGGTGATGCGCCAGAGCACTTGCACCGAAAGCCGGTAGATCGGATCGACGACCGTCGCGTAGTAGAACTCGTCGACAAAATACTTCCGCCACAACACGCGGTAGAGCCAGCCGAAACGTTCGGCAAGTCGCGCGGGTGCCTGGCTTTCGCGACGGTAGAATTTCGTCGCCAGTGCGATGCCCGCCAGTGCCACGCCGAGCGACGCCGCCATGAACGCGTATTCGAGCGCATGCGAGGCGTGGTGCTCCTGGCGCGCCAAAAGCTGCGCACTACCGGCGAACACCGGCTCCAGCCAGTTTTCCAGCACGTGCGGGAACACCCCGCCGCCGATCGCTGCAGGCACGCCGAGCACACCGCCGATCGCCGACAGCACCGCCAACACCACCAGCGGCACAGTCATCACCGCCGGCGATTCGTGCGGCATGTGGTGACGGTCGAAACGCTCGGTGTTGTGGAAGACCAGGTAGTACAGCCGAAACATGTAGAACGCCGTGCAGAACGCTGCCGTCACGCCGATCGCCCACAGCCACGGACCGCCGTGGAGAAACGCGTTCCAGAGGATTTCGTCTTTCGAGAAAAAGCCGCTCAAGGGGAAAATGCCCGCGATCGCCAGCGCGCCGACCAGGAACGTCCAGTGCGTGCGCGGCATGTAGCGCGCCAGCCCGCCCATGCGTTGGATGTCCTGCTCGTGGTGCAACGCGTGGATGACCGAGCCGGCACCCAAAAAGAGCAACGCTTTGAAGAACGCATGCGTGACGACGTGAAACACACCCGCCACGAACGCACCAACGCCGAGCGCGGTGAACATGAAACCGAGCTGCGAGACGGTCGAATACGCGAGCACTTTTTTGATGTCGTTCTGCACCAGTCCGATCGTCGCTGCAAAAAACGCCGTCGCGATGCCGATCGCTGCGACGACTGCCATGGCGTCGGGCGAGGCAGCAAAAAGCACGTTCATGCGCGAGATGAGGAAAATGCCGCTGGTGACCATCGTCGCTGCGTGAATGAGCGCCGAAACGGGCGTCGGACCTGCCATCGCGTCGGGCAACCAAACCGCCAGCGGAATTTGCGCCGATTTCCCGGTGCATCCTAAAAACAACCCCAGCGCAATGAGCGTGACGATGTGCGGCGGAATGACCGTTCCGCGCAGCACCGCATCGCCGATCTCCTCGTAGCGGAGCGTTCCGGCATAGAGCACCAGCAGAAACATCGCCACGAGCATGCCGAAATCGCCGATGCGGTTGACCACGAACGCTTTCATCGCGGCATCGCCGGTCCAGGTGATGCGCACTCCCTCGAAGCGCTGGTCCCACCAGAAACCGATCAACAAGTACGACGCCAATCCCACGCCTTCCCAACCGAGAAACGTCACCAGCAGGTTATCGCCCAACACCAGGTTGAGCATCATGAAGATGAACAGGTTCAAGTACGCGAAAAAGCGTGGGAACGAGCGATCGCCGTGCATGTAGCCGATCGCATAGACGTGAATCAAAAAGCCCACGCCGGTGACGACCAGCACGAACACCGCCGAGAGTTGATCGAAGCGCCATGCCATCTCGGCGCTGAACTGACCGGCTGCGATCCAGGAGTAGAGCCGCAGCACGATTGTTCGATCCTTCGGCGCTCGCCCGAGCAATTCGACCAGAAGCCACACTGCCGCTGCGAAGCTGAGCACGACCGCACCCGATGCAATCGCACCGATCGTGCGCTCCGACCCCAGCCGGCGACCACCGAGACCGATCAGCAGAAAGCCAATCAGAGGAAACGCGACAATCAAACCGATGAGTTCTGCCATACGTCACGCGCAAAAATGTTTTGACCACTGACGCGACAGCCACGCAGGCTGTTCTACCGTTTCACCGCCATGCTGGCGTTTCACCGCCACGCCGACATTTCACCGTCATGCCGACGTTTCACCGTCATGCCGACATTTCATCGTCATGCCGACGCTTCACCGTCATGCTGAACTCGTTTCAGCATCTCTCGCACTCCTGTCCGTCATGCCGAACTTGTTTCGGCATCTCACACAAGACCCTGAAACAAGTTCAGGGTGACGGCGAGGAGGATGAGACCCCGAAACAAGTTCGGGGTGACAGGCTGCAATGCTCGTCATGCCGAACTCGTTTCGGCATCTCGCCAAAGACCCTGAAACAAGTTCAGGGTGACGGGCTGCGGCGCATGCCTTCCGCCCGTCATGACGGACGCGAGCGAGCATCGTCGTGTTCTTCGTCGTGCTCGTAATCGTAAAACGCCCGCTCGAACGGCAACTCGACCGATTCGAAGCGGATGCGCAAGGCTTCGTCCACGATCATCATCGCATTGCGTTCGACCTTGATCCAGTCGGTTCGCCGCGCAGTGATCGGTTCCGAGGCGATGATGACCATCACCGGTCGTTTGCCGTCGGGCATCGGCTCGACCACGCAACCGTCCACCTCGCAGTTGTAGCGCCGACCGAGCGCGTAGTAGAGCGATGCCGGCTGAACGTCGGGATTGGTCGTGTACCGGAGTGCGACGATGCTCGTGCCGTTGGTCAGCGCGACGTTCAGGTACGAGTGTTGCCGAACGCCGGCTTCGATCAAGAGTGTGCTCAAATCGTCGAGCGCACGATGGAGCGCATAGACCATGTCGTCGCAACTGACGTCGCCCCAGGGGTCCTCGATATGATTGAGCACCAGCCCGAAAAAGTGTTCCGAATCGGTCGAACCCAAAATCGCATCGTAGGCAACGTCGCCGAGCATGCGCAGCAGCTTGCGCCGAATCTCGCGGAAGCCGCCGATCATGCCGTTGTGCATGAACATGAGCTTGCCGCACATGAACGGATGCGAATTGACCTCCTCGACCGGAAAGCCGGGGGTTGCCGCGCGAATGTGCGCGAAAATGAGCGGCGAGTAAATCTTGCGCGCCAAGTTGCGCAGGTTCGCATCGCTCCATGCCGGCTTGATCGAACGAAACACACACGGCTCGCTGTCGAGTTCGGGAACGTACCAGCCGACGCCGAAGCCGTCGCCATTGACGGCAACGGACATCTCACCGGCATTGACGCTCTGGGCGACCACGAGCGAATTGCGCGGCTTGTAGAGAAGGTCGTTGGCTAAAATCGGCGGTCCGATGTAGGCGACGAAGCGACACATGCAAACAACCGTTGCAAAAGGTGCGCCGAAAATACGAACCGCTTCGGCTCGTCACCGGCAGCCTTCTATATTTGCCGCCTGCTGTGTCCACAATTCGGAGCACACGATGCCTGTTCGGTGCATACCGGCAGAAGAACTGTTTCGCTTTCCGGCGATCTCGCAGGTCCGCATCGCACCCGACGGACGCCACCTGGCATGGCTGGCGCCGCGCGATGGTGTCCTCAACGTCTGGCTCTACGACGTCGCCACCGGCGCCGGGCGCTTCGTCACCGACGAACGCGAGCGAAGCATCCAGCACCTCCGCTGGGCAAACGACCGCACGATCGCCTTCTTGCGCGACACCGGCGGCGACGAAAACTTCCAACTCTACCTGCTCGACATCGGCGCGGATGCATCCCCGCGATTGTGCACTCCCGCCGGCGGCGTGCGCGCCGGCATTTTGGCGACGCTGCCGCTGCATCCCGATCGCATGCTCGTCACACACAACGGGCGCACACGGCAGCTCTTCGACGTCTATGCGCTCGATCTTGCCAGCGGCGAGCTCTCGCTCGTCGCCGAAAATCCCGGCGGTGTGACTGGTTGGCTCGCCGACGACGACGGCAACGTCCGCATTGCCGTCCGCACCGACGGCGCCAACCACACGCTGCTCTATCGCGACCGCTCCGACGAGCCGTTCGCCGAGCTGCTCACGACGAATTTCCGCACACAGCTCCATCCCTTGCGCTTCGCTGCCGACGGCCGCCGGTTCTACGTGCTCTCCAACCGCGGACGCGATACGGCTGCCGTGTACGTGTTCGATCCCGACACGCTCCGCGAAGAAGAACTCGTCGCCGCCAGCGACACCTACGACATGGAGGACATCCTCTACTCGCGAAAGTTGCAACGACCGGTTGCCGCTGTGTACGTGGGCTGGCGACGCGAGTACGTGATGCTGCATCCCGACTGGCAAGCGCTGTGGGATCACGCCTCCGGACAAATCGCTGCTCGACTCGGCGAGACTGTCTCGGTGCTCTTGGCTGATTGGTCGCTCGACGAACAGTCGTTCGTCGTGGTCGCATACGCCGACAGGTACCCGCCGATGTACTACCTGCTCGATGCTGCCGCCGGCACGCTCATCGAATTGGGACGCTCGATGCCGCATCTTTCTGCCGACGAACTGGCACCGATGCAGCCGATCCAGTATCGCAGCCGCGATGGGTTGCTCATCCGTGGCTACTTGACGCTGCCGCGGGAGCGCGCCAAACCGATGCCGCTGGTGGTGTTCCCGCACGGCGGACCCTGGACGCGCGACGAATGGGGATTCAATCCCGCCGTGCAGCTCTTCGCCAATCGTGGCTACGGCGTGCTCCAAATGAACTATCGCGGTTCGACCGGCTATGGGCGGCGCTTTTGGGAGGCTTCGTTCAAACAGTGGGGACGCGCCATGCAGGACGACATCACCGATGGCGTTCGGTGGCTGGTTTCCAACGGCGTCGCCGATCCCGAGCGCATCGGAATCGTCGGCGGTAGCTACGGCGGCTATGCGGTGCTGGCTGGTCTGGCGTTCACTCCCGAACTCTACCGCTGCGGCGTGGACATCGTCGGTGTGTCGAATCTCATCACCTTCCGCAAGACGATCCCGCCCTACTGGACTCCGCTGAGCCAGATGATGGACGAAATGATCGGCAGCGTCGAAACCGAGGAAGAGATGCTTCGCCAGGTCTCGCCCGTTTTTCATGCCGACAAAATCACCGCTCCGCTGCTGGTTTTCCAGGGCGCCAACGATCCGCGTGTCAACAAAGCCGAGTCCGATCAGATCGTCGAAGCGCTTCGCTCGCGCGGCATCCCGGTCGAATACCACGTCCGCGACGACGAAGGGCACGGCTTCCTCGACGAGCGCAACCGCGTGTGGATGTATCGCACGATCGAACGCTTTCTGGCGGAACACTTAGGCGGGCGCGTTTGCAATGGAGCTGGAGAAACTGCTCGGTGAGCATGTGCAGGAACGGCTGGCGACCGCCGAGCGGTTCGCTGCGCTGACCGGCGCAGGCGTTTCCGCCGAAAGCGGTGTGGCGACGTTCCGCGATCCGAACGGACTGTGGGCACAATTTCGCCCCGAAGAGCTGGCGAGCATGCAGGGCTTTTTAGCCAATCCCGAACGAGTCTGGCAGTGGTACCAGTACCGCCGGCACGTCATCGAATCGGTGCGCCCCAACCCCGCGCACTTTGCCCTGGCGCAGCTCGAAACGCTTGTGCCCGATTGGACGCTCATCACGCAGAACGTGGACCGACTGCATCACCGCGCAGGGAGCCGGCGCGTGCTGGAGCTGCACGGGAATTTGGAGGAGAACCACTGCTCGCGTTGCGGCACACCGTACCGCCAGGAGATCGATGCCGATGCTCCTGCGCCACCGCGCTGCCCCGCATGCGGCGGGTTGATTCGTCCCTCGGTCGTGTGGTTCGGCGAAATGCTCCCTGCCGACGTTCTCGCCGATGCCGAACGTGCGGCACATCGTGCGGAAGTGTTTTTCGTCATCGGTACCTCGGCGGAAGTCTATCCAGCGGCGGCGCTCCCGCTGATGGCATGGGAACGCGGCGCGACGCTGATCGAGATCAATCCGACGGCAACGCACCTGAGCACGATCGTCCATGCTGCGATCCGCCAACCGGCAGGCGTGGCGATGCCCGCACTGGTCGAGCTGATCGCCGCACTGCGCCAGCGTTAGCGCCGGAACGGCACAAACCAGACTTCCCCGACGCTGAGCGTGACGCTGAGGCGGAAAAACTCCTCGCGCACCGGCAACCCGCTCCCGCGAATGCCCCCCACGAGCGCAGCGTCGATCATCGCTGCCCCGCCGAACGGTATTTGCATGCCGACGCTGGCGCCGTACTCTTGGAGCGCACGACCACCGATCGCCACCGGCAGTCGCTGCAGAAACACACCACCGCTGAGCGTGAGGCGATCGTCGAACGAGGCGCCGCTACTGCGACTGCCGCGGTACGACGCCGCCAAGCTGAGGCGAAAGCTTTGGCTCGGCTCGGCGAGCGGCGAATAGCGGTACGTCACGACCTGCGATGGTGACCACTCCCCGTCGAGCGTGACGAACCACCGCCGCAGCGAGTACGTCACACCGCCACCGATAGCGATCGGCATCGAACTCGACACTCGCTGGACGAACGTCGTGTCGAACGACGGCGTCGTTTGCCCCGACGGGAAGCTCTGGTAGTTCTGGATGCGTTCGACACGCAGTGGACCGAACATCGTTGCTGCGATGCCCGCGCCGAAGCCGCTCGTGGTCTGTGCGGAAAGTCCGATGCGAAGTCCGAGCGTTTGGATCTGATCGTTCTGCGTGGAAACGGCGCGCTGGCTCGCTTCGCTTTGGATGTTCGTTTCGGTTTGATCGCTGATCAACCCGAAGCCGTAGAGCACTGCGGCACCGACGGCGACTCCTTGGGCGATGCGCGTCGCGCCGCCGGCATACGCCGTGACCATTCCCCCACCGCCGCGATAGGTCGTGCTGCCGTCGAGCACGCCGACAGTGGGAAGCTCGATCTGGAACCGTCGCAGCGACGTGTAGTTGACCGACGAGGAGGGAAACACGCCGATGCTGGCAGCGATCTGGCGACCGGTATCGATGGCAAACAGCAGCGCGGCACCGTCGAGCTTACCGTTGTTCTGAGCAGTAGCGGCGCCGCTTTGTTCGATGCGCTGTTGGTTGAAGCGATAGCCGCCTTGAATCCGCGTCGTTTTCACCTGCGTCCACAGCGCCGGATTGGCGATGCCGAACAGGTAGTCCGACGGTACCGCATACGCAGCGCCGGCGAGTCCTTCGTAGGCGGCGCCGAACGTCGTGCGCTGCTGCCCAAAACCGAATGCCGTGTAGTTGGCGCCGCCCTGCGCCCACAGTATGCCAGCGACACAACAGAGGAGCACTGCAGCGGTGCGTTTCATCGCGGTGCGTTCGGACGTGGAATGTACGTGATCACCAGACGCGGTCGCAACGAGTCGGGCGCGTCGGCGCCGTAGAGCACCAGTCGCTCCAGCCGGAAGTTTCGCGAGCGGAAAAGCACCGTGCCCCGTCCTTGCTTGCGTTGGCGAAGGTAGTCCACCAGCGGACCGATGTTCGGAAAGACAAAGCGGGACGAACCTGCCACTTGCCCGCCGACGAAGCCGAACTGACGATTGGTCGTGCTGTCGATGTACGCCAGCTCGAGCGTCGTCGGAATGCCGCTATTGCCGGCGAGCCGTTGCGTCGTATCGGTCGCGATCGCCAGTTGCGCGTTGAGCACAGCATCCAGCGGCGGCAAGGACGACAGATCGAGCGTCATCGCTACGTCCGACCGCACGACCGACTGAACCGGCAACGTGCCGTTTGCCGGTGCCGTTGCATGGACGAACGTCGCATCGTTGCCCGAAAAGACGAGCACCGAATCGGTCGCGCCGTCGCGTCGCCGGTAGTAAATGCGCAGCCGCACCAATGCACCGAACGGACTGCCGACGGTTTGCGTTTCGAACTCGCGCACGACGGTAGAAGTCGCGCTGGGCACAAAGCCGATGCCGTAGATCGTCACGCGCTGGGCACTATCGGGCATTTTTTGGAGCCACCGCACCACGCGCTGCAGCCCGTCGGCAGTGAGCGGTACCTCGATGTCCCCCAGCGAATCGGCGAGCGGAATTTTCTGCGTGCCGTCGAAGACAGCCAGCGGCGTCGGATCGAAATACTGCGGGCTGGGCACGCCGTCGGTCGAGAACAGATCGTACCAGCGCGGCTCGATGACGACCTTTCCTGCTGTATCGGCGGTGATCCAGGGACGCACCAGCTCATGGACGGTGAACGCCAGCACGTTTGCGACGCTGTCGCCGATGACGTAGCGATGCGGGCGCAGCAGCAATTTGGCACCGAGAATGTCTTGACTGCCCACCCATCCGAGCGTATCGGGCAGCGTCGTAAAACGCAGCAGTGTGGCGGCGTGAAGGTCCGGCGTGCGCCCGATGAACAGCACGCCAGCGTTGAACAAATAGCTCGGCGTCGAAACTGCCGATGTGGCGACGATGAGCTGAAGGTTGTCAGAAGATAGCTGCCGTGCGTGGGTTGTGTCGTACACAAGCGCATTGCCGACGTCGGTCGGCGGTTCGTTGCATGCGCCGAGCAGAAGGAGAGCTGCTATTGTTGCCGCTGCGAGCAGAGCCTTCATCGGCGGGCGAGGATGTCGCGGTAGATTTCTTCGTAACGGCGAGCGCTCTTCGACCACGAGAAATCCTGGCTCATGCAGTTCTGCACGAGCGTCGCCCAGTAGGTCGGTTTTTTGTAGAGCGCCAGCGCACGCTTGATGGCAGCGAGGAAGTCGTCCGCTGTATAGTCGCGGAAAACGAACCCCGTCCCTTTGCGAGCGTCGGGGTCGAATTCGGTAACAGTGTCGATCAAGCCGCCGGTCGCACGAACGATCGGGACAGTGCCATAGACCATCGAGTACATTTGATTGAGTCCGCACGGCTCGAACAGCGACGGCATCAGGTACATGTCAGCGCCGGCTTCGATCAGGTGCGCCAGTTCGTCGTCGAAGCCCATGAATACGGCGAGTTTTTTGGGATGTTTGGCTGCGAGCTTTTGGAGCGTAGTAGCCAGCGACGGATCGCCTTCGCCGAGAACGACGATTTGGACGCTCTCGCGCAGCAGTTCCGGCAGAATTTCGATCAGCAGCGGGATACCTTTGGCTTCACCCAGCCGCGCAATGGTCGCCAGCACGGGGACCTTCTCTTCGTGCGGCAACTTCATGCGATCGCGCAGCGCTTTCTTGTTGAGCGCTTTGCCGTCCTTCCAGCTCTCGGCGTCGTAGCGATGCTCGATGAGCGGATCGGTTTTCGGATTCCAGTAGTAGGTGTCGATGCCGTTGAGGATACCTTCGATCTGATAGCCGCGGAACAGTGCTGGTGTGCCCCCGCTGGCGATTTTGTCGCGGGTGATTTCTTTGGCATACGTCGGGCTGACGGTGGTGATCGCGTCGGCGAACTCCATTCCCGCTTTGGTGAAGTTGAGCTGCTTGGCGTGGGTGAGGCGTGGATAGACCTCTTTGGGCAGTCCCGTTTTCTCCAAGCTCGAGGCGGGGAAGATTCCTTGATCGGCGGCGTTGTGGATGGTGAACACCAGCCGCGTTCGCGCAAATTCCTTGGCGTGCATCGTGCGGATGTAGGCGCCGATGAGCCCCGTTTGCCACGCGTTGCAGTGGATGATGTCCGGGAACCAGCCCAGCAGCAAACACGTCGTCACGACCGAGCGGTCGAAAAAAATAAAGCGTTCGTCGTTGTTGTACGGCTCGCCGGTGACGGGATCGGCGTAGAGTCCCTTTTTGGAGTCGAAGTACGTGAAATTGGTCGTCACGTATGCTTGCACTTTCGTGCGCGGATTTTGCATCGACGAGGACTTGATCGTCGCTGGCTCGACCGTGTCGCCGACGGCGATGGGCACTTCCTTGAGCCGATTGATTTCGTGGATGCGATTGCGTCGTTCGCTGACGTTGCCGTATTTGGGGAGCATGACGCGGACATCGTGACCGAGCTCGCGGAGAGCCATCGGGAGAGCGTGGGAGACATCGGCTAAGCCGCCCGTTTTCGCAAACGGGTACACTTCGCTGGAGACAAAGAGGATACTCAACGGACGATCGGGCATGGGTGTGTCCGCCCTGCCAATAGGTGAAACGGGACTTCACGTTCGGAGAGCATCATCGGCTATCGCACCAGCAGCACACGAGATGCTCCGAATCTATCGCACAGAGGCTGCGGGGTGCAAAAATACGCAGGGCTATCGTCACCACCACTTGCGATGTAACGATTAGCGCAGAGTGGACTGCTTGTTTGTTGCGTTTTGTTACGTACATTTGCGTGGCAAAAACATCCTTTCGGAAGCATGTCTATGAAATCGAATTGCAACGGGCTTATCGCCGAGATATGGTCGAGTGCTCTCCGGATGACGATCGTGTTGTGTGTAGCAGCGGCAAGTGCTGCAGCCTATCGCGATGGTATATCCGGATACACCCAGATTGGGTGCGGAGGGCGCGGGTGCCACGGAACCCAGCCGAGCACATTGACGACAGTATCTCTCACCGGTAACCTCACGGTCGATCCGAACACAGCCAATTCGTTTACGCTTACGGTGCAGCATTCCAGCCAGGCATACGCTGGCTTCGATCTCGCCGTATTCGACCAAAATGGGCAACCAGCCGGTAACCTCCTAATCCCCCCTGGTCAAAACACGTACATCAAGTTGCTCAGCGGCGAGCTGACCCATACCAATCGGCGCACCATGAGCGGTACACCACGCACCGCACAGTGGCAATTCCAATGGCGCTCGCCGGCACAACCGGGCAAGTACGTCATTCGCGCTGCCGGCAATGCTGTCAACGGCGACAACGCTGCTTCTCCTGTCGATGAATGGAATTTCCTTACACCTGTCACTGTCACGGTTCGAGGCATTGTCATCGTCAGCCCCACCCGAAGTCAGACATTTTGCGCTGGCGACACCATCATGTTGCAGTGGATCGCCTACGGTATCACAACCACTGGCATTGCATTCTCGACCGATGGTGGGCAAAACTGGACGCAGGTGACCACTGTTGAAACACGAGAAGGGACGAACACCTATCGCTACGCAATACCGTCGAACCTGATGACGACACGGCAATACCGCTTCCGTCTCATCAATGGCGATAACGATTTGGTCTATAGCGACACACCCGACATGACGGTCAATCCGAAAACGGCGATTCGTAACCAGCCAACGCAGCCATCGCCGCAGTGCGAGGGCGGCACAGCGACGCTATCGGTGACTGCTGTGGGAACGAACCTGACGTTCCAATGGCAGCACGATGGAACGCCGGTACCCGGTGCTACATCGTCGCAACTGGTGCTGTCGAATTTGACGGTGCAGCATGCCGGTCGCTATGCGTGCCTCGTCGGCGGCGCGTGTGGTACGGTAACGAGCAATGCCGTCACGGTTGTCGTCAATCCCAAGCCGAAGCTACTGGCACAAAGTACGGACACGACCGTCACCGAGAACTCGCCGGCGGAGCTTTATGTCGCTATTGCCGACGACAGCACTGCCACCTATCAGTGGCTCAAAGATGGCTCACCAATTGCCGGTGCCACGAGTAATCGTTTGGTCATTTCCAGAGCAGCACTCCGCGATAGCGGCATCTACACGGCGCGTATCACAAATCCCTGCGGCAGCATCGAATCGGAGCCGATCCGGTTGCGCGTACAATCCGAGTCATCGGTCGAAACCGAGCAACAGTCGCTTGCGTCGCTTTACCCGCAGCCAGCCGATGAGTACATCGTCGTCGAGAGCATGCATGCTGTCGATCGCGTCACTGTGTACGATATGCGCGGCGAGCAGGTCATCGCGCTGGACATCCAGCCTGCACAGCAACGCATTCGTCTCGACCTGCGATCGAGCGATGGATGCACACTCGCTGCCGGCTTCTATGTGGTAGTCGTCGGCTCCAACCAGAACACCGCCCGCGTTCCGCTTCTGGTTGCTCCACGCTGACGCGCTTTTGCTAAAGCGCTTGTTTAGCAAAACAAATTTCGTATGTTTGGGGAGGCGTATCAATCAATGTTTCACCATTGGAGGGATCACCATGAAAGCGTGCTGTTTCTTCCTGCTGCTGGTTCTCTCTGCAGTAGCGGGTTGGGCATATCCCACCGGCATTTCCGGACAGACGACATCGGGCTGCACATGCCATAGTACTTCCTCGTCGAGCGCAACGTCACTGAGCCTGAGCGGGTCCACAACGGTGGCACCGGGTTCGACCACTACCTTCACACTCACACTGCAAAACAGTAGCCGCCCGTCGGCTGGCTTCGACCTGGCAATTGTAAACTCGAACGGGCAGAACGCCGGCACACTCGGAACTGTCAGCGGGCAGCTCACACAAATCATGGGCGGTGAATTGACGCACACCCAGCCAAAATCGCTCAGCGGCAGTAGTGTGTCGTGGCAATTCACCTGGCAAGCTCCCTCGACACCCGGTCAATACACCGTCCGCGCGGTTGGCATTGCCGTCAATGGCAATGGCAACGCCGATGCCAACGACCAGTGGAATTATCTCCAGAGCGTCACGATCACCGTCAAGGGCATCACCATCACCGCCCCGACACCCTCGCAAATCCTCTGTGCCGGAGGTACTGCTACGCTGCAGTGGACCAGCTACGGTGTCACATCGGTCGTGGTCGCGATCTCCAGCGACGGCGGCAACACGTTCACCACCGTCGGCACGCTCAACTCCCAGAACGGACAGAACTTGCAAGACATCACCATTCCCTCAGCGCTGCAGCCGGGCAATCAATACCGCATTCGCTTGACCGACGCCAGCGACAACACCATTTCCTCGACGACGCAGAACCTGACAGTGGCAGCGCCGACGAGCATCACGGCACATCCGCAGAATGCTTCCGTCTGCGAGGGAGCATCGATCACGTTCAGCGTCACCGCCAGCGGGAGCAATCTCACCTATCAATGGCGCCGCAACGGTACGAACATTTCCGGCGCGACGCAAGCGACACTGGCGCTCTCGGGCGTGACGCAAGCACAAGCCGGAAGCTACGACTGCGTCGTCAGCGGCGCCTGTGGGCAGCCAGTCACGAGCAACGCAGCGACACTGACGATAAGTCCACAGACGACCATCACCGCGCAGCCGCAATCGGCGACCGTGTGCCAGGGTGCATCGGTGACGTTCACCGTGACAGCGACCGGCAACAACTTGCGCTACCAGTGGAAGAAAGGCACTCAAGACATCCCTGGGGCAACCACCGCCACCTACACCATCGCCACGGTCGCCCTGGCTGACACTGGTTTGTATGCCTGCACCGTCAGTGGCGATTGCGGCTCACCGACGAGCAATCAAGCGCAACTGCAAGTAGCACTGCCGCCGGCGATCACCGCGCAGCCGCAATCGCAAACTCTCTGCGAAGGATCGAATCTGACGCTCACCGTCAGCGTCAATCGTGCCATTGCGAACACCTACCTGTGGAAGAAAAACGGGACAGCTCTTAGCGACGGCGGACGCATTCAAGGCACGCGAACGGCAACACTCCGCATAACCAGTCTCGTCCCCGACGACGCCGGTAGCTACACGGTCGAGATCACCAATTCGATTTGCCAAGCATCGGTCACCAGCAATAGTGCCGATGTCGTCGTCACTGCCAAACCGACCATTACGACCGAGCCAGAGTCGAAAACTGTCCCGCGCGGTAGTTCGGTCAGTCTGAGCGTGACCGCCAACGGACAGAACCTGCGCTATCAGTGGTACCGCAACGGTCAGCCGATCGCTGGAGCGACAGCAGCGACGTATGCGATCGCAAGTGCTCAAAACAGCGACGCTGGTACGTACCACGTGGTGGTTTCGAACGACTGTGGCACGGCACAGTCACGCCAAGTAACGGTGACCGTCACCGATCAGCCGACGCCGGTGCTGGAGCTGTCGCGTTCGGCTGTCACTTTCGCGGGGATTCGCGTCGGTGTCATCGATAGCGCTCGGCTGGTGATATACAACCGCGGCACCGCACCGCTGCATGTGACGGCAGCATCTATCACCGGTGCCGATGCTGCGATGTTCTCGATCGTCGTCGTGCTACCGGCGACAATTTCGCCAGGCGATTCGATCGCTGCCACTGCCACCTACACCCCGACCGGCGAAGCGACCCACACAGCCACACTGACGGTCAAAAGCGATGGCGGCGATCGAGAGGTCTCGCTCAATGGCAATGCCTTCGCTCGCGCATTGGTGCCGGCAACGGCGCAGTTCGACACGACCGCCGTCGGCGATACGCGAACAATCGTCGTCCCCGTGTGCAATCAAACGAGTGCGATCGTCGCTGTCGATTCGGTCGTGCTCACCGGCGACGACGCGACGGCATTCGAGCTGGTACCGGGACCGTGGCGCGATACGCTCGCATCCTTGCCTCCGCTGAGCACCGGTTGCCCCAGCATTCCTGTGCGCTTCCATCCCACACGCACAGGCACTCATCGGGCGCGGCTGGTGTTTTACAGCCGGCAACGCGGTTCGAGCTTTAGCGACGACATTGCGCTCGAAGGAGAAGCAGTGCAAGGTTCCAGCGTCACCGATACCGCACGCAGCACTGCACGTGTTTATCCCAATCCAGCCAGCGATGCGGTTCTGTTCGACGTCGGTATGCAAACGGCGACTCTCCGCATTTTCGATGCTCGCGGCGCACTCGTCCATACCGCCACGATCGCTGGAACGTATCGGTGGCATGCGGGCGACAGCAGCGGCAACCCGCTGGCAAGCGGACTTTACCACGCCGTGATCGAGCACAAGGGCACAATAACGACCGTGCCGATCGTTATCGTGCGCTGAGCGGCGAAACAGCCAGTGTGCGTGCGAGGAACGCAGAGCGGCACTCCCACCACCACCGAGTGCCGCTCTCGTTTTTTCCTCAGCGGAGATTGGTCCAACTGCCGGCGTTGTAGGCTTCGATGCCGGCGTTTTCCAGGATCGCTTTGGCGCGCCCGGAACGATTCCCCGATGCACAGACGAGCACGACCGGTTTGCCTGCTTTTTTCAGCTCCGAAATGTGGCGCCCAATGCTGTCGAGCGGAATATTGCGGGAGCCGCGAACGTGACCGGCAGCATACTCGCCCGGTGTGCGCACATCAACGAGCAGTGCTCCGCGTGCCACGAGTGACTTCGCTTCTTGCGGCGAGATGATCCCACCGCCACCGAACAACCATCGAAACATCGGCGTTGTACAGTTGTGATACTGAGACATTGCAATTCGATGCCGTAACTCGGATAGCGATTCAAAGGAGGAACATTCGATGGAGTGTTCGCAGTTTTGCGTACGTGTCGAACACACCGCGAGAAAACGATGAACGATGCCCGGAACGCTGTGCTCGCCGCAATCGAACATGCTGCCGACGACATCGAACACGGTGCGCCTTTCGAATGGGGACACGTCGGTCGCTGCACCGTAGGGCACATTGCTCAACGGTTAGCGGCAATGAGCGACCGTGAGATTGTGGCTGCATTCGAGCAGACACTGGACCAATGGCGTGAACACGCTGCCGAGTACTTCGATGTCGCCATTGGCGATGAACCGCTGGCGACGACCGAATCGCCGCACCAGAAGTGCCCGCAGGTGGGCGCTTCGATGCGGCGCATTTACCGACTCTTTCACCTGGCAGGACTCGACGCCGAGGACATCGGGCACTTGGAATTCCTCAGCGACCCTACGGTGCTTGCACACATCCCTCCTTCCCGCCGGGCGCGCCTGCGGCGAAACGATGCACGCGATGTCGTACTGTATCTCCGCACGATGGCGCACCTATTGCGCACCGAAAGCGAAGCAGCAACATCATAGACCGGCGTGCGCTACTGCTTGGGCGGCTCGAATTGGCTGTCGTCGAGCGGAATACCGAGCTGGTAGGTATTAGTGCTCGACATGCTGAACATCGGCGATTCGAGTCGCTCCTTGCGCGGTAGCATGATGCCTTCGACCGGCGCGTAGTCGTCGTAGTACTCGCTCATCGTGATGCCGCCTTCATCGGGATTGCCTTGCTGGTAATCGGTGCGACGAAGCAAGAACGTTTTCTCGTCGAAGTAGAATCGCGTTTCCTTGCCGTTCTTGGTCGCTCGCAGGACGATCGCACCGTTGCGCTTGCCGACGATCGAGCATTGGTAGCCGAGCTGCGGCAGTTTGGTCACATAAAACATCGTCGCGCGATCGAGCATTTCTGGTGCAATGCGGTCCGGTGCTGGTTGGGGCGCTTGCGGTCCTTGTTTGATCCATGCGTTGGTTCCGTCCACCCATTGCTCCTGCTGGACGACCGGAAGCGAGAGTCGTTGGTAGAGCTTGTTCGGTGCTTTCTGCTTGACCGTCGAGCTGCCGTCGAATTGCTGCCCGCCAGCGTTGAGCGTCACCGATGACTCTTTGACGATCGTTTGCACCGATCGAAGTTTTTGTTCACCGCCGAGTGCATCGGTGTAGCGACGAAGCAATTCGGCGACGCTCATCGAAACCGACTCCGGCTGAGCCGAACCGATTTGCTTGAGATCGAGATCGTAGCGATACACATCGCCCCACCGCTCCAGCTCTTTGGCAATATCGGGCTTGCCGACGACGACCAGCCACCAATTGCGCGGCTGCAAATACCGTTCGGCAGCCGAGAGCGCATCGTACGGCGACATCGCGGCAATGCGCGTGGGATATCCCTTCATGAACTCTTCCGAGACTTCGAGATAATGCGCGCTCTGCAGCAGCGAAGCGACGAACCACGGCTGCTCGAAATTCATCTGGTAGTTGCCGAGCACGTTTTGCTTGATGACGTTCAACTCCTCGTCGGTTGCCGGTTCGTTGGCGACTTTTTCGACTTCGCGCCGCAACACCAGTATCGCCGAATCAGTGACAGGGGTCCGCACGTCGGCACCAGCGACGAAGCGGTTGAAGTACTTGCCCTGCGTCAAGAATGCATACGGTGTGTACGTGAACGAGTACGTTTCGCGGAGTGTTTTGAACAAACGTCCGCTGAAACCGTTGCCGAGGAGCTCGACAGCCAAATCCAACTTTTCGTAGTCGGGGTCTTTGCGTCCGGGTGCAAGCCCGCACAAGACGATCGTCGATTGTACCGAGCCAGGACGTTCGACGAAATAGACACCGCGCGGCATCGGTTTCGGTGGCGGCGGCGGAGCGATCTCGATTTTTCCTGCTTCCCACCGGCGAAATGCCGCTTCGATCTGCGGAACAATTTCTTTGAGCGTCACATCGCCGACGATCGCCAGCGATGCAATGTTGTTTGGACGTACATACGTGCTGTGAAATGCACGGATGTCCTCGACGGTGATCGAGCGGACGCTTTCTTCGGTCCGGCGCTTGGCGCTGGGATGATCCGGACCGTAGAGCACCATGCGCGAGAGCGCCATTGCCAGTTGCATCGGGCGGGACTTCTCTTGCCGAATCGCCGCGAGCACTTGTGGCATGAGCTTGTCGAGTTCTTCTTTGGGAAACGTCGGATTGACGACGACATCGGAAAAAATCGCCAGCAATAGCGGCATGTGTTTTTTCAATCCGCTGGCAGTGACCGTGAGCACTTCGCCACCGGTCGAGGCGGACAGCTCTGCACCGATGCTGTCGAGTGCTGTGGCAATGTCGAGCGCGCTGCGTTTGCGCGTGCCTTTGGTGAGCAGATTCGCCATCAAGTAGGACAATCCCGGCTTGTCGCCGTCGAAGCTTTCGCCTGCGCGTACTTCCAGCCGAAAACCGATCGTCGGCTGGCGATGGTCCTCGATGACGTAAATCTTCAGCCCGTTTTTGAGCGTCGCTTCTTCGTAGCGCGGAAATTCGTATTCCCGCATTTGCCCGATGTCGGGACGCTTGCGCGGATTGTACTCGACCGGCGGCGTCACTACCGGTGGATTGAGCGCTTCCTTCGGTATCGGAATCAGCGGTGCTTGCTCGGTGCTTTTCTTGGGTTGTTGCTTTTTCGGCTGTGCAACCGACACTGCACCGACGGCAACGGCAAACAGACAGATGACAACGAGTGTACGCATGGCTACTTGGTCTCCTTTCCGGTCGTGGGAATGAACGTCAAGACAACGCGGTTCGGTGTGCCGAAGTACTTTTTGGCGACACGCTGCAAGTCCTCGCGACGGACACTGTAGAACCGCTGCATTTCGGTGTTGACCATCGCGGTGTTCTCGAAAAACGCATAGGCACGTGCGAGTGCCAAAGCCGTCGGGTACGTGCCTTTTTTGTCCGAGATGAAGCGCGACTCGGCGATGTTACGCGCTTTGACAAATTCCGCTTCCGTCACACCACGGGCGATGACACTGTCGATGACGGCGTACATCATTTTCTCGACGGTGTCGATCGAGCGACCGGGTGCTGCAACGCCGACCAGGATCGCCGCCCCGACTTTTTCCAGCTCATAGGGGAACACCGACGCCTGGACGGCAACTTGTGCACTATCGACAAGCGTGCGATACATCCGCGAGCTTTCGCCGTTGGCTAAAATGTCCATGAGCATTTGCAGTGCGTAGCTATCGGGGTGCCCTTCCGGTACGGTTCGGTAACCGATGAACACTGCCGGTAGCTGTGCTTTGGCGTCGTAAATCGTATCGCGGATCGTGCCAGCCAACGGCGGTACGATGACCGAATCACGGCGCGGCATCGGACCGGGCGGCTGGAAGCCGAAGTACACATCGACCATGCGACGTACTTCCGGCTCGTCGAAATCGCCGCTAATGACCAGCACCGCGTTGTTGGGCACGTAGTACGTGTCGTAGAACTGCTTGAACTCGGCGATCGCGGCGCTGTCGATGTGTTGCGATGCACCGATGGGCGTCCAACTGTACGGTGTGCCGGCAAAAAGGTGCTCGAACATTTTGATGTTCCACATGCCGTAGGGCGAGTTTTCGTAGCGCATCTTGCGCTCCTCTTTGACCACACCGCGCTGGGTTTCGACGCCGATCGTATCGATCTTCAAGCCGCGCATACGCTGCGACTCGATCCAGAGCGCCATCGGCAGTGCATTCGAGGGCACGCGCATGTGATAGACGGTTTGATCGAACGTCGTAAAAGCATTGAGATCGCCGCCGGCTTGCTGGACGAGCTTCGATATTTCGCCGCGCCCGATGCTGTCGGTTCCTTCGAACATCAGGTGCTCGAAAAAGTGCGCAAAGCCTGTTCGCGCGGGGTCTTCGTAGCGCGATCCGACGCGGTACCACAGCACGGTCGTCACGACCGGTGCTGTGCGGTCTTGGCGAAGGATCACGTGCAGACCGTTCGGCAGCGTGTACTCGATAAACGATAGCGGTTTGTACATCTGCGCGCTGGCGATGACCACCGAAAGCGTGGCAGCAAACGCGAGCGCGCCGTATCGAGAAATGCGCATCAGCGGATTGGAGCGAGACGGTGAAACAGCTTTTTCGTTCGGGGTCGAACCGAGCGCAAACATAGCGAATCAGCCGCCGTGGCGACGGGCTTTTGTAAGTTTGCGCCTCGAGAACATGTTCCACCATTTTTTGCGGGGACGCACCGATGACATCGCCCACGAACCTCGAAACCATCGCAGCACCGCGTCCATCGGACGTGGTCGAAAGTGCGTTCGAGCGCGGACCGATTTCGCGTTTCATGGAGGAACATTTTCGCCATTTCAATGCCGCCACGCTCGTCGAAGCTGCGCGCGCATACGAAGACCTCATCGAACGCGGCGGCAAGATGCTCGTTGCGCTCGCCGGTGCGATGAGCACTGCCGAACTGGGCAAGTCGCTGGCAGAAATGATTCGCCAGGACAAAGTGCACATCGTCTCGTGCACAGGAGCCAACCTGGAAGAAGACGTGATGAACCTGGTGGCTCACTCGCACTACAAGCGCATTCCGAACTGGCGCGATCTGACACCGGAACAAGAATTCGAACTTCTGCAAAACCACTACAATCGCGTGACCGACACGTGCATTCCCGAGGAGGAAGCCTTCCGGCGACTCCAGTGGCATCTGGAACGGGTCTGGAAACGTGCCCAAGAACGCGGCGAGCGCTATTTTCCGCACGAGTACCTCTATCAGCTCATTGCCAGCGGCGAACTGGAGCAGTACTACGAAATCGATCCGCGCGATTCGTGGATTGTCGCTGCTGCCGAAAAGAATCTCCCCATCGTCGTACCGGGATGGGAAGATTCGACGACGGGCAACATCTTCGCTTCGTATGTCCTGCGCGGTGAGTTGCGCGCAGACGTCGTCAGAACCGGCATCGAGTACATGACATGGCTGGCTCAGTGGTACATGGCAAACAGCCAGCAGCCGGGCATCGGCTTTTTCCAAATCGGCGGCGGCATCGCAGGCGACTTCCCCATTTGCGTCGTGCCAATGCTGCATCAGGACCTGGGCTACACCGACGTCCCGCTGTGGAGCTACTTCTGCCAGATCAGCGATTCGACCACCAGCTACGGCTCGTACTCCGGCGCGGTACCGAACGAGAAAATCACCTGGGGCAAGCTCGGGGTCGAAACGCCGAAGTTCATCATCGAAAGCGATGCGACGATCGTCGCGCCGCTCATTTTCGCCTGGGTGCTCGGGTGGTAGTGTCGCTTCTTGTGGCGCTGCTGGTCTGCCCGCTCCGCAGCGCCGACGATGCCGAACGAGTGCTGCTGACCCGCATCGAACGCACCGCGAACTGTGTCGACATCGCGCCGCAGAAAGTCGAAGCAGGCGCCGTGTTGGCGTTTCGTCTGAGCGGACGATACGAGCTGGTGACTCCGGGCGATTCGCTCGCGGGAGCACTCGGTGCTGCATCGTCGCTCGATTCGATCGCCGCACGTTTGGGCATCGAGTGGCAGGCGGCGATACGCCTCGATCGCTTCCAGAACCTGCTGCGCGCCGAAATCGAACTCCGCCGCGGCGATCGCCTGCGCAGCGGCAGTGGCTTCGCTCTCGTGCGCCATCGCTGGGAAGAAGGCGATCGCCCGCTTGCCGACCCGGCACTGCTGGAAGCATTGCAGCGTGCATTGTGTGTGGCTGTCGGCGATAGTGCGCTCTACACGCGGAACGATTCCGACGGCGTGCGTCCGGCGCCGCTGGTCGCTGTAACGAGCATCGAACTGCGGAACAACCCGTCGCTGCCCAATTGGGAACTCTTCGACGATGCCATCGCCACAAGCTACAGTGGCGTGCTGGCAGCCATCACCGGCGGACAGCGCTCGCGGCGCTCCATCGTGCTCGATCTCGACACGCGCGACAGCATGTACGCTCTGTTCAAGCTCTACGAACCGGAGCCGGGCATGCCACCGTCGAGGGAAGAAATCGCCGCGCTCGCCTACTTCGGCGTCGAAGCGATCGTCAGCGGCATGCTGGAACGCACCAACGACGGCGCAACGTTGGAATTGCGGCTCTATCGCATCGCACCGGATGGCTCGGCGCAACTCGTCGCACGCCGGCGGCGTTCGATCGGCGACGATGGCCGCGTCCTGTATTTGACGACCGTCGCAGAAACCGCAGAAGAACTGCTCTCGGCACCCTGAGTCGAGATGCGCTCCACCGCTCAATTCCCCGACCGCACGACGGCGACTTTGGCGACCGCACCATCGCCGTTCTGCTCCGACACTGCATGGAGGAGGTACACACCGCTCGGCACGAGATTGCCGAATTCGTCGCGTCCGTCCCACTGTGCCATGCGGCTGCGCGTGCGAATCGTGCGCACGGTCATTCCGCTGAGCGTCGAAATGCGGAGCTCGGTATCGGCTGCCAGCCCTTCGATCGTCAGAAGCTGACGCTCCGGATCGAACGGCTGCGGATACACCTGCAGTCGGTAATCCGGACGCGGTTGCATCGCGGTCGTCTGCACTGCGTTGATGCCGCGCTCGGTGCCGATGTACATGATGCCGCGCTCCGGGTCGGCTGCCAGCGAGCGGACATCGTCGGAGAGCAGCACTCGATACTGCGATTGCGTGATCGTCCCGAGAACGGTCACCCCGTCGTCGGCAATGATCCAAATCCCGTTCGGTGTGGCGATCCATTTGTTGTCGAGCGCATCGACGGCAATCGCATTGATCGCCACACCGCGTAATTCTCTGACGGTGCGAACAAACGGCGTGCTTCCGCTGAGCACTGCCGTCGGATTGACGATCGTCGCAACGCCCGCGGTGGTTCCGACCCACAGCATTCCGGTGCGATCGGTCGCCAGCGCGGTGATGGTGTTCGACGGAAGTGCCGTTGCCGGCGAGGTCAGTCGCCCCCACCGATCGTCGCTCGGATCGTCGAGCGTGCCGCCATCGTTGAACCACGCCAAACCGCTGCCGTCGGCGTCGGTGCGATAGGAACCGAGCCACTTGGTCCCTGCCGCGTCGATGGCAATGTGCATGAAGTAACCGACGTTCGGCGGGTTGCCCGGATAGGTGAAACCGTAGAACCGTCCGCTCGCATCGCGCGCGATCAGGTGGCTCGACGATTGAATCCAATTGCCCCAATGCGCAATCCACACTGTGCCCGAGCGATCGCCGACGATTTTACCCGGTACGGTGTAGGACGGATTGCCGGGAAAGCCGACGAGCGGCGAATTGTCGTTGTTGAACGACTCGATCGCGATGGAATCGCCACCGACAATCCACGCACGGAGCATGCCTGCACCCCAACTACTGAGCCAGACGTCGCCCGTCGGCGTCGCTCCGACGCGGTAGTAGTTGACCGTCGGCACACGCCGGTCCGACTGCGGCACGAACGTGTACCAGCGCTGACCGATGCGACACGCAAAACCGCTACCGCCCTGACCGCCCGCAGCAGTCGCTACCCAGAGATTGCCGCTGGTGTCCACAGCCAGATCGTATGCCGTGTTGGCGAGCATCGAGTTCGGTGCAATAACGACGAGCGAGTCGCCGTCGAGCAGCGCAATGCCACTGCTTGCCGTACATCCGACAACGGCAGCCCCGCTCGGCAGTGCGACTGTCCGGTGACGACGCAGCGACGAAGGCTGCAGCGGTCCGAGCGTCGTTCCGTCGAGTCGGTAGTAACGGCGACCGCTGGAGAAAACGACCTCGTCGCCGATGCGGCTGAGTCCGACGATCGGATCGCTCCAATCCGGGGGACGTTGCCAAACGACGTCGAGCGAGTCGTTCGTTTCGGCGAGCACCGCCGCTTGCGTTGCAACGTAGAGCCGACCCGCCGCATCGAAAGCAAGCGCGACGCCGTTTCCGTTCCACTGCGCGCCGCTCCGCAGCGGCACGGTGCGCCACCGTCGCCGATCACGAAGCGACAGCTCTCCGAGCCAGATCGCAGCGATGCCGTTTTGCCCTGCAGCAAAGAGCGTATCGCTGCGCACCGCAAGCGCTGTAATCGCCGACTTCGGCGCGAAATCGGCAACGACATCGGCTGTCTCGATCGGCACACCGCGGCGAAGGTCATAGACGACGATGCCGAAATCCGTCGCCGCATAGACACGCCCACTGCGCACGAGAAGGTCGTTGATCGTTCGGCGTGGATACTGATCGGCGGCGCGGCGAATGTCGGTCAGCGACACAAGCGGACCGCTATCGCTGGCGAGCACTTCGATGGTGCCGTCGCTCGCACCGGCGACGATCGTATCGCCACCATCGGATACGGCGATGCTCCGAAAATCGAGCGCGAGCAGTCCTTCGCCCGGTCGGTATTCGGCGAGAATGCTCCGTTGCCGATCGCACACGAAAATTCCCCCGCCGGTTGCGACCCAGAGATTGCCGTGCCGATCGGCGACGACATCCCGTGCATCGAGTAGCGACGTCAGCGATCGCCACTGAGTCACGCCGAGCGAGCCGGCGTTCTGCGCCTGCGCAGCGGTGGCGATGATTGCCGATGCGAGCGCTGCCCAGCACCACTGCAACCACGAGCGGCGGACGATCATGGCGTGCGCAGCCGAGCGACGACATCAGCCATCTCGAGTGCAGCGAGCGCTGCTTCTTCGCCCTTGTTTCCCGCTTTGCCGCCGGCGCGGTCGAGCGCTTGGTCGAGTGTGTCGGTCGTGAGCACACCGAAACCGCACGGCACCCCTGTTGCGAGCATCGTCTGCTGAATGCCGGCTGCCGTTTGAGCGGCGACGTAATCGAAATGCGGCGTCTCGCCTCTGATGACGCAGCCGAGCGCGACGACGGCATCGTAGCGACCGCTTTCGGCGAGCGTTTTGACCACCAGCGGCAGCTCGAAGCTACCCGGACACCAAACGACGGTGATGCGATCTTCGCCGACGCCCTGGCGAGCCAGCGCATCGAGCGCACCCGAGAGCAGTCGCTCGGTCACCAGGCGATTCCACCGCGACACCGCGATCGCAATGCGGTAGCTGCGTGCGTTGTACTGTCCTTCGATCGTTTGCATCGAGTCACGACGAGATGATTTCGACCACACAAAGCTACGACCGCACCGCAAGACGGACGAGCCGTTCCCGATATTTGCAGCCTGCAACGCTATCGTGAGCATCGAAGGAGCAATGTTTCCACCCTACGACGATTCGATCTCGTTTCCCCAACTCGAAGAACGGATTCTCGAATTCTGGGACACCAGCGGCGCATTCGAACGATCGCTGCGCCAGCGGCTCGACGAAGGCGCGCCGTGGTTCAACTTCTACGAAGGTCCGCCGACTGCCAACGGCACACCCGGCATCCACCACATGATGGCGCGCACGGTCAAGGACACCATCTGCCGCTACAAGACCATGCGCGGCTACTACGTCCGCCGTCAAGCGGGGTGGGATACACACGGTTTGCCGGTCGAAATTGCCGCAAGCAAAGAACTCGGGCTGCTCACGCGCGATGCGATCATCGCCTACGGCATCGACCGTTTCAACCAGTACTGCCGCCAGCTCGTCGAACGGCATATCGCGATGGAAGGCGGCTGGCGATACCTGACGCGCCGCATGGGATTTTGGGTGGACCTCGACGCCGCCTACATGACCTGCTCGAACGAATACATCGAAAGCGTCTGGTGGTCGCTCAAACAACTCTTCGACCGCGGGCTCATCGTCAAAGGCTTCAAGGTCGTCCCGCAATCGCCGACGATCGAAACGCCGCTGTCGTCGCACGAACTGTCGCTCGGCTATCGCACGGTGCGCGATCCGAACGTGTATCTGAAAGTGCGCGTCGTCGAAGCGTCGCATCCAGCGCTGGAAGGTGCGTTTCTGCTGGTGTGGACGACGACACCATGGACGCTCTTTGCCAACGTCGCGCTGGCTGTTCATCCGGCGATCGAATACGTCGTCGTGGCAGCGCGTCCGAAAAACAACGCCGATGCTCCCGCCGAGCGATACGTCATCGCAGCATCGCGGCTGGAAGTGCTCGCCAAAGAGTGGGAAATCGCCGAGATCGCGCGACTGTCGGGCGCTGAACTCGTCGGCACGCGCTACGAGCAAATCTTCGACGACGTCCGGCTCGACCTGAACCAGCATCCCAACGCATTGCGCGTTTTGCCGGGAGAGTTCGTCACGACCGACGAAGGAACCGGCATCGTCCACCTTGCGCCGGCATTCGGTCAGGACGACTTCGAGATGATGCAGCGATTCGACCTACCCATGCCGGTACCGGTCACACCGAACGGTCACTTTACCGACGAGATTCGGCGCTTCGCTGGACGCGCCATCAAAACGTTCACCTATCCCGACGGCAGTGTCGAAGAAGGCGCCGATCGCGACATCGTCGCTGCACTCAAAGCCGCCGGCAAAGTGCTCAAAGCGACGTTCGACTACGAGCACTCGTACCCGCACTGCTGGCGCACGGGCAACCCGATCATGTACTACGCACGCGAGTCGTGGTTCATTCGCTCGACCGAGTACCGCGACCGCATGATCGAACTCAATCGCGGCATCCACTGGCAGCCACCGGAGATCGGCGCAGGACGGTTCGGCAATTGGCTCGAAGAGGTCAAAGACTGGGCACTCTCGCGCGATCGCTTCTGGGGCACGCCGCTGCCGATCTGGACGAGCGACGACGGCGATGCATTCGCCGTCGGCTCGATCGCCGAGCTGATGGAAGGTTTCATCGAACAGCCCGGCGGCGGACGCGTGCCCGTCGCTGCGGTCGCCGATCAACTCGATTTGCATCGCCCGTTCGTCGATCGCATCGTTTTCGAGCGCAACGGCAAAATCTACCGCCGCGTGCCGGACGTCATCGACGTTTGGTACGACAGCGGCGCGATGCCGTTTGCGCAGTTCCACTATCCGTTCGAAAATCGCGAGCTGTTCGAGCGCTCGTTCCCCGCCGATTTCATCGCCGAAGGCATTGACCAAACGCGCGGCTGGTTCTACACGCTCCACAACATCGCCACGGCACTGTTCGACAAACCGGCGTTCCGATCGGTCGTCGTCAACGAACTGGTGCTCGACAGCGCCGGGCAAAAAATGAGCAAAAGCCGCGGCAACACGGTCGATCCGTTCGCGATGATGGAACGCTACGGCGCCGATGCCGTGCGCTGGTACATGGTCGCCAGCACCCCGCCGTGGAAGCCGCTCCGCTTCAACGAAAGCGACATCGCAGCCACCGTGCTCGCCGATTTCTTCCGCGCACTGACGAACACGTATGCGTTCTTTGCGCTGTATGCCAACGTGGACGGCTTTTCGCCCGAGCAGCCGCCGGTGCCGATCGCCGAGCGTCCGGAGATCGACCGCTGGATTCTCTCGGCGCTCCACACGCTTCGCACCGCGTACTGCCGCGAGATGGATCGCTACGACATCACCCGCGCAGCGCGGCTCGTGCAGGACTTCGTCTGGCGCGACGTGTCGAATTGGTACGTTCGCCGCAACCGCCGTCGCTTTTGGAAAGGCGAACACGACCGCGACAAACGTGCAGCTTACCAGACGCTCTACGAAGTTCTCCGCACGGTCAGCATGCTGATTGCGCCGATCGCACCGTTTCTGGCGGAGGACCTCTATCAGCGCGTGCGACGCGACAGCGATCCGATCTCGGTGCACATGGAGCGCATCGAGCCGGGCGATCCGGCGATGCACGACGAAACGCTCGAACGCCGCATGGAGCTCGCGCAGCGGATCGTCTATCTGGCGCGCTCGCTGCGAGAGAAAGCGCGCATTCGCACACGGCAACCGCTGCGGCGCATCATGATTCCGCCGGTGTCGATCGAACAGCGACGCGACATCGAACATGTCGCCGATCTGGTCTGCGAGGAAATCAACGTCAAGGCGATCGAATTTCTCGACGACGACAGCACCGTCGTTCGACGCACGGCAAAGCCGAACTTCCGCACCCTCGGCAAGCGATTCGGCAAGGACGTTCAGCGGGTGGCTGCCGCGATCCGAGCGCTACCGTCGGAGCAGATTCGCACGCTCCAAGCGCAGGGCGAGCTGGTGCTCTCGCTCGGCGACCTGACAGCGACGATCACGCTCGACGACGTCGAAATTTCCACCGAGGACATCGAGGGCTGGCTCGTCGCCTCGGAAGGGAACGTCACCGTTGCGCTCGATACGGAAATCACGCCCGAGCTTCGCGCCGAGGGCATCGCACGCGAGCTGGTCAATCGCATCCAGAATTTGCGCAAATCGTCGGGCTTCGAGGTGACCGACCGCATTCGACTGCGCATCGAAGCACCCGACCAGATCGCCGAAAGCATCGAACGTCTGCGGCATTACGTGATGGACGAAACGCTCGCTGTGGAGCTGACGTTGGAGCCGTTGGGCGAGCAAGCAACGACGGTCGAACTCGACGGAACACACGTGCGCATCGCCGTCGAACGTGCGAGCCGGTAGCGATGCGACTCGGCATCGGACACTACGAGCATCGTTCGCAACCGCTGCTGCCGCGGCGACTTTTTCTGCGGCGTCTGGCGGGACACGGCGCGTTGGCGATCGGATTTCTGGCGCTGTCGCTGGGGATCGGCGTTGCTGGCTACCGATTCATCGTCGGGCTGTCGTGGGTCGATGCGGTGCTCGAAGCGGCGATGATTCTCGGCGGCATGGGACCGGTCGCTCCGCTGCAGACGACCGCCGGAAAACTCTTCGCTGCGGCGTATGCGCTCTACAGCGGCGTCGCGTTTTTGGCGACGGTCGGCATCTTGCTCGCTCCGATCGTGCATCGCTTGTTGCACCGTCTGCATGCCGACAGAGATTCGTCGCGATAGCAAGCTGGCAGTGCCACCCTCCTAATGTCGAGCGACGCCCCCATCAACGTTGATCGCCTGTCCCGTAATGATGCTCGCTGCCGGCATTGCCAAGAATGCGACGACGTTGGCGATGTCATGCGGTTCGTCGGCGCGATGGATGCATTGCTGCGGAAGAATGTCTTTGAGTAGAGCACGATTGAGCGGACGATCGCTGGGGTCCTGTGTCGCCGTCAATCCGACGGTGACGGCATTGACGGTGATGCCGTACTGACCCACTTCAGCAGCAAGCGAGCGGACGAAACCGACGATGCCGCTTTTGGCAGTGACGTAGTGCACCAAGTACGGCGTGCCGAGCCAGATCGTATCGGAACTGAGCGCGACGATCCGACCGAAGCTCTGGCGTTTCATGATCGGCAACACCGCCTGCGTCGTCAAAAACAAGGAGTCCAAACACACATGCAGCATTCGTTGCCACTGCTCGAACGAGAGAAGCTCGAACGGCTCTTCTTCGTACACCCCGACGTTGTGGACGAGCACGTCAATACGACCGAAGTCGCGCACGACTTGCTCGACGATCGAGTGGACGGTGTGGGGAACGGTAAGATCGCCCCTGTAGGCACAGACGCGGTCGGTGATTTGTCGGACTGCGGCGACAGTCTCGCTCGCATCGGCGATATCGGCAATGGCGATAGCAGCACCTTCTTCCGCCAAGCGTTCGCAGAAGGCGCGACCATTGCCAATCGCTGCGCCTGTTATCAATGCGACGCGCCCGTGCAAACCTTCCTCGAACCGATGAATCTGCATGCTACGGCAGTGACGATGGAACGACGGCGTCCAAACTGGCGCGCTGCACCTTGCCGATGTCGAATCCCAGAAATTGTCGCGCCACCGCAGCGAAGTTGCTGGGAATGTCCGTGACGTAGTATTCGACGTGAGCAGCATGTGGCTGCATCGCACCATCGCGTGCCTGGAGACCGAGAACCCGTTGCACCTGGCGGGCAGCCCAATACCCCGGATCAACGAGCGTGACGGGAGCGATGTGCTCGATTGTGTCAGCCAGCAACGGGAAATGCGTACACCCCAGGATCAGTGTGTCGATCTGCGCCTGCAGCAACGGTTGCAGGTATTCCTCGACGATAGCATAGGTGGCAGGATGAGCAAGCCACCCTTCTTCGGCGAGCGCCACCAGCAACGGGCAGGCATGTTGGACAACTGTGAGATTCCCTGTGCCACCGTGAGTATAGAGCGCCAATTCGTATGCTTGGCTTTCGATCGTAGCGCGCGTCCCGATCACACCGATTCGTTTGGTGACCGACAGTTCGATGGCAGCCCGTGCCGCCGGCTCGATCATCCCGACAACAGGAACACCTGCAACGGACTCGACGACGTCGAGCGCGGCGGACGAAACCGTATTGCAAGCGACCACGATCATATCGACGCCGTTGTTGCGTAAAAACCAGGCACTCTGGGCAGCATAGTGGGCAATCGTCGCCGCCGACTTGTTGCCGTAAGGGACGCGTGCGGTATCGCCGAGATAGACGTACTGCACCATCGGGAGCTGGGCAATCATATGTCGCAACACGCTCAGCCCACCGACGCCTGAATCGAAGACACCGATGCGTATGCTGCTCATTGCGTTCGCTCGGTTTCGGACATCGCCAGTGATTGTTCGCTGCTGTCGAGCAACGATCGCTCTTCTCGCACCAGTGGTAATCGGCGCGGGGGCATGACAACCAACGGCACTTTCTCGATGACGACGTTGCTGGTATCGAGACCGTAGTATTCTTCGGCGCTGGCTGCCAAACGATGCGAGAGGAAATAGTACGCGTTGAGTATCAATCGCTCCCGCGGCGGCAGCTCGTTGTCGTACGACAGAAACCGTTGAAAGATCACGAACCGAAAATCTCCTGTCTGATTGAGCCGCTCCAGCGAACGATAACGGCTGGCGATGTCGATTTCTTTGCGTCGCACCATGTCTTCGACGACGTGGCGGAACATGATGTTCAAGCGCGGCTCGATGCGAAAACCGAGATTGAAACGAACGAAGACGACATCGATGTCCGACGGACCTGCTCGCCGCAGCCGATCGAGTATTTCGACGTTGTATGTCATGCGATACGGCTCGTCGACTGTGTTGACGTTGACGAACCAGTAGATGTTCGCACGCTTGGGACTGCGGCGGATGATCGAGTCAATGGCAATCTGCTCGACCTGGCGTGGATCGCTCGATGCCGTCAGGTACACCAAGTGGGTCGCAAACTTGGGAACGCTCTCGTCCCGACTGAGCTGCTCGAGCACCGGTACGAAGACATCGAGCGGAACCATTTCGGTCAAACTCGAACGGATTTCTTTGGAGCGAAAGACAATGTACATCACCAGCGCCACCATCCCGCCAACGAGCATCGTAAACCAGCCACCCTCGAAGAGCTTTGCCAAGTTCGACACCAAAAACGACACCTCGATCGCCACAAACACCGCTGCTATTGCTATCACCAGCGGTATAGCCACGTTTTTCTGGCGCAAATACTGCACTACAAGCAGGCTGGTCATGAGCATCGTAACGGTAATCGCTAAACCGTAGGCTGCTTCCATCCGCGTCGAATCCTGGAAGTACAGCACCACTGCGATACAACCGATCATGAGCGCCCAGTTGACGCGAGGGATGTAGAGCTGCCCGCGAATGAACGTCGGATACTTGACCTTCGTGCGGAACCACAAACCCAGTTGCATCGCTTCGTTGACGAGCGTATAGGAACCGCTGATGAGCGCTTGGCTAGCGATGATGGTCGCGACCGTTGCGATCGCGATCGCCAATGGTAACAGCGGCGGTGGAACGATGGCATAAAACGGGCGCTCCGGTAAACGTGACCCGACATGATCGAGCAACCACGCACACTGCCCAGCATACGAAAGCAGGACGCACAGCTTGACGATCGCCCAACCGGTCCGAATGTTGCCGCGTCCGCAATGTCCCAAGTCTGCATAGAGCGCTTCTGCACCAGTCGTACAAAGAAACACGCCACCGAGAATCCAAAATCCATGCGGATGTTCGGTAATCAGCCAGTACGCATGCCGCGGGTCGAGCGCAGCGAGAATCTCTGGATGACGCGCTAACGATAGCACACCAACAGCCCCGATAAAACCGAACCACGCGAGCATTATCGGTCCGAAGGCTCTGCCGACTTTATCGGTGCCGAATTGCTGCACAGCGAACAAGGCGACAAGAATTCCCAACACCAGCGGTAGTGTCGGCATGCTCGGCGAGATAATCCGCAACCCCTCGACGGCAGAGGAAACCGAGATCGAGGGCGTAATCAAACCATCGGCGAAAAGCGCTGCCGCGCCGATAATAGCCGGAAAGACGAGCCATCGCGCCCGCCGCCGCACGAGCGCATAGAGCGCTAAAATGCCGCCTTCACCGCGGTTGTCGGCTCGAAGAGTGATAGCCACGTATTTGAGCGTCGTCAAAAACGTCAACGTCCAAAACACCGCCGACAGCGCCCCGAATGCCAACGACCGATCTATGATTCGATCGCCGACAACAGCACTGATCGTGTACAGCGGCGACGTTCCGATATCACCGAAGACGATGCCGATCGCCACGAGAATACCGCCGGCACTCGTCCGCTGAAGATTCGATGGCGTCGTCATACGACCCCTGCACCTTCCACAGTTGTTGGGTGATGGAACGCAAAACTACTGTGACCTCAGCGTTACGGCGTCGGACGCTGTTGGGAACGATTTTTTCCGTATTTTTCTTTGTGCGAACGAACTCTCCGTTGGTGAAATGGGACGAACGTTTTTTGCGCTCCTGTGCTGTGTCCCGCTGGTAGCATGGGCACAGCAGGTACGGTGGTACGAATTGCTTCGCGATTCGACACCGCGATTTGCAGAGATCGAGCGCGCCTTCGAGCGCGAGCGCCATTCGGTCACCGACGAAGAAGACAGTGAAGAAGAGGGCGAGGAGGATTTCGTGCACTTCGGCAGGTGGGCAGACTTTTGGCGGCTTCGATTGATGCCCGATGGAAGTTTCCCCAGCGGAGACATTCTCTGGCAGGAGCTCCAGCGCAAAATCGCCGACCAGCGTCAGCGTCACCGGCACGGGAAAGGCTCTCGCACGCAATCGAGCGCGAACTTCACACATCTCGGACCGACGAGCGTCCCTTCCAATGGAGGTGCCGGGCGCATCAACTGCATCGCATTTCACCCGACCAACTCTGCGATCGTTTTCGTCGGATCGCCCAGTGGCGGCTTGTGGAAAAGCACCGATGGCGGTTCCTCCTGGAGCAGTAACACCGATACTCTCGCCGTTCTCGGCGTCAGCGCGATCGCTATTGACCCAAGCAATCCACAAGTGATGTACATCGGCACCGGCGACCGCGACGCTCGCGACACTTACGGCGTCGGCATACTCAAAAGTACCGACGGCGGCGCTACCTGGAATACGACCGGTCTTGCATGGACGACCAACCAGAACCGCGTCGTCTGCGAGATTGTGATCATCCCCGGCAGTCCGGCAGTACTGCTGGCTGCGACCAGCAACGGCATCTGGCGTTCGACCGACGGTGGGCAGTCATGGTCGCAGCGGACGACTGCCTACACGATGGAACTGCGCGTGCATCCCAGCGCATCGAATATCGTACTGGCTTCCACCTACACCCAAACCGGCGGTGCAACGATTCAGCGTTCGACCGACGGCGGTGTAACGTGGACGACTGTGTGGTCGAACTCCGCTGTCAATCGGGTCGCACTGGCGCTGTCACCGACAGCGCCGCGTCGGGTGTACGCGCTCTGCTCGAGCGCCTCCAACAACAGCTTCTACGGACTCTACATGAGCCTCGATACAGGCTCGACGTGGTCACAACAATCTTCCTCGCCGAACATTCTCGGCAGCAACACCAGTGGCACCAGCAGCGGCGGACAGGGATGGTACGACCTGTGCTTGGCTGTCCACCCGACCGATTCGACGATGCTTTTCGCGGGCGGTGTCAACATCTGGCGCTCGACCAACGCCGGTCAAGGATGGACGATTGTCAGCTATTGGCAAACGGGAAGTTCCATCCCTTACGTCCACGCCGATCAGCATTGCATGCTGTTCAAGCCGGGGACAACCGACCTTTGGGTTGGCAATGACGGCGGCGTATTTCTAACGACCAACTTGGGATCGAGCTGGAACGACCTCAGCAGTGGGCTGGCAATCCTGCAGATTTATCGCATGAGTCACCAGCGCGGGAGCACTACACCGACGATACTGGCTGGCACTCAGGACAACGGCACCAATCGCCGCACCTCTGCTGGCGCGTGGTCGCAGGTGTACGGCGGCGACGGCATGGAAAATGCCATTGACTGGCAGACCCCGACGACAATGTACTGCTCGATCTACTACGGCTCGTTCTACCGCTCGACCAACAGCGGCTCGTCGTGGTCCGCCATTGCGCCATCGGGCGAATCGGGCAATGGTTCGTGGGTGACGCCGTTCCACATGCACCCATCGAATCCACAGATGCTCTATGCAGCGTACCGAACCGTGTATCGCTCGACAAATCGCGGTACGAACTGGTCATCGCTCGGCACACCACTGGCGACGAATGCCCGCGCGACGTACATGGCGGTGTCGCCGTCCGACCCGAACGTTCTTGTCGTCGGAACAGCGTCGTCTCTCTACCGCACTTCCAACGGCGGCACAAGTTGGGCGAACATAACCGGTAGTTTGCCTTCGAGCATCAGCAACGCAGCGTTCGATCCAGCAGACACCAGTATCCTGTGGGTGACGTGCAGCAATTGGGTCAGCGGGCAAAAGGTCTTCCTCTCCACCACTGGCGGAACAACATGGAGCAATGTCAGCACGGGGCTGCCGAACGTGCCGGTCAATTGCATCGCCATTGATCCACGCACGGGCAATGCATACGTCGGCACCGACATCGGCATCTACATTCGCCAGCCTGGCGCGTCGCAGTGGACGAGTTGGGACGATGGACTGCCGAACGTCATCGTGCGCGACATCGAACTCGACACGGCGACGGGTCGCATCTACGCAGCGACCTACGGTCGGGGAATCTGGCAAGGCACGATGCTCGGTCCATCGCTATCGGCGGCTCTGTGGGCATCGCGCACCTCGATCTGTACGGGCGACACCGTTCGCTTTGCCGATGCCTCGACCGGTTCTATTTCCGGTCGCTTCTGGACATTCCCCGGTGGATCGCCTGCCAGCTCGACCGACTCGACGGTGGCGGTCGTGTTTCCGAATCCCGGCATCTACCAGATCACGCTCGTCGTCGTCAGCGGCACCATGAGCGATACTGCTCGAACGACGATCACGGTCAATCAGCGCCCATCGGCTTCGATAACGCTATCGGCAACGATGGTCTGCGAGGGTGACTCGATCGCTGCTACGGCAACTGGACAGAACATCGTCCGTTACCAGTGGAATACCGGCGACACCACCCAGCGCATTATCCTTCGCGCAATCGGAACGTACAACCTCAGAGTAACTGTCACAAATGCTGCTGGGTGCACCTACACGACCGGAGTCGTTCAGTGCAGCATCGTCGCACGACCGCCGGTTCCGACCATCGCCGTCACAGGTCGCAATCCGTTCTGCACCGGCGATTCGGTAACACTGGAAGCACCGAGTGGCTATGCAGCCTACCGCTGGAACACAGGCGCGACCTCGCAACGCATCACCGTCACTACTGCAGGCGATATGACCGTCACCGTTACCGATGCCAATGGATGCACGCGTACATCCGATACGCTTCGTTTGATTCGCCTCGCTCCGCCACCACTGACGGTGCAGGTGAACGGCTTACTCACCTTCTGCGACGGCGACAGCGTCGTACTCACGGCGACATCGTCACCGGGCGCAAGGTTCTTCTGGCTCGATGGCGTCAATGGCTCCCGACGTGTCATCCGCACCAGTGGAACCTACGTCGTGTCCGTAACCGACACGAACGGCTGCCGAGCGGTGTCCGCTCCGTACACCGTCAGCGTAGCAGCGAAACCAGCACCGGTGGTAACAGTCATCGGGTCGGCGACGCTGTGCCCTGGCGATAGCGTCATTCTCGACGCTGGAACTGGATTTGCCGCCTATCGCTGGAATACAGGCGATACGGCTCAGCGCATCGTCGTGCGTCGGGCAGGTCAGTACTGGTGCGTCTGTACCAGCACTGCTGGTTGCCGCGGCACAAGCGATACCGTCTTCATTCGCCAGGATACGTCCATTCGACCGACCATCGTCTCGCTTTCGGGGCGTTTCCGAGCATGCCGAGGCGATACGATCGTGCTCGATGCTGGACAAGGCTATGCGCGCTACAACTGGAACACGGGCGCCACAACCCGCCGCATCCCTATCACAAGCGATGGGCACTACGCGGTCTTTGTCCGGACGACTTCGGGGTGTAGCGGCTGGTCGGATACCGTCACAGTGTCTTTCGACGACCCACCACCGACGCCGAGCATCGAACGAAGCGGGAACGAACTCCGGTCGAGCATCGTCGCCGCCCAGTATCAGTGGTATCGTAATGGCACGGCACTCGCCGGTGCGACCAACCGCTCGTACTCGCCGGACCAGGACGGACGCTATCGCGTTCGGATCACCGATACGACAGGCTGTTGGTCGGAAAGCGCCGACTACGATTTCGTTGCGAGCGTAGCAGAAGTCGCAACCCCGCTGACATTCGAACTGATCCCCAATCCAGCCGATGACGAAGTGATCGTGCGGTTCGTCGGGACGACACTCTCAGCCACCGTAGAACTTTACGATCTGCTCGGCAGGCTTTTGGCAATCGAACACATCGTCGGCAAGGATGCTCTTCGGCTCGATCTGAGCAGTGTCAGCCGCGGAACGTATGTTGTCGTTGTTCGGAGTGGATCGCAAGCCCAACGCCAACGTTTGGTGCGGTGGTAATCGGGTATAATCGGTAAAGTTTCGCGCGATATTGTGCGCAGGAGAGCGTATTATCCTGAGCGTGTTTCAGAGTCCATTTCTCGACTTGTCACCCTGAACTCGTTTCAGGGTCTCATGCTCCGCACTCTGTCACCCTGAACTTGGTTCAGGGTCCCATGCTCCGCACTCCGTCACCCTGAACTTGTTTCAGGGTCTTGGCAAGATGCCGAAACGAGTTCGGCATGACAGGCAGTGGAGGTGAGATGCTGAAACAGGTTCAGCATGACGGAAAGGGAGCACGCGTGAGATGCCGAACCACGTTCAGCATGACGGACACTGGACACACGCTCGACAAAAGCTCGTCACCCTGAACTCGTTTCAGGGTCCCATGCTCCGCACTC
>JAOAGY010000020.1 GCA_026415505.1 Chlorobiota bacterium | reverse complement strand
GACTTTTTCGTCGGTGCCGAGTGCGCCGCTCGATGCCGTCGAGGCAGCGTCCTTGATCTGCTGGACGAGGTTGCTGATGTTGTCCAAGCCGTCTTGAGCGATGTTGGTGACGCTGGTCGCATCGCCGACAGCGTTGAGTGCAGCTTGGAGTGCGCCGTTGCGGGACTTCAACGCGCGCGAGGTGATGTACCCGGCGACGTCGTCTTGCGCCGAGTTGATGCGCTTGCCCGTCGAAAGGCGAAGCTGGTGGAGTGCGATTGCCCGGTTCGCCGCATCGAGTGCATTGTAGGCGTTTTCAGCGGGCGTATTGGTGCGGATGCGCGCACCATTGGAGATCGAGGATGGCATAGTACCTCCCTGGACGGAAGTTGAACATGACGCCGGCGTCCGTGCCCCTTTCGATTACGTCCACTGCCAATTGTCGGCAGTAATGACAAAAACTTTAGCCTACTGAGAGCTGGTGAATTTCGATAGCTCCGAAGGCTTACCCCAGAACACCTTGACACTTGCGATTCGGCTCGACGTACTATTGAACCCGATCGCTCGGACTTCGAATACATTGATCCCTTGATGAAGCTTCCAGCGAAACTTTACCCCACTGACAGTTTGCCACTGACCTCCATCGAGACGAACTTCGTAACGGGTTACCCATGGCATCGTCGTCGCAAGCTCGACGGTGTATTCGGGCGCGCTGAATCCGTTGGTGGGAGAATACTCGCCAGCATAGAAGAAGGTGGTGTGAACCTGATCGAGGGAGCCGTATGCCTTTTGCCATGAGCGGGTATAGAAAATGCCGCTCATCGGCATCCCTTGAAATGTCAGTGGAAGCGGAAGCGAATCGCGGCATATGTACATCATGACGACGACTTTCCCTTCGTACACGTAGGGATAATCGAGAAAGCCAGTGTACGACGCGAGAAACGAGCGGTAGTGCTCGCAATGATCGCTCGCCGAAACTCGGTAGTAGTTGCACACTTCGTCACATGCGATGAACTCGATCGAGCCGAGTTCACCTCTGCTGATAGCAGTCACAAGCTCGTAGGCGGTCAACCATTCACCCCCCAAGCAAGGAACGATACCCCACTGCGGATCGAGGAAAACCCACTTGTGATACGTCGTGGACCATGCCTCGACGGCGACGTGGCGAGCACCGCGTGGACGTGTCTCGATGTCCTGCTTGCTCAAACCCACCATCCGTGCAGGATAGCCATAAGCCGTCAGCACGTCCACGAGCAATCGCGCATACTCGACGCAGGTGAATCGCTCGCCGTTCTGAGCGCGATCGAGCAAGTCGAGCGTGCTGACCGATGGCGGAACAGTGTTGTCGGAATGGTGGAGCCAACGCGTACCGACCCATGCGAGCGCGCGTCGAAATGCGTCGAGTTCGCTCCAGCCGTCCAAACGCAAACTATACCGCGCTAAACGCTCGCGATACACTTTTGCGATCGAGTCGGTCGGTGCGAAGGGGAAGGGATAGAACGTGCTCCGGCGATCGAGATCGAGATCGTGCGATGCCGAAAGAACCTTGACGATGAGACGATCCGCCGCCGATGACCGACTCGCTTCGGGGCGTTCACCGGCAACTTGCGCATGCGAAAAAACTGCAGCAATGAGCGTAACGGTGACAATCGGAAAGAAATGGGAAGCCAATTTCATAGTCATCCGTTGGTTGTCGGACGCAATAATTCAGGCAGAGGTTGCTTTGTTTCACTCTCGCAAAAAAGTCTCGCTCCTGCGAGCAGAAGCGAGACTCATTGGCTCGATCGGTGGGGAATTCTACCAGGCGAGAATGCCACCTACAAGGTTGCGCACGCGAAAACCATACTGGCGAAGTATCTCGGTTGCACGAGCGCTCCGACTGCCACTGCGACAGTAGGCGACGATCTGGCGGTCGCGGTATGGTTCCAACTCGGCGATTCGCTCTTCCAACTCAGGAAGCGGAATCAAAAGCTGGTCGTCGTACTCGATGCACCGCTGCGCATGCTCGTCGGGGAAGCGGACGTCGAGCAAGAGAATGCCATCGCCGCCGCGCTCGAGCAACTCCTTGAGCTGTGCCGGCGTGATTTCGTCCTCGCTGACCGATTGCTCGTCGCCAGCAGCGCTTTCTTGCGCACTGTCGGCGCTGGCATCGGTCGGCAAGGTCGGAAGGAGTTCCTTTTCGATGATCTCTTTGAGCGTCGGTTTCGGTAGCGCACCGACCGCCATTTGCGGTTTGCCACCGAGCGGCACGAACAATAGCGACGGAATGCTACGGATGCCAAAGACCATCGCCAGTTCCTGCTCGGCGTCGGTGTCCACTTTGTAGAAGAGCACCTTGCCGGCGTATTCCTGCGCCAGTTCTTCGAAAATCGGTGCGAGCATCCGACATGGACCGCACCACTCCGCCCAGAAATCGATTACGCACGGCAGCGTGCCTTTGTACTTCCACTCGCGCTCGATCAGGTAGTCGAACACTTTTTCACGAAACGTCTCTGCTGTCAGCGGCTCTGGTTTGACGATCGGTTGTGATTCGGTATTCATCGTGTGCAAATTCTACAGTGGTGAAAATTCACGCTTCGACTGCCGCGGTCTGACGAACGACGGGATAACCCGCGGCGATCCACGTATTGATGCCGCCAGTGACGTTGACCGCGTTGGGGAAATTGTAGCGGTGGAGCAAGCTCGTTGCGATTGACGATCGGTCGCCGCCTGCGCAGTGCACGGCAACCGTGCGATCGCGCGGGATGCGGTCGAGATTCTGCTCGAGGTAACCGGCGAAGATGTGCAGTGCGCCTTCGATGTGACCTGCGTCGAATTCGCTCTGATTGCGGACGTCGAGCACCGCCACGTCGCCCGATCGCAGATGCTCTGCCAGCTCGTGGACGGTCATTTGTGGCAGCACCGCCAGCTCGCGCCCACCGGCAGCCCATTCGGCGACGTCCGCCAAATAGCCGCTTGCGTGGTCGAGTCCGATGCGGATGAGCTTGCGCACGACTTCCTCGACGTGGTCCGGCGAGGCCACGAGCGCAAACGGCTTGTCATAGGGGATAATCCAGCCCGCCCATGTCGAAAATGAGTTGTTGTTCTGGATGTTGACGCTGCCGGGAATGTGACCGCCGGCGAAAGCGACTTTGTCGCGTGTGTCCACGATGAGCACACCCTCGCTTCGCATGCGTTCGATCTCGTCGCCGCTGAGTCGTCGTAGCGTCGGTACTTTCCCATCGGACAGGATCGGGCGCGGCTCTTTGTTGAGCTTTTTCATCATTGCAAAGTAGCGCGGCGGTTCGGGCTGTCCTTCGAGCAGTGCGCGGACGAATGCTTCTTCGTCGTCGAACTGGAGCGCCCAGTTGGTGATTTTTTCGTAGCCGACCGTCGAATGGGGAATCGCGCCGAGCGCCTTGCCGCATGCCGATCCCGCTCCGTGCGCTGGATGCACTTGCACGTAGTCGGGCAATTGCTTGAAGCGTTGCAACGAAGCGAAGAGCTGACGCGCGCCTTTTTCCATCGTGCCTGCGTAGCCAGCGGCTTTTTCGAGCAGGTCGGGACGACCGACATCGCCGACAAAAACAAAATCGCCACTGAAGAACATGATCGGCTTCGACGATGCCGGCGTATCGGTCACTAAAAACGAAATGTGCTCCGGCGTGTGACCGGGTGTGTGCCAAACCTCGAACTTGATGTTGCCGACCATGAACGTGTCGCCGTCGTGCAAGCCAACGTGCGGAAATTGGTACTGCCACTCCGGACCGCCTTCGTCGGACAGGTAAAGATCGGCGCCGGTGACCTGTTGTAGTTCGCGTGAGCCGGAGAGGAAATCAGCGTGGATGTGCGTTTCGAGCACGTGCGTGATGCGGAGCTTTTCTTGCTCGGCGATGCGCAAGTACACGTCGATGTCGCGCTGCGGATCGATCACCGCGACCGTGCCGCTGGCTTGGCAGCCGACCATGTAGCTGGCATGTGCCAGACCCTTTTCGTAAATCTGCCGAAAGAACATGGCTGTAACCACTGACAGTGAAACATACCGTGTGTCGCTGCCCAATGCGATGCACGGTCACGCAAAGCGATTCACGACATCACGCGAACGAGCATCCCGATGCCGATCGCGGCGATGATCAGAGCGAGAATCCATCGCAAGTGCCCCACGTGCAGACGGTGGCTGATGCGCACGCCGAGCCACATGCCTGGCAAGGCGCCGACGATCGCTGCAACGGTCGCGACGGGCTCGATCATTCCAGCCACTGCTTTGCCGACGGCTGCCGCCGCTGCGCCGATGATGACGATGCCGAGCGTCGAGCCGATCGTCACGCGCAGCGGTACACCGACGACCGTCACCAGCAACGGTGAAAGCAAAAAACCGCCTGCCATTCCCACCATCCCGCCGAACAATCCTACCGGCACGGCGACAGCGATCGCACGTCCGTAGTGGAGCCGATATTCGGTCGCCTCGCTATCCTGGCGACGCAGGAGCATGAGCACTGCACCGACGATCGCCATTACGCCGAAAAACGTCTCCAGCGCTCGTGCACTGACCATTCCCGAGAGCGCAGCGCCGATGAACGATGCCGCCATCAACGGCACACCCACCGCAACGACGAGCCGCCGATCGAATGCGCCTCGCCGACTGTGGAGCACTGCGCCGAGTGCCGACGAGGCAAGCACCTGGACGCTGGTGATGCCGCTGATGGTGTACATGTCGAGCGGCGGCTGACCCAGCAGCGGCGGTACGACCAAGAACGCAGGAATCAGGATCACTGCACCCCCGATCCCGACGATGCCGCCAAGCACCGAGGTCGCAAAACCGAGAAGCGCTATTATCGCAAGGTGCTGGATCGCCATCGAGGATACCTCGTCGTCATCGTGCAGTGAAATCTTGCAAAGCGGTGCGAACGAATGCTCGCGCCCGGTGCAGTCGCGACTTGAAGGCGGGAAGGCTCATACCGAGCACCTCGGCTGCTTCTTCGTTGCTGAGACCTTCCAGTTCGCGCAGGACGTATGGCAGCCGATAGTCGAGCGGCAGTTTTTGGAGCGCACCGTGGAGTGCTTCTTCGAGTTCAGCCATTGCGACCATGGTGTCGGGGCGAAGGTCGTCGGTCGCCGGTGGTTCGTAGGACGTCTCTGTGTCTGTCATCGAATCGAGGTGGTCGAGCGAAATCGTCGCCTGTTCGAGTTTGGAGCGCCGATTGTGCATCTGGCAGTTGTTGACGACGATCGAATAGAGCCACGTGCTGAATTTGGCTCGACCGTCGTACTGGTGAAGCTTGCGAAAAACGTTGATGAACGTGTCCTGGACGACTTCCTCGGCGTAGCCTTTGTCGTGGCAGACGTTGTACGAAAAATTGAACACCGTCTCGCGGTAGCGTTTGTAGAGTTCGGTGAACGCGCGTTCGTCGCCGGTTTTGGCTCGCTCGATAAGTTCGCGTTCGTCCATCCGAAACACCGTCGGCGATGACACAGATTGCGAGCAAAAATAGCAGTTGGCAATGGTCGGTCGAGCCTGATCGCGATCGCATTGCTGCCCTTGTGGCAAAGCATGCGGCGACCGAGTACCGATTGCCGATCAGTCCGACGATGCGTGCGGCAATCGAACCAGCAATCGAGCGATTGCTCGCCGAGCGCGATCGCGGCTGTGCACTCGTGCTCGATGCCGGCTGTGGAACAGGTGCCAGCACTGCGGCGCTCGCCGAGCGATACCCTGATGCGTTCGTCGTCGGCGTCGATCGCTCGGCGGCGAGATTGCGCAAAGCGCCGTCGCTACCGTCGAATGCGTTGCTCGTTCGCGCGCGATTGGAAGAGTTCTGGCTGATGGCGCATCGAGCACAGCTCGTGTTCGAACGAACGTTCCTGCTGTATCCGAACCCGTATCCGAAACGCTGGCAGATCGGGCGCCGTTGGTACGGGCATCCGATTTTCCCGACGATACTGGCGACGTCCCGCTCGATCGAACTGCGGACGAACGTCGAATGGTACGCTGCCGAATTTAGTTTTGCCCTCCAGTTGTGCAGTTGGGAGAGCGTATTCAAATCGCTCAGTAGCGAGGCTCTCACGCCGTTCGAACGGAAGTACGCGACGCAGCATCAGCCGCTGTGGATTGTCAGTGCCGAGGCTCGGCGACAGTAGTCGGCACCGAATCTGCAGGATGCTCGGAGCGAGTGATTCCATCGAATCGGTTTCGCTCAGGCTCGCTCGGCGCTGCATCGTGTGCGGTCCGGAAAAGGCGCGATGTTGTAAGTTACGTCCGGCGTGATGTACCACTTTTACGACGGAGCGGTCCCATGAGCCTGACCGATGAATACGCAGAGCGTTTTCCTTCCATGCCATTCGTTCGATGGAACGGGCAAGTCCTCGCGTCGCAGATCGGGATTGGAACGTACCGAATGAATCTGCACGAGCCGGATCACGTCGCTGCACTTGTTCATGCACTCTCGAGCGGCATCAACGTGATTGATACCGCCACGACGTACAGTGACGGCAATGCCGAAGAACTTATCGGGCAGGTTATCGCCCAGATGGCAAACGATGGTTATGCTCGTGAGCATTTCATCATCGTTTCGAAAGCCGGTTACATCCAGGGACGCAACATGTCCCGCGCACTCAAACGTGAGCACCAGGGACACGCGTTCCCCCATGTTGTGAAAGTGGAGGATGGATTGTGGCACTGCATTCATCCGGAATTCTTGCAGGATCAGCTCGATCGCTCGTTGCGGCATCTGCGTACATCGTGCATCGATGCGTACTTGCTCCACAATCCGGAATACTTCCTCCAGGTAGCCTCACGCGATGGTATCCCGCTCGACGAAGCACGCGCGGAGTTCGATTACCGTATCGAGCTTGCCTTTCACTACCTCGAAAACGAAGCTCGTGCGAGGCGCATCCGTTGGTATGGTGTTTCATCGAATGCATTCGGCTTGCCGACTCACGACGAGCAGTTCGTCGGTCTCGATCGTCTCTGGGAAATTGCCCGTCAGGTGGGAGGCGACAACCATCATTTCCGTGTCGTCCAAGCGCCGTTGAATCTTCTCGAACCTTCTATCGCCACCGAACCGAACAATAATGGGCAGACGTTCCTCGAGTGCGCAGCGTCGCACGGTCTGGTTGTAATGGTCAATCGTGTGCTCAATGCTGTCGTGCAGAATTCTCTTGTGCGGCTCGCTGTCCACGCCGCCAGCTCTGAGCCAGCAGCCTCGCCGAGCGATATTGCTGCACGGCTGGCGGAAGCAATGCAATTGGAAGATCGCTTCGCTAACGAACTGCTTGCCCACTTGCCGTACGAAGAAGAAAGCAAAGAGCTGCTCAAAGATTACCTTTCTCCGGCGACACAGCTTGCGACGCTGTGGGATCGATTCGATTCGCTCGAACAATGGCACGATGCGGAAACGCAGTACTTCGCACCCCGCATCCGTGAGGCGACCGAAGCGATCCTGCGTCACCCGACCGACGAGCTACGCCAATGGGTCGAGCAGTATCGCGCGACGACCGAGCATCTCTTCGGCATGCTGACGCGATACTATGCTCATCGTGCACTGCCGCGACTGGAGCTTATCGAACGCCGAACCAAAAAAGCGCTCGGTGCTCCATTCGACGCAATGAGCATAACCGAACTGGCTATCAATGTTCCCCGTGCGACCGTTGGAGTGACCTGCACGTTGATCGGCGCGCGGCGTCGCAGCTACGTCGATCACGTTCGGTCGGTGATCGATCGCCGGCTTCCACCGCTCGGTCGCGAGCAGTGGGAACGGTTATTGTCACTCGGTGAAGCTGTGCGCCTCGGTCAGTGATCCTGCTGCCACCGGCGATCAATGAATGCGCACGAGCGTCCCATGGAGCCGGGTGATACCAGCACTGACAACGACACGGTACACGCCCGACGGTAGCTCGTCCACTGGCAGTTCGATCGTGTGAATCCCGGCAACCAATCGCTCGGTGTGACGATAGGACCGGATGCAATCGCCCTGTGCAGTATAGAGTTCGATCGTCGGTGTAGCGTACTCATCGAGCGTGAACGTCAAGCGTACAGCGTCGTCGGCAGGATTCGGCTCGATGCGGAGCGTACCGCCATTGCTTGAATAGCGAGCCATCGTTACGCCGCACTTGCCGCTGGTGACAATCGGTGTGGTACTTCCGAGCAATCTTACGTCGAGAAAGAGCAGCGAATCTGTCCGCACTCCGGATGTCGGTTCGATGGTCAGCACATCGCTGACGGTGTCGGGGACGGCAATACGGAAGCGCAACAGAGCGAATGTATCGGCGCGCATGTTCGATACATTCTCGATACCGATCCGGAGCCGGTTGGGGAAGTCGAACGTGTCTCGAAGGATGCCAGTCGTCAGTCGCGGCTCGATACCGAGGTATTTGAGCATGGTGGGATTCCACCGAACCTCGAATCCGAACGAGAATGCTTGCAGCCAATACGTCGTTCCTCGATACGTTGCCGCGACGTCTCGATCGAGCACGATCGGGATGGTGAGCGTATCGCCGAGCGTTCCGCCGTGTGATGCGGGCGCGTCTGGACTGACTCTGTCGGTTGTAATACGCAGGGGAAATACCGGAGCATACCCCTTGCCGACGATACGAAGCGAATCGTCTCGCCAGCACGGTGTTGTACTGGCGACGACCGTGACCGTATCCACCGACGAAAAGTCCCGGGGGCAATACTCGATCGTCACGATGGTTTCTTCGCCGGGCATGCGCACGACGCTCCGATCGGGTTGGAATGCGACAGCACGGACAGTTGGCGGCAGGCGGAGAATCGAATCCACCAAGACCGGCACATCGCCCGTGTTCCGCACGATGATTTGCCGCTGATCGCAATCGAGTACGCGGACACTGTCGAATGAGAGCACTCCCTGTGATGGTGGTGCAACGAGCGCAATTGCTGCGGCGTCAATGAACACGACTGCCCGGTCTCCACGGGTAGCGCTGAGGTCGTAACGGAGAATTTCGCTCGTGTTGAAATCGAAATCCCGCAATTCGATCGTTGCGGTATCGCGCTGCTGTCGGCGGGGGACGAATCGAGCTACCATCATTTGCGCCAATGAATCCACATCGAGCAATCTGACCATTTGGACGACCGCACCTTGGGCATCTTCTGTGAGCGAGGCGAGAGTCCCGTACATCGAGTTGACTGCGACCAAGCGCAGCTTCGTTGTGTCGTAGGCGAAGCGACAGGTCAAATCAATCAAACTCCGCTGGGGCGAGGTTTTCGGCAACGATCGCGATGGGTAAACCGGTACGTCGAGCGTGTCGCACGAAATGACGCGGAAGGTATCGACAGCAACTCCGGTAGTGTCGAACTGCAGGTACATCGCGTAAGGAAATCCAGCAGCACCGACTCCGACGAGCAGAATCGTTGTGTCCACATCGTAGCACGGTTTGCTGTAGTAGATCGCAGCACGTGCCCGATATGTACGCGGTGCTCGCGGTCGGAAATCGAAACGAATGTTCAGTGCTGTCGATGTGCCCGGCGGCAATTGATACGGCAGCGTTACCGGCTGGTTCCGTTCGTTGGTGAGTGTGTAGCGAAATACCCGCTCGTCGGGGATGAACACGATCGAATCAATCTGCACAGTGTCTTGGAACGGGTTCAGTGCCAGCGATGGGATCGTCACGCGCGACACGGGTGGTGAGCTGGGATTGACTGCTGCGTCCACGTCAACGAGTGTGACGGGGAACGTGTGCTGCACCGGAACTGGACGAAACGTCAGTGCACGCCTGCCGATGAGAAACACGGTGTACTGATCGTTCCAACCGACTCCGTGAGCATTGATGAGCAATCGCGCGCTGGCGACGACTTGTGTGCTGTCGGCTGCTGACCGTGGGCAAAACGTCACAAGCAGTGTATCGGTCGTGCGCGGCGGAATCGTGTAGGAAAACTGCCGTCCGCCGAGAACGTAGTACGTCGAGTTGAACGAGAAGTACTGTGGCGTCGCGTTCGGTATGCCGATGCTGTCGATTGCTATCGTATCGATCGTCATCGGATGCACCAGCGAATTGTTCGTGAGCGGTATTTCTCGCGTGACGCATTCGCACGGTCGCACGTAGCTGAAGTTTTGGATGCTGATCGGCGCGTCCAAGCGATAGATCACCGCACGACCACGCAACTGACCGCTTGCTGTGATTGCAACACAGGGCGAGTCGCTGACCGCCGTAACGGTCATGGTGTGCGTTCCTACTGCTGCCGGTGCATATCGAACGATCGCCAGCAGAGAATCCCGTGGAGCAAGCTCGATCGGCAATGGAGACGATGTACTCACCAACACGTAGGGCGATGGAACGACGACGCGATCGAGGCGAATCGGTATCGGTGAAATGTTCTCGATCGCGAGTGTGTCGTCGAGAGTCTCGCCGACTTCGAGTGTGCCGTAGTCAGTTGTCTGAGTCAGATAGAGTTTCGGCGTAATCGAGTTGGCGCGAATTTGAACCATCCACTCCTCGCCGGAGGCGGATCGGTAACGGATGAAGCCGAGCACCGCGACATCTTGGGTACTTCCCCGAGGCGGCACAAATCGTATCGCGATACGAACGCGGCCGCCGACCGGTATGCGCAGCGTTGCAGGCAGTATCGTTCGCGCACCGCTCGTAGTGTCGATCGCAAAGAGTGTCCCCGAGGGATCGTCGAGTCGAAGATTGGTGAGCGCTTGCTCGATGCTCGATTCGTTGACGATCTCGACGATAGCCGTGCTCGAATCGCACGAGAGCACGCGTTCGATGCGCAGCACTGGCGGTTGGTAACGGAAGCGTTCGATGATCCCGCGCCCGTGTACGGGAATGCACGAGGTCATGTAACAACGCTGCTCGAAAAGACAGAGCGTGTCGGTGTAGTCGAGTGCGTCGGTCGGGCGAAATGCCAATGCGCCGACCAGCGTACGCGTCTGCTGGGGTGGGATTTGCAGGTTCTGCTGCAAGAGAACGAATTCCTCGCCGCGTTTGAGGTAGAGCGATACCGTCAGCACATCGGTTGTGCTGTTGTTGCGGAGTACGACATCTCGCCGTGCTTCTTGACCGACGATGACGTTGCCGAAATCAATGCTCGTCGCGGCGAATTCGACGTCTTTATCGAGTCCGCGACCGCTGAACGGAATGACGATGACGAACTGGCAGGGTTCTCCCGGCAAGTGTGCGTAGAACACGATCGAGTCGCGCACGAGTCCGGGTTGGAGCGGACGGAAGCGGAAGTATTTTTCGAACTCTCCTGCTTGGCTCGATGGGCGGAGCACGTAGGGCGTCCGCGGTAGCCGTACTGCGACGAGTGTACGAGGAAACACGACGCTGTCGATGACGACATCGCGACTGGTCATGTTGTACCAGTTCCACGCTCGAGGCGAGGACAAATCGCCCGGACAGGTCGGCGGAAATTGCAGCGATGCGATTGGCGTTGTGCCGTTCGGCTGGCGGATAGCGAGCACCTGTTGTGTGCGTCCCGACAGCGGAATAATGCCGTTGCCCGGGCAACGGTCTGTCGAGAGAACATAAAGCGTGTCGAGAAATTGCAGCGTCGTATCCTGAGCAAGGAAGCGGACGACGATGTCGGCACATTCACCAGGTTGCAACACGAGAGGAAAAGTGCGCCCACCGGCAGGGAACACCTGAAAGACCGTTGGTTGGCGGGTTATGGCACCCGTCACTGAGACTGCTCGTGCCGAGCCGAGCGCGGCGCTCTGGTTGCAGATGCGGATGACCGTATCGAGGTACGATCGGCTCGGACAGCGTGCAAAGAGCGTGTCGAAGACGATGCGCGAGGGGCGGTAGTCGAGTTCGGTGCGCCGTGTCAACTGTATGGCAACTGTGTCGCTATAGCTGCAGCGATTGCCCCCGACGATCCTCACGAATGATTGGATCGAGCCGGTCAGATAGCCAGCAAAACTCACCGTTGCAGTCATCGGTGCACCGCCAGGTGGGAGAACGAGCACTGTCGGGACGACGCGGAAAAATGCGCGATCGCGTCCGCCGACCGAGAGCGAAACAGTACTTCCGCATTCGGTCGTATCGGCGAGCGTGATCGTCCACGAGCGAGTCGAATCGCAGTCGAGTTGTTCGGCGATCGTCGGTGGCGATACCGTCACGCTTCGAGGAATCTGGCGGGCGGGTGATGGCGGGCGACACGTCGCTCCGCTGAAGAGCCGCCCGTTATTGCCGTTCCCCGATGCATCGCACAACGGCGTGAGAAAATCGTTCTCGCGTTCGTTGCAGCGGAAATACAGCACCAACCCTGGTTCGTTTCCTTCGAGCGAGCGGAAACGATTGCAGGCGATTTCAGCTCGCTGGAGCGCGCGATTCCAGATGCGAATTTCGTCGAGCTGCCCGACGAAAGCGCGGTTCTGCGGCGAATCGAAGAAGCCATTGATGCTGCCGATCTTGAGCGCCGAATTGGGATTTTGTGGCTGCCGCAGTTGCAGTGCAGGGTACTGCGTGTTGTATGCCGAGTCACGCAGCACACCGTCCACGTAGAGGTAAGCGGTGCCAGCGTCGAACGTAGCGGCGATATGTGTCCAGCGTCCGTAGTTCGCGCTGAACGATGTGCGGGCGATGGTGTTGTCGGTGCTCCCGCGATTTTGCGGTCCGTTGACCTCGAACGTCAGTTCGTCGGAGGGAGAAATCCAAAGCAGCCATACATCGTTGTCATCGGCGTATGGTCCCCAAATGCCTGCGATGATGACACGCCCGCCGGGTTGGCGCGAGGCATTGACCCACATTTCGACGGTCATCTGTGTCGAGATGCTCCGAAGCGATGGCGATGCAGCGACGTTGACGTAGTGGTGGTTCTGTCCCGTTGCGATAGTAGCGGTGTACGCCCTGCCGATGCAGGATTTGTTGCTGTCGCACGATCCGACCGCCGACGAAGCGGTGGTCAGTACGGCGCTTGCAATGAGAGTAGCAACAAGACGCATAGAGGACCTCGCACGGAGTGTAGCAGACTGCACGCAAAAAGCATACCTCCGGTGCCGCCAGTGCACCGACGCTGCAATAATACGTGCGATGTCCAATCGTTACAGTCAAAGCCACCAACCAAACATGCGCCGATGAAACGAGTGCTGGTCGCAGCGTTGTTGCCACTGACGATGGCATGTGTCGGATTGCGCACGATCGGATACTATGCCAATGCAGTGCTCGATGGCGAAGCTTCGACAACGGTCGAGAATGCTCCACCGTTGCAGCCCAACGGACTACGCTCGTTCGGTACCGACAGCGCTGTCGTGCGGCTCTTCGTTATCGGTGATTGGGGAAGCGGCTCATCGCTCCAACGCGATGTCGCAGTAGCGATGGCTCGCATCGCGCGAAGCGAACATCCGCATGCGATCGTCTCGACGGGAGACAACTTCTATCCCAGCGGTGTCGAATCAGCCGACGATCGGCTCTTCCACGATCGGTGGGAGAGTGTCTATGCCGATTCGGCACTGATGGTACCGTGGATCGTCGCGCTCGGCAATCACGACCACCGCGGCAATATCGCAGCGCAAATCGAATACTCCCAACGCAACCGGCGATGGTACATGCCTGCACCGTACTATACCGCACGTGTCGTTTCCGGCGGTACGAGTGTGATGCTGTTCGTGCTCGATACCGATTCGTTGCTGTCCGATCGTGCCAATCGCGCGCGACAACTGCGATGGCTCGATAGCGCACTGTCTGTATCGGATGCAACGGTGCGCCTTGTCGTCGGTCATCACCCCGTTCGTTCCTATGGACTCTACGGCGATACGAGAGTGTTGGTCGAGCAACTGGCGCCGATTCTCGATCGGCATGGCGTGGTAGTGTACCTCTGCGGTCACGAACACGACCTTCAAATTGTCGTCCATCCTGACGATCGCTTCACGTGTGTCGTCTCGGGCGGCGGAGGACATGCCCGGCGAACGCGGTACGGTCAGTACTCTCGCTGTGCATGGACTGGGGGAGGCTTTGCCTATCTCGTTTGCCGCCGCGATGGCAGTGTGCTCGTTCAGATCGTTGCGCGCGATGGTCGCATCGTGTGTTCCGACTCACTCCCAGCAGGAGTGCACCGCCAGGGACTCGAACCCCGAACCCGCTGATTAAGAGTCAGCTGCTCTACCACTTGAGCTAGCGGTGCTGAAACGGGCGCAAAAATACAGCTCGTGGCTGTGGAAGTGTCGTAAAAAAAAGCGGGCACAATCGCTCTGTGCCCGCCGCTGTCGATTCCCAATCGCGATGACTACTGCTTTTTCGTCGTTTGCGACGAGCGCTTTTTCTTCGACGATTTCTTTTTCTTGGTTGGTGTCGAAGACGACTGTTGGTCGGTGCCCTTTTTTACAGTAGTCGCCGATGTCTCTGTCTGATGAGCAGCGTTGCTGGTACCTTTCTTCACCGTCGGTGTTTGCTCGGATGTGGCGCGCTGCTGTTCGGTGGATGGCGCTGCGCTTCCCTTCTTGACAACCTGTGCTGGTGCTGATTGCTGTTGATCAGAGGGTGGCGCTGCACTTCCTTTCTTGATAACGGCTGGCTGCTGTGCCCACGTTGCCAGAACGAGTGTGGCGAGCATTGACAGTGTCCGTTTCATTGTTGCCTCCATTAGCGTTGTGATCGTGTACCGATTTTGACGATGCGCGGATTATCCACTGGCGCAATCCCTTGTCGCAAGGCGTAGGGAACGTTCACCGCCGTTTGGAACGAGTAGTCAATCTCGACGTAGCGATTCGGTGCCGCTCCTTGCAAGACGCTACCGCCGACAGCCTTCAGCAAAATCTTGGCAAAGTTTCCTTCGGCAGTCTTGACGTAAAACACCACGCTCCGGTTTTGGTTCTGCAAGTTCTCGAGCATGATTTGGACGTTCTGCATCTTGCCCGTACCGAGTGCTCGGCTTTCGAAAACTGCTTCCAGCGAATCGGCGACGACAAAGTAGGGCACTGGACCTTGTGACGTGCTATCGCAAAACACCCACGTATCTTTCGCCTTCTGTCCTGCTTGTGCACCACGGATAAAGTACCCCAGAGTGTCTGTGTACGTGCTCGCTTGTGGCGAACCGAACGCCCAGTTGTCTTGCCCGCCGTCGGTGCGCGTGTCGAGACAGACGTCCCACTGTGTGCCGTTGGCAATGGTCAAGTTTGCGCCGTCGGAAAGGCGAATGCCGCTGCCGTTCGTTGAAGCGGTTTCGTAGGCACGGATGCCGCGGAATCGTTTCGCGCCCGCCCACTCGATGGATATGCTCGACGACACAGTGTCTTTGGTACATGCAACAATAGTGAAAGTGTAAATCTTGTTTGCATCGAGCCCCAGAAGATCAACAATCGTTTGTCCGGCTGGTATCGTGTCTGTAACAAAAGTCCGCGAGCCACTCGTCGCTTTGATGAGGTAGCCTTTGAACGCTGTGTTCGATTCCGACGGCGAGGGGGTCCACTTGAGACGAACGCTGGTGTCGCTCAGCGACAGTGCCATCGGGTTCGACGGTGGTGCCGGAATGAAAGTAACCGGCGTGTTGGTACTGGTGTCTTCGCATCCTGCGAAGAACGCTCCCACCATAGCCAGCGAGAGCGCAAGCAAACGACGCTTCATCGGAATCCTGCAGAGAGTAGTGAAACAACGGACACAATCGGCGGCAAAAATACTGCCTCACGAGCGCGTCGCGCGAAAAAACGGGCGGCTCACCGACTTGTGAGCCGCCCTGCTGTCGCTGCCGACCGAGCGCTTACTTGGGTTGCTCGGCGGCTTTCTTCTTGTGGTGATGCTTTTTGCCTTTCTTTGCTGCCGGCTCTGCCGTCGAACCCGATGCAGTGCTCGGAGCAGGCGTGGTCGTCGGAGCGACCTTCGCTTCCGTCGCCGGCTTGGCAGGGGCAGTTGTGCTCTTACCCTGATCGGCGGCGAGCGTCAATCCGGAACCCATCACCGCAACGCTCAGCGTTGCCAAAACGAGCTTCTTCATAGAAGACCCACGAAAATGGTTGAACATATCTTGCGCCTTCGGAGCAACTCCACTCGGAGTATGCCTTGCGCGTGTGCTTAGTCGCAGGGAGATTCAACAGCGTTTACAGGTGTGCCAACATTTTATGTGGCGTTCATCGTGTGTTCACTGCTGCAGCCGGTGCCGACGATAAAGCACGCACTTTTTGCTCGATGCGTGTGCGATCGAGTTCGATTTCGAAACCGACCGACAAGTGTTCGGTGCCGCGATCGAGGCGCTCGAGCAGTTCGGTGAACGCTCGGCGTGCAGCGTCGCGCTCGCCGAGCGCTTCGAGCGCATGCGCTTTGTATGCCAGCGCGAGCGTTTGATCGGGAACGATGCGGAGCGATTTTTCAGCCCACTCGAGGGCTTCGGCGTAGCGTTGTTGTGTGCCACACAGGTATGCCATCGCGCTGGCAGCCGATGCCTGCAGCGGCGGCGACAAGCCGATCTGGAGCGCCAGCTCGAATGCGCCTTCAGCTTCGCTAAAAAGCTGCATCCGCGCGAGCGTCTGCCCCAACTGAAACCACGCGTAGGCGTTGAGCGGCTCTTCCTTGACGTGCTCGATAAGCAAACGATAGTTGCGGCGAACTTTTTCTTCCAGCCGCTCGCGCGAGACGTCGTAGCCGCTGTGCCAAATGACGATCGGCGAATGCACGATCGCACCGCCGCACTCGACGATCGCTGGTGTGATTTGCTCGTGCACGCGACCGCGAAAGGCAAGACGCGGATACCCATAGTTGCGGAACAGCCGCGGGTACGCGCCGCGATGCGTTTCGACCCCGTCGCTGCCTTGCCGATGTGGACTGACGATCGTGCAGAGCAACCCGCCGACCTGCGCCGGCTGACGTTCGACGAGCTGTCGCAGCATCTGTGCCGATTCTGGCGTGAGCGTTTCGTCGGCGTCGAGGTAGAGAATCCACTGCCCGCGTGCGTGGCGAAGCGACTCATTGCGCGCGGCAGCGAAATCGTCGCACCACGGAAAGCGATACACTTCCGCGCCGAAACGCTCGGCAACGGCGATCGTGTCGTCGGTCGAGCCGGTGTCCACAACGACGATTTGATCGACGACGCCGCGCACGCTCTCCAAGCAGCGCTGCAGCGTCGTTTCTTCGTTGCGAACGATCATCGCCAGTGTCAGCAATGGTCGAGCGGTCGAGTCCATGTGTTTCTCCAATCGGTTCGAGATAAAAACGCGAGTACGTTCGTTGTGGGTATCGAGCGCGCGTACCATCTGCTCGATGCGCTGGCAAAGCTCGTGTCGGGGGATGCGGAGCGTTCCCGCCAGACGCACGCGCGGATCGTCGGCATCGAGCGCTTCGGCAGTGTGGCGGTACGCGTCGAGCGCAGCGCCGGCGTCGCCGAGGGCACGGAACGATTCGCCGATGAGAAACCAGCTCATCGGTTGCCCGGGCAGCAGTTCCAGCGATCGTTGGGCGTAGGCGATCGCTTCGTGCCAGCGGTTCTGGAATGTCGCCAGCAGTGCCGCATGGTTGAGCACCTGCGGCAAGAGAATACCGTCGCCACGTGCCGTGCGGAGCGCAACGTCGAGATCGGCGGCTGCACGATCGAACCGACCCAGTGCCATCGCCGTCTTGGCGCGGTGGAAACGGTAGAACGCACTCTCGGGGTCGCGCGCGAGCGCACGGTCGAGCAGCCGCATGTTTCGCTCGTGTTTGACGCGCATGGTCGCCGGGTCGAGATCGTAGCCGTCGTGTTCGATCGCGACGGCACTCGGTGCGCAGCGATAGCCGGCTCGCACGATCGAAGGCAGGATTTGTTCGTGAATGATTCCCTCGTAGCGATGGCGCCGATCGTTGCGGAACAGCCGCACGACGTGCACCAGGTACGGCGTCGGCGATCCGCCGCCGGCAGTCGAGACCGATCGCACTTCGACGAGGAATCCGCCGACGTCGTCCGATGCAGTCGTTATCGTGCGGGCGAGTTCCTCGGGCGTCACAAGTCGTTCGTCGGCATCGAGCACGAGTATCCACGGCTGGCGGGCACGATCGAGCGAGGCATTGCGCGCAGCGGCGAAATCGTCTTCCCACGGGATCGAAAACACTTCGGCGCCGGCGCGACGCGCACGTTCGATGGTCGCATCGGTCGAGCCGGTATCGACAACGACGATTTGCGCAGCGATCGTGGCGACCGATGCCAGGCAGCGTTCGATGCGCTGCTCTTCGTTACGGGCAATGATGCAGACCGACAGCGGCAACCGCTCCATGCGAAGGTCCTTTCGATCCGTCGAGTATCGCAGGAGTGCAGCAAATGCCTTGCCAAGCCGTTAGAAGACAGTGCTGTCGTCGTCGTGTTCGGGCTCCGGTATCGAAGAGAACGCGATCCGCATTGGTGCGGCACGGCGCGCGGGGTGAGCAGTGGCAATGTAGAGCGTTCCAGGACCGTGCCGCTCATTGATCGCATCGAGCGCTGCAACGATGCAGCGATGTCGCTCGGCGTCCGGATCGAGCGGAAGTGGCAACTGTACGTGCGCCGGTTGCAGCTCGGTGTATTGGATCCACACGTGGAACGGAGTACCCTCGATGCGGCGATGCTGCCAGAGCCTACGGAGCGCTGCGCCGAGCACGAACGGATCGTCGGTCGGCGGTAGCATGAGCTGTGCATCCCATCGGCGACTGCCGGGCATCGCCGTGCATCCGACGCGCAGCCGTGCCGTCAGCAGTCCCAGTCGCCGGAGCCGGCTGCTTGCTTTCTGCATGAGGCGATGGAGAACAGCAAACGCTGCATTCTCGGTGCGAAGCTCCGGTGGCAGAACGTGGGAATGTCCCACGCTGCGTCGTCGTGTCGGTGGGCGGTCTGTGCATTCACCGCGCAAGTGCAGGTAGAAACGCTCTCCCTCGATACTGTCCCAGACAGCGCGGAGCTGCTGACGTGTGGCTGCATAGAGATCGGCGACCGTCCATATGCCTGCTCGATGCAACCGACGTTCCATCCGCCGACCAATGCCGCACAGATCCTGCAGTCGCAACGAAAGCAGTCGCTGGGGCAACTCGTCGGTGTCCAAGAGCACCAGTCCGTCGGGTTTTTCCAGATCGGCGGCGGTTTTCGCCAAAAACGGATTCGGCGCAATGCCGATCGAACAGGTCAGGATGGAGCCGAATTCGGCGCGAAGCGTCGCTTTGACGTGTTCGGCGAGGGCGCGGGCACGCGACGGTGTGCGTTCGGTGGGACTGAGCTGGCAGAGAACTTCGTCGATCGAGCATACCTGCGTAATCGGTATGCATCGCTCGATGAGTGCAATGAGCTGGCGATGCATTTCGACGTACACTGTCGGGCGTGCTTCGACCAGCACCAGATCGGGGCAACGGCGGCGTGCTTCGCTCACGGGCGTACCGGTGCGCAATCCGTAGCGACGTGCTTCGTAACTGGCGGTGATCAAACACGTGCGGTCGGTCATCACTGCGACGACACCGACCGGTTTGCCGCGCAGCGACGGTCGAAGGTACTGCTCGACCGCGGCGAAATAGGCGTTGAAGTCCACGAACAAATAGCGCAGCATCACCGAGCGTCACCAAAATTTCAGTCGCAATTTATACTCCACTGCATCTGGCACGGCACAGGCAATCAGTTTGCATCTCAGTCACAGTCAAGGGTGCTGGCGATTTGGTTCGAACGTTGAAAGTTGTTATCTTTGCGACGAAGTCTTACACTCGTTTCGATAAGTCGCGAGCGAATGTGCCGGTTTTTGTTGAGTTCGATTTCTACTGTTCCTTGCTCGGAAAGGGTGGGAGCATTTGTTGCTACTACTGCGGGCGAGGGTGATTGAAAGGAGGTCGTTCGACGTCGGATCGTACAGTGCGCAACGTTCGGATCAATAACGAAATCACCGCGCCCGTTGTTCGTGTCGTCGATGCCGAAGGTGCGCAACTCGGTATCATGCCGATTTCCGATGCGCTCAAAAGTGCCTACGAACGAGGGCTGGACCTGGTCGAGGTCGCGCCGCAAGCCAATCCACCGGTTTGTCGTATCATCGATTTTGGCAAGTACCAGTACGAACAACACAAGCGCGAAAAACAGCAGCGCAAGCAGCAACATCAAACCCAGTTGAAAGAAATTCGCCTCAAGATCGTCACTGACACCCACGACCTGGATTTCAAAGCGCGCCACGCACGCGAATTCTTGCTCGATGGCGACAAAGTCAAGGTCACGGTTCTTTTCCGCGGTCGGGAAATCACCCACAAAGAATTCGGCGAGCAGATTCTGCAACAATTCTGGCAGCGTCTGGAAGACATCGCCAAGTTCGATCAACCGATTCGTGCCGAAGGACGCACGATGACGATGATCTTGGCACCGGACAAAGACAAAATCAAAAAGTATCAAAAGCAACTCCAACAGCAACAGTCGAACGATTCGACCCCGTAGCTATGCCGAAAATGAAAACACACAGCGGCGCAAAGAAGCGCTATAAAGTCACCGCTACCGGCAAGATCGTGCGCGAGAAAGCCTATCGCAGTCACATTTTGACGAGCAAAAGCCGCAAGCGCAAGCGCTCGTTGCGACACGCGACGCTGGTAGACAGTGCGAATCTGGCGCTCGTGCGGGCACAATTGCTCCGATGAGCCGCCAGAAGAGTTGTTCTTCGACAATCCATGCGATCGCAAGGGTCACTGCTCTCCTTGCATCGCGCATATGTTTCACCAATTGACCGGAGGCTTCCATGCCACGCAGTGTCAATAAAGCAGCAGCGCACCGAAAGCGTCGTCGGATTCTAAAGCGTGCCCGCGGATACTGGGGCGCACGCTCGAAGCTGTGGACGATTGCCAAGCACCACATCGAAAAGGGCTTGCAATACGCCTACCGCGATCGTCGCACCAAAAAGCGCAATTTCCGCCGACTCTGGATCGTGCGCATCAACGCCGCAGCACGGCTCAACGGCACGACGTACTCGCGCCTGATGGCTGCGCTGCACAAAAAGCATATCAACGTCAACCGCAAGGTGCTGGCTGATCTTGCGATGAACCATCCGACTGCGTTCGCAGCGATCGTTCAGCAGGCTTTGGCATAGCCTCGTGCGGAAGACAGGTTCCTTGTTCTACTTTTTTCTGGTTCGGTCCGATGAAGCTCTATGTCGGTAACCTGAGTTACCACACAACCGACAGCGACCTGGAGTCGCTCTTTTCCGCACACGGCGAAGTTGCCGAGGCGCATGTGATCATTGATCGTCAATCGGGGCGCAGTCGCGGCTTCGGATTCGTCGAAATGCCAAACGACGACGAAGCGCGCGCTGCCATCGAAGCATGCGATCAAATGCAATTCATGGGGCGCACGATCACGGTCAATCAAGCGCGTCCGCAGGGCGACCGCCCGCAGCGTCCGCAGAGCGCACGCGGCGGCTACGGCAACGGCGGCGGTCGCGGCGGCTACCGTCGCTACTGATACCGACAAGCGATCGCGACATCTCCTTGCAGCTTCAGCGAGCCGGCTGTAAGGATGGAATGACTGCCGTGCTCGATGGGTGCGGTTCGTAATTTTGCGACGCACGTGTGGGGCTATAGCTCAGTTGGTAGAGCGCTGCAATCGCACTGCAGAGGTCAGGAGTTCGAATCTCCTTAGCTCCACTGGATTTCACCACCGTGTGGTTATCGTCAATGGCAAAGAAGAAAGGCGCACGCGTCATCATCACGCTCGAATGCACTGAAGCCGCCAAAGAAGGCAAACCCGCCTCGCGCTATACGACGACGAAAAATCGTCAGAATACACCCGAACGTCTCGAATTGCGCAAGTACAACCCCTTCTTGCGGCGGCACACCATTCACCGCGAAATCCGCTGACGATTCCTGCCCAGCCAGTGGGCGATCGTGCCGCGCAGGTGGAATGATTCGTTGGTGGTCGTCACGATCAAGACGACACCGATAGCCGCGAGCAACACGTTTGCACCCCAGAGAACTTCCGGTGGAAGCACTTGCCGATCGGCGAGCTTTTCGCCACCGATCAGGCATGCCCAGTAGAGGATGTAGAATCCCAAGCTGATGAGCGCACTCATCCCGAACGAGCCGCCGCGCGTGCGGATACCGAGCGGACAACCCACCAGCACGAACACCAAACAGGCAACGGGGATGACGTACTTTTTCTCGATTTCGACTTCGTACTGCCGTGCTTGGCGGTCGGCGTCGTTGTATTGGTAACCGGCGCTTCCCAATTGACTCGACAGCAAGGCGGTGCGCTCGATCCACGCAGTGCCGCTGACCGGTGGCGCAGCGCTGAACAGCTCCGATAGGTACGCACCGACCGTCTGTTCGATCGTCTGCCAGTGAACCTGCTGCTGTTGCCGTGCTGTGCGGACGATGGCTTCCATATCGCGAATGCGCATTTCCCGATCGCCGCGTGCGATGGAGCCTTCGCTGCTTCGCTCCAGGAGAAAACCGTATGCCGGAATGATCACACGCTGCCGCTCGAAGCGAATGTAGCGATAGTCGCCGCGCCGCTGCCGTCCGAACTGATGAACGTCGCCATGGTACAAATCGAGCAGCACGAACCGATAACTCGGCGAAAAGCGTATCTCGCCGCTGTCGGCATTGACGATCGTCGTGCGGTTCATATCGCGCCGGTCGTAGATCGTGATGCCGCGCATGCGTGTTTGCGAGCTGTCGAGCCATCGTGCCAGGATCGTGTAGCCCTCCAGTTGCGTGCTGAATTGTCCCGCCTGCAGTGCGAACGTCGGCTTCTTCCGCTGAATGTCCATCAGCAGCGTTTTTGCGCGGTGATTGGCGTCGGGCAGAACGGCATCGTTGAACCAAAAGACCGCCGCCGTCAATGCAACGCCGGTCAGGATCACCGGCGTCATCATCTGCAGCAGGCTCATGCCGCTGGCTTTCATCGCTGTCACTTCGTGCGTCTGCGCCAACTTGCCGAACGCCATCAGCGTCGAAAACAGCACACCGATCGGTACCGCCAGCACGACCATCCACGCCAAGTTCAGCACGATGAGTTGTGCGATGACGACGGCGCCGAGTCCTTTGCCGACCAGCTCGTCGAGGACGCGGAGCAAAAACTGCATCAAAAACAGGAACATCACGACGCTGGCGCCGAAGAGGAACGGCGGCAGATGAGCGCGGACGATGTAGCGGGGCAGAATCAGCATCTCAGCGCTGGCGCGATCGAAGCTGCGCGATTTTTTCCTCGTAGTAGGGGCGGCGCTCCGGATCGAGCCGCGCCAGAATCGTGTACGCCTTGATGGCTTGATCGAGCGCGCCCTGTCGTTCGTAGATGAGCGCCATCGTTTCGCTGACGACGGTCGGTTCGTCGCTCGTTTCGTCGCTGGTGTCGGTCTGTGCGGCGATCGCCGCCGGCGATTTGATGCGCGCGCGTTCGAGTCGCTCGGCGAGAAGCTCCAACGAACTTTTCTGCGGCGCCGGTTGCTCCGGCTGCGGGGCACGTGCACGCAGTTCTGCTTCCAGCTCCGCTGGCGTTGTCGGCACAGCGGCTGCCGCGGCGCGTCGGTCGCGGCGATTCGAACCGCGGATCGGACGGAGCGGCGGAAATTCCACCGTCGCGACTTGCTCGATGCGGTGAGGCGTTTCGATGCGCAAGGGCGCGAATTCCAAACCAGGGATCAGCCGAATGTTGCTGGCGCGGAGCATTCGCATCGCGCGGCTATCGAGCGTTGCCGTCTCGACGATGCGCATCGTCTGCTGCGGCGAAGGAGCCGGCGATACGGCATCGCTGCTCGGTTCTTCGATCGGTGTCTGCGGCGCCGGTGGAGTGTCGGAGACGGTCGGGGAATCGGCAAAATCGTCGGAGACGGTCGGGGAATCGGCAAAATCAGTCGGCTCGATCGCCGCAGCGTCGGGCGGCTGCGGTGGCTCGGTCGCTCCCGATTCGGCAGCGGCATGCTCGAGCGCTATCGGTGCTACGTCCGGTTCGATCTCCGCGGCCTCGACGAGTTCGCCGGCGGTGAGCGTGCGCTCGTCGTCGGTGTGTGCGGGAGGTGCTGCCGGTGCCTGTTCGGTCGTCGCGGTCGGCTCGGCTATTTCGTCCGGTAGCGATTCGCCGATCGGTTCGGCATCGTCCGGTGCAGTATCGGTTGCGATTGCGTCGCTGTGTGGCTCGTCGCCGCTCGGAGCGTCGGCGGAAGCTGGCTCGGTGTCGCGGTGCTCTGTTTCGCTCCGCAGCAGTTGTTCCAATTGCTCCGCCAAAAGCTGCAAACCGCGATGGTACGGGAAGCGTGCCACTGCGCTGGTGGCGACTTCGTAGGCGGTCGGAATGTCGTGCAACTGCAGATACGCTCGCGCAAGCAGTGCGTATGCCGTCGCATAGTCGGGGTATTCCTTGATGCCCTCTTCCAAAATGGCGACGGCTTCGCTCGTTTTCCCGGTGCCGAGCAAGCGTTGTGCGTAGAGCGTAAACTGCACCGTCGCCATCAGCGTCGTCGCCCGAAGAGCCGCAACAAGTACAAGAACAAGTTGATGAAATCCAGATACAGCGCCAGCGCACCGATGATCGCGTAATTGGTCGCACGCAGTTCGTTCTCGACGGCGCGTTCGTAGAGTTCCTTGAGTCGTTGCATGTCGTATGCCGTCAGCCCGACGAAGACGATCACCCCGACCACCGATGCAGCGAACGCGAGCGCCGAGCTTTGCAGAAAGATGTTCACCACCGATGCCAGAATCAGTCCGATGAGTCCCATGAACATGAAACTGCCGACGCTGCTCAAATCGCGCTTGGTCGTGTAGCCGTAGAAAGCCGTCGCCGCGAACATACCGCAGGTCACCACGAACACCGATGCCAGCGACTCGGTCGTGTAGGCGTAGAAGATCACCGCGAGCGTTTTGCCCATCAGCACCGAGTAGAGCAGAAAGAGTGCTTTGGCGGTGCTGGGGCGCATGCTCTCGATTCGTGCCGAAAGGTAAAAGACCAGACCGATCGTCACCAGCGCCAGCACCCACCGCAGCGAGATGCTCAGCTCGAACGCCAGCGGAATCGTCAGCGTTGCCCATGCAGCCAGCGCCGTGACGAGCATACCGCCCGCCATCCACGCATAGACGTTCTGCACGAACAGTCGCAGTGCCGTTTGCCGGTCCACATAGGCACCGAAGAAGCTACCGACTTGCGTTTCCATGATGCTCCGTGTGATTGTGAAACATCCGTTGTCCGAAGACTACTTGTTCCGTTCGATAGTGTAGCGGGCAAATGCGGCGAGCATCGTTCGATACTCCGAGTGCGGCAACTGCTCGAGGAGCGCAATTGCGTCGGCGACGAGTTGCTGCGCGGTCGCCATGGCGCTTTCGATGCCACCGTGTCGCTCGACGAACGCGACGATACGCTCGACGCTGCCGTTACGCAGCGGACCGGAGCGAACCAGTTGACCGATGGCTTTGGCTTCGTCGGGATCGGCGCTCGCCATCGCACGCAGAAGCGGGAGCGTGATTTTGCCTTCCCGGATGTCGTGTGCGGTCGGCTTGCCCAATATCGCTGTGCGGCTGGTGTAGTCGAGCACGTCGTCGCGAATTTGAAACGCAATCCCGACGTTCTCGCCGAATGTGCCGAGCAGCGCTTGCGTGTCGTCGTCGGCACCAGCGCTGATCGCACCGATACGGCAACAGGTCGCAATCAGCGAGGCAGTTTTATCGCCGACGATGCGCAGGTACATGCTTTCGTCGGTGCGACGCTTGCGGAAGTTCTGCACCTGGAGCAATTCGCCCTCGCTCATGCGGCGAACGGCATCGGCGGTGGCGTGCAAAAAATCGTATTCGCGATGCTCGACCGCCAAAAGCAATCCGCGCGCAAGAAGAAAATCACCGACCAGCACGGCGACCTTGTTTTTCCAGACCGCATTGATGCTCGCCAGACCGCGTCGCATCGTCGCTTGATCGACGACGTCGTCGTGAATGAGCGTTGCGGTGTGGAGCAGCTCGACCATCGCTGCGCCGATGTATGTGCGTTCGGTGATGCCGCCGGCAGCGCCTGCGCTCAAAAAAACGAGCATCGGGCGGAGCTGCTTGCCACGGCTCCGCAGCAAGTAACGCACTACCAAATTCAACAGCGGTACGCTCGACCGCATCTGGCGTGCAAGAGAGCGGTTGAATCGCTCCAGATGATCCGCGATCGGTTTGGTGAACGTCGTCTCGGTCATTGTTCGGGGCTGCTGGCAGCGCGTTGTCGTTTGACTGCGAATTTAGAGATGGCGATGCTCAGCTCGTAGAGCACGTAGAGCGGCGCCGCGAAAAAAAGCTGGTTGATCGGATCGGGCGTCGGCGTCAGCACCGCAGCGATGATCAAAATCACCACAATGGCATGCCGACGGTACGTGCTCAAAAACGTCGGCGTTACGATTCCCACGCGCGAGAGCACGTAGATGATCATCGGTAGCTCGAACATCAAGCCCGAAGCAAGAATGACCGTGGCGAAAAAGCCGAGGTATTCGTTGACGTCTATGATGTTCTCGATGTGCGACGAGCCGAAGCTTTTGGCAAATGCCATCATCGAGGGAATCATGCCGAAGTACGCAAACGCGATGCCCGCCACAAAACACACACTCGTCCATGCGGTGATCTGCCGCGCCCAGCGGCGCTCGTGCTCGTAGAGTCCCGGTGCGACGAACCGCCACAGATTCCAAAGCACCCACGGCACGCTGACGATGAAACCGCAAATGAAAATGAGCTTGAAGTAGAGGAACGCTTGCCCGAACGGTCGCAGGTTCTGCAAGCGCAGTCCCGCGTCGATCGCCGGACGAAGCAACACGTTCTCGACAATGTCGCCGATGAAAAAGCTCACCCCGATCGAGGCGACCAGCACGCCCGCAACACTGCTGATGATGCGGCGTCGGAGTTCGTCGAGGTGGTCGAGAAAACTCATTTCGCGTTCTGGCGGTGTCTCCATCGAGTCGTTCGGACGTCGTGTAGTTTTGCGTTGCAAACTTACTGGCGGGGCGATTTCCCATGCAGTTGCTCGATCGGCTTTTGGCGGCGTATCCGGCGCGCCAGATCGTCGGCGATCCTGTGCGACCGATCGAACGTATCGTGCTCGATTCGCGGCTGGCGGGTCCACTGGCGATGTTCGTTGCCCGGCGCGGAACGCAACACGACGGCCTGGGCTACCTGCGCGATGCCTACGATCGCGGTTGCCGGGTCGTCGCCAGCGATCGGCTACCGGCGGCATTGCCCGACGATTGCACGTTCGTCGTCGCCGACGATCTCCACGCCGCGCTGGCGCGATGGAGTCACGCACTCTACGACTATCCCAGCGAGCATCTTGCGGTCTATGGCGTCACCGGCACCAACGGCAAAACGACGACGACGTATCTGCTCGCCCAGCTCCTGACAGGTTCGGGCACGCCAGCCGGCACGCTCGGCACGCTCGGCATCGAATTCGGCGGCGAGCGACTCCCCACGCGCCACACCACACCCGAAGCACCCGAGGTGGCAGCTTCTCTCGATTGGCTCCGCCGACGCGGTGCGCATGCAGTCGCCATGGAAGTCAGCTCGCACTCGCTCTGGTGGCGCCGGGTCGAGGGCGTTCGCTTCGCGGGCGCCGTGTTCACGAACCTGACGCCGGACCATCTCGATTTCCACCACACGATGGACAACTACGCACACGCCAAAAAGCGGCTTTTCGACATGCTGCCAGCCGATGCCATTGCCGTCGTCTTTGCCGACAGCGAGTGGAGCAGCACGATGGTTGCCGATACGGCTGCGCGTGTGGTGCGTGTCGGTCGCAGTTGGGATGCCGATGTGCGCATCGCCGACGAAGCATTCACACCGGACGGTTCGCGCTGGACTCTCCGATGGGAGAGCGGGCAGTCGGCGACGCTTGCGATGCCGCTGGTCGGAGCGTTCAACGTCGAAAATGCCTCGCTGGCTATCGTCCTGCTTGCCGAGCGCGGTTACCGGCTCGATCGGCTCGCCGAGGCGATCCGAACTGCAAGCCCGCCGCCGGGACGCATGGAACGCTACCTGTTGCCCAATGGTGCGGTTGCCATCGCCGATTACGCGCACACTCCCGACGCGCTCGAACGGATTTTGCGCCAATGCCGCAAGACGATGCCGTCCGATGCACGGCTGCTGTGCGTGTTCGGTTGCGGCGGCGATCGCGATCGCACCAAACGCCCGCTGATGGGCGCCATCGCTGCAACGCATGCCGACGTCGTCGTGCTCACCAGCGACAATCCCCGCAGCGAGGACCCCGCAAGCATCGTCGCCGAGATTCGCGCCGGCATCGAGCTTGTGCCCCCCGACAAACGCCGCGCACGCTTCGAGGAGATTCTCGACCGCACCGCGGCAATTTGTGCAGCCATCCAGCAGGCTGCGCCCGGCGATTGGATCGTCGTCGCCGGCAAAGGTCACGAAGAGTACCAAATCATCGGCACCGAGCGCATCGCCTATTCCGACAGGGAACTGCTCCGCAGCATCGCCGCCGGCAATGTTAGCAAGACGTAACACGACCGCCGCCGCTCCGACCGGTAGTTTTGCAAGCGTGTGTGGTTCCACCACTATTCTTGCCCGATGAGATTTCTCCTTTCGCTTGCAGTAACGATCGCAGCAACGAGCGCCATTGCATCGGCACAACTCCAGCTCAACGGCGCCGGAGCGACGTTCCCCTATGTGCTCTACTCGAAGTGGTTCGACGTCTATAGCAAAAAGTCCGGTATTCGCTTCAACTACCAGTCCATCGGTTCCGGTGGCGGCATCAAGCAGGTCATCGAGGGGACGGTGGATTTCGGCGCCAGCGATGGACCGATGACCGACGAACAACTCGCCGAAGCGCTCGCCAAGCGCAAAAGCCCGGTGTTGCACATTCCGACGACGATCGGCGCCGTCGTCGTTGCGTACAATCTGCCGCTGCAGAAGCCGCTGCGCCTGACGCCGGCAGTGTTGGCAGATATTTTCTTGGGCGTCATCAAACGCTGGGACGACCGCCGCATCGCCGAGATCAATCCAGGCGTAGCGCTGCCCTCGAAGCCGATCGTGGTCGTCCATCGCAGCGACGGCAGCGGCACGACGGCAATTTTCACCGATTACCTCTGCAAAATCAGTGGCTACTGGAAACAACGCTACGGACAAGGCACCTCGGTCAATTGGCCAAAGGGCACGCTCGGCGCCAAAGGCAACGAAGGCGTCGCCGGACAGATCAAACAGCTCGTCGGCAGCATCGGCTACGTCGAGCTGGCATACGCCGAACAAAACAAACTGCCGTATGCCGCAGTGCAGAACAACGCCGGCCAGTTCGTACTGCCGACACTCGAAGAGGTCACGCGTGCAGCGGAATCGTCCATCGGTGCGATCGCCGAGGATTTGCGCGGTTCGATCACCAATTCGACGAGTGGTTATCCGATCTCGGGGCTGACGTGGCTGCTGGTGTTGCAGAACCAATCGGACCGTGCCAAAGGCAAAGCGCTGGTGGATTTTCTCCGCTGGGCACTCGGCGAAGGGCAATCCTACTGCGCGGCGCTGCACTATGCGCCGCTGCCGAAGTCGCTTGTCGAACGCGCGTTGAAAAAGGTCGGGCAGATTCGCCTGCCGTAACGCGCCTTCCGCAGCCGCGGTCGGCTCGTCGGCAGCCGTCGCTGTGAACCGTTGCTTCCGATCGGGGCGCACAGAAGCCGTGCGCCCCTACACACTCCGTGCCTTCTCCAGCCGCCCGCGCACCTGCGACGTGTTGCCTCCGTTGCAATGCTGCATCGGCATTTCATCGTACATCTGACCGTCGAGCATGCGCCCATGACGGCTTTTGTGCACGCCGCCCCATTGCTTGAAGAAAAACGGCACGCCGGCTGCCCGACATCGATCCCGAATCGAGCGCACCCATTGAGCTTCCATCGGACGCGCTTTTGGACCTGATTCGCCGCCGACGATAACCCAGTGGATGCCGTCGAGCGGCAAATTGTCGAGCGGTCCGAGCAACGGCTCGCACGATAGAAATCGCACGTGTGCCGGCACCGCTTTCAAGTCCTCGATCCGCGACATGGCGCGCTCGTTTTCGACGCTAACGCCCATCCAAATATTCGGCGTCCATTCCAGCATGGGCGCAAGTGCGCGAAGTCGCTTGCTGCGCTTGGTGAGCACCTGAAACGTGTGCTGTGGGCATGCACGCATCGTCTCGAACACACGAGCGATAAACTCATCGGGCACATGATCGTGAAAAAGATCGCTCATCGAATTGACAAAGATGAGCCGCGGCTTTATCCAGCGCTTCGGCAGATCGAGCAAGTCGTCGTGTAGTGTAACGCGAAATCCGTTGCGGTAGCGCTCGGCACCCATCGCCTTGAGCCGATACGCCAGACGCTGAGCGTAGCAATGAGCACAACCAGCACTCACCTTCGAGCAACCCGTCACCGGATTCCACGTCGCTTCAGTCCATTCGATGAGCGAACGATCCGCCATGACAATCACCTCGTCAAAATGTAGTTCGCAATCTTCACGGCAATTTCCGCGCCTTTGGGATTGCCCGCTGCAAAGCACAAAAGATAGAGCGGTACATTCGTGCTGTTGAGCAAGGGAAGCGGGTTTTCAGCTACAGCCACAAAGACAGACTGCAAACGTTCGATAAAAAACTTCTCAATCGTGTCGAAATCCGCATCCTTTACCGTCGCTTGATCTTCACCGAACAGTGTCCGTTTTGTCTGGAGGCTGTAAAACGCCTGTTCCCACTCCTCGGTGCCGAACATCCGATCCAACGCTCGCTTGTACGCTGGATCGGGCTTTCGACCTCGCGTGAGAAGCCGGTTCACGGCAACGCCGAGCGGAAACAAGAGCCACAAATCAATGGCTTTCGTGCGAGCAATGGATTCGATCGTCTTCCATTCGACCTCCATACCGTATGGATCGAGAAAGACAACGGCGCGATGTCTCTTCCAGTCGGTTTTTGCACACCAATTCTGCAAGAACACATTGGCATCCTCTTCCACGATCATGATGTCTTTTGTCGAAAACTCGGTCTTCAGCTTTTGCAGTTCTGCTGCATAGGACGGATTCTTTTCGACGAAAATGTAGCGTTTGAACGGCGGCTCGACTTCGAGCGCAATCCGAGCGCTCCCTTTGAGGAACTCTTGGTTGTCTGCGGCAGCGAGTTCTTCCAGAATGACAGGTTGTTGGCTCGTCGGCGATGCTTTGCTGCGATAGCCCGTGCCGGCGAATGCGTCCACGTACACCGTGGTGAAATACTGTGCTTTTATGTTCTTGGCAAAAATCTTTGTATAAGCATGCAGGTACTTTCGCAAGCGTTCGAGCTTTTCATCAGTCCACGATCCGCCAAAGTGCTGTTGCTTTGCCATAGGTCAAACCTCGATGACAGTTTCACACACTCCGCGCCTTCTCCAGCCGCGCTCGCAC
>JAOAGY010000019.1 GCA_026415505.1 Chlorobiota bacterium | reverse complement strand
GCGGACCCAACACGACACGCTATCGCAATGCTGCAGTGGATGAGCTGTATAGCGAATCTGTGCGCGCACGCGATAGCACTCGGCGGCATCGGCTCTACCAGCAGATCGAGCGTGCCGTCGTTGCCGATGCGCCGTGGGTGTTTCTCTATCACGGACGCATTGTGCGTCTGGTGCATCCGTTCGTCGAGGGATTCGCAGTTGATCCGCTCGATCGGTTAGTGCTCGAACGGGTGCGTATTCGAAAGCACTGACCGCCTGTTGTTACGGCTGCCGTAGCGTCCCTGGTGATGGCGCGGCGAGCCGGTAACACGTGACCGAGCAACGAGCCGGTCGCGACCAAGAACAGTGAGTGTCGAACTATTCGGTAGGAGGATGCGCATGCGAGCAATCATTGCCTGCAGTGTCGCTCTCGCTTTTTTCGCAGCAGGTGCAATCGAACCAGCGATTGCTGGACACGGGAAAAAGAAATCCGTCAAGCGTCGTGCAGCAGCGCGATTGCAACGCACGCAAGAAGGCAAACGATTGGCGATGGATTTGCTCTCGTCGCAGGCATCGCCGACGTTGCAACAACTGGCGGGATTGCGCGACAGCGCCGCTACGAACGTTCTCGACGGTGACGACGCCGAGGAAGTCGCCCGCGAAGACGACGTTCAGGTGGACATCGCGACGATACGCGCGCTGTGGATGGCGTATCTCGATGGGGAGGAGTTGCCATCGGGGCTGTCGCAGCGGAAAGTGATGGACTTCGTCATGGAGTGGCTCGGTCGTCCCTATCGCTTCGGGGGAAGCAGCGCCGATGGTATCGATTGTTCGGCGTTCATGCAGGCTCTGTTCCGAGCCTGTGCGGGAGCACTGCTACCGCGTACTGCGCAGGAACAATTCGCCTACGGTCAGCCCATCGAGCGAGCCGAGGAGCTTCGGTTCGGCGATTTGATTTTCTTCCACACGCGCAGTCATGCGTGGGTGTCGCACGTGGGGATTTACTTGGGCGACAACCTTTTCGCTCACGCGAGCTCTCGGTATGGTGTGACAATATCCTCGCTGGAAAGCACGTACTACCGCAAGCGATTCTTGGGCGGGCGGCGGCTGACTCTGGCTGATTTGCAACACTTGGCACTACGCTCCGAAGCTCGATAATCCGGCAACAAACACACCCAGCGACGGCGCACTGCAGCGATGCGGTGCGCCGCTCTTTGTCTGGGTAAAAAAATTTTTTGCAAGAGGCGAAAAATTCATTGAGAATTAATTTTTTTTTTTTTACTTTTGTCGTGCCGCTTCTTCCCGGCTGTTGTGTTGCGTCGTTGCAGTTGGCGGAGAGACAAGGGGCGCGGCGTTTCTCGAGGTCTGCTGCGATGAGCGCGACACAAGCCGCGCCAGCCGGGGAGGGAATAAAAGCATGTTCAACAAACTGTGGAGCATCCCGATGAGATTCCTTGCGAAAGCACTCTTGGCAGGGGCATTGCTGAGCGTGAGTCAGGTGTACGCTCTGGGGATTGACAAGGGAAAAATTACTCTCTATGGCTGCGAAGGACACTACGAAAATGGGCGGGTTTGGTGTGAAGGGAATTGCACTCACAAATGTGCAGAAATCCAAGTGGGCGTCCGAGTTGGTAGTCCATTCCCAGACGATTTGTATCTCTTCGACTTTGGCTCGCAATCGTTCCAGTCGGAGTGCATCTTCACCGGGACTAACCAAGAAGGAACGGAAGCCTATGTTCTGCTTCCCTGAATCGCCAGAGTTGGTACTGCAGGGCTATAGCGGCGGCCCTGCAGTACCGTATTTCTTTGTGAAAGACGGCTTAGATCTGCGGAGAGTCCAATGAAACGATTCATTGCAATATTTCTGGGATGTGTAATGGTTGTTCTCAGCCAAAGTGAGGACGAGTACGTAGAGAAAACAAGCATCTTCCGGTTCGCCGGGCGTTCGAGTGTTATCCATGAGTTTATCCGCCAGCAAAACAATAAGGCGCGGTTTCACGTCATCTTTATCGTTTCAGCACCTCGCTCGTTTTTCTGGGGAGAAGCACTGATTGGAAAGCTGAGTGAGGATTTGCAGAAGGCTAAATTCTCGGGTTCTGTTAGCGCAATCGTCCGTGGAAAGCGTTACTATGCGGATTATGCATACGTCCGTGCCAATCAGTGGAAGTGCCGTGTAGTAATTGATACCACAGGTGTTCTACTCAAGCCCATAAATGCGTGGGAGCCATCGCTCCCATGGATGACAGTATGGGATTCTACAGGTACTCTGTGGTGGTGGGCACAGGTGAACCATGCACCGACAGGTGATAAACTCAGCTACTTTATGGATTCACTCAATGCTACGAATTCGCCATTGCTGCCCCGAGGGTATCTCCAAACAGTGAGAAAGCAGTTTCATGCGATCTCTGTTGGTACACCAGAAGTATCATGTCCTATTGTCGAAATGGTGAGTCGTGTCCGTTTACAAGATGACAGTACAACTATGACTGGTCAATTGTTCTCACCAGTTTTCTCATCCGATGGTAGGTGGTTTGCAGCACTGGATTTTTACACGCAAGGGATTCGAGTATTTGATGTCTCTAAGGGTTCACAGGCTGCCCACATTGTAGCCAATCCAGCTGCATCACGGGGACGCACGTGGTTTCTTATCGATAGCGAATACAAGGCTATCAAGAGGTATCTCGTAGGTAACTTGTGTCAACCGCAATTTCAAGACTCACTATTGTGGACAATTCAGATTAGCGCGTATGTTAGGCATTTCAGCGCAGAGAATATTGGCATAGACAAGTGCTACTACATTCTTGCGTACGAACCTCCATTCCAAAAGATTGTGCAAATTGCTGAATTTCAGCCAATGACTCGCACCTATTGCACTGGTGACTATTGTGCCGAAGGGACATTTCATCCTGGGAGTGGTTTTGTGCTTGGGAAAGAGAATTTCTATTTACCCTTCCGTCGAGGGTATCTGGCTATGGGGTCAGATACATTGTTGGCTCGGAACCCGTTTGAGAATCCTATTGCTGATTCGTTTTACACGTATGCTCCACTTTATGGAGCATTTAATCTAGCCACCGGCATGTTCCGTGATTCTACGCTGGGTGTACTCGATGAGGCGATCGGTAAAAAGCATGGACTGGGGTTAGCCGTTCATGGGGCAGAGCATCTTAGTTGTGATCAAACAAATGGATTATGTGGCTGGGTGCAGTGGCTCGTACCAGAAGTTCAACTCAGTGATGGGCGCACAATTAAGCTCAAACACTATTGGAATGCTGGAATGTTGGACACCAACAGATTGTCGCGGCGAACGGCTGTTCCGAAAGCCCGTGAGGTTGAGTATCTCCTCGATTCTGCAGGTGCGAGGGTACAACGAGTAATTCTAACACCGTCGAGCGTGTTCGTACTTTGGAAAGTGAAAGAACTTGGCTTCCCTCTTGACATGCCCGAACGTGGATACTGGATTCTACAGCAATATGATCTTGGAACAGCGACACTGGTCGCTGAAGTGCAATTACCACGACAATATCTCGGGCAAGGTTTTATCGATATTGCGTACGATGCATCACGTAAAAAGATTGCAGGTCTATACCAGTCTTCTCTCGAAACATCACTTGTGTACTTTTCCTTGCATGATGTCTCACATCACGACAAATGACGATGGCAACGATTCGCAACATAATCGCATTGTTTTCCATTACCGCGTTGGTGGTTGTGCTTGCCACTGCACAACCCACGACACGCTGGCAAGCATTGGGTAGCGGTCTCTATTCCCCGGTTCCTCTGATTTACTCTATCGTACCGATGGGAGAGAACCTCTATGTCGGGGGCATATTTACTCGTGCTGGGGGAATGAATACCTCGATGATCGCACGATGGAACTGGACCGACCGGCGGTGGTACGCGCTCGGTGCGGGGGTTGATGGGAATGTTCACGCGATTCTACCTATTGTGCGCGATGGCGATACACTGCTTGTCGTCGGTGGTTTATTCGAAAACGCTGGTAACAATCCGTGCCAATCTCTTGCTGCATGGAATACCCGAACGCAAGAGTGGGAGTGCTTTGCAAGCAACATCAGCGGAGGTTTACAAGGCGTGTTCAACCTTTATCGAGATGGTGACGATCTCTACGTCTGTGGTTCATTCGATAGCATAGAAAATGTCGCTGCATCGGGTCTTGCCAAGTACAATCTGCAAACGCGCAAATGGCAAGGATTGGGGAGATTCGAACAGCTCGACGATTCGCTCTTCGGTGGAGCATCTGTGGATGCGGTCGCCAAAGTCGGGGAGTCTCTCTACGCTATTGGCGCGTTTACACACGTTGATGGCAAGCGGGCTGTAGGCATTGCTCGGTACGATAGCCAATCCCAGCAGTGGGACAGCGTGCCCGGCGCACATTTCAAGGTCAGCTCTGCTGACGATGCAGTCCTTGCAAATGCGATTGTTGGTGTAGGGGACAGTCTCATCATCGGGGGACAGTTCGATCGTTTCGGGCAAATAGAGGCGCGCGGCTTGCTCATTTACGACACTCGTCGGCAACAATGGAGTACTCTCGGCGGTGGTGTGTGGCGCGATACTGCGACGTCACAAGTCAAGTACTATGCGGTCTTCTCGATGAATCTCGACAAGCAGCGGCGTCGTCTGTACGTCGGTGGGAGTTTCGATCAAGCAGGAACGATACCCGCACGGAATATTGCTGTGTATGATTTCGATCAAAACAAATGGGATACACTCGAATCGGGTGTCAATGGACGCGTGACCACGCTTTCGAATGATGGTCATCGGCTCTACGTCGGTGGTGGATTTACCAATGCCGGTGCTGCTAATGTTCGAGTCAATTACATTGCATCGTGGATTATCGATACAACTACTACTTCGGTAGCCTTGCCCATCGAGGAAACGGCAACGTTTGTAACGTCGGGGCATACCATCCGCTACAGTATCGAAACACCGAGTACAGTTCGTCTGTCGTTGTTCGACCTTGGAGGGAGGCAGGTAGCGATCATATGCGATCGGTGGCACCAGGCGGGGACGTATTCGGCACAGCTTCCTGAACTGCCACCAGGAATGTACTTCTTGCGACTCAACAATGGCGAGCGCATTATTACGCTGCCGCTTCTTGTACAGCCGTAGGGAAAAGCTGAGCGATCGCTACTCCTGGTATGTTCTCCGACAACACACCCAGCGACGGCGCACTGCTGTCGAGCGGTGCGCCGTTTGTTATCGAGAAAAAATTTTTTTGCAAGAGGCGAAAAATTCATTGAGAATTAATTTTTTTTTTTTTTTACATTCGCAGTGCCACCTATTCCCCTGGAGTGTTGTCTGGCTGCAGTGGATGTACGGGGATGAGATGCGCGGCGCATCGCCGACATTCCACTGCACGTGGGATAACACCTGCCGCGCCAGCAGGGACGGTGGAAAGAGTGTACAAACAATAGTGAGGTAAACATGAACACTATCCCGCTTCTTCTCTGTGTCCTTGCGTGTCTGGTACAGGCATACGCAGGAGACAACCCTGCCCACAATATCTGCGATATGCAGAAGGATTGTCTTCCTCCGCAGTTTACAACCATTACATGTTCGAACGGCAGTGTTGCATGGTCAGTAAGGGAAGACCGCAACTGTGATGGTCAGTATGACTGGATCACAGTCAGAGGATGCGATGGGTCGCTCTGCTCGCAGCCAATTCAAATGGTAGCACATCCCATTGGGACAATTGCCGAACAACCATTCAGAGTGGATTTTACCTCCTCACGGTGTGAGAATGGGCGATGGCTCTGGCGGGTTGACTTGTACACACAGGATTCGTTACTGCTTGGGTCGGTAATCCAAACCTGTGGAGACTCACTCCCACAAATCGTTTATGCCTCGGGGCTCATCAGCCACATCCCTGGCGATGTATCGGTGGCGAGAGTTTCTCCCAACCCAACAATGGGCACAGTGACAATTACCGGCGATTTCGATGGTCGAGTGAGTATCGAAGTTTATTCATCCACTGGGCAGAGTGTGCATCAAAGCGTCTGGTCGAGTCCAGGCAATGAACGGCTGACAATTGAGCTGCCGAGCAATTTGCCAGATGGCATTTATATTGCAGTCGTTCGACACAAATCGAATGCGCAGTTTATCCCGTTTGTTCTGTCTCGCTAACGACGGAGGAATGGTCATGAAAACGACGATAGTTGCAGTCACGATGGTACTTGCTGCGCTGAGTCTTTATGGGAAGGCTGCCGATCCATTGTATAGCTATTGGCAGTGCCCTGGACCGAATGGCGGGTGGGGATGGCGTGTCATCGAGGATCGTAATGGTGATGGCAAGCACGACTGGGAAGTCGTCCATGAATGCGATGGATCGATTTGCGAGGGACCGATCGGCATGACTGGCAAGCGAACGATAGGATATGTTTCTGGTTGGGCAACGGCGTCGTTTGCACCGGTCGTTTGCCAATCAGGCTCGAACGGTTGGAGTGTACAGGTGACTGATGCCGATGGGAACGTCATGGCAACGGTCCAACGCGGCTGTTCGAGTGATTCGGTAGAAGTGATTCTTCCTTCGATTGAATTGCCGGCTGGTCTTGATTTCCGGACACGTTCGAAGCTTCGTCGTTACGCATTCGTTTTCGATACTGTCTTCGCACACTGGAATGGCGAAGCAGCATCGCTCGATCTGCACTGTCGGGTCAAAAAGCCGATGGATGTAACCGTTCGTGTCTTCGAGCGATCGTCGGACGAATCCGAGCGAGTTATCAAAACCGAAACGACAACTCTTACGACTGCTGGCGAGCATATCGTTCGTTTGCAATTACCGCCGGTCGAGCCAGGTCGCTATTACTGGGAAGTAATGTCGTTGTCGGAGCGTCAGGGACTTTCGAGCACATTTGTTCTTCCTGCATCGAGCAAATAGGTGACCCCCGACAAAAACGAAAGCAGCGGCGCACTGCTGTCGAGCGGTGCGCCGTTTGTCTTGCGGAGAAGCCGATGCCGTAACTTTGCAGCCTGTTGACAGTCACACACGACTTTTCGGCGTTTCTATGAGCATCCTCTGCAATAGCCGGACACGGCTCATCGTGCAAGGCATCACAGGCTCGGAAGGCACGTTTCACACCGCCCAGATGATTGCCTACGGCACCAATGTCGTCGGCGGTGTCACTCCCGGCAAAGGCGGCATGCCCTATGCCGGCAAAGGTAGCGATCAGTTCGGGCGCGAGGTTCCCGTCTTCGACACTGTCCGCCAAGCGGTTGCCGAAACAGGTGCCGATGCGACGTGCATTTTCGTTCCCGCACCGATGGCAGCCGATGCCATACTCGAAGCGATCGAAGCAGAAGTGCCCCTCATTGTCGCCATCACCGAAGGCATACCGGTTCGCGACATGCGCACCGTGTGGGCAGCGCTTCGTGGCTCGCGTTCGCGGCTGGTCGGACCGAACTGTCCCGGCTTGCTCACGCCCGGCGAATGCAAAATCGGCATCATGCCCGGTTTCATTGCAACGCCCGGTCCGGTCGGTGTCGTCTCGCGTTCGGGAACGCTCACCTACGAAGCCGTCTGGCAATTGACCTCGCTCGGCATCGGACAGAGCACGTGCATCGGTATCGGTGGCGACCCGATCGTCGGGACGCGCTTTGTCGATGCGTTGGAGCTGTTCAATGCCGATCGGCAAACCGAAGCGATCGTGCTCATCGGTGAAATCGGCGGTACCGCCGAAGAAGAAGCAGCCGAATACATCGCTGCACACGTGCGCAAGCCCGTCGTTGCGTACATCGCAGGACGCACTGCACCGCCCGGGCGCCGCATGGGACATGCCGGCGCGATCATCAGTGGCGGCAAAGGCACAGCCGATGCTAAGCTCGCTGCGCTCCGTCGTGCCGGCGTGCATGTCGTCGAGTCGCCGGCGCACATCGGACGCACGGTCGCTGACGTTCTCGGCGCTGCACCGAAAAAGACTCCCGCAAAAACACCCGCAAAGAAAACTTCATCGAAAGCGACCCCGAAAAAAGCATCCACCACACGAAAGTCGAACCAACCGAAAAAGTAACACATGGCAGAACGCACTCTGGCAATCATCAAGCCCGATGCCGTCGGCGCTGGTGTCGCCGGCGAGATCATCGCGCAGATCCAAAACGCAGGTTTCCGCATCGTCGGCATGAAGCTCGTTCGGATGACCGCCGAACAAGCCGGCGCATTCTATGCCGTGCACCGCGAGCGACCGTTCTATGCAGAACTGGTGCGCTTTATGAGCAGCGGTCCGGTCATCCCGATGGTGCTCGAAAAGGACAATGCCGTCGCCGATTTCCGCACGCTCATCGGTGCGACCGATCCAGCCGAAGCAGCCGAGGGTACGATCCGCAAACGTTTCGCCCGCTCGAAAGGCGAGAATGCCATCCATGGCTCCGATTCGCCCGAAAATGCTCGCACCGAGATCGCCTTCTTCTTCGCTGAATCCGAATTGGTCGGCTAAGCGCACGTATGGACATATTCCCGCTCCGTCGCATCACGAGCCAGCGTGTGGCTGAAAACCCGTACTGGGAATACTGGCTCGATACCTATCGCCTCCGCGACGGCAGCGAGCACCCGTACCACTACGTCCACACGCACGGCTCGGTGATGGTCGTCCCGATTGCCGACGACGGGCGCTTGGTACTGGTCCGCCAGTTCCGCTACTTGTGGCAACGCGAAAGCATCGAATTTCCCGGCGGCGGCGTGCCCGATGGAACCAGTGCCCGCGATCACGCACTGCGCGAGTTGCAGGAAGAAGCAGGCTTTGCAGCGTCGCTGGTGGAGCACATCGGCGATTTCAACCCGATGAACGGCGTCACCGACGAACGTTGCAGTGTCTTCATCGCACGCGGGCTGGTGCCTGCTGCCAAGTCGAACGATCCGATCGAAGAAACCCAACCCCTGCTGCTGACCGAGAGTCAACTGCGCCAGCACATCGCCGATGGCACAATATGGGACGGCATGACGCTGGCAGCATGGGCATTGTTCATCGCACGGCAGACGTCATGACGACTCGCAGGTGCATATTTGCAGCAGTTGTCCATAGCATTGCCACTTCGACGATGATTCGATCGCTTGCGTTGCTGGTCGCAGTCGCGTGCGTCGCGCTCGCACAAGAGGGTGTGCGCGGCGGTACGACCGGTGAAAAACCGAAAGAGACCGTTGCGCTTTTCTTGCGCTTTCCCGTCGAGCGGCTTTTCGAGTATGTTTTCACCGATACGACGGCTGTTCAGCGCATTTACAGCGATAGTTCGACGCTCGACTACACGCGCACGGTGACCTACTACCTGTCGCTCGAAGCAGTCGAAGCGCCGCGCGATGGCTTGACGAGCGTGCAGGTGACGATCGATTCGCTCCGCTACAGCTTTTCGAGCGGTGGCAATACGCTCAGCTACAAACCAAACGATCAGATGCCGCTGCAATTCCCCGATTTCGTTGCCGCGGTCGTTCCGCTCAATCGGCAGTTCCAGATGTACTACTCGCCGTACTGGGATGTCGCCAAGGTCGAAGGTGAAATGCTCGACTGGCTGCGCAACTATATCGCCGAAGGTGGCGACGTCCCCAATTTCGACTCGCTCCAGCAATTCGTGTGGCTGCGGAACATCAGTCTGCCGGTGCTTGCGCACTACGCCGATCCGCAGAAAGGTGCGTTGCCGAACGGACGCGTGACACTCGATTCGGTTTGGAAAAAGCCGTTCACGATACTTGCCGACGGAATCGAGTTTCGACAGGCTGATGCACGAACGCGCATCGTCGAGCAACGCGGTCCAGTCTTCGTCTTGCAAACGCAGTGCGACAGCCTCCAGCCCACGCTCGAACGGCTCAAGCTGTACAACATCCAGCGCTTCGTCGAGATCGTCGGTGGCAGCGGCACGTGCACCCACACGGTCGAGCTGCACAAAGCAGGTTTTGTCGAATCCGCCGAAACGATGCTCACTGCCGACGTACGCTGCAAAGTGCGCAACGAAGTGTTCACGCAGAAAATTCGCTCTCGCTATCACTGGAAATTGCGGGGGCAGTACGACTATTGAGGTTCATGTGAGATACGCTTTTTCGATCGCTCTCCTTGTTGTGCTCATCGGCTGTGGCGATAAAACAGCGCACTCGCCGGAGCAACTCGATACGCTCGCTGTCACCGGTGCGCTCGAACCGATCGCCCCGCGCGATACGATTCGACTTCGGTATGCACCGACGGCGGGAACTGTCCTGGTCTGCAGCATGCGTCAAGACGACGCATTCGATTCCGACTCTCTGCACGGACGCACGCGAACCGAGCTGTTTTTCACCGAAACGATCGAGCGCATCGCACCGACAGGGCATATCGAATTACGCATGCGATACGACTCGGTCACAATCGAGCAACGCGATTGGGAGCGCGATTCGAGCCAAGCCAAAACGATGCGGTATCGTTCGACCGATTCATCGAGTGACGATCCACGGCTCGAAATTTTCAAGGCAGCTATCGGCGAGGAAATCCGCGCGACGATTGCACCGAACGGCACTGTCGAGGAGATCAGTGGCGTCGGCGCCATCGTGCGAAAGTTGCTCGGCAGCCATGCCGATTCGCTCGCTACCGAGCAGCGACAGATCATCGATCAGGAACTCAAAAGCGAACTCTACAGATATGTTCTCGTACAGCAATTTTTGCTGTTGCCCGATGCGCCGCTCGATTCGTCCCGTGCGTGGACGCGGACTGCCGAGCAGGAGATGTCACCTGTTTTTGCTGCGAGTACGACGGCGCGCTACCGCTTGCAAGGCATCCAGCGACGGGGGGATGATTCACTCCTGGTCATCGCGGCGACGCTCGATGGGAGCATCCACCTTGTGCCGGGGGCAGCAAAGATGCCGATCACGATTCGTACCGGTACTGTTCGTGGTTCGGCATCGAGCATTCTCTCTCGACGTCATGGTGTGATGCTGCGTCGGAGCAATACGAGCGAGTACGAATTGATGGTTGAAGCGACCGATCGGAGGGGGGTGCGACAACGTGCGCGCCAGTGGAAACGCTCGTCGTCGGACTTTGCCGTGCGCTGGGTACGCTCGACTACTGGTACTGGCGCGCGATAGTGCCTCGATACACCACAGCGTATATTTGCGTCGCAGCAGTACCGATGCGCCCGACGAGCGGGCATACGACCGTGCCACGACGACTTTTTTCGACGCATGAATGCTCGCCAGAGCACAGCGTTTCAATGGACTCGATACCTGACTCCTACCGATGCGGTGTACATCGTCAGTATCGCTGTGGGGCTGTTTGCGCTGGTGTTTCTCGAGGAAGTTCCGATTCGTCTCATCGGCGCGTGTGTGGTGCTGCTGTCGGGTGTGTTTTTGTTGCTCAACATACAATCGCGGAAGCGAGAAAAAGTCGCCTGGTCACGCCCGAACGTTTCACAATCGGTCGAATTGACAAAACGAGTTCGCACCGATCCGAACGGTACGACACGAATTGTGTTCGACGACTTCGCTGAAACTTTCAGCGGAGAACACCAGCAAGAGCGTCGCAGCGAGCCTATTGCAGAAAACACCCGAAACGGTCATAATACGACGTCCTCTCCTCAGGACAAGCTAACGACGGAAGCTCGATCCGACCGACCGGCTGTCCACGCTGTCAGCGATGAACGCGGCGACGACTTCTCGTCGGTGCGCGTCAAACGACGAGTGCCGGCATCTCGGTCTGTCGTAGCGGAACAGAATGCGCCCGCCACATCCGATGAGCGTAACACTCCAGACTCCGAACGTCCCGCCATGCCTCGTGTCAGGCATGTGGCGCTGTCGTTGGCGACGCTCATGGACGATTCGTTCGAAGACGACTTGGCTGAGCCGCGTCGCGAGTTCACGCACATACTCAAGGGCATCATGCACATTCTGCGCTCGACAATGAGCGCACGGACGGCGACATTTTTTTGGTACAACGCCGATCGTTCTGAACTCGTCTTGGAAGCGAGCATCAGCGACGTTGCCGATTCCCTCCGCACGCAGCGCAAGTATCCACTCGGCGAAGACATCATCTCGGTTATTGCCCGCGATGGACAGGCGCAAATTGTCTGCGACATCCAGCAAAGCGCCGAGTGCGATTTGCTTCCGTACTATTTCCAAGCGACAGGCACACGCTCGTTCGCCGGTGTTCCTGTATTTCTGAACAAAGTGGTGGTCGGTGTGCTGACGGTTGACTCAGCCGACGACGATGCCTACGACGAGCAGACAGTGGGTGTTCTCGGTCAGTGCGGTCGCTTGATTTCGATGCTGGTCCAAAGCTATACTGCCAAGTACGATCTCCAGCAGAATGCCCGGACACTGGAAACGATCGTGCATTTCCGCCGGCTCCTTCAGCGCAGCGATTGTACGATCGGCGACATCGCGCAGTCTCTGGTGAGCGCTGCGACAACCGTCGTCGAAGCACGAGCAGCCGGCGTCGTTCTGTTCTCGCCTGAACACGATCGCTGGGAGTTGGTCGCCGTTACTGGCGATGGGATGCCACCGGTCGGTACGCCGATCGAACTCGACGGCAGCGCAATTGCGGCGACATTGCTCGACGGCACCATCGTTCATTGCCAGCATTGCCAAACGCCGGGCAAACGCTACTCGGCGATCGAGCAACGCAGAGACGACGGCTATTTTGTCGCTGTGCCCTTGCGCACGTCGAGTGAAAATTATGGTGCGCTCTTTATCGAAACGACACAGGGACGCACCAGTCACCAAGACATCGCCGCACTGGAAATCATCGGCGAGCATGCCGGCATGTTCATCGCACAATTGTTCCTGCGGGATCGCGTCCGCCACCAAGCGCTCCTCGACGATGCGACCGAGACGTACAACATCGGTGCATTCGAGCGACGATTGGCAGAAGAGCTCGAGCGTGCGCGCGATACGGGACAACATTTGTGTGTTGCGCTCATGCAGCTCGATCGCTACAAGGCGCTCGAACAGCAGCCGCTGGCATGCGAACAGCTCATCGAACGTATCGCGTCGCTTGTTCGTTCCGTCGTCAAACCGTATCACGTCGTGGGACGACTCGACAGCACCGTGCTCGGCATCATCCTCGCCGGTAGCGATGCCGACAAAGCGCACGTATTGGTCGAACATATCCGCAAAAAAATTGCCGGCACTCCGCAGACACTCGAAGGGCGAACGGTGGTGGTCACCGTCAGCGTCGGAATCGCGCGGGCAGCCGTCAGCGACACACCACGCACTCTCCTCGATCACGCTGCAGCAGCATTACAACAAGCGTTGCGGCGAAGCAACGTGGTCGTTCCCTACAGCTAATCGAGTCACGTTCTCTGGATGAATCGGAAATCGCCGCAGCACTTACGCTCTCATATCCTCCAGCTTTTCGCCCAGCGAGGCGAGCCCCTGCTCTTGCACGACATCGCACGAGCGCTCGGCGTGTCCAGCGAGTCGGACGACTACGAGCGACTTCGTGAGACTGTCCTCCAGCTCGTCGAAGAAGGCGTGCTCGTGCGAACGCGACGGCGACGGTTCGCCCTGGCAGGCACCGAACATTCGTCTTCCATCGGACGCTTCGTCGTCGAACGCGATGGCGCCAGCTACGTCGAAACAGGCGATCCGAAACTGCCGCGCATTGCGATCCGTCGTCGCGACAGCGGCACAGCGCTCCACGGCGATCGCGTCGAAGTACGCTTGCTGCCGACGCCGCCACGCAAACAGCCGCGCGGTGAAGTCGTCCGTATCGTCGAGCGTAGCGGCACGCCGATCCCCGGTAAGCTCGATTTCGACGGCAGCTTCTTTTTCCTGGTGCCGGACGACGAAGTCTATCCGTTCGATTTTCTCGTCGCTGCCGATCGGCTCGGTGGCGCAAAACCCGGCGACAAAGTAATCGGGCGCTTCGTCCGCTGGACATCGCCGCATCACAATCCCGAAGCGGAAATCGTCGAGATCGTCGGTCGCGCCGGCAGCGTCCGTTCGGAATTCGAAAGCGTCTATCGCGAGTTTCGTCTGCCGCGGTCGTATCCACCGCCGGCGGTCGCTGTCGCTCGTTCGACGGCGTCGTCGCCGATGACCTCGGGCAGACGCGAGGATTTCCGCGCGTGGGAAATCGTCACCATCGATCCGCCTGATGCCAAAGACTTCGACGATGCACTCTCGCTTGAAACGTTGCCCAACGGCAACGTCGTACTCGGCGTCCACATTGCCGACGTGAGCGCATACGTACCGCCGGATTCGCCGCTCGACCGCGAGGCGCTCGATCGTGCCACGAGCGTGTATCTGGTGGACGGCGTCGTGCCAATGTTGCCGGACATTCTCTCGACGGACGTTTGTTCGCTCGTGCCCGATCGCGATCGCTGTGCCTATTCGGTGCTGATGGAATTCACGCCCGATGGGAAGCGCCTCGGCTATCGCATCACCGAGAGCACGATCCGGAGCAAGCGGCGATTCACCTACGAGGAAGTCGAGGGCATCCTCGCTACCGGCAGGGGCGATCATGCCGGACTGCTCGCCGAGCTCGATGCATTGGCGCGGCGTCTCCGCCAGCGGCGATTCGAAAGCGGCGGCATTGATTTTTCGACGCTCGAACTCCGCTTCGAACTCGACGAGATGGCGCAGCCCGTGCGCGCGTATCTGAAAGGCTCCACTCGTGCCACGCAACTGGTCGAAGAATGCATGCTCGCTGCCAATCGTTGCGTGACCGAGCACGTCACGATGCTCGGCAAGCAGTGGCGGATTCGCGGCGGATTACCGTTTCTCTACCGCGTCCACGACGAACCGGATGCCGAAAAGCTCCGCATGGCGGTCGCGTTCGTTCGTTCGCTCGGACTGGAAGTGCCGCCGCATCGCGGACAGCTCTCCGCACGCGAGATCAATCGCATTTTGGCGCAGGTCGCCGATCGTCCCGAAGCTGCAGTCGTCAACATGGTGTTGCTCCGCTCGATGGCGAAAGCGCACTACTCGCCGGAAAACATCGGGCACTACGGCTTGGGCTTCAGCGACTACACGCATTTTACCTCGCCGATCCGGCGCTATCCGGATTTGGTCGTGCACCGATTGCTCAAAGAGTACGCGCGCGGCAAACCGTCGCCTCAGCGGGTGGCTCAGCTGCGCGACGAACTCGAACCGATCGCTGCGCACTGTTCCGAGCGCGAGCGCACCGCCGTCGAAGCAGAACGCGCATCGCAAAAGGTCGCGCAAGTGCTGCTGGCGCGCAAACACGAAGGCGCTGAATTCGACGGCACGATCACCGGCGTGACCGATTTCGGCGTCTTCGTCATGTGCGACGACATTTACGCCGAAGGACTGTGTCCGGTGCGTTGGCTGCCGCGCGATCGGTACGTGTTCGACGAGCATCGCTATGCACTCGTCGGGCGGCATCACGGGCAGATTTTTCAACTCGGCGGGCGCGTTCGTGTTCGGATCGAAGAAGTGCACCTTTCACGTCGTCAAATCGATTTTCGCTACGTCGGTTCTGCCAGCTCACTGACTCGACCCTGAGCGCTATGGACATACGGCTCTACAACACGCTGTCGCGAAGCATCGAGCGTTTCGAACCGATCGAACCGCAGACGGTGCGCATGTATTCGTGCGGTCCGACGGTGTACAATCACGTGCACATCGGCAATCTCCGCGCGTTTCTCTGTGCGGACCTTCTCCAGCGAGTGTTGCGCACGGTCGGCGGCTATCGTGTTCGGTGGGTGATGAACATCACCGACATCGACGACAAAACCATTCGCGATAGTCAGCCGGGCAGTCCCGCCTGGAAATCCGATGTCATGGGCGAGCAGACGAGCGATCCGCTCGAGAACTTGCGTCGCCTGACGCGCTACTACGAGCAGGTTTTCTTGCGCGACATCGAAGCAATCGGCATCCGTCGCGAGCATTTGCTTGCCATGCCGCGTGCGACCGAATACATCCCGGCGATGATGGAGCTGATTCGCCGCATTTGGCGCAATGGCTTTGCATACGTCGCCGAGGGAAGCGTGTATTTCGACCTGTCGCGCTGGATCGAGCGCCATCCCTACGGGCTGCTGTTCGCTGTGGACTTGGAGCATTTCGTCGCAGGCGCTCGTATCGACGCCGATCAATACCAGCGCGAGGAAGTCTCCGATTTCGTGCTCTGGAAAGCTCGCAAAGAGGGCGAGCCGTGGTGGGATTTCGAGCTCGATGGTCGCGTGTTGCCCGGTCGTCCCGGCTGGCACATCGAATGCTCGGCGATGGGACACGAATTGCTCGGCTTGCCGTTCGACATTCACACCGGCGGTGTGGACTTGCGATTCCCGCATCACGAAGACGAAATCGCCCAGAGTGCTGCCGGCTACGGCTCCGAAACAGCGCGGTTTTGGGTGCACAACGAATTCCTCGAAGTCGAGGGCGAGAAGATGAGCAAATCGCTCGGCAATTTCTTCACGCTCGACGACCTGATCGCACGCGGACTCGATCCGCTCGACGTGCGATACGCGATGCTCGGTGCGCACTATCAGTCGGTGTACAACTTCACATTCGATGGCGTCGCTGCTGCGCGTCGTGCACGACGTCGGGTGCAGGACTACATCTACCAGCTCTCGGAGCAGCACGGGCAACGCACGTGCGACGTCGAGGCGTTGCGCCGCGAGGTGTTCGGTCATCTTGCCGACAATCTGCACACGCCGAAGGCGCTGGCGTCGCTTTTTACGTTCATCGGCGATCATCCGGCATCGGAACTCGATCGTCCGACGCAGCGATCGCTTTTGGACTTTTTCGCCGAGCTGAACGATGTCGTCGCTGTGTGGCACATCGGAGAGCGTCCGCCGCTGCAGATACCGGCGCACATCGAGCAGCTCGCGCGCCAGCGGTGGCAGGCACGGTTGGAGCGCAACTTCGCTCTTGCCGATCAGCTTCGTCAGCGCATCGCTGCCGAAGGTTATCAGGTTCGCGACCGCAGCGACGGTTACGACATCGTACCACTGGAGGAGTAGCCCGCCGTGTCGTCGCTCGAATCGGTGCAGCAAGCGCCAGCGCTCGGGAAACTTCCGTTTCGTGTCGGTATCGTCGGCGGCGGTCGCGTCGGCGGCGCGCTCGCGCGAGCATTGATGCCGCACGTGGCGTGGATCGTCGTTCGTTCGCCGTGGCGGCGCGTGCAGTTGCGACATGCGGAGAAAACCGTTCCGATCGTCGGTTCGCTTGCGGAGGTCGCGGTCCTGCCCGAGTTGGTCGTCGTCGCGGTCGCCGATCGCGCAATCGGCGAAATAGCGGTAACGCTCGCTCGTCGCTTCGCCGATCAGCTCGCCGGCAAGACGGTTGTGCACGTGTCCGGTGCGTTGACGGCGTCGGTGCTTGCACCGGTGTCGTCGTTCGGTGCGCACGTTGCGTCGGCGCATCCGTTCACGATGATACCGGAACCCGATCCGGCGTGGCTCTACGGCGCAGTGTGGGGAATCGAGGGCGATCCGCAAAGCTACACTCGAATCGAATCGCTGGTTCGGATGGTCGGTGGTACGCCGTATCTGCTCGGACCGACCGACGAGCGTCGCAAAGCGCTTTACCACGCTGCGGCAGTGCTCGCCTCGAACGTGACGACCGAAGCGATCGCGCTGGCAGAGCAGGTCGCAGAAGCAGCGGGGATTCCAGCGTCGCTGTTTCTGCCGCCGATTCTGCGTGCGACGTTCGACAGCGCCGTGGCGGCGTTGACACGGGGTGAGCCGATAGCGCGTACCGGACCTGCTGCGCGCGGCGATGTCCCGACGATCGAGCGACATCTTGCCGCAATGGATCGCAACGAGGAGCTTCGCCAGCGGTACCGCTTGCTCATGGCGGCACTGCTCGGCACCGATGGAGCAGATCGCGCGCAACAGCTCGCTCGGTAGCGCGGAAGTTCTGTGGTGTTCGGTGCCGTATATTTGCGCTCCGAAACGCTGTGCCATTTGTGGGTACAGGCGAGTTGGGGCGTCGCCAAGTGGCAAGGCAGCGGACTTTGGATCCGCCATTCGTTGGTTCGAATCCAGCCGCCCCAGCACATGCTGGCAGTGCCAGCGAGCAAAGTCTCCCGACCGCACGCCCATGAGTCAGCCGTCGCTCGCATCGTCGTTGCATCCGCTTCAGGAAGGAATCGTTCCGTCGGAGATCAAAATCGTCTCCGGACGTTCTCATCGCGATCTCGCCCAGCGGGTGGCACGATCTGCGGGATTGGAGCTCGCCGATGTGACGATCCGCAATTTCAGCGACGGCGAAATCTGGGTCAAGTACGAAGAAAACATCCGCGGGGTGGACCTGTTCATCGTGCAATCCACCTACGCTCCGGCGGACAATTTGATGGAGCTGCTGATCTTGATCGATGCGGCACGCCGAGCATCGGCATCGCGCATCACGGCAGTGATCCCGTACTTCGGTTATGCGCGGCAAGATCGGAAAGACCAGCCGCGCGTTTCGATCACCGCCAAACTCGTTGCGAATCTGCTGACAGTTGCAGGCGCCGATCGCATCATCACGATCGACTTGCACACGCCACAGTTGCAGGGCTTTTTCGACATTCCGCTCGATCACCTGTACGCATCGCGGGTGTTGCTTCCGGTACTGGAGGAAGAGCCGCTGGACAATCTCGCCGTTGCGTCGCCGGACGTCGGCGGTGCGAAAACAGCGCGTGCGTATGCCAAGCGACTCCATGCCGATCTGGTTTTGGTCGACAAACGCCGACCGGCACCGAACGTCAGCGAAGTCATGACCGTCATCGGCGACGTCGAAGGCAAAGACGTCGTCATCGTCGACGATCTGGTCGATACCGGCGGAACGTTCGTCACCTGTGCGCGGACGCTCAAAGCGCACGGCGCACGCACGATCGTCGGAGCATGCACGCATGCAGTGTTTTCCGGACATGCACTGGAGGCAATCGAGGACTGCGACGACATCGCGCGCGTGTACGTGACCGACACGATACCGCTCCGCCAGCAATCGCCGAAAATTCGCGTCGTCTCGGTTGCCGATATGCTGGCAGAGGCAATTTTGCGAACGCACCGGAACGAATCCATCTCGTCGCTGTTCGACATCATTCGATAGCGTTGTCACACATTTTGCGTTGGTTCCATGAGCGAACTGGTTTTGAAAGCAACGACCCGACCGACCGGTAAGCAAGCAGCAAAGCGTCTCCGCCGGAGCGGGAAAGTCCCCGGCATTTTCTACGCGACAGCGATACAACCGATTCCGGTCGCTGTGCATCCGCTGTCGTTGCATCCGTTGGTGTACACGCGCGAAACGCACGTTGTGCAACTGGAAATCGAAGGGCACGAGCGTCGCTACGAGTGCATTCTCAAGGACGTCGCCTTCGATCCGGTCACCGATGCGATCGTCCACTTCGACCTTTACGGTATCAGTGCCGATCGTGCCGTCGAGTTCGAAGTGCCTGTTCGGTTGGTCGGTACGCCGGTCGGTGTGCACGAGCAGGGTGGCTTGCTCGAGCAAATCATGCACAAGGTGACCGTCGTATGCAAGCCAGCGGACCTGCCCGAGCATCTCGATGTTGACGTCTCGCACTTGCGCATCGGTCAATCGGTTCACGTCGGCGATCTTTCCATCCCCGGTTTGACCTTCAAACACGCACCCGAAGTGGCGATCGCTGCTGTCATCGCAAAACGTGTCGCCGAAGAAACACCGGTGGTCCAGCAACCGACCGAGCCAGAGTTGGTCGCCCAAAAAGGCAAGAAAGCCGAAGAGTGACCTCTCTCCTGCAATCGGAGCGGCGGGGGCAGCGATGTCTGCTCCCGTTTGCATTTTTGAAACGTCGCTTGATCAGTGTCACCGGTTTTTTTGGAGACGTTCGTATGCGAGATTCGACAATCGGAGTGCTCGTTGCCGTACTTCTCGTGAGTTGTCGTACGGCAGCTCCACAACACCCACCTTCGGAGACAACTCCGCCTGTCACACCGCAGACGCTGGTGCAGTTTCGCAACGGCGGGCTCAACGTGGAGATACGATTTCGGACACTGCGCGATTCCAGTTCTCCGCTACACCGTTTCGTGTTCGGCATCGAAAGTATTCAGGCAGTGTTCTCGGTGCGTGGTCGTGCTACTTACGACACCGCGATTACACTCCCGATCGTCAACGGCACAACCGGCTTGCGGGAAAAGCTCGACACTATCAGCACCGAAGGATACGGGCGGTGGTCGAATCCACTGGGAGTTCTGCTCGACACGGTGAGATGTCGCTTCGAAATTGCGACGCTCGACCGGCGAAACTATTCGGTAACGTTCGATACTGTCATGTCGCTGCCGGCAGACTCGACCCCTCCGTTCGTGACTGTAACGCCGTTCATTGATGCCCAAACCGATACGAGCATCGTATTTGCTCTACTCGCAAAGCGCAATCGCGGCTACGGCGAAGATTATCACCCAACCAGCGAACGTCTCCGGGTGCAGATTTTCGACAGTGAAGGTCGGCTCCGCTTCAGCAGCAATACGGGAATCGAGTATCTGCAAGAGGTCTCGCCTGTGCAACCAAGACGCGGAGAGATCAAACGATTCACATTCGAATGGCCTGGTACCGATGACAATGGCACGGTCCTACCTGCCGGTCGCTACACAGCGGTGCTCTCGCTGGTAGCCAAGCCGTATCCCTACACCGCGAGCATTTCGTTCGATTGGAAGGGCGGCAAGCCATGACCGACTACGAAGCGATGGGGAGAGCGCTCGAGCTTGCGCTCCGCGGTACGGGAAAAGTCAGTCCCAATCCGCGTGTTGGCTGCGTCATCGTGCGCGATGGACGCATCGTCGCCGAAGGCTGGCACGATCACTACGGCGGACTGCACGCTGAAATGCACGCACTCCAAAGCGCGCGAGAGCAGCTCGACGGCGCAACGCTCGTCGTCACGCTCGAACCGTGCACGCATTACGGCAAACAACCGCCCTGTACCGATGCGATCATTGCGACGAAGCGTCGCGACGACGGCACGCTCGATCCGGAACGCGGCATTCGGCGAGTGGTCGTCGGAATGCGCGATCCCAATCCGACAGCCGGCGGCGGCGTCGAGCAATTGCGCCAGGCTGGCATCGAGGTCGTCGTCGGAGTGCGGGAGCGAGAGTGCCAGTGGCTCAACCGCTTTTTCGTCAAGCACACCACGAGCGGTCTGCCGTATGTCATCGGCAAAGCTGCGATCTCGCTCGATGGCTGTATCGCGACGGCACAGGGGCAGTCCAAGTGGATCAGCGGCGACGAGTCGCGGCGGCGTGCGCACATACTCCGCGCCGAAGTGGACGCAGTGCTCGTCGGACGCGGAACCGTCGAATGCGACGATCCGCATCTCGGACCGCGTATGGTGCGCGGACGCATGCCACGCCGTATCGTGCTCGACACGCATCTGTCGTTGCCGCAGACCATGCGCGTGCTGAGCGACGAGCATCGCATGCGAACGATCGTGTGCACGAGTCTGGAGAATCTTCCGTCGCACAGAGCCGATCAGCTCCGCCGCAACGGTGTGACGGTCGTCGGCGTCCCGACTGGCGACGATGGGTTGCTGTCGATTCCTGCGCTTCTGCGAATGCTGGGCAAAGATTTCGCCATCACTTCGGTGCTGGTCGAGGGGGGCGGTCGCGTTCTCGCGCGCTGCCTCGCCGAAGGCGTTCTCGACGAGCTGCATGCATTCGTTGCACCGATCGTCCTCGGCAGCGGCGTGCGCATCTTCGAGGGCTTCGCTGTCGGCGCGCTCGACCATGCGCCACGCTGGCGTTTCCATGCGATCGGTCGGTCGGGGGACGATGCGCACGTGGTGCTCTTACCGCAACAATCCTCGCAGGGTGAGCGATGAGATGGCACTTGCTGCTCGTTCTGGCATGCGCGATCGGCGCCGCTGCAATGGGACAAACCGCGCAATCGCTCGTCGAGCGTGGACTCGAACGACTGGGCATGCGGTGGAGCGACCTTGCATTGCCGAGCGATCTCGTCGCGCGCGATCGTCACCGCCTCGAACCGGTCGAGCGCATCTTCGGCGATCCACTCGCGATGATGCGACTTGCCGAGCAGCTCGGTGCCATCGCCGATTCGCTCCGCACTAGCATGAATCAACAAGCGATGGAGCAACTGGTCAAACTCGGCGGATGGACTGTGCCGCTGGTTTCGACTGCAGCGGCGGGGTGGGAGCATTATCCCGCCGATCCTCGCGACTCAGCCATTCTGCGAACGTCGCTGGTCTATCAAAGCATCGTGCAGCAGTATCTCCGACCGATCGCGGCGTACCTTGCAGCGACCGAAAGCGTGCGGCGGTTTTTGCGCAGCGATCCGCTGCTTCTTGCGCAGAGCGATTCGCTGTGGTTGCTTTCGAAAGACGACGAAAACGCCGATCCGTACCAACTCAAAGCCGCTGAGCTACGCGGCGATTCGATCGCGCGGGCGTTCTTCGAGGAAGCATTGCTCGCCGATCCATCCGTGCTCATTGCCGAAGGGCTTCGGCTGTATGGGCAGCTCGCCGGTGTTCTTCAGCGAGCGAGCAGCGCCGAGCAGCTCCTCCGCGACAGCATCCGCACGATCGTCTGGGATACGCCCTACGGTCGTTGTGCGATCGGCGGACCAGGCGACGATGTCTATCGCGGCGATTTTGCCTTCATCTTCGACGTCGGCGGCAACGACACGTACCATCTGGAAAGCTCCAAACAGCGTGCCTTCCAGCGCGGTGTGCAGGTGATCATCGACCTTCGAGGCGACGATCTCTACATCGGCAGCGATTACACGCTCGGCGCCGGTATCGCCGGCTGCGGTATCGCGCTCGATCTCGGCGGCAACGACATCTGGCGTGGCGGGAATTTCTCGCTCGGCTGCGGTTTGTGGGGCGTCGGTATTCTCCGCGACGATGGCGGCGACGATACGTACATCGGCGCAGTTTGCACACAAGCTGCGGCAGTATTCGGCGTTGCGCTCCTGCTCGATCGCAGCGGCAACGATAGCTACACGGCGTATGCACACGGTCAAGCATTCGCGGGCACGCGCGGCGTCGCAGTCCTCGCCGACGATGCCGGCAACGACCATTACGCGACGTCGAGTCCGTTCGTGGACGTGCTCCGCTACGACTCGCACTATGTGGCGTTCACGCAAGGTGCAGCGCTCGGCTATCGTCCGATCGCCAGCGGCGGTATCGCATTGCTGACCGACCGAGCGGGTAACGACGTGTACACGAGCGACATCTACGGGCAAGGCACTGCGTATTGGTTCGGTGTCGGCATGCTCGACGATCGCAGTGGGGAAGATCGCTACATCGCCTACCAGTACGCGCAAGGTGCGGGCATTCACTTCGCACATGGATTGCTCTGGGATCGCCAGGGCAACGATCTGTACGTCGCACGCGGTGTCTCGCAAGGTTGCGGTCACGACGTCGGCGTCGGTATGCTGTTCGACGAAGCAGGCAGCGACAACTACTGCGTCGAATCGCTTTCGCTCGGTGGTGGCAATGCGAACGCTGTCAGCATTTTTCTCGATGCCGCTGGCGACGATGCGTACATCGCGCGCAACGACGACAACACGCGCGGATTTTCCGATCTGCGCCGCGGACTGCCGATGCTCGGCGTGTTCGTCGATGCCGGCGGCAACGATCGGTACGCGTTCGAGTTCGGCAACGCAACGACGACGATCAAATCCACCGTCGGGATTGCGCTCGACGACACGCTCGCTGCCACACGTCAGGGGGAGAACACCGCGCCGCAACGCGAGCGTTCGCCGGTCAGTCTGCCCGGATCGCTCGACAGCTTGTTCGTGCTGGCGAGCACTGCGCCGCAGAAATACCAGCACTACGTCGCACCGGCGCGAACAGCGATCGTCGAGCGTGGAACGGCAGCGCTTCCGCTGATTGCTTCGAAGCTCGGCACGATCTTCCCGCGCGAACGCTTGGCGCTCGAAGACATCGTGCCGCGTCTGTACCACGCCGATTCGGCAGCGGTGACCGCACTGATTGCCGACTCGCTCGGGTCGAATCGACCGAGCACGGTGCAGTTCTGTCTGTGGGCGATCGGGAAGTGTCGCATGTCGGCGTTGGCGGATTCGCTCGTGCGATTTTTTCGCCACCCGGATTGGCGAATTCGTTCTGCTGCACTTCAGCAAGTAGCCGAGGGCAAGTTTCGGCATCTGGTTCCGCACGTCGCTCAGCGCATGCAAGACGAGCATCCGTGGGTACGCGCACGCGTCGCTGCTGCGTTGGGTGCTGTCGAGGGACTTTCAGTGCGCGACCGCATTCTTCGCATGTTGCGCGACACGGCAGCGATCGTTCGTACCAGTGCGGTGCTGGGTTTTCGTTACGGCGATGCATGGAATCCAGCGACGCTGGCTGTGCTGCTCCGCGATGCGACAAGCGATGCCATGCGCCGTTCGATCGTGCTGTGTGCTGCAATGCTCGATTCGACGAGTGCAACGTTTGCCTCGCAGTGGCAAGAGCTGGAGCGAACCGTAGCGCGGTCCTCGCCGTCGGTGCGAGCGACGTTCTACCGCGCGCTGGCTGGTTCGCCGCTTCGCTGCAAGCTTGCCGCGATGCTCGATCGCGAAAGTGACGCTGCCTTGGCGGACGAACTCCGTCGTATGCTCGCGACGATGCAATGCCGAACAGCGACCGAGCAACGCCCCAAGTCCGACAAGCGATGATTCGGCACTGGACGACACTGGCGGCATTGGTCGAAGAACTTCGCCCGCAGCTCGACCGCGCAGCCGTCGTCGAATGTTATCGCAGCAGCGATGGCGAGATCGGCATGCACATCGAAACGCCGGCAGGAACGCTACAACTTGTGCATGCTCTGCAGCCACCGCTCGGAACCATCTACGTTCAACGTGCCAATCCACCCCGCAACCGCGAACGAATTTTTCCGATGATCGAGCTGTCGCCGATCGAAACACTCGCTATCGCCGACGCCGAACGCATCCTCACGCTCACGCTCGATCGGTGGCTTGTGGTGTTCGTCGCCATTCCTGGTGCACGGGCAAATACCATCGTGTGCGAGCGAGCGTCCGGACTTGTCGTCGCCACTGTTCGGCAGACGCCGGGCGTCAGTGTCGGCGCGCAGTTGCAATTGCCACAGTCGCACCTTCCCGAACCGATGGAGTGCCCCCGCGATGCGACGGTCGTCGAGGTTCTCCAGCGCAGCCGCATTCTGCTTGCCGAGCCGTATGCTGTGCGGCTGTGCAATGCGATCGGCATCGAATGCTCCCGCACGTGGGGCAGTATCGGCAGTGACCGGCAAACGCACATCATCGCTCGAGCGCTCGCTTACCGTCAGCAATTGATCTGCAATCCGACGCCGGTCGTCGCACGTCGTGGCGATGAAGAGCTTTTTCTGCTCGATTCCGTGCTCGACGGCGAGTGGGAAATCGAGCGCGTGCCGAGCGTCGAAGAGGGAATTCGCCGTCGCGTCCGAACGATATGGCGGCAATGGTCGCTCCAACGCGAGCGGCAACGCCTCGAGCGCCGCATCCGCGCTGAATTGGAGCGTGTCCAGCGAACGCTCGCTGCGATCGAGCGCGACATCGCCAGTGCCCCCGATGCCGAGCGCTACGACCGCTGGGGACAGCTATTGATCGCACATCCCGATCGCCATCGCCGGGGACTGACGGAACTGACCATTGCCGGTTGGGATGGTTCGGAAGAAACGATCCCGCTCGATCCAGCACGAACGGTCATCGAAAATGCCGAGCGATATTTTGCCGCAGCGCGAAAAATTCGTCGCGGTGCCGAATATGCTCGTCGTCGCAAAGAAGACATCGCCCGTCGCCATACGGTGCTGGTCGCTGCATTGGCAAATCTCGCACGCGCCGAAACAATCGATGCCGTCGCAGCGATCGAGGGAGAGCTGTTTCCCCAGCGAGCTGCGCGCGTTGCGGAAGCACTGCCGGAGAAACTGCGCTCGCGCTTTCGACAATTCGCATTGCCGCAGGGCTACGTGCTGCTGGTCGGCAAGGATGCCCGCAGCAACGACGAGCTGACGTTCCGCGTCGCTCGTCCGCACGACGTCTGGCTCCATGCGCGGGGTGTCGAAGGAGCGCACGGCATCGTTCCGCTTCGCACGCGCCAGCTTCCGCCCTCCGAGGTGATTGAGTACGCAGCGGCGATCGTGGCGTATTACTCGGCTGCGCGGAATGCCAGCTATGTGCCGGTTTCGTGGACGCAGCGGAAGTACTTGCGCAAGCCGAAAAGAAGCGGAGCCGGTGTGGTGGACCTGCTCCGCGAGTGGGTAGTGTTCGTTGAACCGCGGGCGCCGTTCAACACGTCAGAAGCGGAAGACTAAGCCGATGCTTCCGCCGAGTTTTTCTGCGTGTTCCCAGTTTGTGCCGACACCGTGCGAGTGCACCATTCCTTCCAGCAGCCACTGCACGCCGACATGGGGCAATGGTTCCCACACGACGCCGAGTTCGGCTCTGCCGAGCACGCCATACGCACTGGTGCCGAGCATGATCGCCGCGACTGGACGGATCGAGCGTAACAAAAGATTGTCGTCGCCCAGCGGCAGGTATGCCCGCAAACCGCCACCGACCCACCACAGTTGCTGGTGAAGTGTCAGCGACTGCGTACCGTCCGGGTTGTAACCGACCTCGTAGATGGGAAACTGCTCGAAGCCTGCTTGGGCGAACACACCGACGTTGCGCTCGCGGTATTCGATCGAAACAATCGTGTTTTCCAGCGGAGACGACGAGTTCAGCCGCACCAGTGGTTGTTGACGCAGGAGAATCGTGCTGGTGCGACGAACGCTGAGGGCAAGCTCCGACGAGGGAGATTCGGCAAGGAGCAGATCGAGCGCATCGGTTCGGCGAGTCGGCGCTGCGCTCGGTGCCGCGATTGTGTGAACGAAGATGTTCTGCCGTGCCGGTAGCGGAATGTTCGTCGGTGCTGCTGCGTCGGCATGTTCGATGGAGACGAGCGGAGATTCCTCAGTGCTGCCATTGTCCGTTGCAGAGTCGCTTGCGATCGGTGCCGGTACGATTGTCTGCCGTGGGTGTTGCGCAATTGCCGCCTTCGGAGCGATTGGCGGTTGCGGCGGCGAAGAGCTGGCTTTCTGCATCGAGGATGCCGCGGTCGTTGTCGGCAGAAGCGGCGATGGAACGCTCTCCGGTGCGCTGATGCGTCCGACAAAAAAGCCGACCGTCAGTGCTGCTGCTGTCGCCAGTGCTGTGCGGAATGTCGCCGTTCGGGTCAATCGCCGCAATCGCACGACGATACCTTCTGCTGCAGGAGCTGCAGCAGCGAGAATGCGAGCGCTCACTTCGGGCGGAGGGATGAGCGTCTGCGCATGGTGGAAACTCGCCAGCCGAATTGCCAGTGCACGATGAAAATCGGTTTGCAATTCTTCGCTCGACGCCAATGCCGAAAAGAGCACGCTTCGCTGCTCGCTCGGAAGCACGCCGTCGAGATAGAGGTCGATCATGTCGCGATAGGTCAGCTCGTCCATCGTCGGTCATTGGGGAGATTCGACATCGCGTTCGTCGAAGTAGGGCTGCAGTATTTCGCGCAGCCGCTGTTTGCCGCGGCACAGCCAGTTGCGAATCGTCGTTACCGGTACGTTCATCGCTGCGGAGATTTCCTCGTAGCTCATGTTTGCGTAGAGCTGCATGACGACAGCTTCGCGCCACTCCTGCGGAAGAAGGTCCAGCGCCATCGTGACAAGGGAATTGATTTCGTCGCGTTCGACGGAGCGATCGTCGGTAGCGCCGTGCACATCCTCGATCAGCTCGACGTGCGGGCGGCGCTGCTCGAACATGTCCATGCACACGTTGCGCGCGATCGTCAGCAAGTATGCCGGCAGATTGGTCATCTGGCGGTCCTGCCGCACGCTGCCGAGAAACTTCAGGAACGTTTCCTGGAGAGCGTCGTCGGCATCGCGCGAATCGAGGAGAATCTTTCGGCAGTAGGCGTAGATGCGCTGTCCGTAGCGACGGTAGATTTCAGCGAATGCACGTTCGCGATGCTCGCGCACGTTGAGCATGCCGTACAATTCGCCGTCGCTGAACGTCGTGTAATCGCCTGCCATGATCGCTGGCTGGGAATCCGGACTGCATCGTTCGAGTGCAGAAACGGCTCGTGCGAAATTTTGATTCAGCGAATCTCGATGCCGCCGAAAACAGCATTTGCACGGATGCGGAGAACGGGCGTGTCACCGTTCGGTGCGGTCGAGCGAGCTCTGTTTTCGATGCCACCGAAAAGCGGCGTTCCTTCGACGGTGACTGCCCAATGCGGAGGAACGAGAATTTCGACGCCACCGAAAATCGTTTCGATGTCCAGCGAGGCTTCCATTGCTGCCATCTGCGCGGTGCGGAAGTCCAGCTCGACGCCGCCGAAAATGGCTTGGACTGTGCCGCCACGGAAGTTCTGGGAAACGATCACCTGATGCACACCGCTGAATACCGCGGTCACCTCGATCAATTCGTCGCTGACGGTTCGATCGCGGCTGCCGAAGGCGAACGATACCGTGCGATGTCCGATGCGGCGGTGAGTGGGTCGGAGGATAATGCCGATGCCCAGCACGATGAATAGGACGGGCACAGCGGCGACCCAAAAGTCGAAACCGGGGATGACGTTGTCTGCCAGCAGCAAACAACCGAGCGCGATGATCAAAAGGCTGCCGGTGAGGCTCTCCGGTTTACGCAGCACCATGCGCACACCGACTGCGATCAAAAGCAGTGGCCACCAATCGAACAACCATCCGATACCCGAAACGATCCCGAGCGCATCGAGCAAGAGCACGATGCCAACAGCGACGAGTGCAACGCCGAGCCACTGCCTGCGGGGCATAGAGCCGGACTTTCTTGGTGAACGACTGCCGATGTTTACGATCGAGTGCCCCAAAGGTTACGGGGCGATCTCCGGATGTGCAAGATACAGCGTTTGCCACGCGCCGATGAGGTCCCCCCGCCCCAAAAATGCTCGCGCGATCCGGTGGAGCGTCCACGGCGAACGGTCGCCCGTGCGGAGTGCTGCATCGAGTGCGCCACGCGGATTGCTCGCGATCAGTTCGTGTTCGATGGAGTCGGCGTTGGAGCCGATCTCGGCAAACGACGGATCGCGTGCCGGTAGTTCGAGTACCGATGCCAATAGTCCGAGATCGTTGCCCGTCAAAATCGGCGAACGGCGAATCGGCTCCGGCAGTGCATCGAAACCGATACCGAGCTTTTCGCCCGGTTGCGGCAGTTCGAAGCAGACCTCCGGTGTGACGCGCGCATACCAGTGATAGCCCATGCGTGCGACCAAGTCCATCTTGCGCGGATCGATCTTTCCGTCGGTGAGAACGGACTCTTTGACGTGAATGCGATGAACGCGGAGCAGCATGATATTTCCGTTGCCGCCTTCTTCTCGAAACAGCTCGATGTTTTGGATCAAGCGACACTCCATCGCGAACGGTGATTCGCCGACGTAGGGAACGCCGACTGTTTCGGCGGGCACTTTCGTCAAACCTGCTTTGACGAATTCATCGGTGCCATGAGGATATTCGGCTGCCGCGAGATTCATCTGGTGGAGCATGCCGTAGGTTACGGCGCTGATCGTGCATTCGCCCGTGTCGAGGATGTTTCGCCAGGTGTCTTTGACTTTGCCGCTGCGCACACTCACTGCCGGACCGATGGCGACGACCGGCGGCTTCGATGCGAACGCGTTGAAGAAGCTGAACGGCGCCAAGTTGACGTCGCCTTGCGGTGAACGCGATGCAACGAACGCGATCGGACGTGGGGCAACACCGCTGAGCAAAATACCGTGCATCTGCGGATGCGGTACACTGGCGGGATCGTATGTGATCATCGGCGATCGGGAATGTGGAACTTTGCGGTGATACGATGCACGGGCGCGAAATTAGGTTCACGTGCGAGTGCCGCTGTTTTCTCGACTGCGCGGCGAAATCGGCGCAGCGTTCCATATTTTCACACTGCGAAAACAGACCGAACAATTCGTCGCTGAAATGAAAGTGCTGTTCCGTGTCGTCGCTGTGGCGGTCGCGATGGTGCTCGCTGGTTGTCCGTCGCAGAAACGGGCAATCGCGCCGCAGAGCATGTCGAGCAAAACGTACCTGTGGAAGAAGTACAACGTCCCGCCCGGTGCCGATCCGTCGGTGCCCGATTCGCTCGGCGGTGCAGGCTTCGAGCTGATCGCCGACAAACTCGGCTTTACGACATACGTTCCCTCGCCAGATGAGTTGAAGTACTTCGGCGACCCACGCGCACGAACGGGCGGCGAGATTCACATCATCTCGAACCAGTTCCCCGCGACGTTCCGTCCCGTCGGGCAGAACAGCAACACGGTGTACAACAGCGAAATCAACAGCTTCGTGTACGAAACGCTCCTTTCGACGCACCCCGTCACGCGGGAGTTCGTTCCGGCGCTCGCCTCGCATTGGAAAATCAGCGAGGACAAAATGACGTTCACGTTTCGCATTGACCCGAATGCGCGATTCTCGAACGGTCTGCCGGTGACAGCCGAGGACGTCCGCGCAACGTGGCGACTGTTGATGGACGAATCCATCCTCGAACCGGCGCTCCAAGTGGTCTTCAGCAAGTTCGAAGAGCCGGAAGTGCTCAGCAAGTATCTCGTGCGCGTTCGCTGCAAGACGCTGAACTTCCGCAACCTGCTCTACTTTGCTAGCTCGATGCAGATTTTCTGTGCCGCCGAGATCGGCAACTTGACCGGCGACGAATTCCTCGATCGCTTCAACTACAACATGCCGTCCGGTTCGGGCGAATACATCGTCCTCGAACAAGACGTCAAACTCGGCAAGCGGTACGTGCTCACTCGCCGCGACGATTACTGGGCAAAAGACTATCCGATGATGCGCTACGTCGGCAATTTCGATCGCATCGTGTACGAGATCGTCACCGACAATCCGCTCGTCGAATACGAACGTTTCAAGAAGGGGCAAGCCGACATCTACCGCTTCACCATGCTGACGACGCCGAAATGGCTTGGCGACACCGCCAGCGATGCGATTCGACTCGGCTGGATACGGCGTGTGCGCGTCTATACCGATGGACCGATGGGCACCGGCGGCATCGCGTTCAACATGCGCAAGCCACCTTTCGACGACATCCGTGTTCGGAAAGCGTTCGCGTACTTGTATCCGCGCGAGCAAATCGTGCAGAAGCTGCTCTTCGGCGAGTACGAGCCGTACGACTCGCAGTATCCCGGCACGGTGTACGCCAACCCGAACAATCCGAAAGTGACGTTCAATCCGGAGCTCGCCAATCGTTTGCTCGACGAAGCCGGCTGGAACAAGCGCAACGAGGAAGGCATTCGCGTCAAGAACGGTCAGCCCTTCCGCATCGAGATGTCCATCCAGCCGCCGGTTGCGCGATTCATCACGCCGTATCAACAAGAGCTGCGCAAAGCGGGAATCGACCTGCAGCTCAAGTACGAAGACTGGATCACGCTCATCAAGAACGTCGATGCGCGGAACTTCAGCCTGTTCTACTTCGGCTACACGGGTTTGCTCGTGCCCAATCCGGAGACCTCGCTGCGATCGGACCTGGCAGACAAAACCGACAACAACAACATCCAAGGTGTCAAAAGCAAAGACATCGATGCGCTCATCGCTGCCTACGATACCGCGTTCTCGTTCCGCGACCAAGTGCGCATCATCCGCGCCATCGACAGCATTTGTGCGACGATGTGGTTCAACGTCTATTCGTGGAATCCACGCGGTATCCGCATCGCGTACTGGGACAAATTCGGCATGCCCGAATACGTGTTGCCGCGCTACACACAACTCAGCTACGTGTACTCGGTGGCGGCGGCGACGTGGTGGTACGATCCCGACAAAGCAGAACGGTTGCGCCGCGCGATGCGAAACGGCGAAGACCTCGGCGGACCGAAGGGCATTCAGGAAGTGCGCTACTGGAAAGAACTCGCCCAGCGCGATCCCAAGTACGCATTCCAGTTCTGAAAACGGAAGTGTCACTCAACACCGAGCCAAGCGATGGTCGAGTATTTCATACGCCGGATTTTACTGACGATCCCGACATTTCTCGGCAGCACATTCGTCGTGTTCTTGGTGGTGCAACTCGCGCCGGGTGGACCGCTCGAGCAGCAAATTCAGGCGCTCAAGCGCGGCGCTGAAACAGGTGGCGCGGGACTGGTCGGCGAACAAGCGCTCCCGAAAGATGCCATCGAGGAACTCAAGCGCTTCTACGGTTTCGACAAACCCATCTGGCAACGCTATCTCATCTGGCTCGGTGTGATGAAGCGCGAAGCCAAATCCTACCGCATCGAACCGGGCAAGCCGCGCTTGGTGGGAGAAAATCAGCGGCTCGTCCTTGTACCCGATGGAAAAAGCTTCGTCCTGCGCGATGCCGACGATCCATCCAAACCGATCGGCGAGTGGAAATGGCGCGCCGAACGCGACGAAGAAACGGGCGCGACGCGCTACCGCGTCTACCTCGAAGCGTACAGCGGCATATTGACAGGCGATTTCGGGCGCTCGTATCGCTTCCGCAAACCGGTCATGGAGTTGATCGCAGAGCGGCTTCCTGTTTCGGTGCAATTCGGCATCATCAGCTTCGTGCTCAGCTACGCCATCAGCATCTACTTGGGCGTGCAGAAAGCACTGCGCCACAACACACCGTTCGACTTTGCGACATCGAGCGCAGTGTTCATCACGTACTCGATTCCCGGCTGGGCGATCGGTGCGGTGTTGCTGGTGCTCTTGGCGACCGACCGCTTCTTGCCGATCTTCCCGCTCGGAGGGTTCGAGGACCCGCTGTATGCCGAAATGAACCTGCTCGAAAAAATCTGGGATCGCGCCTATCACTTCGTGCTACCGACGCTGGCGTACACCGCCGGTAGCTTCGCGGTGCTGACGATGCTGATGAAAAACTCGCTGCTCGATACGCTGTCGAGCGATTACATCCGCACGGCTTTCGCCAAAGGTCTGCGCGAACAGCGCGTCATCTGGCTCCATGCCATGCGCAATTCGATCATCCCGATCACGGCGAACATCGGCTATGTCATCGGCGTCTTTTTTGCCGGTTCGTATCTGATCGAACGCGTTTTCGACATCCAGGGCATCGGGCAGCTCTCGTTCGAAGCACTCGTCGCGCGCGATTATCCGATCGTGTTCGCTTTCACGGTCATCAGTGTCGTCGTTACGCTCATCGGTTCGATACTGTCGGACCTGGCGCTGGCGATCGTCGATCCACGCATTCGCTTCAAGTAGGAGGCTGTGACCATGGCAGAAACCGAAACACTTGCTGCAACACCCTCGAACAGCGCGTCGGGGGAGGAAATTCTCTCGATCCAGCAACGGCGGTGGCGCAAGTTCCGCTCGTTCAAACGCGGCTACTATTCGATGCTCATCCTTGTGGGAGCGTACCTTGTGTCGTTTTTCTTGCCGCTGCTGGTCAACAACCGTGCGCTGGTGGTTCACTACAACGGACAGACGTATTTCCCCGCCTTTCGCGATTTGCTCGATCTGCCGATCGTCGGTCAACTCGGCGGAACGCCGTTCATTTCGGGCGAAGAGTTAGGGCAAGTCGGCAACAAAAGCGAGTGCAACTACCGCGCGCTCAAACGCCAGTACGAAGCCGAAGGCAAAGGCAACTACGTCATCATGCCGCCCTATCCGTTCGGTCCGATCGAGGATATTTCGGTCGAAGGCAACGAACCGTTCATGCCGCCACTGTCGCGCGATATGTTCGGCGATATGCATCTTTTCGGCACGGACGATCGCGGTCGGGACGTGCTGGCTCGCATGGCATACGGTTTCCAGATTTCGTTTTCGTTCGCGTTGTTGGTGGCGTCGCTGTCGTATTTGATCGGCGTCCCGCTCGGCGCGCTGATGGGCTATTTCGGGCGATGGTTCGATTTGCTCATGCAACGCTTCATGGAGATTTGGGGATCGCTGCCGTTTTTGTTCTTGATCATCATCGTCGTCTCGATCGTCCGACCGAGCTTTTTCGTGCTGGTGCTGCTGCTGGTGATTTTCTCGTGGCTCGGCATTGCACAGCAGATGCGGGCGCAGTTTTATCGCGAAAAGACGCGCGACTACACGGCGGCAGCAATCTCGATCGGTGTGCCGACGCGAAAGATTCTGCTCAAACACATTTTGCCGAATTCGCTCGTGCCGATCATCACGTTCTTCCCGTTTGCGATCGTCGGTGACATCGGAGCACTGGTCAGTTTGGATTTTCTCGGCTTCGGGCTGGCGCCACCGACACCGAGCTGGGGCGAAATGGTCTCGATCGGCATGGAAAATCTCACCAGCGGTTATTGGTGGCTCGTGCTCGTACCGCTGGGAGCACTCTTTGTGACGCTGATGCTGGTGGTGTTCATCGGCGAAGCGATCCGCGAAGCGTTCGACCCGAAAACATTCAGCCGATTGCGGTGAGGGTCGTCGCACCGAGTTCGTCGAACTAACTCAGAACGACCGAATGGAACGAGAACCGTTGCTGCGAGTACGCGATCTGCGAACGTACTTCAACATCGAGGGACGCTGGGCGCGAGCCGTCGACGGCGTCAGCTTCGACGTCTATCCCGGCGAAGTCTTCGGTATCGTCGGCGAATCGGGTTCGGGCAAATCGGTCACGGCACTTTCGATCATGAAGCTCATTCCCGATCCGCCGGGACGCATCGTCGGTGGCGAGATACTCTACAAAGGCACCGACCTGGTCGGGCTCGATTACAGCCAGATGTACCGCGTCCGCGGCAAAGAGATCGCGATGATTTTCCAGGAGCCGATGACCTCGCTCAATCCGGTGTTCACCATCGGCATGCAGATCGCCGAAGTGCTTCAAGCACACGAAGGCATATCGGAAGACGACGCTCGCTACCGTGCAGCGGAACTGCTGACGCTCGTCGGAATCCCCGATGCCGAAAAACGCTTGAACGACTATCCGCATCAGTTCTCCGGCGGGATGCGGCAACGTGTAATGATCGCGATGGCGTTGGCGTGCAATCCGAGCATCCTCATTGCCGACGAACCAACGACGGCGCTCGATGTGACGATCCAAGCGCAGATTCTCGAACTGATGATCGAACTGAAAGAGCAGCGCAAAGACGCCGCGATCGTCCTGATCACGCACAACTTGGCGGTCGTCGCCGAAACGTGCCATCGCGTCATGGTCATGTACGGCGGCAAGGTGCAGGAAATCGCCGACGTCTTCGAGTTGTTCGGCAATCCGCTGCATCCGTACACGAAAGGCTTGCTTCAATCCATCCCGCGACCGGACTTGCCCGAATACCGCGGCAAACGGCTCGTGGCGATACCCGGCAACGTGCCGAGCATTCTCAATCTGCCGCGCGGCTGCAAATTCTGCACGCGCTGCTCGGTCGCTATCGAGCGGTGCCATACCGAAGAGCCACCTTTGGTCGAAATCACACCCGATCATTTCGTGCGCTGCCATTTGGTCGAGACGACGCTCGCTCAGCCGCGCATTCTCGATGGACAACCACTGGCGGAAACAGCATGAGTCAATCGCTTCTCCTCGACGTTCGCGACTTGCACGTTCATTTTCCCGTCTATGCCGGCGTGTTGCAGCGCCGCGTGGCGGAGATCAAAGCCGTCGATGGTGTTTCGTTCTCGATCGAGCGTGGCGAAACGCTCGGACTTGTCGGCGAGTCCGGCTGCGGCAAAACGACCGTCGGTCGTGCGATCGTCAACGTGTTGCGGCATGTATCGCCGGACGTGCATGTGTCGGGATCGGTCGTGTACTATCCTGCCGACGGCGAGCCGGTGGATTTGCTGCACCTTTCGACCCGAAAGATGATGCCGTACCGCCGACGCATCGCGATGATCTTTCAGGACCCGTACTCGTCGCTCAACAGCCGGCTATCGGTGCGCGAGATCGTGCGCGAACCGCTCGACTTGCACGAGCCGCGAATGAGTCTCCGCGAGCGAAACGCACGTGTCGAATGGCTGCTCGAAAAAGTCGGCTTGCAGCCCGAGTACGCCGAACGCTATCCGCACGAGTTCTCCGGCGGTCAGCGTCAGCGCATCGGCATCGCACGTGCGCTGGCGACAAATCCCGATCTGATCATCTGCGACGAACCGGTTTCGGCGCTCGACGTATCGGTCCAGGCGCAGGTGATCAATCTCATGGAAGACCTGCGGCAGGAATTCGGCATGGCGTATCTGTTCATCGCGCACGACCTGTCGGTGGTCTATCACATCTCGCATCGCATCGCGGTCATGTACTTGGGCAACATCGTCGAGATCGGCACCCGCGACGAAGTGTACTTTTCGCCGAAGCATCCCTACACACAAGCGCTCATCAGTGCCGTGCCCGTCAGCGACCCACGCAAGCGCGGCAAAAAACGTATCGTGCTCGAAGGGGATATCCCGACACCGATCAACAAACCGAGCGGATGTAGTTTCCGGACTCGCTGCCCGATCGCACGAGCCGAGTGCGCGCATTTTACGCCGACGCTCGAACAGCACAGCCAGACTCATTGGGTCGCCTGTCCCTACGTGGACAATCAGTTCGCGCCGATTGCCGACGAGGAAAACGGCTTTCTCCAGTGAGTGCGGGTCGCTCGCTGCTCAGCGCCGTATTTTTGCACCCGCCGGTCCCGTAGCATAGTGGCTATGCAGAGGTCTGCAAAACCTCGTACGGCGGTTCGATTCCGCCCGGGACCTCGCCTTCGATCAGCGCGGCGAGCCGACGACCAGCCGCGTTTTTTGTGCAACTTTGTTCTACATCGTCTCGATCGAATCTATGGCAACGACATCGGACCTGCGCCCGGGTGTTTTTATCCGTTTCAATGGCGAACTCTGTCAGGTTCTCGAATCGGAGCACCGGACGCCGGGCAATTTGCGGGCGTTCTATCAAGTCAAAATGCGTGTGGTGCGCAGCGGCAAACTTCTCGAAAACCGTTTCCGTTCGGGCGAAGAAATCGAACTCGTGCGCGTCGAGCGCCGACCGTATCAATTTCTCTACCGCGATGGGGAAGTGTACGTGTTCATGGAACAGGAAACTTACGAGCAAATTCCCGTCGATGGTGCCGTCGTCGGCGATGCGGCGCGATTCTTGAAGGAAGGGCAGGACGTCGAACTCATGTTCGAAGGGGATACGGTGCTGTCGGTCGAACTTCCGCCGCACGTGAACTTGCGCGTCGAATACACCGAGCCGGGATTCAAAGGCGACACGACGTCGAACGTACTCAAACCGGCACGCCTGGAAACGGGGGCGACGATCGACGTTCCGCTGTTCGTCAACACCGGCGATCTTGTGCGCGTCGATACCCGCACGGGGGAATACATCGAGCGCGTCAAGGAGTAGCGTCGTATCTTGCATTCGGTTTCACCTTCGCCCGACTGCGATGGATCTGAACTACCTTCGTCGCTTGCTGAAACTGTTCGACGAATCCACGCTGACCGAGCTGACCATCGAAGAGGAGGGGGTAACGGTACATCTGGCACGACACACCGGCAACAGCTCGCAACCGGTGATGTTGCAGCCGATGGCGATGCCGCAACCGATCGCTGCACCAGCGCCAGCGCCGCAGCCGGCAACACCGGTCGAGACGCCAGCGGAGAAGTCCGCGCCATCGCCACCAGTGAGCAGCCAGAAGACGCACACGATCGTTTCGCCGATCGTAGGGACGTTCTACCGTGCGCCGGCGCCGGATGCCGATCCGTTCGTCAAAGTAGGCGATCGCGTCGTTCCGGGGCAAACCCTCTGCATCGTCGAAGCGATGAAGCTCATGAACGAGATCGAAAGCGACGTCAGCGGCACTGTGGTCAAGATTTTGGTCGAGAACGGGCAGCCGGTCGAGTACAATCAGCCCCTGTTCGAGATCGCGCTCGATTAGCCCGCCGATTGGTGTCACCACTGAAACGAAGCGATGTTCCGAAAAGTGCTCATAGCCAATCGCGGTGAAATTGCGCTCCGGATCATTCGCGCATGCAAGGAGCTGGGGATCAAAACCGTTGCCGTCTATTCGAAAGCCGACGAAACCTCGCTCCACGTCCGCTTTGCCGATGAAGCCGTGTGCATCGGTCCACCGCCGAGCAAGGAGTCGTACCTGAAGATTCCGCACATCATCGCTGCTGCAGAAGTTACCAACGCCGATGCGATTCATCCGGGCTACGGTTTTTTGGCGGAGAACGAAACGTTCGCTGAAATTTGTCGCGATCACAGCATCACGTTCATCGGACCGACGCCGGAACAAATCGCAGCCATGGGGAACAAGTCGGTCGCCAAAGAAACGATGCGTGCTGCTGGCGTACCGGTCATTCCTGGCAGCGAGGGCGTCGTGTCGAGTCTCAAAGAAGCCATGGCGATCGCTGCCGAGATCGGCTATCCGGTAATGCTCAAAGCAGTCGCCGGTGGCGGCGGCAAGGGGATGCGCTACGTCGAGAGCGAGCGCGAGCTGGAGCAAGCGTTCGTCACCGCGCGCAACGAAGCCGACGCTGCGTTCGGCAATCCCGACGTGTACATCGAAAAGTTCCTCGAAGAACCGCGACACATCGAGTTTCAGGTGTTCGGCGACACGCACGGCAACGTCGTGCATCTCAACGAACGGGAATGCTCGATTCAGCGCCGTCACCAAAAGCTCATCGAGGAGGCGCCGTCGCCGATCATGACGCCGGAGCTTCGTGCGCGCATGGGTGAAGCAGCAAAACGCGGTGCGGCTGCCGTCGGCTACATCGGTGCCGGCACGATCGAGTTTTTGGTGGACAAGCATCGCAACTTCTACTTCATGGAGATGAACACGCGCATCCAGGTGGAGCATCCCGTTACCGAACAGTCGCTCGGTGTCGATCTGATCAAAGAGCAACTGCTCGTGGCGATGGGTGAGCGACTCAGTTTCCGGGAGCACGAACCGATGATGCATGCGATCGAATGCCGTATCAATGCCGAAGACCCCACCAAAGGTTGGCGACCCTCGCCAGGGCAGATAACATCGCTCCATTTTCCCGGTGGGCACGGTGTGCGGATAGATTCCCACATTTACCAAGGCTACACGATTCCTCCGTATTACGACTCGATGATCGCCAAGCTCATCACGTTCGCACCGACACGCCAGGAAGCGATCGCCAAAATGCGTCGTGCACTCGACGAGTTCGTCGTCGAGGGTATCTGCACGACGATTCCCTTCCATCGGGCGATGATGGACAATCCCGATTTCATCGCCGGCACGTTCGACACGAAGTATCTCGACACGAAAGGCTGGCAACAGGCGTAGCAGTCCCCTTCGCTGTGGGCGTTGCCAGCTCTTTTCCTGGAGCCGGCGCAGCTTATGAACCGTTGACCAGCTCTTGTGACGGCTGAGTGATGGGGAGCGAGATTGTCACCGTCGTTCCTTCTCCCTTTGTGCTTTGCACCGAGATACTGCCGTGATGACGTTCGACCAAACGGCGCACGATCCATAGTCCGATGCCGCTCGACGGTTCGCCGGCAGTCGGAGTGCTGCTGAGTACCGCACCGCGCTCGAACAAGCGTTGGATATCTTCATTAGTCATGCCGACGCCGTGATCTTGTATCTCGATTGTGTGGTGGGTGTCGCCTTTCTGTGCACGGACGAACACAAGCGAATCAGCATGCGAATACTTGATGGCGTTGCTGAGGATGTTGTCGAACACTTCTTCGATGCGTTGGGGATCGCATTCGGCTGGAAGACTCTGGGGCAATTCTTCGAGAATTTGAATGTTCTTGCGTCGAGCTAAATAGGCGTTGCGATGGATAACCGAGCGAAGTATTTCAGCAAGATCGGCGTTCTGGAATTCGATGGGGGAACCATCGCTGCGCTCGATCGCCAGAAGACGCGAGACCTGTTGTGAGAGCGCCACGATTCGGCTGGTTGTCTCAGCCAGGTCGTTGAGAATTTGTTGTGTTTCGATCGAGTTCGAGTCGTAGTTACGAAGTAGTTGCACCAAGTTCTCGATGACCAGGAGGGGGTTCTTGATGTCGTGGATGATCATGCCGAAAAGCATATCTTTTTCCGACTGCAACTCTTCGAGTCGCTGTTTGGCAGCTCGGAGCCGTTCGACCTGTTCACGGAGGAAGCGATTCTGCTGGTTCAATTGCGAGTTGTGGTGTTCGGCTTGTGCCAGACGTTCGGCAAGCGATGCACGGACATCGTTGAGTTCGCGTTCGAGCGCTGCACATTGCTGTTCGAATTGCTCGGCACGTTTGCGCGTAGCATCGAGTTCAGCGCGAAGGCGATCGAAGTCTTGCGTCGTGAGACGTGTTCGACGTCGGTGCTTGAGCAGCAGTCCTGCCAACACCAAACTGATGATGCTCGTTGCCAAGGCGAGCACAATCCACAAGCGGAGTGGAAACACACCCTGCGGTGCTGCTGTTGCTGTATCGGTCGGTGTCGGCGCGTCGTGTCGGTCTGCGATCGAGAGCTGCGAGCCGACGCGAAAGCGTAGCAACAGCGGCGCTGCTGCCGAACCCTTGTCGAGTTGAGCTTGGATGCGGAGAGTATAACTGCCCGATGGTAGCCCCTTGTATTCGATGCGTGGTTCGATGATCGTTCGCTGGTGTTTGACTTCGTCACTGGCGATTTCGATCACGTAACTGATTGCCGCGATGGTGTCGCCTGTGGTACTTCGAACTGCCGGTATCAGCTCGATGTAATCTTCGGGTCGAATTTCGATTCCTTCTTTCCACAACCGCTCCGCGACAGGTTGCCCATTGACGCTGAACGAACGCAGAATCGTGACATACTCTTGTGCGGCGATCGGTGCTATCGCGCCGAATACGATTGCTATTGCCAAACCGATCGTGCCGAGAGAAATCGAGCGCTTCATTCGACCTCCGCTAAGTGTTGACGATACAGCTGGGCACGATGTCGTGTCGAAAAAATACCTTTCTGCAGGTAGGTCTCCACACACTCGCGCAATCCAGCGATTGTCTTCACACCTCGAGCCGGGATGCTGCGTTGATGACACCATCGCGCGACGGCATCGCAGGCAAAAATTGTGTCGGCGCACTCAGCCAGGCACTGTAGCTCAGGGCGCAGGATAATTGCCACGACGACGGCGCGATCGGGGAGGCGGGAGACGACTGCATCGCGAATGCAGTAGCGACTACCGCAGCACGACTGACCCTTTGTTGTCGGTACGATGACCGGCAGCGATTGCAGCGTATCGCAATTGTCTGGGGAGACAACCATGCACGTCCAACCGGCGGCAAAGAGCGAGGCGAACGATTCGATACCGTCGCCGAGTGCTGCATCGAAGAGCGCAATACGCGGACGCATTCTCACGCCCGTTCGACGGTGTCGTGCTCGAAGAATCCGCGTCCGCTCTCTTTGCCTGTCCAGTGAGCGCGGACGTATTGCCGGAGCAATGGGCAAGCATTGTAGCGCGGATCGCCGTATTCAGCGTAGAGCGCGTCGAGGATAGCTACAATGCGCTCTAAACCGAATGCATCAGCCCACTCGAGCAAGCCGTGCGGATAGTTGACACCGAGCTTGACCGCAGTATCGATGTCGCTCGGTGATGCAACGTTTTCCATCACTGCATAAGCCGCTTCGTTGAACAACATCGCCAAAATTCGCGGCACGACCAATCCGACACGGTCCTCGACGACCTCTGTCCGAAAATCCCATGCTGCAAATATGCTTTGCGCCCGATCGAGTGCTGCGTTCGGGCACCCCAAGGCTGGCGCAATCTCGATCGCCTCGAGCGACGTCCAGCCCGGCATGCCGTTGAAACCGACGACGGTCGAATCGTCGGTGAACCAGCGAGCGACTTCGGTGGCAGTGTACGACAGCGTCGAAGCAAGAATGAGCACGTCGTTCGTTGCTCGTTCGAGCAGGTCCCACAGGATGTTCGATTGATCGTTTAGGGATTGGAGCGACACATCGATGATGACCGTTGGGAGCTGGTCGTCGGGGATGTCGTCAACACGGCGAACGATGCGATCTCTGTATGGTTCCAGCTCGGGTGCTGCTGGTTCGAATGGTGGTCGAGATTCCAGTTGCTGGGGTCGAGAGTAAAAAAGCTCGTACTCATCCGGCGACCGATCGAAGATGAGGAACGATTCGCCGTTTTCATCGAGCATCCTCACTGTTTCGACAAGGGAAGGCAGTTCACCGAAAACGAAGTAACGCTCGTTGGTTTTTGCCATCGGTAGGAGGCCGTTGTTCCACGTACGAAAATAGCGTCACGGCGCTCGATGCTCGCCACTGCGGCGCTCGATCCACTGGCTGCGGAGAATGCCGTACACGAACGCATCGTGCCGTCGATCGCCGACAGCCAAACGGCTCCGCATGACGCCTTCGCGCTGCGCACCGATCTTTTCGGCGACACGCTGGCTGGCTTTGTTGCCGGTGGCGATGAGTATCTCGACGCGCTCGGCTGCGAGGCGATCGAAAGCGTATGCGACAGCCGCCGATGCTGCTTTCGTGGCGACGCCGCAACCGGCGAGCGTCGAACGCGTCCAGTATCCGAGTTGAACGACATTGTTGGCGCGATCGGTGGTCGGCGTCAGAGAGCATCCGCCTGCAAACTCGATGCTCTCGACGCGCAGAGCTTCGACGACGAAGTGATATGCCTCGCCTGCTGCGAAGCTTTCGGCTGCCCACTGGCACCACGCCTGCGCGTCGGCGAGCGAGTATCCCTTTCGACACCATGCCAGCCAACGCGACAATTCCTCGAACGATTCGATCACTGCGTCGTAGAGCTGCTCGGCGTCGTCGGGTGTGTAGGAACGAAGACGAACGTCGAACTGTCGCGAGCGAGCGTAGCGCTGGCGTGTGGCGAGTTTCTCGGCAATGCGTTCGATCATCGCCTGTGCGATGGCAGCAGCGATGCGGTCGAGCGGTGTGCGGCGGAAAATCTCGCCGATGCGGTCTTCGCTGACGTCGAGGCGGTAGAGGATGTTCATCAGCCGCTCAGGATCGGTCGCCAGCAGTGCTGTGATGCGCTCGACGAGTTGCTCGACTGTCGCGACATCGTGCGCATCGAGCATCGTGCCGACGGAGCGGACGATTGCGGGATCGTTCATCGAAGGAATGCGGTGTGTCCCTTATGGACGCTGAAGGCTCTCACGGTGGTGAGAGCCTTCGCGGAGAAGAAGCCTTGCCAGCGAGAGGTTACTTTGCAGCTTTCTTCGCTGGCGCTGCTTTCTTGGCTGCGGCTTTCTTTGCCGGCGCCTTCTTCGCAGCCGCCTTCTTGGCTGGCGCTTTCTTCGCCGGTGCCTTCTTGGCTGCGGCTTTCTTTGCCGGCGCCTTCTTCGCAGCCGCCTTCTTGGCAGTTGCCATAGCGACCTCTTTGTACTAAAGTGGTACAAACAAAATGCATCGCAATACTACAAAACCGAAAGCGATTTTACAAGAGAAATTTGCACGTGCGAAAAAATTTTTTCGCACGCGTCGATCGAGTCGTGCATCGTGCGATGGACAACGATGCCCTGAAAGCCGCATGGTTCCTTGTTTTGCGGGCGATCGCGTGTCGCGATGTCGCGTAGCGACGAAGTCGTGCTACAACGGAATGTTCCCGTGTTTCTTCGGTGGATTCGCATCGCGTTTCGGCGCCAGTCGCTCGAGTGCTCGGACAAGTCGCATGCGCGTGTGACTCGGAACGATCACATCGTCGACGTATCCACGCTCGGCTGCACGGTACGGATGCGCGAACTGTTCGTTGTATTCGCGCTCGAGTTGTCGCATGCGTTCATCCTTGTTCTCTGCACGTTCGAGCTCCTTGCGGAAGAGAATCTCGACAGCACCTTTTGCACCCATGACAGCGATCTCGGCTGTGACCCACGCCAGGTTGTAATCGCCGCGAATGTGCTTGGAGTTCATCACGTCGTATGCGCCGCCGTAGGCTTTGCGCGTGATGACGGTCATCTTCGGCACCGTCGCTTCGCAGAACGCATAGAGGAGCTTCGCACCGTGACGGATGATGCCGTTCCACTCTTGATCGGTACCCGGCAAAAAGCCAGGAACATCCACGAACACCACGAGCGGAATGTTGAAACAATCGCAGAAGCGAACGAAGCGCGCCGCCTTGACCGAGCTGTTGATGTCGAGCACGCCAGCCAATGCATTCGGTTGATTGGCGACGATGCCGACAGGCATGCCACCGAGCGTCGCAAAGCCGACGATGATGTTCGGTGCGTACTCGGACTGCACCTCGAAGAAGTCGCCTTCATCGACGACCTCGACGATGACTTCCTTCATGTCGTAGGGTTGGGCGGGATCGGCAGGAACGATGCGGTCGAGCCGTGGACAGAGCCGATCGGGACTGTCGGTCGTCGAAATGCGCGGCACCGGTGACCAGTTCGACGACGGCAGAAACGACAGCAGCTTCCGCACCGCCAGCAGCGTCTCGATCTCGTCGTCGAAAACAAAATGCGCGACGCCCGACTTGGTCGCATGAGTATCGGCGCCGCCGAGTTCGTCGAAGGTGACGTCTTCGTGCGTGACCGTCTTGACCACGTTCGGACCGGTAACGAACATGTACGATGTGCCGCGCACCATGAAGATGAAATCGGTGATCGCCGGCGAGTACACAGCACCGCCAGCGCACGGACCCATGATGACGGAAATCTGCGGTACGACGCCGCTGGCGAGCGTGTTGCGCAAGAAAATGTCGGCATACCCGCCGAGCGAAACGACGCCTTCTTGGATGCGCGCCCCGCCCGAATCGTTGATGCCGACGATCGGAGCGCCGATCTTGAGCGCAAGATCCATCACCTTGCAAATCTTTTCTGCATGCGCTTCGCTGAGCGAACCACCGAAGACCGTGAAATCCTGCGAGAACACGCACACCGTGCGCCCGCCGATCGTGCCGACACCGGTGACGACGCCATCGCCGAACGGACGATTGCGCTCGAGTCCGAAACCGCTCGACCGATGCCGGACGAACATGTCGAACTCTTCGAACGAGCCGGGATCGAGCAGCGCGTCGAGCCGCTCGCGTGCAGTGAGTTTGCCTTTGCGGTGCTGTTCGGCGATGCGGTCTTCGCCACCACCGAGCATGGCAAGGCGGCGATACTCTTCCAACTGTGCGATGCGATCCATATCGAGCTCCGTAGCGATTATCGAACCTTGAACGTTGCCATCGTCACTATCGCCAAAATGATCGCGACGATGTAAAAGCGCGTGACGACTTTCGCTTCGTGCCAGCCGCAGCGCTCGAAGTGATGGTGCAGCGGTGCCATCCGAAAGATTCGCCGTCCCTCGCCGTAGCGGCGCTTGGTGTACTTGAAGTACGCCACTTGCACGATCACCGAGAGCGTCTCGGCGAAAAACACACCGCCGAGAATTGGCAGCAAAAACTCTTTCTTGATGAGCACGCACAATCCACCAATCGCCCCACCGAGCGCCAGCGAACCAGTGTCGCCCATGAACACTTGCGCAGGATAGGCGTTGAACCAGAGGAAACCGAGCGACGCACCGACCATCGCTGCAGCGAAGATCGTCAGCTCGTCGGCGCCGCGAAGATGCATGATGGTCAGATACTGCGCGAACACCGCATTGCCGCTGACGTAGGCAATGAGCGCCAGCGCCAGTGCTGCAATGCCGACCGTTCCGATCGCAAGCCCATCGAGACCGTCAGTGAGATTGACCGCGTTCGACGTCGCCGTCAACACGAACACGACCATCGGCACGTACACAATGCCCCAATCGAAGTTGACGTGCTTGGCAAACGGAACCGTCGTCAGTGTCTTGACCGCTGCATACGAGGCACTGTACCATTCGGGGAAAAAGTAAATCGCGCAACCGACGAGCAAACCGATAGCGACCTGCCCGACGAGTTTGTACCGTGCGATCAAACCTTTCGGCAGCTTGCGAACGACCTTCAAGTAATCGTCGAGGAAACCGACCCCACCGAGCCAGACCGTCACCACCACGATCGTCCAAACGAATGCATTGCCGATGTTCGCCCAAAGGATCGTCGGCAGAACGACCGAGAGGAGGACAATCAACCCACCCATTGTCGGCGTGCCGGTTTTCGATGCGTGATTGCCAGTTGTGGCGAGTTCTGCTTTGGCTCGTTCGCCGATCTGACGCCGGCGAAGAGCCGCGATGATGCGCGGTCCGACCACGAAGCTAATCATCAGCGCTGTGATCGCTGCCGCAGCAGAACGAAACGTGACGTACCGGAACACGCCGAATCCGGGCGGACCGAACGTGCGGTCAATCCACAGGAGCAATTCGTAGAGCATTCGTTGTCTTGCAGGGAGAAGTACTTGCGCGCGACACGAGGCAAAAAACACTGTCGGGCGCGAATATACACGACCACCGGTGGGGTGCGGTCAGTCCCTCTGCATCGCATTGCTTTCTGCTCGTCATGCTGAACTCGTTTCAGCATCTCATCGTACCACCACTTGTCATGCTGAACTTGTTTCAGCATCTCATCGTACCACCACTTGTCATGCTGAACTTGTTTCAGCATCTCAGAGACCCTGAGACAAGCTCAGGGTGACACAAGGAGGACAGAGAGACCCCGAAACAAGTTCGGGGTGACAGGCAAAAGAAAAAGACCCTGCAAAACACCCTTAGAGTGACACTCATTGAGTGACACTCATTGCGCTCGTCGTGCCGAGCGTGTTACGGCATCGCGTCGTATGTAGCAGCAAACAGCCCGTGCTACTGCTATTGAAGTACGCATGATGTGCCGATATGTTTGTGTGTGAAGACATGTTCAACGTGCTACGGTGATGGAGCCATGGCAACGCTGTCGTTGGAACTCTTCACTCGTCCGTTCGACGACATGGAACGTCGCCAGTACGAAATCTGCTCGGCGATCGGCGAATGCACGGCGCGGTTCCGTCGCAACCGACTCTACCCGGAACTGCAAGAGTTGATCGCACTCTACCGTGCACTGGAACGGATCGTGCAGGAACACGAGCACTTCCACGCCCACCAGTCGCCGCACATCCTTCCACCTGCCGAAAGTGTCGGTGACGAAGCGGTGGCGTCGGTACAGCCGCTCGAACAAATGTTCGACCTGATTCGGTGGGCAATGCCATTGATTGCGGCTGCGATCGAAGAGGGTGCCGCACTGTTCGATTTCGTCGAGGACAACATCACGATTGCCAGCGTCGGACTGGTGCCGATGTACACCGGCGAAGGCTACGTTCTCGTTCCCGAACATCGCACGTGCACTCTGCACGTTCTCCGCTATGCGACATCGCAGCTGGTCGAGCATGGCAACAGCTACCGGATGCTCCGAACCGTCGAAGTGCTCTCGCTGTCGCATCGCGGCGTGTGGTCGGCACCCGAAACGATCAAACATCGGCTCATCGAGCAGTATCCCGATCTGCCGAATCCAGCGACGTTTTCATGCGAGACAGACTTGGATTTCCCCTACACCGAAACCATTTTGCCTGTCGTCAAGCGCAAGCTGATGCAAATGCTCAGTTGAGCTGATCGAGCTGACGACGAAGCCAGATCACCGGCAGGTAGTCGCGATAGTGCGGCGTCGTTGCAGCGATGCGGTCGAGCGACTCTTCGATCCATCGGCGAACGCGGGCACGGCGGTGCGGCGAGGAATACATCGTCGCAGCGAAGAACTTCCCCAGCACGCCGACGAGCGCGTAATCGGTCGCCAGCGACGAACGGAGTTTCTGCCGCACAAAGTGCTTCCGCAAGTTTTTGATTTCGCGGAGCGCATCGTCGAGATCGCCGCGCACGAATGCGATGATGGCGTAGAGATACCACGCGTAGTGATACTCGCCGGTGGGATAGCGACGCGATGCCTTTGGCAACGACCGCAGCGCTCCGACTGCATCGCCGAGAAAGACAAATGCATACGAACGCAGAAGCGCAAAGCGAAAGCCGACACGCCGATCGTCGAGCAATGTCGGATTGCTGCCGAGGAAATCGAGCACCTGTTGCCAGCAGCCGGCTTTCATCAACGCACTGCAGTAGTTGTACGCCAGCAGCGGAACGATCGTCCGGTCGCCATGCTGTTCTGCCAGTTCGAGTGCACGCCGGCTGACCGCCGCGGAGCCGGCATAATCGCCGGCGGCGATCATCAGCAGAACACCGAGCGTTCCCACTGCAGAGATGCGCTCGGCAAAAAGCGGTGTGCCCGGTTCGGTCGCGATGCGCTCGATCAGCTCGGCGCATGCCTGTGCTGCTTCCAATCGCTGCGAACCAGTGTAACGTACCGCCAAGCGCTTGAGGCGATAGTATTGCTGAAGCTCCGTCGTTTGCTCGAGATCGAGCGGCGGCATCGGCTGATAGGCAATGTCTTCGGCATCGAGCATGTGCTCGGTCGCTGTGCGGAGCGCTGCCAGATGCTCGTATTCGGTGACACCGAGCCGGTTGAGCGTCTCGACGGCACGATCGATCCAGGCGATCGTGTCGAGCATTCGTTCGTGTGACCACATTCCTTTGCGCAGCGTCGCTGCGATCGCCTGCAGTTGGAGCCGGAGCGTGCGGTGATAGTCGTGCTGGCGGGCGGCACGATCGAGCGCATCGGCGAGCGTGTCGTCGAACTCAGCCCACAAGTTGCGCTGGGCAAGGGCTTCGAGCAAGAGCTCGTCGGCGAAGAGTCGGTCGCTGACGAGTTTTTCGCGTGCGTGTCGTTCGGCGAGAACGTGTTCGATCGTGCTGACCAGCAGGCGGTATTCGTGGCGCAGACGGTAGTCGTTTTCCTTGCTGTACGGCTCGCCGAAGATGCGCTCGAAGATGGCTTCCTTGTTCGGTTTGATGGACGTTCGGCTTGCGAGCAGCTCGGTGCACAGTCGCCAGAGCGCGCTGAGCGTGGGGCGATGCTGCGCCTCGACCGCTTGCGCAACGGCAGCTTTTTCGCTGTCGTCGAGCGATTCGATGTAGCGTTCGAGTCGAAGCTTGCTCATCGTGCGTCACAAAATCGAAAAACGTCCGCCCGTCGAGCCAGACAGTGTGCTACCTTGCAACATGAAGGCTGCTTTGCGCCGGCACCGAAACCGACTCGTCCGACCGCGCTCTGTCGCTTCCGCGGCATCGGGATGGATGGCTGCCTGGTGGGAGCTGCTTGTTTTCGCGTGGACGGTAGGAGCTGTCCGTGCCACACCGGCAAATCCACCGTCGGATGTCGCTGCGACGGCGCATCGCACTGCGCTCGCTCCAACCACACATCGAAAATAACCACTGCACGTCAATCGAATGCAATGCACAGCGTCGCTTTGTAACGCGGCTGGTGTGACAGCGGTCGCTCGCGCCAGGTGTAAAGACCGACCGATGTCAATCGAAAGCGCAGCGGCAACCGTCGCTGAAGCTGTGCAGCCCAGTGCAGGCGCTGTTCGATGCGGTTTCGATCGCGTGTGGGAGTCATTCGCACGACCGTCATGTGCGGCAAGACCGACCGCGCTTCCGGTTGCAGCCCCACCGCAGCACGCAGCCGATCGCGCCACGTGGCGATGTAGTCGGTGAGAGCATCGCCCTGCAAGTGCAACGCCACCACGCTCGCATGCGTTGGACGCGGCAGCAGCAGCGCTCGATCGGCGACGGCTTCCAGAGGCGGACGCCGCATTTCCTCGATCATCGCTGCCAGTCGGTCGGTCGGATCGGCGGGCAATGCACCGAAGAACGCAACCGTCACGTGGTAGTCGTCCGGATGCAGCGGTCGCATGCCGTCTGCCAGCGGGGGAAGCTCCAACGGATCGTCGGTCGCCGCGTGAAGGGCTACGAACCAATTCGGGTGCATCGTTTCCTCCGTCGAGAAAAGAGCGACCGTAATTTCGTGCGGTACACACCGATCATGCGATGGACAAGTTCGTTATCGAAGGCGGCCGCTCGTTGCGCGGTACGGTCGCGGTCGCTGGCTCCAAAAATGCCGTTCTGGCGCTGATACCGGCGACGCTGTTGGCGCCGGGCATATACCGCATTCGACGCACACCGAATTTACGCGACGTCTGGACGATGTCGCGCCTGATGTCCACGCTCGGCGCACATATCGAGCTGGACACTTCCGGCGAACTGTTCGTGGATACGCGCACGATCGAGCGATTCGAGGCGCCGTATGAGCACGTCAAAAAAATGCGTGCCTCGATCTACGTGCTCGGTCCGCTATTGGCACGCTACGGACAAGCTCGCGTGTCGCTGCCGGGCGGTTGTGCCTTCGGTCCGCGTCCGGTGGATTTGCACTTGAAAGGTATGGAAAAGCTCGGAGCCGACATCGGCATCGAGCACGGCTACATCAATGCACGCGCCGAACGACTGCGTGGCGCGGCAATCCATCTGGACGTCCCATCCGTCGGCGCGACGGTGAACATCCTCTACGCTGCCTCGCTTGCAGAAGGGGAAACGATCATCACCAACGCCGCGATGGAACCGGAAGTCACTGCTCTTGCTCGGATGCTCGTGGCGATGGGTGCACGCATCGAGGGCATCGGCACTTCGACGCTGCGCATCGAAGGTGTGCCTGCGCTCCAGCCGGTGCCGACAGTCGAAAACATCCCGGACCGCATCGAAGCGGCGACATTTCTCATCGCCGCAGCAATGACGCGCGGCGCGATCAGACTGACCGACGTCAATCCGTACCACCTCGGCGCAGTGCTCGACAAGCTCGAAGAAATCGGCTGCACGCTCGACGTCGATGGCACGACGATTCAACTCCGCTGCGATGGAGAGCTCGAGCCGACGAACATCACGACGGCGCCCTATCCCGGCTTTCCCACCGACGTCCAGGCGCAATGGGCAGCGCTGATGCTCACCGCCGATGGTAGCTCGCGCGTCACCGACACGATCTACCCGACACGCTTCGGCTACGTGCCCGAGTTGCGGCGACTCGGTGCCGAAATCGAAGTCGTCGACAATACCGCCATCGTTACCGGCAATGCGCGATTGCTCGGCGCGACGGTCATGTCGAGCGATCTTCGGGCGAGCGCATCGCTCGTGCTCGCTGGACTGGTTGCCGACGGGCGCACCGACGTGCTCCGCATTTACCACCTCGACCGTGGTTACGAACGCATGGAAGAACGGCTCCGCCGGCTCGGTGCGCAGATCGAACGTGTTCCGACCGACGAGTTCTGAGCCATGATCGCGCGTGCCGCCGTTGCAGTGTTGCTCGCAGTGGCAGTCGCTTTGGCTCCTGCGCAGAAACGAAAGTCCTCGGCTGCCCGAAGCGACGGCGAGCGTGGGTTGACTGCGCGACAACGCCAGCTCGTCGAATTGCAACGGAGCATCCAGCAACGCGAACGTGCACTGACCGCACTGGTGCAAAAAGAGCGAGCCACCCAGCGGACAATTGCCGAGCTTCAGCAGCTATTAGAGCGCCAACGCCGGTACGTGTGCATGCTCGAAGACGAAATCGCCGAGCTGGATCGTCGGCAGCAGCAGCTATTGCGCACTCGCCACGGCTACGGATCGGCGCTCGATTACGAGCTGGATCGCATCAGACGACTGGCGCTCGTTCTTGCCGCTGCCGACAGCGACGACGACGCGCTCGATACAGCGATCATCGGAACGGCTCTGCGCAGACTCGAACAGCGCGCACGCACCCTCAAACGCGCCCACGACAGCACCGGCAGTGCGCTCGACAAACTCCAACAGTATCGCGCCGCACGCACCCTCCTGGCACATCAGCAACAGCGCGAGCAGCAACGATTGGAACGCTTGCTCGCATTGCGAACGCAGCTTCTCGACAAGTTCCGGCGCGACCGCCATGCCATCGAACGCGAATTGCAACAATTGCGCAAAAGCGCTGCAACGATCGCGCGCAGCATCGAACGGCTCGCACGGAGCGAACGAAAATCCGCACCTGCACCGGTGGGGAAACTGCCCTCGCTGTCGGCACCTGTGCGAGGAGCGATTCTGCGCGGCTACGGCGAGTACCGCCATCCAGCGACCGGCGCCAAGGCGTTCAATACCGGTATCGACATTGCCGTTCCGGTCGGCTCGCCAGTGCGCGCTGCAGCAGCCGGAACGGTCGTTTCCGTTCAGTGGTTGCCCGCGATGAACACTGTCGTCATCATCGACCATGGGAACGGTGTGCGGACGGTGTACGGCAATCTCGACAAAGCCAGCGTTCGTGCGGGAAGCCGCGTCAGTGCGGGACAAACGATCGGCACGAGCGGCGAAACGCTCAGCGGTGCTTTTGTGCATTTCGAGCTGTGGCGCGGTGCCGAGCGACTCGATCCGACGTTCGTCGTCCGATAGCGCATTTCAACCGCCGGAGTTTTCCTGCCGACGGCGTTCCCACTCTTCCATTCTCCGCCGAAGCTCCGCCTCGAATCCGCGATCGGTCGGCACGTAATAGCGCTTGCCTGCCAGCGACGGCGGCAAGTGGTGCTGCGCGACGAGTGCATCGGGGAAGTCGTGAGCGTATTTGTAGCCAGCGCCGTAGCCGAGTTGTTTCATCAGGTGTGTCGGTGCGTTCCGCAGATGGAGTGGTACCGGTTCGTTGCGTGTGCGTGCGATGTCTTCTTGCACGGCACGGTAGGCGACATAGAGTGCATTGCTTTTCGGTGCGAGCGCCAAATACACGGCAGCCTGTGCGAGCGCGAGATTGCCTTCGGGCATGCCGACAAAGTGGATCGCCTGCTGTGCTGCCATGCAGAGCGAGAGCGCACGAGGATCAGCCAAACCGACGTCTTCACTGGCGATGCGAATCAGACGGCGTGCGATGTAGAGCGGGTCCTCGCCTGCTTCGAGCATACGACCGAGCCAGTAGAGCGCGCCGTCGGGATCGGAATCGCGGATGGACTTGTGCAGCGCCGAAACGATGTTGTAGTGCTCCTCGCCGGCGCGATCGTAGAGCAACCAGCGCTGCTGTGCAGCTTGTTCGACGGCATCGAGATCGAGCAGCCGAAATCCATCGGCATTCGGTTCAGCCGACTCTGCAGCCAGTTCGAGCGTGTTCAGCATACGGCGTGCGTCGCCATCGGCGATCGCGATCAGATGAGCGCGCGCCTGGTCGGTGAGCTGGACGCCGAGCAAGGCAAGCCCTTCGTTGCTGGTCAATGCGCGATCGAGGATTTTCTCGAGATGCTCCGGCTGGAGCGGGCGCAGTACGACGACGCGCGTTCGCGAGAGCAAGGCTGCATTGACCTCGAACGAAGGATTTTCCGTCGTCGCGCCGATGAGCGTGATCGTGCCATCTTCGACCGCCGGCAGCACAGCGTCTTGTTGGCTTTTGCTCCAGCGATGAATCTCGTCGATGAATACGATCGTGCGTCGACCTGCGCGACGCCGGCGTTCGGTCGCATCGGCGACGACCGCACGCAACTGGCTGACGCCGGCACTGACAGCGCTGAGCGCGACGAAGTGTGCGCGCGTCGCACGAGCGATCACGTGTGCGAGGGTCGTTTTTCCGCTCCCCGGCGGACCCCACAGGATGAGCGAGGGCACCGCATCGCGTTCGATCGCGCGGCGCAGCGGCGTATCCGGACCGAGCACGTGTTCCTGACCGACGATCTGGTCGAGCGTTTGCGGACGCAGCCGTGCAGCCAGCGGCGGTCGCGGTGCGTCAGGTGCCGAAGAAAAAAGCGAATCTGTCGTAGTCACGAAAGACAGTCACACAAAAAACGTGTCGAGATCGATCGCGAGTTCGAAGAGGATGTACCGATCGCCGAATATCGAGCCTACACATTCCGCCGATACTGTCCGCCGACCTGGTAGAGTGCATGCGTCATCTGACCGAGCGAGCAGACAGTGCACACGTCCATCAGCGTGGCAAAGATGTTCTCGCCGCGGCGGGCGGTGTCTTTCAAACGCTTCAGCGCTGCTTCCGAGCGCTCGGCATTGCGACGCTTGAACGCTTCGAGATTGGCGATTTGCTGTTCTTTTTCCTCGGTCGTCGAACGGATGACCTGCTCGGGCACGATCGTCGGCGAGCCGTCTTTCGACAAAAACGTATTGACGCCGACGATCGGTAGCTGTCCGCTGTGCTTGAGCGATTCGTAGTAGAGCGACTCTTCCTGAATCTTGTTGCGCTGGTACATCAGCTCCATCGCGCCGAGCACGCCGCCTCGTTCGTTGAGTCGCTGGAACTCTCCATAAACCGCCTCTTCGACCAAGTCGGTCAGCTCCTCGATGATGAACGAGCCTTGCAGCGGGTTTTCGTTTTTCGCCAGACCCAGTTCCTTGTTGATGATCAGTTGAATGGCGACAGCACGACGAACGGATTCTTCCGTCGGCGTCGTGATGGCTTCGTCGTAGGCGTTCGTGTGGAGCGAGTTGCAGTTGTCGTAGATCGCATAGAGCGCTTGCAGCGTGGTGCGAATGTCGTTGAAGGCGATCTCTTGTGCGTGCAGCGAGCGCCCCGACGTTTGGATGTGATACTTGAGCATTTGCGAGCGCTCGTTGCCGCCGTATTTGTACTTGATCGCTTTCGCCCAGATACGCCGCGCCACACGACCGATGACCGAGTATTCGGGATCGAGACCGTTGGAGAAGAAAAACGACAGGTTCGGTGCAAAATCGTCGATGTGCATGCCGCGCGAGAGGTAGTACTCGACGTAGGTAAAGCCGTTGGCGAGCGTGAACGCCAATTGCGTGATCGGATTGGCGCCGGCTTCGGCGATGTGATAACCCGAAATCGAAACCGAGTAGAAATTGCGCACGCGATTGGCGATGAAGTATTCCTGCACGTCGCCCATCATGCGGAGCGCGAATTCCGTCGAGAAAATACACGTGTTCTGCGCTTGATCTTCCTTGAGAATGTCCGCTTGGACAGTGCCGCGCACTTGCTCGAGCGCACGCCGCTTGCACTCGGCATAGACGTCCGGCGGAAGCACTTCGCTCCCGCTGACACCGAGAAGCAGCAAGCCCAAGCCATTGTGACCCTCGGGAAGTTCGCCCGCCGGTGCTCCGGTCGCGATGTTGCGATAGACCGGACGCGGCAGGTCGAGCCGGCGATAGATTTCCTCGATGCGGCGCTCGATCGCTTCGGTCAAGCCTTGCTCGCGGATGTACTTTTCGCACTCTTGATCGATGGCGGCATTGAGGAAAAACGCCAGAATCATCGGCGCCGGTCCGTTGATGGTCATCGAAACCGACGTCGTCGGTGCGCAGAGATCGAAGCCGGAGTAGAGCTTTTTCGCATCGTCAACGGTCGCCACGCTCACGCCGGAATTGCCGATCTTGCCGTAAATGTCCGGGCGTCGGTCGGGGTCTTCGCCGTAGAGCGTGACCGAATCGAACGCGGTCGAAAGCCGCGCTGCCGGCATGCCGTAGGACAGGTAGTGGAATCGTTTGTTGGTGCGCTCCGGACCGCCTTCGCCGGCGAACATGCGCGTGGGGTCTTCCGTTTGACGCTTGAAGGGATAGACGCCGGCAGTGTACGGAAACTTGCCGGGGAAGTTTTCTTGCATCGCCCAGCGCACGATGTCGCCCCAATCGTTGAAACGCGGCGTGGCGATCTTCGGGATTTTCAGATGCGAGAGTGACTCGACGTGATTGCGCACACGTATTTCGCGTCCGCGGACGGTGTACACGTATTCTTCGCCGCGATACGCTTCCATCTCTTCCCGCCAGCGTTCGAGGAGCGACCGAACGTCGGAGTCGAGCTGGCTGAGCAAACGCTCGTACTCGGCACGGAGCGCCTCGTATGCCGCAGCGCGCGATCCGCTGATACGGTGACCGTTGACAGTCGGGGGCGAGAGCGTGATCGTGTCCAATTCCGGCATCGCAATTCTCCAACAGTTGAACGACCGAGCGATAAGTTACGACGCGAGCGAGAATTCTTCTCTGCGTTCGAAGACGAATCGGCTGCGACTTTCGGCTACGTTCGAGTACCGGTGCGGCTCGGCGCCCGAAGTATTTTCGCCTGTCGAACAATCGGGGCGATATGCGATGCGACCGATACTTTTGCTCGCACTTTCGGTGGCTGCCGTGGCAGCACCGCCAGCGGATGCTTCGAAAACTCTGGCTCAGGATGCCGCGTATTTCGAAGCACTGGGCGCGGGGATACTGTTTTCGTTCAACTACGATCGCCGCCTCGACGAGCAATATGGCATGCGCATCGGCGGATATCCCGCATTCGGCACGCGTGCGTACTGGCTGTTTGCCCAAGGCTACGTGCTGACCAATCCCGACGGAACGCATCATCTCGAAGCCGGTGCCGGACTGGGCATGTTCGCGATGTCGTTGACGCTTGGCGGTTACAGCACGTCGGACGATGCGCACACGCCGCGATTTTATGTGCCGCTGACGCTCGGCTACCGCTTGCAGCCGTTCGATGGCGGCTTTGTGCTGCGACTGTCGCTGACGCCGTTGTTGCTGCTGCGCAGCAGCGGCGACGTCATCGTAGCGCCCTACGGCGGTGCCTCGCTCGGCTGGGCGTGGTAAGGAGCGGCGATTGTTCAGCGCTTGGGCGGTCGATTCGGTTGCGCCGCCAAAAATTGCGCGGCAGCATCCAGTGCCTCGACGAGGCGCGGCAAATCTTCCTCAAGTATCAGCACACGGTACCGTGTCTGATGTTTGCCGTGGGACTCGATGAGAAAGACGATCCTTTCTCCAGTGCGCACTTGTTCGACGTCCACAAAATAGCTGCGCTTGCCGGTGTGCACTGTGCGAGAAAACAGTGTCGGACGTCGCTTTTGCATGTTGAACGTGCCGAAGTGATACCCTCGTTCGTGAATATTCGGCATCAGCAAACTTAGCCGCCGATCATGACCGTCGGACAGCCAGCCACGACGGTACCGCCATGTGCAGTCAGGTCACCCATACGAACAGCAGGTTTGCCACCGATCAATACCGTTGTCGAACCTTTGACAACCGTGTCGGGAGTGCCTGCACAGGTACACAAATCACCGGCTGCTGCTGCTGGCATGCCGCCGATGAGAACGGTTGGTGTCCCCGGACCTGTGATAGGACCACCGACGTGAGGGTTCGGACCTGGATCAATCATAGGGCACACGTGCATATCTGTCACTCGTGCTGCAGGGAGCATCGCGCATCGAAGATTGTGATACCGATAACTACGATCATACGACCCATTGTACTGGAAGTAGAGCAATTGCAACATGCCGCGTTGCAGAAAGGAGCATTCAGGAACGCTCGTTATCGCTCGACCCAGATTCCTGGTTGTGTGTGTGTTGCTGCCGACGGGGTGTCGACAGGTACTGGCACTCCATTGCTGTAGCGTGTTTGTTCGACGATGTTGCCCAAGCGGTCGTAGCGTGTGCACACGCCGTCGAGTTTGTCTTGCTTGAACGAGAGTCGTTCTGAGATGGCACCCTGCTCGTCGTACACGAGCGTTTCGCCGTCGAGCATACCGTCGGCGTAGTGTTCCAAGCGCAGAATTCGTTCGGCGTCGGAGTACAAGCGGCGCTCGCCATGGAGGACACCTGCTCGATATTCGGCGCTCATGACCAGTTTACCTGATGGTGCGAAGCTTTCGAGTGTGCCGTGCAACTTTCCGTTGCGATACTGTGCACGTTGCACCAACCGTCCGGCAGCGAATGTCTCAGCAGTGCCGTCCAGCACACCGCCGACGTACTGCATTCGATGGACGAGCTGACCATCTTCATCGAAAACCTCAGCCACCCCATCGGGGATCCCATTTCGGTACGACATCCGCAGTCGCAGTCGCCCGTTGGGGTGGTAATAGTTCGCCTCGCCGTGCGGAATCCCGTCGCTGCATTTGATTTCCGCTTGGACGGAGCCATCCGGATATGTCGCTCGCTGCAGGTGCTCCATCGGCAGTGTGCATCAGTTGATCATCACGATGCTGCCACGGACGGCTGTTTGCCCCGCCGAACTCAGCTCGGCTTGTGCGGTGCCCGACTGCTTGAGCGATGCTTGGGCGTTGACGTTGATGTTGATGCCTTTGAGATCCATGCTCGCCAGTGATTCGGCGCTGACGCCTGTGTTACCTTTGAGAGCAAGGTTTTGTCCCGCCTCCATCTTGGCATTTTGGAGAGCCTTGACTTCGAGATTCTGATTCGTCTCGATTGTGATATTGCCCGTGACGGCGATTTTCAAGTTTCCGTGGATGGTGAGCGTGTAGTCTTTTTGGACCTCGACCGTCATGTTTGCTTTGTACGTCTCGCTATTGTCGTTTTCGATCGTCTCGGTGCGTTTGTTTTTGACGGTGAGTGTTTCGTCGTGCTTTATCGTCGTGGTTCGATTGTTCTCGACGAGAGTGTTCCAATCCTTTTGGGCGTGGAGATAGACTTCTTCTCTGTTTTTGGTGTCGGTGAAACGAAGCTCATTGCCAGCATCGCCATTGGGCGTCGAGCGGGTCAAAATCGTACTGACGCTTTGATTGGGTGGTTGCTCGTACGGAGTCGGTTCGGCGGGGTTGAAAATCGTACCGATGACAACGGGGCGATCAGGGTCACCGTCGAGAAACGCGACAACTGCTTCCATGCCGACGCGTGGAATGAACATCGTCCCGTAGCCATTGCCCGCCCACAATTGGGCAACAGGGACAAAAACAGAGTTCGCATCGTCTTTGTTGCCAGGCTTCGACCACGGGAACTTGACTTTGACCCAGCCATGCTCGTTGGTATGGATTTCTTCGTTGCTGCCGGGCGGTCCGACGACTCGGCCAACCAAGTAGCCATGAATGCGCGGCTTCGGGGTCCGCCGCGCCGGACGATACGGATGGGTGCTCGGTTGTGCGCAGAAGCTGTTCGAATACTCTGTTTGAGTGCAGCGGTGCTGAACCTCGGTCAAAAAGTACGTCTGGTTGAACGACGTGGTATCATGCTCGCTTAGATCAACCAAGTAACCGGCGGTGAGCGCACGGATTGTGCTTTCGCCGGTGACGAGCGCCGATCGTGATTCCCACTCCTCTGCGCGGATATTGGCTGTCTGATATGCGACATCGCGTGTTTCGACAGCAACGGGTGCTTCGTATATCTCGGCACCAGAGATTGGTACACCCTTATTGAGCCTTGCCAAATTTATGACGGTATTTGCTGTTTCGTGGTTGTAGTTACCGACCGCTGTGGCAGATGGTACGTGACGTTCGTTCCACGCAAACCGATGGCACTCGCTTTCGAGAACAGGTAGCTGCCAGACAAGCCTCGTTGAATCGTGATGTTTGGCAATCTGAAAGCGCATTGTTTGGAACGTCGGGTAATAGTCGCAACTTTGCACAGTGTCGCAGAAGTGTACCGTACAGCGACTGCCGTCGTGCTCGAAGTAGTAAAAGATGCCCTCGTCTTCCAGCAAGCGCGAGATAAAATCGAAATCGCTTTCGTTGTACTGCACACAATAGGGGCGACTCCTGTAGCTGCCTTTGAGCTGGAAGCGAAAGTCGCTACCGCTGCTGAAGCCCGCAACTTTGAGCACCTCTTCGACGATCTCGGGAACGCTCGCTTCCTTGAAAATGCGTGAGTTCTTGGCGAACGACAGTCGGGCGAGTGCAGGAACAATCTTGATACGGAGGAAAAGAATGCCGTTGCTGTCGGTAGCGAACTGGCATGCTGCGATCACGCCGACGAACGAGCGCCAGTGGCGGGTTTGCGACGGTAGCGCCTGTTGCGACAAACGCACAACGATGGGTTGCTCGACGAATTTTGCCGGATCGAGATCGTAGCGTCCGCACTGGAGTACCAACTCGTATTCGAAAAGTCGCGAAACGTATTCAGTGCCTTCGAAGGAAACAAATGTCGTCGGGATTCCTTCGAGTGGGGCGCACTCGATTTGGATGAACGTAGGAACTGTGACAGCCATTGCGGCAACCGGATATGGTGAATTTCTCTTGCTGCGTTAGGTGTATTGCTGGGGATCGGCGATTGCCATCATGTCACCTGTCCGATAGACAAACTGCCCGTCCTGACCGATGTCGAGCACCATCTCGCCGATAGGTTCTTTGGCTGCGAGCCGGTCGAGAATGCATTGTGACAGTTCGGGAAGGACTGTGTGCGTCAAAATGTTGTCTATGTTGCGTGCGCCCGAGTCGGGGTCGGTGCAGCGACGAGCGATCTCTTCGATAATGCCATCGGTGACGTGGAGCGGTGCGTTGTACCGCTCGCGGTACAATCGCTGGATGCGTGCCATCTTCAGTCGGACAATTTCCGCCAGCTCGGCTTGTCCGAGTGGATAATACGGCACAACGACCATGCGTCCTAAGAGTGCAGGTTTGAAGTGCGCCTGCAATTCTGGGCGAATTGCCTCGATAAGTTCTTCCATCTCGATTGCACCACCCGATCGAGTGTGGAGCTTGACGATCGTTTCCGTTGCCAGGTTCGATGTCAGGAAGATTACCGTGTTTTTGAAGTTGACCTCTACGCCTTCGCTGTCTTCGAGCATGCCTTTGTCGAAGACTTGGTAGAAAATTTCCAATACATCGGGGTGAGCCTTTTCGACCTCGTCAAGGAGGACGACCGAATACGGATTGCGCCGGACTGCTTCGGTGAGCACGCCGCCTTTGCCGTAGCCGACATAGCCCGGGGGGGCACCTTTGAGCAGAGAGACGGTGTGTGCTTCTTGGTATTCGCTCATGGCGATCACCGTGAGATTCTTCTCGCCACCGAAGAATGCCTCCGCCAGCGCGATTGCTGTTTCGGTTTTACCGACACCGCTGGGACCGACCAGCAGAAAAACTGCTGTCGGTTTGTTCGGATCGCTCAGTCCAGCCATCGCGGTGCGCATGCGTTTACAGATCGCGCTGATGGCATGCGGCTGTCCCTTGATGCGTCTGGTGAGCGCATCTTCGAGCAGGTGAACCGAAGCAACATTGTCGGCGAGCATTTTTCCTACCGGGATACCCGTCCAGTCGGAAATGACACGTGCGATCGTGTAGCTATCGACGAAGGGTTGCACGAGCGCCTCGTCGGCTTGGAGCAGGCGGAGTTCTGCGGACAAGCGATTGTACTCTTCTGTCTGGGCAGCTTTTGCTCCGAGATCGTCATCGGAAGAAGCACTTTCGATGAGGGTCAGAACCGCTGCGATCCGCTCGACGAGTTCTTTTTCTCGTTCCCATCGCTGGCTTGTGAGAGCAGCCTCGTGACGATTGCTGTCGAGCAGTGCACGCAATTGTTCGATGCGTTCGGCATGCCGGGGTACCAAACGGTGCTCGCGTTCGAGCGAGGCAAGCTCTTTTTCGAGAAATTCTTTTTCGGCGTCGAGTGCTTCGAGTCGAGCAGGCACGGATGTTTGCGTGATCGCTACCCGCGCGCAGGCTGTGTCGAGAACCGACAGTGCCTTGTCGGGAAGCTTCCGTTCGGGCAAGTAACGATGCGAGAGCGTGACTGCGTGAGTGACCGCGTCGTCGAGGATGCGCACCTTGTGATGATACTCGAATTTTTCGACCATCCCTCGCAGCATATTGATTGCGCTCTCGACGGACGGCTCTTCGATTTTGACGACTTGGAAACGGCGCGTCAGAGCAGGGTCCTTTTCGAAGTATGCCTTGTACTCCGCCCATGTCGTGGCTGCTATCGTTCGCAACTCGCCGCGTGCGAGCGCCGGTTTGAGAAGGTTCGCTGCATCGTTCTGTCCGGCAGCACCGCCTGCGCCGATGAGCGTATGTGCTTCGTCAATGAACAGAATGATCGGCTGCGGTGATGATTTCACTTCTTGGATGACTTGCTTGAGCCGGTTTTCGAATTCGCCTTTCATGCTCGCACCAGCTTGGAGCAAGCCCATGTCGAGCGAGAGCAGTCGCACGTCGCGTAGCATCGGTGGTACATCGCCACGAGCGATCTTTTGCGCTAATCCTTCGACGACTGCTGTCTTGCCGACGCCCGGCTCACCGGTCAAAATGGGGTTGTTTTGCCTGCGACGAGTCAAAATGTCTATCGTCAGACGGATCTCGGCATCCCGACCGACGATAGGGTCGAGCGCGCCAGAACGTGCTTGAGCGGTTAGGTCGGTGGTATATGAATCGAGTGCCTTGTTCGATCGAGGAGCGGCTGGCGATTCGCTGGCGAGAATGCCGCCGTCGCTGGACTGAGGTGGTGCCGCTTGTGGTGCGTCCGGACGGTCTTCATAGGAACGCTCGAGGAGGTCGCGTAATTGTTGCCAGAGCACATCCCGTTGGATGAACGCCAATGCCGGGCTGATCTCGACCATCGTCGTTCGCAATGCGTCGCTGCGGTAGAGTGCCATCAGCACCGCACCGGAACGGATGCTGTCCATACCCAAACTCAGTACGATTTTTCGGGCTTGATCGAGCAGCTCGACAAGATGATTCGAGATACTCGGTGTACGTGTGTTGCCGCCTTTGAGCTTTCCGAGAGCGCCGAGGACATTGGTTTTGACTTCCGCAAGCGGTATGCGGAATGCGTCGAGAATGACGGCTATATCGGTATTAGGCATTTCGAGCAAAGCAAACAGGTAATGCTCGATATCTACGGCATAATGGGTTTGCTTGACGCAGAGTTGAGCGGCTTGTTCGAGCGCCCGACGGCACGTCGAGTTCAGTTGTTCGACCAGCAGGCGAATGTTGGAGTCCATTGTAAGGGTTCGAAGTGGTTCGACAAATCTTTACAGTTACGGGCGGTCGGCGTCCCAGCGATACACCAGGACAATTGCGATGAAGCGATGCGGCGAATCAGGATCGAGACGGTGCGGCGCTAACCATGCAGTGCGCCCCAGTTCGACGCTGCGACCAATCCGAGCCGGACGAGCAGCATCGCGTTCGAGCTGGAGCTGCAGTTCGACTGTTCCGGCATCGTGGAAGAGAAAGCGAATCAGGTCGCGCAGCGCTGCGTGCTCGGAACCTCCCGGCTTGAGTGCTGCGAACCGAGCTGCCGAGCAGGGTCCGATGCGAACGGTGTATCCATCGAGAGGGTTGTATGCTCGGATGCCGCAGATCGCATTCTGTCCGAGTGTCGCATTTCGTCCGGTATGCCCGATACGCGTCGTTGTCTGGCGGTCCAGAGGCAGCCAGGCGGGACGAAAGGGAACGACCTTCGTGCGGCAGCCGGTGTATTCGGATAACATAGCTTCGATTGCTGATACTGACCGTCGAGTACCGACCAGCAGCCCCGCAAAGGGGATCAGCTCACGATCGGCAATCTGCATGGCATTCCGCCCAACTGGCAAACCGAGTCCGATCAAGGAGAACACGATGCGCGCCAGAGGCGAGCGTTCGGGTGGTACGTTGATGTACGTCGGACGATAGGTACGTCGCACCCGTGCGTGCAATGCAACGAGCCGATGGTTGAAGATATCGAGAAAATCTTGCAGCGGTGATTCGCCCGTTTTGCGTTGGCGGAGAATTTCGTCGGTGACGAATTCTGGTAGAACACCATGCGCACCAGCCAAACCGAGATGGTTGACAGTCAACGTTGGCGGTTCTGACGGGGAAGCATTTCTCTCTAACCCCGCAATGACCGAGGGGGGAAAACCCTTGCTGACGCGTGATGAAAAACGGACGCACTCTCGATCGAACAGTGTCGTTTCACCGGGCATTAGTGTACCACCTCGCATGCGTTCGAGAATGCGGAGTGCCTGATGGAGTTCGAAGGACTGTGGCTCACGCCGGAGCTCTTCTTCGATCGGTCGATGGCGTATGCGAAGCGGTTTCATTCCAAAAACTGCGAAAGTTCTGGCTGCCACTCTTTCCATGTGCTCTGTCGTCGAACACCACTGACAGTAACGGTCGTAAACGAATTGACCTGCTCATAGAGGCGGTAAAACTCCCGCAATACACGCCCAAGCAACAGTGCGCTGCTGCCGGCAAAGAGGTCCTCGTTGAAGCGTAATCCTATTTCGACACCGCGCAGATACCCAAAAGATCGAACGTCGCCGACCCGGCGAACGACGGGACGGACGTTGACTTCGACGATGCCCTCGATTTGACGGTCGAGATATGCAGCATTCCCGACGTTGTAGAGGCGGAGCATTTCGTGCAGTATCGGCAGTGCAGTCGCCGGGTTTGTCAACGAGAGGTAGTTGAGCGACAGATGCGAGATGACGCGCCACCGAATCGAACCGCCCAACGGCGGATCGAGCTGAGATGTCGGTTGATGGATGAGCTCGACGCGCCGAAGCGGAATGCCTGGAATATCCGGCTTGAGCACCGATCGCTCCGGCAGATTGTGCGCCAGGTGCCGGTTCGTGCAGAGAATGTGTGCAAAAACGACGCCACTGGCAGGTGCTGCGGGTCGGAATTCCCGATCAACGAACGAAAGGTACACCTCGGTGCCGGGTTTGTCTTTTCGCAACGTCGGCATGCGGCGAGCGTACCAATACACACGGTCGGATGAATGGACGAACGTACCATGTTGTAGCGAAAAGTACGGGCGAAGAACTTCCAGCTCGTTTTCAGGCTCCATGGAACCGGAAACCATCTGGATCGAATGTACTTCCGTCAGTAAATCGCGTCGCGCGTCCGGCAGTAGGCGGTATTGTACATGGCGATGATCGACGGAGATTGGTTCGCTGATCTTCGGGAAGAGGTTGACGACCGGTGTGCAGTTGAGCGCGAACGAATCGCTGGTGATCAGGCGGTGTTCGGACGGGACTGTGTGTAGTGGCAGGAGAATGTCCAGCTCGTTGGTGTCGAGATTGGCGCGATCGAGGTGTGCGATGTCAACGAACAGGAATTTTTCCGGCAATGCGAAGTATTCCTGAAGCAAACGGTACTGCATGTGAATCCCATGCGATGGGAGCAGCGACTCGTCCTCACCGAACCCCACTTCGCTCAGGTTATTGATGCCGAGCCATGTCACCGATGATGTCGAACCAGAAATGACACCGACATCGAGAAGTTGTGTGTGGAGTAATTCGTACAATTCGTAGGCGAACGATCTATTGGCGCCCAGGTAGAACCGCAGTCGCGATGGAGCAAATTGGGCGAAGGGTGCTTTCGGTGAGCGCAGACGGATGCGAAGTACCGATGCAGCCCGTTCGAGCGTCGGGTCTGGTGGAAACAAACCAGGTTCGCAGACGTCGGCGCGCTCTACCTCGAATGGATACAACACGACCGGATATGCGGTCCGAAATGTGATCGAGTATCCTTCGCTCAGTTCTGCGACGAGCACCGCATTGCGTGGTATCGTGATGGGAGCAGAGAGATTGGCATTCGGATCGAGCACCATTCTTGCGATGCTCATCGAAGGGATCGGCTCGAGGAAGTGGGGATAGAGATTGTCCAGGAGGGCATAGGAGACCTCCGGGAATTCTGCATCAATGTTGTGCTGAATTCGCGCGGCGATGAACGCAAATGCTTCGATGAGGCGTTCGACGTGTGGGTCGCCCGATTGTGCGGTCGAGAGTTCCAACCGTGAAGCGATCTTCGGATACTTCTGAGCGAACGCTGCTCCTGCCGAGCGAAGATAGTCCAGCTCGGTCTCGTAGTAGCGGAGGAGCTCGTCACGATGGTTCTCGTTCATAAATGCGTACCGTTCCGTATTTGCCACTCAAGACAAGATAGAGATTCATATCGTCGGTCAACGGTTCGACGTGCAACTGCGCGCTCAAACGAATTTGGAGTGTTTGTTCCAGTGAACTCGGATTGGTATTGATGAGTTCAGCCCGAACATTTTTCAATCGTGGCTCGAACGTCACGACCGCTTGTTCGATGCTCCGCACTAACTGGCGCATTTGAGTGAGGTCGCCGACTGACTGTGCGGTGTGGTCGGGTATCCCGTAGTCGAGCACTGTCAGCGAGGTTTTGTACCCCGGCATACGGCGTGAGTTGAGCAGATGTTCGAGCTGTTCGATGATCGAGCGTTTGACCAGTTCGAGACCGATGTAGCCACTTTCCGTTGCTGGATCGCTGTCGAGTGCAGGGCTGAGGCGATCGAACAGCAACGCTTTTGTGCGAAGAAATGGAGACTGCATGCTCATGTCTCGTCATGATTCGACTGATAGCAGTACCGGGCACGTCTGCTAAAAAAGCGATGAACCAATTTTTACAAGAAGCCTGCAGCACGCGGTACATCGGTACTGCAGGCTTCCGCTGTGTGGGTACGAATCATCCGTCCTCGCAACATTTACGTCGGTATTACACCGACGTTTCGCTTGCCTGGCTCTTACGCGATTTCGTTGGACAATCGATTGTAACTGATTGCTTGGGGATTTTTAGACTTCCCAGTAACCTTGTCGGTGTCCATGTATTTGTAGGTGATTTTCGAATAATCAATCGCGTATCCCTCAGTCGGGATGCCGCTCGATCCGGCAGATAGATGCACCGATGCAATCACAGCTCCCTCCATTGTGATTTCGAGGTAGCAGATACGACTGTTCGGACCTGTTGCGCGATAGCATCGCACGAGGACTTGCTTGAAATGTGTTCCTTCCCACACATGTTTCAACAGCGGAACGGTTGCGCTGTCTGCTAACTTGGTGAAGTTAAATTCACCAAAGTTGGCTATACCACTTGTCCCCGACCCAGCGAAACTCCGACCTTCAGTTATCGGCATCGAGCTGCCATTGGAGAATGTCAGTATCTCGATGGCGTCTTTGTTCTCGTTATCTTCAGAGTCGCCGGGGACATTAGGTTCCTTGAAGTACAAATAAATGTCGGTTGCCATTGGAATCTCCAAATTGTGAATTAACTTACGACGTTGGTGATACGATTGAGCGATGCACGCAAAGGTTTGGGTTGCGCCCCGCCTTTGGTTTTCTCTGTCGGGGTGTACTCGACATGAATTGAACCATAGCTTAGGGAGAAGGATTCGCCTGGCAAGCCAGTCTGGTCCATTCCTGTCAGTTGCACGCCTGCAATAACGACATCCGTCAATTCCACTCGCATGTAGCAAACGCGTCCGCCTTGATGGGCTCGGTAGAATTTGAATTCCACTTTTGGGATATGGGCACCTTTCCATACTGAGCGTATGAGCGCCATTGAGGCCGTGTCCATTGTCTTGGCGAACGTGATCTCTGATGCATCGACCTTTCCAGTTGTTGCTGCGCCGAGTGCACTTCGCTCGGGAGTGGTCGGCATTGCGAAACCAAAGCTAAAGTTCTCGACCTCGATCCAGCCTTTATTGAGGGCATCTTGTGAGTCTCCCTCAATCCCGTCAAACTTGGCGTAAATATCAGCGGGCATGGAAGAACTCCAGTGAATGGTGAAACATAATAGAAAAGAAAGATGCAAGACGGAACGGAATCATGATGCACCTTTGGGAAGTTTCGCGACAAGTCGAAGGGATGCGGTCAAGCCCTCGAGTTGGAAATGCGGGCGGAGATACGCGATGGCTTGGTATTCACCAGGCTTACCAGCTTGTTCGACAACATCCACTCTTGCTTCGTAGAGCGGGTAGCGTGCCTTGATCTCGGGTCCCGCGTCCTGCATATTGTTGACGTACTGCGAAATCCACCGGTTGAGAAAGCTCTCGACATTACCGCGAGATTGGAACGAACCGATCTTGTCTCGCATGATCGCTTTGAGATAGTGCGCAAAACGCGAGGCGACGAGAATGAACGGCAATTGAGTCGAAAGCTTCGCATTTGCGGTAGCATCGGGGTCATCGTACTTCTTGGGCTTTTGGATCGTTTGTCCACCAAAGAACGCTGCATAGTCGCTGTTCTTCGAATAGCAAAGTGCCATGAAGCCTAAATCGCTGAGTTCCTTTTCCCGGCGATCGCCGATGGCAATTTCTGTCGGACACTTGATTGCGATGTCTCCATCGTCGGTCGGGAACGTATGCACCGGTAAACCCTCGACCAACCCACCACCTTCGATCCCGCGAATTGCAGCAGGCCACCCGTATTCGGCAAATGCTTTGGTGATACATCGCCCCAGTGCATAGGCGGCATTGCCCCAGCAGTACTTGTGGTGATCGGTACCGGTGACGTTCTCGACATAGTTGAAGTCCTCTACTGGGACAGTATCGGGTCCATACGGAAGTCGCATCAGAATACGCGGCAACGCCATCACGACATAGCGCGAGTCGTCGCTTTCGCGCAGCGAGCGCCACTTGATGAGTTCGTTGCTTTCGAAAATTTTCGACAGATCGCGCGGGTCGCTCAATTGCTGCCACGAGTCCATGTCGAATAATTCCGGTGCCGGAGAGGTGATAAACGGTGCATGAGCAGCAGCCGCGACGCTGGCGATCTTTTCCAACAATGCAATGTCCTGCGGATGACGCCCGAATTGATAGTCGCCGATAAGCAGTGAATAGGGACTTCCGCCGAGTGTACCGAATTCTTCCTCGTAGATTTTTTTGAACATGGTGCTTTGGTCGAATTCAGCAGCACGGTCGAGGTCGTTGAATAGCTCTTTTTTCGAGATGGGAAATACCTTGATCTTGAGCGACGAACTCGTTTCGGTGTTCATCACCAAGTAATGCAGCCCTCGCCAGGCGCTTTCGAGCCGTTGGATATCGGGGTGGTGAAGGATAGCATCGAGCTGCTGGCTGACTAAGCGATCGATTTCGGCGATACGGCGATTGACCATCGCGATCAAGTCGCGCTCGACTTTCATGCTCCCGTCAACGATCTGGTTGACGAATGCAGAGATGATGTCACGAGCCGCGTCGCGCTGATACTCGTTGCGTGCCATGCGACCATTCTCGATGATCGCATCGAGCAGCGATCCTTCTCCGGTGGCGACTGCTGCCTGTTGTTGCTGTTGTTGTTCCATGGTTTATTCCTCCGTTTCGGTTGGTGGTTGTTCGCCGGCTCCGGTGCCGTGTGATTGTGCTTCCTGAGCCAGCCGCTGGAGAGCTTCGGTATTGGAGAGTATGCTCTCGAGTTGCTCGTAGAGCGCGTTATTACCGTCGAGCTTGGCGATCATCTCCACCAACTTCTGTCGTAGTTCCAAAAGCTGGCGGAGTGGTTCGACCTTTTTGGCGATAGCGGCTGGATTGAAGTCGTCCATCGAGCGGAACTCCAAATCAACAGCGAATTCAGAGCCGTCGTCTTGGAGTTTGTTTTCGACGCGCGTGACCACCCGCGGACGGATGCGATTCATCACGCGGTTGAAGTTGTCGCGGTCAATCTCTATGAACTTGCGCTTTTTCACTTCCGGCAGGGGTTCTTTCGGCGTGCCTGCCAAGTCGCTGAAAACTCCGACGACGAAGGGAAGCTCCTTCTGCTGGATTGCGCCGTTTGTCTCGACATCGTAGGTAATCTGCACGCGCGGCGGGCGGACGCGTGTCAGCTTCCGTTGGGTGTTGTCTGGCATTGCCGAATCCTCCGAGGGTGTAACATTAGGAACCGACCTCCACGAGCATTGTAAGTTTGCAGTGGTGCTCGCTGGCGCTGCGAACTTAGGCAGGAAATCGTACCGAAGTTCGAAAAAAAATTCCCCATTTTTTCCCTATGCCGATTGCAGTCGCTGGCGTGCACAGTGTCGGGCGTTCATAGATGACGGTGCATGCCATGAGTAGCGATTCCAGTGATGGTCGGCGCAGTTCGGATGCGCTAAACCCGGAAATGATTGCGTTGTTGCTGGATCAAATTCAGCAATTGAGGGAGCGTGATCCACGGATGGCACTTGTGCATTGCAACAGTCTCTTGTCGCGATTGCCGTCGTCGCCGATTACGCCCTTGTGGTTGCTTGCTCAGATGACGTATGCACACATACTCATTGCGGTGGGGCGCGCGTCCGAGGCATTGCAACTGTGTGAGCGCTGGGCACGGACAATAACGCACGCCGCTGTTGCAGACGATAGGGTGCGCAGTCAGTTCTATGCTGCGCAGGGGATTGCACGAACGTACTTGGGACAGCTCGATAGTGCTGCCGAGAGCTTCTATCGCTTGCTCGAGCTTGCCCAGCGAACCGGCAATCAACGCGACGAGTGTCGGGCTTTGCTCAATCTCGGGTGGGTGCACACGTGTATGGAGAAATTCCCCGCAGCATTGGGCTTTTTTAGTCGTGCACTGGTGCTGTCGCAGCAGCTGCACTTGGAAACAGCTCAAGCAGTCACACTGGAAAACATGGGAGTCGTCTATGGTGCATTGGGCAATGATGAGCTGGCGCTGAAGAATTACCAACAGGCATATGAGTTGCGGCGTCGCGGAGGATACACCGTCTCGCTGGCTCAAAGTATGCTCAACATCGCCGTGGTTCACAATCGGCAGGGACAACACCGCAAAGCTCTCACACTCGCTCGCCCAGCACGCAAAATCGCTCACCGATGCAGGGATATTAGAGTGGAGGCATACTGTTTGACCGCAATGGGGCGTTCGTACTCGTCGCTGGGATTCACCAAGCGTGGACTTGCAATGTTCCAAGCTGCCTTGCGCCTGTGGCAGCAGATACAGTACAAACCTGAGCTATGCATGGCGCATACAAACGTCGCCGAAATGTATCGGCAGCTTGATTTGATCGAACAAGCACAGCTTCATTTGGAACAAGCCTATCGAATCGCAAACGAGATTGGCGAACCGAGTATTCTTTCGAATGTTTGCGAACAGCTCTATCGCATAGCAAAACAGCGTTGTTCGTTCGACGAGGCGCTCGGTTGGCTGGAAAAACATCATCAGTGGTACATTTCCACAACTCACCGTCGCAAGGAAGAAGACTCATCGCACCAGATGATGATGGAGGCAATCGCTAAATTGAGCAGAGAACATGAAGATTACCGCCGGCACATCGCTGAATTGGAAGCACTCATCGAAGACCAGCGCCAACAGATCAAGCGACTCGCTCTCGAGCTGACCAGCAACAATCGTGACCATACAGACCAACCCATCGCACACCAGCTCGAAGCTTTCCAGCAATTGTTTCCGAAAATTGAGCAGCATGATCTAAATGCCTGGCTCGATCAGGCTCTCCAGCGCATGGAGTATATCCTGCCAGGATTTATTCGAATTTTTGCCGAACGCTTCCCGTCGTTGACCTCGATGGAACTTCTCATCTGCGCGATGCTGCGTCTGCAGTTGCAGAGCAAGCAAATCGCCGACATTCTCGGACTCTCAGCGAAAACGATTTATCGTCACCGCGAACACATCCGTGCAAAGTGTGGTGTCGGACGTGGTATCAGTTTGGTTACCTTCATTTCTTCGATTTCATGAGGTTGGCTGTCGCGTTACCAAAACTCGTTGAAAGAGGACACGGTCTGCGATACCGACATCTTGTCTGCATAGAACCGATGCTGAAGTAGAATGCTGTGGCAGGAGCATAGCTATGGCGTTCAAAGGCTCAGCGAAACCGGACATGTCTTCGATGGTGCAGCAGATCACCAGCATTGGTGAGCTGCAGCTCAAACAGATTTCACAGCTCAGAGAAAATAACCCCCGTATCGCTCTTGTATTCTGTGAGCAATTGCTTAGCCGATTGGAGCCGGTGAAAGGCTCGTTCCTTTGGCTGCATGCACAGATGACCTATGCTCACGTGCTGCTTTACACAGGGCACATCCGACAATCGCTCAATATCTGTCGCACATACATCCAAGAAATCGACCGGCTCGGTCCTCAGGGTGATCATCTTCGATGTATGCTCTACGCTGCGTTGGGCTATGCATCGGCATTTACTGGGGAGGTTCGTGATGCTTTGACGTACTCCCAAAAACTTGTTGATGTCGCACAACGGATGAACAGCGACGCCGAATTGTGTCGGGCATATCTGAATATGGGAACAGTCCACATGTTTTTCGAGGACTATGCCGTCGCGATGGTGTTTTTATCGCGGAGCTTAGCCCTTGCAGAATCATGCGACCTTAGAGTTGTTCAAGCGACTGCCCTCGATTCCATGGGGAATATCCACGCTGTGTTTGGCTTTTGGGATCTTGCAGTGGTGTATTATCAGCGAGCGTACTTGCTCCGGAAGCAAGTCCAAACATTGCCTGGTATGGCTCAGTCGTTACTCAACATCGCACATACGCATTATAGCCGCGGGGAACACCGTCGAGCATTGGGTACCGCGCGGATGGCACTGGCTGCTGCGCGACGATGCGGCGAATTGCGCGTCCAATCTCATTGTTTGGCGCTCATTGGTGAAATCTATGCGAAGATCGGGAAGCCCAAACGTGCATTGTCTATGCTCCGCTATTCGCACCGTGTGTGGCAGAAGCTCAATCCGGGTTCACCCGGTTACCCTGCGGCTTTGCTTGTCACGGCTGAGGTCCTTTCGACGTTGAATCGGAAACGTTCTGCCTGTCGGTTGCTGGAACGCACGCTCGAACTTGCTCGTCACCACGACATGCCGAGCGTGGCAATCGAGTGTACCGAAATGCTCTATCGGCTAGCAAAAGCAGAAGGGGATAGCGAACGGGCGCTTCACTGGTTCGAGCAAATGCAGCACTGGGAACGTGTACTGTCGGCTCGCATTGAGTACGAACAGGCTTGTCGGCAACTATTGCTCGAAGCAATAGCGTTGATGAGCAGGGAGCATGAACGGTATCGGCAACTTATTGCCGCGATGAGTTATCACATCGAGCAACAGCGGCAAGAATTCGCACAACTGTTACTTGAGTCGGCGCTCAAGCAGCGACAAACTCCGACAGTAACACAGAGCCTATTATCGAAAACAGATGGAGCGGTCAACAAAGTTGATTCGTTATTGAAAAAAGTCGAATACATACT
>JAOAGY010000035.1 GCA_026415505.1 Chlorobiota bacterium | reverse complement strand
ATGTGAACAGCAGCCCAGAGCAGCCACGCCACCAGCCCATCCACACGAATGCCCGGCGGCAACGCAGCGACTGCTTTTGCGCGTCCGATTGTCGCGAGAATGCCTTTGTCACGGTAGCGAAACTGCGGACGCTTGTTCGGAGGGATTGCGCGACGAATGATCCGCCCCACAAAACGACCCTGCTGCAAGGCGACCGGTGCTAACCCTGGGAGCTGGCCACGACGAGGATCGCGAAAACAGGCTGCATCGCCGATGACGAAGGCTTCTGGATATCCCGGTACCGAACAATCCAGCTCGACGATCACGCGCCCTGCCGGATCGAGCGGGACACCGAGACTGCGGAGAAGTTCCGGTGCGCGGTTGCCGGCTGCCCAGATGGTCGTCCGCGCAGCGATCTGCTGACCGGAGTCGAGCGTTACTGCCTCGCAGGTGACCTCTACGACACGCTGCCGCGTGCGAATCTCGACGCCCAGTTCTTCCAACGCACGTGCTGCCTTTGCCGACAGCGACGGCGGAAAGCTCGGCAGTATCCGCTCGCCAGCTTCGACCAGGACGACGCGAATCGTCCGAGGATCGAGCGTGGGAAAATCTTTTGTCATCGTAAAGCGCCCGATCTCGGCGAGTGCACCGGCAAGCTCGACGCCGGTCGGTCCGCCCCCGACGACGACGAACGTTGTCCACTTGTGCGACAGCTCCGGATTGTTCGATGCGACTGCTTCTTCGTAGGCTCGCAGAATGCGACGGCGAATCTCCAATGCATCGGCGAGTGTTTTGAGTCCGGGCGCGCACTGTTCCCACTCGTCATGACCGAAGTAGGCATGCCGTGCACCGGGAGCGAGCACCAGATAGTCGTACTCGATCGGTCCGGCGCGGCGGCAGACGACTGTGCGCTGTCGGAGCTGTACGTCGGTGACTTCGTCGAGCAACACAGCGACGTTCGAGTAGCGACGGACGATGTTGCGGACAGGCGCCGCAATGTCGGCAGGCGAGAGCGCTGCGGTGGCGACTTGGTAGAGCAGTGGTTGGAATAGGTGGTGGTTGGTTTTTTCGACGAGCGTGACGCGGAAAGGCGTGTTACCGAGCACACGCACGACCTCGATGCCGCCGAATCCTGCCCCGACGACGACGACATGTGGTGTGCCCTCAGGCATAGGGCTGCGACAGTGGTTCAGTCGTTGCGTGTTCTCGCCGTCTCCTGGCAAGCCACACCGCTTTCTTGAAAGCGATGTAACCGACGATGAACAAACCGACGGCATTGGCGGCGACGATCACGCGATTGCCGATGGCGATGCCGTAGATCAGCCACAGCATCGCGCCGAGCGACGCCATACCGAACGCACGGAGCGAAAGCTGCTCGACCTGACCGCTGCGCCAGACGTGTAGCGCTTGCGGGAGCATCGCAAAGGTCGAAATCGTCGCTGCGATGTAACCGAGAACGTCGATGTGCATTGCCGTAACACCGGAAAACTAAAACGCCGAGCCGCTGCATGCGGCGATGATCGTGTCGTAGCCGCCCGCCTGGAGCGAACGAGCGTAGATCAGCGCGATGAACGTTTGCGACGATGCGCTGTTGTTGCCCTCGAATTCTTCGAAGCTCAGTTGCCGTACCGCGCCGGTGTCGGCGTCGAGCCGACCGGTGGCGTACATGTAGGCGTGTTGACCGCGGCGCACCCACTGCCGCAAGCGGTAGAGTCGCTGCGTCGAGTCGTAGGTCATCATCCATTCGACCGACGGGTGCCAGCCGTTCATCGAGCCGACGAGAAACACGTCCTCGCCAGTAACCGGCGCGCCTTCCGGATCGAGCACGAATTCGATGGGAACGTATTCGTCGTCGGCAGCGCCGACACCAGTGGTGATCATCGCCGCTTCAGCGGTGGACCACATGCCGAACTGCCCGCGACGGCGAATGTCCGCCAGTGGCAATCGCACCGGCGCCGTCGAACGAGGAAACAGTCCGACGTTTTGTGCATCGAGTCGGCGGTAGTCGTTTTCGCACGGAATGCCCTCGATGCGGAAACGCTTGAAGCCGCTCGCCATGCCGCCGATCATCGTCTGTGTCGAGCGCAGCGACAGCGACGAACTGCTCGCAAGACGTGTTCCGCTGACGACCATCGGTTCGTACCACCGATGCATGCGATAGAAAACGGCGGTGCCGACTTGTGCATCGGTATAGCCGCGCACATTGCCGACGACCGCTTCGAGAATCCGCGCCGAGGGTGCGGCATTGCGGCGCGGCTGGTAAAAGTCGGTCATGATGTTCAACACGCATTCCGCGCCAGGTTCGATGGCGAAAAAGCGTGCTTCGGCGATGGGACGCTGCTCGCGACCGAGTTCGTAGAAAAGCACTTTCCAATTGCCGCCGACCGGCACGCGCAACGTCGCCGAGGGTATCTGAAGCACGGCGCGGTGCGTGTAGTAGTGCGATTGCAGCGGCGCCAAGCGCCAATCGAGCACGATCGCACGCGAGGCAGTCGGATCGAGTGCGAACGGGTTGTTGTCGGGTTCCCACGTCGCGGTGCAGTGTTGGAGAACAGCGACCAGATCGGGCGGGACACTCGCGGCGACGTCGAGTTCGACCACGAGCGATTGTGCACCGATCGTCGGCATCGCCTGCGCGTTGGGCGAGCGGACGAGCAAAATCGGTGGCTGCCGCTCGTCGCCGAGGGGATAGATGCGAACCATCCGCACCAGTGGCGGCAGGCGATCGCCCGTCCAGAGCGTATCGCTCGCGTGCGCCGTCGCGATTGCCAGCAGTGTGCAAACCAGTATTCTCATGCCGAGCAAAATTAGCGCCCGATGCCGAGACGGTCGAGCTGGGCAAGGTACAGCGCGCGAATCTGCCGAGGCAGTTTCCCGACGACGAGCCGGTACGAACCGACGATCAGCTCTTCGACAAGCTGCTGCGGCACGCTCCCGTCGAGCAGGACGGTGTTCCAGTGGCGCTTGTTCATGTGGTAACCGGCGGTGATCGCAGGATACTGCTCACGCAGTTCGATCGCTCTGGCGGGATCGCATTTGAGATTGAGCCGTGGCGGGACGTGATCGAGTCCGACGAGTGCGAACATGCGCTGCTCGACCGAATAGACGACCGTCGTCGGACCGAAGGGGAAGCGCACCCGGCTGCCGGGGAGCCGCCGGCAAATGTCATGAACGACGTCCAGCATGTTCGCCGTTGCTCGGTCGTTGCACGAGAAAAAAGCGGAGCCTTCCGCGCGATGAAGCGGAAGGCTCCGTCGGGAAAATCTCGTCGGGCGCGGGTTACTTGACCACGACCACCGGCACGCTGACACGTTCGGCGCCGCTGCGCAGCACGAGCCGATAGATGCCGCTCGACAGCGCCGACGCATCCAGGCGAATGGTGTGCTCGCCGGTCGCTGCGGCAGCCAGCGTTGCGACCTCGGCACCGCGAGCATCGAGCAGCACAAGATCGGCAGATGCCGAACCGTTGACTGCAAAGGTGACGGTTGCATCGGTCGTGACGGGGTTGGGCGCGAGCTTGAGCGAGAGAGCGCCCGCGACAGCTTCCGTCGGTTCGACGCTCGAAACTACGCCATCGCCCAGGACGGTCAAATCCACATCGCCGCCGTTGGAGCGAATGTGGAAGACCGCCGCTTGAATGTCTTCGACCTTCTTCGGACGGAACTCGATCGTGACGGAGTGTTCTCCGCCCGGTGCGATCGTGATCGGTGTCGTGCCGCCATCGGTTATCACGAACACATCGCCATACTCGGCTTGGTCGGCTTGATCCATCGCGATTTCGCTCACGACAAGGTCAGCAGTTCCGCTGTTGCGAATCATGAACGTGTGCGCTTTTCGGCTACCGACAGCAACAGGCTCGAATTGTATGACGTTCGTTCCTGTCGTCTGCACGAGCTCGATTTTGGGCTGCGGTGCCACTGCCGCTGTCAACCAGTCCATGATGTTTTGGGCGAGCTGATTGCGTGCTGCTGTGTTGCTGATCGCTTCCAGTCCGAACGTCGTATAGACAATGCGCGTGTCGTTCGTTTCGACCCGAATGCCGCCGATGTACTGCGTGTTATTGTCGTATCGGAAAATGGGAACAGCCGGACTGCCGGTTGCCAGTTGCAACACATCGGTGTATAGGTTGTAGTACTGCGTGGACTGGTTGCATGTGACGTTGACGCCGTTGCTGATGGGGTCGTTGGCGACACCCTGGACGGTAAACGTTGTCACCCCCGTGATGCTGCCTTGTGAATCATAGGTGAAGTGATAATAGGGGTTTTGATACGTCGTTGCTCCGATGGTGATAGGAAACAGTTGGACACCGCGCACACCAAGAGTGTTGAGGAAGAAATTCCGTGTTGTTGCCAAACCACCTTGGACATTGAATGCATAGTATGCTTCGAGCTGCCCGCAAATGAATAGGCGCTTTTTCGCTTGTATCCACGAGACGACTTTATCGATCAACGTTTGGTTCTGGAGCGCACCTCTGCCGGCGTAGTCGATCGGCAGAACGATCGCTTCGCATGGCAAATCCAACTCGACAGCTGCAGCAGGTGGTATGACCGCTGTTTCGCTGGCGTATTTGGTTCCACTGGTGATCGCTTGAATGAACGGCGTAATACCCGAACCCATGTAGCCATAGATGATGGCGTATTTGGTTTGCTCGGCCATGTAGCCAGTGACAAAGGTTGCTGTGTCGTTGATGCCGTTGCCCTGCGGATATGCGTTGACAACCGCCATAGCAAAACCGCCGGCATTGGGTGCGGTGTACTGCACCGTGACGGATTTCTCTTCTCCTGGCTGCAAACTCAACTGCTGTGGGTTCAGCGTGATGTTCCATCCGTTCGGGATGAGCGATGATGTCGAGTTGATGCGGAGCGCTACTGTTTGCGCGCGTGTCGTCGGATTGGAGATCGTCAGCTCGTGCGAGTAGGTCGTGCCGCGTGCTATCAGCCCGAAGCGCGGTGCTGCCGATGTGATCTCGACGCGATTGAGGACGTCGTTGAGTGTCGAAGCGGCTTGGAGCACTTCTTTGGTTTGATCGAGCTGGACGAAAGCAATGACGTACTGCATATTCGGTACCCAAACGCTACCGGTGCCGCGCGAGTAGGTGAAAGTGAATGCTTTCTGCTCGCCCGCAGCCAAAGAGATGGCTGTACCGTTGGCATCGGGCAGAGCTTTCAGCATCGCGTACTCGAACGTCCTGTAGTAGTGTTGATTTTGCCCTTGAAGTTGTGCAGTCAGGTCGGCGTAGTAGTTGAGCACCATGACCTGGAGCTTTGCGCCAGTGATCGCAGTGGTTCCGTCGTTTTTCAGCGTGACGGTGACCTCGATAGGGTTCTTCGTCCGATCTTCGGTCAGTGTCATCGCCAGTGGCGTCGGACGACTCTTGACCTGGTCGGCAGCCTGACGCATTGCGGCGACGCTATTAGGATAGAGCTTGGTGCCGCTCATGTAAGCGTCGGGGATACCCGTGACGCTATAGTAGGCGCGCCGCTTATCGTTATCGGTCGGATTGTACACGTTGTACGGATCGCCTTCGGCAGGCCAGTTCATGTGGTAGGTGACCGTTACCACGTCGGGAGACTGCTCGGCAAATTGCGTAACGTAAGGTTTGACGGTATAACAAGGACCGCAGGTACTCGAGGTGAACTCCTCGAACAACGGCGTGCGCGGATGCTGTGCCTGCGCAACGACTGCTGCCAGTGCAGCAACGAACAAAACGGAAACGATCTGCTTCATCGCGGAACTCCGAAAGTGAAACATATGTGGGCAGTTGTTGGCGATGCCAGAAAGAACACACTACTCGGCAGAAGCCGAGCCTACTTTTCCGCCCCAAACTTACGGCAAAAAATTACGATAACCAAACGGTTTTTTTCAGTCATTGTCGGGCGGTTCGATGTTGAATTCGCCGACGACGAGGCAGTGGTCGCTGATGCGATCGGCAGCGCGGTCGGGTAGCATAGCACGGTGGTCGATCATGCGTCGTCGCTCGGGGAGCCACCGCCGTGCGGCGCTGGTCGAAACAACGATGTGATCGATAGCATTCCGCCGATGGTCGAGGCAAGAGGTCATGCCAGCGGTGAGAAAGGTCACCGACGTGTCGCGTTCGAGAGCGGTCAGTGTCGGTATTCGCGAGCGTCCCGGATAGTCGTTGAAATCGCCGGCAATGATGATGTCTTTCTCTGTCGAGTGCTGCAGGACCGAATCAGCCCACCGAGCCAGGATCGTTGCTTGTTGGCGGCGTTGCTCGATGGCGCGTCGGCGGAGTTCCTCGGTCGAATCGTAGCGCGACGACGACTTCAGATGCACGACCATCATCAGCCAGTCGAAAGCGCCTTTGCGGCAGCGGACGACGAAGCCGGCACGATTGCGCTCCGGGTCCACTGCCAGCGGGTAGTAATCGCCGATCGGCTCGCATTCGACGGTCGGTTTGAAAATCACGCCGACGTTCTGCCGATGTCCGCCGCGCCCGAGCAATCCGCGCCAGCCGGGCAAATACGCCAAGAGCCGGTGCAGAGCACTGTCGTTTTCGATTTCTTCGACAGCGAGCACCTCGACACCGCTCTCCCTGATGAGCTGCGCAATGGCAGCGTAATCGCCGTCCTGGCGCGGCTTCTGTTCTGGTTCGACGCCGTCGCCGAGCCACTCGATGTTGAACGTGCCGATTGCAACGGTGCCTGTCGGCACTGATTTCGTCGCGCAACCGATCAGCGCTGCACAAAGCAGCCAAACAATGAACGTGTGTGTCCGTGTCGTCATCGTATCGTCGTGAGCTATCGAGTGACGCAAACATAGCACCCGAGCGCAGCACGGCAGGTAATTTTGAGCGATTGCACGGTGTCGAACGAGCGTGTATGAATGTCGGTGTGATCCTTCCTGCTGCCGGTAGCGGACAGCGCTTCGGCGGCGATGTGCCCAAGCAATATCGCTTGCTGGCAGGTGTGCCGGTTATCGTGCGTTCGATAGCTCGTCTCCGCTCAGCGCTCGGTGATGTACCGGTTGTTGTCGCGACCGATCCTGTCTGGCGCACGAGGGCAGAACAGCTCCTGGGCGCCGATGTCGCGGTGTGTGACGGTGGAGCAACGCGCCAGGAATCGGTTCTGCGGGCGCTGGAGCATCCTTCGATCGCCGAGGTCGAAATCGTCGTCGTTCACGATGCGGTGCGTCCGTTGGTCTCTGCCGCGCTGGTACGGCGTGTCGTCGAGGCTGCAGCCGAGCATGGCGCGGCGATTCCGATCGTGTCACCGAAAGACACTGTCAAACTTTTCGACGACCGAGGATGGATCGAGACGACCCTGCAGCGCAGTCGTGTGGGGCTTGTGCAGACGCCCCAAGCGTTCCGACGCGAGCTGCTACTCGATGCGCATCGTACAGCGCGCGCCGACCGCTTCGAAGCGACCGACGATGCCAGTGTGGTCGAATACGCCGGCTATGCGGTCGCCACCGTCGAGGGCGAGGAAACCAACATCAAGATCACTACGCCGCTCGATTGGCTGCTCGCCGAACGGATCGTCGAGACCTCGAAGGTGTAGCGATGCTCGTCGAAACAACAGCGATCGTTCTGCGGCGCATGCGGTACGGCGACACGAGCATCATCGCGACGCTGCTGACAGCCGATCGCGGCGTCGAAAGCATCATCGCCAAAGGCGCGCGTTCGGCGAAAAGTCGCATGGCAGCGCTTTTGGAGCCGTTCGAGGAACTGCAGGTGCAGTATTACGTCAAGCCGGGTCGCGAGCTGCACATTCTCCGCAGTGCCGAGCGAGTGGCGATACGCCACCGCATTCATTCCAGCTACGACCACTTGTTGGCAGCACTGGCTCTGGTCGAGATCGTGTTGCGGCTGGAGCTGCCGGGTCATCCTGCTCCCGATGTCTTCGTTGCGCTCAGCGATGCACTTGCTGCACTCGATGCAGCCGAATCGACTCTCACGGTCATACCAATTGCATTCGCTTTGCGGTTTGCGGCTGCTCACGGGTTCTCGCTCGAAGGAGATAGTCGAGTCATCGGGGCGCTCTCCGATCAGTCAAGCGAAGAGTACATCTTTGGCGTTCGATTCGACGAAGGTAAAATCGTTGCGCTCGACGACAGAGAGCGGTCGGATGCGGTCCAACTGGCTCCGATGGTTGCACGGGCATTGCTGGAAATCGCTGCTACACCGTTCGAACGATTGAAGTCGCTTTCGTTTGCGGAGAGCGTTCTTTGCGACTGTTGGGCGATTGCGCAGCGGTACCTGGAGTACCATTTCGAGCGGCGGCTGAGGCGGACACACTCGGGCCGGCTATAGATCAGCAAGTGTGCCGTTGATGATATGTCGTCCCATCTCCAGTTCTTGCGGCGATACAGTATCCGGGCGACGCTCGAAGGTGAGCGCAACGACTTTGTAGCCGAACTGTTTGAGAAGCTGCTCGGTTTGTCGGAATCGTACTCGCTGTGCAGCGGAGATTCCGCCACCGAGGCTGATCAGTACCTTCGTTCGTGTCGAGGCACTGTGGAAGCGATCGCTGGATTCGAGACTACTGCCGAGCAATACCCCCGAAAGCGCGACGACCGCATTCAAAGGATATCCACACCGCACCATGTATTCGAGCGCGACGCAGGCGCCTTCGGCAAATCCGAATAGCGAAATGTCTTCGATCGAAATATGGTTGGCAAGCTGCTGGCAAAGCTGCTCGATTGCCGCTAAACTGATGTCGAGATATGGCAGTTGCATCTCCAGTGGAGCATCGAATGCAGGCTTGGGGTACCAGAACGACGACAGATCGGGAGCATCGAGGGCTACGACCGTGACGGCAAGATCGGAGCCGTCGGTGATCATGTGCTGTCCGAGCCTGATGAATCGTTCTGCTGTGCTGGTTCGATTGGGCAGGCAAACGATCGCTGCCGACGCATTGGCGGGTTCGATTCCGCTCCAATACGCGGTGAACGTGTACCGTTTCAGCACGAACTCTTTCCACACGGTCGGCTGCAACGTTCGTTGTTCGGAGCTGCTCGATCGAACACTCGATTCCATAATGTGCCGAGGTAGCGATAGTCGCTCATCGGTAGTTATCGGCACAGGAACCGTGTAGCTGAAATGCCACGTAACTTTGCTATGAACAACACTGGATTGCTCGATGCTCCGAGCTGTACTTTTTGTTCTGGTTGTGTTTGTGCTTTCCTGCGGGACCTCGCTCATCGTCGTCCAGCGTGAGCATCTCGATAGCGCCACTGTCAGAAACATCAACCAAATGCTTGCTGGCGCCGATGTGGAAGTCGAATTGCGCGGCGGTGTCGGCGATGCACCATTGCTTCGCGGTCGGAAAGCATTTCTTTTGTCGCCTCCGTCACTGCTGGCGGTCGGTGAAAAAGATACTGTCGCGGTGCCGATCGAGTACATCCACGAAGTTCGCAGCAGTTACCGCACCACGGGACGCCTTGCTGTCGGAACGCTTGCGGGATTTCTTGTCGGTACTGCCGTAGGTCTCGTCGTTGCCCCGACAGCACTGTTTCCGATAGGTGTCGGTGGTGCAGTTGTCGGACTGACGGTCGGTGCGCTATCGAGTCAGCGTTCGGTCGTCCGTTTCGAAAGCGCCCAAAAGCCCGCTGTGAAGTGACAGCGCTTGCTACGTCCCGTAACTTTGTTCTTCAGAAGATTCCTCCTGATGCTCGTATGCAGCTTCTGCTGGTCATCTTGCTGGGTCTGATCCAAGGTCTGACCGAATTCATCCCCATCAGCAGCACAGCCCACATGACCATTTACGGTCATCTCAGCGGCATGCTCGATCCGAACCGTCCCGAACAATGGACGGCGATCATCGCGGTCGTTCAACTCGGCACACTGCTGGCGGTCCTGGCGTATTTCGCCCGCGACATCGGCGCGATCGGCAGCGACATGATTCGTCAGACGCTTCACGATCGGCGTTTTCCGCATCGCCAATCGGGCGAGGCGCGTCTCGGTTGGCTCGTCGTCGTCGGGAGCGTGCCCATCGGAGCGGCTGGACTGCTGCTGCGGAAAGTCATCGAAGGAAGCACGACAAAAAATCCGCTCCTGATCGCTGCGATGCTCGCCGCTATCGCAATTGTCATGCTCGTCGTCGAACGCAAGTCGTCCGAGCAGCGCTCGATCGAAACGCTCACAGTCGGCGATGCGATCGCCATCGGCATCGCGCAAGCGCTCGCATTGCTGCCCGGTGCATCGCGGTCGGCGACGACGATCAGTGCGGGACTGCTGCTCGGCTTAGAGCGCGCGACCGCTGCACGATTTTCGTTTTTGCTGAGCATCCCTGCGTTGCTGGCGAGCGGTGTGTTGGAACTGGCGAGCGCTCTGCGAACGCTCAGCAGTCAGCAGCTCTGGGAGCTGGCAATCGCCACGCTGGTCGCAGCGCTCAGCGGCTACGCCTCGATCGCGTTCTTGTTGCACTACCTGCGCAGCCATCGGCTCGACATGTTTGCCTACTACCGATTGCTCCTGGCAGGGGCGATCGCAGTACTCGTCGGCGTCGGATGGCTACAATGAATCCCCAGCTTCTCCGTTGAGTGCAGCGCTATGATCGACACACACGCCCACTTGGACACCGAACAGTTCGACGCCGACCGCTACGAGGTGATCCGACGTGCGCAGCAGTCTGGGGTGGAAGCGATCGTGATTCCGGCGATCACGATCGAACGGACCGAGACCGCCGAACGGCTCGTCGGTGAATTCCCGTGGGTGTATCGAGCCGTCGGGATTCATCCTCACCATGCGCGCCAGGCGACGACGGCATCGCTCGATCTGGTCGAACGCAGCGCCGATGCAGAGCGCGTCGTCGCCATCGGCGAAATCGGTTTGGACTACTACTACGACTTTGCGACGCCCGACGAGCAGCAGCGCATCTTCCGCGAGCAAATCCGCATCGCAAAGCGTGCCGGTCTGCCGATCATCGTCCACAATCGCGACGCCGATGGCGACGTGCTCGGCATCATCGAGGAAGAGCAAGACGGCACTCTCCGCGGTGTGCTGCATTGTTTTTCGTCGGGACTCGACGTTCTCCAGCGTGCGCTGGCACTGGGCATGCACGTTTCGTTCACCGGCAACGTCACCTTCCGCCGATGGACGCACGACGACGTTCTCCGTGCAGTACCCGACGGACGATTCATGCTCGAAACCGATTCGCCTTACATGACGCCGGTGCCCCATCGCGGGCAGCGCAACGAACCTGCATTGGTTCGGTATGTCGCCGAACGCCTTGCAGCAGTACGTTCCACTACTTTCGACCATATCGTGATGACGACCACGGAAACTGCCAAACGACTCTTTCGACTTGCGGCAACCGTTGCACTCGCCCTGGTGGCGTTGGTGCTGAGCGCTATGCCTGCTGCTGCTAAGTCGGAAGAGGACACGGTCGAGTACGTTCATCCCTATCCGCGTCTTGTCGGCTTCGGCGGCTTGGTCGGTCCGAACACGATCGTCGAAACGCAGACGCTACTGGCGCTCGGCGGGCGAACTCAGCCGCTGTCGTACGAGGGGATACCGGCGTTCGGTGCCATGGCAGTCTGGGAATTCGCCGATCGTTGGATGCTCGAAGCAGCGTATGTGTTTTCGGAAAATCGCAAGGTCGTCTACGATCCGGTGACGAATCCGTTCGGGCAACAAAATCCCGACCGCTACCATTTTTTCGAAGCGGGTGTGCGCTATCTGTTCAACCCGTACAGCCGCGTCGTCTTCTACGGTTTTCTCGGCGGGGCAGCAAGTTGGGTCAGCCGCGACGGTGGTCCGCTGAGCGCACCGCGGGCGTGCATCACGCCGGGAATCGGGTTGTTCATCAACATCCCGACACCGATTGGAATGTTCGTTCCTGGTGGCGAGTGGCGATTGAATTTTCTGCTTTCCGAAGAGGAACGCTTCGTCGTCATGGGCAACGGCGAGCGCTACAAGGCGAACATCTCGACGTTCTTTTCCATCCCGCGATTTACGCTCCTGTACTTTCCGACCTGGTGAGCAATGCTGATCGTCGTCGAACACCCGCTCTGTGCATGCGATCTGACCGTTGTGCGCGATCGTCGAACCGATAGCGCTCTCTTCCGTGGCGCTATGCACCGGATCGGCATGCACGTGTGCTTGGCTGCGACGCAGCATCTTGCGCTCGAACCGATCACGGTCTCGACGCCGCTCGAAGAGACGACCGGGTACAAGCTCGCTCGGCGAGTCGTTGCAGTGCCGATACTCCGCGCAGGGCTGATGTTCCTCGAACCGATGATACACGTGCTGCCGACGGTCGAAGTCGGTTTCATCGGTTTGCGGCGCGACGAGGAAACGCTGCAACCGACCGAGTACTACTGGAAGGTGCCGCCACTCGACGAGAACGCAAGCGTCGTCGTGCTCGATCCGATGCTCGCAACCGGCGGCAGTGCCGCGTGGGCGATCGAGCGGCTTGTCGCTGCCGGTGCACGCGATGTGACGCTCGCATGTGCGATCGCGGCACCCGAAGGGATCGAACGGATCGAGACCGCATTCCCGGATGTACGAATCGTTGCAGCAGCGCTCGACCGCCAACTCGACGAGCATGGCTTTATTCTCCCCGGTCTCGGCGATGCCGGCGACCGCTCGTTCGCAACCGTGTAGAACGTTCCGTTCTCGACCCAGATGACCGATACTGTGCAACGGAATTGGCTCAGGGTGTTTGCGCTCAGTGTCACAAGTGCGCTGTCGTGGTTGTGGCTCGGCATCGTCGTCGGCATTTCGGTCATCGAAACGCCGATTCGCTTCCGCACACCGCCGATCACGCGCAGCGGCGCAGCAATGCTTGGCGTGGCAGTGTTCCACGCGTTGGCATACGTCGAGCTTGTGCTGGCGGTCATCGCGATCGCTGTGGCGATCGTTGTGCGCGATCGGTGGCTGATAGCGATCGTGGCAGCGGTCGTCACGGTCGCTGCGATCGAGCATGCCTTTCTCGTTCCGGTACTGGCTGTTCGCGCCGAGGCGTTGGTGCAGAACGTGCCGCTGGAGCCGTCGGCGGTTCATGCGTGGGCGACAGCGTGCGAGCTGGCGAAGATGATCGCTTTGGCACTGCTCGGCTGGCGTTCACTTTCGATGCTGCGGCAGCGATGAGCCGACAGGTCGTCGCAATGTTCGCGCGGATCGCCGAACGATACGACCGCGCCAACACGTTGATCACCGCCGGTCTGCATCGCCAGTGGCGGCGACGTGCGGTGCGCGAAAGTGGCGCTGCCGAAGGGATGCATGTGCTCGATTGCGCAACCGGCACAGGCGATTTCGCCCTCGAATTTTTGCGCATCGTCGGTTCCAGTGGAAGCGTGACAGCGACCGATGTCTGCGAGCCGATGCTCGACGTGTTTCGCCGTAAGCTCGCCGGTCCGCTGCCGAATCTCCGCATCGAGTACGCCGACATGCTCGACTTGCCGTACCACGATGCCAGCTTCGATGTGACCAGTTGCGGTTACGGCGTTCGAAACGCCGACGATCCATCCTGTGCGCTCGCCGAAATGGCGCGAGTGACCAAACCTGGCGGACGTGTGGTGATCCTGGAAACAGGCGTGCCGCGACGATTTCCGATGACGATGGTGTACACCTTGTACACGCGCTTACTCGTTCCACTCATCGGTTGCATCGTTGCCGGTGATCGCGCCGCATACGAGTATCTTCCGCGAACGGCTGCGCATTTTCCTTCGGGCGACGATTTCGTCGCAATGATGCGGCAAACGGGTGCATTCGACCACATCCGCAGCATACCGCTGTTGGGTGGAGCGTCGTACATCTACGTCGGCATCAGGCGTAGTTGATTTGGCTGGAGTCGCCGACGTTGAGCTGGTGGAACGAGCCGCAGACGGTCGCGCTCATGCCGACGAGCGAATTGTTGAGCAGTGCTGCGGTCACGACCGCTCCTGCACCGATGATCGAGTTCTGCACGCGTGAATCGCGGACGACGGCACCATCGCCGATCGTTGCATAGGGACCGACGATAGAACGTTCCAGTATCGCTGTGGGTGCAACGTAGGACGGCGGCAAAACGATCGAATCGCTCGGCGGTGCAACGGCGCGCATGCGGCGATCGAGCAAGAAGCGGTTGGTTTCGAGAAGCGTTTCGGGTTTGCCGCAATCGTACCAGCCCTCGATCGGGAAAGCAATCAAACGCCGACCGCGCTCGACCATGCATTGGAGCGCATCGGTCAGCTGGTATTCGCCTTTGGTTCGCACGTCGCCAGCGATGAGACGCTCCAGGCATTCGACCAATATCTGCGTGTCGCGAACAAGGTAAATGCCGACGATCGCCAGGTTCGATGGTGGTTGCTGGGGTTTCTCGACCAGCCGTGTGATGACGCCATCGCTGACTTCGACGACGCCGAAGCGACGCGGATCATCGACGTGTTTGACGCCGATGGCGTTCGACGGTATCTCGAGCAGCGAGGTCAGGTCGAGATCGAAAATCGTGTCGCCGAGAATGATGAGAATCGGTTCGTCGCCGAACGTCGTCCGAGCGCACCAGATCGCGTGTCCCAAGCCCAGCGGCTCGGTCTGTTCGACGAATGCTGCATCGAGCCGGGGGTAGTGGGTGCGGATGTATTGCTCGACTTGGTCGCCCATGTGACCGACGACGATCGTCACGCTGGCGATACCTTCGGCGATGAGGCTGTCGAGAATGTGAGCCAGGATCGGTTTGCCGGCGACGTTGAGGAGAACTTTCGGAATCGTGTACGTATGAGGACGGAGTCGCGTGCCGAATCCCGCGACCGGAATGACTGCTCGCATCGGAACTCGTCATGGTGAAGTGTCACAGCCGCAATTTACGACTCGACTTTTACGGCTGTGTACATCCGAAAGGCAGAACGATTACTCGCGGGATTGTGGAGGTTCGGCGGCGGGTAGCTCGACGTAAAACATCGCTCCTTCGCCCAGGGCGCTGTCGAGCCAAATGCGTCCGTTCATCAGGTCCACCAGTTTCTTTGCGATCGCCAAGCCGAGACCGGTCGAGCTTTCACCACCGGTCGGACGCGCCGAGAGTCGTTGGAATTTCGAGAAAAGTTTTTTCTTGTCCTCGTCGGAAAAGCCAGGACCGGTGTCGGAAACGACGAAGCGCACGACCTGATCGCGACGTGCGAGCAGGATGCGTACTTCGCCGCCAGGCGGAGTGTACTTGATAGCGTTCGAGACGAGATTGTCATAGACTTCTTCCAGGCGAATCGGATCGGCAACGACCCACGCTGGTTCGATGCTCGACAGCAGCGCGATGCGTTTGCTGTCGGCATGGTTCTGATATCGTTCGATGAGTGAGCCGGCGACCGCATGAGCGGCGACAGGCTGGAGGTGGATGGTCAGCTTCCCCGATTCGAGTGCGCTGACATCGAGCAACGAAGCGATCAAGTGCTGCATGCGTTCGGTGACGTCGAGAATGCGCTCGATGGTTTTCTGTATGACATCGGGTTTCGATGCCGTTTTCGGGTGACGCAGAACTTCTGCCGAGAGCTTGATGCTGGCGACGAGATTTTTCAGATCGTGCGTGACGATGCTGAGCAGTTCGGTTCGCTCGCGGTCGAGCGCTTGGAGTCGTTCGTTGGCTTGTTGGAGCTGCGTATTGATCTCGGCAGTGATGCGCTGTTGCTGTTCCAGTTCGCTGTAGGCTTCTTCGAGAGCGGCGGTTTTTTCTTGGAGTTGGCTCAGAGCGTTGGCGAGTTCGACGTTCCGGAGGCGGAAGATTTCCTTTTCGCGCGCTTCGCGTTCGATTTTTTGGCGGACTTCCATGACCGCGATGAGTTTCTCGGTGTCTTCAGCCAGGACCTGCCGTCGGAGCTCGGTGCTGCGCCGAAAAAACGCGAGCGCTGTTTGGAAGTGCCCCAGCTGTTCGAGAATGCGCGAGACGTCGTCGCAGAGCTCGGCTTCCGTCAGACGGGCATTGGTACGACGAGCGATTTCGATCGCTTGTTTGTAGTAGCGTAGCGAGCGCTTGTGCGAACCGCTGTCTCGATAGGAACGAGCAATGGTTCTGAGAACTTCGAGGACGTCGCTATCGGAGTCGAGACGTCGGAAAATCGCCAGTGCCATCGCGTAGTGCGAAAGGGCGGTCGGCAGGTCTCCCCGTTGCATGTGTGCCCGCCCGATCAAGAAAATCGCCATTGCAACGTGCCGCTCGGAGCCGGCGCTATATGCTCGGTGGAGCGCATCGGTGAGCCGCTCGAGCGCTTCGTCGTTCCGCTGAAGGTCGAGCAAAATTCGACCGAGATTTTCCAGTGTGGAAACGTATTCGTCGAAGTGTCCGTGATGCCCCAGCCAGGCTAAGGCTTGTTCGGTGTAATTGAGTGCTGTTTCGTAGTGACCGAGCTGGTAGTACACACTGGCGATATTGTTGGCGCTGAGCGCGATACCGAACTCGTTGCCACGTTCCTCTTTGAGCTGGAGCGATTTGAGATAGTGTTCGAGCGCCAGATCGAGCTGCCCGATTGCCTGGTAGATCGAGGCGATGTTCGAATGGATCGCAGCGGCGCCTTTGGTGTCGTTGTGTTGCTGACACACTTCGAGAGCACGCCACAGGTAGAGCAGTGCTTTATCGTAGCGTGCCATGTGGTAATACGAACCAGCCAACGAGCTGGCAGCAGTGGCAACGTCTTCCCACTGGCCGAGCTGATCGTACACTGTCAGTGCAGCTTCGATTTGCTCGATGGCACGTTCGAAATTTTCGGACAGATACTCGGTGTAGCCAAGCACGAAGCGCGCGTCGGCGACGCCTTTGGCGTAATCTCGTTGTTGTGACAATTCCAAGGCACGTTGGGCATAGGCAGCTGCTCGCTGCGGCTGCTGCCGTTGCAACTGCCGTGCAGTGGTAACGAGCAATTCGACGCGGGTGTAGTCGTCGGGTGCTCGTTCGAGCAACGACTCGATCGCCTCGTCACCGACGAGGCTCCGGTCGGACGATACAGCGGACATAGTGTCGCACGAAGACGATTGGTTCGTCTCTGACGCATTCCTGCTGCAAAGAATGCGTCGGTCGGACGGACGCAAAGATAGGGGACTATCCGCCTCCCATGCAAGCATTTTTTCTATGCCGGTTCCACCAAAATCCGATCAGCGACAGCGCGACCGACATGCTCGGTGCGGCTACCGACGCGAAGGACGAACACGTCGTCGAACCTGCGATGGTCGCGCAGCTCGAGAACCTGTCCGATGGTCAGATGGAGAGACGTCAACTGTCGCAACAGTTCATCGCGCGTCTCGGCAAGTCCGACGATGCGGTAGCTACCTGGCGGTTGTTCGGAGAGCACCAATTCGGTTCGCTGGGGAATCGTTCCGTCACGCTGCGGAATCGGATCGCCGTGCGGATCGAACGTTGGGTGTCCCAGGAAAGCGTCGAGGCGTTCGGTCAAATCGGCGGGAGCGACGTGCTCGAGTTGCTCGGCGATGTCGTGAACTTCGTCCCAGCGATAACCGAGCTTGTCATGGAGAAACACTTCCCACAAGCGGTGGCGACGAACGATTTGTGTCGCAGCGGCTTGTCCTTTCACAGTCAGTCGAATTCCCGCTGCGCGGTTGTACGTGACGAGCTTGTCGCTTGCGAGCTTTCGGACCATCGCCAGTGTCGAAGCGGGGCTGATGCCCAGATGTGAAGCCAGACGCTGGAGCGACACCTTGCCGCCGGCAGTCAAATGCCACAGCGCTTTTAGGTAGTTTTCCTGCGAGAGGGTCGGCATCGAATGTCGTGCATGAAAGATGCGCAGCAAAATTAGCGTCAGGGCGTGGTTGCGTATTTTAGTCAAGTCTAAATGTCATAATTTGATTTACACAATGATTTCAGTTGCCTTTCTCGTATGCATTGCGTTCGTATCGGCTCACGGTGCCGACGATACGACGACAGCGACCGATCGCTACCGCTCCAGGGAAATTGTCGTGACAGCGACACGATCGCCGATCGAACGCTCGCATTCGCCTGTCCTCGTCAGCAGTATCTCGTCGCAGTTCCTTCGCACGATCGGGTTGCCAGGAGTCGGGGGTGCACTCTGCTATGTGCCGTCGGTACGTGTCGAGGTCAACTGCCAGACGTGCAATTATTCGCAGGTCCGCATCAACGGGCTGGCTGGGAACTACACGCAAATTCTCGTCAACGGACGCCCGATCGTTTCGCCACTCGTCACGCTCTACGGATTGGATCAAATTCCGTCGGCGATGGTCGAGCGCATCGAGATACTTCGGGGTTCGGCATCTGTGCTCTACGGCTCATCGGCGATTGCCGGCGTGGTCAATCTCGTCACGCGCGACCGATGGGAGGAGTGTAGCGCCGTTTCGCTCTCGGCAGCAACGATCGGCGGTGCTGCACTCGAAACCATGGCGAATGCATCGGTTCTCGTCGGCAATGACAATGCTTCGGCATCGCTGGCGGTCAACGCTCATCATCGGACGCGGGATGGATTCGATCTCAACGGTGATGGCTTTACCGAATTGGCACGACTGCGGAATGTAGCATTCGGTGTGGATGCGAGCATCGGCGATAGCAACCACGTATTGCGTGCGACGGGCGCAGTGATCAACGAAGAGCGTCGCGGTGGCAATCGGCTCGATCAGCCGCCCGACCGTGCCGAGCAAGCGGAGTATCGCAATCAAGATATGGCTTTCGCTACTGCCAGCTACGTTGTCCGCAGCGACGACCGGCGGTACGAACTTTTTGGCGCGCTCAATGCGACACGGCGCGTTCACTATACCGGAGTCGATCGTGCCGATGGGTGGGGAAAAACGCGCTCGGTCAGCGGTATCGTCGGTGCGCAAGTGTCCCAGGTGCTCTCCGGTGTCCCTATTCTTCGTTCTGTCCAGTTCGGTGCCGAATATCAGTTCGAAAACACTCGCGATGCCGTCGAAGCATACGGCTACAACATCGCCCAACGGATCGGACAAGGGGGCGTTTTCCTGGAAGCCAGTGGTCAGGTGTCGCAGGCACTGACGATGGTAGCGGGTCTGCGGACAGCCTGGCACTCGGCACTGGCGGGGGCGATCGTCATCGGACGAGCAGCGCTACTGTGGCGCCCCGATATCGCATGGGAGCTGCGTTTGAATTGGGGTGATGGCTTCCGTGCACCGCAAGCGTTCGAGACGGATATGCACATCGCATTCGCCAGTGGCGGCGTGTCACTGGTACGCATCGATCCCGCCTTGCAAATCGAACGCGCGCGCAGTTGGTCGCTATCGGTGACGCACCGATTCCAGCACGACGATCTTTTTGTCCAAGCAAGTGCCGATGGCTTTGCAACAGTGCTCGAAAATCCCTTCGTGTTGGAAGACGACGGGATCGACAGCAGAGGAAATCGCACTCTGCGACGGACCAATGGTGCCAGCGCTCGGGTATTCGGAATCAGCGGCGAAATCCAGCTCCAATGGCGGAAGTTCGAGCTGATGGCAACACTCACAGCACAACGCTCGGTACATACACTCCCCGTCGCTTGGTCGGAAGACCTGCCGCCGGAACGCCGCTTTTTGCGCACACCTGACCTCTATGGATCAGCAACGCTGCGGATGCCACTGAGCGAGCGCATCGAGGCGCTGGCAACGGCAGTCTTTACCGGCTCGATGCTCGTTCCGTACATGGGACTCAGCGGTGACCGATTGGTACGAACGCCACCGATGCTCGACTGCAGTGCAATCGTTCGGTGGCGTCTGGTCGATGATTTTCGAGGTGCCGGGCAACTCCTCGTCGGAGTCGAACTGCGGAACATCTTCGATGCCTATCAGCGGGATTTTGACCTGGGACCCTACCGCGACAGCAATTACATCTGGGGTCCACCGCAGCCGCGCACGATCGGGTTACGGCTGGAATGGCTCCTCAAGTAGCCCCGGGCGCACCGCGACAGCGAGCGTTTCAGCGCTGCATCCGCACGAACGGGAATGCCCAGCGTTTTGCGCCTGCTTGCACTGCAAGAATGTAGGCACCAGTTGCCGTTTCGCTCGGCAAAGGAATGGTCAGCACTGTTTCGCCGCTGGGAACCCACTGTTCGGTTGCACTCGCGATCGGCTGTCCGAGCATGGTGACGACTGTCAGTGCAAGGTGTGGGATCGGGTCGCTGGTGGTGACTTTGAGCCAGAGGCGATCACCGTCGACCATGCTGGAGAGCAAGCCAACGGTAAGCTGCTCTGGTTCTGCGACCGCTTGCGTGCTGCTCGATGCGACGATGCTGAACGGACGGGCGCTTTGAACTGCAATCGTTGGGTCCGCCGAGTAGCGAATTCGTACCAATGCACTGTCGGTCGGCGTATTGGGTATTTGCCATGCTACTTGCTGCTGGGTTGCGTCGTAGCTCAATTGAATCAGCCGCCAGTTTTTCCCAGCATCGGTCGAGTAATCAATTCGTATGCGGTTGACGAAATCCGAGTGCCACTGGATCGTTTGCTGTGAGCCGACGACCCAACGCTCGCCACCGTTAGGAACGAGTAGCTCGATCGTCGGTTGTCCGATTGCAAAAGCTTGACTCTGGCTGAACACCGCTGGGTCGGTGGTGCTTTCGATACGAATGACGGCATTTGTCGTCGGTTGTGCCGGTATCGTCCACTGGTACTGCTGTGCCGATGTGTTCGATGCAAGCGTGTCCCAGTCAGTACCTGCGTCGGCAGAGAAGAGTACCCGAACATTCGAAACGAGTGTTTGTGTCCACGTGATCAAGAGCCGCTCACCAAATCCGTAGTGCTCGCCACCGCGAGGCGATGTTAGCTCTAACGACGGAACTACGATTGAAAAACTTGCCAGGGTGGTGTCGGCAACCAATGGGTCGGACTCGCTTATAACACGCAACCATACGGCAGGAAGTAATTGGCGTGGTGGCGTCCACATGTAGCTGCGATTCGATGCAGTAATGTTACTGGCAATACGTGTCCAGCTCCGGAGACTGTCGGACGAGTATTCGATAGCAACCGTCTGAACTTGCGAAGATGTCCAGCGAACCTCGACCGGCGACCCGCCGGTGAATTGCTGATTTCCGACCGGATGCTGGATCAAGACAATCGGTGCCGATGGACGGCGAAGGCAACCAGCAGCCAGAGTGCTACGAATAACGTTGGTTACTTGGGGACGGAACGTCAGTGTTACCGACGGCTGCACCAGATGGCAGTAACTCATGATGCTCCCACCGTTCCAGGAACGACGTGGAGTGATGGGCGACTTGTAGCATGCATCGGCAATCGGTGGATTGCCGTCTTGTGTGACGCATGTATCCAGTGGCGGTGCCCACCAACAATCGTGTGTGTGGCGGGCACCGAATGTGTGTCCGATCTCGTGGGCAACGACCATGACATCCCATGTGTAATTCAGCGTCGGGTACGAATAGGTCGCTTGAATGCCGCTGACGCTGTAGCCTTGTGACCTCTGGCATAGCGATGCCAGCCGCGCAATGCCACCAACGTCGGTCGAACTAGGTGCCGTCATTACATGAACGACATCACGCGCGACGGTTGCTCGATTGTTGTTCCAGTAGCGCGCGACTTCACTCAATAGTGCGGAAATATCCGAGTCGTTTTGATAGGGGTCTTCATCGCCTTCTGGTGGTGCGGTCCAGATCAGCGACCATGAGATCGTCAGCGTGATGTTGACCTCGTCTTCGTAAATCCGGCTGACCATCGAAAACACCGCAGCAATGTACGATGCGACGCGAGCAGTGCTTCGTCCGAGACGTTGGTAAAGCGACGAGGTGGTTTCGACTGCGACGCGAGCCTGGAGCAGTGTTGGGAAATCGAGCACATCCGCCGGATGTTTCTGGGGGATTTCCGACGGTGCAGCGTATTCGGGAAGTTCTGCTGCTCGGCATGTCCAGTGCCAGAGATTGTCTTGGCGATCGGTCGAAGTCATGATATGCGTTGTGCTTTTGGCATTGGGTGTTGCGGTCGGTTCGAGGCTATAGACAGCGCCATCGCTCCGCTGAACGATCGCGTAGAGTTGCCCTCCGATGATACTGATCCATACGCGCGAATCAGGTTCGCCGACGATGTACCCAGCAAGTGAATACTGCGTCGGTCCGGAAAACGGCTTCAATTGTTCTGGCTGTCCATCTCGCGCTGCCCGCACACCGATCCACCACTGTGTTTCGCCGTCAACGACCGATCGCTTACGCTCGAGAAGGAGCGTTCCGGTCTGACCGATTGCAATGGGAAAATCGCTGATCTCCAGTGTTCGTCCCGGCAGCGTCGCTACGGTGCGGAGCACGGGGGATTCAACTTCGAACACGTCGGCTCCAGCGTTCAACACCTGCGGTGTACGCTTCAAAAACAATTGTGCGGAAATGCGCTCTTGCGCTACTGCACTGACAATTCCCAGCGCAGCCATCAGAAACACAAATGCTCGCTTCATGCGATGTGGCGAAGGAGAGTGAGACATGATCACTGGATGCCAAAATAGAAACCACTTGCTACAACGTATCGCATGCATGCAAAGTGTGAACGCAGCTCGGCGCAGTGTTCGTCGAGCTGAGGCACGCTAATTTTGGCATGCAGTACCATCGGCAGAGAAGAGTGGATATGAGCGAGCAAACAGGCAGCGCCCTCGATTTTTCCAGTGATGTCGTCATTCGGCTCGGCGACTGGCAACGCAAGAATCCGCTACCGCCCGCATTGATCGAGCTGGCAGAGCGCGACGCGGCTGCGTTCTGGTTGCAGGTCGCACAGGAGCATGTGTCGTGGTTCGAACCGCCATCGCGTTTGCTCGAGTGGAGGGTGCCCGAGCCAGGCAGCTCGCCGCCGTGGTTCGAGTGGTTCGGCGACGGTGTCCTCAATGTCGCCTACAATTGCGTCGATCGCCATGTGCACTCGTGGCGTCGCACGAAAGCTGCGATCATCTGGGAAGGCGAACCAGGCGATGTGCGAGTGCTCACCTATTACGACCTGTACCGGGAGGTGCAGCGTTTTGCCAACGTGCTCCGCTCCCTCGGTGTCGGCAAAGGCGATCGCGTCACGATTTACCTGCCGCTAATCCCCGAAGCAGCCATTGCGATGCTCGCCTGCGTGCGGATCGGTGCGATTCACAGCGTGGTCTTCGGTGGGTTTTCTGCCGATGCTCTGCGGGATCGTATCCAGGATTCGCAAAGCACGGTGCTCATTACAGCCGATGGCGGTTGGCGACGCGGCGGCATCGTCCCGCTCAAGCGGAATGCCGACGAAGCGCTGCGCCAGTGTCCGAGCGTGCGGTCGGTCGTCGTCGTCCATCGTGGGGTGATGGATGCCACGCAGGTACCGATGCAGGAAGGACGCGACCACTGGTGGCATCGGCTCATCGAGCAGGCTGCGCCGACGTGTCCGTGCGAACCGATGCGGAGCGAAGACCCGCTGTTCATCCTCTACACCAGCGGCACGACGGGCAAACCGAAAGGTCAGCTCCACACCAGCGGTGGCTATCTGACCGGCGTGACGGCAACGAGCAAGTGGGCGTTCGATCTTGCCGACGACGACGTGTACTGGTGCACTGCCGATGTAGGCTGGATTACCGGTCACAGCTACGTCGTCTATGGTCCGCTTTCCAATGGTGCAACGGTGCTCATGTACGAAGGTGCACCAGATTGGCCCGACCGAGACCGGTGGTGGCAATTGGTCGAAAAGTACGGCGTGACGATTTTCTACACCGCGCCGACAGCGATTCGCACGATGATGCGGTGGGGGGAAGAGTACATCCAGCGCCACGACCTCAACACACTTCGGCTCCTCGGCAGTGTCGGTGAGCCGATCAATCCGGAAGCGTGGATGTGGTATTGGAAACACGTTGGCGGCGAGCGTTGCCCCGTGGTGGACACGTGGTGGCAGACGGAAACGGGTGCGATCGTCATCTCGCCGTTGCCAGGGCTGACGCCGCTCAAGCCCGGTTCGGCGACGCGACCATTGCCCGGCTATCGTGCGGCAGTTCTCGACGACAGCGGAGCCGAATCGCCACCCGGAGTACGTGGATACTTGGTGCTCGAGCAGCCCTGGCCGGCGATGTCGCGGACGATCTGGGGCGACCCCGAACGTTACGTGCAAACGTATTGGTCGCGCTTTCCGGGCAAGTACTTTACGGGCGATGCTGCGGTGCGGGACGGCGATGGCTATTTCTGGCTGCTCGGTCGGACCGACGATGTGCTCAATGTCGCGGGTCATCGCCTCAGCACGATGGAGCTGGAAAGCGTGCTCGTGGAGCATCCGGCAGTGGCGGAAGCAGCGGTCATCGGTCGCAGCGACGAACTCAAAGGGCAGGTGCCGGTTGCTTTTGTGACGATTCGCGAGCAATACGATGTCGCGCCGTCGCTGGTGGAGGAGCTCAGGTCGT
>JAOAGY010000032.1 GCA_026415505.1 Chlorobiota bacterium | reverse complement strand
CAAGATTTTGCGATGGGTCAAGAAAGTCGGCGACCGAGTCGAACGGGACGAAGTGTTGCTGGAGATATCTACCGACAAGGTGGATACAGAAGTGCCATCGCCGGCTGCTGGGGTCATTGTCGAGCAGCTCGCAGGCGAAGGTGACACGGTCGAAGTCGGCAAGATCATTGCACGCATCGCAACCGGTGCGCCAGCGGCAACCAGCCACGCAGCAGCACCGCCACCAGTCCAGCAACCCACTTCGCAACAAGCGCGCAGTGTGACGACTGCCACACCTTCGCTTGCAACCGGCAGCTCGACGAACGGTTCATCCGCTCCGAGCCAAGTTACTCCGCCGGCGACACGAACAATGAAAATTCCGCGCAAACACGGTGAACGATTCTATTCACCACTGGTCCGTACGATTGCAGAATCCGAAGGTGTCTCGCTCGAAGAACTCGAAACGATTGCTGGAAGTGGTTTAGGCGGACGCGTTACCAAGACCGATCTGCTGGCATATATCGAGCAGCGCAAGATGCAGCCTGCTGCCGCACCGCCTGCGATGCCATCGCCACAGCGAGCAGAACCAGTTGCAGTGCCATCGCCCACAGTTACTGCAACGACAGCTCCGCCGCCTCCGCAAGTGCCCAAGACAAGCTGGGGACCGGACGTCGAGATTATCCCGATGGACCGTGTTCGCCAGTTGATCGCCGAACACATGGTGCGGTCGAAGCATACCTCGCCCCATGTGACGAGCGTCGCAGAAGCGGACGTCACAGGTATCGTTCGTGCTCAGAAACTCTATCGCGATGAGTTCCAGCGCCGTGAGGGCATCAAGCTCACACTGACACCGTTTTTCGCAAAAGCGATCGTCGAGGGAGTCAAGCAATATCCACTGGTCAACGTCAGCGTTGACGGCACAAATATTATCGTGCACAAGAACATCAATCTGAGCATTGCAACGCTGCTACCGGATGGGAATCTCATCGTGCCTGTTGTCAAGAAAGCACAACTGCTCAACATCACAGGATTGGCTCATGCAATCACCGATTTGGCGACGCGTGCGCGGAACAAAAAACTCAATCCCGACGAGATTCAAGGTGGCACGATTTCTCTGACGAATATGGGTCCCTGGGGCAGCCTCTTCGGGACACCGGTGATCAATCAACCTCAAGCAGCGATTATCGGCGTGTATGCTGTACAGAAGCGACCCGTCGTCAAGGAAATCAACGGAGAAGACGTTATCATGATTCGTCACATGATGTACGTCACGATCACTTACGATCACCGGGTCATTGACGGCGCGCTCGGTTCATCGTGCTTGCGGGCAATCGTCGCAGCGCTCGAAGCGATGAATCCAGAGACGGTGCAGCTCTGATCGGAGCTACGAAGAACTGGTGCGGCTTTCCTCGACGTGAGGGAAGCCGCTTTCTTTTTCGATGATGATCGTGACAGGACCCCAGTTACAGCTTTCGACTTCCATGTCCGCACCGAAAATTCCCATTTCGGTATGGAGAGCATGTCGCGTGCGAAGCTGATTGACTACATGTTCGTAGAGCGGTTCAGCTTTGTCCGGTGGAGCTGCATCACTAAAGCTCGGTCGGAAACCTCGGCGGGCATCGCCGTAGAGCGTGAACTGTGACACGACGAGAACAGAACCCCGAACGTCGGCGACCGAACGATCGAAACGTCCGTGTTCGTTCGGAAAAATTCGTAATCCGGCGATTTTGTGGGCAATCCACGAAGCGATCTCAAGGGAATCGTCTCTGTGAATCCCGAGCAGCACAAGCACACCACGGTCAATCTCGCCGACGACGCGATCGGCAACACGAACTCTCGCCCAATGTACCCGCTGAACGACTGCGCGCATCTGTTACTGCGACGATGTTGTTTGTCCGATCGTCCGGCGCAGACGGACCGCAAGGGCTACGAGTGCAAGCGGTACCTGTGCATTCGACTCGAGTGCTGCTATCGCACGTTCGACTGCTTCGATCGCATCGTCGAGTCGTGCTCTCGTGTAACGCTCGATGAACCGCCGCAAGGCAGTCGCTGCATCTCCCTCTCGGAATGCTAAATATCGAGATGCGTCGGAGAGAGTACGGAGACGATAAGCATCGTTGAGCCAGATCAGCAGCAGACGCAAGACTACGGCAATTTGCTGCCGGTCGAGTGTTGCAATACGACGTTCGATTAACCCATGCAGCTCGTTTTGATAGCGAGATGGTTTCAATGCTGTTCGCAGAAAGGTCAACGCCAACTCCGACGAATCGTCGTCCTGGCTCGATCGAACGAGTTCGACGGCACGGCGGAAACTACCTTGCGCCAGCGCAGCGATAACACGTGCTCGATCCGGAGACACATTCTCACGTTCGACAAGTGCTGCGGCGATGTCGTCGTCGCTAAGTGCGCCGCAGTGAATCTGCTGGCACCGCGAAAGGATTGTCGGGGGTAGCTGATCGCGTCGTGATGTGGTCAGTATCAGCGTCGTGCGAGCGTGCGGCTCTTCGAGTGTCTTGAGAAATGCATTCGCAGCTTCGATAGTCATTGCGTCGGCTTCGCTGATGATGACGACTCGCCAGCCGTGAGCAAGCGGGGCGGAAAGTTGTAAGGTTCGCCGTACATCGCGAATCGAGGCAATGCGGATTTGAGTTGCGTTCGGAATGCTGATGTCGTGATATGGGTCGTGCGCCTTGAGCGCGAGTTGTTCTTGGATGAGGGCAATGTGATCGTCGCTGAGCCGAACGAGCGGAGAGTCGTCGTCGCTGCCTTTGCCCGCTGCGGGCAGCGAGAACACAAGCCGAACATTCGGATGTTGAAGGTTGCTCATCTGCAAGCAATCTTTGCATCGGCCGCATGCTTCGATCCTCTCGGTCGAGACGATCGGCTCCGAGCAATTGAGCACGCGCGCGAATTCGATCGCAAGTGCATCTTTACCGACTCCTTCCGGTCCCCACAAGCAGTACGCGTGTGCGATCCTGTCTCTGCGGATCGCTGAAATGAGAATCTCCTTTGCGTGTTCTTGTCCAATGACGCGCTGCCACCTCATAATGTCGTGGGTAACGTTGTTGTCGTGCCATCGGTCACGCGCTGCGCATCCAATTGCTGGAGTCGGTAAAGCGTGGCGTAATATCCACCGGCGGCAAGTAGCTGGCGATGTGTACCTGTTTCGACGATGCGTCCGTGATGGAGCACAACGATCGTATCCGCACTGCGGACTGTAGCCAACCGGTGGGCAATCACGACGATTGTCGCATCGCCACGCATGCTGGAGACGATCTCCATGAGGATGCGTTCGGTTTCGGAATCCACGTGCGCTGTCGCTTCGTCGAGAATGAGCAATTGGGGCTCCCCGGCGATCGCACGCAGGAGAGCGATAATCTGCCGTTCGCCGGCTGACAGCGACGCACCGCGCTCCTGGAGTTGTTCGATGTGGCGTAGTCGCTCGGTCAAATGCGGATGTGTTCTTTGCAGCTTATCCCAGAGATGCTCGATAGACAGCTCGCGACCGAGCGTAATGTTCTCTTGCGGCGAACGAGAAAACAGGAAGGCATCTTGGAGCACGATCGCACAGCGCCGACGGTGTGATGCGGTCTCGATGCGATTCAGCTCGACGCCATCTATCGTGATGCTGCCGCTCTGCGGTCGGTAAAACTTCAACAGGAGATTGGCGATAGTGCTTTTGCCTGATCCTGTCGCACCCACGATCGCGACCATCTTCTTGGCGGGGATTTCGAGCGAAATCTGCTGCAAGACGGTCGTCGTGCCGTCGTAGCTGAACTCGACGCGATCGAAAACGATGCCGTGTTCGATCGGTCGGGCTTCGACCACGTCCGGTGCGATGTCTGTATCGTCGAGTGGCTGGTCGAGGAGAGCAAAGATTCGCTCGGATGCAGTCGTCGCGGTTTGGAGGACGTTGTACTTTTCCGTCAGGTCGCGAATAGGGCGGAAGAACATTTCTCCGTACATGAGAAACGACACAATGGTCCCGATGCTGATCGTTCCGCTGATGGTCCTACCGAACGCTGCGTAGAGTACCAAGCACAATGCAAGGACCGAAAGCAACTCGACGACCGGGAAAAACGATGCGTAGTAGGTGACCGTTCGTAGTTGAAGTCGTGTGTGCTCCGAATTGATCTGGTCGAACTGTTGCGCACGTTGCCGATGGAAGTTGAACAAGTGAATCGTCGCGATACCCTGGATGTATTCGTTCAGGAATGCGTTCATCCGCGCTACTTGCACGCGGATTGCCGAATACACCTTGCGCACCTTCGCTCGGAATATCGCGGCAGCGATCAGCAGCAATGGTATGACGACGAGCGAATAGAGCGTCAGTTCGACGTCGGTTGCAAACATGAACGCCAGTATCCACGCCAACACGAGAATATCGGAAACGATCATCACCACGCCGGATGAAAATAGCTCGCTGAGTGCCTCGACGTCGTTCGTCGCGCGCGTGACGAGCCGACCCACGGGTGTTGTGTCAATTGTGCGAAACGGTAAACGGAGGATGTGACTGAAAACATGCCGTCGCATGTCGTGAAGAGTTTTCTGCCCGATCCATTGAAGCAAGTAGGTTTGCGCAACTTGCAGTGCTGCATGGAGAGCGAGCATTGCGGCGATGATGCCGCCATATTCGAGCACCTGCACCCAGCCGTTCGAGAGAGTCGCTGCATCGATCGCATGACGGAAGAGCCATGGGCGCAGCGGTCCAAGTGCCGAAACCACCAGTGTTATCGCGACCGCGCCGAGCAACGGACGTGTGTACGGTCGCACGTAAGCGAGCAGCCGGAGAAGTATCCGCCAATCACGTGATGCCGATGAGGGCTGAGACATGCTCACACTGTGGGGGCGACGGTCGGACACTGCCCGATGATCGGGCGAGTGACCCCGGCAGGGATCGAACCTGCGGCCCTCTGATTAAAAGTCAGATGCTCTACCACTGAGCTACGGGGTCTGGTGAGTACCGATGCAAAAATACGCTTCTCTGCCGACAGTCACACCATACTCGTCTTCTCGTTGGCTGTGTCCGAAGACGATTCGACGGAAGTATGAGCGAGAAAGTCGAGTGTCGTTCGCACGATCCCCTCGGCGTCGAGAGCAAGAAGGCGATAGAGTTCTTCTTGTGTGCCGTGCTCGACGAAACGATCTTCGATGCCATGCAGTTTCAGGTGGACGTCTGTGAGCTTGTGTTCGGCGAAAAGTTCGGCAACGGCTGAACCGAATCCACCGTGAATTTGACCGTCTTCGAGCGTAACGATCCATCTGATACGCCGTGCAAGATCGATCAGCAGTGTGTCGTCGAGTGGCTTGACGAAACGAGCATTGACGACCGCCGCACTGATGCCGTACTTGCTGTGGAGGATGTCGGCAGCGTCGAGCGCGCGATACACCAATGGACCGACCGCAACGAGCGCGACATCGTTGCCATCGCGAAGCAACTCACCTTTGCCGAGGGGGAGAAGTTGCATCGGACGCAGCGGTACACCAATCGCATTCCCACGCGGATATCGTATCGAGACCGGACCGTTAGTATATGCGTAGATCGCCGAGTAGAGCATGTCGCGCAACTCTTGCTCGTCTTTCGGTGCCATTACGACCGCACCCGGCACAATACGCATGTATGCTAAATCGAGCACACCGTGATGCGTCGGTCCATCGGCACCGACAACGCCTGCGCGGTCGAGGGCAAAGACGACATGCAGATGCTGCAGTGCGACATCGTGCACGATCATATCGAATGCTCGTTGAAGAAAGGTCGAGTAAATCGCGCACACCGGAACGATACTTTCGGTCGCCATACCCGCAGCACTGGTTACTGCATGCCCTTCCGCAATACCGACATCGAAGACGCGTTCGGGAAATTGACGTTGGACGATATCCAAACCTGTTCCGTCAGGCATTGCAGCGGTAATGCCGACCACACGCGGATTCTCGCGCATGATCTCTGCGAGTGCCTCGCCGAAAACTTTTTGATACGTCGGCGGTTGCGGCTTTGCAGAGGGCAACGAAAGCGCTTTGCCCGTGATTTTATCTACCTTCCCGATGGCGTGCAGAAACTGCTTGTCTTCTTCTGCGGGCTTGTAGCCTTTGCCTTTTTGCGTGCGGACATGGAGGAGAATCGGTCCGGGCAGGTCTTTGATGTGGCGGAGTATGCGCACCAGTTGCGTGATGTTGTGTCCGTTGATTGGTCCGAAGTACTTGAAGCCGAGCGACTCGAACAGCATGCCCGGCGTGAGCACTGCTTTGAAACCGTCTTCGATGCGGCCTACCAGGTAGCGAATGCGATCGCCGAGTTGTCCAGCTTGCGAAGCAAGCTGTTTGAATTGCTGGCGAAGCTTGATCGCTGTGGGCGTCGTGAATACTTCTGTAAAATAATTCGATATTGCCCATACATTCGGTGCAATGGACATGTTGTTGTCGTTGAGCACAACGATGATGTTGCGTTTTTGGACGCCACAGTTGTTCATCGCTTCGTATGCAAGCCCACCGGTCATCGCACCGTCGCCGATGATGGCGACGACTTTGAAGTCCTCGCCCTTGAGGTCGCGCGCGATCGCCATACCGAGTGCGGCACTGATGCTTGTCGAGGCATGTCCTGCACCGAAGACATCGTATTCGCTCTCACTCCGCTTGAGAAAACCTGAAAGACCTCCGAGTTGACGAATTGTCGCGAGCTGATCACGTCGTCCCGTCAAGATTTTGTGCGGATAGCCTTGGTGTCCAGTATCGAAGACGAGACGATCGTGTGGTGTATCGAATACATAGTGCAATGCGACGGTCAATTCGACGACACCGAGCCCGGCACCGAAATGCCCTCCCACTTGTGTGATAACATCGATCAAGTATTGCCGCACTTCCGCTGCAACATCTCTGAGCGCTGCTTCGGGAAGTTGCCGCAAATCGGCGGGCGAATCGATGTCGAAAAGATATTTGTATTGGCTCATGGGTGACTGGTAACGCTCATCTGGTGCTGGAGCAACGTCGCTGCAATAGTGCCAAGTTCCCGGCGACTCATTGATTGGGAGTTTCGACGATGATTTGTACTGTCCTACTCAGTTGCCGTCCTGTCGGGCGGTTGTTGTCGAACCGCTCGATCGTTTCACCGAATCCAGCAGTTTCGTAGGTCGCATCGGGGCGCTTCGATTTGAGGTAGTTCATGACCGATACTGCTCGGCGCCGGGAAAGTTCGAGATTGTACCGCGCTTCTCCGATGCGGTCGGTGTATCCGTAAATCTTCACCGTCGAACCGGGCACGATAGCCGGCAGAATCTTCACGTCGAGGATGCGGCGATTGTCAGGTGTGATGACGTCGCTATCGAAGTCGAAGAGAATCAAACTAAACTTCTGGACAGTTTTGTTTCCTGCACGCTCTTTGAGTGTACGAGTGCTGCTGAGATAATCAACGGCAATGGACCCGCTGCTTTCGGATGATTTGTTCAAAACAGATTCAACGCGGAACGTGTAGTCAATTGGTACTTGCAGCGAGGACAGTTCGCTGGGATTGATCGTCCAGGTGATCGGATGCGGTGTGCCGTCGCCACGGAACACACGCAGCGTTCGTCCTGCTTGGGTGATGGTCAACTCCCATGCCTTGATCGGGTCGGAGGATGCTACATCGGGTATGAAGATGAGAACATCGGGCGTTGCCAATCGTTCGATGCCGACGCGTGATGGAAATGGCTCGAGCACTTCAGGGGTCGAGGCGCGAAGCTCGACGCGGCGGTTTTCAGCAATACCATCGGGATCGTTCGGGGCGGAGGGCTTTTCCGGAAGATCGCGGGCTACGACTGCAATGCGTGAGGAATCGACACCGCAGGCTATCAATTGTGCACGAATTGCCTGTGCGCGTCGAAGCGAGAGCGAACGATCACGGGTCTCGGTGCGTCCATCGTCGGTTCCGACGAGCGTGAGTTGGGCAGTCGGATATTGATTCATTCGCCGGCAGAGTAGCCAGATCGTATAGTCATTGATTGCCAGTGCGTCTTTGAGCGTATCGGCAGGGAACGACTCCCCAGCTTCGCGCATGTCGGGTATGCGGTACGACGACTCAGGTCTGTCCGAGTTAGCCGGGAAGAATACGTAGGGCACAATGGGGAAGTACTCCGTGTAGCGGACATCTTCTAATTTGACAGTGCGAACATCGTTCGTATCGCCATTCGGTGAGATACTGACCACCCGTCCTATACGACCGCGAACGAATGGTTCGTTCGGTGGCGGTGTGGTATCGGTGCGTTCGTTACCGAAGCTGTAGAACAAATTGATCGCTAATCGTGCTTGTGGGATCGTCCATGAATCGAACGCGCTATTGGAAGAAACCTTTGTGAACGGGAATCGAATGCTGAGTTCAGGTTGAAGTGTCCACTGCCGAGCAATCGGGATATCGTAGGCAGCACCGAACGCCAATGCAATCCGTGTTCCAGGATCGGGCAGTGCAATCCCGTTGGCGAGGGTTACTCCCGCCGAGTCGCGCGAATACGTCGGAGACAGCGGTATCCCGATTTCGATTCCTCCCCAAAGCCAGAGGGACTCCGAAAGAATAACGTCGTTGATACCGATCGTCGGCATCAACTCGAGCTGCGGCAACGCAGCCGTGAGTCGTTCGGCAGGTCCACTTGTCGCATCGAGCGCAATGTTGCCCAGCGATGAGTACGCAGCACGCATACCGAGCGCGAGGCGTTGCGATAACGGGAAATGCCCGATCACACCGATAGCACCCGTCGCGCTCGTTGCCGATGTGTTGAAATACGGTGATCCGGTCGGTTGTGGAGTTGGAAACGACGGGTTGTGGAAATTGACGTTCACTCCACCATGCAAACCGAATCGAATAGGGGGATTGTCTTGTGCTGTCATGGTAGCGACCAGCAGCAGACTCATCGCAACGGCTACGTTCAGCTTCATCGAAGGTCGCGGAAAAGAAGGTGAAACAAATCTCACTCGTTCGACGAGGCACCAAGACGAACGAGAGCACACATTTCGCGCACCGCTCGTTCCAGCCCGACAAACACAGCACGCGAAACGATGGCGTGCCCGATGCTCACTTCGACGATCTGCGGAATCCTCACAACCGGAGTGATATTGACGTAATTCAATCCGTGACCTGCCGTGACGCGCAATCGGTTCTCGTGAGCGTAGGCGGCTGCAGCGGCAAGCCGCTCGAGTTCGCTGCGCACCTCATCGGGAGTGCGTGCATTGGCATAGATGCCTGTATGTAGTTCGACGATGTCGGCACCGGCTTCGAGTGCCGCGTCGATTTGTTCTCGATCGGGTTCGATGAAGAAACTGACCTCGATCTCTTTCTCGTGCATACGCTCGACGAGATCGGCGTAGAATTCGACGCGGGCAGCAACATCGAGTCCGCCTTCGGTTGTGAGTTCTTCGCGTCGCTCTGGGACGATGGTCACCAAGTCAGGCAGAACATCGAGCGCGACGGCGATGATGTCGGGTGTTGCTGCCATCTCCAGATCGAGTTTTGTCTTGACAATCTCGCGGAGCAACCGTACATCTCGATCGTTGATGTGCCGACGGTCCTCGCGCAAGTGGCAGACGATGCCGACTGCTCCAGCGAGTTCTGCAATGACAGCACCAGCAATTGGATCGGGTTCGATGCCTCCACGCGCTTCACGAAGTGTTGCGATGTGGTCAATATTGACCGCAAGCTCAGCCATACAATCAAATCGCGAGTGTTCAGCATGCAAATATCGCATGCTTCCTCGCCGAATCTCGCACGCATACACGAATGCTCGATGGTTGTGCGTCTTGAAACCAGAACAAAGTTGTCGGATTTTTCTCCCGAGAATACCGTGAGTGAACGAGTCGAAAGCACCGACATCCTCGATCAGCTAACGTCGGAAGATTACCAATACAAATACGGCTTCGAATCACCGATCGAGGAAGAAATCGTTCCACCGGGGCTGGACGAGACGATTATCCGCATGATTTCGGAGAAGAAAGGCGAGCCGGAGTGGATGCTCCAGTGGCGCTTGCAGGCGTTCCGTTACTGGCAACAGATGAAAGAACCGCACTGGGCGAACGTTCGCTATTCTCCCATTGACTACCAAGCTATCAGCTACTACGCGGCACCGAAGCGGAGCGGCGGTCCGAAATCGCTGGAGGATGTTGACCCCGAACTGCGACGCACCTTCGAAAAACTCGGTATTCCGCTCCATGAGCAAGAGCTTCTCGCCGGCGTCGCCGTTGACGCCGTGTTGGATAGTGTGTCGGTTGCGACCACGTTCCGAGAGAAGCTACGGTCGCTCGGCATCATTTTTTGCTCGATGAGCGAAGCGATTCGGGAGCACCCCGACTTGGTACGAAAGTATCTTGGTACAGTCGTACCACCGAACGACAATTTCTTTGCCGCATTGAATTCAGCGGTGTTTTCCGATGGTTCGTTTTGTTACGTCCCGCCAGGTGTACGATGTCCCATCGAGCTTTCGACGTACTTCCGCATCAACGCTCGAAATACCGGGCAATTCGAGCGAACGCTCATCATCGCCGACGAGGGAGCATATGTGAGTTACTTGGAGGGCTGTACCGCCCCAATGCGCGACGAAAATCAACTTCATGCGGCTGTCGTCGAGCTTGTCGCGCTTGCGGGTGCCGAAATAAAATACTCGACGGTGCAGAACTGGTATCCTGGTGACAAGGAAGGACGCGGCGGTATCTACAACTTCGTGACGAAACGGGGCGTGTGTTTGGGTGATAGTTCGAAAATTTCGTGGACCCAAGTCGAAACTGGATCGGCAATCACGTGGAAGTATCCCAGCGTCATCTTGAAAGGAGACAATTCCGTCGGTGAATTCTACTCCGTTGCCGTCACCAACAACCGTCAGCAAGCCGACACCGGCACGAAGATGACGCACATCGGACGCAATACGCGCAGCCGCATCGTCTCGAAAGGTATCAGCGCGGGTTATAGCAACAATTCATATCGTGGGCTGGTTCGAATCAATCCCAGTGCCGATGGCGCACGGAATTTCTCGCAATGCGACTCGTTGCTCATCGGTGACAAATGCGGTGCGCATACGTTCCCCTATATCGAAGTTGCCAATCCCACGGCGATTGTCGAACACGAAGCGACGACATCGAAGATCGGCGAAGACATTCTGTTCTATTGCAATCAGCGCGGCATCGATACCGAAACAGCCGTTGCGCTCATCATCAATGGTTATGCACGCGAAGTATTGAGCAAGCTGCCACTGGAGTTCGCCGTCGAAGCGCAAAAGCTCTTGGCGATCTCGCTGGAAGGCAGTGTTGGTTGAGTATTCACTGTTTGTACGATCGAGTAATGAAACGACCGATTCTCGAAATCCGCAATCTTCATGCACGCGTCGGCGAGAGTGAAATCTTGCGTGGCGTCGATTTGGTCGTCTATCCGGGCGAAGTTCATGCCATCATGGGTCCGAACGGTTCGGGCAAAAGCACGTTGGCATCGGTTCTCGCTGGGCGTGAGGACTACGAAGTGACCGAGGGCGAAGTGCTCTTCGACGGTAAGAATCTACTCGAACTTTCTCCGGAAGAGCGCGCTCGTGAGGGTCTGTTCTTGGCGTTCCAATATCCAGTCGAGATTCCCGGTGTCTCGACAGCGACGTTTTTGAAAACAGCACTCAACGAGTTGCGAAAGCATCGCGGTCTGGAACCGCTCGACGCGATGGAATTCATGACGATCATGCGTCAACGGGCAGCGCTCGTCCAGATAGATCCGGCATTCTTTTCACGGTCGGTCAACGAAGGCTTCTCCGGCGGCGAGAAAAAGCGCAATGAGATTTTCCAGCTTGCGATGCTCGAACCTCGTCTGGCTATACTCGACGAAACCGACTCCGGCTTGGACATTGATGCACTTCGCATCGTCGCCGATGGCGTCAATGCCCTCCGGTCGCCTGACCGAGCGTTCGTGATCATCACGCACTATCAACGCTTGCTCAACTACATTGTGCCCGACGTCGTTCACGTTCTCTATCGCGGGCGGATCATCAAGACGGGCACCAAAGAGCTTGCGCTCGAACTCGAAGCTAAAGGGTACGATTGGATCAAGGATACCGCGGAGTTGGAGGCATGACAACGGTCGTTGCACAACAGCATACCGGTGCGCCGATCATCGAACGCATCGCTGGAGAGTTCGCTCGACAATTTTCGACATCGGAAAACGGACAACCATCGCTGATCGCCGATCTCCGGCTCCGTGCACTCGAAGAATTGCAACGGCTCGGTATTCCGACTGTTCGGCATGAAGAGTGGAAGTACACGAACCTGTTTCCTCTGTTGGCGAAGGGTTTCACGCATGTCGTCGGTGGTGCCGTCCAACCCTCGGCGCTGGAAAACATGACCGCTCCGCTGCAGCGGTGGGGAGATGTCGTGGCGATGTACAACGGTCGTTTCGTAGGCAGCAGAGATGATGGACAGGTGCTATTGTCGTTGGCATCGGCGCTCGCTGCCGACACGGCATTGTGCGCTCGCATCGGCTCGTTGGCATCGTTCGACGATAAGGCAATCGTCGCATGGAATACAGCCTTTCTCAACGATGGCGTCGTGTTGCGTGTGCCCGCTAATACGACGCTGGAGCGTCCCATAGTTGTCGCGTCGGTTCTCGATGCTCGCGAGCACAATGTCGTTGTCCACGAGCGTCACTTTGTCGAGGTCGGCAGCGGTGGGTTCGCACAACTTGTCCTTGTACAGCGTGCACTCGGTGACGGCGAGTCGCTGCTCAATCAGGTGCTCGAAGGATGGGTGGGCGAAAGTGCTCGGTTGGTGATCGTCGTCGTCCAGGATGGACCGCCGCGGAGCCATGCGCTGACGACGCACACTATCGAGCTTGCCAAGGAAGCGCGTGTCGAAATGATCACCGTCAGCATCGGTGGCGGTTTTGTTCGCAATATGCCGGAAGTGCGGCTCTCCGGGAGCCATGCCGATGCGCATCTCTATGGACTCACGCTCGCTGATGGCACTATGCTGGTCGATCACCACACCGCCGTTGAACATCGCGTCCCGCACTGTACGAGCAACCAATTGTACAAAGCGATTCTCGATGGTCGAGCAACGGGTGTATTCAACGGCAAAATCTGTGTGTATCCGGATGCTCAGAAAACCAGCGCGTATCAGGCGAATCGGAACATCGTGTTATCGCGTCGAGCGACGATCGATGCCAAACCGCAATTGGAAATCTACGCCAACGACGTTCGCTGTACGCATGGTTGCACCGTCGGGCGCCTCGACGACGAAGCGATGTTCTATCTCCGTTCGCGTGGACTCAGTAAAGCCGAAGCCGAAGCATTGCTGCTGACTGCGTTCGCTGAAGAGGTTACGACAACGATTCCAATTTCGCCGGTCCGCGACGATATCAATGCCACAATCGAGCATTTACTCCATGCCGATGAGCTTGCCTGAGGTCACCGTCGATTACGACGTCGAACGCATACGCGCCGATTTCCCGATACTCGGCGTAAAGCCCTATGGCAAGCAGCTTGTGTATCTCGACAATGCAGCAACGACACACAAGCCGCGTTGCGTGATCGAGGAAATGAGCAACTACTATGCAACGATGCACAGCAATGTGCACCGTGGGATTCACTACCTGAGCGAACAGGCGACGGCAGCATACGAACGTGCGCGAGAGACTGTCCAGCATTTCATCGGTGCTGCGCGGCGCGAAGAAATCGTGTTCACGCGGGGTACGACCGAGAGTATCAACCTCGTCGCATCGTCGTGGGGTGGAGCGAACCTCCGAGCAGGCGATGAGATCGTATTGACCGTTTTCGAGCACCATTCGAATATCGTCCCATGGCAGCTCGTTGCTGAGCGAACGGGCGCAAAGCTTCGCGTGATTCCGCTGGAATCAGACGGCAGTTTGTCGGTAGAACGCACTCTCGATGCGATTACTGAGCGTACTCGAATCGTCTCGATCGCCCATGTATCGAACGTGCTCGGCTGCATCGTTCCGGTCGAAATTCTCATCGCACAAGCACACCGAGTCGGTGCCGTCGTGTTGCTCGACGGTGCTCAAGCAGTCGCTCATTGTTCGGTCAATGTTCGACAGCTCGACTGTGACTTCTATGCCTTTTCGAGCCACAAGGTTTACGGTCCGACTGGCATCGGTGTCCTCTATGGCAAGTTTGAACTTCTCGATCGGATGCCGCCGTACCAAGGCGGTGGCGATATGATTCGCCGTGTCACGTTCGAGCGTACAACCTACAACGAGCTGCCGTACAAATTCGAGGCAGGAACACCGCCGATTGCTGAGGCAATCGGTCTGGCTCGTGCACTCGAGTATCTCGGTTCGATCGGGGTCGTTGCTATTGCAGAGTGGGAGCGTCGCTTGGTCGAACACTGTTGCAACCTCTTAGCCGGTATCGAGGGAGTGCACATTCTCGGACCACAGAGTGACCGAGCAGCAGTCGTCTCGTTCGTGGCTGATGGAGTGCACCCCCACGACATCGCGACGTTTCTCGATCGCGAAGGGATCGCCATTCGCGCTGGTCACCACTGCGCGCAACCGCTGATGGATTTCTTCGGCATTCCAGCGTCGTCGCGGTTTTCTGTTGCGATGTACAACACACCGGACGAGATCGAGCGAGCTGCCGATGCTCTGCGCAAATGTCTATACGTCCTACGGTGACGCCGATGATGTTGCCAGACGAACTCTCCAGCTTGTACCAAGAGGTGATTCTCGATCACAATCGTTCGCCGCGCAACTACGGCAAGCTCGATGCGCCGACGCATGTCGCCGAAGGATTCAATCCACTGTGCGGCGACCAACTCGAACTGTATCTACGCGTTCGCGATGATGGTACAATCGAGGATGTCCGCTTCGAGGGCAAAGGATGTGCGATCAGTCGCGCATCGGCATCGTTGATGACCGAAGAAATCAAGGGCAAGTCCCTTGCTGAGGCGCGCGACTTGTTCAGCAAGTTCCACAGTGCCGTGACATCGGATTCCGATCGGATGGTAGATACTGGCGAACTCGGCAAGCTTGTCGTCTTGCTGGGTGTTCGGCAGTTCCCAACGCGTGTCAAATGCGCGACGTTAGCTTGGCACACGCTCGAGCAGGCTTTGAACGGTGGTGGTAGAGTAACGACGGAGTAGAACGATGGCAGACACTAACGAACTACGTCAACGCGTTATCGAGGCATTGCGGACCGTGTTCGATCCGGAGATACCGGTCAACATTTACGACTTAGGGTTGGTGTACGATATTGCGGTAGGAGAAAACGGTGCAGTTTCAATCGTGATGACGGTGACCGCGCCGAACTGTCCCGTCGCCGATTGGCTCCCCAAGCAGGTCGAGCAAACGGTTCGTAGTGTCGAAGGTGTTCGCGATGTCAAAGTCGAACTTACATTCGATCCTCCATGGGACATGAGCATGATACCGGAACACGTGAAGTTGGATCTCGGCTTACTGTGAGCGACGAACAGATGATCAACAACGGCTACTTGAACGAGCCGACTGTCGTTCGAGTTCGGCTCTACGGAGAAGAACGCGATATTCCCGTCGATGTCGGTGAAACGATCCTCGTTGCAGCGGTTCGTGCTTCTCTCGATCCTCCGTACTCGTGCCTATCGGGAACATGTGCTACCTGCCGTGCCAAACTGCTGGCAGGTCGCGTGGTCATGGATGCAAACGACGTCTTGACCGACGACGAATTGAACGAAGGATATATCCTCACGTGCCAATCTCATCCCGTCGAGCACGGTGTTGTTGTGGACTACGATCAATAGACGATGCTACGTTTGACCAAGAAAGTCGAGTATGCACTATTCGCACTCCAGGCGATGGCATCGCGGCCAGGTCAGGTCGTTTCGTCGAAAGATATTGCCGACTGCTGCGGTTTGTCCGTGGAGCTCGTTGCGAAAGTGCTCAGTAGTCTCGCACGTGGCGGGGTCGTCCGTGCAGTTCACGGCGTTCATGGTGGATTCGTACTCGATCGGGACCCAGCGACAATCACAATTGCCGATGTGCTGCGCGTGGTCGAAGGGCAGCATATTCACTTGCTCCAGTGCGACGAGGAGTCGTGCTATGTCGAGTCACGGTGCACCATTCGATCGCCACTACGAACGCTCCAGGTGAGAATCGAGCGTATATTTGAGTCAGTCACGATAGCCGACTTGCTCGATCAACACGCCGTTCAACTGGAGTTACCCGATGGACGCTGAGTGTATTTACCTCGACTACCACGCAACGACGCCGCTCGACCGACGTGTGCTCCAGGCTATGGAGCCGTATTTCGTCGAACATTTCGGTAACCCTGCATCGGCGCTACATCCGTATGGGTGGAAAGCCGAAGCCGCCGTCGCAGCAGCCAGACGAAAGGTCGCTGACTGCATCGGCGCACGAGATCCGCAGGAAATTATCTTTACGTCAGGAGCCACGGAGTCGGTCAATCTTGCGCTCAAAGGGGTAGCACTGTCTCGCGGTAGCGGTCATATCGTTACCACCAAGATCGAACACAGCGCAGTGCTCGATACTTGCCGTTGGCTCGAGCGACGCGGCTTTCGAGTAACCTACCTCGATGTCGATTCGGAAGGCTTCGTATCGCTTGCCGATGTCGAGGCAGCGCTGACGCCCGATACGATCGTCGTGTCGGTCATGCACGCTAACAACGAGGTCGGCACAATTCAAGACATCGCAGCGATCGGTGCGCTCTGTCGTGAGCGTGGGGTACTGTTTCACACCGACGCTACACAGGGGGTCGGCAAAATACCGTTCGATGTCGATGCGTGCAACGTTGACTTGGTATCGTTTACCGCCCACAAATTTTACGGACCAAAAGGATGTGGAGTGCTCTATGTCCGAAAAACATTCCCACGCATTCAATTGGAACCCTTGCTCCACGGAGGCGGTCACGAATTCGGGCTGCGGAGCGGGACGTTGAACGTGCCGGGCATTGTGGGGTTGGCAACAGCACTCGATATCGCGATAAGTGAACGTGAAAACGAATCTGCTCGACTGGCTGATCTTCGTGATCGAATGTGGCAGGGGCTTCGACAGATATATCCGGCAGCAATCGTCAACGGTCCCGATTGGGAACGTAACGGTTCTCGGCGGCTCCCCGGCAATCTCAATGTGAGTTTCCCAGGTATCGAAGCCGAGCGACTCATTGGTTACCTGAGCAATGTTGCCGTCAGTACTGTATCGGCTTGCGGTAGCGGAGAACACCGCGTTTCGCATGTGCTCGATGCGATGGGCGTCGGGATCGAACGAGCGCGTTCTGCAATTCGAATCGGCGTCGGTCGTTTTACTACCAGCGAGCACATCGAACGTGCGTTGTCGCATTTCCGCGCTGCACTCGACAAAGCATCGGCTCGCGTGTTGACCCAGTAAATGTATCACAATCGCTGTGTAACCGAGATGGAAGCGACAGCAATCATGACCGCCAGCGGCGACGTTTCGATTCCGACAGGAATCGTCGGCGCTGAAGAAACCGACAACATCACAATTACTGCACGAGCGCTCGCTGAGATCAGACACATCCGCGAGCAAAACAACATTCCGGAAACCTACGGGCTACGCATGGGCGTGCGTGGCGGTGGCTGTTCCGGCTTTTCCTATGCACTCGGCTTCGATGCCGAACCGCGTCCGAATGATGTCGTGCTCGATGCCGATGGCATTCGTGTCTTCATCGATGCCAAGAGCATGTTCTACTTGATGGGCGTCACGCTCGATTTCAGCGATGGACTAATGGGGCGTGGCTTTACCTTCAAAAATCCCAATGCTGTGCGTACCTGTGGTTGCGGCAGTTCGTTTGCAGCGTGATTGTTTCACTTTCTGACGATTCGAACAATGGCTGAATGGAAATTCAATCCTCGTCCGTATTCCGACGATGAAGCCAAAGAGCTTCTCAAGAACGTGATGTCGCCAGAAACGTCGGACTGGCACTACAACACGCATCACAAAGGGTATGTCACGTTTCTCAACAAGATCGAGGCTGAACTTCCTCATGCGGACAAATCCGCCGCCAATGGCAATTGGTCCGCATTCGGTGAACTCAAGCGTCGCTTTACGTGGAACCATGCTGGGGCATTGCTTCACGACGTTTACTGGGAAGTGCTCGGTGGAGATGGCGACCCATCGAAAGGTCCCGATGTCGTCGCTGCAATCGAACGTGAGTTCGGCTCGCTCGATGCGTGGAAAGAAGACTTCAAGGCGACAGCCATCGCCGCAAAGTTGTCGGGATGGGGCGTGTTGGCATACGATATGCTCTACAGCCGTCGCTTGTTGAACGTGCTCGTTGACGAGCACCACTATGGCGCTATCTGGGGTGGTATCCCGCTGATTGCTTGCGATGTCTTCGAGCACGCGTATTATCACAAAGATGGTCCAGCACGTGCGCGGTACATTGACAACTTCTTAGCGAACTTGCACTGGGGGCGTATCAACGAGCGGTACAACCGCTTCGTCGCTCGGTAAGTTCTCTGATCGCCCATCGGCGCGGGCGACTACCGGTGCAGTCAACCGAGTTTGTCACAGCTGCTCATGCGCAGCGTTCTATGTCAATAGTGACCGAACACATTGGGCTTTTCCCACTGGGAACAGTACTGTTCCCAGGTGCCTACTTGCCACTTCACATCTTCGAGCACCGCTATCGCCGTCTCGTTGCTGAATGCATCGAGACCGATCAGCCATTCGGTATCAATTTGTTCGACGAAGGCGATTTGCACTTGATAGGTTGTACCGCTCGCGTACGGGGAATTCTCCGACACTACGATGACGGGCGACTCGATATCGTCGTCGTCGGACAACGTCGGTACCTCTTGCAAGCGATCGAAGATGCTTCCAAGCCGTACATCGTCGGAACTATCGAGTACTACGACGATCGTCCCGATTCGACCATCAATCCTGAGCTTTATCGGCGCTGTGCCGAGTTGTACAATACTGTCGTCGAGCGCGTGTTTCCCGACCACGAGCGTTTCCAGCTACCGCTCGATACGATACCATCGATCGAAGGCTCGACGCCATCGTTTTTCATGGCGCAAAAGGCTGGTTTGAAACTCATCCAAAAACAACAGCTCCTTTCACTTCAGAGCGAAAACGAGCGTCTCGACTATTTGATCGGACATCTTGCTGAGCTTCTTCCACGACTGAACACGATCGGGGAAACCTTGCGTGTCGCTCGGTTGGATGGATACTTTGCACGACTGTCATGAAACGAGATTTTCCACGTATCGTCGGTATCGTCAATGTCACACCTGATTCGTTTAGCGATGGGGGGCGGTATTTCGATCCCGACCGTGCAATCGAGCATGCTCTCTCACTGATCGAGGACGGAGCCGACATGCTCGACATCGGGGGCGAAAGCACGCGCCCAGGTTCTCTATCGGTCGAGGCGAGTGAAGAATTGCGTCGCGTCGTACCCGTCATAAAAGGCGTGCGACGCGTCAATCCATTTATCCCGATCAGCATCGATACGACAAAAGCTATAGTCGCCGAAGCTGCACTCGATGCGGGAGCGTCAATGGTCAACGATATAAGCGCTGGGCGGTTCGATTCAGCGATGCTCGACCTTGTCGCCAGTCGTGGCGTTCCGATAATTCTGATGCACATGCAAGGCACTCCTCGGACGATGCAGCTCAATCCGACCTACACCAACGTCGTCGAGGAGGTCTTCGAGTTCCTCCGCGAGCGCATCCAGATAGCTCGTCAGCGCGGCGTTACATCGCTTGTGGTTGATGTCGGTATCGGTTTCGGAAAAACACTCGAACACAATCTCGAACTACTGCGACATCTCGATCGCTTCGCAACTCTCGGTGTTCCGATAATGCTCGGCATTTCTCGAAAGCGTTTTTTGGGCGAAGTGACAGGGATCGAAGTACCTGCTGAGCGAGATGTCGCGACTGCATTGGTGCATGCCTTATTGGTGAATGCGCCGATCGAGTACATCCGGGTCCACAACGTACGACTTATCGCTCAGTTAAAGTCGCTGTGGTATGCTCTTGCTAAGGCAGATTCACATCCAGTAGCGCGATGAACAGATCGGTTTTGGTTGCACCGTCTCTCCTTTCAGCCGATTTTACGAGGCTGGCTGAGCAGGTTCGCTTGTGTGAACAGGGTGGCGCCGATTTGCTTCATCTCGACATCATGGACGGGCGCTTCGTCCCCAATATCACGTTCGGTCAACCTGTGGTCGCGGCAATCAGGCGCTCTACGACTCTCGTGCTCGATTGCCATCTGATGATCATCGAACCGGAGCGATACGTGCAATCGTTCGTCGAAGCAGGCGCCAACTGGATTTCGGTGCACGTCGAGGCGTGCGCCCATCTCCATCGCACACTGCAGACGATACGTTCGCTCGGTGCGCGTGCAGGTATTGTGCTCAATCCGTTGACACCCCTCGAATACGCCTTCGAGGCTGCCGAGTATGCCGATTATGTGCTCATCATGAGTGTCGAGCCTGGTTTCGGGGGGCAGCAATTCATTCCGTCGTCGTTGCGGCGGATCGAACGGTTACGCCAATGGTTGGATCGACACGACTTGGCTGTGCCGATCGAAGTTGATGGTGGCGTCTCGGCAGAGAATGCAGCAGACATTGCACAAGCGGGCGCGAACATTTTGGTCAGTGGTGCTGCTATCTTCAACGGTTCCATCGAGTCGAACATCGCAACACTCCGACAGAAAGCTATGGCAGCGCGAGCATAAAAACAAAAGAGCCCGACACTACTTTTGGGGAAGTGTCAGGCTCGAACCTCTGGCGCGGCATTCAGGGGAGAGAATACCGCTCGGCTCTATGGCTAATCACGAATGTGTCGAGGAATTATTGTTGTCGTCCGGTTCGAATCGTAAAATTTCTTCGACGACAGCATCGACAATCTCATCCTCCTTGACTCGCCGGACAACCTCACCTTTCCGATAGAGAATACCGACGCCGCGTCCTGCAGCAATACCGATGTCGGCTTCGCTCGCTTCCCCAGGACCATTGACGACACAGCCGAGCAATGCAACTTTGACCGGCTTTCGGATGCCTGCTATGCGCGCTTCGATTTGACGAACGATCGAAAAAAGATCGACTTCGATACGACCACACGTCGGACACGAAATAATTTCGACACTACGCTGGGCTAAACCGAGCGAGCGGAGAATTTCCTTGCCCACGAGAATTTCTTCTTCGGGATGATCGGTGAGCGAAACGCGTATTGTGTCGCCGATTCCTTCGGCAAGTAGCGTTCCGATTCCCACTGCTGATTTGATCGTTCCGACGCGTGTTGTGCCTGCTTCCGTGACGCCGAGATGCAGAGGAAAGTCGGTGCGTTCTGCAATCATGCGATAGGCTTCGATCATCAAGCGCACATCGGTAGATTTCACGGAGATGACGATGTCGTCGAATCCGCAATCTTGCGCGATCTCGACGTGACGCATGGCGCTCTCGTAGAGAGCTTCTGCTGTCGGGTAGCCATGCTTTTCGAGGATGTCTTTTTCGAGCGAACCGCTGTTGACACCGATTCTGATAGGTATGCCACGTTCTTTAGCTGCGGAGAGAACTTGCTCGATGCGTTCCCGAGAGCCGATGTTGCCCGGATTGATACGAACTTTTGCGACACCGGCTGCGATCGCTCTGAGTGCGAAGACGTGATTGAAATGGATGTCTGCGACAATGGGGAGAGGTGAGCGTCGGACGATTTCACCGATCGCTTCCGCTGCTTCCCAATCGTTGACCGTTACACGCATTATGTCGGCTCCGACGTCGGCACACCGTTGAATTTGCGCAAGAGTCGCTTCGACATCGGCAGTTTTTGTTTTCGTCATGGATTGAACAGCAATCGGTGCGTTGCCACCGATCGGAATATTGCCGACCATTACACGACGCGAATGTCTGCGTCGGTATGGTGCCGTCGCGATTGGTTGTTGTGGAGCTACTGAATCTGTGCCGAGCACGGGTAGTTCCATAGTCGTATTATGCTACGATGATTGCTGCATGCGGCGACTGACTTCGTAGAGGATGTCCTTTTCGCGTGGACTGAGCGAGTCGAAGCCATGCTGCGTGATTTTATCGAGGATAAGGTCAACGGTTTCTTCCGTGATGTATTCGCCTTTGTAGAAAAACGATGCGCCATGGAACATCGGTTTCGATCCATACGAAAATTCTCTCGGTATCTCGACGAAATTTGCTTCGATCGGTTCGCTCGGCGGAACAACCCGTTTTTGTCGCGAGGTGCTGAGGCGCTCGACCGCCGAGAAAATCCCGATTCGATCGCCGAAGCGGAGCAAGAGATAACCAGCGACAGCACCGCCAAGGTGTGCGAAATGTGCCACACCGCTGTCTGTGGCACTCAGCCCCGACACAAGGTCGAGCGCGGCATAAATGATGACAAAAATTTTCGCGGGGATCGGAATGAACAACGGAAACATCATCACCGGGCGGTCGGGGAATGTCATGCCATAAGCAACCAACACACCCATGATAGCTCCGGATGCACCGATCGTCGGTGCATCGCTGACCAGTAAATTGACAATGCCGCCACCGATACCACAGAGTAGGTAGTAGGTCAAAAATCGGCGTGACCCCCACAGGTAATCCAACTCGGCACCGAACATCCAGAGCGCGAACATGTTGAAAAACAGATGCCAGAATCCGCCATGAAGGAACTGATAGGTAACAAGCTGCCAGTAGGGAAAAAAGTACGCCGAACCGATCGGCATCAATCCGAAAAGTTGGACGAGCCACTGACTCAGCGATATACCGCGCCACGTGAGTATGCCGAATACCAGCCAATCGAGCAGGGCGATGGCGACATTGATCCCGATCAATATTTTGATTGTCGGAGGAAGAAAGGCACCGAAACTGTTCAAACGGGGCTGCCGCATCGCATCAGTACGAGTATGTCGTTTCTGTTACCGAAGACGTATGCGTCGGGAAGCGATTGCGTTATTCTTCGAGTGCAGCGATGCCGGGGAGTGTCTTGCCTTCCAAAAACTCGAGCGTCGCGCCTCCACCTGTCGAGATATGAGAAATTTTTTCGGAGACACCCGCCATCGCAATAGCTGCGATCGAATCGCCACCACCGACGATCGTCGTCGCACCGCGTTCGGTCGCATGTGCAACAGCTTCTGCAATCGCCAGAGTTCCAGCCCTAAATGGTTTGAACTCGAATGCTCCCATTGGACCGTTCCAAACGATGAGGGCAGCGCTCTCGATTGCATCTGTGTAGTTCCGGATTGTCTCTGGACCGATGTCGAGAATCTTCAGTTCGGTATCGAGAGGAATTTCGGTGATGCCGTAAACCGTCGTGAGGGCAGTGTCGCTAAGCTCGTCGGACATGACAGCATCGACGGGCAAGTACAAACTCCCCGAGTAGCGGTTGTAGAGCATCTTCGCGTGAGAGATGTAGCGTTCGTCCAGGATCGATTCTCCGATGCTGTGTCCTTGTGCTGCGAAGAATGTGTTGGCTAATCCACCCCCGACCAGTACGAGGTCGGCTTGCTGGAGCAACCGCTCGAGAACGCGTATCTTGTCGGCGATCTTGGCACCGCCGATGATGGCTACAAACGGTCGTGGCGGATCGTCGAACACTTTGGATAAGAATTCCAGCTCGCGCTCCATCAATAGACCGACCGCTCGCCGACCGACGAAATGCGCCGGTAGTGCACTGATGCTGGCGTGCGCACGGTGAACTGTGCCGAATGCATCGTTGACGTATGCTTGACCGAGCGCAGCCAGCTCTGCGGCGAAAGCTGGGTCGTCGGTTTCTTCGCCGGGATGGAAGCGAAGATTTTCCAGCAATACGGCATCGCCGTGTCGCGCGTGCTGAATCGTTTCTGCCGCGATGGCACCGATACAATCGGTAGCGAAATGAACTGTCGTATCCAACAGCGTTGCCAAATGTGTCGCAACCGGGCGAAGCGAGAAGATCGGCGATGCCCCACCCTTCGGACGACCTAAATGCGATAGAAGCACAGGGACGCCGCCACGCTCGATAATAGCGCGTATCGTTGGCAGAGCAGCGCGAATGCGCGTATCGTCACGGATAGTTCCTTCGTTGGTAATCGGCACATTGAAATCTACTCGGACGAGCACATTCTTTCCGTGAACATCGAGTTCGGACAAACGGCGTATCATGTGACCTCCCTCGATTGTCAATCTGCAAAGCGGACAGCCAGATCGGCGAGCCGGTTGGAGTAGCCCCACTCGTTGTCGTACCAACCGATCACCTTCACGGTATTGCCGAGCACCATCGTTGATTGGGCATCGAATATGCACGAATGAGGATTGCCGACGATATCGCTGCTGACCAGTGGTTCCTCGCTGTATTCGAGTATGCCAACCAGCGAGGTGCTGGCGGCGTGACGAAATGCAGCATTGACATCCTCTTTGGTCACTGTCCGAGCAAGAACCGCTGTGAAATCGGTCAACGATCCATCGGGAACAGGGACGCGAGCAGAGAATCCGTCAATCTTGCCCTTCAGTTCGGGGATGACTTCACCGATAGCACGTGCGGCACCGGTAGTCGTCGGAATGATGTTGAGAGCAGCAGCACGGGCACGACGCAAGTCCTTGTGGGGCAGGTCCAAGATTCGTTGGTCGTTGGTGTAGGCGTGAACGGTCATCATGAACCCCGATACGATACCGAACGACTCGTGCAAAACTTTGACCATCGGCGCTAAACAATTGGTCGTACACGACGCGTTCGAGATGATTCGCTCGGTGCCTGTCAAGAGATGATCGTTGACACCGAGCACGACCGTTGCGTCGAGCTTGTCTTTCGCGGGAGCCGATAGAATGACGACCCGCGGTCCATGCGCCAAATGCTTTTCCAATTCTGCTCGCGTTGTGTACTTGCCGGTGCATTCGAGGATGACGTCTGCATTGCCATTCCAGGGCAAGTTCTCGATGTTTTTCTCGGCTGTGACGGTAATGCGGCGCCCGTCAACGATCAATGAAGAATCCTCGACCGAGATCGTGCCACCGTAACGACCATGAACAGAGTCGTACTTGAGCAGGTGTGCCAACGTCGGCGCGTCGGTCAAGTCGTTGATTGCGACCACTGACGCAGTATCGCGGTAGCGTGTGTGCAATGCACGAAAGACAAGACGCCCAATGCGCCCGAAGCCGTTGATCGCGATGCGGAGTGACATGAGACTGTGTACAAAATGGTTCGACGGCGCAAAATTGCGATGGACAGCAATCGAACGCGCATCGTCGCTGGGGTGGTTGCCCACGCAATCATGAACGCGATGCGCGCTCGATGGCAGATTTAGCGTTTCTTCTTTTTGTGGCGATTCCTGCGCAGTCGTTTTTTGCGCTTGTGTGTTGCCATTTTGTGGCGTTTCCGCTTACGTCCGCACGGCATAGCAACGGAATGATGTGATGAAACAAACCTAACGAGTACGATTCGATGATGTATCGAGCATGCTGCGTAATTGCTCGATAGCGCGAACCGACATTTTTCCCAACGTCGAGGCAGAATCGGCGCGCCGACAGCGTTCCATCCACCCGATGGCACCTCTGATGTCGCCACGGTCATACGCCATGACTGCCATGTTGTAGAGCGCTATCTGATACTGCGGTGCCATTTCGATGGCTCGCTGGGTCAGGCGACGACCGCGTTCGCGTTCGCCCGTTGCGTAGAGCAAAAATGCATAGTCGGCGAGTGCGACGACATCAGCTCCTCCAGCCGAGTCCACGTACCGACCATAGTAGGCGATAGCGCCGAGCGTGTCGCCTGTTTCGAGCATGAGCTTACCGACCGGAACCAGCAATGCTGTATCCTGCGGGTTGTTCGCCAGCGAATCGAGCAACTCAGCCAACACAGCTCGCTTCTGCTGAAGGCGTTGCTGGGCTTGTTGTGAGGCGTGGATTTGTTCGAGTTGCTCGGAGATTTGTTGCCCGTATCGTTGGCGCCCAATCTGTTCTTGCTGCGCAACAATCGCGCGACGAACAACGAACGATCCGATCGCAACGCCGATTGCGAGTGCAATCAGCACAAGACGATGATTCACGTATCGTCTGTGCGACTGTGTTCGATACTACAAATGAGACGACGCCGATGAACTGCCACTACTGGTAGCAATTCGTGTTTTGATGCTCGTATCGACATCGGCAGCAAATTCGTCCGATGGCCGAAACGCAGGTATATAGCGCTCTCCAAGCTGAACCTGCTCGCCAGTCCGCGGATTGCGTGCGACACGGGCGCGACGCGCTTTGATCGAAAAAATGCCGAATCCGCGAATCTCGATGCGACGCCCTTGGAGCATCGCATTCTTTATCCCGTCGAGGAAACCCTCGACGACAGCCTTGACTTCGAGCTTAGTCAAGCCGGTCTTACCTGCGATATAATCGACCAATTCGGCTTTTGTGACGTTTGTTGACATCACCAGCCTCGCCGGTTATGGTTAGTCCTCCATCCCGTCGTTGCATTCACCGACTCTCGATACGAATCGGTGAAGGCAACGTACATATCGCGAATATACTGCACGGGCAGCGATTGCAGCCTCCTCGATGCGAGCGGCATGGAAACGACGCGCTATTTTCGCATGCTACTTCGGCAGCGTTTTTTTGAATCGTTCGATGCTATGAACGACAAACCACACGACTGGCTCCTCCAGCGAAGCGAGCACGATATCGCCACCCAGGAGCAGCTTCTCAGCCTGAACCGTTTGCCACGACACGTCGCAATCATCATGGATGGTAATGGGCGATGGGCGAGTAGCCGCAATCTCCCCCGCGTCGCTGGTCACTGCGAAGGCATCGAGTCTGTGCGCGATATCGTCAAAGCCTCTGCCGAGTTGGGTATCGAGTATCTGACGCTCTACGCATTCAGTACCGAGAATTGGAAACGACCGGAGGCTGAAGTCAACGCACTCATGCGATTGCTCGAGTACTACCTCCGTGCCGAAGTGGATGAGCTCGATCGCAACAATGTTCGTATTCGTGCCATCGGGAAGATTACGGCGCTACCGAAGAGAGTTCAGCGCACCCTCAGCAAGGCGATCGAGCAAACAGCCGACAATACAGGATTGGTTCTTACGCTTGCCCTCAGTTACAGCGGACGGTGGGATATTTTACGTGCGGTGCAGCTTATCGCGCTCGATGTTCGACGCGGGAAAGTTTCGCCCGAAGACATTACCGAAGAGCTGCTGGCAGGCTATCTTTCGACGAAAGATATGCCCGAACCCGACCTTCTGATTCGTACAAGCGGCGAGATGCGTATCAGCAACTTTTTGCTATGGGAAATTGCCTACACCGAGCTGTACACGACAGACACGCTCTGGCCCGACTTCCGTCGGAACGACTTCTACGCCGCATTAGCAGAGTACGCACACCGTGAGCGCCGCTTCGGTATGGTCAGCGAGCAGCTTCGACAAGATTCGCCCAATAGCAACAGCTATCGCAGATACCTGCAGCACTTGTTCGAAACACTCACTCAACACCGTCGGCGATGAAACAATCACTGATCGCCCTCGCAGCGCTTGTGCTCATCTGCTGTATCGTTCCATCTCAAGCGCAGGAATATCCACGAATAGCCGGAGTTAGTGTCGAGGGCAACAGATTCGTCGATGAATCAACGATTCTCGCGATTGCACAACTTCGCGTCGGTGAGCGACTCGATCCGCGCTCGGACATTCTCCAACAAGCTATCCGCAATCTGTGGCAGCGCCGTCAATTCGCCGATGTAAGAATCGTTGTTGACAAAATCACATCGCTGGGTGTCTTCATCAAAATCATTGTCGCCGAGGTACCGCGGTTCAACGCTGTCGAGATACGAGGCAATAAGGAAATCAGTCTGGAGAAAATCAAAGAAGCGGTTGGCAAGGCTACCGGCGACTTGATGCCGTATCACGAGTTATCGCTCATTCGCCAGCGTGTTTTGCGGTTGTACGAAAAAGAAGGCTTGCTGTTCGCTGATGTGAAAGCCGATACGCAGACGGCTAAACAACCGGGCTATGTGGACGTCGTGTTGGACATCGTCGAGGGCGATGAATACGCTGTGCGCAGTGTCGCATTCCCCGGTACAACGGCGTTCCCGCATGATGAGCTGATTGGTGCATTGGAAGAAAACAAACCCAAGAAGTGGTGGCAATTCTGGCGTTCGGCGACGTTCGACAGAAAAAAATTCTACGAAAAAGACATTCCGGCTATCCTGCGCTACTACCATGCGCGCGGCTATATCGACGCCGATACCGTCGAAACGCAATTGTCGATCGATCGCGACAATCGAGCCGTCGATATCTCGATCGTCATGCAAGAGGGGCAGCGCTACTACTTGCGATCGGTTCGCTTCGACGGGAACACAGTCTTCCCCGACAACCTGCTCATGCAACGTTTGGGGGTCGAAATCGGTGAACCCGTTGATCTCGATCGCATCGAAAAGAACATCAATGGCAATGAAGATCAAACGGAAATTCGCTCGCTCTACCTCGACAACGGCTATTTGGAAACGACAATTTTATACGACCTTCAGCGGACATCCGGCGATAGCATTGACTTGTTCGTGCACATTTACGAACGGAACAGATTCACGATTCGTCGCGTGGACATCGTCGGCAATACCAAAACGCAAGATCGCGTCATTCGCCGTGAGCTCTTCACACGACCAGGCGACTACTTCAACCGCGCAGCGATCATCCGTTCGGTCAAGGGACTCGGTGTCTTGAACTTTTTCAATCCCGAAAAGCTCCGCCCCGACGTGCGGCGCGTGCCGGGCGCATCGAATCAGGTTGACCTGGTCTATCAAGTCGAAGAACGCTCGACCGACGTGCTCAATGCGTCGATCGGATATGCGGGGCAGTTCGGTTTGACTGGTTCGATCGGTGTCGCATTCAACAACTTCGACATCAGTCGTCCGCTCTTCGGTGGAGCAGGGCAGGTTTTCAGCTTCCAGTGGGATTTCGGTCAGGGCAATCGTTTCCAAACGTTCAGCTTGAGTTTTGCCGAGCCGTGGCTTTTCGGACAACCGACGTCGGTCGGCTTCAACGTGTACGATACGCGGTACTTTTGGAACATCGAGGGTCGGCGCACTGGTGGCACGATCAATCTCGGTCGCCGATTCCGTTTCCCCGACGATTTCTTCCGCGGCGACTGGTCGGTGACGTACCAACGGCAGGTCGAATACACGCAAACGCTGGAACCGACACGGACGTTCGACGAAGTCTCTCTGTCGCAAACGATCAGCCGCATCAGCTTCGACAACTTGATTTTCCCGTCGAGCGGTTCGCGTTTTCGTTGGACGCTTCAAGCCTCGCTCGGCGCCTTGGGCATCGGTTCGTCGGACTTCATCAAGAACGAGCTGCAAATTGACTTCGTCAATCCGCTTCTCCAAATCGAAGGCTTCGATCGGTTGGTGCTGTACTTGAACACTGAATTCGGTAGTGTCAGTCGTCTCGGCAATCGTCCCAACGGCGTCATCCCGCTGATTCAGTACTACGCCATGGGAGGCAACGGCATCGCAGGTATCAACGTGATACCTCTGCGTGGATATTCCGATCGCAGTGTCGGTGTGCCGGGCAACAACAATCTGTCGTACTTTCGCCAAACGGCAGAGCTGCGTTTTGCGCTCTCGCTCAACCCGATGCCGATATACGTGCTGGCGTTCGCCGAGGCGGGCAATGCCTGGCCCTCGCTACGGCAGGCTGATCTGTTCACGCTCAAGCGTTCGGCGGGAGTCGGTATGCGCATTTTGCTCAATCCGATCGGTCTGATCGGATTTGATTACGGCTACGGTTTCGATATCGATAACCTCACCGGCAAACGTGGTGGGTGGAACTTCCACATTCAATTCGGTAATCGCTGATTCGACTGTTTCACAACTGTGGTTTACATGATGCTCTACCGTTTGTTGTTGATCTCGATGATTGCCAGTGCAATTGTTCTGGCGCAAAAAGACGCGGCGACCAAGGATGCGTCTCTTCGCATCGCTGTTGCCGATTTGGAGAAAATCGCGAAAGAATTGCCCGAAGCGGTCGCTGCCGATCGTGAGTTGACCGAATTGCGCAAGCGATACTTGGATACGCTTCAGATGATGGAGAACAAGTTCAAAGAGCGCTTCGAGCAATACCAAAAAAGCAAAGCGATGATGACAGCCGATGCTCAGCGCAAGGAAGAAGAAGAACTGCGCGCCCTGCAGCAGCAATATGCGCTGTACCAAGAGGAGAAGTTCGGTTTGCAAGGAGAATTGGCTCGTCGTCGCGACTCGCTTCTGAGTCCGATCCTCAAGAAAGTGCAAGAAGCCGTGGCGACCGTCGCAAAAGAAGATCGCTATAACTTCGTCTTCGACCGCGGCTCCAGCTTTTTGCTCTATGCCGAAGACAAAGCGGACATCACGTACAAAGTTCTCGATCGTATCAAGCGTGGCAAGTAAATCCTCGCTCGTCTGGCGGCTCCGGCTCGTGCTTCTTTCGGGGCTTGTGAGCATCTCTATGGCGCATGCTCAGAAGGTCGGTTACATCGCTTCCGATGCGATTCGTTCGCGATGGCCGGAGATGCAGCAAGCCGAGCAACGCATCCAAAGCTTAGTGGACGACTGGAAGCGCGAAGCCGCCGAGCGCCAAAAAGCGATCGAGCAATTGGAAGCGGAAATCAAGAAAAATCGCCTCGTCTGGAGTGCCGACGAACGGCAGCAGAAAGAAGCTGAACTGGCGCGGCTCAAAGACGAACGCGAACGATTCCTCAAACAGAAATTCGAACCAGGCGGCGAATACGACCAGCAAACACAGCTCATTCTCCGACCGGTCGAAGAAAAATTGTTCGCTGCGGTCCAGGACGTTGCTGCTAATGAGGGATTCGACATCGTGCTCGACAAAAGCACGCAGGTCATTCCCTACGTCAATCCGAAGTACGATCTGACTGTGAAGGTGATGAAAAAGCTCAACATCGCCGCAGACGATCTCGAAAAAGAACTCGCCAAAGCGATCGAGGAAGATCCGCGGAACAAAGCTGGGCAAAAGCAATCGCCTCCTGCGCCTCGGCGCCGAAGCAGGACAACCGAAAAAACGTCCGATCCTTCGTCGGAGGAAATTCCTCGCTGACTGAATCATCATCCCCGTGCACATTACCATGAAATTTCGTTTGCAACTGTCTGACATTGCCACGATCATCGGAGCCACCATCGAAGGTGATCCGACGATCGTCGTCACAGGTCTTGCGCCGTTGAAAAGTGCGACAGCGGACGATCTCTCGTTCCTTGCGCGCGGAGAATTCGCATCGCATGCCGAACGGACGTCCGCCGCTGCAGTGATCACCACGCCGGCATTGGCGCGGCATCTACCTCCAACGACCGCTCGGTTGCTCCATGCGGCGCCGGAACGTGCTCTGGCGGACCTGCTCGATCACTTGGTCGCCAGTACGAAGGTCACCGGCGGCGTCATCCATCACACTGCCTCGATCGCGCCATCGAGCACGCTCGCAAAAACGGTTCGCATCGCAGCGGGAGTCGTCATCGGTGAACATTGCACGATCGGCGAGGACGTCGAAATCGGCATGAACGTGGTCATCGAAGACCACGTCACGATCGGCGACCGCACCGTCATTGCATCAGGTGCGATCGTCTGCCGCGGAAGTGTCATCGGTGCCGACTGCCGCATCGGTCCTGGCGCTGTGATCGGTTCCGATGGTTTCGGCTTTATCGAATCGAGCGACAAAAGCTACCGCCGTCTGCACCACATCGGCAATGTCGTTATCGAAGACCAGGTCGAGATCGGCGCCAATGCATGCATCGATCGGGCTCTACTCGGCTCGACGATCGTCCGACGTGGCACGAAGATCGACAATCTCGTTCACATTGCGCACAACGTCGCGATCGGCGAACACACAGCGATCGCGGCACAAGCTGGAATCGCCGGCAGCACGACCGTCGGCAAACGCAATCGTATCGGCGGACAGGCGGGACTCACCGGACACATCGCGACGTGCGATGACGTCACCATCGGTGCACAAGCAGGTGTGTCGAAATCCATCACCGAACCTGGGGAGTACAGCGGGACACCGGCACAAGAACTCAAGCGCCGGTTGCGCAGCGAAGCGGCATTGCGACGGTTGGTGGAGTTGCTTCCACTGTTGGAATCGCTTCTGCAAAAGACAGCTCCGAAGCCGACCGATCAGCTCCGCGACGAGCAGGACTGACGCGCCGGCAACGATAATTTTGCACCAGTTCCAGTCGAAACGCTTATGGTTGACCGTCAACGCACGATCAGCGAGCCGGTGAGCTTTTCGGGTGTCGGGCTTCACACCGGCAATCCCTCGACGATCACGTTCCATCCTGCACCGGAGAACTACGGCTATCGTTTCGTTCGCGCTGACATTCCCGGTAGCCCCGAAATCCCAGCGCTTGTGGACTACGTCACCGACATTGCGCGGGGAACGACAATTTCGCTCGATGGCGTCTCCGTCCACACTGTCGAGCACGTACTGGCGGCACTTGTCGGTATGCAAATAGACAACTGCCGCATGGAGCTGACCGCCAACGAACCGCCGGTCGGCGATGGCAGCGCCCTTCCGTTCGTCGAAACGCTCCGGAAAACTCGCATCGTCGAACAGTCCGCTCCGCGCGAGTATTTGGTTTTCGACCAACCGATCCGCTACACGAACGAAGAAAAAGGGGTGGACTTGGTAGCGCTTCCCAACGACGACTACCGCATCACGGTGATGATCGACTACAACAATCCTGCGTTGGGCAGCCAGCACACCGGCTTGTTCAATCTCGAAAAAGAGTTCGTTACCGAGTTCGCACCAGCGCGGACGTTTTGCTTTCTGCACGAAGTCGAAATGCTCTGGGATCAGGGGCTGATTCGCGGCGGCAATCTCGACAATGCCATCGTCATCGTCGATCGCGAGATGAGCGACGAGGAGTTACGAATGCTGCTGTCGAAGCTCGGTATCGAACGCAACGTCGTGCTCGGTTCCAACGGTATTTTGAACGACACGCAGCTCCGCTTCAAGAACGAACCGGCACGCCACAAGCTGCTCGACCTGATGGGTGATTTGGCATTGGTCGGTGTGCCGATGAAAGCGCAGATTTTAGCGGCGCGTCCCGGTCATGCCAGCAACATCGAGTTCGCACGGAAAATCCGCAAGCACTACGAACAAAAACGGCTCCTGCGCCGCTACCAGCCGAAGCGAACCGATGGAGCGGTGCTCGACATCAACGCGATTCTGAAAATCATGCCGCACCGGTTCCCGTTCCTGATGGTCGATCGCATCGTCGAGTTCGACAGCGAGCGGAACCGTATCGTCGGCATCAAAAACGTCACGATCAACGAGCCGTACTTTCCGGGGCATTTTCCGGTGCGTCCGGTGATGCCCGGTGTGCTCATTCTCGAAGCGATGGCGCAGGTTGGGTGTATCCTGCTGCTCAACGTCGATGGCATGTACGACGCCGACAAGCTCGTTTTCTTCATGGGAATCAACAACGCCAAATTCCGCAAGCCGGTCACGCCGGGCGATCAGTTGGTGCTCGACGTCGTAATGACTGGGAAGCGCTTCAACACGATTTCGCTGCACGCGAAAGCATTCGTCGGCGAACAACTCGTCGCTGAAGCCGATCTGCAAGCCGCAGTCGTCGACAAGGAGGCGTGATGCCAGCAGAGATTCATCCTACGGCGATCGTTGCATCGGGAGCGACTCTCGGCGATGGCGTTCGGATCGGTCCGTTCGCGATTGTCGAGGGGGATGTCGTCATCGGCGATGGCACGGAAGTTTTCCCGCACGCAATCATCCTCTCCGGTTCGCACATCGGGCGAGAATGCAGAATCTATCCAAGCGCAGTGATCGGTGCAGCGCCGCAAGACCTCAAGTACGACGGCTCGCCGACGCGTGTCGTCGTCGGGGATAGAACGACGATACGAGAATTCGCAACGCTCAACCGCGCTTCGCACACAGACGCGACGCGAGTCGGCAGCGATTGTCTCATCATGGCATACGTCCACGTTGCACACGATTGCATTATCGGCGACCACGTCGTTATCGCCAATGCTGTTCAGCTCGGCGGGCACGTCGAGATCGGCGACTGGGCGGTGTTGGGCGGAACGGCAAAAGTGCATCAATTCTGCCGCATCGGCAAACATGCGATGGTTGCAGCCGATGCGATGATCACCAAAGATGTGCCGCCGTATGCGCTCGTCGGACGCGATCCGGTCAAGGTCGAAGGAATCAATCGCATCGGCTTGCAGCGGCGCGGATTTTCCGCCGAACAGATCGAAGCGCTCGAAACGTTCTACTCGATCGCCTTCTTTTCGGGCTTCAACATGAGCGATGGCATCGCCGAGTATCGCCGTCGCAATCCGTCGCCGAACGGTGTCGTCGCCGACGTTATCGAGTTCGTCGAACGCTCCGAGCGGGGCGTGTACCGGTGAGAGCAGTTGCGACTTTGCTCGTGTGTGTTGCCACCGTGCTGGCACAGACTTCTCGAACCGATGGGCACGACGGAAGTATCATCGGCAGCTCGCTTGTTTTCCGACCGCTTGCTGCTGCGATCTACGAACCTCGAATGGGCTTCCAATTTCAGCCGACGACGGAGCGACTGCGACTCGACATCGGATATTCTGCCGATGTGTGGCGGAGCGCCCTGGAGCGTTCGACCGGCGAGAGTTCATCCGAAGCGGTGATAGCTGCCGGAGTGGATGGCTTCACGTACACGCGCTTGCGTTCGGAAGCGAATTTGAAATTCCCCGTCGAAACAGTCGATTACATGTTCGGAGTGAACGCATCGTATCGCAAGCAGTACGACAGCGAGCGTGCTGTTGCTGTACGCGTGCGGCTCTCTCACATTTCGGCGCATCTTGCCGATGGCTACGCCGACTCGTCAGGCATGCTGCTTGCCAGACCGTTCGTCTATAGCCGCGAGTTCTGCGATATCATCGCTGCATACGAATGGCTCGCACCGAACGTGCGTGTATATGGCGGCGGAACGTTCCTGTTCACGGTCAAGGAGCTCCCGAAGCCGGTCGGTCGCTTGATACCGCAAGCTGGAATCGAGTGGTATCACGCGATTGTGTTGCCCGTTTTCGCAGCTTACGACATACGGCTTGTTCGTGTCGGTGATGCGACCGTTCCATCGCACGCAGTGCAACTGGGCATTCTGCTCGGTTCGCGCACACCGTCGCTCGCATTGAGTGGCTACTACTACTCCGGCTACTCGATTCACGGCATGTTTTTCGATCGGCGCGACCGCTACTGGGCGCTGGGCGTACAAGTGTTGTTTTGATTCACCACCACAACGTCTGTCGAGTTATGGCATTGTCGTGTGGCATTGTCGGACTGCCGAATGTCGGCAAATCGACTCTCTTCAATGCGCTGTCGGCAAACAGTATTCCAGCCGAGAATTATCCGTTCTGCACAATCGAGCCGAACGTCGGCATCGTCGCTGTTCCCGATGAGCGCCTCGATCGCTTGGCTGCTGCGTATCGAAGCGAGAAGGTCGTGCCGGCAACGGTGCAGTTCGTTGACATTGCCGGTTTGGTCGAAGGAGCATCGCGTGGCGAAGGACTGGGCAATCAGTTCCTTTCGCACATTCGGCAAGTGAGCGCAATAATCCACGTGGTGCGTTGCTTCGACGATCCGAACGTCGTGCACGTCGCGGGAAGTGTCGATCCGTTGCGCGACATCTCGATCATCGAAACGGAGCTGCTGCTCAAAGACATCGAGACCGTACAACGTCGGAAGGAATCGCTCCAGCGAAAGCGTCAGCCCGATGCGGCGGCAGAACGCGATTTTCTCGATCGGCTCGAAGCGCAGTTGAATTCGGGTGTTCCAGCCCGGCGATTCGTCCCCGCATCGGATGCCGAACGCCAGTGGCTGGCAGAGCTTTTTCTTCTGACCGCCAAGCCAATATTGTACGTTGCCAATACCGACGAGATAGGATTCCGGGAGCACAATGCGCACGTTGACGCAGTGCGAGCACATGCGGAGCGTGAGGGCGCCGATATGCTCGTCTTGTGCGGAAAGATCGAAGCGGACATCGCGGCACTCTCCCCGGACGAACGCGCATTTTTCTTGGCAGAACTCGGCATGGATCGTCCTGCGCTCGATCGCTTGATCCAGCATGCCTACAGGCTGCTTGGGCTGATCACGTTTTTCACTGCTGGACCGAAAGAAGCTCATGCGTGGACAGTTCACAAGGGGACGAAAGCGCCGCAAGCTGCAGGAGTTATTCATACAGACTTCGAACGCGGTTTCATACGCGCAGAGGTCATGAGCTACGCCGATTGGGAGCGGCTCGGTTCGGAGCAGGCAGTGCGCGAAGCAGGACTCTACCGCATCGAAGGTCGCGAGTACGAGATCGCCGACGGAGACATCGTGTACTTCCGATTCAACGTGTAGGGCTTGCGAAATCCTCCTCGTTGTTGTATGTTTGCGACGGGAGGATGGAGGGAACAATCATCACCACACGATCTAAGGCATCACGGTAGCCTGACAGTAGGGCAGCTCTCTCGCTGCGTGAGTAGTGTTTGTTGAACCATTTTTGGGTTAGTCGCATGAAGCCGTTGTTTCGACTTCTGGCGGGATGCGCCGCACTGGTATGCATCGCCATCGGTCTCGGTATCGTCAGTCCGCTTCAGGCGCAGGATACACGCCGTGTGACAGGGAAAGTCCTCGATGCCGAGACAAAAGAACCCCTCCTTGGCGCGGTCATTCGCGTCAAAGGCACGAAGGTCGGAACAGTCGTCCGGCGTTCCGACGGCGAATTCTCGATCGACGTGCCGACGACGTCCTCCCAAATCTTGGTGGTGAGCTTGGTCGGGAAACTGACCGAAGAAGTCAACGTCGCCGGCAAGGACAACGTGACGATCTATCTGAAAAACGACGTGCTCGAGCTTCAGAAGGTCGTCGTCACTGCGGTCGGTATCGAACGTGAAAAGCGGTCGCTCGGCTACGCCACCCAAGAAATCAGCGGTACGAGCATCTCGCAGAATCGCGAGCAGAACCTCGTCAACGCGCTCGTGGGGAAAGTGGCGGGCGTACAAATCAACTCGTCTTCGGGTTCGCCGGGTACTGCCTCGTACATTCGTTTGCGCGGGGTCAACTCGATTTCGTTCAACAATCAGCCGGCGTTCATCGTTGACGGTGTGTTCATCGACAACTCCGACTATGCAGCGTTTACGAATGCATCGAACGTCGCCGAAGGAAATGCTGGCAACATGGTCAGCGGTGTCGATCAGGTGTCGCGTATTCTCGACATCAACCCTGACGACATCGAAAGCATCAACGTTCTCAAAGGTGCTGCTGCGACGTCGCTGTACGGTCTTCAAGCAGCCGCCGGTGCAATCGTGATCACGACAAAGAAAGGTCGCCGGGATGGTACCGTCAACGTTCAGTATTCGTTCAACACGACATTCGACGAAGTCAACAAGCTTCCGGAGCTGCAAAATCGTTTTGCACAAGGGACGGGAGGTCAATACCGTGGGCCTGAAACGCGAACTTCGACCTCGTGGGGACCGCTTCTCGATACCCTGCGTTTCGACGGGAGCACTAACTATCCGTGGGACAAAAATGGCAGGATCGTCGGTGTAAGCTCTGCACCTGCGAACGCCAAACCGGTGACACCATACGACAATCTCGGCAACTTCTTCACCACCGGTGGTACGACCAATCACAACTTGGCGATCACGTCGGGTTCGAGCTGGGGGTCGTACTACTTCTCGGTGCAGAATACACGCACCACAGGAACGATACCGCTTACGTCGTTCGACCGTAGCTCGCTGCGATTGAATGCCGATGCCAACTTGCGCAGTGATTTGAAGGTGAGTACGTCGGCGCAGTACATTCGCTCGGGCGGACGCCGGTCGCAGAAGGGCAGCAATATTTCCGGTGTCATGCTTGCGCTGCTGCGGACTCCACCGTCGTTCGACAATTCGAACGGATTCGGACCCGATGCAGTCAGCAATCCGTCAGCCTACAGTTTCCCCGATGGTCGCCAACGGTCGTATCGCGGCTATGGAGTGTACGACAACCCGTATTGGACGATCAACAAGAATGCCTATACCGATGCCACCGATCGCATCATCGGATCGACGCAGCTCGACTACTACCCCGAGAGCTGGTTCGGTGACGCAATACTCGGCAGTTTTTCGGCAACGTTCCGCCTTGGTGCTGATCTCTATGCGACTCGTGAACGTAATATTATCGCGATCAACTCAGCGGCGGCTCCGGCTGGTCGTGTCGTCGATGGCGACGTGCGCAATCGCAACATCAACGCCGATCTGCTCTTGACGTTCAATCGGGAAATCACCGAAGACATTCGTGCCCGGCTGACGCTCGGAACCCAGCTTTACAACAGCGACTTTCGCACCATGCTCATTCAAGGCGACGGACTGACAATCCCCGACTTCTACGATCTCTCGAATGCAGCGACATTTACGCCCTACTACCGTAACGGTACACTACGACGGTTAGGGACATTCTTCGATGCACAGATTTCGTACCGCGACCTTCTGTACCTGAACGGTAGCTACCGCGTCGAGCGCTCGACCACGCTGCCGAAAAACAACAACGCGTTCGGTTACGGCAACATCGCCGCAAGCTTTGTCTTTTCGGAATTGCTCGGCGACAATGACGTTTTGTCCTTCGGCAAGCTCCGTGCGTCGTATGCCACGGTGGGGAGCGATGCGCCGCTGTTCGTCCTGAACACACCGTACACACGTGCTTTTATTCAGGATGGGTGGGTAAATACTTCGGTTCAATGGCCTCTCAATGGTGTGCCGGGCTTTATGATCGGCTCGGTTTTAGGCAGCCCGGATCTCCGTCCCGAAAAGCGGGAAGAAATCGAGCTCGGTCTCGAACTCAAGTTCCTCGAAAATCGTGTGGGTCTCGACTTGACGTTCTATCAAACGCGCAACATCGACCAAATCCTTGCGGTCAGTATCGCGCGCTCGAGCGGTTATAACTCGCAATACCGCAATGCTGGAACGATGAAGAACTCCGGTATCGAGGCAGTGCTCCATCTGGTACCGTATCAAGATCAAGACTGGAATATCGCTCTCGATGTCAATTTCTCGACATTCAGCAACACAGTTGAATCGCTCGCACCGGGTATTGAGACGATATCCTTGTCTGGATTCACCGGTGGTTCGGTCCGCGCTGTTCAGGGTCAGAAGTACGGTCAGATTTACGGCGGTGGTTGGATGCGCGATCCCCAAGGGAGGATCGTTGTGGGGAGCAACGGTTTGCCTCTCGTCGATGAGACAGAGCGTTCGTGGGGGTCGTTCATTCCCGATTGGATCGCTGGTGTCAATCTCAACATTTCGTACAGCAACTTGAGCATCAACGCTATCCTCGATTGGAAGCAAGGCGGCAAGATGTGGAATGGAACACGTGCAGCTTTGAACTACTTCGGCATGTCGAAGGAGACCGAAAACCGTGGTACTCTCAATGGTACGTTCGGTGGCATTACAATCGCCAATGGGATCGTGCAAGGTGTCAAGATGGTCACCGACGATCAAGGAAACGTCACGTATGTACCGAACGATATCGTCGTCTCCAACGGTTTGGGTCAGAACTTCTGGGGCACAGGTGGCTTTTACAACACCTTCAACAGCTCGAACACCGAACCGTTCGTCGAGGATGCTGGGTGGATCCGTCTCCGTGAAGTCACTATTTCGTACCGACTGCCGAAGGTTGTCACTGATGCACTCGGTTTTGTCAAAGGTCTCGATGTCTTCGTGACGGGGCGGAACGTGTTCTTGAGCACCAAATACACCGGTGTCGATCCGGAAACATCGCTTGTCGGTGCAACGAATGGGCAAGGGATTGACTACTTCAACAATCCCGGCATTCGTTCGTACGGGTTCGGTATTCGTGCAGGCTTCTAACCTCGAAACAATCATGTTGAACTATCTCACAGTTGGAGCAATGAAAAAGATTTTCGGTAGCATCGCCGCGAGTGGTCTGGCGATGATGCTCGCATTGATGATGATTGCACCGCTGGCATGTGATCGCTGGGTGGATACGTCACTCAACGTGGATCCGAACAATCCCTCCGATGCGCCGATGAACCTGCTGTTGCCAGCGGTTGAAGGCAGCTTGGCATGGTACTACGGCAGCGATCCCAGTCGGTTTGCCAGCCTTCTGACGCAGCACCACAGCGGTGTGGATCGTCAGCATCGTAGCTATTACGAAAACTATGCACTGCTCGAAGGCGATGTTGACAACTACTGGCAGGCGATGTACGTCAACATACTCAACAATGCCAACATCCTTCTCCAGAAAGCCGAAGCGCAGAACTCGCCGCATTATGCCGGCGTCGCACGGATTCTGATGGCATATGCTGCTGGCAATCTCACCGATGCCTTCGGCGACATCCCGCTGTCGGATGCACTCAAAGGTGCTCAGAATACCCAGCCGCGCTACGATCCCCAGTCCCAGGTGTATCAAACGATCGGTCAATGGCTCGATCAAGCTATCCAAGACCTCGACAAACAATCTGTCTTGAGCCCGGGCAGCGAAGACTACTTCTACGGTGGCGATCGTGCCAAGTGGAAGAAAGCTGCCTATGCACTCAAAGCGCGCTATGCGATTCACCTGACCAAGCGGGATGCCGCTGCCGCATCGAATGCTGCGCTCGCGGCGATAGCCAATGGATTTGCGTCGAATAGCGACGATCTGGTCATGCGTTTTGGGTCGAGTCCGACGAATGCGAATCCATTGTTTGGATTCGTGCAAGATCGCAACGACATCCGCATTGCCCCATACTTTGCCCGGTTGCTGAATCGCTTGCAGGATCCGCGACGCCCGATGATCGGTGCCAAGCCGAAGACCGCAACTGATTCCATCCCGGATAACGACGACCTCGGCGCCTTTTACGCGTCCATCAACTCACCGGTTGTGCTGCTATCGTATGCCGAGCAGAAATTCATCGAAGCGGAAGCGCGGCTCCGCACGGGCGACCTGAGCGGGGCAAAGACCGCATACCAAGATGCCATCCGTGCCTCGATGCAATGGTTCGGTGTCGCCGATGCTGACATTCAAACGTATCTGTCGAATCCCAACGTCGTCCCCGCCGGTGATGTGACACTCGAGCAGATCATGACGCAGAAATACATCGCACTCTACACGCAATTCGAGACGTGGACAGACTGGCGACGGACGAATTTCCCGACACTCACACCGATGAGCGGTAACCGCATCCCCCGGCGTTTCCCGCTGCCGCAGAGCGAGCGTTTGTTCAACGGCGCCAATATCCCGCCCGGCTCGACCAGTGCTGACTGGAAGTTCCAACCGATGTGGTGGGATCAATAAGCAGCCATCGTGCTGGCGACGTGCGGAGCCTTTGCCAGAGCGGCAAAGGCTCCGCTGCTTTTCGTCGAAGTCACTGGTAATTTTGCACGCACACACGCATGGAGCCTATGGAATTTCCGCTCGACGATACGATCGTCGTCAAACTACAACGCTTGGCTCGACGACATCGAATGCAGGTTTATCTGGTCGGCGGCTATGTGCGCGACCGCTTGCTCGGTCGCCAGCGCACCGATATTGACTGCACGGTGATCGGCGATGCCTTGTCGTTCGCCGAAAAAGTCGCGCGGCACTTCCGTTCGAAAGCGATCGTGTACGAACGATTCCGAACCGCAATGGTGCCGCTCGGCGAGCATACGATCGAATTCGTCGGTACGCGAAAGGAGATATACGACGAGCGTTCACGAAAGCCGATCGTCAGCGACGGTACCCTCGAAGACGACATCTTCCGTCGCGATTTCACCGTCAATGCTTTGGCAGTTCCGTTGGTCGGTCCGGAAGCCGGCACTATCGTCGATCTGACGGGAGGGCTGGCTGATCTCGAACGTCGTTTGTTGCGGACGCCGCGCCCGCCGAAGGAAACCTTTCACGAAGACCCGCTCCGGATGATTCGCGCCGCGCGATTTGCTGCGCAGTTGCAATTCCGCTTGGCAGACGATGCGTTCGACGCCATCAAACAAATGGCTGAGCGCATAACGATCGTCTCGCAAGAGCGCATCACCGACGAACTGCTCAAAATGTTGGCTGCACCGAAGCCGAGCATCGGATTTGTGATTCTCCACAAGATCGGGCTGCTGCGTTACGTTTTTCCGGAGCTCGACCGCTTGGCGGGTGTCGAACTGGCAACCGACGGCGATCGGCGATACGCACACAAGGACGTGTTCTTTCACACCATGAAGGTGCTCGACAATGTCGCTGTCGTCAGCGATAACGTGTGGCTGCGATTTGCGACGCTGGTTCACGACATCGCCAAACCAAAGACGAAAAAATTCGTGCCCGGTGTCGGCTGGACGTTCCATGGTCACGAAGAACTCGGCGCTCGCTGGCAGGAGCGAATCTTCCGACGTCTGAAGCTCCCGTTGGAACATCTGCCGTATGTCGAGACGCTCGTGCGTTTGCATCAACGTCCAATGGCGCTCGTCGATGAGGGTGTGACCGACTCTGCCTTGCGCCGGCTTGCCGTTCAGGCTGGAGAATGGCTCGACGACTTGTTCATCTTGTGCCGCGCCGACATCACCACGCAGAATCGCCAGCGTGCCGAGCAATATCTTGCCAACTACGACATCGTGTATCGCAGAATCCAGGAAGTACGCGAACGTGATCGCCTGGCAGCGTTTCAATCGCCGGTGCGTGGGGAAGAGATCATGGAGCTTTTCAGTTTGCCGCCGTCGCCGGCAGTCGGTGCCATCAAAGACGCGATCGAGCAAGCGATTCTCGACGGTAAGATTCCCAACACGCACGAGGACGCAAAGCAATATCTCCTCGACCATCGCGAAGAATTCGAAGCACTCGCACGTCAGGCGAACGAACGTTTTTCTCGACGTCGGATTCAGCGCGAGCCGTCGGACGGTAAATTCGCCACCGTTCAATCGTGAGCGGATACGATGCTGCAGTACATTCTCCAGCGCATTCTGCTTTTCATACCGACCCTGCTCGTGATCACGCTCATCGCATTCGGGCTGACGCGCCTTGCACCCGGTGATCCGGCTGCCGTCAAAGCAGGAGTCGGTGCGGAAGGCACGTTATCGGCGCGGAATGTGATGAGCCAGGAGACTTTCGAGCTCTGGCGAAAACAAATGCATCTCGATCGCCCGATCGTCGAGCAGTACGTGCTGTGGCTGGCTGATATCGCACGTCTCGATTTCGGGGTCTCGTTCATTGACAATCGTCCCGTCCTGGAGAAAATCGCCGAGCGGCTGCCCGTCACCCTGGTGATGAATATCGCTGCTGTTGCTTTAGCATATCTCGTCGCGATCCCGCTGGGCGTGTATTCAGCGATACGATCGGGTTCCATACTGGACCGCCTGTCCACGGTCGTGCTCTTTGCACTGTATTCGTTACCGTCGTTCTGGGTAGCGACGATTGCGCTGACGTTCGTCTGCAATCCAGAGTTCGTGTATCTTTTTCCTTCCCACGGGTTGACTTCCTACAGATTCGATTTCCTGTCAACGAGTGAAAAACTTGCCGATGTCCTTTGGCATTTGGCATTGCCGATGGCTGTTTACACGTATGGTTCCTTTGCGTTCATTTCGCGACAGATGCGGAGCGCGATGCTCGAAACGATTCGGCAAGATTTCATTCGCACTGCACGCGCGAAGGGATTGTCGGAACGACGTGTCGTTTTTGTCCACGCGATGAGGAATTCGCTCATTCCTATCGTTACGCTCCTTGCAGGAATTTTGCCCGGGCTCGTCGGAGGTAGTGTCATCGTCGAGACGATCTTCAGCATTCCCGGAATGGGCGAGCTATCATACCGTGCGCTCGTCGCACGCGATTATCCAATGGTCATGGCGATTTTCACGTTGAGTGCGGTCCTCACGCTAATCGGCATTCTCCTTTCGGATATCCTCTATTCAGTCGTGGATCCACGAATCAGCTATGGGAAACGGACCTCGTAAACAGAGCTACGCTGCATATGTTCGCCGACAGTACGCACGCAACAGACTCGGCGTCGTGGCGCTGGCGATCGTTGTCGCACTCGGTATCGTTGCACTCTCGGCTGACTTCCTCGCCAACGATAAGCCGATCGTTGCATCGTATCGCGGACGCATTCTTGTTCCGATCGTTGAACAGTATGCAGCTACTGTCGGGCTTGCTCGATCGAACGACATCGAACAACACAAACAATGGCAGCAACTCGATTACGACTGGGTGGTTTTCCCGCCGATACCGTACTCGGCAGAGACAGTGGATCCGACGATCCTGCGACCGCGCGATCGAGCGCCATCGGCACGCCACTGGCTCGGCACCGATGATATCGGTCGCGATATTCTCGCAGGGCTGATACACGGTACGCGGACAGCTCTTGCGATCGGCTTCATCGCAATGGGTATTGCATTGGCGATCGGAATTGTACTCGGCGCGATTGCCGGATACTTCGGCGGATGGGTAGATGTCGTCATCTCACGCGCAATCGAGGTCGTCTTGTCGCTCCCGACATTCTTTTTCATCATTACGATCGTCGCATTGGTGCAGGATGTCGTGTACACCGGACGTTTGGCTCTCGTCATGGCTGTGATCGGGCTGACGAACTGGACGACAGTCGCACGGTTGATACGTGGGGAAGTGCTCCGCATCCGTTCGCTCGATTACGTCGCTGCAGCAGAAGCACTCGGTTATTCGACCGCACGAATCCTGTTTCATCATGTGTTGCCGAATGCGATTGCGCCGGTCCTTGTTGCTGCTGCATTCGGAGTCGCCAGTGCCGTGTTGACCGAGTCGGCGTTGAGTTTCCTCGGCTTCGGCGTTCCGCCGACTGTCGTGACCTGGGGTTCGATGTTGTTCCGGGCACGTTCCGACGTCAGCGCATGGTGGATGGGTGTATTCCCGGGCTCGATGATTTTTCTAACGGTTAGCTGCTACAACCTGATCGGCGATGCGCTCCGCGACGCGACGGATCCGCGCTTACGCGGAACGACATGAGCGAAATGCTTGTGCTGTAGCGGTGTTGGCGGTCGCTTTGACTGTCAGCAGTACAAGTCAGGTTGTACCGCAACTGTCGGACACTGTCTCGCTGCAGCCCCAAATAGCGTATGGCGTGTCACAAGTGGCATTCACATCGCTCTTCTTCGGTGACGCCCTCATTCGGCAGTCGGTGTGGGGTGGGAGCTTCTTGCTCCAGCAGCGCTATCGAGGCGCTTCGTTGCTGACGGGTACGCCGTCGTATCGGGATGACGAGCAGCTTCGAGCGGATTGGCGCTTCCGACTAAGTCCGCAATTCGATTTATTCCCGCGCATCGAGTGGGATGTATCGAACGATTCGCGATCGCTGGGTATTTCGCGTTTGGAGCGAGTGCGGTTGGTCGGCGGAGTAGGCTATAGCTGGTCAGCCGGTAATACTGAACTCTACGGTGGTGGGGAGCGAACGATTCAACTCGGTGTCGAAGAACAGGGTATCGTTTTCGGCTCACGGACGTACAGTCAGTTGAGTGTCGGCGACCTTGCTGCGCGTGCCGATCTGAGCGGTCAGTTCGTTCGATTGTCGCTGCGTCGCAATGCCGATGCTACGGCACAAATCGAGCTTGCGACTACGGCAGGCTCGGATTTCGTTCCATTTAGTCTTCGAGTGGGATATCAGCGCCAGCTTCGCGACTATTTCACATTGCTCGGTCTCGGAACGCAGCGTGCTCTCGAACATCGCGACGAAGAGCGCTGGACGGTGGCAGGGTCCCTGCAGCAATCAGCCGGGCGGTGGTTGCTATTGACCGTTCAACCGGAGATGCAAATCGCCGCTGTCGAACGCTATTTCGATTCTCCTGATGTGCAGAGTTCCTTGACGTTCGTGCGTCGTCGTCTCGATGAACTCAATGGGAGCGTTGTCGCTACCATTTCTGTCATGGTACCGAACATGCTACACACGCTGGGGCTTGCTATTTATTGTCGAGATGAAAGCAATGCAACGCTCGATCGCTTCGAACCGCCGACGCCACAGTTAGTCGAGGATGTGCGCCAGAGCGAACGAATGCGAGACAACATCACTCATCGCACTCGATTGTGGGGCGAGAGCTTCATCGAGATGGGTTGGCGCGATACCCTGCACTTATCCGCACAAAGCTCGATCGTTCGCTACGATACTCCGAGCACGCTCAATTACGACGATCGAGACGAACTCTCGCTCGGTGTCCGGCTATCGTTGGCTCGTACATGGTCGTCGTCCCTCGTTAGTCGGACGACATTCGAGTATGCTGGGGTGCATCTGGTCTTTCTGCGAGCACAGCGAAGCGCCTTGAGCAATTGGAATCGCTCGTTTCGGTTGGCGAGTCGGTTCGCTTATGTGCACTCAGCCATCGGTTGGTTCCCGTCGGTCGAGATACTTGCGCAATACACTTCGTACGATTTCGAAGGGCGAAGCGGTGTGCCGTCGAGTTTTTCCTTCCGTCAGTTTATCTATCGCGATTCGATCGAGCTGCGAACAACGCATGCAGAAGTGCAAGCGCAACTCTATTTCCGTTGGTTCCTCCGTGGCGACTTTTCGTGGGAGCGCTTCGCCGAGCGTCCCACCGGTAGCGGTTATGAGCAATTCATCCGGCTTTTGCTCTGGCGCCCATTTACAAGCGATCTGGCGATCGGTATGGGCTGCCGTTGGTATGCGCTCGTGCAAGAGATGTCGCTATCGTCGCTGTCGCAGTTGTCGAGCGCGCAGCGTAGCATCGCACCCGATGTTGCGCTTCGCCTTCGTACCGATCTTGTAGAACTGACACTATCGGGATGGTACGAGCTTCGCCGGACGCTCGGCTCCTCGGTGCAAATTCTACCGAACGTTCAGCTCAATGTTGTGCATCGGTTGTAGCAACTTCCTTCGCGTGTCCGCCGATTCCATTCACAAGGGATGATTGCTCCGGTTTGTGACGACGGAAGCGAGAGAACAGTTGCGTCAGGTAAGAGAACACAGATGGGACCAAAAACAGAGTCAAGAACATCGAGCTGCTCAATCCACCGATAAGCGCCCAGGCTAAACCGGTCTTCCACTCGCTGCCCGAACTGCGACTGAGTGCTATCGGGAGCATTCCGACGATCATGGCGACGGTGGTCATCACGATGGGGCGGAGACGCGATTGTCCTGCTTCGACCAATGCATCGTGAAGCGGCAACCCGCGCTCTTTGATATTCGCTATCGTTCGATCTACCAAGAGAATCGCGTTCTTGGTCACCAAGCCGATGAGCATGATGAGTCCCAGCATCGCGATGATCGAGAGGTTCTTCATCGAGAGTGCCAATCCCAAGAATGCACCGAAGACAGCACCGGGAATGGAAAACAAGTTCACGAACGGATAGAAGTACGAATCGTAAAGCGCGACCATGATGAGGTACACAAAGATGATCGCGCCCAGCATCGCGATACCGAGATCGCCGAAGCCCTGCCGTTGGTTCTTGACGTCGCCCGCGTACTCGTATCGAACACCGATGGGCAGTTTACCGGCGATGAGACGATCGAATTCGGCAGCGATGCTTCCACTGGATTTACCGTAGGTCTGCGCATAGACGATCACTGCGGGATTCCGATCGCGTCGTTGGAGTTTGGTCGGTCCTGTACCGAGTGTGACGGTGGCGAACTGTCCGATTTCGATTTGTTGTCCGGAACGATTCGATACGGTCAAGTGTGTAATCACATCGGGATTCGTGCGCGCTGCTTCGTCGAGCCAAACTCGAATCGGATATTCGTTCCCGCGGTACCGATACTTGATGTCGTCGTTGCCTTGCAGCGCGATATTGAGCGTCGAACCGACCTCGGCAATCGTCAAACCAAATTGAGCGAGTTTGTTTCGATCTACTTGGACGAGGACTTCAGGTTTGCCTGCCTCGCTGCTGAGCCGGATATCGGTTGCACCTTGGATTCGACGAAGCGTAGAAGCGACGATCTGCGCGGCGGAGTCAACTGTGGGGCGGTCGCTGCCGCTGACGACGATTTGCACCGGCGTCATGTTCGCTGTCCCGAAAATGCCGACTGGATTGACGCGTGCTTTGACGCCAGGTATGGTAAACAACTCGCGCTTGATGATGTTGCCGATCTCGTCTGTCGAGCGAGTTCGACGGTTCTTCGGGACGAGCGTGACGTTGAACTCAACGACGTTGTTCGAGTTTTGTCCGATGACGCCTTCGTTCGATACACCGACGCCGCTGATGACTCGCTCGACTTCTGGAATCGAAAACAACAACTTTTCGATTCGGCGTGCCTGCATGTCGGTTTGTTGGAGCGAATAGCTCGGCGGAAACTCGACCGTCACAGCGAACTCACCGCGATCGGCTTGTGTGAAGAACTCGAAACCGATCAGTCCGTTGGCAAAAAATATCGGCACGACTAAAAATGACGCACCTGTTGCTACAAGAGGCACCCATCGGTGTCGTAGTGTCCATTTCAGCGCCGATGCATATCGCTGGGTGACGCTACCGAACCATTGCTCGAACGCGATCGCAATACGCCCCAGCAGGGTTGCCGGCGACAAACGTTCCAATCGCGCGAATCGAGATGCGAGCATCGGTGTCAGTGTGAACGAAACCAGCAGAGAGAGAAGCGTCGAGGTCACAACGACGAGCGCGAACTCGCGCAAAATGTTGCCGACGATTCCGCTCGTGAGTGAAAGAGGCAAAAAGACTGCGACGTCCACTAATGTGATTGCCAGTGCGGCGAAGCCGATTTCATTGCGTCCCCTGATCGAAGCTGTGAAGCGGTCCTCGCCGTGTTCGAGATGCTTGTAGATGTTCTCCAAAACGACGATCGAGTCATCGACAAGGATTCCGATTACGAGCGACATCCCCAGCAGTGTCATCAAATTCAACGTCAGCCCGAATGCGAGCATCCCGATAAAGGTTGTAATCAGCGACGTCGGGATTGCGAGCATGACGATGAGCGAATTGCGGATGCTGTGGAGAAACAGCAACATGACCGCAGCGACGATGAGCACTGCCAAGCCCAAATCGAATTGCACTGCATGGACTGCGTCGAGCGTGAAACTCGATGCGTCTTGGGCGATCGTAATCGAAAGCCCTATGTAGGCGAATTGCTTTTCGAGCTTTGCGACCTCGGCACGAACTGCCCGCGAGACATCGACCGTATTGGCTTCCGATTGCTTCTGGACGTAAATCCCAAGCGATGGCTTCCCGTTGATGCGATACAGCGTCGTCCGTTCGGCGCTTGCTTCGCGGACTTCGGCAAGATCGCCGACGCGAATTTCTTGCCCCCTTGGTGTTCGTGCAACGACAAGCTGTCGAATCTGATCGAGATCGGCGAATTTGCCGCTGAGGCGGACGATGTATTGCGTCTGGTCGTTCTCGACTTTGCCGGTCGGGAAATCGAGATTGGCTGCGGCAATGGCTTGTTGAACTTGTGTGAGCGAGATATTGTAGGTGCGGAGTTTGGCAGGGTCCAACGTGACGTGAATTTCCCGCTGCTCGCCACCTAACAAGACAACGTCAGCGACACCAGGTACGCGACTCAGCTTCGGTTTGATATTGTCGAGGACGAATTGATAAAAGTCACGCGGAGGCAGCGACGATGTCGCTCCCATCCGCAACACGGGTATTTCGTCGAATGCAATTTTGTTGATGACCGGGTCCTTGACGCCGCTCGGTAATTTGGCTTTGATTGCGCTGACTTTCCGTTGGACGTCTTGGACGGCGAACTCGATTTTCGCGCTCTGATCGAACTCGATCGAAACGATCGAAACTCCTTCTTGAGATGTCGCGGTGATGCTGGAAATTTTGTCCACACCCGACACAGCATCTTCGATCGGTTTGGTCACAGTCGCCTCGATTTCTTCGGGGGATGCACCGGGATATGCCGTGATGACTGTTACGAAGGGAATGTTCATCTTCGGCAATAGCTCGTACTGGAGCGTCGTGTAGCTATAGGCACCCAAAAGGAGCAAGATCGTGAAGAAAACGACGACAAGCGAGGGGCGCTTGATCGAGAGTTCGGTAATCGTCATCGTGTATTCCTCGCAGTGTTGATGACAACTGTCGCTCCATCGGTGAGGACGTTGGTGCCGGTGACGACGACTTGCTCTCCGGGCGAAAGACCGTCGAGAACGATGACGTAGCCATTTCGCTCGATACCGCAACGGATCGTGCGTTCATGGGCTGTTTTCGCTGTCGTATCCACAACGAATACACGTGCATTTTGCAGGCTGCCGACAATTGCATCGCGCGGAATTACCCATCCGGCGATCGGAGCGAGCTTGAGAAAACGAACTCGAACAAACATTCCTGACTTCAATTCGCCATAGGGTGGGGCGATGGTGATTTCGACCGGGAACGTATGTGCTTCGGATGCTTTGGGGGCAATTGCGGTGATGCGTCCGTGATAGACTTTGCCTGGCAGTATGTCGCTTCGGATTTCGACCTCGCCGCCGATCGCGAGCGAAAAGACATCTTTCTCGGCGACGTCGAGCATGACTTTCAGCTTCGTTGCGTCCACTAAATCGCAGACGATCGTGCCGGGATTGACCATCGTGCCGACATCTGCGCGTTTAGCGGTGACGACGCCGTTGATTGGCGCTTTGATGCGCGTATCCTCGAGTGCTCGTCGTGCTTGGATCAACTGAGCTTCAGCCAAGCGATACTGAAGCAGAACCTGTTCCCATTGTGCATCGGTGACGGATTCTTTTTGCTTGAGGAACCAGTACCGCGCCGAGTCGCTTTTGGCTTTTTCGTAGTTTGCTTTTGCAGTAAGCAATTGTGCTCGACGCAACTCATCATCGAGTACATAGAGCACATCGCCCTGTCGCACCGATCTGCCGAGCTCGATATTGCACGCGACGATGCGCCCATTGGCTTCCGAAGCAACTTGCACAGCGTTGTTCGGGGTGATCGTCCCGACGAGTTCGAGCTGATTTTCGATCGTATCCCAACGTACTGGTTCGACAACAACAGGAATGATGGTCTGGAGGACATTCTCGCTGCGCCGTTCTTCTATCGTGCGTTTGTTGTGGGCGAGAACGGCGATGACAGCTCCTGTAAGAACGACTGTGGCAACGATCAGCTTCCAGTGTTTCATGGTGAGATGTACGAAGAGTTGTTACTTGCCGAGGGAATTGAGCAATCGAGCTTTGGCGAGCATGTAGTCGGCACGCGCACTGATTTCGTTCGTTCGTGCCTGCAACAGCAGCGATTCGGCTTCGAGTACATCGGTACTTGTGGCGAGACCGGACGCAAAGCGATTCGCGACGAGCGTGTAATTTTCTTCAGCTTGGACGAGTGCTTCGTGCGCGACACTGATGCGCTCGCGAGCGGGACGGAGGGCGACGTAGTTCTGTGTTACTTCGACCGCGACGTTGTCTTGGAGCAATTCGGTCGTCGCGCGAGCTTGTTCGTACTGTGCGCGAGCTTGCCCGACTTGGTACTGCGGTTGGAGCCAATTCCAGAGATTCCAACTCATGCTGATGCCGACATCCCATGTTCCATCGAATTGTCTGCGGTTTGGCAGTATCCGCTGATTCGGATTGGCGTAGAGGTAGCTGGCATTGAACGCAATCGTCGGTAACCATGCGGCATTTGCGGCAGCGATAGATGCTTCTGCCGATCGAACTCGCATACTGCTCGCGTTCACATCGGGACGAGTTTGGACAGCGTCAGCGACGAGCCGATCGAGGTCGGTAACTGTGGTGTCTTCGACCGTCGGTTCCGTCTTGAGCACAATGCGTGTTGAAAGCGGCACGCCGATCGAGTTGTTCAACTGGACGGCGAGTGCTTGTTCTTGTGCTTCGAGGTCCAGAGACTGTGCGCGTGTATTGGCGAGTTGGACCCGCAGCTTGAGAACGTCGTTGCTCATCGCCAATCCAGCTTTTTGAAGGTTTTCAGCATCTCGGACCCGTGCTTCGAGTTGGCGAAGCGTCTGCTGCAATGCCTGCTGGGTTGCTCGGAGCTTGTACAAATTCCAATAGGCGGCTCGAATCGCGAATCGTACCTTCAACTCGTCGCTCCGGTAGTCCTCTTCGGATGCTTGCGCCTGCAGCGATGCTGCATCCTGACTTGCGGTAATGCGACCACCTGCGTACAGAATTTGCTGAAGCTGAAGCCGAATCTGTGTTTGGTCGAGTATCACCGGCAGAAGCGTGACCTGCTGCTGCATACCTGGCAAGGCGAATTGAAGCGCTGGAACAGGCGACAGGTGAGTGTAGCCGCCCTGCAGTGAGAGACTCGGAAGTTTCGACGTCGAAATTTCGTCGGTACGAAGTTGCGCTTGCTGAACGCGCGCGTGGCTGGAGCGAAGAAGCTTGCTCGTTTCGATGGCGCGGCGTTCTGCGTCGTCGAGCGTCAGTTCGAGTGTGGTTTGTGCAACTGCAAATGGTGAGACAATCGCAAGGACAAATCCAACAAGGCGAGTACGTTGCATAGCTGAAAAAGGTGCGACGAAAACCGAGCGCTAAAACGAACGTCGCAGGCAAATAGTTTCACTCCCGATCGTCCGATGCTGCGCTCAGGCACGGTGCGTTGGTGAATAATTCGGTAGTTTCGAAATATGCGACGATGTGCTGATGTACTCTGCCTGTTGATCCATACAGCGTTCTGGATCGCCGTTTCTCTGCCTCTTACGGCGGGTGAGAAGCTCGTCGTCGAGTTCCGAACGAGCGCGGACTGCTTCCGCTTTGTATCTCGGTACCGAACGGCTGCGCCGCTTGTCGAACAGCGACTCGGTGAAAAATCCACCCGTCAGTTCAGTGCAGATAACAATCGAGTGCATATATGCCTCGATCGACTTCGATCTTTCGCTGTCGTGCACACCGATAATGCCGATAGCCTTCGTCGTTTGTTGCGTTTCGATACAACGGTTGTCCGAGCCTGGACACCGCTTCGCTACAAGCTCGATGGTGACATGTATTGCAGAAACAGTCGCCAGCCGCTCCCAGTGCAGTGGTACCTCGATGTCTTGGAAGCTCAGAGCGCGTGGAAGCTATCCACCGGAGAAGGTGTCGTCGTTGGTGTCGTGGATACCGGCATTGATTGGGGACATCCCTTGCTTCGGCAATCGTTGTGGATCAATGCTGGCGAGGATCTCAACGCCAACGGTCGTTTCGATCCGTGGCCGTTCTGGGAGCAGCGCGACAGTGTCAGTGGCGATCTCGACGGTCTCGACAATGACGGCAACGGCTACAGCGACGACGTCATCGGTTACAATTTTGTTTACCAAGCATCGAATGGTCGTGGATTAGGGCTCGAACGCGATCCATTCCCGTTCGACGACAATGGGCACGGCACATCTGTTTCATCGTTGATTGCAGCATCCCCGCCTGGAGGAAGCGGTTTCACTGGGATTGCGTTCGATGCGAAGTTGATGGTCTTGCGAGCGTTCGATGCGACGGGGTTCGGCGATGAAGATGACATCGCTGTTGCACTCGTTTATGCGGTGCTCAATGGTGCGCGCGTGATCAACTGCAGTTTCGGTGACATTGTGCGATCGAAACTCGTTGCCTCGGCGATCGAGTTGGCACGAGCTTTTGACGTTGTCGTTGTCGCTTCGTCGGGTAATAGCGGATCGTCGTTGCCACATTATCCCAGCGACGAGCCAGGTGTCATTAGTGTCGGTGCCGCTACATCCGATAATCGTCCCGCATTGTTCAGTAGCTACGGTGAACGACTCTGGGTGCTCGCACCCGGGCAAAATGTGCCCGTTGCTGGAGCTGGTGGCAATGTCGAAACAGTCAGCGGGACGTCGTTTGCGGCGCCTCTTGTCAGCGGTGTCGCTGCGCTGCTGTGCGCACTCGATCCGTCGCTGACCGCTGACAATGTGCGCACGATTCTGGCTGGGAGCGCGATGCCAGCAACTCAACCGTGGCAGTTACAAAGGGGACATGGAATCGTCTCGGCACGAAGAGCATGTGAACTTGCAGCTCTTGGCGGCATGGTGCGAATTAGCTCACCGCTGCACCGCAGCGTAGTCGCATCGGATCGCATGGGAGCGACTGTCGCGCTCGATGCCGTGCATCCGTTGCTCGAACGGTGGCAGCTACTGTGCATCGGGAGCGATTCGGTTCGCGTTCTGGATTCATCTACTGTTGCGGCGATCGGGTACCGGCGACGATTCGAAAATGTGTTCTCGGGAAATGATTCTGCAGTTACTCTTCGTCTGCGTGTGTCTTTGCGTACTGGCAAGACAATCGAAGATGCTGTGGTCGTATCCCGCTTGTCCAACTCGATATCGTTTCAATCGGCAGCATCGCACATGGTATGGCTCGGTAGGCAACGACGGCTGGCGGTCGTCGTTCGCACCAGCCGCGCCTGCGAAATCGGTGTATCGGTCGAACAGCTCGGCGGAGCACCCGTTGCTGATATCCGCGGCGATGGGCAGTATCGTCGAGTGCATGCAGTTCTCGTTCCCATGCTTCCGGAGGGAATCTATCGCGTGCGCATCGCTGCACGGGACGATGCCGATACGACAACGACGGTGCTCGATTCGATCGCGTTGTACGGTTATGCGCGTTCCAATGCGGATTGGAATCTCGCTGGCTACAGCGCGGTGCCGCTGTTGCTGAGCGGTAGCTTCGCCAGGGGCGGTCGCATTGTCGCAACCGAGATGGCTATGCCACAGCATGCCATGGTTATCGAACGCAGCGCCGATACTTTCCGTACAGTTGCATCATCGCCTCGGACGCTTTTCCTGCGCGGCTCTGCCGATGCAAATCGGGATGGACGAGCCGATCTGCTCACATATGATGCTGGTGATACGCGACTCTATCGGTTCGAGCCGGTCCCCTTCGATAGCGTCATCTGGGGTGATACAGCAACGCACACATTCTGGGCAGCAGCGCTGGCTGACATCACCGGCGATGGATATCCAGAAATACTCGGCTTCCGAACACGCAGGACAAAGTTGGCGCTCGATGGTTCGCAGATGGCTGCCAGCGATGCACTCGTCGCGGTTGGTATGCAAGGAGGCGTATTCCGTGTGCTCGACAGCATCGAGTTTTCGTCGCCGCCGCAAGCTGGTCGCACAATAAACACCATCTCTGCACCGCTGTGCGCCGTCGGAGATTTCGATGAGGATGGGCATATCGAAATTGCGTTCGCAGACAGTGACGGCGATTTGGAAATTGCTCAATGGTCGAACGGGCGATTCGTTCACGAATTTTCCGCACCTCCGCAACCGTTCATGGCGGGTGCGGGTACAGAGTTCGTTGCTGCTGCCGATGTCGACGGCGATGGACGCTCGGAAATACTTGCAGGAGCGCCGGCGTTTCCGGCATACAATGCAATCGGTGAATACGAGCCACCACTGTGGCACTTTACACTGTATCGAGCGGTGTCACAGGATAGGTACCGAGCGATCTGGGAAGATTACTTCTGGGGCGTTCGTTACGGACGTCCCTATTACAATGGCGTTTCTGTGGGCGATCTCGATGGCGATGGGAACGCTGAGATCGTTCTGACGCTGTTCCCGTACGCCTATGTCTTCACCTGGCGAAACGGCGGACTGGAACTGCTTGCTGTGCGTGATTCTGTGCTATCGAATGGAGCGTTGATTGCCGATCTCGATGGGAATGGTCGCGCTGAACTTGCCTTGACCTGTGGATTCGATACCTTGCGCACACGGTTCTACGAGTTCGAACCCGCTCGGCTTGCTGCACCGGTTATTGTCGAGGCGATGCTGCAGCCCAATGCACATCTCGTCTGCCGATGGTACTCACCCGACGCCGCAGATCGGTACCGCGTGAAGATCGAGGGCACGATCGTCGCTGAAACTGCCGATACCGCTGTCGAATTGAGCACAGCACAAATACCGCCCTGCACATACTGCACCGTAACTGTTCAAGCGATTCGGCAACTGGATAGCTCGCACTGGAGCGACCCGGTGACGGTTGTCCGTGCTGAACCGCTCGTACTCGATCGTGCCGATACACTCGATGCTGGCGAACGGATTGTGCGATTGTGGTCGAGCGGCTATCTCCCGCCAAACGGTGTCTCTCCAGCGTCGGTAAGTGTCGAAAAGGGTGACTCTCTTTGGAATGTCGAATACACCGCTGCTTCCGGTCGCAACAGACTGCTCGTGTGGCTATCGCAACCGCTCTCTGAAGGACTCTACACGATTCGATTGCACGAAGGAACGCCTGATCTTTTCGGTAATCGTTCGCCCGCTTCGACTGTGCCGCTTGTCGTTCGGTCGGCAACACAATCGGTAGCCGAATTCGCCGCTGTCGGATTGGTCGAAACAAGCAGCAATTCGATCACAGTGCGATTCGATGACGATCCTGACCCGGCAAGTCTTGATGCTGAGGATATCGATGTACAGCCATACGGTCGCGTTGCTGCCATCGAAACCACAGCCGATCGCCGAGTACTTCGGTTCATTCTCGATGCAGAGTATCGTTACGAGGCGCGAGGACTGGTGTACACGATGACGTTCCCACGCACATTCCGATCAATGACGGGGAAGCTCATGACCAGGGGCGATGGAAAAACTGTAGCATGGTTCTACGCAGCAATGTCGAGCGATTCGACGCGCGCATTCCCACAGCCGTGGTCGCGACACCGAGACAGTGAATTGCGGTTTGCGCACGTGCCGCTCGGTGCAACAGTTGTCGTCACAACTACTGCTGGAGTGGAGTTGGCGCGCTTGGTTTGCGATGATCCGACCGGCGGTGTTCGTTGGGTACCGCGATTGAGCGATGGAACGCTGCTACCGCCGGGTGTCTATCTCTATCGTGTCCTGAGTAGCGATGGGACCGAGTCGGTCGTTCAAAAATTCGTCGTGGTACCGTGAAGGTTGCAGCAGTGATCGTTTGCGTGGTCAGTCTCTCGGCGCACGATTCGTCGGGTGTGCGGTGGGAACGACTTGTGCCATTCGGAGCAGGAACGATTACAGCGCTGACGGTATCGCACATTGCGCAGGCACGACACTATTGGAAAACGTCGGTACCGTTCTATGTCAACAGCGGTGCAGATGCCGGTTATGCTGCCGGGGCGGATAAATTCGGGCATGCGATGGCGGCGTATGCGACCACGATCCTTGTGCGCGAGGGTCTTGTCTGGAGCGGTGTGGATACGACCGTTGCAACGCTCGTCGGGGCAGCGACAGCCCTGATCAATCAAACGCTCGTCGAATACCGAGATGCAACGTCGGTTGCCAGTTCCGGTGCCGATTACCCGTACTTGGGGTGGAGCTGGGGAGATATCGCTGCAAATGTCGCTGGTGCAGCCTTGCCTGTCGCGCAACAACTGTGGGGAGAACGATTGCCGCTATTGGCAGCTCTGCGATACAAGTATTCGATCCATTCATCGGGCAATGTCGAGCGCGGATTGTATCGCTCGATCTTCGACGATTACGAAAGCCAGTACCACTGGCTGTGTCTGCCGCTATCGGCTCTGCTCGCCGATAGCAGTGCGTGGTGGCTGCGATCGGTCGGTGTGGCAATCGGTCATTCGGTCCGCGGTATCGTCGCCGACGGTGGATTGTACACGTACAGCGGGAAGCACGAGATATGGTTAGCGCTCGATTACAATCTCGAAGCGATTCCTACCGATAGTCCACTGCTCCGATCGGTTCTGCGCATCCTCAATCTCGCGCGTTTGCCCTCTCCATGCATACGGCTCATACCGAATGCTGCAGTGTTCGGCTTTCGTTGGTAGCATCGGCGAGAATCGCTTGCCGCAACCCACCGATGTCGCCGTTGCTCAAAAGCAGCAGGACGTCACCGTGACGGAGAATCGTCGAAAGTGTATCGAATGCGAGTGTACCCCAGTTCATGTCATCGGGAATGACAGTGCATTCGACTCCACGCTGGCGAAGGTCGCTGCACAATCGTTCTCGGTCGAGACGGTCGGCGGGAGAGTAGCGTTCGGCTCGATAAATCGGGCAAAGAACGACGGCATTGGCTTGAGCCAGGGCATCGGCGAACTGACGTTGAAAAATCGCTCGTGCCGATGTGTTCGAACGTGGCTCGAAACACGCGACGATACGGCGATCGGGAAAGCGCAATCGCGCCGCCTCGATCGTTGCTCGAACTGCTGTCGGATGATGGGCGAAATCATCGACGATGAGTGCACCCCGCCATGTGCACAGTATCTCGAAACGCCGCTTCGGTGGCTCGAACGATGCCATCGCCTTTGCTATGCTCGTGCTATCGAGCCCGACAGCGTGAGCGATTGCGATCGCGGCAGTTGCGTTGCGAAGGTTGTGCGTGCCATGCATGGCGATGAAAAAGTCACCGAATGTGTTGCCATGATGTGCGACCCGGAAGTTCATCCCCGATGTGTCCGTGCCGATCAGCTCGGCATGCCACTCGGCGTCGTCGGTTACACCGTATCGCTCGACAGGTGCCAGTGACCGAGCAGATGCTGCGAGTGCACCCGGATCGTCGGCGCAAACGACGATGCGTCCGCTGCGTGGTACCAAGTGAACGAGTCGTTCGAACGTTGCAAGCACGCTCTCGTAGGACGGAAAAATATCGGCATGGTCGTACTCGATGCTCGTGATGACCAGTAGGTGCGGCATCGAGTGGAGAAACTTGCTTCGTTTGTCGAAGAACGCCGTGTCGTATTCATCGCCTTCGAGGACGAAGTATCCACCATCGGGCGCTGGGCGACATGCGTCGCCGAGTCGGTCGTTTGCACCGCCGATCAGATAACCGAGCGGAATACGGCATTGCTGGAGAATCCATGCAATCAAACTTGTCGTCGTCGTTTTTCCGTGTGTCCCACTGACGACGATGCGTCGGCTCGATGCCATAAAACGCCAACGCAACAGTTCCGGCATGGAAAGCAGTGGGTAGTTCCTGTCCAATGCTGCTTCGAGCGCGGGATTGCCTCGGCTGATGGCGTTGCCGACGACCACTGCATCGGGCGCGAAGGCGACGATATGATCCGGGGAGTATGATGGAGCGTACTCGATGCGACTGCGGTCGAGCAGATGACTCATCGGCGGATACACGCCGCTGTCACAGCCGCTGACCGTGTAACCGAGCCGGCTGCATGCAATCGCAACCGAACCCATTGCGATGCCACCGATGCCTAAAAAGTAGAGCCGTTCGATGTCGTGCGCGAACGGAGCAAAAAGAGCCATGGAGAATTCGGATCGTCGAGTTGAACAAGATCGTGGCGACGCAGCAGATCGCTCGCTTTCGTTCGTTTGGCGATGAAGACGACGTCGAAGGGGGGATGTCCGTCGAGCAAATACGACTCCCACTGTGCAGGTTGTATGCCGAGCCCGCGGGGACTTTGTTCAATCCGACGTTTGCCGTAGAACAGGTGCACGTATGTTTTGAATCCGATCGGATGGAGGATTACATCTCGATTCGCATACGCTTTGCAGAACTCGACCAATCTTCGTTGGGTGAAATCCTGAATACGCGGTGCTACGACGCGCAAGAACGCTGAAATACCCAGTGCATTCCCGACCAACACAACAACGAACGCAGCACGTGGCAGCCGGCGAACAGTCAATACAATCGCTGTGCCGACCGCAAGCAAAATCAGTGCTCCTGGTGCCCATTCGATGCCCGCCCAACGTGCCGTTGTCGTCTCGACGATACTTCGGGCGAAGTCGTCGTGCACGATGCGAAGTAGGAGTTCTCGATTGCCGAGGACGATCGGTGTTGCGACCATTGCGATACCGAGCAGGCAAGAACCGAGTATGCTGACGACGAGTGCCCAGTGCCGGTTGTCTTCTCGCCACAAGTGGTAGAGAACATGTGCCGCGAAATACGTCAGGGGAAAGTATGCCAGCGAGGAGTAATGCACGATTTTTGTTTGCACGATCGAAAATACCACGACGACCGTTCCGAACAACAACGCCATCACGAGCGATTTGTCCTCGATCGAAGCGATACGGTGCCGTGAGCGTACTGCTGCCAACGAAAGCCACGATGCCGGCAAACAACCGAGCAACAATACGACGATATGGTAATAGATCGGTCCGCTGTGACCAGCATCGCCGGTTGTCAACAATCGGATTTGATAAGCGATGAACGATTGCATGAACCATTGCCCATACTGGCTTCGATCGCTTGCCAACCACACCACAAATGGCAGCGAACTCACCACAGCAATCGTTCCACCGTCGAAGAGGGTACGCCGCCAGCCGTAGCGTAGCAGCCATACGATTGTCAATGGAACGCCGACGAGTAACAATGCAACTGGACCCTTTGTCAAGACAGCCAGTCCGAGCGAAATACCCGACAGTAGCACCCATAACGATCGTCGCCGGTTGCTCGCACTTTCTACAGCGCAGACGATGGATGCGAACATCAGAAGATTGAAGAGCGGATCGATCAATCCCGAATGCACGTAGAACTGAGGTAGAAGCGAACCAATCCAGCTCAACGCCCACAAGGTACCGAAAGTATCGTCCAACCAGCGGCGTCCGGTGGTGGCAAGCAGCAGTACCGTTGCGATGCCAACGAGAGCGTTCGGCAAGCGAGCAGCGAACTCGTTGACGCCAAATATTTTCATCGCTGCTGCCTGAAGCCAGAAGAAAAGCGGCGGTTTTTCCCAAAATGGCGCAAAGTCAATCGTCGGATGAAGCCAGTCGCCGCTGACGAGCATTTCACGCGCGCATTCAGCAAAATTTACTTCGTCCCAGTCGAAAAGATAGGCATTGCCCAACAACGGGATAACCGTGACTGCAACGAATACAACAAGCAACGTCGTCGGTCGCTTCATCCAAGAGTTCATCATGCAACTTTGCGACGCAGTGACACAGCGATGTTGGCATAGATGAGTGCCCAAACGAGGCGGTAGAGTAGCGTCGCCGGCACATCTTCGATCAGCCTGCGATTTTGGATAATGCTGCTTCTCTCTGCTCGCACAATCGGGTTGAGGGCGTAGATCGTTTCGCCACTGTACACTTCGGCACGAAGATAGTGCATCCTGGGCTGGGTTGAGCATCCTGCCCGCGAGGTGTTCCGCTCGATCGCGATGATATGCCCGCGATCGGCGATGAAGCGGATCGAATCGGCAGCTCGGTCGAGTTCCACAACGAGACTGTCTTCTGAAAGTCGCTGACGCGGAGTGCCGAGCGGTAGTTGTGCTCGACGCGTTCGTACCGCGATCGTTCTGCCTCTTCGATAGGCGTCGTAGAGGTCGTGCGGTTGCCAGTCACTCGGCAACTGAACGAGGGTCAGACAGACGCCAGTTTCACCATCGCTGCTGACGTCGTGGCAATCGTCGTTGCCCACAGCCCATGCGACAATGCCGTTCGAAAGCGCCGAATCCCAATGCGCCAGGGATGTGCGGTAGTGATTGAAGACCTCGATGCAGTCGTAACCAGCAAGCACCGCCAGATCAGATGGGCGATAGCTTGGGCGCCCAAATGCTGGGTGAGCCAGAACGATCACCTCGGCTGTTGGGCGGAGCACGTCGAGTATCCACTGCTTGACAAAAAGTGTTTGCGGTAAGATGCAGTCGAGCCAGACGACCGAGCGTGCCCCGAGCGCCAATTGGTGAGTCTTTTGGATGTTGTATCCGTGTTCGTAACACGGAAGGTGTCGCCACCGGTATCCGAGCGAGTCAATACGCTGATAATTCGAGAGAGCAACAATGCTGTACCCAAGCTTTCTGTAAACGGAATCTATCTGTTTGGGCGAATTCTTCCGTCCGTCTGTCGTACCCCACCAACTGTGGCTATGAAGATGAACGTTTGCCGTGTACCATTGTCCGAAGCTATTTGCATACGGATCGAACCAGGTAGTACCCGTAAATGACGACGTCGGCATGACCGTGAATACTGGAGCAGCTGCATACGGAAAAGTCAACACCACAATCAGCAGTGCCGTTACAGTTCTCCATACTGACCAACGTTGCCGGATGCGTTGAAAACGGCTCGACATTCTGTCAAATGCAACGAGGTTCGGTAGAGGAATGCACGTGGGAAACCTGGTACGCCGTGCTCACAGGTCGGCGACCAGAGAGAGCGTGTGAACGAATTGCGCAGTAAACCCACGTGCGAGCGCATAGTCGAGTCGGAGCGGATACAACGGCGTCAGCCATACCGATATGCCACCACTGAGGAGCGTTGCAGGGAACAGTCGTGGTTTGCCGAGTTCTTCGCCGTAGATCGCCATGCCACCGCGTATCGCGAAGAGAGGGTGAGGAACGACCTCGAAGCCAGCGATGATTGTTGGTGTCGTTGCTCCAGCTCGTTGCTGTGCTTCGATGCCGAACAGAACTCGCTCGCGACTGGGAATTGTGACTGTATCCGTCGTTCCCAGTGTCGGAGAGGTCGTTTCGACGACTTCTTCGGCGAATGGAATGTAGCTGCACACGCCCACTCGAACGATCCATGGCAAGGCAATCTGCTCTGTGCCGAATTTCATCGTGCCGAGATTCTGGATGCTCGCTCCGAAGGTGGCGACATCGAGCAAGGACGTGATAAAACCGACATCGACAGCGGCGCCACTGCCAGTCGATGCGGGGTCAGGTGCCGAAGAGTATGCAATCCGTCCAGCGACTCCGATGCTGGTTTGCGTGTTGAGTCTTGCCGAAGCGCCGATGGTCGCAAAACCCTGCCATACTGTGTTTGTGCCGAGGGCTGTCCCGTTAGCATCGCGTCTGACGAGAGTGCCGGCGTCGTACCCAACGATACCCGTTCCGAGGGAGATTGCATCGCCGATGTCGAAGGTGGCAGCTACGTTCGAGAGCGAACGCCCCATCGAGAGCATCGTGACACCGCCGGTGATTAGCTGCTTATCGATCAGATAGCCGATGCAAGCGGGGTTGCTGAACAGTGCCGTCGGATCGTCTGCACAGGCAACTTGCATACCGGAGAATGCTGCAGCTCGTGCACCGATGGGGCGCAGTTGGTACGCCTGCGTAGCCGATGTTGCTATCTCTTGTGAAGAGAGCGAATCAGCGACGATAACGAGTATGAGCACAACAGCGATCCCCATCGCGCGGGCGATCAACGAGAGATGAAAACTTTGTCGGCGAGCCGAACATTGGAACCCTGAACGGATACGATGTAGAGTCCGTTGGGTAGATCGCTGATGCTCGCGCTGAAATCACGTATGGGGATGTCTGCTGTCGTTTGTCCGCGGAAAATATCCTTGACTCGCTTGCCGAGCATGTTGAAAAGCGCTATCTCCAGCCACGATTGATTCTCCGACAGTTCGAGTCGGACGGTAAGCTCATCACTAGCGGCGTCGAGTTGAATCCCGACGATACGCGAAATCCTCCGCGAAGAGTCGTTGAGCGCTTTAGAGGACAGACGTGCCGGCACTTGGAAAGATGTCGCCGCAAGAAGGTCCTTGTTCCGGCTGTGAATCTGCCCACATCGGAGTTCAGCCACCGGCGATGCCACTGTGGCGGATGTGAGTACTGCCAAGGTCGTCGCTATGAACAATGCAGTCGAATATCGTTTCATAGGCGATCGGTTACCGGATTGTTTGTTCACTTTGACAAAGATAGCGTATCACGGTTGACTTTACGACGTCTCGTCGGTATTCCGTTCCCGACTAAGCTGCTCGAGAATGCGCAGCAGATCTCGTTCTTGTTCCGATAGGTCCGATGCGACTTCCGATGGTGATTGATGGCTGAGCTGGTACTCGGTATCGGCTTGGTAAAACAAGCGGTCGTCGAGAGTCGGTATTTCGTCGTGCTTCTGCGCTCGTTGTCGGGTCGTTCGGTAGGTTTCCTCGTCGAAGTCGAAAAGTGTTGGAGTGTCAGAGGTGATCTCGCTCGTTGGTGCTGCAGGCTGGTCGGTCTTGCTGATGGACTCAGCAGAAACGTCTGAAGCGATCTTCATCAGCTCCTCGAAAACATTCTGGGGTGTCGCTGGTGGTGACGAGTGCTCCGATGCCATTGCTGCCGCCATTTGTGCGAACTGTTGCTTCCGCCAGCGGAAATAACCGCGCAAAAAGAACAGCCCGATGAGCAAAAGTGCCCCACCGGAACCGAGCATAAGAACAGAAAAGCCCGTTCCGCTCGAGTGGGTGACGTCGGTCGTCGAAGAGGTGGAGTCACTGCGTCGTTGCAGTCGGCGCAGTTGTGCGAAGACGTCGGTATCGGATGGCGTGGGAGTAGCCGACTGCGTCGGTTGTGGGGTGGAAGTTACTGCTCGAGACTGCTGACCGAAGAAATCCAGCAGTGATGGAGCGCTGTCGGTTGTGCGATTGTCATCGAAGCCAATCTGCGGTTGCTCGATGCGACTACGTCCGGTTTCTCGAACGAAGCGTTCACGATATAGCGACGCTCGATCGGATTGTTGGAGTGCATTAGTCGCAAGCGATAGTGCCGCGTACACATCGGGGATGATCGAAACTCGTCCATCCACAAGCGGTGACAAGTAGTCCACCACCGAGCGATAGTTGTTTCGCAGCGATTCGGCAATACCCAGCCAGAAAGATGCCTCCCGCTTTCCCTGTGCCAAAGAGCTGCGCCAGAACTCAACAGCACGTGTGTACTGTCGGTTCATCCATGCGACCATCCCCAGTGCGAGCACGTTTTCAGCAGGATCGTTCCAATCAACGGCTCGCACGTACACTGCGTGGGAATACGGCAGCTCGACGACGACATGACCGATCTGCTGGGAACACTCGATGAGCACCAAGCATCCCGCTGGACGATATCGGACGTACACTGCGCTGAATGTCGAGCCGAGTTTGAGGGGAACTTCGCGGACGCTATCGGCGGGACGGATGCCGAGTAGCTCGAATCGGATTTGCAATGCTGGCGACGACAAATCTTCCCGTAGTGCGACTCGTTCTGCAGTCGTTACCAAGAGAAGTTCACGTGGAGATAGCTGGACGATGCGTACAAGGCTATCGCTCGTCGCTGCGCGCACGGTTACCGCCAGTGTCAGCAAAACAATTGCTACACGCAATAGTTGCACGCTATGACTCCACGTTCTGTAATCGAGAACTACAGCAAATATCGTTATCGCTGCTTTCTATGCAGCAAGTGATGTGCCACCGGGCACCATAGCCTGGTGGTATATTCGTATGCATCATAGTGAGAAAATCATCAGGTTGTCCATGAGGTCGTACATCGTCGAAAGCGATGTGCTCGGTAGCGCGCTTACGGTTGTTGTACGTGACGATCCAATTGCGACGGTCGGCGAAACATCCTATACGATCGAACACAGCCCAGAGGTGGGGATATGGCACGTTCGCACCGATAGCGGTACGATACCGGCTGTCGTAGAGTGTGAGCCTACAGGTATCGTGCGAATCGTCGTCCGAGGCTATGTGTACTCGCTCCGTTGCTGTCCTGAGCGGTTGGAGTATTTCCGCGCGCTGGTTAGCCGAGCTGAACAGCGAGAGCGCGGCTCGACGATGGTTCGAGCACCGATGCCGGGACTTGTCAAAGCAGTGCATCTCGCCGAAGGAGGGGTTGTACGACGTGGCGAAAGCATTGTCGTCCTCGAGGCGATGAAAATGGAAAACATCCTCCGTGCCCCAGCCACTGGCATTGTGCGACGTATCTCCGTCGCACCGGGTGTGACTGTCGAAAAAGGCGACGTCCTCTGCACGATCGAAGCAGACGGCACTCTGTAAGGCTACGTCGTCTCGACCTTGCTTCGGAGTGGATGGACGAAGGGATAGTTGCATTCGACGGTGCCACGTTCGAGCTTTTTCAGCTTGTTTTTGAGCATGACCCGACGCATCGCTGGCAATCGGTCAATAAAGAGCACGCCATTGAGGTGGTCAATTTCATGCTGGAGAACACGAGCGAGCAAGCCCGTTGCGTCGAGCCGGTGATGACGCATATCGAGATCATCGTATTCGACTGTCACAGCCGACGGGCGAACGACAACGTCGCGCAGTCCCGGCAAACTCAAACAGCCCTCTTCGTATTCGACCTCATCGGGAGACGATGCTACGATTGTGGGGTTGAGCAAACATAGCGGTGGCGTGCCGTCACCATCCTCCATTTCGCTGATATCAACCACAACGATCGAGCGAAGCACGCCGACTTGGTTTGCTGCCAGTCCGATACCATTGGCGTTCGCCATCGTTTCGAACATGTTTTCTGCAAGTGAGACGATCTCGTCGGTTACTTCCTCGATCGGCTCGGCTCGTTTCCGGAGTACTGGGTGATTGTACACACAAATGGGGAGTATCATCGTCGAGTCGGTTCGTTGTTGATGGAATCAATGACGGTCAAAAGGTCGCTGATGTCATCGAGCACGAAATCGGCAACGACATTCTGATTGCCGAACGCATCACCGTACTTGGCAAAGGCGGTGAGCATGCCGACGTTTTTTGCGCCGACCATGTCGCGTTCTGCCCAGTCGCCGACCATGATCGCATTCTTCGGTGAAATGCCCAATTGTGCCAGTGCTGTCAGGAATGGTTTCGGACTCGGCTTGCGTTCGCCGGTGTCGTCATAGGTGACCACTGCCTCGAACAAGTGGTGGTAGTTGATGTAGCACAGGCGTAGCCATGCCTCGCGTGCAGGTGCATCGGAGACAACACCGAGTCGAATGCCGCGTCGAACAAGCTGCATCAGAGTCGCTGTTGCATGCGGGTACGGCGTCAGCGCTGCCTCTCGTGCTCGGCGGTAGGCGATGATTCCTGCCGAAAGTATCCGGTAATCAACTCTACCCAAGCATTCGTGCAAGAGCTGATCGAAAACGCGCTGATACTCGATGCCTTGTTCTTGGTAAATCTGGTCAATGTGCGAGCGAATTTTCTCGAATGTCAAATCCAAACCAGCATCGATCATGGCGACGATAGCAGCATCGATAGCTTGTCGTTTCATCGCCATGAAATCAACGAGCGTGTTGTCGAGATCGAAAATGACTGCCTGGATCATCGTTCGGTGGAGCGTGTCCGAGATTGTAAACGTCGGATAGTGTCGAGCGCTACTATCACCAGCGCTGCCGCCAGCGATGCTGCGGTTACCAACGAGCCGGTCGAGTACGCTGCGCTTTCGTACCGCAGTTCGATCGTGTGTTCGCCGGCTGGGACGGCGACCGACCGCAGGCAGTAATTGGCGCGCAACAACTCGGTTGGCTTACCGTCCACGTATGCTCGCCAAGCTGGATAAAAAATCTCGCTCAGTACAGCAACTGCTGCCGTTGAACAGCGAACGTAATAACGCAGGCGGTCATTGTCGTATTGCACAATAGCGATACTGTCGCCAGTTGTGGATGGTCCGACCATCACCGGAGGCTCTTGCTCGAGAACTGCAACGGAGCGGTAGTCAATTGTCGTATCGCTTCGCATGACGTCTGCGACACGCTCAGTTTCGACGACTCGTACCTGATGAACGAGCCACGCCATTGGGTAGGCAGTCGCTCGCGGTAGAAATGCCCATCGGCCGAGATTGTCGCGTCCGATCGTCCATCGGATTGCGAGCAAGTCGGCAACTTTCTCTGGAGAAGCGACAGCCGGATGCCGCCGTTTCAGCAGAAGTTGGTTGTAGCCTTCGAACAACATCACGCCGTCAACCAATCCCTGATTGCGTTTGAGTGCGATGATTTCGGGACGCCGCATCGAGACGCGGAAGACATCCTGCGGCGGCATCGGAAGCAAGAGCTGGCGTAACTCGGTCGGGAATGCTGCCCGATATTCAGCAGCAGGATTTTGTCGAGCACGACTGAACGCAGCATGCGCACCATAAAGATCGGTAAAAGTCGTTGCTGCGATAAGAAGACCGAGCCATCCTTGACGAAATCCGCGGACCCGGAGCAGGACAATGATTCCAATGACCGATAGCAGCACGATTTGACTCCATGCACTCGATTGAATTGCCGGAAGAACGCGTTCTGGAGGCGAAACGAGAGCACCTATCGCCGTACCGAATGCGAGCAAGGCGGTTGCCGCAAGCACGGCGTAGAGCGTAAGCCGTTGACGTGTGCTCATTGCCCGCGAAAGACGATCCCACCCGTAGCCAGCAAGCAACGGTGCAGCAAGCGATGCAACAAACATCATCCGCGCTGGTATGCGCACTTGTCCGAAAAACGGTAGGTGGTACACGAGCTGGTAGAGGAACCCATTCGAACCGAGTGCAAATACGATTGCGACGATAGTCGAAATGACAAGCAGTTTCACCAGCGAGCTTTCTTTCCAGCCCGCAATAGCTGACCATACTGCAAGCGCCAGAATCCCGATGCCGAAATAAAACGCAGTATCCCAGTACAAATATGTTCGCTCGGAGCCGTAGTACGGCATTGGGTTCGGTGTGCCGGGCGGCAGTGCAACGCCGTATGCTTTCGGAACGACCGCGGTCAACAAATCTTCCGGGCGCAGCGAGCCTTCTGTTGCTTGCTCATAGCTGAGCGTTGCACGCTCCGATTCGGTTGCTAACTGCCGTGACGGAAAATATTGGATGCCGTACATCCCGATGGCAATGAGCAGAATCGCCACCGTTCTCGAAAGCGCCAGAAGGCGAGATTTCCATCCATCGGTGCGTTCGCCGTAGCTCCACCACAGACCCATTATTGCACACAACGACAGAGCATAGAGGCTCATTTGCGGTGCACCTGAGAGCAGCATTGTGCCACCGACGAGGCTGCCCCAACCGATTGCAGCGATCGAGCCTGTCACGATCGTGCGATGTATGAGCCGAAGGAGTAACGGCAACCATGCAAGATGCTCGACGAACATCGGATGGTGTGTGTGGAGCGCCAGAGGTGCAGAGAATGCATATCCGACCGCGGCGATGATCGCAGCGATGGCAGACAACCTGAGCTGACGTGCCAACGCGAACATCGTCACCTGTGCGACGAAAAAATGCGCGATGATGAGCAACTGCAACCAATAGACACCGTGCTGGCTCTGTGCGCCGATCACCCGATCGAAGATCATGTACGGCGGATAGTAGAGCGCCGTCTGTACGTCCGCCTGAAAGGGCATGCCGCAGAAGCTGTAGGGATTCCAATGAGGGAATTTTCCGTCTGCGAGAACCTTGCCTGCATAGACACGGTTTGGATACACTTGTTCGACGAAATCATCCCAGAAATACGCTTTGCCGAGTATGTGCGGACGGAAGAAGAGAAAGGTCGTTGCCAAGAACACGGCTACTGCCAGCATGTATTCGTTTCGGAGCAAGCGAAGGGGTGCTGTCACGCTACATCTCGCGATGGTTTTCGATGCTGCCACGAAATTAGCGTGAGCGCGTACCGTACAGCCCGACCAGAAACCGCAGAAGACGGATGTCGGGAGTATCCCACCGGAGAACGTGTCCCGAAAACAAAGGGAGTCGCTGAGCGGAGTAAATCGCTAATTCGTTCTCGGTGAAATCGAGTCCTGTGTTGATCGGCATGATTTCGCCCAGCTCGCTGCCGGTGGTCACCATTGGGATACCGTTGGGTAGTTGTGAGCAAATCGAATACGCGTACAGTGCTGCTTCGATTCCGCTCGATGCGATACGAGGCGTGTTGTGTGTGTCGGGCGTCGCCAAATATCGAAGCGAGGGCAGCCGTTCAAGCTCGGTAGCGAATCGGCGGAGGGATTCGATCGAACGGGCATAATGCCAGACGTCACCGACAACAGCATCGTAGCCGAATGTGCTTGCAATGCGGTCTGCACGATCGAAGCTCTCTTCGATGAAGATCGTCCGAGGGTCGGTCTGACGTGACCGTTCGACGATGAGAGCATGCAACGGACGCGGGAATGCATGCCCCATATCGAGCAGGATTCCATCGATTGCAAATCGCTCAATGTAATCAGGGACGATCGAGGTCAGATATTCCCAAAGCGACCGATTCTCGTGCCCATCGAGCTGGGGCATATAGTAACGAACGGTGTTGTAGGCGATGTAGTTGTATCGTGCGTTCCTGTGGAGCTGAAAGTAGGTGATGTCGCTCCACACTGGTTGGCGGTCGTTCGGCGGATAATCTGCAAATGCGCTCGGTACGCGGCACGTGAGACCATCTGCCGTGATACCGACAAACGATCCATCCGGTAGGCACCAAACGTTCTGCGGAGGCTCGACGAAGAGGTCTCGATATTCTGCGGGTGGTTCTGGAAGTGCGGCAAAGTCCCCGCACTTGATGCATCGTTCGATTGCTCGAAGTTGATCATCGGTGAAATGTGGTGGCATGAGGGGATCGGGTGCGTCGGCACGTACCCAGTAGAACCAATCAGGATGTTCGGCGATGAGGGGACAATCCAACGATGCTACGCGTAAAGCAAGCTCGACCAGTAGTCGGATGCCCATACGATGGCATGCCTCGACAAGAGCGGAGAATTCCGTTTCTGCTCCGAGCTGCAGTATCGGTTCGCTCAACGTTTCTTCGATCGCCCGATGGTCTCGCGGAGCATAGGGTGAACCGAGGTTGCCTTTGATTCGCAAGCGTCCATGCGAAGTAGGCGGTAACAAAAGCAGAGTCGTTACACCGAGCGATTTCAGGTAGGGAAGCAGTGCGATGGTCTTGAGTAGGGTGCCAGTTTGTCTCCAGCCATCGTTGCCGGGGCGGTACGAAATCACACCGCTGCCATCGTGATCCCACGCTGTTGTGAGGCGGATGAATGCAAGGTATATCAGCTCGTTTTCGCCGAATGCACATTGTTGCTGATACGGTCGAGCGAGAATGCTGCTGACGATTCGGTAGTAATAGTCGGCGGGGTTGTCCAATCGTCGGATGCCAGCATGCAGGTGTGGTGGTATCCACAGTGACGGTACCTGATAGCGTACCCGGTACGGACTGCGCCGCAACTCGTCCAAACGATGGAGGAGTAATTCCAACGCAGTCGGCATCACATTTCCTCGATGGAAGGTCCGTCGGTGTTGGAGCGTCGAGCGTGGAGTGTGTCGTAGAGCGTTCGCGCGATCCGTGCGCCGACGACAGCAGTCAATTGCTCGATGCTCGCATTTTCGATAGCAGCGATCGAACCAAAGTGTTTTAGTAGCTTGGTCGCCGTGGTTCGACCGATGCCCGGCAGCGAGAGTAGTTCGGTGCGCAATGTCCGCTTCGAGCGGAGCAGACGATGATATTCGACAGCAAAGCGGTGTGCTTCGTCGCGAATCTGCTGCATCAATCGAAGGCTGCTCGATGTCCGCGGAAGCAATATCGCATCGCGTTCACCTGGTACGAAAATTTCTTCGAGTCGTTTTGCCAGAGCGACAATCGGGACTCTATCGGAAATCCCCAAATGGTCGAGCACGTCGGATGCAGCCGATAATTGTCCCTTGCCGCCGTCAACGATGATCAAGTCGGGAAGCGGAAGATTCTCTCGGAGAACGCGTTCGTATCGCCTGCGGATGACTTCTGCCATCGCACGAAAGTCGTCGTTTCCCGCGACATCCCTGAGCCGATAGCGTCGGTATTCGCTCTTGCGTGGCTTGCCTTCGATGAATACGACCATCGAGGATACGTAGTCGGAGCCTTGCAGGTGTGAATTGTCGAAGCATTCGATACGCAGTGGAGGCTTGGGTAATCGGAGATCGCGTTGCAATGCTGCCAGCGTTCGAGGAACCGCCTGCTCACGGCGGGCACGACTGAGCAGGTAATCGCGCAACTGGTATTCCGCGTTGCTACACGCCAGCGTGACGAGTTTACGCTTGTCGCCGATTTTTGGCACGCTGAGCTTGACTCGCGCTTGTCGCTCGGCGGCGAACCACTGTATCAAAAAATCTGCCTCGTCGCCAAGATCGAACGGCAAGAGTATTTCAGCCGGGACATCTTCGGAGTCGAGATACCACTGCTCGATTACCGAGCGCACTATCTGTGCGCCGGTCGTCTCGGATGACGGCACAATCCAGTTGCGCTTGCCGATGACTTTGCCCTCGCGCGTGACGAGAACGACGACACAAGAGTAATCGTCCTGCTCTGTGTAGCCGACGATGTCGCGGTCAACGAATTCGGCGGAGACGACTTTTTGTTTTGCAGCGTAGGAACGGAGTCTGCCGAGTCGGTCTCGAACGATGGCAGCACGTTCGAACTGCAACTCGTCGGCAAGCTGTGCCATTTCGGCTTCAAGCTGTTGCTCGACAGTTTTTGTCTTGCCACGCAGTATCTCGATTGCTTGTTCGATATAGCGGCGATACCGGTCCTTGCTGAGCAGCCCGGCGCACGGACCTTCGCATTTTCCGATGTGGTAATCCAAGCATACTTTGTACTTCCCTTGTGCAATGGTGTCTTCGGTGAGCGGCAAAGTGCAGCTCCGAATTGGAAACAGCGTTCGCAATAGTTTGAGCAGAAAGTGCATGGACTGAACGTCGGCATACGGTCCGAAGTACAGACTTCCGTCACGGACGATGCGCCGAGTGGGGAATATGCGGGGAAATTCTTCGGCGGTCACGCAGATGTAAGGATAGGTCTTGTCGTCTTTGAGAAGAATGTTGTATCGCGGCTTGTGCTCTTTGATGAGATTGTTTTCGAGTAACAGTGCTTCGACTTCGGTATCGGTGACGATGCAATCGAGCGCAGAAGCTCTCCGGAGCATCGCTACCGTTTTTGCATCGTGTGCTCGAGAGCGATCGAAGTATTGCCGCAGGCGCTGTCGCAGGTTTTTTGCTTTGCCGATGTAGAGTATCGTCCCAGTCGCGTCCTTGAATAGATAGACACCCGGCTGATCCGGTAGCGTGGCGACCTTGTCGAGCAATGTGTGCGAATGTTCAGCAGTGCCCATACCGAGAAGAAAAACGAATGAAGAAGCAATTGTAGCGTAAATTTGCGCAGGTAGCATCATACTTTGCGAAGGCAATGTACACCTTGTTGATGATTTTGGCTTTTGTTGTCAGCCTACTGCTGATCGGAGTTGTCCTGCTGCAGCCAGGTAAGGGCGATGCCGCCAGCGGAATCGGCGCTATCGGTGGGCAATTCGGTTCGATGATGGGGATGCGGCGGGCAGCGGATTTTATCATCAAAACGACGATCGTACTGGCAACAGTGTTGCTTGTGCTTTCGTATGCGGTCAACAAATTTTTCTTGCCAAGCTCCGGTTCAGAGCAACGTCCACGTGTCGAAGGTGCCGAAGCTCCTACCGATGTGCCAGCACCGACCTCTCCTGCTGCACCCGCTCAGAAGTAATGCGCTGCTCTTGTGCTCCGAGTCAGCGTACCGATGACGATCCTTGTTCTGAACTGGCAAGACAAGACTCATCCGCTTGCCGGAGGAGCAGAAACACATTTGCACGAAATCTTCTCGCGTATCGCCAAACGCGGACACCAAGTTGTTTTGCTGGCATGTCACTACCGGGGCGCCAAAGGCGAGGAAATGCTCGATGATGGTATCTACGTCGTTCGACGTGGTTCGCGGTCGTTGTTCAATTTTCTCGTACCGTGGGAGTACCGGCGCCTGAGCCGTCGTTTCGAGCCTGATGTCGTCGTCGACGACATCAACAAGATTCCCTTTTGGACACCGCTCTACGTTCATCGTCCGCTGTTGTGTATCAGTCACCACTTTTTCGGACGTTCGATTTTCCGCGAGGTAGATCCCATCCGGGGGATGTACGTGTACGCTGCGGAGAAGCTCGTGCCGATCGTCTATCGGCAGCAGCATTTTGCAGTCGTTTCCGAAAGCACACGCGACGAGTTTATCGCGCGAGGCTTCCCACCTGAACAATTGACGATCGTGTACAACGGCATCGAGCACGCAGCATTCCCGATGATTGTGGGTGAGAAAGCGCCGTTCCCGATGATCACGTATTTCGGACGCATCAAGCGCTACAAGTGTCCCGATCACTTGCTCGATGGATTCGCAATTGTCGCAGGGAAATTCCCCGATGCCCAACTGTATTTTGTCGGCGATGGCGATTACGTGCCGGCACTCCAGCAACGCGCTGCTTCGCTCGGCATAGCAGATCGTGTTCACTGGACAGGGCGTGTCAGCGAAGCCGAAAAAATTGCACACTTGAGCAGGAGCTGGTGTGTTGTCAATACTTCGATGAAAGAGGGATGGGGGATCACAGTCATCGAAGCGAATGCATGTGGGACCCCGGTCATCGCAGCCGATGTTCCTGGTTTGCGGGACGCAGTATGCGAGGGACAGTCGGGGTTGTTGTATCCGTTCGGTGACACCGTCGCACTCGCTGAACGAATCGAATGCATCGTGAGCAATTCTGCATTGAGGCTTGAACTGTCGCGTGGTGCTGTCGAATGGGCGCGACGCTTTTCGTGGGACAAGTCTGCTGATAAAATGCTCGATCTCTGCCGCCGAATTTCAGCTTCGGCTTCCGCTCGCCGATAATTCTCATCGAACTGTAACCGACATCGGTCGGTGCGCAGTGTTCGTATCATCCACCCTCGGCGCAGAGTGCCATGCAAGGACGGTTGTTACGTATGCTGGTGGCTTTGTTGATACCGCTGCCGCTTTTGGCGCAGGGCGCGCTGTGGGGGACGGACTTTGTGGTTTCGTTCGGGAGCATCGTCGGAAATGTACAGAGCGACTCGCTGTACCTTTTTCTTCTGCCATCGAATGCAACGACCTGCTCGATCGCCTACGTCGCATGTGCAGATGGGATAGAATACACAACAACGGTTAGGCTCAGCGATCCCCGCAACAGTGTCAGAGTCGCAATACCACGTGTTCATCTTGCACAACCCTACGGACTCTCCCCGTGTGCAACGATTCGCTTGCATTCGGACGAACCTATTCTCGTCGCTGCAATGGCAAGCGATAGTCTCGGTGGCGAGGCGACAGCAGTGCTGCCGAACGTAGTACTGAATCGAACATACATTGTACCGACGCAATTGCCACTTTCAGCAGGAGTAGCACAGGATAGCTCGCCATACCCGATCCGTGCGTCAATCGTGTCACCGAGTAGCGCTGAAGTCGTTCTCCGTGCTGGGCAAGCGCCGTTGCGCATCAACGGAACGACGATCGGACCTGGGGAAGAACATCGCATTCTCCTCGATGCCGGCGAGCAGTGCTTGATTGAAACCGCAGCGTCGCGCGATTCCACGCATGCGGAGGGTGTTGTAGTTCGTGCATCGCAACCGGTCGCCGTATTCTTCGGTTCACGAACGAGCGACGGTATGTATTTCGAGCAACTACTCCCGGCAGAATATTGGGGAACCGACTACGTCGTCCCGACATTCCCCGAGCCTGCAGGTGGCACACGCGTCAGTGACGATGATGCGATCGTCGCAGCGGTCGGGGACTCAACCAGGATTCGTTTCGGGGATGACTCTGTGATGGTCAACGCTGGAGAATGCGTTCGGGTACAGGTGTCCGCCAGTACTGCCTTCGAGTCATCTCGACCGATTATGGTGCTCGTGTTCCGAAGACCGGGTACAGAAAATGTCGCTGCACGATGCGCAATGATGGTTCCTCCCATCTCGGCACGAATGCCTGCAGCACAGGTCGTATCGCCGCAGCTTCGCGATGGCGTCTTTCGGGTGTATTCGGAGCAGTATATCGTACTCGCTGCCGATAGTAGTGCAACGTCATCGGTACGTGTTGACGGTGCACCGTGGAGCGGTCAGTGGGCGAGCGTTCGAGGAAGTAGCGACCGTATAGGGTATCGCCGACTCGGTGACGATGCACATTCTCTCGAAGCAACCGCGGGACGCCTCCAAAGCTGGACAATCGGGTACGGTGAGCGGCGGGCTTACGGTATGTGCGGCGATTTCACGGTTGGGCTGTATCCCTACATGCATGCGCGGTTCCGGCTCAGCAGCGGAGCGATCAGCACGCACGATACTTTCACGGTCGCGATTGTGCTCGATGAGCTGGTGGAACCACCAGCATTGCTTGGGATATTGCCAGCTGTTCAGCTTCGCCTGCGTTTGCGCTGGAATGCGACTGTTGCTGCGCCATTACGTTCCGATCTCCGCCAATCGATTTACGATGGATACTGCGTTCAGTGGCTCGACACCGGACCGCAGGAGGGAAAATTTCGCTCAGGCGACACAGTTGCACTGCTTCGTTTAGTTGCTGCACTTGGGGAACTGCCATCAGTGACGGTCGAAATTGACTCTGTGGAATTTCTCGATGCTTCTGGAACGCGGATCGTGTCCAGCTATACCCAATCGGGCGGACACTACACGTTCACAGACATTTGGCAAGATTCCTGGGGCATTCGTTTAGTCAGTCCCGAAGGTGGCGCGTTTACAGTCAGCGTCGTGCCCAATCCGATCCAAGAGTCGGCGGTAGTTGTTCTCTCGATCCCACGCGCCAGTGATGCTCCATTGGTCGAGCTGTACACTGCGATGGGCGAACGGGTCATGGCATTTCATCCCTCACAAGCACAACTTGCCGATGGTCGAGTGATGCTTGTTCGTGGCGATCTGCCCAGCGGGATGTACTTCCTCCGTGTTGCCAGTGGCGAGCGTTCGTTGGTCGTTGGAGTCGTGTTCCAATGAAAGCGCTTGTTCAGTGGCTCGGTACCTTCGTGTTAGCTGTGGCTTCTGTCGTAGGACAAATCGTTATCGATACGACCAATCCGATCCAGTTCGGCATTTTCTCGCACGGCGGAGCGACGTTGCATCGTACAGGCGGTTTTACGCAACTCGGCGATATATCGAAGCCCCCTGTCCCGTTCGGAGATGCTACGGGCGAGGGAATTGCATTCGGGGCACTCGTCAATTCACCCCTGTCGTCTCTGATTACTGCCAATCAAACGACGGCGTCGTTCCACTTAGCGTTGCGCGTCGGCTTTGCATTGCAAAGGGTCGAACTTGCTGCTCACGAATCGCAACGATTCATCGTTGCCGGCGTACCGACCGATGGTTCGATCGTTCACTCGATAGCCGCTTCGTTGGCGTCGTTTGGCGGAGATGGGATGGTCGAGTACACACCACCGTTCCACGACAATCTGCGCTTTCATGGTGGTGCACGGGTGGCGTGGGTGTATTCGGCAACGTTTCGCCAGACCGAGCAGGTTGTTGTTTCGGGCAGCCAAGCAGTCTTTGTCGGAGGTAATTCAGTTCGGCGTACAATCGAGGAGGACATACCCAATGCACGGAAATACGAACTCTACGGATTGGTGGGGCTGTCGTACAATGTTCCGATTGAAAAACGTTTCGCGGTAGTCCCAGAAATCTTCGTCAATATTCCGCTTGCACGCCACACCACTGATCTACAGTGGCGCTCGTGGTGGATTCGTGCAGGTGTCTCGGTGAAGGTGACGATCCCGACATCCAAACCGATAGTTCGCGATACGCTCATGCAGCGCGATACAGTGGTAAAAGTCGTACCCGAGAACGAGACCGATACGACGATCTTGATTTCAACAACCTATCGAACGGTGGTCAACGAAACAGACGATGCACGATACGAATACGTCCACTGCCACCAGATATACGAACGCCGCATTCGGAAAGAAAAGCCCATCGGGGCGGCGACAATCGCCGTGCATGTCTTCGAACGTATGCCGGATTCGACTCTTGTCGAGCTCGATACTCTCCGTTGTCGAGAGATCGTGTGGACGGATTTCCATCCCCTACTGCCGTATGTGTTCTTTGAGTATGGTTCCAGCACCTTGAGTACGCGATACCGACAGATCACTCGAAATGATGCGTCGGCATATGTGCCGAGAGTCAGTCTGGACCAAATGGATACCTACTATTCTTTGCTCAACATTATCGGTTCGGGATTGCGTCAAAATCCGTCGCTACCAATCCGAATCAAGGGTTGTGTGTCGCGTCGCGAGCAGCAGGCGATTCCGAACTGGCGGAATCTTGCTCGGCAGCGTGCCGAAGTTATAGCGAATTACTTGCGCGAAACGTGGCAGATTGACTCGTCACGCATCGAGTTGCTACCAGTTGGAGTTCCGAAAAAACCATCGAATGAACGGCACGACGATGGGAGTACCGAGAATCAGCGCGTCGAGTTGTATTCGGACAACGAGTTGCTGCAGCCAGTCATGATACGCGATACGACACTCGTCAGCGCGACACGTCATGTACGAATTGCGACGGAGATCGCCAGTCCGACACCGATCCAACGGTGGAATATTACGGTCGAACATGCGCATCGCGTCCTCTACAAAGGAAGCGGACAAGGGCAATGCCCGTCGCAGCTCGATATCGAATTAGGCAGCGACGTTATGAAGAGGCTGTCGCGGTCCGATCGCTCGCCACTGCTGGTCTCTATCAGTATCGAACAAGAGGGTGTCGGCGTGCAAACGCAACGTCACGAAATTCCACTCAGCGTCGTCACACTCGTAGAACTACGCTCACGGCAACAAGTGACGGAAGTTGACCGGTATATCCTGATGCTTTTCGATGCTGGTAAATCTGAGCCTTCGGAGGCGAGCCGGTCCGTGATCGCGTTCGTTCGGGGACGGATTCAACCTGGCTCGACTGTCTCGGTTGTTGGCTCGACCGATCGGACTGGCTCGTTACAGTACAACATGGAACTATCCAAACGACGTGCTGAAGCCGTCGCCAAATTGCTCTCGTATCCTGTTGCACACACAGAGGGTATCGGACCCGATACGGTCAACTACAACAACGATCTCCCCGAAGGTCGCTTTCATGCTCGGACGGTGAAAATCGAGGTCGAACATCCTCGTCCATCGCGAGCGTATCTCGACCGACCCTGATCGTCAGCGATGATCATCGCTTTCGACAAACCCTTCGGTGTGATCAGTCAATTCACGCCCGAACATCCATCGCATCGAACACTGGCGGAGTTCGGCTTTCCGCCAGGCGTTTATCCCATTGGCAGGCTCGACCGTGATAGTGAAGGTTTGCTTTTGCTTGGCGATGAATCGTGGATCGTCGGTCGTCTGCTCGATCCGTCTCAGCGCCACAGTCGTACCTACTGGGCGCAGGTCGAAGGAATTCCATCGCCGGATATGCTTGCAGTACTCGAGCGCGGCGTTGTCATCGGTGGGTACCGAACATTGCCGTGCCGGGCACGACTGCTCGATCCTCCGCCGAATGTACCGCCTCGCGATCCACCGATTCGTTACCGCAAGACCGTACCCGATTCGTGGGTGGAGATCGTTCTCGTCGAAGGGAAAAATCGCCAAGTCAGACGGATGCTCGCTGCGATCGGGCATCCCGTGCTTCGCTTGATACGTGTCGCGATCGGCGCGCTTCGTCGCGAAGAGCTTAGGATCGAACCCGGTCAATGGCGAGTGCTCGGTGCTTCGGAGCGGCAGCGACTTCTCCAGCAATAGTGCGTGTATTTTTGCACGAACATTGGATACGATGGCGATGAACTACACCGTACCCCATCTTGTCTTGCCTCGAATACCTGAGTTGCATCGGCTCGACGTGTATTTGGCACACGGCGGCTACGATGCGTATCGCAAGGCATTGACGATGACGCCCGATCAGGTCATCGAAGAAATCAAATGCTCTGGGCTGCGGGGTCGTGGCGGTGCGTGTTTCCCGACAGGTTTGAAGTGGAGTTTCATGCCGAAGGGAAACGACAAGCCGAAGTACCTGGCTATCAATGGTGACGAATCGGAACCCGGCTCGTTCAAGGATCGGCAGATATTCGAGTTCAATCCACATCAGCTCATCGAAGGTATCCTCATAGCAGGTTATGCGATGGGGATCACGAAAGCGTTCATTTACATTCGCGGCGAATATCACAAGTGGGTTCGCATGATGGAAAATGCGCTCGATGAAGCATACGATCGCGGATTCGTCGGCAAACGCATGACCGAAACGTTCGGTGGCGACTACTGGCTCGATATCGTTGTCCACAAAGGAGCAGGCGCATACATCTGCGGGGAAGAAACTGCATTGATGAGTTCGCTCGAAGGCGATCGTGGATACCCACGCTATAAACCACCATTCCCCGCGCAAAAAGGTCTCTGGGGAATGCCGACGACGATCAACAATGTCGAGACGATCGCGACGGTGCCGGCGATTATCTCGCTCGGTGCTGCGAGCTATGCGGTAATTGGAGCTTCGGGACATCCCGGGACGCTTCTCTATGGCTTGAGCGGCCACATCAACAAGCCAGGTGTCTATGAGCTTCCGACCGATACGTTGCTGACCGACCTCATCTACAAGCATGGCGGCGGCGTACCGGGCGGAAAGAAAGTCAAGGCAGTTATTCCCGGTGGTTCTTCGATGCCGCCGTTGCGGGGAGATGAAATCGAAGGCGTCGTCATGAACAATGACGATTTGCGCAAGTACGGCACGTACATCGGGACTGCCGGTATCATCGTCATGGATGAAGACACCGATATACCGCGAGTTCTGCTACGCATTACGCATTTCTACCACCATGAGTCATGTGGGCAGTGCACTCCGTGCCGTGAAGGGTGTGGGTGGATGGAGAAAATTCTCCATCGTATCGTCGTTGGTGATGCGACAACCGAAGATCTTGATTTGCTGGTGAATGTTGCCGGTCAAATCGAAGGTAACACGATCTGCGCGCTCGGCGATGCAGCCGCATGGCCCGTTCAGGGTTTCTTACGAAAATTCTGGGACGACTTCGCTGCACGTGTCAAACCTCGTCGGACGTTCGTGCCGCTCAATGTCGTGCATGGGCGCCGAGCTTCGGTCGCGACACTTTTGCCGAGCTAATTACTGCCTACAATTCGCATGGGTATTCGTGTCGGGATTTTCGGCGGCATGTTCGATCCTATCCATATCGGGCATTGCATTCTCGCTGAGCATTGCATCGAACAGGCAGGGCTTCACGCTTGCTATCTCGTCCCAGCTTATCAATCGCCCTTGCGCAGCGATCGCGGGCATGCTGCGCCGTACCGACGCTTTCGCATGGCACAGATCGTCGCCCGCACAAATCCTCGACTGCGTGCGCTCGACCTGGAAATTGCGCGTTCGACGATTTCTTACACGATCGAAACTATCGAGAAACTCCAAGCACAGCGCCCCGATGATGCGTACCATCTTATCATCGGTGCCGATCAATTCCTTCAATTCCAACGGTGGCATCGCTGGGAAGAAATTCTCCAGCGAGTTACCATCCTTGTGGCGCCGCGCGAGAACATAGCCCTCGATCACGCACAGCACGAATTGGAGCGGTACGGCGGACGCATCGTTCGTGTCGAGATGCCCACGATCGCCATTTCATCGAGTATGATTCGTCGGTACTGTGCCGACGGACGTTCGATCCGATACCTCGTTCCCGATGCAGTGCGTCGCTATATTCGCCGTCACAAACTCTACGCTGCCAGCCATGCGGCATAGTATCGCGCGTTCGTTCCCAATTGCTGTGCTCGTTCTCGGTGCGGTCGTGATGATTTTTCCGATGGCATGGATGCTTTTGCTCTCCTTTCACGAGTATCCTGAGCGGTACGGTAGCATTGTCGAACTCGCCACGGCTCCCTGGTCAGTGCGGAATTACGTCGAAACGCTCCAGAGCGACAATTTTGGAATGTACTTTGCCAACTCTGTATTCGTCGCGCTTGTTGTGACTGCAAGCAATGTGGCGTTGTGCTTCGTCGTTGCGTATGGTTTGGCTCGCAAACGCATGCGATCGTCGCCGTTCATCTGGGCGAGCGTGATCGGTATGTTGGCAGTGCCGCAGCATGTGCTCATGATTCCGCTCTATCGAATGATGGTCGCGTTCGGCTGGATCAATACGTACGCAGCACTGATCGTTCCTTGGATGGTAACACCGTTCGGAATTTTTTTGCTACACCAGTATCTTCAGGCGTTGCCGGTAGAGTTGGAAGAAGCTGCACGGCTCGATGGTGCCGGTGAGATGCGACTCATGTTCGGTATTGTCGCTCCGCTGGCTCGTCCCGCACTGGTGGTGTTGGCTGTGTACACATTTCTGGCAAACTGGAATTCGTTTCTGTTCCCGTTCTTGTTGACCAACGATGAAGCGCATCGAACTTTGCCCGTCGCGATCGCGTTCTATGTCGGCAAGCAGTCGGTGGACTGGGGGCATTTGATGGCGGGTGCCAGTATTGCTGCACTTCCTGTGATCATCGTGTTTCTTGCATTCCAACGAACCATAATCACAGCGTTGACTGCTGGTGCTCTCAAAGGTTAGTTCCATCTTTTCTCGAACGATGATTCGATGACAGTGTCGCTCGATACGATCGTGTCGCTGGCTAAGCGCCGCGGCTTTGTGTTCCAATCGTCGGAAGTGTACGGCGGGCTCAACGGATGTTGGGATTTCGGTCCGCTCGGTGTCGAATTGCTTCGCAACATCAAAGAGCAATGGTGGCGCGCGATGACGCTGCGCGACGATATCGAAGGACTCGATGCAGCCATCTTGATGCATCCGCGCACGTGGCATGCAAGCGGCCATGTCGAGCAGTTCGCCGATCCAATGATCGACAATCGAACCAGTAAGGCTCGTTACCGTGCAGATACGCTCATCGAGGAATACATCGCGCGGCTCCGTAGCAAGGGTAAAACTGCGGAAGCCGATGCACTGGCTGATCGTTTGCGGAATGCAAAGACTGCCGACGATTACTACACCATCATTGTCGAAGCGCAGATTCCCGATCCTGTCAGCGGCTCGCGTGACTGGACTCCTGTGCGATACTTCAACTTGATGTTCAAGACGTACATCGGACCGGTCGAAGATGAAAGCAGCGTCGTCTATCTTCGACCCGAAACAGCGCAAGGGATTTTCGTCAACTTCAAAAATGTTCTCGATAGCTCTCGGCGCAAGCTGCCATTCGGGATCGCACAAATCGGGAAGGCGTTCCGCAACGAGATCAACACGAAGTACTTTCTCTTTCGAACGCGAGAATTCGAGCAGATGGAGATGCAGTACTTCATCGTGCCTGGAAGCGAACAGCAGTATTTCGACTATTGGCTCGAACAACGTTACCAGTGGTTTCTCTCTCTCGGAATGCGAGCGGAAGCGCTACGAGTGACGCCACACGAAAAACTCGCTCACTACGCGAGCGCAGCAGCGGACATCGAATACGAGTTTCCCTTCGGGTGGGGGGAAATCGAAGGTGTTCACTCACGGACGGATTTCGATCTCCGCCGCCACCAAGAATACAGCGGCAAGCGGTTCGAATACACCGATCCATATACAGGGCAAAAATTCATTCCATACGTGATCGAAACGTCGGTCGGCGCGACGCGTTCGTTCATGGCGTTTTTCTGCAATGCATACAGTGAAGAAGAGGTACCATCTACCGATAGTAAGACCGAGGTGCGGACCGTACTGCGGTTTCATCCACAATTAGCACCCGTCAAGATCGCCGTATTCCCGCTGGTCAACAAAGAAGGTATGCCCGAGCGTGCCGAAGCAATTTATCGCGATCTCCAGCGGCGCTGGAAGACGCAGTACGACGACAGCGGTGCGATCGGAAGACGCTATCGCCGTCAAGACGAAATCGGTACACCGTACTGCATTACTGTTGACGGTCAAACGATAGCCGACGGCACCGTAACGATACGCCACCGTGACACCATGCTCCAGGAACGAATAGCCGCCGATCGGCTCGTTGAGTATTTTTCGGCTGTATTGCAACACCAGTGATCCTTCAATGAATCGTGGCATCCTCGCCATTAGCTTCTGTATCACAGCGTGCGCGATCGGTTGGATTACCGTTCAGGAGACTCCGTACCTGCGATTGAGTCGTGCTATAGAGCTGTTCGGAACGATTGTTCGTGAAATCAACGATCAGTACGTCCAGCCGATCGAACCGGACGAACTGGTCAACGAAGCGATCGAGCACATGCTCTCCAAACTTGATCCGTACACGGAATTCTACCGCGAAGAGCAAACGGCTGATCTGGATTTTCTTCTGCAAGGAAAGTATATCGGGGTGGGTATTCGTCTGGCAACGCTCGACAGTACGCTGACTGTGGTCGGATTGACCGAGGGGACCTCCGCACACCGCGAAGGAGTTCGCATCGGCGATGTTGTGCTTGCGATTGATTCGATCGCCGTTACTCCGGCTATCGCGCAAGAAGCGAGAAAGTATTTGCGCGGCTCCGTCGGGACAACCGTCCGTCTTCGATTGTTACGAGGTACAGATACATTCGATGTCCGGCTCACGCGTGAAGAAATCGTCGTGCGGAATGTGATGTACGCGGGCATCATCGAGGGGGGCATCGGTGTGGTTCGATTGGACCGTTTTTCGCGCCGTGCACCGGAAGAATTCCGTTCGGCGCTCGATTCTTTGCGTTCAGTGCACCAATTGCGTGGCTTGATTGTTGACATTCGTGACAATCCGGGTGGGTTGCTCGAAGCTGCGGTCAGTATTGCCGAGATGTTTCTCCGTCCCGGAGACACGATCGTGATAACGAAAAATCGAAACGGCAGCAATCAACGCGTGTACACTGCTCGTTCAATGCCATACACCGATACGACTATTCCGGTTGTAGTGCTCGTCAATAGCCACAGCGCCAGCGCGAGTGAAATTCTTGCCGGTGCGCTTCAGGATAACGATCGCGCCGTTGTCGTTGGCGATACGACGCTGGGCAAAGGTTTAGTGCAGACAGTCGTTACGCTCCCGTACAATGCTGCGTTGAAGTTGACGACGGCACGTTATTACACACCGTCGGGTCGCTCGATACAACAAGTGCACCGATTCTGCCCTGACTGCTGGATACATCGAGGACTCGACACCGAACAGCAGAAGACATTCAGGACACTCAAGTACCGGCGTGCGATCGTCAGTGGAGCGGGCATTGTGCCGGACGTCGTACTCGAAAGCGCCGATCGGGACAGTGTTCCTCCCGCAATCGGTCGAACAGCGATCGTCAACTTCGCCACACACTATACGAGTCGCCTGCATTCTGCGCCGGCGGCATTCAACCAAGCACAACTCTTGAGCGCGTTCGTTCGATATGTCGAACAGTCGCAGAGCGCATCGTCGTCGGTGCTCGGCAAAGTGCAGCGTCTTGCCGATCAGGCTCGGGTGGATGAGTGGGGGCAAAGGTCGGTTCAGCACATCGAGCGGCTCGCTCAACTATTGCGAGCGGAGCGTTCGCGGCTGGTGTACGAGCATGGGCGCGCGATCGTTGCGGCGTTGGAGCAAGAAATCCGCAATCGTTTCTTGACCGATCGCCAGATCGCTATGCAACAGGAACCGTCCGATGCGGTCGTTGTCGCTGCTGCCGAGATTCTTCGTAGCTCGTCGTATCGAAAATTCTTCATGACAGCTCATGGAACCGATCGGTAGCAGCATAGAAACCCCGTGTTGCAATGTGTGCCGGATTGATCGCACAACTAAGCTCTGCTGTGGATGCTTTCGATCGCGGCAAGAAATTGCTCGATGGGCACTGATGTCGCCAAAAGATCGTCGCCGTATCATGGCTGAGTTACCCGCTCGGCGCGCCAGATACGAGAATTTGCTCGACAAGCCAAAGCAATAGAATCAGCTCTCAATCCGTCAAAACACCCTTGCAACGGCGTTTGTTCTACCACTGGTGGTGTGAAGAATGCGCATAACGAAACAATATACCAATCGCGAGAGCCAGTCCCTGGACAAATACCTTCAGGAGATCGGCAAGATCGAACTTTTGTCGCCCGACGAGGAGATCGAGCTTGCGCGAAAGATCCGTCAAGGTGGTCCAGAGGGAGAAGCTGCGCTCGAGCGGCTCGTCAAAGCGAACTTGCGGTTTGTCGTCTCGGTTGCCAAGCAGTACCAGAACCAAGGACTCTCGCTCGGCGATCTCATCAACGAGGGCAACCTGGGATTGATCAAAGCTGCAAAACGTTTTGACGAAACGCGAGGTTTCAAGTTCATCTCCTATGCGGTGTGGTGGATCCGCCAAAGTATCCTGCAAGCGCTGGCAGAACAATCGCGTATCGTCCGGCTGCCGCTCAATCGCGTCGGTGCGCTCAACAAGATCAGCAAGAAGTTCAGCGAGCTCGAACAGCGGTACGAACGCGAACCGACGCCAGCAGAGATGGCTGAAGAGCTGGGGATGAACATCGGCGAGATCGCCGAAACGATGCGCATCTCGGGACGCCACCTCTCGATTGACGCGCCTTTCGTGCACGGTGAAGAGAGCAGATTGCTCGACATTCTTCCGAACGAATCTCAGCCGCCGCCCGATTCCGAACTCATTCACGAATCGCTCTGCTATGAAATTCATCAGGCGCTATCGACACTCCCCGAGCGTGAAGCGGCTGTCGTACGCTATTACTTTGGGGTCGATGGCTGTCCGCAACTGACACTCGAAGAGATCGGCGAAAAGCTCGGCTTGACTCGTGAACGCGTTCGACAAATCAAGGAAAAAGCGATTCGCCGACTGCGTCACAACACGCGTTCGAAAGAACTCCGCGCCTATTTGGGCTGAAACTATGTCACCACCGACGGCAGGCGATAAACTCGATTCTCAGCGACTCTATCGTCACCTCTATCAACTCGCGGGCGGATTGCTCTATCCGAGCGAAACCGATGCACCCGTGGATGTCTTCTTGTGGGATGTTTCCGAGCGTGGCGCATTGTCGCTCGATGCGCTCGTAGAATACTTCGGCATATCCCGCGATATGTCGGTTGCGGAAGTTCCTCCGGAGGAATTCTTCGAAGGTATCACGGAAGTTCACGACTGGCACGATGAAAGCGAGCGCCGCGCAAGCGAAAATTTCCGACGTATGCGTGAGATTTTTTTTGCGAATGTGACACAACCGAAGCATTATTGGGTGGGAGAACGCACTGTCCACGTCTTCTTGTGGGGACGGACATCCGACGGCAACTACGTCGGTATTCGAACGTTGATCGTGGAAACCTGACAGGATACGACAATGCCGTTGATGACTTACCTCGAAGCCATCAGCGATGCGCTCCGGTGGGAGATGCGTCGCGATGAGCGTGTTTTCTTGATCGGTGAAGACATCGGTGTCTATGGCGGCGCGTTCAAAGTCACCAAAGGATTTCTCGAAGAGTTCGGTCCAGAGCGCGTCCTCGATGCACCGATCTCCGAAGCGGCTATCATCGGTGCAGCTATCGGTGCTGCTCTCGATGGTCTGCGTCCAGTCGTTGAGATGCAATTCATGGATTTCATCACCGATGGCTTCAACCAGATCGTCAATGTCGCAGGGACTACAGCGTATCGGTGGGGAATAGGCGTCCCATTTGTCGTTCGCGGTCCCAGCGGGGGCGGTGTCGGCGCTAATCCCTTCCATTCGCGGAATCCTGAAAACTGGTTCGTTCACGCAACCGGATTGAAGGTAGTGTGTCCCGCATTTCCAGCCGATGCGAAGGGACTGTTGCTCGCTTCGATACGTGACGACAATCCAGTGCTCTTTTTCGAGCATAAGGGACTGTACCGGAAAATCCGGCAGGATGTACCCGAAGGCGATTACGTCGTTCCGCTCGGTCAGGCGGCTGTCGTTCGAGAAGGAAACGACGTGACGGTCGTCGCCTATGGTTCGGCGGTCCACATGGCACTCGATGCAGCCGATCAACTCGCAGCGACTGGTATTTCGGTTGAAGTGCTCGATATCCGAACGCTGGTTCCGTTCGATGAAGCAACCGTTTTTGCATCGGTGCGCAAAACAGGGCGTGTGGTAATCGCGCACGAAGCAGTACTGACCGGTGGATTCGGCGGCGAAATCGCTGCTCGTATTGCGCAGCATTGCTTCGAGTGGCTCGATGCACCGATTCAGCGAGTCGCAGCATTCGACGCACCGACGCCGTTCGCACCGACACTCGAACAAGCTGTGCTGCCCAATGCCGCTACGATCAAAGCAGCAGTGGAGAAAGCGCTTCGCTATTGAAGTGCCCGTATTTTCGTAGTTGTTTCACTACTTCGACCATACTGTCACATGGCGAAAGTTCTCTTTTCGATGACCTATGTTATTGACCCGGAGCGACTCGATGAATATCGTGAGCTCGTTCGCCGGTTGAAAGCAATCTATGCGGAAGAAGGCATCGAGTATTACGTCTTCGAAGGAAAAAATCACGAATACACCGAACTGACGATCTATCCGTCCAAAGAAGAGTTCGATTCGAGCGAGGATCGCTTGCTCGAACGCGATGAGTACAACGACTACATCAACCGCATCAACCGCATGGCACGGGATGTGCGGTATTCGACGTTGCACGAAATCGAGCTTTAGCATCCAACCATCCTCCCCGATGGAGGTAGTGTGTGGCTGGTCTCAGTGTACCGATCGCGATAACGATCCTGCTCGTGTGGAGTTGGACCGGATGTCGTTCGTTGCAATCTCCACCGCGCAAAGGTGCGACAACATCGGCATCGGTGCAACCACAACCCGCCGGTGATCGCACCGACACCACTGGCGAGCGGCAACGGTTGTTGCCTCTCCGCGCATATATGGATGAAATCGCTCGCCGTCAAGCTGCCATCGAATCGCGACTGGATACACTGGCAAGTGACATGGCAGCACTGCGGCGCACGGTCGAATCAGCCTTGCAGCGACAACGAGCATCAATCCCCGTGGGAAGTCCGGACAGTATCATCGCTGGACCCGAACCACCGCCTCGTGACAGTGCTATCAGCAAACAATCGCGCAGAAATCGTAGCGGAGTGATTCTACCCGACAATAACCAAGCGATCGAAACACCGCCTCGAGCTGATGTTTCCCCATCGAAAAAGCGCGTACCCAAGCAAAAAGCACCTGTACGTTCCACCACCACAGAGACTGCTACGAAGGACAAGCACTACGACCCATCGCCAGAACGGAAGAAGAAAGCTACGCTGACCACTGATGTTCAAGAGAAACGTGTATTCGATAGCGCACTGGTTACCATCCGTGCCCAGCGCTTCGATTCAGCCGTTGCAATACTGACCTCTCTCATTGACCGCCGTTCTCCCCAAAAAGGGGAATACCTCTATTGGCGCGCGCTGTCACATTATTTCGCAGGGCGACTGAATTCAGCGCTCAAGGATGCAGAGGATTCCTGGAAATTGCTTCAAACGACACAGTCTCCGCGTCGAGCAGACGCAATGTATCTTCTCGCCGATATTTACGACAGGCAGGGTGAGGTTGAACGTGCACGCAGCTTGTTGCGTGCTCTCATCGAGCGTTTTCCTTCCAGTGATGCCGCGATTCTGGCTCGCCGCAAGCTCCAGCAATTGATGACATCCAAAAATTGAGCAGCCCTTACCAATTCTCGCTTCGGTAAGGGCTGCTCGTCATCGCGCACCCGTAGGGATTCGAACCCCAAACCTTCTGATCCGTAGTCAGATGCTCTATCCAATTGAGCTACGGGTGCACGTACTTACGACGCTGTCGAAATATTCGCAAAGTGCTTATTGACGAAACGCGCAAGCGCCGATTTCTTGTTGGCTGCAGTGTTTTTGTGGATGACGCCACGGGCAGCGCTGCGATCGAGGACCTTTGCTGCAGCGTGGAGAAGCTTTTCGGCTTCTTCTGACGAGGTGGCTCGTCGCACAGCCTTTACTGCTTGCTTGATGAGCCATTTCCACTGCTTGTTGTATTGATTGCGTTTTCGCGCTTGGCGAATTCGCTTGAGTGCCGATTTGTGATGAGCCATTGTGACTTCAATGGTGCGTTTCGGATTGCAAAAATACGATGCACCCATGCGAATGCAAAACCGAGCTGTGCAGTCTGGCTATTTTTGCAACGGCTTTTTTCCGCTGCGACGCATGCTCAAGGAATTGCTCCTGCCCGAAATTCACGATCTGATCGAACAGCGCGAGTGGTCGCTGCTACGGGAGGTACTGTCGTCGTGGTCGCCTGCTGAGATCGCCGATCTCATGCTGAACGTGGACAAACACGAGCGAGTCTTGCTCTATCGAGCATTGCCGCAGGATTTAGCGCACGAGGTGTTCGCGTATTTGGAGCCGGATCAGCAGGTCAATCTGCTCCGTGAATTGACTGATGCGGAAACACGTCAACTGCTGTCGGCATTGCCGCCCGACGATCGAACGGCATTGCTTTCGGAATTGCCGGGTCACGTCACCAATCGCCTGCTGACGCTACTCGATCCCGACGATCTCCGCGAGGCACGCTGGCTGCTGGGCTATCCGGAGGAAAGTGTCGGACGTCTGATGACGCCCGATTTTCTGGCGATCGAGCCGGGGTGGACCGTCGCACAAGCTCTCGAATACATCCGCCAGCACGGTCACGACAGTGAAACGCTCAATCGGCTTTACGTCTGCGATCGCCGTGGGCGTTTGCTCGGCGTTGTTCGACTGCGCTCGCTGATTTTGGCAGAGCCGACAGCAACGATCGGTGACTTGATGGAGGAAACACCGTCGCTATCTGCATTCGACGATCAAGAAGCAGCCGTTCGGATGATGGAGAAATTCGATTTGTCGGTTCTGCCGGTCGTCGATTCGAATGGCATCTTGGTTGGGATTGTCACATTCGACGATGTCTTCGACGTTGCAGAACAAGAGGCGACCGAGGACATTCAAAAACTCGGTGGGATGGAAGCGCTCGACATCAGCTATCGAGCCACACCGGTCGGCGTACTCATCAAGAAGCGGGCAGGTTGGCTGACCGCTCTTATGCTCAGCGAAATGCTGACGACGACTGCGCTGACGTTCTTCGAAAAGCAAATCGAACGGGCGGTTGTGCTCGTGTTGTTCTTGCCACTGGTGATTTCGTCGGGTGGTAATTCCGGATCTCAAGCGGCAACACTTATCACTCGTGCGTTGGCATTGCAAGAAATTTCATTTTCCGACTGGTGGTTTGTGCTGAGACGAGAGCTCGTTTCTGGCTTGGCGTTGGGTACGATTCTCGGTGTATTGGGATTCCTCCGCATCGAGACATGGACACTGCTTTTCGGTCCGATTTATGGCGAGCATCATTTGTTGATCGCGCTGACGGTCGGTTTGGGATTGATCGGTATCGTTTTGTGGGGAACGACAATCGGCGCCATGCTGCCACTGACGCTCTATCGTCTCGGATTCGACCCGGCGACCTCGTCGGCACCGTTCATTGCGACACTCGTCGACGTCAGCGGAATCATCATCTACTTTGTCGTGGCAATGCTCGTTTTGGGAGGAACGCTCCTGTGAGCCGCACACTGTTCGAGGAGATATCGCGACTGCGCACCGAACAACTCAATCCCGCCTCGGTTGCAATGGATTCGCTGGCGATCGAAGATTTTTTGCGGCTGATGAACGACGAAGATCAGCGCGTTGCTGTCGCTGTTCGTCAGGAAATACCCAACATCGCTCGTGCTGTCGAAGCGATTGCTACAGCATTTCTCCGTGGCGGTCGCTTGATATACGTCGGCGCAGGGACGAGCGGTCGGCTCGGTATCCTCGATGCGTCCGAGTGTCCGCCGACATTTGGTGTTCCGCCGACGATGGTTCGTGCGATCATCGCCGGCGGTCCGCAAGCGGTATTCGCTGCGCAAGAGGGAGCCGAAGACGATCCCGATGCCGGCGCTGCTGCAATTGCTGCCGAACACGTAACCAGTGCCGATGTGGTTTGTGGTTTGAGTGCATCGGGACGGACGCCGTTCGTGCTCGGTGCACTCGCCGAAGCCAAGCGTCGAGGTGCATTCGCCGTTTTGGTGACGACCAACGATCGTCAGCAAGTCGAGCGCTTCGGTGTCGCAGCCGACTGCATTATCGCGCCGAATGTCGGTCCGGAGATACTCGCCGGTTCGACGCGACTCAAATCGGGCACTGCACAGAAGCTCGTGCTGAACATGCTCTCGACGGCATCCATGGTTCGCATCGGGAAGACCTACGGCAACATCATGGTGGATGTCCAGCCGCTCAGCGCCAAGCTTCGCGAACGTGCCAAAGGTATCGTGATGCGGATCGTCGGCTGTGACTACGATACGGCATCGTCGTTGCTGGAACGCGCAGATGGTCAGGTAAAGATCGCGCTCGTCATGGGAATGGCAGCTTGCGATGCAGCGACGGCGCGAACATTGCTCGATCGAGCCGGTGGCAGCGTCCGTCGTGCGCTCCAGCTTCATAATGCGACCTAACGACGTTCGTCTTGCCTCCAGCGAGTTTCATCGTTCGATGTCACCGATGAGTTTTTTCACTGCTGCCTTCGACGTTTTGCTGCATCTCGATCGCCACATCGCCGATGTCGTTGCATGGAGCGGCGGTTGGGCGTATGTCGTCTTGTTCATCGTCATCTTCGCCGAGACAGGGCTCGTCGTAACGCCGTTCTTGCCGGGTGATTCGCTGCTTTTTGCTGTCGGTTCGCTCTGTGCGCTCGGGATGCTGGAATTGGAGCTTGTCGTCGGTGCTCTCGTCGTTGCGGCAGTCGTCGGTGACGCGGTCAATTACACGATCGGCGATCGGTTCGGTCGTTTCATCTTGACCCATCCACGATGGCAACGGTGGATCAGAAAAGAGCATCTCGATCGGACACATGCTTTTTACGAACGTCACGGGGGAAAAACCATCGTGCTGGCGCGTTTTGTGCCGATCGTTCGCACGTTCGCACCGTTCGTCGCAGGGCTGGGTGAGATGACCTACCGACGGTTTGCGACGTTCAACGTCATCGGTGCAGTCGCGTGGGTCGTCAGTTTCACGTTGCTCGGTTACTGGTTCGGTAACGTTCCGATCGTCAAGCAAAACTTTACGCTCGTTATCGCTGCGATCATCGTGATTTCGACGCTACCGGCGGTCGTCGAACTCGTTCGCGGGCGTCGTCGCGCGCTCGGTTCTCGTGTTCCATCGTGAGCAAATCACATGCAAAAGCCGATTCACACCCTCGCTCGCATCGAATCACGGCACAATGCCGATGTCGGCGGCAAGTACTTCGAAGTTGCATTGCAACTCGACGAGGCAGTGTCGTATCTGCCTGGTCAATATCTCAACATCGTGCTCGACGGTCAACGTCGCAGCTACAGTATCACCAATCTTCCCGACGAAAGCGGCAGACGCGTTCAGCTTTTGATCGAGCGACTTCCTGGTGGACTGGCTTCGAGATTTCTCGATACAGCGCCTGTGGGTACGCCCGTTGAAGTCGTCTTGCCGTTCGGAAGATTGGTGCCGCAGACAGACAAAACCGTGCGCCACGTTCTTATCGCGACGGGTTCCGGTATCGCTTCGCTTCGACCGATTGCCGAGTGGCTCTGTCGGCAGAATGGGCATACGACGTTTTTGCTGTGGGGATTGCGCCGCCGCGAAAACATCTTCTGGAAGGATGTGTTCGACCGTCTTGCTGCCGAGCACGACACCTTCCGCTACGACATTACGCTTTCGCAACCGGACGACGAATGGAACGGACGTGTCGGACGCGTCACCGATCATCTGGCAGACATCACGTTCGATGCGACAAGTTACTTCTATCTCTGTGGCGGCAAACCAATGCTCGACGATATGCGTGCGCTGCTCAAGCAGCATGCCGTGCCCCCAGCACACATCCTCACCGAGCAGTTCCACGTGTGAGCAGCGATGAAGCCGGTACTGCACCCAGAATCCATGCGCCGAGCCGATCGCACTGCGATCGAGCAGTACGGCATTCCATCGCTCGTGCTGATGGAAAACGCAGCACGCTCGGCAGCGGAGATCATCCGATCGCGTTACGCCCTCGATCGCACAACGCATGTGACGATCCTTTGTGGCAACGGAAACAACGGCGGCGACGGTTTCGCACTTGCACGTCACTTGCACGAATCGGTGAGCGTGACGATCGTTTTCTGCGGCGACCTCAATCGAATGACCCACGATGCTGCCGTCAATTATCGTGCAGCGTGTGCGCTCGGCATCGAGGTCGTCGAATGGAACGGTCGTTCTGAGTCGAGCACACTTCCTGCGCACACGGATTTTATCGTGGATGCATTGCTCGGTGTCGGTGCTCGTGGCGCTCCACGCGAGCCGATGGCGACGCTCGTCGGATGGGCTAACGAGCAGCAGGTTCATCGCATCGCGCTCGATGTTCCGACCGGACTCGATGCCGATAGCGGCGCGGCTTCGGAGCCGTGCTTCCGAGCGGAGTTGACGATCACGATGGGAGCGCTCAAAACCGGATTGTTCGTCGGCGACGGTCCAGATGTCTGCGGAGAGATCGAAATCGCTCCGATCGGAATTCCTTATCCCGTACTCGCCGAGAATGCAGCGGTGTGGTTGCTCGATCGCGGCGATCTTGCTGCTGCCTATCGCCGGCGATCGCCGCGCACGACGAAGTTCGATTACGGTCGCGTCGTGGTCGTCGCCGGTTCGGAAGCGATGCCCGGTGCAGCAGCACTGTGTGCGAACGCAGCCGTCGCGGCTGGTGCGGGGTTGGTCGAACTCGTCACGCCTGCGGTCCATGCGGCGCTATTCCCAGAGGTGATGCCGCATCGGTACGACAAACCGGCACTCGATCGTGGTGCGTGGGAGCTCGTTTCGCAACGCTTGGAAAAGGCTACTGCGGTCGTCGTAGGTCCGGGAATTGGCGATCACCCTGAAACGATCGAGCTTGTCGGCGAAATCATAGCTGCGTGCAGTGGACGAGTGCCGCTGGTTGTCGATGCCGATGCGCTTCGTTCTGTGCGAACCGATCGCATGTTGCGTGGAGTAACACTCACGCCGCATCGGGGAGAGCTTGCTCGAATACTCGGTGTGCGTACAGCCGAGATCGCTCGTGATGCGCACTTGCATGCCCAGGAGTTGGCGAAACGAACTGCTGCGACGGTCGTGCTCAAGGATTTTCCTGTGCAGATCGCCGACTCCGAACGGACGTATTGGGCGACGTGGTACAATCCCGCGCTCGCAACCGGTGGCACCGGCGATGTGCTCGCTGGCATCATCGCTGCGCTCTGGGCACAAGGCTATTCGCAGTTCGATGCGGCGTGGATGGGAGTAGCGCTCCATGCAGAAGCGGGGCGCATCGCAGCCGAGCGTCACGGAGAGTTGGCGACGAGAGCGTCGCATCTTATCGAAGCGCTCGGCACGGTCGGTTGCACTTTGCTCGATAGGCAATGACGACGCTGCAACGGTGGATGTGCCGCATTCCTGCGATTGCATTGAGCATCGCTTTTTTCGTCGCTTCGAGCAGAGCCGATGTCGTATCGCAGCCGTTCCCACTTGCCGACAAACTCTATCACGCCACTGCGTATGCGGTGTACGGCTGGGTAGTAGCGCTCGCTGTCGGAACGTTTCCCCTTGCTCCGCGGCGGCGTGCAATCGTTGCTCTGGCAGTCGCACTCGTGTTCGCTGCCAGCGACGAAGTTCATCAATCGTTTGTGCCGGGTCGCACTGCCGATTTTTTCGATTGGTGCGCCGATGCAGTCGGTGCTGCTGTTGGTCTGACCGTCTCGACTCGCCACAATGCGAACACGTGAACAAACCTTCGAGATCGTCGCCACCGATGCCCAGACAAAAGCACGAGCGGGCATCCTTCGCACCGATCACGGTATCGTCGAAACACCAGTGTTCATGCCGGTTGCCACGCAAGGTGCCATCAAAGCGCTCGACCATCGTATCGCTGCATCGCTCGGATACACGATGCTGCTGGCGAATACGTACCACTTGTATTTGCGTCCGGGAACCGACGTCCTGCAATCGCTCGGTGGTTTGCATCGAATGATGCGCTGGGATGGTGCGATACTGACCGATAGCGGTGGCTTCCAGGTGTATTCGCTCGACACGCTCCGGCGTGTGTTCGACGACGGCGTCGAGTTCCGCTCTCACATCGACGGTTCGCGCCACTTGTTCACGCCCGCCAGCGTGATCGCGACACAGCGTGCTATCGGGTCGGATATCATGATGGCGTTCGACGAATGCATCGGCTATCCAGCCGAGCGCCGCAACGCGGAGGCAGCCATGTTCCGCAGCATCCGTTGGGAGCGCCAGTGCCTGCGCGTGCACGAGCAGTTGCCGCTGATCTACGAACATCGGCAGCAGCTATTCGCGATCATCCAAGGCGGCATCCACCGCGACTTGCGGAAGCGTTGCATCGAGGAATTGTGCGCCGAACCGTTCGACGGCTTTGCTATCGGCGGCTTGGCGGTGGGCGAACCGACCGAGGCGATGTACGAAGTCACCGATTTCTCGACCGATCTCCTTCCGCACGACAAACCACGTTACCTGATGGGTGTCGGCACACCGCAAAACATTCTCCGCTCGATCGCACTCGGTGTGGATATGTTCGACTGTGTTATGCCGACACGCAACGCCCGCAACGGCACGCTCTTTACCACGCGCGGTCGCATCAACATTCGCAACCAGCGCTTCAAGCACAGCGACGAGCCGATCGAACCAGCGTGGGAAGAACTCGGCGTCGAACCGCACTCGCTCGGCTACTTGCGGCATCTGTTCGTCAGTGGCGAGATATTGGGACTGACATTGGCGACATGGCAGAACCTGGCATTCTACCGGTGGCTGGTCCGAACAGCACGCCAGAAAATACTCGACGGCACCTTCCGTCAATGGTCACACCAATTCCTCGAGCAGTATTACCCCGACGAAGGGTGAAGGGCTCGGTAACCGAAGTGTTCAACCAATCGTCTCGCAGTCGTATGCAACGTTCGATAGCCTTGCTTTTGCTCATCGCAGCTCCATTGTTTGCGCAAACACCCGGGGCACCCGATCCGACCGGACAGCTCATCTCGACGGTGGTCATGTTCGGCTTGATCATCTTGGTGTTCTACTTTTTCATCATCCGCCCGCAACAAAAACGCCAGCGCGAGATGAAAAAGATGCTCGACGAACTCAAACGCGGCGACCGCGTCATCACCAGTGCCGGCATCCATGGCACGGTGACCGACATCGACGAGAAAACGGTCGTCGTTCAGATCGCCGATAACGTTCGCGTTCGATTCGAAAAGGTCGCTATTGCCACGGTCGAGAAGAAATCCAACGACTGACGCTATGGCTTCGCCTGGTTTCGACACGATCGAACGAGCGATCGAGGAGCTTCGCGCCGGTCGGCTCATCGTCATCGCCGACGACGAAGAGCGCGAAAATGAAGGTGACGTCGCCTGTGCAGCGCAGTTCTGCATGCCGGAGCACGTGCGCTTCATGGCGAACTATGCGCGCGGTTTGATTTGCGTCCCGATGCGACGGGAACGCGCCGAAGCACTCGCTCTGGCGCCGATGGTGACGTCGAACACCGCTCTGCACGGCACTGGATTTACCGTGTCGGTCGATTACATCCATGGAACGACGACCGGCATTTCCGCTTCCGATCGAAGCGTTACCATTCGTGCGCTGGCTGATCCGTCGTCGCGACCGAGCGACTTCGCGCGTCCGGGGCACGTCTTTCCGCTCATCGCTCGCGATGAAGGTGTGTTGCGACGCGCCGGACATACCGAAGCGATCGTGGACTTGTGCTCGCTGGCTGGGCTGGAGCCGGTCGGGGTCATCTGCGAAATCGTCGGCGACGACGGCGAGATGCTCCGCGGCGAGCAACTCATCGAGTTCGCCAGACGTCACGGCATGGCGATCGTGACGATTGCCGATTTGATCGCTTACCGACTCGAGCGCGAGCGAATGGTCGAACTACGCGCCGAAACGCGTCTTGTGACCGAGTTCGGCGAGTTCGATTTCAAGGTGTACGTCAACAAATGCGACGGCAAAGAGCACATCGCGCTCGTCAAAGGGCAGATCGTGTCGGAACAGCCGGTCCTCGTGCGCGTCCACAGTGAATGCATGACGGGCGATGTTTTCGGATCGCTCCACTGCGATTGCGGGGCACAGCTCCATGCGGCATTGCGTGCGATCGAGCGCGAAGGGAACGGTGTGTTGCTATACATGCGGCAAGAAGGTCGTGGCATCGGCTTGGTCGCGAAAATTCAGGCATACAAGCTCCAGCAAGAACGCGGACTCGACACCGTCGAAGCCAACGTCCACCTTGGATTCAAGCCCGATGCACGCGAATACGGCATCGGTGCGCAGATTCTCTACGATCTCGGCGTGCGCAAAATGCGGCTGCTGACGAACAATCCGACAAAGCGCGTCGGGTTGGCAAGTTTCGGACTGGAGATCGTCGAACGAGTGCCGATCGTCATCGAGCCGAACGAGGTCAATCGGCGCTACCTCGAAACGAAAAAGCTCAAGATGGGGCACATGCTCGACGGTATCTGACGCGGGCGTATCTTTGCACGCGATTGCAGCCGCCAGCCGATCAGCAGCGGCTGCGCTTGTTTTTGTCGAAGTTGTGTTTTTTCCTTTGCGACAGAGTGCTATGGCAGACTTTGTGTACATCTCACGCGAGCGGATGCAACGACTGCAAGAGGAACTGCATCATCTCAAGACGCACGGGCGTGCTGAGGTCGCCAGAAAAATCGCCGAGGCGCGCTCTCACGGCGATTTGTCGGAAAACGCCGATTACGATGCAGCGCTGCACGAACAGGAGCTGCTCGAAATCCGCATTGCAAAGCTCGAACGCACGCTCGCAAGCGCGAAAGTGATAGACCCTTCGGATTTACCGAACGACGATCGCGTGTACATTTTCAGCACTGTTCGACTACTCAACGAGCGCACGAACACGGAGATGACCTTCACGCTCGTCAGCGCCGAAGAAGCCGACATCGAGAAAAACTTGCTTTCGGTGACCTCGCCGCTCGGAAAAGTCTTGCTCGGCAAGACGGTCGGCGAGACGGTGGAAACGAAGACACCAGCAGGGGCGATCCGCTATCGCATTTTGAGCATCGAGCGACCCCGATAGCCCCGGAAGGCGCATCAGAGCGTGATTTGGCGAAAAATTTTTCTTGCAAAGTAGCCGTCGGGCTCTGTATGTTTGCGGCGCAATTTTCGGTATGTTTCACCATCTGCGGGGATTTTTCCATGAACAAAGGCGAACTGGTCGAGGCGATAGCCAAGACTGCTGGGTTGTCGAAGGCGCAAGCCGAAAACGCCCTCAATGCGACTTTGCATGCGATTCAAGCATCGCTTGCGAAGGGGAACAGCGTCTCGCTCGTTGGCTTCGGCACATTTGCCGTGAGCAAGCGGGCGGCACGCAAGGGCAAGAATCCGCGTACCGGCGAACAAATCAAGATTCCGGCGCGGAAAGTGGCTCGCTTCAAACCTGGCAAAGCACTCGCCGAAGTGGTCAACTCCGGCAAAGTGCCGAAGGCGAAAAAGTAGCCGACACCGAAGCCGCTCTCGCGAGCGGCTTTTTTTTGCACGAACTCGACTTCACATGCTCGATGCAGCGACACCTTGTCGGTATCTCGCAAATCGGCGCCGTGCGATGCCACCGACTCATCGCACTGGCGCGCGCCATACGACAGGCGAGCGCTCTTCCTCGGCTCGATAAATCCGTCGCGCTGGCGTTTTTCGAACCGAGCACTCGAACACGCCTTTCGTTCGAGGCTGCAGCAACCAGGCTCGGTTGTCGTGTCGCTGCGTTTTCGAGCGCAGGGAGCAGCATCGAAAAAGGCGAAACCGTTGCCGATACGATTCGCACGCTCGAAGCGATCGGATTCGATGCGATCGTTCTCCGCCACCGCGCAAGCGACGCTGCCGAGCACGCTGCATCCATCGCAAAGCACGCCACGATCGTCAACGCCGGGGATGGCTGCCACGAGCACCCGACACAAGCACTGCTCGACGCTCTGACGTTGCTCGACGAGTTCGGCAGTCTCGAAGGAAAGCGCATCGCAATAATCGGCGACATTCGTCACAGCCGCGTTTATCGCTCCGATGCTGCGTTACTCGGCATGCTCGGTGCAATTGTCGGCGTGTGCGCGCCGCCGCTTTTGATGCCGTCGCACCTGCCGGACGGCATCGTGCAGCTCCCCGATGCAGCGTCCGCGATCGAGTGGGCAGATGCGGCGATCGTTCTCCGCTTGCAACGCGAACGCATGGACAGCGGTCTTGTCCCGTCGCTGAGCGATTACCGCCGCCGGTACGCCGTTCGGCGCGAGTATCTCGTCGGATCGCGTGTGCGGTTGTTGCATCCCGGTCCGGTCAATCCCGACATCGAACTCGATGCTGTGCTCGTCGAATCCGAGCACAGCCTGATTCAGCGGCAAGTCTCCAACGGCGTTTTTATCCGTATGGCAGTGATGATCGACATCTTCGCAACTGAGTTGGTCGAACATTTCCTTTCCCACTGATGCCACGTCGAACAGATATTCACTCGATCCTCATCATCGGTTCAGGTCCGATCGTCATCGGGCAAGCATGCGAATTCGACTACAGCGGCACGCAAGCGTGCAAAGCGCTCCGCCAGGACGGATTTCGGGTCGTGCTGGTCAATTCGAACCCAGCGACCATCATGACCGATCCCGAAATCGCCGATGCGACCTACATCGAACCGCTCACTGCCGATGCGCTCGAACAAATCATCGCGAAAGAACGACCCGATGCGCTGCTGCCGACGATGGGTGGGCAGACCGGACTCAATCTCGCCGTCGAACTTGCCGAGCGCGGTGTGCTCGAGCGGTACGGCGTCGAGCTCATCGGCTCGAATCTTCGTGCGATCCGTCTTGCCGAGGACCGCATGGAGTTCTTGCGCGTCGTCGAACAGTGCGGTTTGGAGATGCCCCGCGGAGCATTCGTAACGAGCGTGGAAGAGGGCTTGGAAGCGATCGAGCACATCGGCTTTCCGGCAATCATCCGACCGTCGTTCACGCTCGGCGGCACCGGAGGTGGCATCGCATACAACATGGAAGAGTTCGCCGACGTGCTTCGCAACGGCTTGCTCGCATCGCCGATTCATCGAGTGCTCGTCGAAGAATCCGTGCTCGGCTGGAAGGAATACGAGCTGGAGGTCATGCGTGACAGCGCCGATAACGTCGTGATCGTCTGTTCGATCGAAAATTTCGATCCGATGGGTGTTCACACGGGCGATTCGATCACAGTCGCACCGGCGCAGACCCTCTCCGACCGCGAATACCAACGCATGCGAGATGCTGCGATCCGCATCATTCGTGCTGTGGGCGTTGATACCGGCGGCTCGAACATTCAATTCGCCGTCGATCCGCGTACTGGGCGTATGGTCGTCATCGAGATGAATCCTCGCGTGTCGCGCAGCTCGGCGTTGGCATCGAAGGCGACCGGTTTCCCGATCGCCAAAATCGCGGCGAAGCTGGCAGTAGGCTACACACTCGACGAAATCCAGAACGACATCACACGCCGCACACCGTCGTCGTTCGAGCCAGCACTCGATTACGTCGTCGTCAAAATTCCGCGTTGGGATTTCGAGAAGTTCCGCGAGGCGGAAGATCGGCTTGGTGTGCAGATGAAATCGGTCGGCGAAGCAATGGCGATCGGGCGCACGTTCAAGGAAGCGCTCCAAAAGGCGATTCGCTCGCTCGAAAAACGTCGCTACGGTTTCGGTTTCGATCGCGCCGACTATCGCACACCGCCCGCGCTCGGCGAAAGCGAAATGCAAGTACTGCGCAGCCGACTGGGGCAGCGAACATCGAACTCGCTGTTCGACCTGTGCGATGCGCTCCGTGTCGGCATGAGCATCGAAGAAATTCACGCTCTGACGGGATACGATCCGTGGTTCATCGACCAATGTGCGCAGATTGTCGAAGCGGCACATCGCTGGATCGAATCGGTCGGAGGCGACGAGCGACCGCTTGCCGAACGAACTACGCCAGCCGAGCTTCGCCGGATGAAACAGCTCGGCTTTTCGGACGTGCAACTGGCGGTCTTGTCCGGTTGCAGCGAAGGCGAGATTCGCTCGCTGCGGAAGCAGTGGGTGATAGTGCCGACGTTCAAAACCATCGACACATGCGCTGCCGAATTCGAATCGGAGACGCCCTACCACTATTCGACCTACGGTGAGGAAAACGAGGCTATTCGATCGAGCCGACCGAAGGTGGTCATTTTGGGCAGCGGTCCGAATCGGATCGGACAGGGGATCGAATTCGATTACTGTTGTGTGCGCGCTGTGTGGGCAGCACACAAGCTCGGCTGGGAAGCGATCATGATCAACTGCAATCCCGAAACGGTTTCGACCGATTACGACACTGCCGACAAGCTGTACTTCGAGCCGCTCACCTTCGAGGACGTCATGAACGTCATCGAACTGGAGTGTCCCGATGGTGTGATTGTCACGCTCGGTGGGCAAACGCCGCTGAAGCTCGCCGAGCCGCTCGTCGAAGCTGGAGTGCGGTTGTTCGGCACGCCCTGGGAAGGCATCGATTTGGCTGAAGATCGCAAGCGCTTCGGGCAATTGTTGGACGAACTCGGAATCCCATGCCCTGCGTACGGCACCGCCCGCAGCGAGGACGAAGCTGTCGCTGTCGCAGAAGCGATCGGTTATCCTGTGCTGGTGCGCCCGTCGTATGTGCTCGGCGGGCGCGCAATGCAGATTTGCTACCGCGAAGAGACCGTTCGGCGCTACACGCGCGAAGCGCTCGAGAATTCGCCGGAACATCCGGTGCTGATCGACCACTTCCTCGAACATGCCTACGAATTCGACGTCGACTGCATTGCCGATGGCGAGGATGTCGTGATCGCCGGGATTATGCAGCACATCGAAGAAGCGGGCATTCACTCTGGTGATTCGTCGTGCGTGGTACCGCCATACAATTTGACGACCGAGCAAATGCGGCGTATCGTGGACTACACGCAGCGCTTGGCACGCGCGCTCCAGGTGCGCGGTTTGCTCAACGTGCAATACGCACTGCAGGGCGACACGATCTACGTGCTCGAAGCCAATCCTCGCGCGTCGCGGACGGTGCCGTTCATCGCTAAAGCGACGGGCGTTCCGATCGTCGAAGTCGCAACGCACGTCATGCTCGGCAAGACGCTCGGAGAACTCGGGTACGGCAGTGGCATACTCGGTCTTCGCGGTGTCGCGATCAAAGAGCCGGTGTTCCCGTTCACCAAATTCCAGCGTGTCAATGTTTTCCCGGGTCCCGAAATGCGTTCGACCGGCGAGGTGATGGGGTTCGATTCGACCTTCGGTGCCGCACTTCTCAAAGCGCATCAAGCAACGGGCAGTCGAGTGCCGAGCGAGGGGAAGGTGTTTCTCTCGCTACGACCGGAGGACAAAAACGAACATGCCGTCGCGATCGCACGCGGATACATCGAACTCGGCTTCGGCATCATCGCAACGAGCGGTACTGCCGAATTCTTGCGCCAACACGGCGTGCCAGCCGAGACCGTCCTCAAGCATTACGAAGGACGTCCGAGCATCATAGACCACATCAAAAACGGGGAGGTGCAAATTCTCATCAACACGCCGCTCGGCGAGCGTGCACGCCACGACGAATACATCATGGGCATGACGGCGATGCAGTACAAGATTCCGTTTTTCACGACGCTGGCGGCGGCGGAAGCATCGCTCGAGGCTATCCGTGCGCTACGCAGCAGTAGCTATCGAGTACGCTCGTTGCAGGAAGTGTTTTCGTCCGAAAATGGCAACGACGCTCGCGCAAGCGTACTTCGAGATTGAGCAGCGTCTTCGGGCGGTGGGTATCGCTGAGTCGCGTCGCGAAGCCGAACTGCTTGTTCGCGCAGTGACGGGTTGCAGTATGCTCGATGTGCATACGCATCCTGAACGCACACTCGATACCGCGTCGGTCGAACGGCTCGATCGGCTCGTCGAGCAGCGCGTGCAATCGCGCGTGCCGATTCAGTACCTCGTTGGCAGTGTCGTGTTCTACGGACTGGACGTCGCAGTAACGCCTGCTGTGTTGATTCCGCGACCGGAAACCGAGACACTCGTCGCTGGCATCGTCGCGACATATAGGCGAGTCGGCGTCGAGCCGCGTCGTATTCTCGACATCGGTTGTGGATCGGGATGCATCGCGCTCGCACTGGCACGCGAGTTTCGTTCCGCACAAGTGGTCGGTTGGGATGTATCCGAGAGCGCACTTGCAGTCGCGCATGCCAATGCCGAGCGAAACGGCATCGCTAACGCAATATTCGAGCGTGTGGACGTGTTCGATTGTGTGCCGCTCGAAAGGCGGTTCGACCTGATCGTGTCGAATCCACCCTACATCGCTGCCGACGAATACGCCCAACTCGAACCAGAGCTGCATCACGAGCCGCGTGTCGCACTGACCGACGACGGCGATGGGCTACGGTTTTTCCGACGATTTGCGGAAGTGTTTCCTGATTTGCTCTCAGCGGATGGTTGCTTTGCGCTCGAGTGCGGCTTCGGTCAATCGCGGGCGATCGCCGAGCTCCTTGCCGAGGCAAAGGTTGTCATAGCCTCTGATGAAGCAGGCATCGAGCGTTTTGTGATCGGGTCGTACTGCTTCAGCCATCCAGTGTTACGTAATTTTTCCTTGCACGAAACTCGTGTGCTGTCGTAGTTTTGGCGCCGATTTCGAACCTGAATGTTGCGGATATGCTACCAGCGAGTATTCAGCACGAGCGTATCGGCGAGGTCGAGCTTGTGACGTTGCGCGGTCAGTTCATCGGTGGAACCGAAACCGATGAATTGCGGGCAAAGCTGACCGAGCTGATTCAATCGGGCTATCGCGCAATCGTGCTCGATATGTCGAATGTAACCTATCTGAACTCGACGGCGCTCGGTGTGCTGATCGCGGCACATTCGAGCATTGCCAAACAGGGCGGCAAAATCGTTCTCTGCGGCTTGAGTCAGTCGCTGGAAAACATATTCGTGATCACCAAACTTTCGATGGTGTTCGATATCTTTCGCGATCGTCAATCGGCTATCGAATCATTGTCATCATCCACCACTCACTGACACGTTATGAAGAACTTGTTCAATGTCGTGGTCATCACGCTGGCACTGATTGTCGCATACAGCGTGTACTTTTTCGTGCTCGGTGCACCGGGCAATTTCAAAGGTGGGGACATCACCCAACCGGTCAACACGCTCGGAATGATTTACACGGGCGGTCCGCTGGTCGGTCTGTTGCTTGCGTGCTTGCTGCTTGCAATCACGTTTTCGATCGAGCGCATGCTTTCGATCAACAAAGCACGTGGAACCGGTGACGTCGCGCTCTTCATCAAGCGATGCATCGAGCTGATCGGCGAAGGCAAGATCGACGATGCGATCGCCGAATGCGACAAGCAGCGTGGCTCGGTCGCGAACATCCTTCGAGCGGGATTGGAGCGCTTCAAGCAGGTCGAAAACGATCCCGAGTACGATGCCGAAAAGAAGCTCAGCGAAGTTCAGCGTGCTGTCGACGAAGCGACGAACCTTGAAATTCCCCTGCTCGAGAAAAATCTCGTCATTCTCTCGACGCTCGCTTCGATCTCGACGATGATCGGACTGCTGGGTACGACCGTCGGGATGATCCGCGCATTCCGTGCACTCGGTGAATCTGGCGGAACGGTTTCTGCCCAACAGCTCTCGATCGGTATTTCGGAGGCGCTGTACAACACCGCCGGTGGATTGGCGGCGGCTATCATCTCGATCGTGGCATTCAACTTCTTCACCACGCGCGTGGACAACTTCGTGTACATGATCGACGAGGCGATTCTCTCGATGATGGAATTGCTGACCGTTCGCGTCAAAGAAGTCGCCTAATCACCGTCGAGACACTCGACCATGCCCAAGATCAAGAAAAAGCGGCTCGGTTTTGTCATCGACATGACGCCGATGGTGGACGTGACGTTTCTTTTGCTGACGTTTTTCATGTTCACCGCCAAATTCAAGAGCGAAGCCGAAGCCGAGCAAAAGTTCGTCATCAAGCGACCGTATGCCTCGGCGGACACGTCGAAACTCCCCGACAAAGACCTCGCGATCATCAAGGTCGGCATCGACACGCTCAGTGGCGACACGAGCTACTACTACACGATCATCAACGAGATTCAGCGGCGGCAGGTGTACGACAATCTCAACTTCACACCGGAGCAGCGCAAACCGCAGCTCAAAGTCGGGCTCGATTTGCTCGATCAGCTCATCATGCAGACGCGTATCACCGGTCCTCGTACACGATTCGCTATCGATGGCGATCGTCGTATCCGCTACAAATGGATCGAGGATGCCATCGACGTCCTTCGCAAAAACAACGCGACTGCGTTCAACTTCGTGACGGAAAAACGCCAGTGATTTGTCGAACTCATCCTAACACGTGCACATGGCAGGCGGCGGTGGCGGTTTAGAACTCCCCGAACGGCAGCGACGAGGTAAAAAGCACAGCAAACGCAAAAAGAAAAAACGCGTCGGATTCCGCATCGACATGACGCCGATGGTGGACATCGTGTTCTTGCTGCTGACGTTCTTCATGTACACGACCACGATGGTCACACCGCAAGTGATGGAGATCAGCGTGCCGAAGGAAGTCGAGGAAAACGTCGAAGTCAACCAAGCGAACCTTTTTACGCTCTATGTACGCGGAGACGGTAAGCTCTTTTTCAGCATGGGCGCCGACGATCCACAACCGATCGAGTACAGCCAACTGCGCGCGAAAGCAGTCGAGCTGAACTTGCTGCGTAAAAACAAACTCATCACGGCGTTCAAACCGTCTCCCGATGCACCGTACGGCGCGGTCGTTCAGGTTCTCGACATTCTCAATCAAGCTGAAGCCGAGATCATTCGTCAATTGCAAGCGGAAGGTCTCAAACGTGAACGAAAGTTCGCGTTCGTCAAGCTCAGCCCAGAAGAAGTCGAAAAACTCAAAGGGCTATAGCGATGACAATTGCCACAGTCACAGTGCCGCAACGCACCTACGGCGCTTTCGAACTGAAGGAGTGGATCCGGCGATACACCTACCGGGCGTTCGGAATTGCGTTGCTGCTTTTGTTGTTGCTCTTTCTCGGCTTTTTCGTGTACAATTACCTTCACGAACGCGCGCTGGCACTCAAACCGAAAATTCCTGTCGTTCGCATCAAACTTTCCGACCTACCGCCTCCACCAGCGAATCAACCGGAAGTAGCGCCTCCGCCACCAACGAATGTTGCCATCGCTGGCGGACCGCCGACGGTCGCTGGCAATCCGGTGCCTGTTCCTGAAACGTTGCTCTCGCCGGACGCAAAAGATTTCGCTAACGTCGAAGATGTCGCGCGTGCGACGTCGAAAGGTGGTGAAGGCGTCGATATGGGTGGATTCGGCATCGGCGACGGGACCATTATCGCGCCGGATGCCCGCGTGCAAAAAGAGCAAGAGCCCGATCCCGATGAGTTCGTGTTCGTCGAAAAAGAACCGGAATTCGACTACGCCGACTTGCAGCGCCGCGTTCAGTATCCCGAAATTGCGCGCCGCGCCGGTATCGAAGGGAAAGTCGTCGTGAAAGTTCTCGTCGGCAAAGACGGCAAGCCAAAGCGTGCATTCGTCGCCGATTCGCCGAGCGAAATGCTCAACGACGCTGCGCTCAAGGCTGTGCTGGCGACGACGTTCACACCGGCGATCCAAAACGGCAACCCCATCGACGTGTGGGTGACCATCCCGATCATCTTCAAGATCAAGTAACGGACATGCGGGACATTGGACACACCTCAGCGCAAAACTGCATGGACGCCGATGCTGCTCGTGACCGGATTGGTGCGGGGAGCGATCATAGTGGCGGGAATAGTGCTTTTACTCTTCGGTCGGGACGATACGATTCGATTGTTCGGCGTACTGGCGATTTTGTTCGGTGGTGTGCGTTTGTACCTGTTGTTTCGCAACCGACCCGCCACTGAGGATGAAGAGAGCGCTGGCTAACGTCGTTGCAGTAGCGATATTGCTGCCGCTCTTTGTAGCCTGCGATCAGCAGCAGCAAGGGGGAGAAACGCTCTTTCGTGGCACGGCGCGTATTGCATGCGATAGAGAAATCGTCGCACTCATCGGTCCGCAAATCGAGTGGTTCCGATCGCATCACGAGCAGGCTACGATCGAGCTCGACACGCTATCGGCAGCCGAAGCGATGCAGCGACTGCTTGCCGGTACGGTTCGCGCGGCATTTATCGCACGCGATTACTTGCCGCAGGAAGATTCGTTGCTCCGTGCGTATTCGATCGAGCCGCACAAACGGCTGCCGATCGCAACCGATGCGCTCGTTTTTGCAGTGCCGAGATCCTTGCAGCTCGATACGGTTGACGAAGCGGTTTTGCGCAATACGATCGAGGGCAAAACAACGAGCCTTTCGTCGTACCGATGGGCGATTCCGTATCCGTCATCGTCGGTGACGGCAAATCTTGCTTCGTTCGTCAGCGGCATTCGTTTGCGTGGCATAAGCACTCCGGTGGGAGAAGATGTTTTCCGTCTTCTTGCCGAGCGGCGTGCTGACATCGGTATTGTGCTGCTGTCGCAATTCAATCGTTGGAAGGATAGTCTGCAACTTCGTGCGCTGCGGATCGTCGTGCGGGACACAGCAACCGGCGATCGTATCGCCATTGCTCCGCACCCGGCAACGATCGTCAAGGAGCGCTACCCATTCCGTGTGCCGATTTACGGCTACCTTCTGGAAACAGCACGTAATTTTCCTTTCGGCGTCGTTTCGAGCATTGCGCACGAACCCCAGCCACAACGTGCGATGCTCGAGGCGGGAGTCGTACCCGCTTACGCTCGATTCCAACTTGTCGAACAAGAATAGCCACGTGATGCGAACGATCGCTCGTGCCGCTTGGGCATTGCTTTTGATTTGTGCGCCGCTAATCGCAGACGATTTCGATCGGGCAAAGCAGCTTTTCGAGGAAAAACGCTACACCGACGCTGCCGCGGCGATCGAAGCATACCTTCAGCGCGAACCATCGAATCTCGACGCGCTCTTGCTCGCCGGCGATATTTTCACTCAGCTCGAAAACCCCTCGAAAGCGCTATCGTATTACCAGCGAGCCTACCAAAAAGACCGCGACAACGTGGATGCTGTGCGTCGGTATGCACGTGCATTGAGCCAGTCCGGCGAGCACAAACAAGCGCTCGAAGTGTTGCAGCGCGCGCTTCGATCGAATCCGAAGAACGTGTACTTGCGCCTGGCGTACGGTCAAGCGCTGCTCGCTGCCGACTCCATTCGTGCTGCCGAACTGGAAATCACCAAGGCGCGCGAGATGGACAAAAGCATACCCGATGGCTTCTTGGCGCTCGGGGATTTGTACTTTTCCCAACGCGTGTATCTGCTGGCGAAAGACAACTACGAACAAGCTCTCAAGCTCGATCCGAACAATCTCGATGCACGCGAAAAATTAGCGCTCGTGTACTTCCGGCTCGGTAATGCCGAGGTCGTCGACAATGCACTCGCGAACGAGTACTACTCGCGTTCGCTGCAGGAGTGGGCGGAAATCATCAAGCGCGATTCGACGTATGCACGTGCCTACTTCGAACAGGGCAAAATCTTTTTCTATGCCAGTCGCTTTTCCGATGCTGCGCGCTCGCTGAGCAAGTACGTGCAGCTCAGACCTGACGCGCCGAATGCGACGATAGCGCGGTGGTATGCAGCGCAATCCTTCGAACGCATCGGCGACTGCGAGAATGCTGAACAATACTTGCGCTTTGCGATCGAGAACATTGACTCGGTTCGTGCAAAAGCTCGACTGTTGCTCGCCCGCTGCTACTTCGACCGAAAACGTTACGCCGATGCAGCCGCTCAATTTCGCACGCTGGCGACCGAACAGCCGTCGCTCCTCGACAACACGCTCGATCGGGAACGCTATGGCTATTCGCTGATTCTCTCGGGCGATACGACCAATGCCGTCTCAGTCCTGCGTGATGCTGTCGATAAGGATTCGTCGCGATGCTTGACGATGTATCGCCTGGCTGAGTTGTACCGTACTCGTCAGCAGTACGACGACGCGATAACGCTTTATCAGCGATATTTGAACAACTGTCAGGATACCAACGCAGCCAGGATTTATGCCCTCATGGGTGCCGCGCAGTTTTCCGCCAATCGTCCAGCCGATGCTATCGCATCGCTCCAACGATCGCTGGCACTCGATTCGAACATCGTGTTCACCTATCGCTTGTTGGCGGCTGCACTCAAGTCGAGCGGAGCGAAAATGGACGAGGTGCTTGCAGTGTTGCGCCGGGGAGTCACAAAAGCCAAGACAGCTTCGGATCGAAGTTTGCTCTACACGCTCTATTGCCAGTACTTGCTCGAGGGCAAACAGTTCGACGAGCTGAAAGCGACGGCGCAAGAATGGTTCAAAGCCGATCCCGATCGTGCCGAAGCGGCATTGTATTTAGCGGTCGGCTATCAGGGAATCGGCGATCGGGACAATGCATGCAAGTACTACCGCGAGGCGCTTCGCTTGAATTCGTCGCTCGACGTCGCACGGAAAAACCTCAAACAGCTCGACTGCAAGTAAACAGCTCGGCGCAGGATACGCCGTATATTTGCAACGCGATTTTCGGTCGCAACTAACGCTCAGCCGATGAACAATGGTTCGCGTCCCGATCAACGGTCTTTCCAATGGTGAACATGCCATCGCGATGGTCGTCGAAGCGACCGAGGTCGAGGGTATCTTCCCGGAGTTCATCGGCGATGTCTCAGTCAGCGGCGTTTTGCACAAGACGGGCAAGAAATTCGTGCTCCAGCTCGTGGTTCGAGGAACAGCGCGGTTGACGTGCGACTACTCCCTCGAACCGTTCGATGAACCAATCGAAGCCGAGTTCGCGCTGTCGTACGTGCAAGACACCGAGCTGTACTTGCGGCAGCCGAATCAGCGGCAACGCATCGAAAACGATCCCTACGCGCTGCGGTTGTTGCGCGAGGACGATACGTTCGTGGACATCACAGCCGATGTCGCCGAAGAATTGTCCGTTCGGTTACCGATCAAGCGTGTCGCGCCGCAGTTTCGTCACATGACCTTCGCTGAATATGCGCGAACGGTGCTCGGCGATACTGCGCATGTTCACGATGACAGCGCCGAACATCGAACCAATCCGTGGAGCGCGCTGGAACAGCTTCGCAATCACAACGAACGCTAACGACTGTCACACACTGTTCGAGTCAATACGATGCCGAATCCGAAACGACGTCACTCGAAATCGCGCCGCGACAAGCGACGCACGCACTACAAAGCAGTGCCGCACACCAGCTCGACGTGTCCGAACTGCGGCTCGCCGAAATTGTCGCATGCGGTGTGCACCGAGTGCGGCTACTACAACGGTCGCAAAATTCTCCAAGTCTCCTAACCGAGTTCTCACCACGTCCGCGCCGATCGGTGGGTGAGGTTTTCCGAATCGTGCTCGATGCCATGGGGGGCGACACTGCTCCAGAAAGCGAGGTTGCCGGTGCTGTTCATGCCAGCCGCATGCTCGCTGCACGCAACGTCGAGCACACGATCGAGCTCGTCGGCGATCGCACGCGCATCAGCGCCGCCTTGCAACGCACGTCCGATCCACCTTCGACGATAACCATTACGGATGCATCCGATGTCGTCACAATGCACGACGATCCGGCAAGTGTCGTGCGTACCAAGCCGGATTCGTCCTTGATCAAAGGATTGGAGGTGCTCCGCAGCGGAAATGCCGATGCATTCATTTCCGCAGGCAATACCGGTGCGGTGCTCTCGGCTGCGACGTTGCTGCTCGGTCGAATCCGTGGTGTCGCGCGACCGACCATCGGTGCGTTTTTCCCGACCGCCGGTAGCCGTCCGTGCCTTGTTCTCGACGTTGGCGCCAATGCCGAGGTCAAGCCGCAGTTTCTCTACGAGTTCGCCGTGATGGGCAGTCTCTACGCGGAGCTCGTCGGTGGGATCGAGCGTCCACGGGTCGGTTTGCTCAACATCGGCGAGGAACCGACGAAAGGCACCGACGTCGTTCGACAAGCACATCAGCTTCTTGCCCGCAACGGTGTCAACTTCATCGGCAACGTCGAAGGGCGCGACATTTTCGGTGGCAAAGCCGATGTCGTCGTCTGCGATGGGTTCACGGGCAACGTCGTTCTCAAGTTCGCCGAGAGCATTATGCCGATGCTGAAAGCAGTACTACTGCGGTACAGCGAGCGTAGTCTTTTGTCGAAGCTCGCAGTCGCGCTCGTCGCGCCGGTGTTGCGGCGAATGCTCGCCGATTTCGACTACCAGAAGTACGGCGGCGTACCTCTGCTCGGCGTTCGCGGTATCGTCATCATCGGTCATGGCAAATCCACACCACTGGCGATCGCGAACATGATCATCCGCGCGTGGGAGATGCACCGTATTCGGCTCAACGAGCGCATCGAGGAATCGCTTGCATCGGCACATTCTTCACCGACACTCGAACAGGCATGAAAGCGCACATTAGCGCAGTCGCGCATTACGTACCGCCGGACGTTTTCGACAACAACTGGTTCGCCAGTTTCCTCGACACCAGCGACGAGTGGATTCGCGAACGAACCGGTATCGTCGAACGCCGCTTCTTGCGCCAAGGCGGTACGTCCGATATGATCGTGCCGGCTGCGCAGAAGGTACTCCAGCAGCGGGGAATCGAGCCGACCGACATCGATTGCATCATCGTCTGCACGGTGACGCCGGACCAATTTTTCCCCTCGACGGCAGCCAACGTTCAGCGCAAACTCGGCGCGGTCAACGCATGGGGATTCGATTTGAACGCCGCCTGTTCGGGATTCGTTTACGGTTTGTGGGTCGCTGCAAAGCTCGTCGAATCGGGCGGTGCACGAAACGTCCTGCTCTGCGGCGCCGACAAAATGAGCTCGATCGTCAACTTCGAAGACCGCGCCACGTGCGTTCTCTTCGGCGACGGTGCCGGTGTCGTACTGGTCGAGCCAACGACCGACGATGCGCTCGGCGTTCAGGATGCGATCATTCGCATGGACGGTGAGGGCGGACGTTACCTCTACATGCCAGCAGGAGGAAGCTTGCGTCCGCCATCGCACGAAACAGTCGCTGCAAAAGAACACTTCGTTTTCCAAGACGGGCAAACCGTGTTCAAAGCTGCAGTGGTCGGGATGGCGGAAGTCTCGGCGGCGATCATGGAGCGAAACAACCTCACTGCCGACGACATCGCATGGCTCGTGCCGCACCAGGCGAACCTGCGAATCATCGATGCCACAGCGCGACGCATGGGCTTGACCAAAGACAAAGTGATGATCAACATCGATCGCTACGGGAACACGACAGCAGCGACGATACCGATTTGTCTGTCCGAACTGTACAGTTCCGGCAAACTCGCGCCGGGCGACAATCTCATCCTTGCCAGTTTCGGCGCTGGCTACACCTGGGGCAGCCTCTGGTTGCGATGGTCGCTTCCGCGGATCGATCGCGAACAATCGTAGAACACTGTTATGGCACAATCACAATCCACAAAAACTGCACTCCTGTTCAGCGGACAAGGCTCTCAGTACGTCGGCATGGGACGATCGCTCTACGACGCCAGCGCTGCCGCTTGTGGAGTGTTCGATCGTGCCGATGCAATCGTCGGCTACAAGCTTTCGGCATTTTGTTTCGAAGGTCCCGAAGAAACTCTTCGCCAAACACGATACACACAGCCTGCGCTGTTCGTGCACGAAGCTGCTGTCTTGGCGGCAGTAGGGGAGTACGTTTGTGCAGCCGTAGCAGGGCATTCGCTCGGTGAATACACGGCGCTCTACGCAGCCGGTGTGCTGTCGTTCGACGATGCCTTGCGTTTGGTTTCGCTGCGAGGAGAGCTGATGTATCGAGCAGGGATCGAGCGTCCTGGTGCAATGGCAGCGGTGATCGGACTCGACGACGAAACGGTCGAAGCGATATGCCGCGATGCACAGGGAACGGTCGTCGCAGCCAACTACAACTCGCCGGGACAGATCGTCGTCAGCGGCGATCGCGATGCAGTGTTGGCTCTTCTGCCGCGTTTCAAAGAAGCTGGGGCACGTATGGTGACGGAGCTTCCCGTCAGTGGTGCGTTTCACTCGCCGCTCATGGCATCGGCACGCGACGAATTGGCGGCTGCCATCCGTGCAACGCATATGAATCAGCCGCGCTTTCCTGTGTACATGAATGCTACCGGCTTGCCGACGGAATCGGTCGAAGAAATTCGCTCGCTTCTCATCGAGCAGCTCACCTCGCCGGTCCGTTGGACGAGCATTCTCCGTTCGATGCACGAAAACGGTATCCTGCGTTTCGTCGAGATCGGACCGAAAAATGTTCTGCAAGGCTTGGTACGTCGAACTCTCGGAAAAGACGTCGAGGTCGTTGGGATGGATACGTACAACGACGTTGTAAACAATCGTCACATGATTCAGCCATGAGTAAACTCGAAGGAAGTGTCGTCATTGTAACCGGTGGATCGCGTGGAATCGGCGAAGCGATTATCCGTCGTCTTGCTCACGAGGGCGCGACGGTTCATGCAACGTACAACGCCTCGTCAGCCTCTGCCGATGCCATAGCTGCCGAGTTGACTGCAGCCGGATTTTCGGTTCGTTTTCACCAGCTCGACGTTCGCGACGGCGCAGCGTGTCAGCGATTCGTCGAAACGGTGCTCGCCGAATCGTCTCGCATCGACGGGCTGGTCAACAACGCCGGCATTACGCGCGATACTTTGCTTTTGCGAATGAGCGAAAGCGACTGGGACGAGGTCATCGCAACCAACCTCCGCAGTGTGTTCACGATGACCAAAGCAGTACTGCGACCGATGCTCGCGCAACGGCAGGGGCGAATCGTCAACATCAGCTCGGTGGTCGGCATTACGGGTAACGCAGGGCAAGCCAACTACGCAGCCTCGAAAGCCGGTGTCATTGCGTTCACCAAATCCGCCGCTCGTGAGCTTGCGTCACGCAATATCTTGGTCAACTGCATTGCGCCGGGATACATCGAAACCGACATGACCGGCAAGCTCACCGACCAGCAACGTCAAGCCTTGCTGCAATCGGTACCGCTCGGTCGTGCCGGTACCGGCGACGATGTCGCTGCTGTTGTTGCATTTTTGCTATCGGAAGACGCACGCTACATAACTGGGCAAACGATCGCCGTCGATGGTGGGATGGTTATGCTGCCATGACGGCGCCGAGAGTATCAGTTTTTTTGTTTCACCTTCATCCGAGGTTTGCGCTATGTCAGCAGTCGCTGATAAGGTCAAGGAAATCATTGTCAACAAGCTCGGCGTCGAAGAAAGTCAGGTAACGCCGACAGCGTCGTTCACGAAGGATTTGGGGGCAGATTCGCTCGATACGGTCGAACTGATCATGGAATTCGAGCGCGCCTTCAATATCACGATCGAAGACAGCGACGCCGAGAAAATCCAGACCGTCGGGGATGCGATCAGTTACCTCGAATCGAAAGTCGGTGCTGAATCGTAATCGGTCCGCTGACGTCGAATCGCACGCCGGTGCGTGTCGCGCGGTTACGTTGCACGTACCGGCGCGTGCTGTTTCACTGTGGTGGTGCCACTGATGCGCAAGCGTATCGTTGTAACCGGCATGGGAGCGGTCACTCCCGTCGGCAATTCCGTCGCAGAAATGTGGGAGAATATGCTCGCAGGCAAAAGCGGCGCTGGACCGATCACGAAATTCGATGCATCGGACTATGAAACGCGTTTCGCCTGCGAGGTCAAGGGATACGATCCGCTTCTCCACATGAGTCGGAAAGACGTCCAGCGGATGGACCTCTTCACGCAGTATGCGATATCGTCGGTTGCGATGGCGCTCGACGACGCCGGTTTGCTCGATGGACAGCTCGACGGCGACCGTGTCGGTGTCGTCTTCGGTAGCGGCATCGGCGGCATGTGGACGTACCATCGCCAACAAGAGCTGCTCTATCAACACGGTGGCAAGCCCGATCGCATCTCGCCGTTTTTCATTCCGATGCTCATCTCGGACATCGCTGCCGGTCACATCGCGATTCGCTGGAAATTCCGCGGTCCCAATTACGGCACCGTCAGTGCGTGCGCGACCAGTGCCCATGCCATCGCCGATGGAGCAATGCTCATCGAACGCGGCTGTGCAGACGTGATGATCGTCGGGGGGAGCGAAGCTGTCATCTGTCCGATGGGGATCGGTGGATTCAACGCGATGAAAGCGCTTTCGACGCGCAACGAGCAGCCGGAGAAAGCCAGCCGTCCGTTCGATGCCGAGCGCGATGGTTTCGTGATGGGAGAAGGCGGCGGTGCGCTCGTGCTCGAATCGCTCGAACACGCTGTGCGGCGAAACGCACGCATTTATGCCGAGCTCGCCGGCTTCGGCTTGACCGACGATGCGTATCACATCACCGCACCGCCACCGGGCGGAGAGGGTGCAGTTCGTTCGATGCGTCTGTGTCTCGACGACGCAGGATTGTCGCCCGAAGACATCGGCTACATCAATGCGCACGGCACCTCGACGCCCTACAACGACAAGAACGAAACCGAAGCGATCAAGACAGTCTTCGGCGATCATGCCTATCGGCTCGCGGTCAGCTCCACCAAATCCATGACGGGACACCTTCTTGGTGCTGCCGGCGCTGTCGAAGCGATCGTGACCGTGCTGGCGCTTTACCACCAAATCTGCCCACCGACGATCAACTACACCACGCCCGATCCGGAATGCGACCTCGACTACGTCCCGAACGTGCCGCAACGACGCAGCTTCGATGCTGCATTGAGCAATTCCTTCGGCTTCGGCGGGCACAACGTCACGCTCTGTTTCCGCAGATTCGAAAATTGACCTATGCGTTCGTTTCGTCCATCGGAAACGCCAGTATCGGACATCGTCCGTAATCTCTACAACGGGCTCGTTCGATTCGCGGTTCGGCGAATGGAAACGCTCCGCCGCAAGTCGCGGCGCCCGGTCGAACATATCGTCGGGCAGCGTCGTGTCGAGCTGGAAAGCGTGCTCGGTGTCGATATTCGGCAGGCGTATCTCTACGAAGAAGCCCTCACGCATCGCTCGTACCTGCAAGTGAAAAACGATCCTGCGGTGCAGTCGAACGAGCGGCTCGAATTCTTGGGCGATGCCATACTGGGGATGGTCATCGCCGAATACCTGTTCCACCACAACGAAGACGTCGCCGAAGGAGAGTTGACCAAAATGCGCTCGTGGCTGGTCAACAAGAAATCGCTGGCGATCTGCGCACGGAAGTTGCAACTCGAACGCTTCATGCTCATGAGTTACAGCGCTGCCACCGCTCTGGCGAAAGGAAACGACTCGGTACTCGCCGATGCTATCGAGGCGTTGATCGCAGCGGTGTATCTCGATCACGGTTTCGAGCAAGCACGACGATTCATCGAAGAGCGCTTGCTGCCGCTCATGCTCGAAGAGCGCGTCATGCACGACACGAATTTCAAAAGTTTGTTGCTCGAACATGTCCAAGCGCGCGGTCATGGTGCACCGCGCTACCAAGTCGTCGAGGAGCGCGGACCCGATCATGAGAAGCAATTCACCGTTGCCGTGTACGTCGGTAGCACGAGCGTCGGCATCGGCACCGGTCGAAGCAAAAAAGAAGCCGAGCAAAATGCCGCACGCCAGGCGCTGGAATATCTCCAGAGTCGCTCTACTCCGACCACCGATCCAGAGGAATTTCTGCGATGATCCGATTGCTGACGATTGCTACAATGGCGGTATGCGCTGCGTCCGTCGTTGCAGGCGAATTGGAATGGGAGCCTGCCAAACCGCAGCGGAACGCGCCGATAGCCTTCACCTACAAAACCGATCCTGAGTACTTCAGCGAGCCGGATTCGGTGTGGGTCGTCGTGTATGCGTTCGACGATCGGCGATTCTATCCGACAGCGCTCGATGTTCGACTCCAGCGGAAAGGCACTACGTACCGCGGGACGCTCGGCGCAGTCCCTGCCGATGCGGTCTTTCTGCTGTTTCGCATCGTCAGCGGGCGGGAGTACGACGACAATGGCGGACAATTTTGGGATGCACTCGTGTGGGACGGTTCGCGTCCGGTAGCGGGCGCCTATTTCCGTTCTGCACTTTCGTATTTGGGAAGTGGCGCGTCGGCGACTGTTTCGCGTCGCCCGGACCTCGATCGTGCATACGATTTGCTGAAGAATTCGATCGAGAACGATCCCGAGCACCTTCCGACGAAATTCGCCTATGTCGGCGTTCGTTTCGATCGGAAGGAAATCGAGCGCAGCGAGCTGGAACGAACGCTCGAACGCTTGCTCGAACTTGCCTGGGACTCGACCAATGAAATGCACGTTCGGAGCAGGAGTCGTGCACTGCGACTCCTCGGACGCGATGCCGAAGCCGATCAGCTCGAACGCAGCTTTGCCGAACGCTTCCCGACAAGCGATTTAGCCGAAGAAGTCGAGCGGAACTATTGCGCTGCAGCACGCACGCCAGAAGAATTTCGCGACCGCATACGTCGTTTTGCCGAGCGCTTTCCGTCCTCGCCGATGGCAGTGAAAATGTACACCGATCTGGTCGGGTTCTACCTTCAGCAGGGCAACGGCGATGCTGCCATTCAAACGGTCAATTCGTATCCTGTACCGCCCGGTGTGACGACGTCGCCGCCGCCGGAGCTGCTCAACATGCTCGCTGTGACGATGGTTCGCCAGGATTCGCTGCTCAAGCTCGCGCAGCAATACATCGAGTGGGCTGTTCGCGCGCTCGAGTTCGAACAGCTCGACCGCAAACCGCGCTGGCAAGCCGCGTGCGAGTATCGCTGGCAGCAACGCGAACTGCGAGGTATTTGCCACGACACCTGGGGATACGTGCTCTATCGCATGGGCAAGACCGACGAAGCGATCGAAGCATTCAAAACATGCGAACGAGTACTGGGACCCTTCGCCAGTGGCGACATGCTCGAACATCAAAGTGAAGCACTCATGAGCGCTGGGCGGCGCGAAGAGTCGCTCGATGTCGCACGACGTGCAATCGCCACCGGACGAGCGATCGGTCAAACGGTGATGCGCTTTCTGCAGTCGTCGAGCGATACGGCACTGGTCAATGCCGAATACCGCAAACTCCGCCAGCAGGCTCGCGCAGCGAAGTTGCGCCGGCTCCGCCAAGAAATGCTCAATCAAGCACTGCTCGACATGCAAATGCGACGCAACGATGGCAGCACATTCCTCTTCGGCGATGCCGAGCTGGTGACGCTCGACGGAAAGAAACGGAGCCTTCGCGAACTGAAAGGGAAGGTCGTTGTTCTCGACTTTTGGGCGACATGGTGCGGACCGTGCCGCGTCTCGATGCCCTACATGCAGAAACTCTACGAAAAGTACCGCAACAACCCCGACGTCGAAATTCTGCTGGTCAACTGTTGGGAACGTGTCGATGACCGAACCGCACATGTCAAAAAGTTTCTCGCCAACAATCCCGACTACACGTTCCCGGTCGTGCTCGACACAAGGGACGAAGTCGTCTCAGGCTTCGGTGTGACGGGTATTCCGACGAAATTCTACATCGATCGCAACGGAGTCGTGCAGTTCAAAGAGGTCGGTTTTCCGGGCGCAGAAACGTTCGTCGAAGAAGCAAGCGATCGCATCGATCTGCTTCTGCAGCGAAAGTAGCGCTCGCGTGATCAGTTCCGGACGTCAAGTGCTGCGGTGTTGCGTGCCGCAACACGCTCGAATTCTGCTCTGATGAGCGCCTCTTCTTCAGGGAGTAGTTTCCGCTGTCGTCGCGCCATTGCACGTCGCGCAGTGTCGAGCGCTGTTTCGATTGCATAAAGTTTGCTCGATTCGATAGCGCCCCACGTAAACGATGGGATGAAGGTCGGTGTGTATCCCGCGCCGAATATGTTCGAGCAAATCCCGACGACTGTCCCCGTCGAAAACATCGTGTCGATGCCTGCTTTCGTGTGATCGCCGCACAGAAGACCCAAAAACGTTCGTCCCGTCGGAATTCGTCCAGACGGCATCTCCACCGAAATCGGGCGATAGGTGTTTTTCAGATTGCTGGTGTTCGTGTCGGCGCCGAGATTGACCCATTCGCCGATGATGCTGTGACCGACGAAGCCATCGTGCTGTTTGTTCGAGAAGTCGTGGAAAATCGAGGACTCGACCTCGCCACCGACTTTGCACCAGCGACCGATCACCGTTCCCGGATAAATTTTCGCACCGACCTTGACGGTCGAATGGTCACCGATGGCACACGGTCCGATGATGGTGGCATGCGGCATGATCGTGACGTTGCTGCCGATGATGATCGGACCGCGCGATGCATCGAGCACTACGAGCGGCGCGATCGAGGATTCTTCACCCACGGCGATCGCATCGGCAGCGAGCGCGACGACATGCGCATTGAGAAAATCGGCGTGGTGAATCGTCGAATCAGCGACGAGTTGGAATTGCTCGGCGATAGCTTCAGCCGATGCATCGAGAAGCTCCCAACTGTACTGCAAAAGTCGTGGGCTGTCGAGCTCGACGATCTGCCACTGTTCGTCGCGAGCGAGGCGTTCGAGGTCCTGCCACGCGCTTGGTGCGCCTTCGATCCAGTTCTCGATCGCCATGCAGACCGCGACGATGTCACCGCCGGCGCTGAAGACGAGCGGACGGGTCGAGTCTGCGCCGGCAATTTGCGCGATCGTGTGCTTGGTCGGTAGCAGCTTGCTCGATACAGCCAAAACACGACCGACGCCGAATTGCTGCATGCGGTGCTGAGGAAAACGCGCGTAGAACGATGCGATATGAGACGGGCGTCCGTAGCACGCCAGCAGCGATGCACCGCTGAATTTTTGCCACGCTTCGACGATGGTCATCGCACCGTAGCGCAGTTCCCACGGCAAATGCAAAACCGAAAAGGGGTAGAGCGACTCGATATGCGACGGATGCTCGTAGAGGGCGATGTTGGTGATCATGGGTCGAGCTTGAGGAGTTCCAAATCCAACAGCAGCGTTTCGTTCGGACCGATGCCATATGCTGCGCGTCCTTTGCTCCCGTATGCGAGTTCGGGGGGAACGATCGCACGTCGTCGCCCGCCGACACGCATGCCGCGCAGTGCGTAGCGGAAGCCTGGAAAAACGTTCGTCGAGTCGGGAACGAAGGCGAACACACGATTGCCGGCGAACTCGGTGTATGCGTACTCCAGCGTCGAAGCTTTGCTGATCAGAAATCGAACGTAGTGCATGCGACGCGGATCGGACAGCTCGCCTTTACCGTATGCGATGTCGATGATGGCGATGCCCGAAGAATCCAGGCGCTCGATTGCCGGCGCAGGCATTGCGATGCTGGTGTCCAGCGGAAGCGCAAAGAAATGCACGATGCTATCCCGTTGTTGCGCACCGGCACTGACGACAGCCAGCAGCAAACTACTCGCCAGCACTATCCATCTCATTGGCTGCATCCTCACCGAGTTTGGATCGCAAGGCAGCACGAACAAAGTGAACGAAGAGCGGGTGACCGCTCACCGCACGCGATTTCAGCTCCGGATGGAACTGCACACCGACGAACCATGGGTGATTTTTCAGCTCGATGATCTCGACCAAGCGATTGTCGGGCGAAACTCCGCTCATGACCATCCCGTGCTCTTCGAGCAGCGGACGAAACGTGTTGCTGAGTTCGTAGCGGTGGCGATGACGCTCGAAGATCAACTCTTGCTCGTAAGCACGATGAGCCTTGCTTCCGCGGAGCAGCATGCACGGATACGCTCCGAGTCGCATCGTACCGCCTTTGTTTTCGACTCGCTCTTGGTCGGGCAACAGGTGAATGACGCTGTGCCGTGTGCGTTTGAATTCGGACGAATTCGCATCGGCAAGTCCGCAGACGTTTCGCGCGAACTCGATGACGGCGCATTGCATGCCCAAACAAATGCCGAAGAAAGGAATCTGCCGCGTGCGGACGTACTCGATGGCGATGATCTTTCCTTCGATGCCACGTGCACCGAAGCCGGGTGCGACGAGCACGCCTCGCACACCACCGAGAAGCTCCTCGACGTTGTCGCGCGTGATGTCCTCGGAGTTGATCCAGCGGAGTTCGACCTTGCAATTGTTGAGTGCACCGGCGTGGACAAATGCTTCGACGATGCTTTTGTACGAATCGCGATAGCTGACGTACTTGCCGACGAGCGCGATCTCGACCGTCATGCGAGGATTCTTGATGCGTTGAACAAAGCGGGTCCATGTGTCGAGTTCGAGCGTGCCGTTTTTCAAGCGCAGCTTGCGAAGAACGATCGCATCGAGATTGCGCCGCGCCATCACCAGCGGTACTTCGTAGATCGTCTCGACGTCGGGAATTTCGATGACGGCGTCTTCGTCCACGTTACAAAAAAGTGCGATCTTGCTGCGGACTTCTTTGGGGATGCGTTGTTCGGTTCGGCAAAGAATGATTTCGGGAATGATCCCGAATTCCATCAGCTCTTTGGCTGCGTGTTGTGTCGGTTTGGTTTTCAGTTCGCCAGCCGAACGAATGTAAGGGACGTATGCCAGCAGGATCGTGATGCAGGAACTCCGACCACGTTCGAGTGTCAGTTGGCGTGCTGCTTCCAGGTAGGGTTGCGATTCGATGTCCCCGACCGTTCCACCGATTTCGATGATGACGATGTCGTATTCGCCGTCGAAGTATGTCATGCGGCGCTTGATCTCGTCGGTGATGTGCGGGATGACTTGGACTGTTTTGCCGAGATAGTAGCCGCGCCGCTCGCGCTGGATTACCTCGAAGTAAATCTGCCCGGTCGTTGCATTGTTGAACCGCGTCATCGAAACGTCCAGGAAACGCTCGTAATGTCCCAGATCGAGATCGGTTTCGGCGCCGTCGTCGGTCACGTACACCTCGCCGTGTTGGAGCGGGTTCATCGTACCGGGATCGACGTTGATGTAGGGGTCGAACTTTTGGATGGTCACCGAAAATCCGCGTGATTTGAGCAGCAAACCGAGCGATGCACAGGCGATGCCTTTACCGACGGAACTGAGTACACCGCCGACGACGAAAATGTACTTGGTTTTTCGTTTCGAACGAGATGGCATAGCGAAGGTACTCCGAATGGATACGATTCCACCGCCTGCATCTGCGGCGGGGCAGCCGATCGGTGTCACTGAATGCAGGCAGTAGCGGAAATGCTGCGTGTCAGTGCGGGATGCAAGTTATGAAATCAGCGCTGAATCGAATGGATTTAGTGGCTGTGCTCGTCATGCCGAACTTGGTTGGGCATCTCTTGCACGTCGGGGGAAAGACCCTGAAACAAGTTCAGGGTGACATTCCGCTTACGTCATGCCGAACTTGTTTCGGCATCTCTTGCACGTGGGGACGAGACCCTGAAACGAGTTCAGGGTGACGGTTCTCTCTGTAGTCATGCCGAACTTGTTTCGGCATCTCCTGCACGTGGAGACGGGACCCTGAAACGAGTTCAGGGTGACGATTCTCTCTGTAGTCATGCCGAACTTGTTTCGGCATCTCCTGCACATGGGGACGAGACCCTGAAACGAGTTCAGGGTGACAAGGAATGCGGCGGGACCCTGAAACGAGTTCAGGGTGACGGTTCTCTCTGTAGTCATGCCGAACTTGTTTCGGCATCTTACCTCTGCTCGATACACCGCCGTGATTGCGGTGTCTCGTGTCACCATTTGAGGACGTTTACCTCGTCGACGTACACGGTGCGCTTGTTGCGAAACAGCGCCAGCACGATTGCAAGCCCGATAGCAGCTTCCCCTGCAGCGACTGCCATCACAAAGAGCACGAAGATTTGTCCGGCAATGTCGCCGAGGAACTGCGCAAAGCTGACGAACACCAAGTTCACCGAATTGAGCATCATCTCGATCGCCATGAAGACGACGATAGCATTGCGCCGTGTGACGACACCGACGACGCCGATTGTGAACAGAACCGCTGCGACGATCAAGTACCAATCGAGTGGAATGCTCTGCAGATTCATCGGAATTGCCAGGTTATTCGACTTTGCGTTTTGCCAAGATGATTGCTCCCACCAGCGCAGCCAGGAGCAGCAATGAAATCGCCTCGAAGGGGAAAAGGTACTGCGTGAACAGTGCCTGTCCGATGCTCTCGGCGGTGCCGAGCGATGCTGCCGTCGGCGCGAGCGACGTCGCACCTGTCGGCTGCGCATTGATCAACACGCCGACTTGGAGCATGAACATTGCAGCCAGCACGACACCGACGACTTTTCGCACCGTGAACTGCTCGCGGAGCGCTCGGTCGTCGCCCAAGTTGAGAAGCATGATCACGAACACGACCAGCACCATGATTGCGCCGGCATAGACGAGAATTTGAAGCACCGCAAGCAGTTGTGCTTCGAGCGTGAGGTAGAGACCGGCGAGCATGAAAAAGTGCGCGATCAAATTGACCGCAGCAGCGACCGGATTGCGTCGCGTGATCGTTCCTATCGCCGTTGCGATCGCACCGATACCGAACAGGAAAAACAGCGCAACCTGTAGTGACATGCCACAGTGAACCGGATGTAACGCGTGCCGCAAAAATAGAGCGTGCCGGTGCCTACCGCAGAAACGCCGCTCATTGGTCGCTGTCGTCGCTGCTGGTGCTGGTGTCGAGCAGTCCCTCGTCGTGGAGTTGCCTGATTCGGCAGACACTGTCGAAGGCGCACTGCTCGCAGACTTGATTGCTCGTTGGTGCAACCGGGAATGCCCCGCTACCAATGGCGGCAACGATGCGCTCGGCATGCTCGATGGACGTGCGGAGTAGTTCGTCCAACTGCTCGCGGCTGTCGAGCACTTTCGCACGATGTCGCGAGAACTGGTTCGCCAAACCGTTTGCCGAGACAGGCATCGCGACAGGTATGGCGTCGCGGTCTTTGGGGCGCAGGATGTAGTACACGCCTCCATCGAGCACAGGATCGACGCCGTATCGTTTCTGCAGAATCGAACGTGCCGCGAGCATGTAGAAGGGCATCTGGAATGCCGTCCCTTCGGAAATCGCCGTATTGTTCGAGCCGGGACTGGTGAGCTTGTAATCGGCAACGACGACGTGCAGACGCTGGATGCGTCGAGCGATCTCGATACGGTCGATCTTTCCGCGAATCGACAGCGTCGGCGTCAAAGCGATCGGCTCTTCGAGTGCATCGGGCGTTTTGCTCGGCATGCCGAATGCAGTTTCCAGCAGCGCTGGTTCGTATTCCCAACCTTGATCGAATCGTTCGAGCTCGCGATCGAGCCACTCGGCTAACATTCCGCGTCGCTCGTCGGTGCCGAGTATCAGTTCGCATTCGAGCGCGAAAAGCGGATGACTGTGGCGCAATCGCTCCAGCTCGGAACGTGCGCAATCGAGCAGCAGCGACCAGTATTCGTCGCGACGGCTTGGCTGGAGACTCACGGTACGCAGACCGCTTGCATCGGGCTTGCCCTCGCGATCGAGCAAGGTTCGATAGAAGCGATACAGTATCCGGTGAAAGAGTGCTCCGCTTTCGAGATTGCCGAGCGCTAAATCGTAGGTCGTCGGCTCACGCAATTGCAGAATGCGCTGCGCAAAGTACTGGTACGGACACCGTGCATACTGCTCCAACTCGGCTGCCGAGTACGGGTGGACTGTCAGCGGAGCGATACGCTGCAATGCCTCGCGATCGAGCTGGACATCGGCGATGGGTTCCCATTGCCGGTCGCTTTCGGCTGGTTCGATGCGCTGGCGCTCTTCGGGCGAGGTGATCGTGAGCATCCAGGATAATTCCGATGGCAAACCGTCGTGTTGGCTTGCGTGTGCGGCAAGTTCGTGCGAGAGAAAACATCGCTCGGCGAGCGTCGTGATCTTGAGCAGCTTGTCCACAAACGACGACCGCACAAGTTGCTCTCCGCTGGTCGTCAAGCGCGGATACGTGATGAGCATCCGCCACGAGCCGCGTTCGAGCGCTGCAGGGTTGTTCGTCAGTGCTTCGTAGAACTGAATGCGTTCGGCGCGAATGTGTCGTTCCTCGCTTTGCGGCAGCTCTTTGCCGAGAAAGTGCTCCGTCGAATACGCACGAGGAAATTCTCCGTCCACCATCCCACAGAGCACGTACACATCGTATGGAATGCCGCGTGTTTGCTCGATCGAGGTGACGGTGACGCCGTACGATGGCTTTTCGGCGATTTGGTAACGCTCGGCGCGCAGCATCGTCGCCAGAAGCTCGACGTGTTCCTGCAACGGACGAGCGCTGCGATCGTTCCATGCGTACTCGATTTCGGTGAGCACGTCGAGCAATGCAGCATAGGCTCTGGTTTGCTGTTCGAGTACTTCGGCGAGCGCGATGTCGTCGAGCGTGCGCTTGTCGAGTTTCCACGACAGTACGGCAGCTTCTTCGACGCTCGCTGCAATGCCGAAACGATCGAGGATGCCATCTCGGACGAAAGCGCAGAATTCCGACGTCGTCATGCGGCGTTCGTGCGATGGCAGCACTTTGATCAAGTGTTCGATGTCGCCGAGTGCGCGTTTGAGTTGCTCGACGTCCTGTTCTGCTTCGCGGAGATCGAGCGGATCGGTGTACGGCTGCGAGCGCAGCAGTTCGAGATAATTCTGCGCGTACTCCAAACCGCGGCGGAGACGCTCGATCCAGCCACGTGCTCCACCTTGCGCATGTCCACCGCTGATGCGCTGACGTTCCGCCACCGCATTGATCGTCGCTGCATCGAGCGGCGAGCCATCCGGGCGCATGCAGCGTATGAGCGGATTCGACAGTGTCCGATGGACGTCCTCGCGTCGCCATCCGCGAACGATCAGTTCGAGGACTGACATCACCGAAACCGTTACCGGCGAGCGATCGAGCCGAAAACGATCGCTGATGTTTGCCGGTATGCCGTGCACGGCGAACAACTCGCGAAACAATCCGGCATATTGCTCCGGATCGCGCATGGCGACGCAGATGCGGTGCGGCTCGATACGGCGTTCGACGATGCAATGTTTGACGTACTTGGCGATGAGCGTAACTTCTTCGAGCCGATTGGTGCAGCCGAGTATGGTGAGCTGATCGTTGAATTCCGCGTTGCGGATTTCTTGCTCGGTGTTGAAAAGCCACCGTCGCAGATAGGCAGTCCGCGGGCGATGCCAGATCGGCGTGCCATCGTTGCTTGCGGGATCGAACGAGCGTGCCGTGTAACCGAGTTGCACAAGCCGTTCGAATGTTTCGTCGAGGTTGCCGAAGAGCGGACCATTGACCGGCGAGTAGGCGAGCACGATGCAGACGGGAACTCGTGCGACTGCCAATGCGCCGAGCATACGCAGCTCGGGGAGCCGAAACTCCGAAAAGCCTTCGATGATGATCGGCGGATGTGTAATCTCCCTGCCGGCGAGCAGAGCATCGGCTGTACGCTCCAGCAGAGCTGTTTCGTCGTGGTAGCGATCGCCGAGCAGCTCGATGTAGCGTTCGTAAATAGCCAGCACGTCGGCAAGGCGATGGCGGTCGAGCGCCAGAGGATCGTCGCTCTGCTCCAAATCGCGGCGAAGATCGTTCGGCGTGATACCGTCTTCGCGCAAACCAGTGACGACGCTGGCGAGTCGTTCGATGATGCTCCACGATGGTTTTCCGTTGGGGGCATAAAAGGGCAAACGTCCGTCGTCGGCGAGCTGTTCGATAGCGCGCTCGAACAGCGCCATGCGTAGCGAGTCCGAAAGCGGCAATGCTGTGTCGTCGGGATATAACCGCGCGTGGAGCGATGCCGCGAGTTTGGCAAGGTTGAACGGCTGGAAGCCGACCAACGGGCGCTCGGTCCGTTCGAAGACGCGCCGACTAATTTCGCGCACGAGCCACCGCACGCGACGACCGGTCGGAACGACGTAGCAGAGCGGTTCCGGTGGGAACGTCGAGAAGTGTTCTTCGAGAAAGTCGATTCCATCGAAACCATCGGCGCTCATGAAACGTTCGACGGTGCCGAGAAGGCGCGATGCTGCAGTGTTGGCGAGGATATATGCCATCGGTACGGCTGCGTATGTTCAACGCCCAAATTACACCGCACAATGTTTACCGGATTGATCGAGGAAATCGGCACCATTCGAGATATCGCCGATAGCAGCGGCTCTCGGCGGCTGACAATCGGGGCATCGAAAGTGTTGGACGATCTTGCAATCGGCGATTCGATCGCGGTGCAAGGCGTGTGTCAAACGGTCGTCGAGCGGGGCAGCGATTGGTTCCGTGTGATCGCCGTCGAAGAAACGCTGCGCAAAACGACGCTCGGTCGGCTTGCTGTCGGCGATGGCGTCAATCTCGAACGTGCCGTGCGACCGACGACACGACTCGGCGGGCACATCGTCACCGGGCATGTCGAAGCGATCGGGCGTATCGTCATGCTGGAACACTCGGGCACAGAACGGCAGGTGTGGGTCGAATGTCCGTCAGAAAAAATGCGCTACGTCGTGCCACTCGGTTCGATCGCGCTCGATGGCATCAGTCTGACAGTTGCGCGAGCCGACAGCAATCGCTTCATGGTTGCAATTATTCCGCATACGTGGCAGCAGACAACGCTGCAGTTCCGCCATGTCGGCGACGATGTCAATCTCGAATTCGACATCATCGCCAAATACGTCGAAGGATTGCTGCGGGCGAGGTGAGACAAGAGTTCTCGACGGAACATTTTTCCAATCGATACTGCCAAACAGCTACACGGGGCACTTTCGCAACGTATGTTGAAGCTTTCACTGTGCCTGCGCATTGTGCTGTTAGATGCGTTATGGTTTTTACGAAAACTATGCGTATATTTACAAGTGTCAGCACGTAAAACTACCTGAGGAGGAAAAAGCTGATGAAACTACTCGGACGATTACAGTTTCTCTTCGCGCTTGTACTTTCTCCGTTGCTCGCCCAAGCGCAAGCACCATGCCCGCCACCCGATAGTTGCATGTGGATGCAATACAGTACCTACGAGAACATGATCATCGCACCTCCATGTACACTGCGAGTTGCATTCTCAATACTCATCTGCAACGGTCAACTGGACTGCTCGGTGATTGCAATCGATGCAGTGCAATATCTTGGCACAGGTTGCAATCCTCCGCCACTTACACCTGATCTCTACGATATTATCGTACAGTCTCTGCTGACCGATGCTCCTCTGCCGTTGGATACGTGTCAAAAAATACCACAGGACTCATGCGATTGGTCGATCACAGTGCGTTTTTCGACATGCTTTGCTCGCTGTAACGATGTTCCTTTTATGCAAGGTCCAGTCGATTTACCGTGTCCGACTGGTACGTGTTGTATTCAGAATTGGCGTGTCTGTTATGAAAACGGACGCCGTAGAGTACAAAAGTTTGGTCGACAGTTAAGCCAATGCCAGCCTGGTAGCACGTACAACTGCGACCCGAACCCTGAATGTCGAGTCGTTTGTAATTGAGACTATGCTGCTGTTTCGGATGCCACTATGTATCGCTGTTGCAGCAGCGTTTGGGGCGGCACTTTTGCTTGCGCAGGGATCGGATATCAGAGTAGAACGTGTCAATCCGCCATTCCCTGGCAACACCGGAGGTCCGATTTTAGCGCGCGATTCACTAAATGTCCTATCACTGTGCAACGATGCGTTCCGCACGACCGATGGCGGGAAAACGTGGGTGCGATTGCGATTCTCTTATCCCGACACTCTCGGAGGATTGTTCTATAATGTTCAAGGTATAGGTACAAGTACATACGATACGATCATTGCTTCGTACCCGAGGAGAGTCTGGTTGCTCCGCGGCGATTCGATCGTCGGTCCGATGACCATCGATAGTGCAACAGAAGTAACTGCGTTGTTTGCTCTCGATTCAGAGAACTGGTTCGCTGCGGCTCAGGGAGAAAATGATGGATTCTTGCTTTTCCACTCGTCCGATCGAGGAAAAAGCTGGCAAACGATCACCCGCAGTACTCTCGGAACAAGACCGATTATCCTCCATTTTTTCTCACGACAAGAAGGTGTTGTTCTCCTCAGTCCGATGGATTCGACCTATCGGATCTACTTCACCAGTGACGGAGGAGATACGTGGCAACAAGCACTGACTCCACCGCGTCGAATACCACAATTCAGCATGTACGACTTTATGCTGCAGCGCTTCTTCCAGAGTTCGGATAGTAGCATTTGGTATGCCGAGGGAGGAGCCTTGCTTCGTAGTACCGATCGGGGACGATCGTGGGACTTGATCGCTGAATTCGGAGAGGAATATCCCTACTGCTACAAGCAGAACATCATCTGGTTGGATTCGGCTCGTGGTTTTGTCAGCGGTGCGAATTTCTTCGGTGGATACCAAAACACAACACCACCGGTAATGACGACCACTGATGGCGGAAAAACTTGGTTCCCCGAATGGCTCCCCAATGCACTCATTGATTATACCTGGAGAGCAACTGGATCGATTGCGTATCATGCGACGGCAGGGAAGGACGGTACGTTGTGGTTTGCGACACAGCGTGGAAGCGTTTACCGAAAACGCCCCGGCAACGCATGGGAAAAAGTGATCCCCAGCACAGAAACGTTGACCGGCATTCAAGCGATAGACGATAGTACAGTGGTCGCGTGGGGATTAGGCTCAGTAGCATTGAAAACCGACGATAGAGGAACGACATGGTTCCAAAGCATACCGATCGATACAGTTGCCAGGTCAACGATCGTTGTATTCACCGATCGCTCCAACGGTATTTTCTACCAGCACCGTGGCGTATCGCCGACGATGCGGTTTTTCCGAACCAGCGACGGAGGAAAGTCATGGCAACCACTTCCCGATCCACCGAGCGATATGGGGATATTGACACAACTCCTGAGTGCTTCGCCTGGAGTCATCATCGGTGTTGGTGCGTATGGTGGTAGCTCACCGAAATCATTTTACTACTGGATTTCCACTGATGGAGGACAATCGTGGCGCCGACACGATACTTTGGAGATACTCGCTCCTCTGCGTATCGTGCGTGCAGGCAATACCCTTTTATGTACCGACGAGGCAAGCGGCGTCATTTACTCTTCGGTTGATTCCGGGATCACGTGGCGTAAGCTGACGACAATTCCATTGTCGTACAATGAAAATGAAAAAAATGAAACAGTAGTTGCCTTCGATGCCGTATCGGACAAAGTCATAGGTGTCTGCATCCGTCGTCAGGTTTACAATCCCGATACGCTCCAATTGTGGCTTTTATTGACTACGGACGGCGGATGGACATGGTCACGCCAGTTAGTGGGATTCTGGCTCTACATTCCGACTGCGCAGCAATACAGTTTGACACTTGCAGATGCCTCTCGGTGTGTGATAATGGCACCACGGATCAACACCCTGTCGGCAGGCTATGTCGCTTCTGGTTTCATCTACACTGGCGATGGTGGCAAGAGCTGGTATCCTGTACCTCGACCCAGAGGTGTGCCACTGAGTAGGATAAGTTGCGACAAATCGCCCGACGGCACGATTTGGTGCAGTGACGATTACGGTGTAATACTTCGCATCGAAATAACCGGTATCTCTCGTGTCGAAGAGGAAGCAAAAGCGACGAAAGCCAGTTATGGACTTGTCGTCGAGTCGGAACTTCGGCTGCCCACTACAGATGCAGTCGAAGCGGTACTGTATTCGGTAACGGGTAGTGTCGTTGGTCGCTACGACTGCATCGGGCGAACGACCCTCGATATGAGCGATGTTGCCGCTGGTTTTTACATGCTCGTGATTCGGTCCAGCGGCAATCGTACTGTTACGTATCCGTTGATCGTTCTCCCGGGGCGTTGATTCACCGTCCCACGACGATCGGTATGGTCTGACGGATGCTTTCGCTCGAGCGTGCATCGGTCGCTTCGAGCAGCAGCACATAAACTCCTGCACCGACCGCAAAGCCAGCATCGTTGCGTCCATCCCAGAGCACGACCCCATCGCTGCCCGAGTACTGCCCATTGGCGAGCTGGCGAACCGGAAGCCCTTCGGCATCGAAAATCCGCAGCGTCACACGTGCGCTGGACCACGGCAAACGGTATGTGATTGTCGTTTGCAGTAGTCGCTGATCGGTACTCCATGGTGAAAACGGATTCGGTGTCGCCGATAGCTCTGCACGTGAGGTGTCGCGCGGAACGATGCTGTTCGGTGCCGCAGGTGTTCCGCCTCGTCGATCGGTCGAAGTACTCCATGCTCGCGAATCGGCAGACGGAAGATCGGGACGCAGTTTCTCGAGCGACCGTCCCTTGGTGTCTTTGATGCCCCAGAAATGCCACGACGACTCGTAGGCAAGCGAGTCGAGAATGCTACCGCCAGGATTGGCTATCACGACGGCATCGCCTGAATTGCCGAGCGTCCACGAAGCGTTGATGACGATGCAGCGATCGTCGCCCCGGAGTTCAGGGAACGTGTTCCAGATGCCGGTGTCGAGTGCGACGACAGCAAATCCACCAGGAAGTAATCTCAAATTCGGCAAAACCGATTTCGGCGGCACTGCATCGCCCACCGACAAACCGCCGATGTCGAGTGTGTCGTCGGTGACATTGGCAAGCTCTACGTATTCGCTCCGACTGTCGAGAGGATCGTACATGATCTCGTTGATGGCGATGCTTCCGCGCGGCAGCGGAATGAACATGAGCGTTTCAGCGGTGTCGTTCCATGCACGGTCGTCGCCGAGGTCAGCAAGTGCTCGGAGCAGGTACTGCCCGTAGCCGGCATGCGCAAATGCCGGAAAGCTCGAAAGTGCAACGCTTCGTTCGGATGTCGCTGCAGGTGGAAGTTGCTCGAACGACATTTGTCCCACTTCGATCCAGTCGGCAGACCGCGGGCGTCGCAGTTGCAGTCGAACGTCGAACGCTGCAAGTGCTGTGCGCCCGCGATTTGCGACTCGGACAGTGACGACGAGTGCCGAATCCACGCGCACCGACTGTACCCGCATGTCGCGCTCGACGAGACTGACCGAATTGTCGTAGCCACACGTTGCCGAATCCGGAGCGATACACGCGGCGATGTTGTCTCGAAGGTAACCTGGGCGTTGCGCCTCGATGCGCTCGAGCGTTCGCCCACGAACGCCCCAACGCATGTCGTAATAGACCGAATCGAGCACGACCGTGTCCCGTGTGGCAATGAACAAACTCTCGGTCGTGTTGTTGAGCGAGGGCAGAGTCACTTGGTACAACCGAGCGATGGGTGGAATCCGGCGCAGGAGCTTCAAATCGTCCGTATCGCGTGTGAGCACGGCAAAACCTCGCGCCGGCACTGTCACGCCCGCAAGCGATGCGCGCGAGGTACGATCGTAGAGGTAAAGGTTCGTCAGAGTGACGTCGCTATCGCTGGGATTGTACAGCTCGACCCACTCCGGTTCGCCGGTCGGTGGCACCGGCTGCATTTCGTTGATGACCACCTGCGCAACGACAGTAGCCGCACACGTTGCAACACACACGAGCACCCGCAGGACCATCGCTCATGAGCCGGTACGTTCGACTATCGTTGCAGCGATGCGACCGAGAAACTCGGCGTCTTCGTCGTCGAATCGCCCAGCGATCGGTGAATCGAGATCGAGCACACCGATCACCGCATCGCCTTCGACGAGAGGCACAACGATCTCCGAACGCGATTGCGGATCGCATGCAATGTGGTCGGGGAACGTCGTGACGTCTTCGACGACGATCGCTCGCCGGAGCAGGGCTGCACGTCCGCACACGCCCCGTCCGATCGGTATCTCGATGCAGGCAGGCTTTCCGTGAAACGGTCCGACCACGAGGCGATCGCCGAACGTGCGATAAAAACCGCACCAATTGAGGTTCGGCATGCTGTGGTAGAGCAGGCTCGCGACGTTTGCCATCGCTGCGATACGATCGGTGCCGGACGGTACCAGATGCTCGACTGCTCGGAGGATCGCTGCGTATCGTTCCGCGCGTGGAATGCTTCCGCCCGCGACGACGAGTGTCGCTTCGTGCATAGTGATGCTTTCGGCGTTGTACCTGGGTGCAAAAGTACTTCCGCGCTCGGCGTAAATTCGTGCAGCTAACCGACTATCGCCCGATGCAAGAGCGACTGTTTACGCCCGACGACACAAGCGACAAACATCGCGCGCGCGCGCGCATCGAAGAGCTGCGCCAGCTCATCCGTAAGTACGACTATGCCTACTACGTCGAAGCTCGTCCGCTCGTCAGCGATCGGGATTACGACCGCTTGTTTGCTGAACTGGTCGAGTTGGAACGACGCTACCCCGATCTGGTCACGCCGGATTCGCCCACGCAGCGCGTCGGTGGGCAGCCGCTCGAAGAGTTCGCACACGTCGAGCATCGCCGACCGATGCTCTCGCTCGCCAACACGTACACGCGCGAAGAAGTCGTCGAGTTCGATCGTCGCATCCGTCAAGCACTCGGCGACGAGCCGTACCGCTACTGCTGCGAACTGAAGTTCGATGGTGTCGCGATCTCGCTCCGCTACAGCCAAGGGCGCTTCGCAGTCGGTGCAACGCGCGGCGATGGTTTCGTCGGCGACGACATCACACAGAATCTTCGCACGATTCGTGCGCTACCGCTGGTGGTGCGTCCGATTCGTGTCGGCGGTGTTTTGCTGACCGACTTCGAAGTTCGTGGCGAGGCGTACATGCTCCGCGCCGACTTCGAACGTCTCAATCGCGAGCGCTTGGCAGCAGGCGAAAAGCCATTTGCCAATCCGCGAAACTTGACCGCCGGCACGCTCAAGTTGCTCGATCCTCGTGAAGTGGCACGACGCCCGTTGCAACTGGTCTGCTACTACCTCGACAGCGAGCAAGTCCAGCTCGAAAGTCAGAGCGCCAATCTCCGCTTGCTGGCAGAATTGGGATTCCCGACCAGTCCGCATTGGCGCCTATGCCCGACGATCGACGACGTTTTCGACTACATCGCCGAATGGGAAAACCGACGGCGCACATTACCCTTCGACATCGATGGCATCGTCGTCAAACTCGACTCGATCGAGCAACAACAACGACTCGGCACCGTCGCGCGCTCGCCTCGTTGGGCGATCGCCTACAAGTACGAAGCCGAGCAAGCACGGACTGTCCTCAAAGCCATCACGCTGCAAGTCGGTCGCACTGGTGTGGTCACACCGGTCGCCGAGTTGGAGCCGGTGTTCTTGGCTGGCTCGACCGTCTCGCGTGCGACGCTGCACAACGCGTCGTTCGTCGAGCAGCTCGATTTGCGCATCGGCGATACGGTGTACGTCGAAAAAGGCGGCGAGGTCATCCCGAAAGTCGTCGGCGTGGATTTGAGCGCGCGTCCTGCCGATGCCGAGCCGTGGCGGATGCCCGAACGCTGCCCGTGTCCGCACAAAAGCAAACTCCATCGCCCCGAAGGCGAAGTCAACTACTACTGCGAATCGCCGGCATGCCCGTGGCAGATACGTCGGCGCATCGAGCATTTCGCCTCGCGACGTGCGATGGACATCGAGGGACTCGGTGAAAAAGTCGTCGCCGAACTCGTCGAAGTCGGCTTGCTCGAAACGGTCGCCGACATTTACGATCTCCACACCAAACGTCAGCAGTTGCTCGGTCGCGCGGGCTGGGGCGAAAAGCGTGTGCAGAACTTGCTCGATGCCATCGAAGCGAGCAAACAGCAGCCGTTCCATCGAGTGCTCTACGCTCTCGGCATTCGGCACGTCGGCGAAGAAACCGCCAAGCTGCTTGCAGAGCATTTCGGCTCGCTCGATGCCATCTGCAGAGCCTCGCTCGACGAGCTGCAAGCGATCCACGAAATCGGTCCGCGCATTGCCGAGTCGCTTCGCACCTTCTGCGACGATCCCGAAGAGCGTGAAATCATCCGTCGTTTGCGGAAAGCAGGGCTGCAGTTCGAAGAGCGGCGAGCACCGCGTCACAAACACACACCGCTTGCCGGACAGACGTTCGTCTTTACCGGTGAACTCGATTCGATGCCGCGCTCGCGTGCTCAAGAGCTCGTCGAATCGCTCGGCGGGCGTGCCAGCTCGTCGGTGAGCAAGTCGACGACGTTTGTCGTCGTCGGTCGCGATCCTGGCTCCAAGCTCGCCAAAGCGCAGAAGCTCGGCGTGCCGACGATGACCGAGTCGGAATTTCTCGCAATGCTTCGTCATCATGGTGTCAGCCTATGAAACACACAATCGCAATTCTTGTCGCTTCGTGGTTCGTTGCGGAATCGTGCGTCGCACAACTGACGACGCGCCCGGTCGAAGGTCTTCGCGCCAAACCGATACGGTATCTGGCGCTGACGAATCTCGTCGTGATCGCCGAACCCGGCGTCCGACTCGACAGTGCCACTGTCGTCATCCGCGATGGCACGATCGAAGCTGTCGGACGCACCGTTCCGATCCCGCGCGGAGCCACTGTCCGCGACTGTCGCGGAATGTGGTGCTACGCAGGTTTCATCGAGCCGTATGCCGTCCAGCGTGACACGCTCTATCGGTTCGATGACGACGAGGGACCGCAGACACCGCCCGTCCCACAAGCCAAGCACTGGAATCAAGCAGTGCATCCAGAGCTCCGGGCGATCGAACGACTGACGCTCGGCGAAAGCGAAGTCGAATCCTACCGCAAGCTCGGCTTCTGTGCGCTCCACATCGGCATCGGCGATGGCATCCTGCGAGGAAGTTCAGCGCTGGTGCTCGCAAAAGCCGGCAAACTTTCGGAAACGACGCTCCGCGCCGATGCAGCGCAGCTCGTGTCGTTCCGCAAGGGAAGCTCGCGCACGCCGTATCCCAGCTCGCTGATGGGATGCATCGCGCTCATACGGCAGACGCTCTCCGATGCACAGTGGTACGGTGCGGCGCAGCGTGCATACGCCGACGGCAAGCTCGCCGAACGTCCCGAAGCGAACGTTGCGCTCGAAGCGCTCTCCCGTGCGATCGCAGGCAAACAGCTTTTCGTGTTCGAAACCGAAGACGAGCACGACATCCTCCGCGCCAATGCGATCGCACGCGAATTCGGACTCGATGCGGTTTTCGTCGGCACCGGTCGCGAGTATCGGCGATTGCCGTCGCTCGTGCGCGCAGGAACGAAGCTGATACTGCCGCTCGATTTCCCCGATGTGCCGGACGTTTCCACCTACGATCGCGCACTCGATGTCACGTTCGAGGAATTGTTGCACTGGGACGCTGCGCCAGAAAACGCCTATCGCTGCGACTCTGCCGGATTGTGGTTGTGTGTGACGTCGTACCGACTCGGCGACCGGAGCCGCTTTTGGTCGAACCTGCGGAAGGCGGTGCAGTACGGATTGTCACCGGAACGTGCGTTGGCAGCACTGACGACGCAACCAGCACAGCTCCTCGGTGTCGCCAATCAGCTCGGCAAGGTCCGACCGGGCTATCGAGCAAATCTCGTCGTGGCAAGCGGCGATCTCTTTGCGACTGACGCTGAGATTCGTTCGGTGTTCGTCGAAGGCGAGGAATTCCGCATCAGCGATGAGCCGGTATCGGTGCTCGGTCGGTGGCGGCTCGTGCTCGGCAGCGATACACTGGAGCTGCACGTCAAAGGCTCGGTGCGTAAACCAATGGCGGAGTTGGAACGCGGCAAAAGCACGGTGCGCGGCACACTCACGGTCGAACGCGGTGAATTTGCGCTCTCGTTCGTTGCCGATTCGCTCGGTCTCGGCGAGGGTATCGTTCGGATGAATGCGCGAGTGGACACATCCTCGCGTCTGCTACGCGGTGTCGCTGCATTCGCCGATGGGAGCCTCCGTCGCTGGTCAGCCGAGCGCATCGCATCGTATCCGGACACGAGCAAACCCGAACCGCTGGAGCGTCTGCGCTCGGTCGGTGCGGTGATGTATCCCTTCGGTCCGTTCGGTTTCGAAACCGAGCCGCCACAGCGCGCTGTGCTTATCAAGGGCGCGACGGTGTGGACCTGCGCGGGCGCCGGTGTGCTCGACAGTACCGATGTGCTCATTCGCGGCGGGAAGATTGTCGCTATCGGTCGTGGTCTGAGCGGTGGCGATACAACGATCGATGCGCGCGGAAAGCATCTGACGCCTGGCATCTTCGACGAACACTCGCACATCGCCATCGCACGTGGTGTCAACGAAGGCACACATGCGGTAACTGCGGAAGTCGAAATCGGTCGCGTGATCGATCCGGACGACATCAACATCTATCGCCAGCTTGCCGGCGGGGTGACCAGCTCGCACCTGTTGCACGGTTCGGCAAATCCCATCGGCGGGCAACTCCAACTGATCAAGCTACGCTGGGGAAGCGATGCCGAAGGATTGAAATTCGCGGGTGCGCCGCCGACGATCAAATTCGCGCTCGGCGAGAACGTCAAGCAATCCAACTGGGGCGAACGCTACACGACGCGTTATCCGCAAACACGGATGGGCGTCGAAGAAATCATGCGGGATGCGTTTCGCGCCGCGCTCGAATACGAGCGTGCTCGTTCCGATGCTCAAAAGCGCGGAGTGCCGTTCCGTCGAGACTACCAACTCGAGACGCTTCTCGAAATCGTCCGCGGCAAGCGATTCATTCACTGCCACAGCTACGTCCAAAGCGAAATTCTGATGCTCATGCGACTGGCGGAAGAGTTCGGCTTCCGCGTGCAGACTTTTACGCACATTCTCGAAGGCTACAAAGTCGCACGCGAGATGAAAGAACACGGCGCCACTGCATCGAGCTTTGCTGATTGGTGGGCGTACAAGTTCGAAGTGTACGATGCAATACCGCAGAATCCCGCAATAATGGCTGAGCAGGGCATCATCACATCGGTCAACAGCGACGATGCCGAGATGGCACGCCGGCTCAACCAGGAAGCAGCCAAGAGCGTCAAGTACGGCGATATGAGCAAAGTCGAGGCGCTGAAAATGTGCACGATCAATCCTGCGATTCAACTCAAAGTCGATGATCGTGTCGGTTCGATCGAGGTCGGAAAAGATGCCGATCTGGTTCTTTGGAACGGCGAGCCGCTGTCGAACTACTCGCGCGTCGAGCAGACATACGTGGACGGGCGCTGCTATTTCGACCGCACGCGCGACGAACAGCTTCGCCTGCGCGATCTCCGGTTGCGAGCACTGCTCGAACAGCGTGCGCTCGAAGCGCTCCGGCGCGGCGAACAACCGAGCCAACAGCCGCCACGTCGGCGCAACCGTCTCTACGACTGCGAGGACATCGAAGACGAAGTGGCGGGTTGGTAGGGGAACTCGATGACTGCTCGCTGCGTTTGCAGCAGCGGTCGAACCGATGAACGTGTGCCTGTGCCATCAGCCAGTTGGTCGCTCCGACAGTGGCAACGATTTTCCGAGCGGCTCATCGAGCGCTGCAATCGTGCCGCGACCGACGACGAAGCACGCCGCATCATTGCCGATGCGGCGTGGCGTGTGTTGCGTCGCTACAGCACGAGTTTTTTCATTGTCACACGCTTTCTGCCGCGTGCCAAGCGCCGCGACGTCGAAACGATCTACGCTGCGGTGCGCTATCCGGACGAAGTGGTCGATACCTTTCCGTTGCAGGATGGCGACAAGCGTCGCGTTCTCCGTCGGTGGCGCGGCGACTACGACCGAGCGATCGCGTGCGCGTCGTTGGTGGAAAGCGTGCGTGCAGGTTGCCATCCGATCGTCGCAGGATTCGCCGATGTCGTGCGTCGCAACGGCATTCCCGCCGAGCATTATCACGCGTTCCTCGATGCCATGGAATTCGACATTGCTCCGATGCCGTTCGAAACGTTCGATGACCTCATCGAAGGCTACGTCTATGGCAGTGCGATTGTCGTCGGCTACTTTTTGACCTACGTTTACGGCACTGCGCCGGGACGTTCGATTACCGAGGCGCTTCAGTCCGCGCGCTCGCTGGGAATCGCATTGCAACTGACGAACTTCCTTCGCGACTTCCGAGAGGATCACCATCGGCGACGCTGTTACGTTCCGCAGCAGTTGCTCCGCGAAGCCGGTGTGGCATACGACGAGTTTCTCGCGGGCACCGATCGGCGTGCGACCGATTACGTCATCGGCAGGTACGCACAAATCGCGTGGGACTACTACCGCGATGCGCAAAAGCATCTCGACGCGTTCGATCCGTCGTGCGTACCGGCTATTTCGGCATGCATCGCGGTGTACGGCGAGCTGACGACGATGCTCGAACACCAACGCGATCCCCAGCGACGCGCGAGTGTACCGTGGAGGCGAAAGTTCGCATGTCTGCCGCCATCGAAGTATTGGGTCGTGCCGCTATCGCTGATCACTCCCGAGTACGGCAAATGAGCAAGCATGTCGTCATCGTCGGCGCAGGACTGGGCGGATTGAGTGCTGCGATCCATCTTCGCGCGATGGGCTTCGATGTCGACGTGTACGAAAAGAACACGCAAGTCGGCGGTCGTGCCAATCGCATCGAGCGCGACGAATTTCGCTTCGATACGGGACCGTCGCTCATCAACTATCCGTGGGTGTTCGAACAGCTCTTTGCCGCTGCGGGTGCGGCGTTGCGGGACTACGTCGAACTTCTGCCGCTCGATCCATCGGTCGAGTTCTACTGGCGTGACGGGAGCAGATTGCAGCTCGGTTCGGACTTCGAGCGCTTGGCGCACCAGTTCGAACAGTTCGAACCGACAGCTCACGCCAAGCTCGCAGCTTTTCTTGCCACCAACGCCGAGCGCTTTCGCTTTCTCTTCGATCACTTGGTTTTGTCGAATGCCCGCACGATCGCCGCATGGATCGGACCGGCGCCGAAACGCCCGTTGCTGCGACTCGGCTTGCATCGTTCGCTCGATGCGGAGTTAGCACGGTTTTTCCGTTCCGACCGCATTCGTGCAGCGCTCGGTTCGTATGCGATGTACTTGGGTGGATCGCCGTACAGCTTGCCGGGAACGTTCAGCATACTGCCGTTCGGAGAGCTGTACTACGGCTTGTGGTATCCGCGCGGTGGCATTTATGCGCTGGTCGAAGCAATCCGCCGCAGAGCGGAAGAAATCGGTGTCCGCATTTTCTGCAAGCGTCCTGTGCGTTCGATCGTCGTGACAAACGGTCGTGCGCAGGCGGTACAGCTCGACGATGGCACCACCGTTACAGCCGATGCGATCGTGTCGAACGTGGACGTGCCGACGACGCAGCAGATGGTACAAGGCACGCGCCCCGTGCGGCGCCGCTGGACGATGACACCGGGCGTGATCACGTTCTACTGGGGCATCAGCCGTGTCGTCGAGTGTTTGCATCATCACTGCATCTTTTTGCCCGACGATCCGCGCACTGCCTATCGTCAGCTTCGTTCCAGACTGCCGGAGGATTTGCCGTTTTACGTCTGCATGCCATCGCGAACCGATAGCAGTGCCGCACCGACCGGATGCAGCACGATGTTCGTCCTCGTACCGTCGCCAACACTCAGCGGTGCGGGCAACAGCTTCGATTGGCAGCGAGCGACCGACCGTGCACGCAACGAAGTGTTGCAAAGACTCCGGCTCCACGGTGTGGAACTGTCGCCGAGCGATATTGCCGTCGAACATGTCTGGACACCGCTCGAATGGCAAGCAGAATTCGGCTTGTACGATGGTTCGGCATTTGGGCTGTCGCACACGCTTTGGAACATCGGTCCGCTACGTCCGCCGAATCGTGATCCACGCATCGCAGGGCTGTACTACGTCGGCGCCAGCACGACACCGGGAACAGGACTGCCGATGGTCGTTCTCGGCGGGAAAATGGTTGCACAAGAAGTCGCCGCCGATGCACGTCGTCGAGTACGGTAGCGGGTCGCAGATCGCTTTCGGGCTGCACGGCTGGGGCGGCGACCATCGAACGTTCGCACCGCTACGTCCGTTCGTACCGAACACGTGGCGCTTGCTTGCGCCCGATTTGCCGGGCTACGGTTCCTCGCCGATGATCGAACGATTCAGCATCGAATGTGTGGCAGAATCGCTTGCGACAATCGTCGAGACGTTGGCGAGCGATGTCGTCATCGTCGGCTCGTGCAGCGGTGCAGTTCTGGCGCTCGAAGTGGCGTTGCTCGTGCCGCAGCACATTGTGCGTATCGTTGCACTCGATCTCTTCGCCTACATGCCGTGGTATTTCCGCTTTTTTACGAGCGAACCGATCGGTTCCATTGCCTATCGCCTGACGTTCGATTCGTCGTTGGGGCGGCGGATCGTCAACGCTGCTCTTCGCATGCGTCGAACCGAGCGATCCGACCTGATGGCGTCGTTCGCCGATAAAAGCGCACAGTCCACGCGCGCATATCTCAAAGCACTGGCACGATTGCCCGGACCCGAACGATACCGCAACGTGAACGTTCCGGTGGCGTTGGTGTACGGCGAGCGGACGTTCCGAGCCGTGCGGCGTTCGATACCGACGTGGCAACGCACGCTACAGCGCGCTGATGTGTTCTGCATCGCAGGTGCTGGACACCTGTTGCTCGACGAAGCACCGGAAAAAGTCGCACCGATCGTGTTCGATGCAGCATGATCGAGTGGGCGATCGCTGTGCTTGCACTGTCGTTTTGCTGTATTGCGACCGTCAACGCATTGACGTTTCTGCGTCCGGTTGCAGCCGCACGTGGCAGCCAAGACGGAGTCAGTGTCTTGATACCGGCACGAAACGAAGAGCAGGTTCTCGGCGGCTGCATCGCCAGCGTCGTCGCGCAGGGCAGTATCGTCGCCGAGGTTCTCGTTTACGACGATCAATCGAGCGACGGAACCCGACAGATCGCGACAGTCTGGGCACAGCGCGATCGGCGAGTGCGAGTGCTCGAGACTGTGCCGCTGCCCGACGGCTGGTACGGCAAACCGCATGCGTGTTACCGCCTGGCTTGTGCCGCGCAGCATCGGTGGATGCTCTTTCTCGACGCCGACACACGATTGCAACCCAATGCGATCGAGCAGTTGATCGCAACGGCGCAGAAGCACGGCGCGACGCTGCTTTCGGCGTGGCCTGCCATCGAGATGCGCTCGCTTGCCGAACGTGTCTTGATGCCGATGCTGAACTTTTACGTGATGACGCTCTACCCATCGCCGATGCAGCTCTACTGGCAACACCCACGATACGCTCTGGCGCACGGCTCGTGCTTGCTGTGCGATCGTCAGACGTACTTCCGCATCGGAGGGCATGCTTGTGTTCGCCGCGAGCTTTTCGAGGATACTGCATTGGCGCGGCAATGGCGGTCCAGCGGCGAGCGAGCGCTCTGCTGCGACGGCAGTAGCATCGCCCGCGTGCGGATGTATCGTTCGATCGGGGAAATCTGGCGCGGTTTCCAAAAAAATTTCTATCCCGGCTTCCGTCGAAAGTGGCTCTTTCCGATCGTCCTCGGATTGCATGCGGTCGTCTTTACGATGCCGCTGGTGAAGCTGCTGGTTTCGCCGACCGTTCCCGTTGCGATCGCAGCCGGTGCAGTCGGAGTTGCACGTCTCGTTTTGGCGCTTCGATTTCGACACGCAGCGTGGTCGGTGTTGCTGCATCCAGTGGCAGAGCTGTTTTTGATCGGCGTCGGTTTGGCATCGCTGTGGCGCTGGCGCTTTGGGAGCGGTGTCGAGTGGAAACAACGTCGCTATCGTGTGGAATTGCCTCGAAAGGTGCTACGATGAAAAAGCGCATGATCGTCGTCGGTGCCGGTCTCGGAGGATTGTCGCTCGCCTTGCGGGCAGCCAGCGACGACTGGAACGTGACGCTACTGGAGCGCAGCAGCTCGCCGGGCGGAAAGATGAACCTTTTTGCTGCCGACGGATTTCGCTTCGATACGGGACCGTCGCTTATCACGCTGCCGCATGTTTTTACCGATTTGCTCGATCGTTGCGGCGTTTCTCGGCAGCATTTGGTTTTTCGCAGGCTCCAGCCACTGACACAGTACCGCTTCGCCGACGGCGAACGCATCGAATATCCGGGTCCGCTCCCGTCGATCGCGGCGATGCTCGAACGCTACGAAGCCGACGGCGGAAAGGGCTACTGGAAGCTGATGGCTACTGCAGCCGACCTTTTCGAACTTTCGACGCGAACGTTTTTCCAGTCGGTGCCGACCGAACTGCCCGAGCCGAACCAGATTTTCTCGCTTGTTCGATCGTTGCATTGGCTGCCGTTGCGGAATGCGTGGGGCAATTATGCCGCGACCGTCGAGCGTCATCTTTCGAGTCCGTATTTGCGGCAGATTTTCGAGCGCTATCCGACCTACGTGGGGTCATCGCCGTATCGTTCGCCCGCGACGTTGCTGGTGATTCCGTACTTGGAGTTCGCCCACGGCGGATGGTACGTCGAGGGCGGTTTGTACGGCATCGTCGAAACGATCGTCGGTGCTTTGCGCGAGCGAGGAGTGCGCATCCTGACGAATGCAACGGTCGAAAAGATTGTGCACAGCAGCGGGCGCGTCCGTGGAGTGCGGCTCTCTGGCGGAGACATGTTCGATGCCGATGTGGTGGTGTTCAACGGCGATGCGACGACTGCCGATGCGCTGCTCGATCTGCCACGGCGGCGGCGATTCTACCAGCGCTCGATGTCGGGCGTGGTGTTTTTGCTCGGCTTACGCCGTCGGCTGCCGCCGGACGTTTTTCATCACACGATCGCCTTTTCGAGCGACTATCGGCGGGAGTTCGAGCAGTTGTTCGAGCGGGCGGAATTTCCCACCGAACCGACCGTCTATCTCAACGTCACCAGCAAAACCGATCCCACAGTCGCACCGCCAGGGGGAGAAACGCTTTTCGTGATGGCGAATGCTCCTGCTGTCGAATCGCGGCGTTGGGAGGATGCAATCCCGATGATCTGGGAGCGCATCGCTGGCGTGTTGGAACGGCGCGGTATCGCGATCGCCGAAAGCGATATCGTCGTGCGCTCGGTATGGACGCCGGAACGATTCGAGCGCGATTACGCAATGCCGGGTGGCTCGATCTACGGATGGGCGTCGCATTCGTATCGCACGGCATTCCTTCGACCGCCGATGCGCGATCGTTGTGTGCGGGGGTTGTACTACGTCGGTGGCAGTACGCATCCCGGTGGCGGTACGCCGATGGTGGTGCTTTCGTCGAAGTTGGTGTACGAGCTCATCGAGCGGTATGAACGGAGTGCGTAGGCTGCTGGTCGGGTTGTTCGTTGTTCTCCTGGTCGGCGGAGCGCTTACAAGCGCTGCAGAAAGCGATGTCGGAGTACTGCGCCGGTACGGCGAAATGCTGTTTCTGTGGATTGCAGCAGGCGTGATCGTCGTGCATCGGCATCCTCAGTTTCTGCGGCTGCTCGTCGGTGCTCTTATCGGCTTTGCAAGCGAGATCATCGGCGTGGCGACTGGTGTGCCGTTCGGACACTACCACTACACCGACACACTCGGACTGGCGATCGCTGGTGTACCGCTGGTGATGGTCGCAGCGTGGCTCGTTCTCTTGGCGTATGCTTGGACGTGGGCAACGCTGCTGACCGAGCGTCGTTGGATTGCACGCGCAATCGGAGCGCTGGCAATGATGCTCTACGACCTGCTCGTTGACCCCGTGGCGATCGGACCGATGACGTTGTGGGTGTGGGATCAAGCGGGGTTCTACTACGGCGTTCCGCTGGTGAATTTCGTCGGGTGGTTCCTGGTCAGCTTCGTAGCGATGTTGCCGCTTCGCACCAGCAGCAGCGTCCATCGCATGTCGCATGCAGTCGGGGTCAGTGTGATCGCGTTTTTCACGGTCGTTGCGCTACGGAGCGGTATCGTGCTCGCCGGTTCGATCGGTGCACTGTTGCTCGTTGCCGACGCGACGATTTGCCGCTCGCTGTGGATGCAGTATTTTGCGCAGTGGCAAGTCCGTGTTCGAATGCTGAACGACCGATGATCATCGCTGCAATCGTAGGTGTTTTCGGCTGGCTCGTTGTCGCGAGCGCTCAGGAGATTCCCTCGCCGACGCGCTACGTCGAACAATCGTTCGACGTTTTGCACTACGATGCATCGCTCGCACTGGACTCGCTTCCGCAACCGATCCTCGGCGAAAGTTCCTGCACGTGGATACTCCGCTGGCGTCGCGCACCGGATACTGTGCGTTTCCACTTGCGTTCGTTGCAGGTCGCTGGTGTCGCCTATGTGCAGGCGGGCGACACCATACCGGTCGAATGGTTCGTCAGAGGACAGCCGAGCGATCCGACCTTCCACTACGCGGTGCCGGCGTTGCCATCACATCGCCAAGGCGATACTGTCGTGCTGCGGATCGCCTATCGCGGGACGATGACCGGCGAGCCGCCCTATAACGGCTACTCGTGGGGCGGTGTGCAACGCGAAGGGAGTATCGTCTATGCGCTCGGCGTCGGGTTCTACAACAACTACGTGTCGGCAACGCAGCACTGGCTTGCGTGCTACGATCATCCGAGCGACAAAGCGACGTTCTCGCTGGCGTTCCGTGTGCCGTCGTCGTATGTCGTCGCGGCGGGCGGTGAGGAGCTGCCACCGCTCGACAGTGGCTCCTGGCGGGTGTATCGTTTCCGGTCGGTTTATCCTGCCGCGACGTACCTGCTGACGTTTGCGGCGTTTCCCTCATCGGTTTTGAGCGTCATTCGCGACACGACCTCGCTCGACGTTCCGATCGTTCTCTATGCTCGTCGCGCCGATTCAGCAGCAACGTCGCGGAGCTTTCGACTGCTTCCGCGCATGGTGCGTGCTTTCGAGCAGCGTTTCGGGGCGTATCCCTTCGAAAAAGTCGGCTACGCGATGACGCAGAAAGGCGCGATGGAACACCAGACGATGATTTCTTTCCCGACGTCGCTCGCACGCAGTGGCGATACGGTCAACCTCGTGGCTGCGCACGAACTGGCGCATCAGTGGTTCGGCGATTGCACTACGCCGCTGGATTTCCGCGATGCATGGTTCAACGAAAGTTTCGCGACGTTCTGCGAATCGCTCTGGCGCGAACAGCTCGGCGGCTACAGCGCATACCTTGCCGAGCAACAGCGGAAAATAGCAGCCTACCTGAACCAGTACGCCAAGCCTGGCAATCCGTCGTTCGAGGGCATCTTGACGATGTACGATTTCGACCGCACCCCGCCGTCGTCGAATTATCCGCACGTGATCTACGAAAAAGGCGCCGCCGTGCTCGGCATGCTGCGATGGGCGGTGGGCGACAGCGTGTATTTTGCGTGGTGCCGAGAGCTCCTGCAGCGCTATCGCTATGCGAACGTTTCGATCGACACTCTCGAGCGAACACTCGGCGACGTCAGCGGTCGGGGAGAATTCGTTCGGCGCTTTTTTGCCGAGTGGATTCGCGGCAAAGGTTGGCCCATCGTCGCTATCGAAGCGTTGCGCTCGCCATCGCAACACGGCTGGAAAGCTGCAGTACGCATTCGCCAAGTGCAACCCGATTCGTTCGGCGTGTACACGACGCTGCCGCTGGAGCTGAGCTTCATCGGCAGTGGCGATACGTCGCACCGGGTCGTCATGATCGGCAGCGGCGACGATACGTTCGTGTTCGATTCGCTCGGAACGTTTACGTCGGTTGCAGTCAATGCAGGACGTTCGGTTCGGGCGCTGGTGCTGTTGGCATCGGCTCCGGTCGTCAGTAGTGCCGAATCGCATCCCGACCGACAGCCGCTTGCGGTCTATCCGATTCCCGCGACAGGCACGCTCTGGATCGAGCTCGATCGAATGCCGGACGGTCCGATCGAGATTTACGATGCACGAGGGGCTCGTGCTGCGATCGTCGAGCCTGCACGCGTTGCAGCACTCTCGACCGAGCATTTCGCGACAGGCACATATTACGTCGTCGCAACGATCGGTGGCACAGTGCATCGCGTATCGTTTTCCGTCGTCCGATGAATCGCTTACGCGTAGCGCTGCTGTGGCATTTTCATCAGCCCGATTATCGCATCGGCGACCGTGCTGTGTTGCCGTGGACACGGTTACACGCGACGAAAGATTACGCCGAGCTTCCGGCGATTCATCGCGACTTCCCATTGCTCCGCGTTACGTACAACGTCACACCGATCCTGGCTGAGCAGCTCGACGGCTATCGGCAAGGACAGGTGCAGGACGAATGCGGCGTGCTCTCGGCGATTGCACCGGATGCGCTCAGCGATGCCGATCGGCGGAAGCTTTTGCAGTGGGCATTCGTCGGCAACGCTGCGCGCATGATCGAACCGTTCGTGCGGTACAGGCAACTGAAAGAGGATGCAGCGGCTGGTGCGACCGAGCGTTGGACCCGCCAGGAGTGGCTCGACGTGCAAGTGTGGATGCGGCTGGCATGGCTCGGCGAGACAGCTCGACGAGTGCAGCCAGTGACAGGGATGCTCGCTCGTGGACGTGATTTCACCGACGACGACCGCGAGCGTCTCGTTGCGCTCGAACGTGGTCTGCTCGTGGCAGTGTTCGAGCGACTTCGCGGACTTGTCGCCGACGGTCACGCCGAACTTTCGACCTCGCCGTATTACCATCCCATTCTGCCGCTGGTGTGTTCGAGCGATGCAGTGAGAGAATCCGATCCGGACCTTGAACCGCTCGATCCGCCGTTTCGGTGGCGTCAGGATGCCGTCGAACATGTCCGGCGCGCACTCGATGCGATGCAGCGATATTTCGGCATCGTTCCGCGCGGCATGTGGCTCAGCGAAGGCAGCATCAGCGACGATGCGCTCGCAGTGCTCGCAGAATGCGGTCTGCAGTGGACTGCCAGCGATAGCGCGGTGCTGCTGAAAACACGCAGCGATCTGCGCCCGACGCAGTGTTACCAGCCGCTCGTCTGGCAGCGAAACGGTCAGCGGATCGTCGTGCTGTTTCGCGATGCGGCGCTCAGCGACGCGATCGGATTCGAGTACAGCCAGTGGAATCCTCGCGAGGCAGCAGCCGACTTCGCCGAGCGTTTGCGCCGCATTCGTGCCCAAATCACCGCACACGAGGGAGAAGCGTTTCTCAGTCGCGCAGTCGTGCCTGTGATTCTCGACGGCGAAAATTGCTGGGAATACTACGAGCGCAACGGAGAGCCGTTTCTGCGTGCGCTCTACGGGCTACTTTCCGAAAGCGAAGAATTCGAAACTGTCACGTTCGGTCAGGTCGCCGAGCAAGCGCTCGCCGATGGCGACACACTGACGCTCGACCACATTGCAGCCGGTTCGTGGATCGGCGGCAGTTTTCGAATTTGGATCGGTCATCCGGAAGATCGTCGTGCATGGAGTATCTTGCGCGATGCACGCAGCATCTTCGACGAGCGCTCGGCGCAGCTCGAAAGCGACGCGCGCCAGCGAGCGTATCGCCATTTGCTCACTGCGGAAGGGAGCGACTGGTTCTGGTGGTTCGGCGATGAGCATCGCGCGGCGTTCCGCCGAGTGTTCGACGAGCTGTTCCGCTATCACCTTGCCGAGGCGTATTGTGCGATGGGCGAAACTTCACCGGAAGAACTATCAGAGCCGATCATGACGACGGATGCATCGGATGCGGTGTTCGGTGCGATGCATGCCGTCACTCTTCCCACTCGATCTCCACACGGCGATTGAGCGCACGACCAGCATCGGTATCGTTCGGCGCGATGGGGCGCGAGCGACCGTAGGCTGAAAGCGCGATGCGATCGGATGCAATGCCGCGTCGGATCAATGCGCCGCGCACTGCCTCTGCCCGCGCTCGCGACAGGCGCATGTTGTACTCGTCGGTGCCGACCGAGTCGGTGTGTCCGGCAAGTTCGATGCGGCGTGCCTTGCGAAGAAGCGCGACGATGCTATCGGGGAGTGCTTGCGCTGGAAGAGCGGCACTGTTGTACGCGAATCGAACCTGCCACGAACGCAGTGGTAACGGCTGGTACTGCTTTTCGAGCGTAGCTAAGTAAATCCCCATTCGCCGGACGCCGTTGTCGGTCGAGATGTACACGGCAGTGTCGCCGGTCGGAAAAAGCCACCAGCAGAGATCCATCTCGTCGGTGTTGATCGGCGGGGGAAGTCGAACAGGCTCTGACCAATGCTCCCATGTATCGTCGAGCCGCCGCGCCATGTAGATGTCGTACTTGCCGTTCGAGCCGAAACCGCTCGAGGCGTAGTACAGCGTGCGTCCGTCGCGCGCTAAATAGGGCGACGATTCCATACCGGATGAATTCACCGTCGAACCGAGATTTTTCGGCACCGACCATGTGAGCGTTTCGCCGATGCGATGCGAGACGTAGAGATCGAGTCCGCCACGGCTGTCGGGACCTTCGAGCGAGAGGATCAGCGTTCGCATGTCGGGCGTCATGAAGGCGTAGTAGTAGCTGGAGCGGTTCGTGTAGCCTTCGATCGTGATCGGTTCGAACGTCCACGAGCCATTGCTTTCGCGAGCGAGGACGAATTGTTCTGTTTCTCCGCCGCCGCTGCCGCGCTGGACCAGAGCGGTTTTCCCATCGGCAGCAAAACCGAAGAGTACGTCGCTATTGGGTGTGTTCAGTGCGTCGAGGCGATATGCCGTTCCCCAGGTCGAATCGCTGGTGCGTCGGACGTACCAAATGTCGTCGGGGTCGCTCGAACCGCCCGTGTTGCCCGGATAGTACTTGCGCGAAAAGTACAGGATGTTGCCATCGGGCGATAGCACCGGTGCGACGACAGGTTGATGCGCGTTGACGTCGCCCGGCAAGCGCCACTTGCGGGTGATTTTCGGGAGCTCGCTTTCCTGTGCAGCGAGCACGAGCGGTGCAATAGCACCCAGAAGAATGCTCAGTCGAAGCCGCATCGCTTGTAGAGGTAGGGAATGTTGGTCAATGATCGTTCGCCGCGGAAAATTTCGTCGAGTTCGCGGTCGTCGAGATAGCGACGGACAGTCGGATCGTCAGCCAGTGTCGTGCGCAAATGGTGTCCCGACTCCCACGAACGCATCGCTGCCGCTTGCACGACGGCGTATGCATCCTCGCGCGTCATCCCTTTGCGAACGAGCTCCAGCAACACAGCCTGCGAGTAAATCACGCCGTGCGAGCGCTCGATGGTTTCGAGCATGCGATCGGGATAGACGACGAGCGTTTCGACCAGTTCGGTCGTCAGCGCGAGCATGTAGTCGAGCGCGATCGTCGAGTCAGGACAGATGACACGCTCGACGCTGCTGTGCGAGATGTCGCGTTCGTGCCAGAGCGCATTGTTTTCGAGCGCCGCCAGTGCGTTGCTGCGGAGCAATCGAGCCAAGCCGCAAATGCGCTCGCTGACGATCGGATTGCGTTTGTGCGGCATTGCCGAGGAGCCTTTCTGTCCGGCGGTGAAGCGCTCTTCGGCTTCGCGAACTTCCGTGCGCTGAAGATGACGCACTTCGAGCGCGATTTTTTCGAGCGAGCTGGCGACGATCGCGAGCGTCGTGAAAAACTCCGCGTGACGATCGCGCTGGATCACCTGCGTCGTGATGGGGTCGGGACGCAAGCCGAGCTTGGCACACACGTATTCTTCGACGCGGGGATCGAGATGCTCGAACGTGCCGATCGCTCCGCTGAGTTTGCCGACGGCGATCGTCTCGATGGCACGGCGCATGCGCTCGATGTTGCGCTTGCACTCTTCGTGGTATAGCAAAAATTTCAGCCCGAAAACCATCGGCTCGGCGTGGACACCGTGCGTCCGTCCGACGCAGATCGTCGAGCGGTGTTCGATGGCTTTCTGTGCGAGTGCAGTACGAAGCTTTTCCAAATCGTCGAGCAACAGCTCGCCCGCTTGCTTGAGTTGAACTGCCAAGCACGTGTCGAGAACGTCGCTGCTGGTCATGCCCATGTGGAGCCATCGCGACGCCGGCGAGCCGACGTTTTCAGCGACGCACGTCAGGAATGCGATGACGTCGTGCTTGGTCGTGCGCTCGATCTCGGCGATGCGCTCGACGGAAAAGCGTGCTTTCGCGCGAAGCTCCTCGTAGTCCGATTGCGGTACGACGCCGAGCTGAACGTGTGCTTCGACGGCGAGCAGCTCGATTTCCAGCCAGATGCTGAACTTGTTTTCGTCGCTCCAGATTGCGCCCATTTGCGGACGCGTGTAGCGTTCGATCATCGGTGGCACGTGCAACGTGGTAGAACTCGGTCGGTGACCGTCGAAGGTACGCGCGAAGATACCGCAGATGTCAGGTTGCGATGTGGCGAACAGGTGCTTTCGGTACGAACTCCTCGATGTACAACGGCGCTGCGGTCGCCGGATCGGCGACGATACCGTTGCGGAGCATCTGCAGTCCACGCCGCGCGACGAACCGCGCCGAAAGCCGCAGCAAGCCTGGAATGCGTATGCCGCCGTGGAAATCGAGCGCACCCGGTCCACACACGATCGTTCGTGGGGAGATGCGTGGGGCGATGTCGCTGCGATCGAGCAGCATCGGTTCGGTCAACGGATCGCCTTCGCACGAGAAGTGCTGGACGAAATACACCGTGTCGCGCGATCGAGCGATTGCAGCGATGTCGCATTCGTGAAGGTGAGCTGCGATCGGAACTGCCGCGAATGCACATGCTTCGAGTGTCGGTACAAGAACCAGACGAGTGCTGCTTCCGAAGCAAAGACCCTTGGCAAAAGCGAGCCCGATTCGTAAACCAGTGAACGAGCCCGGACCAGCGGAAACAGCGACGGCATCGATATTATCCGGAGATGTGCCGGTGTCGGCAAGAAGTCGTTCGACCGATACCGCAAGCAGGCGATCGTGCACGTTCGGTTCCTCGACCGTGTACTCGGCGACGAGCCGTTCGGCGATGCAGAGAGCGATGCTGCACACCGAACCGCTCGTTTCGATGGCGAGCATGCGCGGATTATCGGCAGTTGTCGAGTGCATCGCGAACGTCCTCGACAAGGTCTGCGGAATCTTCGATGCCGATGCTCAGCCGTACCAGACCATCGGTGATGCCACGCGCCAGTCGTACCTCTTCCGGGATGCTGGCGTGTGTCATCGTCGCCGGGTGACAGACGAGCGACTCGACGCCACCGAGCGATTCGGCGAGTGTGACGATGCGCAGTCCAGCGATGAAGCGGTCGGCTTTTTGTCGCGAGCCGAGTTCGATCGAGACCATACCGGAAAATCCGCTCATCTGGCGTGCAGCGAGCTCGTGCTGCGGATGCGAGGGCAACCCCGGATAGTACACGCGCTCGACGGCAGGATGGCTGCTGCACAACTGAGCGATCGCCAGTGCATTGCGCTGATGTTGTTCCATGCGCAGAGCGAGCGTTTTGACCGATCGCAGTAGCAGCCAACAATCGAACGGACCCGGCACGGCACCGACGGCGTTTTGAATGAAATGCAAGCGCTCGGCAAGCTCTTCGGATCGCACGACGACCACACCGTGCACCAAATCCGAATGACCGCCCAAGTATTTCGTCGCCGAGTGCACGACGATGTCGGCGCCGAGTTGAAGCGGTCGCTGAAAGTACGGCGAGGCGAACGTATTGTCCACAGCCAGCAGAGCACCCGACGAGTGAGCGATTTCAGCCAGTGCTGCGATGTCGCTGATCGTCATCAGCGGGTTGGTCGGTGTCTCGGTCAGCAGAAGCTTCGTATCGAGTCGGAGCGCGCGTCGGACAGCGTCGAGATCGCGCATGTCCACGGTGTCGAAGCGAAGCCCATGCCGGGAAAGCACGGTGTCGAACAAGCGGAAAGTGCCGCCGTACATGTCTTCGGCGAGCAGAACGTGATCGCCGGCATCGAACAATCGCGCGATCGCATCGATGGCAGCCATGCCACTGGCGAACGAGATCGCATCGGTGCCGTCTTCGAGTGCAGCCATGTTGCGTTCCCACGCTGAGCGCGTCGGATTTTGGGTGCGCGCGTATTCGTAGCCTTTGTGTTTGCCGATCGCTTCTTGCGCGAACGTCGAGGTTTGATAGAGCGGTACGGTCACGCTACCGGTGAGAGGATCGGGCTCTTGTCCAACGTGAATCGCCTTCGTTGCAAAACCCATCGGCATGACAGTATTGTCGAGAGCGGAGTGAAACTTCCCGCGAAGATACCGCGGCACGATGGAGGCAGAGGTGCGATCAATGCTTGAGCGGGCGCTTTTTGACCCAACCGCCGCGGAGGTCTTTTGCGGTCATCATCACGACGAACGCATCGGGATCGATCCCACGGACGACGCCCAAAAAGCGCGTCACTTCCAGTCGCGTGATGACGCTGAAAAGTATAGCGGCGTTGCGGAGATCGCCTTGTTCGAGCGCAAATCCGCGTTTGCCGTCGAAAATCGTACAGCCGCTGCCGAGTTTGCTGATGATTGCACGACGAATCTCATCGCTCCGCTCGGAGACGATGATGACGGCGATGTACTCTTCGATGCCGTCCACGATGAAGTCCACAGTCTTCGATGCAACGGCGTAGGTGATGATCGCGTAGAGCGCCACTTCGACCGACAACACGAACGCTGCGACGCTGAACAGCACGATGTTGAAAATCAAAATCACGTCCCCGATGCTCAGGATCGTGTGGCGACTGACCAGGATCGCCAGAATTTCGGTGCCATCGAGCACAGCGCCACCGCGAATCGCAAGCCCGATGCCAGCACCCAAGAAAATACCACCGAAGATCGCGCCGAGAAATTTGTCGCGCGTGACGACCTCCAGCGGCAAGACTGCTACCGTGACCGCCAGCAGCACGATCGCAACGAGCGTTCGCAGTGCGAACTGCGCGCCTTGATTGCGGTATGCCAAAGCGATGAAAGGAGCGTTGATGGCGACGATCCACACCGACAGGGGAGTGTCGGTCAATTCTGTCAGCAAAAGCGATGTTCCCGTCACGCCGCCATCGATGAATCCGACGGGCAACAAAAATCCGCGCAGCCCGATCGTCGCCGAAGTGACGCCGGCTGCGAGCAACACGCTTTCGTACACGATGGTAGCAGTTCGCGAGCGTTTCATTCGACACAGCACCGAGGTCGCTATCCCGCAAAGGTACAGCAATCAGCGCTACCGCATCTTCCGCCATGCCGCCCAAAGGAGCATTCCTGCGATGCCAATCGCTGCGCTCGCGAGTGCTTGAACGGTGATTCGCACGGGATGCTCGAACGGCAGCAGCGCGACGCAGAGATAACCGAGCAATCCAATACCGATGAACACGAGTGCGACACCGAGAGTCGTTCGGAAGCGCATCATTGTTTCCTGCGAAGAATGTACGTCCGATCGGATTTTTCGAAGCCGATGCTTTCGTAAAAGCCGCTGGCAGTCGGAGCTGCAACGGCGACAAGCTGAACGCGATCGCCGAGCCGAGCGCGAAGATCGGCGACGAGCAATCGTCCGATTCCACTGCGCTGGTACTCGGCTGCCACCATGATGTCGGCAAGGTAACAGACGTACACCCAATCGGTCCACGCGCGAAGCAACGCGACGAGTGTATCGCCGTTCCACACGGTTCGCACAAGATTGGCTTCGGCGATCATTCGGGCGATGCGTGCCTCGTCGGTGGGACGATGCAAGCCACTTCGCCGGCACAGGGCGATATATTGCCGAGGTGTCGGTCGCTGGTCGGTGACGATCATCGTTCGATGCCGATGGTGTCCGGCTGCATTTACGAACAGCCGCGCAGCAGGTTGCAAGGTATTTCGGACCGAGGTCAAAATGTGTCATCGGCGCTGTTTTCCTATTCGTTACGATCTCGGATGTTTTGCCATCGCTAACTTTGCAGTGCTGAACAGTCTTGCGCGAAAGGAAAGGTTGACGACAACGCTACGTTCTCTGCTCGTTTCCAGCGCGATTGTGCTGGTTCTCGCTTCGATCGATGCCTATAGCCAAGGCGTCACGACCGGCTCGATCGGAGGAACGGTGACCGACCGCCGCACGGGCGAGCCGCTCTATGGTGCAACCGTCGTCGCCGAACATCTTCCGACCGGTACTCGGTACGGCACGACGTCGCAAAAGAACGGACGATTCTCGATTCGTGGTGTGCGTGTCGGCGGTCCGTATCGCGTGCGGGCGTCGTATGTCGGGTTCGTGCCGGATACGGTCACCGACGTGTACGTCGAATTGGGTCAAGAGTCGCGTGTCAGTTTTGCACTGTCGTCGGTGGAGATGCGCAAGCAGGACGTCGTCGTGACCGGTCAACGCGACCGGACGTTTTCGCCGACGAAAATGGGAAGCGGAGGAACGGTGTCGTCCGACGAGATCGCGTCACTGCCCGCAATCAATCGCTCACTGTCGGACATCGCACGGGTCAATCCGTATGCGACACAAACAACCGCGTTCGGTGCCGACGACGGCTTGCAAGGCATCAGCATACTCGGCTCGAATTCTCGCTACAACAACATTCAGATCGACGGGGCGATCGCCAACGACATTTTCGGTCTCGGTCAAGCAGGAACCGCGGGCAGCCAAGCCAATGCGAATCTTCTCTCGCTCGATGCGATCGAAGAACTGCAGGTGAACATCTCGCCCTACGACATACGCCAAAGCGGTTTCACCGGCGGACTGATCAATGCCGTCACGCGCGGTGGAACGAATACGTTCAGAGGATCGGCGTTCGTCTTCGGTCGGAATCAGCTCCTGGTCGGACCGAGTCCGGATGCGCTCCGGCAGCCATACGCCCAGTTCAGCGATGCGCAGTTCGGAGCGCGCCTTGGTGGTCCCATCGTCCGGGATCGGTTGTTTTTCCACGTAACGACCGAAACGCGGCTCCGCAATCGTCCGCTCGAAATCGCGCTGAACAATCCTGCTGCGCTCAACAATTTCCCGCACAGCAAAGCCGAACTCGACGACATCGTTCGCACGGTCCGCGAGGTGTACGGCTACGATCCAGGCACCGCCGATTTGTTCGTCTCGCGCAACAACACGTTCAACATCATCGCTCGCTTCGATTGGAACATCTCCGATCGCCACAAGCTGCAACTCCGCCACAACTACACCAACGCTTTCCAGGATCGGAACGTGCTGCGCACACGGCAGGTGTTCTCGCTGTCGAGTCAGTGGAACGAATTCCGCAGCATCAATAATTCGACGGTGCTGCAATGGAATTCGATTTGGGGCGAGAACATGTCGAACGAATTCCGCATTGCGTGGACGCAAACCAACGACGAGCGCGTCTTGCGTGCCGATCCGTTTCCGCAAGTCAAAGTCATGCTCGGAGCAGACCAGGTCGTCTTTGGTCCCGAGCGGAATTCCCAAGCCAACGCGCTCGATCAATCGCAACTGGCAATCACCAACGACTTTTCGATTTTTCTCGGCGACCACACCGTCACGATCGGTACGCACAACGAGTTGTATCGCTTCAACAACCTTTTCATCCCCGACTTTTTCGGCAGCTACACATTTCGCGACGTCCAAGCACTGCGCGACCGAACACCGAGTTTTTACCAGGTCAGCTACGCCAATCTGAGCGCAACGGGCGGCGATCGGCAGCCGCGGGCTCGGTGGGGAATGATGCAAGGCGGCATCTACGCGATGGATGAATGGAACGTTACCTCGCAATTGCGCGTGACGTTCGGACTGCGTGCGGATGTGCCGGTTTACTTCGACCGTCCCTACGACAACCCCGCGTTTGCGGCACGGTTCGATTCGCTGGCGCGCGTCTATGCAGCATTGCCCGACACGCTCAAGCGCTACTACCAGGAAATCCCCGCAGGTTTGCGGACAAGCCGCTTGCCCGATGCGCGTCCGCTGTGGGCACCACGCGTCGGCTTCAACTACGACGTTACCGGCGATCGCACGATTCAGATTCGCGGCGGTACGGGCATCTTCAGCGGTCGGGTGCCGGCTGTGTGGCTTTCGAACCAGTACAGCAACACAGGCGTCGACCTCTATCGCGTCAGCATCGGTCGCGACAACGATGCCAATGCGCCACTGCTGATGCGACTGGACTCGCCGAATGTGCCGCTTCGAGTGACGCTCGATCCCTTCAATCCGCCGAAGCCGGGCGATCCAGGTTTCCCCGGTCAGCCGATCGCGACGACCCAAATCAATGTGACCGATCCGAACTTCCGCTTTCCGCAAGTGTGGCGTTCGACGCTCGGTGTGGACGTGCAGCTACAGCCGTGGCTCCGCCTGACGAGCGAGCTGATGTACGGGCAAATGCTCAACACGGTTGAATTCCGCAATATCAACTTGCGACGCTCGCTGGCGATGCCGTTTTCGCCGCTCGATGGTCGTCCCATGTATGCGCGTTCGCCGGCGGGACGGACCGACTCGAACGCCGCACCCGAATTCACGCAAGTCATCCTCTTAGCCAGTCGTAACGAAGGCTATCAGTACAGCGGCATGCTTTCGCTATCGCTTCAGGAAAACAATCCCATCCTGCGCGGTTTGAGCGGGACAGTGTCGTATGTCTATTCGGCAACCTACGACTTGGCGGATGCGACCGCAGCGACAGCGCTCTCGAATTGGCAAAACACCGACGCAACCGATCCGAACCGTGCGACACTCGGTCGCTCGAACTTCGACGTGCCGCATCGAATCACGATCAGCCTGTTCTACCGCACGCGACTCATCGAAAATCTCACAACGACACTTGGAATCTTTTACACTGGCAATTCAGGCAGACCCTACAGCTTCACATACATCGGCGACTACAACGGCGATCTGCTGACGTACAACGACCTCATCTACGTCCCCCGACCGGAAGATTACGGAACGCGAATTGTGGTCGTCCCGCCGGGCGGTGTCGATTTGCGAACAGCCGATCAGATTTGGAAACAACTGATGGATTTCATCGAAGCCAATAGCGTCCTGCGGCGGTACCGCGGGCAGGTGCTCCCACGCAATTCGATGCGCGAGCCGTGGATTCATCAACTCGACGTTCGATTCGTGCAGCAACTCCCCTCGCTCGGTGGAACGCGGCTGGAGCTGACGGTCGATGTGCAGAACGTGCTCAATTTGCTCAACAGCTCGTGGGGGCTGCAACAGTACGTCAACTTCCAAAGCTATCGCCTCATCACACTCGTCAACGATCCGACGACGAATACACCATTCGATGCGCAAGGGCGTTTGCGTATTTCGTATTCGTCGCCGACGAATTCGAACGGCAAGCCTGGTATCTACGACACCGATTCGTTCTTTTCACGATGGCGCATGCAAGTCGGACTCCGCGTTACCTTCTGACACTCGCAGTCGTTGCCACAGTGCTTGTCGGCTGCACCGATGGCGTCGTCACCTTCACCGGTGGAACTGCCTACGTGCGAGTGTTCAACGCACAAACGAAAACCGGACCGCTCCGTATCGTCGCCGATAGTGCCGATGTCGTTCGGTCGCTCGATGTGGGGCAATTCAGCGAACCGATTTCGGTGCCGTCCGGCACGTACGTGCTTCTCGAAGCCTACAGCACAACCGATACAACGCCTGTCCGTATTGCCTCGCAGCGGTACGTCATGGCTGATGGGCAGTCGTACACGATCGTCGTTCGTGGAGCAACGATCACCGACTTTCTCCGACCGATCGTGGATACGACGCAAAGTCCCTTTGCCGACCGCGCCGCGATCAAGATCGTCAATGCGTCGGAAGAAACGTTCGTCACCGTCGAAGCCAACGACGCACCGCTGGCGTTGCCCATCGTGGATGCGCAGACGATCTTGCCGCTGGTGCCACTCGATGCCGGCAACGTTCGTCTTCGCGTGCTCGATGCCGATCGCAACATACCGATCGGTACCGATAGCACCGTAGTTTTGGAACGCGGTAAATGCTACTACCTTTTCGTGCACGATGTCCGCATCGGCGCGAGCGTAGAGCAGCGCTGGTTTCTCCGAGAAGTTCAATGATTCACAAAAAAGGCGTCCTTCGATGAAACACTTTCTATTCGCACTCGTTCTCGTAGCAGCGACGGCATGGTCGCAGACGTACATCACCATTGCACAATTCAAGCAACGTCCTTTCGGTGATTCGATCCGCGCTGGTGAGCGAATCGCCGGGCGGGTTACCGTAGCCGATCAATTTCGCAACACCAGCTACATCCAAGATGCCACCGGCGGGATCGCCGTCTTCAACAGTGCGTTCAGAATGGGTGTGCAAATCGGCGATTCGGTCGAAATTCTCGGCGGCACTCTCACGGAATTCGGTCAAACGACCGGGCAATCCGGGACAGGTTTAGCCGAAATTACCGGACAGGTCGCCTTTCAAGTCATTCCTGTTCCACGCGTCGAGCCGACGCCGCGAACAAGCTCGATTCCATCGATCGGCGAGGCGCTCGAAGGGATGCTCGTTCGTGTGCGGAACGTCGAATTTGTCGAAACAGGCGTATTCCAAGGCGATCGCAATTACAACGTTCGCAGTGCCGCTGGCGATCAGCTTCAGGTGCGAGTGGATGCGAACACGGAAATCGCGCGCAACAGTTTGCCGATCCCGACCGGGCGGATCGACGTCGTCGGTGTCATCTCGCAGTTTCGCGGGACGTATCAGCTCCTGCCGCGCTTTGCGACGGACGTCGCTTCGACCATCGAGCGTGACACGGTACCGAAAGATGCGACGCTCGATGTGACGACGTGGAATCTTCTGTGGTTCGGCTCGACCGATACGACGCTCGGTGTATCGAACAAGCAGCGTCAGTTCAACAGCGTTCGCATGGCGCTCGATTCGATGCGGTCGGACATCTACGCATTCCAAGAAGTCGTCACTGCATCGGTCCTCGATAGTCTCGCCGGATCGGTGCAAGGTTCGTACACCGGGTTGCTCGCGCCGATCGAGCAACAGCAGAAGATGGCGTACCTGGTCAACAATGCGACAGCAGCGGTCGTCGAGTCGGGGCTTGCCGTCAACGGCGGCTCGCAAGCCTGGGCGAGCGGGCGTTTCCCGTTTCGCATGACGGCGCGATGCACCGTCGGTGGCGTCGAACGAAAAATTCTGCTCTTCAACATCCATGCAAAAGCGACCGGCGATTCGACGACAGCGCAAGACGACTGGCAGCGTCGCAAGACGGATGCCGAAACGTTTCACGACTACCTGAACACGTTTTACGCCAACGATCCGGTCATCGTGCTGGGTGATTTCAACGACGATGTGACCTCGTCGGTCGTAACGCCAAATCCGACGCCCTATGCGGTCTTCATCGAGGATACAGCCAATTGGCGCGTTCTGACCAAACCGATGAGCGAGCTGGGTCTGCGATCGTACATCGGTTCGACAGTCAATGCGCGAATGCTCGATCACATCATCGTTTCGAACGAGCTTTTCGGCGCGATTCATCGAACGTACCTCGAAGCACCGAATGCGTTTTTGTCGAGCTATACCACGACTGTCAGCGACCATCTTCCGGTGACGGTACGCATCCGTTTGTCGGACGTGCTCGCCAGCGTCGGTGAAACTGCTCGACAGCCAGTGCGCATCGGTCCGAATCCTGCGAGCGATCGTGCGTTCATCGAAGTCGAAGCGCTCGCACCGGTTCGGCTCCGCGCAACGTTGCTCGACGCGACAGGAAAGGCGCTTGCACTGTACGCCGATGGAACTGTCGCCGGTTCGATACGAGTGATTCCCATCGAATGCAGCGCGTTGCCGTCGGGCGCCTATTTCGTGCGCATCGAAAGCGATTCGTCGGCGACGGTGCTTCCGCTCATTGTTGTTCATTGATCACATTCGTCGGAGGTAGGGCAAGGCGTGAGAACGTGGCGTGTCGAGGATTCGGCTGAACTTTACAACATCGCCGGCTGGGGTATCGGCTATTTCGGCATCAACGAAAAGGGCAACGTCGTCGTTCGTCCGCGAAAGGACAACGGACCGGCAATAGACATTCGCGAGTTGATGGACGAACTGGCGCTCAAGGACATCAATCCGCCAGTGCTTTTGCGTTTTCCGAACATCCTCGATCATCGCATCGAGAAAATCAGTGGCTGCTTCGAACGCGCGCGCGCCGAGTACGGCTACAACGGCAAGTACTACAACGTTTACCCGATCAAGGTCAACCAGCAGCGTCCGGTCGTCGAGGAAATCGTCCGCTACGGCAAGAAGTTCAACATCGGCTTGGAAGCTGGCTCCAAGCCGGAGTTGCATGCCGTTTTGCCCATCATGGACAATCCCGAAGCACTCATCATCTGCAATGGCTACAAGGACGAAGACTTCATCGAGCTGGCGCTGCTGGCACACAAAATGGGCAAAAAAATTTTCCTCGTCGTCGAAAAACTCAACGAACTGAAGCTCATCGTTCACATTGCGCGGCGGCTCAATGTCGTGCCGAACGTCGGTATTCGCATACGACTGGCGGCAAGCGGCAGCGGCAAGTGGGAGGAATCCGGCGGCGATCAAAGCAAATTCGGTCTCAATGCGAGCGAACTGCTGGAAGCGGTCGAGCTGGCGCGACAGGAGGGAATTCTTTCCTGGCTGAAATTGATTCACTTCCATCTCGGCTCGCAAATCACCAACATCCGCAAAATCAAAGCGGGGCTGCGCGAGGTCGCTCAATTCTACGTGCAATTGCACCGGCTCGGTTGTGCCATCGAATACGTGGACATCGGCGGTGGCTTGGGCGTGGATTATGACGGCTCGCGGACGACGCTGGCAAGCAGCATCAACTACTCGATTCAAGAATACGCCAACGACGCGATTGCTACGCTCCTCGATGCCGCCGACAAGCATCAACTGCCGCATCCACACGTCATCACCGAAGCAGGACGCGCATTGACTGCACACCATTCGGTGTTGGTGTTCAACGTGCTGGAAACGGCGACGACGCCGCTGTGGGACGACACACTCCACACGATCGAGCCGAACGACCACGAAATCGTGCGCGAACTCTACACACTGCTCAACAACGTTTCGCCGCGCACGATCATGGAGGTGTGGCACGATGCACTCCAGCTTCGCGAGGAGTCGCTCGAACTGTTTGCGCTCGGATTGTTCGACCTTCGATCGCGAGCGAAAGTCGAGCGATTGTTCTGGAGTATCGCGACGACGGTCAATCGCTACGCGCAAGAATTTCGGCACATTCCCGATGAATTGCGCGTGCTGCCGAAGCTGCTCGCCGACAAGTATTTCTGCAACTTTTCGCTGTTTCAGTCGCTACCCGATTCGTGGGCTATCGATCAGCTCTTTCCGATCATGCCGCTGCAGCGGCTCAATGAAAAGCCGTTGCGACGTGCGACACTTCACGACATCACCTGCGACAGCGACGGTCGCATCGATCGGTTCATCGGCATTCGCGAAACGATGCCTTATCTGTCGGTGCACGACTTGCGGGAAGGGGAGCCGTACTACATCGGTGTGTTCTTGGTCGGCGCATACCAAGAAATTCTCGGCGATTTGCACAATCTCTTCGGCGATACGAACGCCGTTCACATCGTCTGCGACGAAGACAGCTATTGGATCGACCAAATCATCGAAGGCGAGACGGTCGAAGACGTGCTCGACTACGTGCAGTTCTCCGCCAAGCGTCTTGTGCGCACGATGGAGACGTGGGTGATGCAAGCGGTCAAAGAGAATTTGGTCACGCTCCACGAAGGGAAGGAATTTCTGGCAATGTATCGGTCGGGGCTGTACGGCTACACCTACCTGGAGTGAGCCGCTATTGCTCGAAAAAACAAATCGAAGCGCCCGTCCACGGTAGCGTCAAATAGCGCGATCCCATCAGCTTCGAACGACCTGTCCGCACGAGCGACATCGCCGGACGTGGGCGGCTTCCTTCTTCCCAAATCACCATGCACCGTACCTCGACGTAATTCGCCCCTTCGGGAGTCGGCAAAGCAGGAGCGTACTCGACCTTTTCCATCGCCAGCCAATTGCGGCGCTCGTCGGGAGAGAGTGCACGCAAATCGTCGTCGGTCGGTTCGACGTTGACACCCTTTCCCGCGAATGCGAAAAGCGGCTTCAACACGTAGCGTACATCGGTGGGCAAACGTTCGATTGTGTCGCAAAACAGCGCGCGTGGCACGGTCGGATGATGCAAGTACGGCAGCGAGTACTTGCTCATCAGGAAATACCAATTCGGGTGAACGACCCACTCGACGTGCGGCGGATCGTTCCAGGAAAACGGCACCTCGACACCGCGCTCTTCCAATTCGTCGGTTATTGCGCGCATGTAAATCCGACGGAGCGGTTGCAACGCTCCGCCGCGTTCGTGGAAAAGGTATCCGTCGCGTTCGACGATGCCGCCAATGTCGGTCGGTGCCATGCAAGTGAGCAGTTCTGTGGCAGCGAAATCAGGATAGGTTTTTTGCTCGAGCGGTTTGTAGTCAACCAGTGCGGTGTTGTCGGGGTGATGGTTCCCGATCAGCCACCGTTCCAAAATCCTGCGATATTCGTTGCGATCGAGCGACGGATCGAAAAACGGTGAAAACTCCTCACGTAGCTCGTAGGCGTCGTGATACGCATCGGTCAGAAATAGCTGATACGCAAAGAGCGAGGGGAATCCTTGCAACTCGATCAAACGCGGCACGAGCTCGCCATCGGCTTGTGAAATCGCAAAATCCACCACGGCGCACGTCGGATGTGGCGGAATATCCGGCATGCGATATCGCGGAGGAATAGCGCGTTCGATTGCATGCGAAAGGTACGATTTCTCAGTGCACTGCTCGACGAGAGCGATTGCTGCATCGGCGATTGACCGGCGCAACTCGTCGGAGAGAAACACCGGTGCTTCCATGATGCGAAACTCGATGCGTGTACCGAGCCGCTGCTCGAGCAATTGACGCAGCCGATGGTATCGTTCGTCGGTGTAGTGAGAACGGTAGAACCATTCCTGGCGTTCGGTGTTCATTCGTGCAGGTAGAGTGTTCCGGCAACGACGGTCGCAAATGTACGTGTGGCGGTGATTTCGTCGTCCAGGCAGGTCTCTAAGTCGCGATCGACGATCGTTATGTCCGCATCCAAACCGACCGCGATTCGTCCACGGCGATAGCTCGTATCGGCAGCGCGATGTGCGCCGATCGTGTATGCATCGAGTGCATCGCTGCGGCTGAGCCGTTCGTCAGGATGCCACGCCGTGTCGAATCCAGGCGGGATGCGTCGGCAGAATGCTTCGATACCGAGCAGTGGATCGTGCGATTCGACGGGAAAATCAGAACCGGCGCAGAGCAGGACGCCATGATCGAGGAATGAACGCCAGCGGTACGCATTGCGCGTTCGATCTCCGAGCCGGCGCTGCGCCATCGCTGCATCGCTTGTGCAGTGAATCGGCTGCACCGAAGCGATTGCACCGGCGCTGACGTATCGCGACAGATCGTCGGGATGAACGATTTGACTGTGTTCGATTCGCAAGCGCACATCGTCGGAGTGGGGATAGCGGCTGCGAATCTCTTCGAACGCGTCCAGCACGACCCGCACCGCACGATCGCCGATTGCGTGGACTGCGATGGAAGAGAAGCCGTCGTCGAGCGCTCGCTCGATGCGGGCGACGATCGTTTCGCGGTCGAGCAGCAAAAGACCGCTCGTTGTCGGATCGTCCGAGTACGGTTCGACGAGAAGTGCTCCGCCGCGACTGCCGAGTGCGCCGTCGGCAAACAGCTTGACCCCGACGACGCGATGCAATTCACCGACAGTCGGGAGAACCCCAGCGGTATGCCACTCTTGGTTCTGTCCCCGGACCCACGAAAGAATGCGGCAGTGAAGCCGACCGTTTTCCGCCAGTGTTGTGAAGATCGGTAAATGGCTCGGTTCGACGTCCATGTCGTGAATTTCCGTCAGCCCAGCTCGACTGCATAGCTCGGTCGCGATCAGAATTGCCCTCTCGATGTCATCCAGTGACGGTGGAGGAATGAAACGCTCGACGAGTTCCATCGCTGTGTCGAGTAAAATGCCGGTAGGTTGACCATCGTCGCTGCGGAGAATCGCACCACCTGGGGGATCGGGCGTCGCAGCATGTATGCTTGCGATTTCGAGAGCGCGAGAATTCACCCACAAAGCATGACCGTCAACTCGCTTGAGTGCAACTGGGACATCGGGGAATGCCGAGTCGAGATCGGCTGCCGACGGCAAAGCTGGAGGTGACCACAGTTCGTGATTCCACCCACGAGCAACAATCCACTCACCACGCTGCGTTCGTGCCGATCGAACACGTTCGATGCATTCTTCCTTCGAGGCGACACCCCGAAGGTAGCCCTCGCGTTGGGCAAGACCGAGCCCAACGACGTGCGCATGTGCGTCGACCAGTCCTGGAAATGCCCATGCATCGGGAAACTCGACTCGCCGACCATCGAGGCGAAGAACAACAGCTCCCGGTTTCGGATCGAGAGCCGCTATGCGCCCGCGAACAATCGTGATTTCCCCTTGATATGCGATCGGCATCAGAGGCGCCGGCGATTGGGATCGATAGAATCGAGATATGCGACTTTTGCCTGTAGCTGCTCAGGCGTTTCAGGATTGAGCGGATCGGGCAAGCAGCAGTCCACAGGACATACGGCAGCGCACTGCGGCTCGTCGTGAAAGCCGACGCACTCGGTGCATTTATCGGGCACGATGAAGTAGTACTCGGCGGACCAAAAGTCGCGTTTGAAGCCACCGGGACTGGTCGAGTCGGTGTATTCGACACCAGCCAATGTCCACGTCGAACCTGGCTCATAAATTGCTGTGTTCGGGCATTCCGGCTCGCAAGCACCGCAATTGATGCAATCGGAAGTGATGTAAAGCGCCATAAAGGTCGTTCAGTGTGTGTCGAATAGTGCCAGCAACCGCGAAATTACGGCACGTTCGGTTGCGGGTACTTTGCCGCAGAGCACGGTGGGAACGGCTATTTTACGGTTTACTTGCCTGCGCCGAATGTGCCGGTTGCTCGGAGTGCCGGTAGCCATTTTTCGTTGGAGGAATTGCTCGCGGCAGCTCGATGAAAAACGTGCTGCCTTTGCCGATCGAACTCTCGCAGCCGACAGTGCCGTTCATCGCTCGAACGAAACGCTGAACAATGCTCAAGCCCAAACCGGTTCCACCCTCTTTTCCCGTATCGTGCGATCGGGCGCGGCTGAATTGCTGGAAGAGGCGCCGTTGCTCTTCCTCGGAGAGTCCAGGACCTTCGTCGCGGATCGAAAGTCGGATCATCTCGCCATGCTGTTCGATGCGGCAATAGATGTTTCGACCGAGCGGGGAATACTTGATCGCGTTCGAGAGGAGATTGTCGAGGCATTCCTGAAGCCGTTTGCTGTCGGCGAGTACGTAGAGGTCGTCGTCGCTGTACTCTTTGATGACCGTCAGTGATTTTGCGAGTGCTTTCAGTCTGTACGCTTCGATGACCACGTCGAACAATAGAGCGGTGTGGACCGGTTCGATGGTGAGTTTGATCTTGCCTGTCGTCAGTGCAGCAAAATCGAGCAGTCCAGTCACGAGTTCCTTCATCCATTCGGCTGTTTGCTTGATAGACGAAACGTGTTTGTCCAGGTCCGCTTTGCTGAGTTTATGCCCGTAGCGTTCGATTATTGCGGCACTCATCATAATTGCTGCGATCGGGTTTTTCAAGTCGTGGGCGACGGTGCCGAGATAGGCGATTTGCTCTTCCATTTGCTCGCGGACGTGTGCGACCGTTTGCTCGGCTCGGCGAAGCTTCGATTCGAGTGAATGCTGGTGCTCTCGTAGCTGTGCTCTTTCGATTTCGAAGTTCTGCCGTGCGATTTCGATTTCGGTGCGTTTGATGCGGAGCATCGTGCGAGGCGAGTGAAGTCGCTCGACGTGTTCGAGGTACGCCTGCAAGTATTGCAGTGCTTTTTCGTGATGACCGATCGTTCGGTACATCGTCGCGATTTGGCGGTAGATGCGACCAGCCAGCTCCGATCGAGAAATCGGGGCGATATGATCGAGCGCACGTTTGAAATGCTCGATTGCCAGTGGGGGGCTGTAATACGGCGACGTTTTCTCGGCGAATACCTGCCCGTAGAGCAACCGTGCATGGGCTGCGTGATAGGGCAGATGCTGCTCTTCGCATCGCATTGCAACAGCTTCAGCGATCGAACCGGCGTCGTCCCAATCGTTGCGCGTGATATACGCTGTCGCCAACAGTAATTCGCGTTCGTTCGAGAGAAAACTGTTCGTGTGCGATTGTACGCCTTGGAGCAGCTCGATCGCCTGTTCGATGTCGTTCATTGCAAGAAATGCATCGGCGGCTGCTATCGCAAGTCGTGCGCGCGCGAATGTGTTTTCGAAGTCGTCGATCGTATCGTACCGAAGCGTCTCGAGGGCAGTTTGCGGATAGCCGAGCACGACCTGGATTTTCGCAATGCCTGTTCGTATCAGTGCGAGTGCGACTTCGTCGGAAGATTCGATCGTTCGGAGAGCCGAGCTGAGATAGTCGAGCGCCTCGGCATAGTGTGCGCTCCGCTCGAGAGTGGTTGCCCACTGCAATGCCAGAAGAGGAAATTCGGGCTTTTGCTCGGCACAATTGCGTGCTTCGTCGAAAGTGCGGAATGCGTCGTCAAATCTTCCGACAGCAAATTGTAGCCGTGCAGTCAGTGACAGCAACATGCACCGATAGCGCTCGTCGAGTCGCTCCGGATGCGCAGCGATTGCGGTCGCCAGTGTCCGTGCATCGCTGTAGCGATAAAGACAGAGCGCCGCTTCTGCGCGCGCGATAAGGGAAGCGAGCGGTGAATCGCCATCGGCGGAGAGCAATTCCACTGGTTGAACGTATGCGGCTTCGAGCCAATCCGGTATCGCTTTGCGCATTCTCGATCAGCAGTCGTTACGACAGGTTCCGTATCGCCAGTGTCGCTTGTGCAATAGCAACAAGCTGCTGGCTGCTGTCGCCGGCATATACTTCGGCACGAGCGAAACTCGTTGTGGCTCCGTGTCGGATCACGCGTCCGCTCGCACGTAGTTCGCTGCCGCGCGCGGCTTCGACGAAACTCAGCATCAAGTCGACTGTCACTGTCGTTTGATTTTCATCCACGAGTGTGTACGCTGCAAAGCCGGCGACAACGTCGGCGATCGTTGCGATGACGCCACCGTGAACCAAACCGTTGTGCTGCTGGTGGTGCCGATCGAGAACGATTCGTGCCTCGACGTAGCCGGGTTCGATGGTCGTCAGTTTGCAGCCGATGTGCTTCATGAATTCCTGACGCTCCAGACACTGCTCGATGATCGAGCGGAAATTCGGTGTCTTCGGCGTCCAGATGCCGGCACTGGCGACAGTGGGTGTATCGTCAGTTTGCATGAGAAATTGAGGAAGGTCGTACTACAGTGTCGCTGTCGAAATTCGAACGTTGTCCTCGCCGACGAGCTGTGCGATTTGTTCGATCGTGTGGCGGTTCAAACTCATCGCGAAAGAGGGCAAGGCATAGCGCGAGCGATTGACGTTGCCGTCGCATATCGTTACGATCACGTCCACACGTCCACCGTTGCTGCCGCGGCTCTCGAACAAGCGGTCGAGGATGTTCGGCTCGCTATTGGCTGGAAGGCGCACGTGAATCGTTTTGATGCGCTCGTAGGCGCGCTCGATCGGGATGACTTCTTCGGCGACGATGCGTGGCGTGGCAGTATCGTCGCGAAGCTCGATTTTACCGGTGACGACGACGAGCGCACCATCACGCACGATGTCGGCACACTGCTCATAGACCGAACTCCAGAGGATGACCTCGCCGACACCGGAGTAATCTTCGATGGTCGCAAAAGCGATCGTTCGTTCGCTCTTGTCGAGGCGTGTTCGAACTTCCGTGATCAGTCCGCAGCATCGGACGTTGCTGCCGCTGTCAACGCTCTCGGTCCGACCGAGTTGAACTGTTGCGACAGCTTGTGCGATGTGGCGATGTTGGTCGAGCGGATGTCCGGAGATGAAAAAGTTCAGCACTTCGTGCTCACGTCGCAAGAGTTCTTCGGCGCTCCATGGTTCGACTTCCGGCAGTGGCGGCTCGACAGGTTCGATGGCATCGCTGCCGAAGAGCGAATCCATCCCGACAGCGACCGTTGCCCTCGCTTTGGCGTAATCGAGTGCTGTATCGAGCGCTGCCATGAGCTGGGCGCGATGACTGCCGAGACTGTCGAAAGCTCCGCTTGCGATGAGCGCTTCGATCGCGCGCTTGTTGACTAAGCGCGTGTCCACACGGCGGCAGAAATCGAAAAGGGAACGAAAAGGTCCGCCTGCTTCTCGCGCTGCGATGATGGATTCGACTGCCGGTATGCCGACGTTTTTGATTGCAGCCAGCCCGAATACGATCGTCTTCGGAGAAACAGCGCGGAACGTTGTGTTCGAGCGGTTGACGTCCGGCGGAAGCACGGTGATACCGAATTTCCGTGCTTCGGCGATGAGAGCGTTGATTTTGTCGAGCTTGCCGAGCTCGGAGGTCATGTTCGCTGCCAAAAATTCGGCGGTGTAGTGGCGCTTGAGCCATGCTGTGCGGTACGCCAGATAGGCATAGGCTGCCGAATGCGACTTGTTGAAGCCATACGAGGCGAACTTTTGGATGAGATCAAAGATTTCTCCGGCAAGCTTCGGCTCGATGTTGTTGGTTTTTTGCGCCCCTTCGATGAATGCCTGGCGCTGCTGCGCCATGAGTTTTTCGTCTTTTTTGCCCATCGCACGCCGCAACGTGTCGGCTTGTGCGAGCGTAAAGCCCGCCAAGTCTTGCACGAGCTGCATGACCTGCTCTTGATAGACGATGATGCCGTAGGTGTTCGCCAGCCGGCGTTCCATGAGCGGATGGAGATACTCGATAGGTTTGCGCCCGTATTTGCGGTCGATGAATTCGGGGATGTTGTCCATCGGACCCGGTCGGTAGAGCGCGTTCATAGCGGTCAGCTCTTCGAGATTGCGCGGCTTGAGCTGGCGCAAATACTCGGTCATTTTCTCGGACTCGAACTGGAAGACCGCCAGCGTGTGCCCATCGCCGAGCATTTCGTACACTGTCGGGTCGTCGTAGTCGATAGCGTCGAGATCGATGTCGATGCCGTAGTTGGCTTTGATTTGTTCGAGTGTGCGGTCGATGATCGAGAGCGTCGCCAAACCGAGGAAATCCATTTTGAGCAGTCCGACGGCTTCCAGCTCTTTCATCGCGTACTGGGTGATCGCATTCGTCGTCGGCGTTTTGTAGATGGGAACGTAATCGGTGATCGGTCCGGGAGCGATGACCACGCCTGCTGCATGGACCGATACGTTTCGCGCCAAGCCTTCGAGAACGAGCGAATACTCGACGAGCTGTTGTAGCTTCGGATCGTCGCTATCGCGGAGCCACCGCAATTCTGGGAGGTCGAGCGCTTCGCTGAGCTTGGTCACTTTGCCGAGAACGACGGGAATTTTTTCTGTGATCGCATTGATCGTCGAGGGCGCTATGCCGAGAACACGTCCGACGTCCTTGATTACCTGACGTGCCGACAGCGTCCCGAACGTGACGATCTGTGCGACGGCATCGGCGCCGTACTTTTCGCGGACGTATTCGATGACCTCGTCGCGTCGCTCGTCGTTGAAGTCCACGTCGATGTCGGGCAACGAGACGCGGTCGGGATTCAAGAAACGCTCGAAAAGCAAGTCGTGTGCGATCGGGTCGATGTTCGTGATGCCGAGCGCATAGGCGACGATCGAACCGGCTGCCGAACCGCGACCGGGTCCGACACTGATGCCACGCTGCTTGGCGGCTGCGATGAAATCCTGTACGATGAGGAAATAGCCCGAGTAGCCCATGCGCTTGATCACGTCGAGTTCGAAGCGGACGCGGTCGAGGATTTCCGCTGTCACGGGCGAATAGCGGCGCTCGATGCCGCGCATGGTCAATTCTTCGAGATACTGGTCGAGCGTTTGTGCCGATGAGTCGGGCGGTATCGGAAACGTCGGCATTTTCGGAGCGAAGGTCGGAGCGAAGGCGATTTTTTCCGCGATCGCCAGCGTGTTCTCGATCGCAGAGGGGAAATCAGCGAACAACGCCTTCATCTCTGCCGCGGTCTTGATGTACATCTCTGGCACTTTGTAGCGCAGTGCCGTGATGTCGAACGTGCCGGCGTTCGATGCGTTGGCGTCCTTGATGAGCAAGTGAACGTTGTGTGCGATCGCGTGTTCTTTGCGCAGGTAGTGGCAATCGTTCGTGGCGACCAGTTCGATACCGAGCTTGCGGGCGATGCGTGGAGCATGCTCGAGAACGATTCGGTCTTCCGGCAAGCCGTGATTTTGAAGTTCGATGTACCAATCGTCGCCGAAGAGGTCTTTGAACCAACGGGCATTGGCTTCGGCGGTGTCGAAATCGCCACGGACGAGCGGTTCGTTGACCGGACCGATCAAGCAAGCGCTCAAAGCGATGAGTCCGTCGTGATAGTGGGTCAACAGCTCGCGGTCGATGCGTGGCTTGTAGTAGTAGCCCTCTGTGTGCGCCAGCGAAACGAGCTTGCATAGGTTCCGATAGCCTGTTTCGTTTTTCGCCAGCAAAACGAGGTGATGGTAATTTCTCGTGCGATCGTTTTTGCTGGATGCGATTTTGTCGAAGCGTGAGCTTGTCGCCAAGTATACTTCGCAGCCGATGATCGGCTTGATGCCGCGTTTTTTCGCAGCGAAGAAAAACTCCATGCAGCCGAACATGACGCCGTGATCGGTCAGCGCTATCGCCGGTTGACCGTCTTCGGCTGCAGCAGCGACGAGTTGTTCCGGTGTCGTGATTGCGTCGAGAAGCGAATAGTGCGAGTGATTGTGCAAGTGAACGAAATCAGCCATCGCCAAGAGAAGGAATGCATGAACGACGCAGCGAAATTAGGGGCGATGCCGGGAAGGATGGATGATATCTTTGCACTACAGCCCGGATGGCGAAACGGCAGACGCACAGGACTTAAAATCCTGGGTTCCGGAAGGAACGTGCGGGTTCGAATCCCGCTCCGGGCACCAGTGACGAAACCAAAAACGCAGTATCACGTGTGTGGTACTGCGTTTCTTCGTGCAAACTGTCGAGGAATCAAACGCCGCATCGGGCGGAGCGTTGGTGGTTCAGCGAGAAGCCACCGCGATCGTTGCCATTGCTATTCGCTTGCGTGAGTGTGCATTATCGCCGTCCGCCGCGTGGATGATGCGGATGCTGATGCGAAGGACGATGGGGCTGTCGTCGCTGGTGTCCCTCATGCTTGGCGTGAGCGTCGCTGCCGTTTTCCGGTGCCGGTAGCAATGCTTTGCGGCTCAAGCGGAACTTTCCATCGGGCTGAATCTCGATCAACTTCAATTCGAGAATGTCCCCGGGCTTGACGTAATCGAGCACGTTGTTGACTCGCTCGTGTGCGATTTGGGAGATGTGAAGCAATCCGAGTTTTTTCGGAAGAAATTCGACGATCGCACCGAGACCCTCGCGGACTTCCTTGACTTTGGCGTGATAGACTTCGCCCAATTCGGGTTCGCGCGTGAGTCCTTTGATCCAATCGATCGCCATTTGAGCGTTCTCTTGATTGACAGCGGCGATGACGACCGTGCCATCTTCTTCGATGTTGATCTCGGTGTTCGTCTGCCGTGTGATCTCGCGGATCGTCGCTCCGCCAGGACCGATGACGGTACCGATTGCTTCAACGGGGATTTTGATCGTCGTCAGTCGTGGTGCATAGCGCGACAGCTCTGGGCGCGGTGCTGCGATACACTCGTTCATGATGCGAAGGATGTGGAGCCTGCCTTCGCGTGCTTGCTCCAGCGCTCGGCGGACGATGTCGAGAGACAGTCCCTTGATCTTGATGTCCATCTGGCACGCTGTGATGCCATCGGTAGTGCCAGCGACCTTGAAATCCATGTCGCCGAGGTGGTCTTCGTCGCCGAGAATGTCGCTCAAGATTGCGACGCGATCGCCTTCGGTGATGAGTCCCATCGCGATACCTGCGACTTGCTTTTTGATGGGAACTCCGGCGTCCATGCAGGCGAGCGAACCAGCACACACCGTCGCCATCGACGACGAGCCGTTCGATTCAAGGATGTCCGAAACGATACGGATCGTGTAGGGGAATTCTTCTTCGCTTGGAATGAGCGGTTGCAATGCGCGCTCGGCGAGATTGCCGTGACCGATCTCGCGGCGGCTGACGCCGGTCATTCGACCCACTTCACCGGTGGAGTAGGGCGGGAAGTTGTAGTGAAGCATGTACCGTCGTTCGTAGGTCGGCAGCAAACCGTCAACGATCTGCTCGTCTTGCTTTGTGCCGAGCGTGACGGTTGTCAAGCTTTGTGTTTCACCGCGCGTGAACAGTGCCGATCCGTGCGTTCGCGGGAGCAAACCGACCTCGCACGTGATCGGTCGAATATCGGTCAGTACACGACCGTCGAGCCGACGTCCTTCGTCGAGAATCATTCGGCGCATCAGCTCGTATTCGACCTGATGAACGACGTTGTTGGTCAGTTGAATGATCGGTAAATCGGCAAGCTCTTCGTGCTCGAGTACGAATTGTTGTACTGCCAGGATCGTTTCGTCGAGGAGGCGTTTGCGAAACTCCGAGCGTTGTTCTTTCGACGAGGATGAATGGATCATCTGCTCGAGCGGAGCGGTTACTCGTTCGCGAATGAAGCGTTCGAGCTCACCCGGACATTCGATAGCCTGCGGCTGGCGATGCGGACGTTTGCCGCCACCGGCTTTTTCGAGAAGTTCACGCTGAAGAGCGTTCAATATCCGAATGTTCTCGTGCGCGAACTGGAGAGCAGCGACGAACTCGTCCTCGCTGATTTCTTTCGCCATTCCCTCGACCATTACGATCGAATCGTCCGTACCGGCAACGGTGATCTCCATGTCGGAGACTTCGAGCTCTTGATACGTCGGGTTGACGATGAATCGCCCGTTGACGCGCCCGACGTGAACTTCCGATACCGGTCCGTCGAAGGGAATGTCCGATAGCAGCAGTGCTGCCGATGCACCGACCATGCCGAGAGAGTTCGGTTCGTTTTGATCGTCGGCGGAAAACACCGTTGCGACGATCTGTGTGTCGGCTCGCCAGCCCTTTGGAAACATCGGTCGTATCGGACGATCGATCAAGCGTGCCGAGAGGATTTCCTTTTCCGTCGGACGTCCTTCGCGTCGGAAAAAGCTACCGGGTATTTTCCCCGCGGCAGATGATTTTTCGCGATACTCGACCGTCAGCGGGAGAAAATCCACGTCAGGGCGGACATCGGGGCTGGCACAAACGGTCACCAGCACCATTGTTTCGCCGTAGCGAACCATGACGGCACCGTCGGCAAGCTTGGCGAAACGCCCCGTTTCGATGGAATACTCTTTCTCGCCTAATTGGCACGAAACTCGGACAATTCCCATTCCTTTCGGTCAATGTTGTGATTGGTAAACGAACGATGCACTGCGACGGAAAATCACTTTCGCAAATTCAGTTGCTCGACGATGCGGCGATACCGCTCCAGGTTTTTGCGTTGAAGATAGTTGAGCAAGCGCCGGCGCTTGTTGACCAAGCCGATCAAACCGCGTCGGCTGTGATGGTCTTTTTTGTGCACCGACAGATGCTCGGTCAATTGGTTGATGTGCTCGGTCAGGATCGCGATTTGCGCTTCCGGCGATCCGGTGTTGCTCGGAGAACCGCCGAATTGTGCGATGAGTTCAGCTTTGCGCTCCTTGGTCAACATTGTGCTATCCGAAAATGGTTCGACAAATCCGTTCAACATTCATTCGGCAAAGTTGCAAAATAACGTTCGCAGCAATCTCGGTCGTCGCGAAGCTGCGACCAAAACATGTCCACGCTCTCGAAGCGGCGCTCTGCGCGAACGTACTTGTGAAAGCTAAGGACGATTTTGCGGTCGTATAAGTATCCGTTGTAGTCGAAAAAATGCGCTTCGAGCCGACGATGGGGTGAGTCGGTGAATGTCGGTCGGACGCCGATGTTCGCCATCCCGCGATAGCATTGCCCATCGAGCGGTGCCGACACGCAATAGACGCCGTTGCCCGGCAGGAGCTTGTTCGGATCGAGCAGTTCGATGTTCGCTGTGGGATAGCCGAGTCGGCGTCCGCGACCATCGCCAGCAACGACGATACCTTCGACGCTGTACGTATAACCGAGCATTGCGTTGGCTGTCTCGATGTCGCCGCGTTGCAGTGCAGCGCGAATCTTCGTGCTACTGACCGTTTCGCCACCGATTGTCACAGGAGCGACAGTTTCGACGGTGAATCCCAGCTCGGCGCCCAACCGACGGAGCAGCTCTTCGTTGCCGGCACGATCGCGACCGAAACTGTGATCGTAGCCGATAACGATGTGCTCGACACCGATCCGCTCGACAAGCACCGACCGAACGAACTCCTCGGCAGGCGTTTGCGCAAACTCGAAGGTAAAGGGAATGACCACGAGCACATCGATGCCGAGTTGTTGCAGGCGAGCGTGCTTTTCCGAAAGTGTCGTCAGCAACGCAATCGGTGCTTGCGAGGATTTCGACAGCACCAGTCGTGGATGCGGATCGAACGTAATAACGACCGTTCGCGCTGCATGCTCGCTTGCGTATGCCTTCATTCGTTCGATGATGCGACGGTGACCGAGATGGACACCATCGAAGGTGCCGACAGTCACGACCGTTTTTCGGTCGAACGGTACGTCAGCGATCGAGCGGTACGTTTGCATCGTCGGTACGAGTCAGTAACTGTGCAAATTCGGCGATCGTGAAAGCATCCTCGACCCGAAGATCGCCGATGGCAGTACGCCGGAGCGAAACGACGTAACCACCGACACCGAGGCGTTCGCCGATGTCACGTGCCAACGCTCGGATGTACGTTCCTTTCGAACACCGCACAGTGAACCGAACATGGGGAAGCGAGCACTCGATAGCGGTGATGTCGGTGATGACGACTTTTCGCGGTTCGACTTCTGGCAGGCGTTCGCCACGGCGTGCGAGTTCGTACAGTCGTCGTCCGCCGGCGTGGATAGCCGAGTACATCGGCGGCAATTGTTCGATTTCGCCGATGAAGCTGGCGATGACCTGCCGAACATCAGCCTCGCTGAGGTGCTCGATCGAGCGGTGGTCGTATTCGGGCGTTTCGGCGTCGTCGCTGGGAGTTCGCGCGCCGAGTTTGATTTCGACGTCGTATTCTTTGTCGAGTCCTTGAAAGCTGTTCACGTGTTTTGTCGCTTTGCCCACGCAGACGATCAGCAACCCTGTCGCCATCGGATCGAGCGTACCAGCATGACCGATTTTCTTGATGCGAAGGAGCCGGCGGAGCTTGGCTACGACATCGAACGACGTCCACCCAGCTTGTTTGTCGAGAAGTACGGCACCACCGACCGTCGGCAGTGTCGCGCACCAGCTTTCGACATCGGGGTTGGCACGTGACAAAATCGGAATCATTCCTCGTCGGCAGCTTTGGGCGGTGGTTGTTGCTTGAGCAGTTGCTCGATGCGTTCCATCCGATCGAGCGTGGTGTCGAGATAGAAACGCAGTTCCGGAATGACCTTGAGCCGCAGCTTGGCGACCAGCGCGCGAAACTCCGGTGCTCGTTCTTCGAGCAATGCGATAATCCGCTCTGGTCCGTGTGTGTTGCCGAAAACACTGACATAAAGCTTCGCCACCGTCAAATCGGGCGATACCTTGACATCGGTGAGCGTGATCAAACCGCCGCCGTTGAGAGCAGCCAGATCGCTGATCGGCTGGCTCAGGATACGTTGAATTTCGCGAGCGACGCGTTCAGGACGGAACGACATTACTGACCGAGTTTGCGTTGAACTTCCGTGATACGATAGGTCTCGATGATATCGCCTTCGGCGTAGTCGTTGAATCCGCTGATCGTCAAGCCGCATTCGAAACCTTGACGTACCTCGCGAACATCGTCTTTGAGATGCTTGAGCGACTGAATCGTGCCTTTGTAAATCTCGAAGCCGTCGCGAATGACGCGAGCTTTGTCGTTCCGTGTGATCGTGCCGGAGATGACGTAGCAACCGGCGACGGTACCGACTTTGCTGATGCGGAATACTTGACGTACTTCGGCGCGTCCGGTGACTTCTTCTTTGATTTCGGGCGAGAGCATGCCTTCGAGAGCGAGCTGAATTTCGTTGATGGCATCGTAGATGATCGAGTACAAACGCACATCGACGCTCTCGCGTTCGGCGATTCGACGTACCGACGCTGGCAGTTGTACTTGGAAGCCGACGACGATTGCATCCGATGCAGCGGCGAGCATGATGTCGCTTTCGGTGATTGCGCCCACAGCACGGTGGATGATCGAAATCGTTACTTCGTCGGTGCTGAGTTTCTGCAGAGCATCGGTGAGTGCTTCGAGCGAGCCGCTCACATCGGCTTTGAGGACGATGCGGAGTTCTTTGACGCCGCCTTGCTGCATGCGTTTGGAGATTTCATCGAGCGAGATGCGCTTGACTTGTCGCAATTGCTGCTCGCGGCGGAGAACTTGGCGCTGTTGGGCGATCTGGCGGAGTTTGTCCTCGTCGTGCGAGACGACGAGTTTGTCGCCTGCTTCGGGCAAGCCTTCGAATCCGGTCACTTGAACAGGAGTCGATGGCGGTGCTTCCTCGACGCGATTTCCGCGTTCGTCGTACATCGCGCGAACTCGCCCGAAGTACTGACCGCAGACGAACGTGTCGCCTTGCCGGAGCGTGCCGTTTTGCACGAGCACAGTGGCGACGTTGCCACGACCTTTGTCCACGTGCGCTTCGATGACAGTGCCGATCGCGGTACGATTGGGGTTGGCTTTCAAGTCGAGCAGTTCTGCTTCGAGCAGAATCTTTTCGAGCAGCACGTCCACGTTGATGCCTTTCTTGGCAGAGATCTCGGCGCACTGATACTTGCCGCCCCATTCTTCGACGAGGACGCCATGATCAGCCAGTTGCTGTTTGATGCGGTCGGGGTTGGCGGTGTCTTTGTCGATTTTGTTGATGGCGACGACGATCGGTACACCGGCTGCTTGGGCGTGACTGATCGCTTCGACCGTTTGAGGCATGACGCTGTCGTCGGCAGCGACGACGAGAACGACGATATCGGTCACTTGCGCACCGCGAGCACGCATGGCGGTGAATGCTTCGTGACCTGGTGTGTCGAGGAATGTGATGGATTTGCCGTTCGGAAGAACGACCTTGTAGGCGCCGATGTGTTGCGTGATACCACCGGCTTCGCCTGCGACGACGTTAGAGCTGCGGATGTAATCGAGTAGCGATGTCTTGCCATGGTCGACGTGCCCCATGATCGTCACGATCGGCGGACGGTGCACGAGCGATTCGGGCGGATCGGGGATTGTTTCTTCTTCGAGCGTGATTTCTTTGTCGGTCAGAAATTCGACCGTGATCCCGTAGTCGCTGGCAATGAGTTGGATTGTATCGCGATCGAGGCGCTGGTTGATGCTGACCATCAAACCGAGTGCAAAGCATTTGCCGATGATTTCAGCCGGAGAAACGCCCAAGAAATTCGCCAGCTCGGCAGTGGTGCAGTACTCGGTGATGCGGAGAACGCCGTGTTCCTGTTGGAGCTGTTCGATGCGACGTTGTTCGCGCTCTTCGCGCTGTTGTTTCCGTTGCTTTTTGATTTTGCTTTTGATGCGAGCTTCTTGTTCGATACCTGCGAGCGTTTCTTTGATAGCACGTTCGACTTCTTCCTCAGCGATGAGTTCGCGCAGTGGCTTGCGTTTCTTCTGCGCTTTGTCGTCGGTTGCGAAGAAGCTGTCTTTGGTCGTCGATTTTTTATCCTTTGGCTTGAGAGTTCCTGCGCCAGCTACTGCAAGGATCGGTGACGGTGTTTCTCCCTGTGGTTCAGGTCGTTTCGTCTGAGGTTGTTTGGTTTTGTCTTTCGGGCGATCGGGGCGAGGCTCGCGCTTCGATGCCGGTTCGCTTGGTTTACCTGGTTTTTCAGGTTTTTTCGGAGCGCGTTTGCCGCGGCGTGGCTCTTCTGTGGGAAGTTCGATTTTACCGAGAACGGTCAAACCGCGGAGCTTCCATGATGTCGAGGGTGTATCAGGCTCTGAGGTAACGATGACATTCGACACGCGACGACGGCGCTTGATGTCGGAAGAATCATCAGCTTCAATTTGTGAGGTTATGTCTTCGGGCTGAGCTGGAACGTCCGCGGATATGTCGAGATCGCTTTCCGCTGTGAGTAATGCGCCACTCGATTCTTCCGGGAGCGTACTCTCGGATGCCGATGGGGTGAGTTCCGATGCCGATGGTTCTTCGTGAGCGACACCAATAGGTGCGATGGTAACCACGTCAGGCTTGCTCTCGACATCAGCCGCCTCGATGACCGATTCAGGCTGCGGTTCGTGGATTTCATCGGGTGTCTCGCCGACGCTCTCGCCTGTTTCGGCAACGCTTGGGGCAGGGGATGGAATCTCGACTGGCTCGGCTATCTCCGCTTGATTGACTGTGCTGTCAGTCTCTTGAACGACAGCTTCCAGCTCGGAAGATTCGCTCGCCGATGCTTCTGCCTGAGTCTCGATTGTGACTGTCTCTGGTTCGACAGCAATGGGTGTCGGTTGTCCTGTGGGAACTGTAGGTGTCGGAGCAGATTCCTTTTTCGATGCTGGAGTGCGGTGTTTCTCGAACTGCTCGAGTTTGGAACGGATACGCTCGGCATGTTTTGCTTCTTTCGCAAAATGACCAGCGACAGCATCGAGCATCTCGTCGCTCAGCTCGTAATTCGGCTTGCTTTGGACGCCGTCGAAGCCCTTTGCCTTCAAATACTCGACGATCTCTTCTTTCGAGATATTGAAGTGCTTGGCGACTTTGAACAGTTTTCGCTCTGGTAGCGATTGGGGCATTGCAGTCTCAGGTATTGAATGCGACGTCAAAGACGCTGGTCTGTTACGATGATTGCCTACACGACTATTCGTCGGAACTCGGTTTGGACGAGTCCGAAGGTGGCTCTTCGGTCGAGAAGCCTTCGTCGTCGTCGATATCGTCGTATGCTTCGACCTGATATTCGTCGAACATCTCCTCGATTTCGTCGCTCAGGTCAGCCGAACGCGCTCCTGCTTCTTCGTCGAGTTGAGCTTCGGCGATAGCAATACGCTCAGCGATGTCGGGCAGCTCTTGCTCGTTGAATTCTTCCAAAATCAATTTGCGAATTGCAAGGAGACGTTCTGCCGTCATGCCGGGGATGCGCAGCAAGGTCTTGAGATCAGCCGCGAGAAATTCGCGTGCGGTGTCAATATGCGCTTCGATGATCTGCTCGTAGAGATCGCGTCCGATGTCATCGCGAAACTCGATTAGTTCGATGTCTTCGCTGCCTTCTTTGACCAAGGTCAGCGTGTAACCAGTCAGCCGTGAAGCTAACCGGACGTTCTGACCATTGCGTCCGATCGCGAGCGACACTTGATCGTCGGGAACGACGACAATTGCAGTTTTGTTCTCGGTGTCAACCTGAATTTGGCGGACTTTGGCAGGGGACAGTGCCCGGGCGATGAAGGTAACCGGATCGTCGCTCCACTCGATGACGTCAATAGTCTCACCGGATACTTCGCGCACGATTGCATTGATACGAATGCCTTTCATGCCAATGCATGCACCGACCGGATCAATGCGGTCGTCGTAGCTGGTTACGGCGACTTTGGCTCGTTCGCCAGGTTCACGAGCGATGGCTTTGATTTCGACGATGCCATCGTACACTTCTGGAATTTCGATTTCGAAGAGCCGAGCCAAAAAGCGATCGTCAGCGCGCGAAACGATGATATCGGGAGTACTGCTCGGAGTCGCTCGTCTGACTTCTTTGACGAGCGCTTTGATCGTGGAATTTTTCTTGTATCGCTCGCCGGGAATCTGTTCCTCGACGGGCATACGCACTTCGTGTTTGTTGTGCATGATGAGGATATCGTTGCGCCGAATCTGGTAGATTTCGCCGACGATGATTTGTCCGATCTTTTCTTCGTATTCGAGGTAGATGTTGTTCTTTTCGATTTCGCGAATCTGTTGGCTCAGCACCTGCTTGGCGTACATGATGAGCTGCCTGCCGAATTCCTTGCCGATGTTGTCGAGCGAAATTTCTTCGATGAATTCGTCGCCGACCTCGTAGTGCTCATCTGTGCGTTGTCGTACTTCGCTGAGAGAGATTTCTTTTGCAGGGTTGAGTGCGTAGTTGACGACCGTCCGCGGCAGATAAATTTCGATGTCGCCACGATCCATGTTGACGACAATATCGGGCTCAGCCTCTTCGCCATACTTTTTGCGGACGAGCAAACGCAACATGTCCTCGAGTTTACCTTGAATCAGGTCGCGGTCAATGCCACGTTCTTTTGCGATTTCGACGAATGCCGCGATGATGGCTTTCTTGTCAACTTTCGATTGCGTTTTCTTGCGGGGCATGATGAATATCCTTCGATGTGTGAATTACCATTCGAGCTCGACACGTGAGGAAGCAATCGCCGTAAAGGGAATCTCGATTAGTCCTTCCTCAGAATCCAAGACGATTGCATCGGAACGAACATCACGCAGAATGCCACGATTCTCGGTGCCATCGTTTGTGCGAACGACAAAACTGCGCCCGCAGTGTTTCGGATACTGCCATGGATACAACAGCGGGCGCTCGACACCAGGCGAGGATACATCGAGTCGGGATAATCCTTCGAGCGTCGGGTCGGTATCTAGAACGACCTCGATCTGACGGCTGATCTGTTCGCACAATTCGTGGGTAACGCTGTCAGGACTGTCAATAAACAATTCGAGGACGAGCGATCGCTGGCGACCGCGTAAACTGTAATCAATCAACTCTGCGTTGTGACTGCGACAGATTGTTCGGATGCGATCGAGCGTCGCCTCCGATAATTCTTGTTTGATAGACATGCCGGACAACTTCATGCGATGGTCGGTGTCACGCGTTGTCGGCAGCAACTACTTTGTAACCAAGCCGCAACGAACAGCAATAAAAAAGGGCATACTGCCCGCTACACTGGCTGTAAAGCCGGTTGCAAATATACGGCTTCCGATGCTCAATAGACGACGAACGGGGATGCTTTTCGTATTCCGTTCGCATTGAAGACACACAGGTACACACCCGCTGGCAATGCCCCTTGCGACAAAGTGAATGTATGTTGTCCAGCGGCGAGAAAACCATTGTAGAGGGACCACGAACGCCCGCTCAAATCGTACACGATAAGCTGTGCTACTGTGCTCACCGTTGTGGTGACTCTTGCGGTAATGGTCGTGCCATCATCGGCGATAGCTAACGTCGGTGCCGTGCCGAGCCGGATAAATCGCTGATCGAGATTGCATTCGTCCGACAAACGCAGATTGCCTGGCTCGACAGTCGCGACGCGGACGCTGGTATCGCTCGAAACGATTCGGTCACGATCGGGGAGTACCGGCGTCTGGCGAGCATCGCCGAGCAAAACGATACCTTCGAGGGTCGCGATCGTACCATCACGATCGAGCCGTAGGGACGAAACAGTGACGTTGCATCCCGACGCAGCCGAACCGAAAGCTACCGTGCCTGACACGAGCGCATCGCCAGCAGTGATGCGGTCTGGATAGAACAGTGTTCGATCGAACAGCAGCGGAACGACGAACGTATCCACCTGGAGTGTGCGAGTCACATTCTCGCAACGGATCGAAAAACGCACGCGATCGCCTGGCGATGCCGTGATGGATTCGGGAACAGCTACCCGAAGAGCAACTGGAGAAGACGATGCTGTGTCACCGCGCACTCCGCGTGCGTTGATGATGATCACCAAACGTTTAGTGCACGGCTCGATCACGTCGAGCTCTAAAGTATCCGAATAGACGCCTTCTTGCGCGAATGTGAAGGAAAGCGTGCCGGTGACTGTTTCTCCTGGTCGTATCGCTCCGCCGCTGGCATAAGGAAGAACCACACTGAGCCACGATGGGATCGGGGATGTCAGAGGTGCAAGGCGAATCGTGTCGCTGGTGTTGTTCGCAATACTTGCAGGTTCTGTATTGCCATACGGTATCGTGACGTCGCCGAAATCGAAACGCAACGTATCGCTGCCATTGCTTTCGATGAAGCCGAGTTGGAAATCACGCGCGTCGAGTGTGACATCGAGCGTGAGAATGCGACCACACGGTTCGATGCGCAGCGACAGCGTTGCATCGTTGCGTCCGATTGCAAGCTGTGAGGGATGAATCGTCAATTCGACGGGGTACGTACCGTCGGCGTATTGACCGGTAACGAACGTTGTGGTAAGCCACGGCGCCGACGACGAAACGGATGTCACCGTGACGGGAACGCCACCGCTGGGGATGCTCGAAACGCTCAACATTGCTTGTCGAACGATTGCGGCGGTATCGCGGCAGCGGAGAACTGGTGGCAATGTCAGCGTCGCTCGGTCGAGCGTTGCCGAGCTTCCGACACGCAATCCACGCACGACGAGAACTTCGGACTGCACACACCGTCCGTCGCTGAAGAGAATCGTCAAGCGCTGCTGTGACGCTGTGTAGCCGTCCGGACTGTACCGCAAACGAATCACCAACGAATCGCGCGGAGCAATCCGCAGCGTCGGCGATGGAATCGGCTGTACGATCTGCAATTGCTCATCGGTAAGCTGTTCGATTTCGACCGAAACGAGCGACGTATTGTAGAGTGTGATCGTCGTATCGGCGAAGATTGCCGAGCAGGAATCGAGCGTAGGAAAGACGATCTCGTGAGCCGAGAGCGCCACAAATGGCGTCGTCAATCCCCCACGGAGCGGAACGACCAGCGAATCCCTACACTGCGCCGATGTGTAGCGTATCACGATGTCGCGCGTGTAGGTCTGATCGAGCGACGGCGAAAACACAATCGGCAGGGAACGTGATTCCCCCGCACGCAGTGAAAATGCCGTCGGTGTGCCTGCCACCAGTTGGAATGGTGCTGCTACGCTGATGCTTTCGACGTCGAGATCGCCGCTTGCGGTGATCGTGAGGGTGTCGGTTTTCGGTGTAACTACGCCGTTGCACCGAGCGATGACACCGAAATCTTTCGATGTCGCCGTCGTCGAAAGAGTCCCCGCTGCACCGGTCTTCGTTCCGCGTACCGGAATCCAGACGATGCGTCCACAGGGTTCCATGCGAATGCTGACGCTGTCGTTCCACGTACCCGTGGTCGTCGGCGCAAAGCGAAGGACGAGCGTTTTCTGCTCGCCGACTTTCAACTCGACAGGCATTGCCGGAGATGCAAGGACAAACGGCGTTGGTTCTGTAACCGACGAAAGCACGATCGGGAATCCGGACCAGTTCTCGATCGTCACTGCAGCATCGCGAACCGATTCACAGCCGCTCAAGGAAGGGAACGTTATCGCTGCTTGCGAAAGAGCGACTCGAACCCGAACGATTTCGATCGTTGTCGGCGCCGAGCGAGCCGCGCATCCGTATTCGTTCGTGATTTCGATGCTAAAGCTGCCCGCAGTGCTGGCAAGGTACGATGCCGACGTCGCACCGGTTATCGGCGAACCGTCGCGGTACCATTGATACCGCCACTGTTGGACGAACGGAGCTTGCAGAAGCTGTGTCGAATCCTCGCATAGCTGCACAAGTCTCGATGGGAAAATCGTTGCTTCGGGAATCGGTCTGACCGTGACCACGATCGAATCGCTCAGCACAAAGCAACCGTCGGGTCGCTGGAGACGAATCCGGTACTCTCCGCTTTGCGTCGCGCGGTAGGTCGAACTTGTCGCGCCACTGATCGCTGTGCCGTTGCGGAGCCATTGCGCCGCATAACCGGCAGGGATTATCGGTACGCTCAGGACGATCGAACCGCCCTCGCAGAACGTCGTGGGTGAACCGTCTGTTCGCAGTGATGGTCCCGCTTCGACCTGTTTGACTGCGGTGACCGATGCGAACGACTCGACATTGTACTGACGTCCGCGGGTCGATTGAACGGGAGGATACGCGCCGTATTCGTCGTCCTGATTGTAGCGATAGGCAAAGAGTCGGTAGGTGTACGTTACACCGCACGTGAGAACAACAGGATCGGTATATGTCGTCGCCGTCGAGGGAAGATGTGCCAGCACGATAGCTGAGCCGATACGCTCGCCGTCACGGTAGATACGCCCTTGCTCAGGGACGAACCCCTGCGAACTGCTGTCGCGAACGAGCATGTAGCCTTGCAGTCCGTCTTGTGGGTAGGGATCGGTTGCCGAATTCCACGAAAGCTGAACACTCGTTGCACCGACCGATGCTGCAAGTCGTGGCAACGACCACTGCGGACGACGGAGAGAATGCCAAAACTCCCAGTTCGATGCCGACGATGTGCACGATTTGTTCGGGAGCGTTCGCGTAATGTTGACCGCACAGGCTTCCGAGAGTGGCGCACCGTGCGGTCCGTTGTACTGGCTGAGCATCGAACCAGGGAAAGCGCGATTCGACTGACCGTTGTTCAATGCGCTCGCGGTGTTGAGCTTCGGTTCAGCCATCGCAAGCCAATACGAACCAGGTGTTGTGCGGTGCCCGAGTCCGTGGACGTGATTTCCGTTGGCGTCGAGGATTTCCATGATGTCGCCTTCTTGCGCCAAGTTCATCGGCGCGTCGGGAAACTGAACATCCGGCGATGCATACGGCTCGAAAAATCGAGTATCGTTTTTTGCCAGCATCACGCGTCCATCAGCCATGGAAGTATCGAAATCCTGCGGATTGGCTGAGATGTAGTCGCGATGCCAAATGCCGATGATTGTACCGGCTCGAACGTGTTGCCAATACGGGATGTCGCGAAAGCGAACGCCGCCTTGTCGGGCTGTCTGCGATGCATTGTTGTCGGTGACGACCCAGCCGCGCAGATCCATGTTGTCCTGCACGACCAGAATCTCCGTCCACTCCTGTGGCGGATTGTCGTTGTAGTACTCGCTGACGACGACCGGTTGTGCTGCAAGCTTGCTGCTGGGTAGCAACAGTGCTGCAACGATCGTCAACAGGAGCATAGTGGCAGCGTTTGCTGCCGGATGCCAAGCACGCTTACCGCTGAATGACCACGCGATCATGTCGGATGAGCAAGCCATTCGAATACAGGTGTATGCTATAGACACCGCTCGGCAACATGCTGACGTCGAAGCGTCGGACGTTGCCGGCAGTCGGCACATTCTGGTCATAGCGGTAGCGAATCATAGTTCGACCGAGAACATCCACGAGTGCAAGTTCATCGAAAGTTGCCTCGCCGGCGATCGTCAGAACATCGCTGGCAGGCTGCGGATAGAACTCGATCTTCTCTCCGGGCAGTTCGGCGACGCTCGAGACAATATCGACAGTCGCTACCTGCGAAGCAGTGCTATCGCCGCAGTGATTGTACACCACACAGCGATATTGCCCGCGGTCGGCTGTCGTCGTCTTGCTGATGGTCAACACCGGACCACTGGCGATCGAGTCGGGAAGCGGCTCGCCATTTTTGTACCAACGGTACCGCAATTGCTCGCCGGGCGCACCTTGTGCTTCGATACTGAGCACCAGTGCAGTGCCTTCGAGAATCTGAACGTTCTCACGAGGTTGGGTCGTAATTACCGGTGGCTCGAAGAAGGCGATCCTCGTCGCTTCGGTGTAGAACGTATCGCATTCGCTTTCGACCAGGAAACGAATCGCGAGCGTCGTGCGAGGATATTCGGCGAGTTTGGTTTCGATACCGTCGGCAGTCGTCAGTGGCATTGTTCGACCACCGAGATCGAGACTTATGCGTGCTCGTGCCGACAGCCTCAGCGAAATGTGGATCGAATCGCCGTAGCAGTACGTCGTATCGGCGGAGCGATAGAGCACCTGGACTCGCTCACGAATGCTGAGCTGCCGAGCCGGCGTGGTGCGAGTTTCACCGCTCGATTCATCGGTGATCGTGCACGAATAATTACCGACGTCTCCTGGCTCGACACCACCGATCACTAACTGACTTGTCGCCGTGCCCGTGATTCTTGCCGACTCTTGCAGCGGCGTTCCGTTTTTGAGCCACTGGTACCGCAGGCGCCCCTGTGTCGTGCTGTGAGCAGTCACACTCAGTGTCGCTGTCGCACCTTCGCAGAGAACAAGCGGCGACGAGTCGAAGCTGAATTCGATGCCAGTAAAGCGCAACGATCCAGTGTCGGACGTCACCGTCCCGCATCGTGTCGTGACGACGCAGTAGTAATTCGAGCCATAGTCGGATTGTTGCACGTTACGAATGGTCAGCATCGCTGTCCGACTGCCTGTAATGCGATTGTTGTCGAGCACCGGTTGCGAACCACGGTACCACTGATAGGTTGCTTGGGGATCGGTGACGCTCGTTTCGATTGACAGTTGCGCCGTTTTGCCCAGTCCAGCATAGACAATCCCCGGATGCCGTGTGATCGCCAGTTGCGGACGGACTGCGATCGTGATGAAGTCGGAGGAGTCGTTGGAGCAGGTGCCGCTACCGAATACACGACAACGGTAAATGCCCGACGACCGCGCATTGACGTAGCTCAAACGCAATTGATTCGCTGTCGCGCCGGCGAGTGGCTGACCGTCTTTTTCCCACTGGTAGCGCAGATTCGTGCCGCTGGCAAGTACAACGAGAGTGATGCTGTCGCCTGGGCAAAGAGTCGCATTCTGGCTCTGCGAAAGAACGCGGGGCGGCATGTTGAGTGTGAACGGTCCCGTAACAGCGAAAACGTCAGGGCGAGCGATGTCCACAACGCGCAAGTACGTGTTGCTCGATCCTGCCAGGCTCGGCGGAATGTCCAATTGCAACGTGCGTGTGCCCGGAAGAATCCCGCTCGCGAGAGTGTACGGTGGATCGTTGTCGCGGATGAGCTCGATGCGTGCACTGTCCACACCACGAACGAAAACGCTTACCGCAAGCGGACCGCTGAGGCAGAGCGATTGCCCCGCAAGCGAGGTCAAAAGCTCGATGCGCGGTGTGTGGATACTCGTGGCATTGATTCCGCTCGATGGGTTGCGTGTGTCGGCTTGTCCCCACACACCGTCGCTATCGGTGAATGCTCGGAGCAGATTCCCAGTCTGCAAATCGCGAACCTCGATGCGGCGAATAGCAGTGGCTGCATTCGGAACGACTGTTGCAAACGCACCTGCAAGCCCGTCTATCGCTGCGTAAAAGGGTACGGCACTTGTAACCGTTGTTCCTTCATCTTGGACGATGGCGGTTGCCACCGGTCGCGAATTACCTGTGATGTCATCGTAGAGACAAACGATACTCTTCGGCGACAGTCCACTGGCTGAATCGACCATGCCCGATACCTTGTTCGTTGCAGGACCGAAGTAGAGTGCCTTCGTACCTTGTGTTGTCACCATGCGCGTTTGTATGGCTCGGTTCGAATCGAGGATCGTGACGAGCCAGTACATCGTATTGCCTTCGGTGAAACGAACGTTAGCAGTGGCGACCAAATTGATCCACAGCGTCATAGTCGTCTGTCCTGGACCGGTGCGGAATTCCGAATAGCCGCCGTTGACGGTAAAATCACGTGTGCTTGTGTAGTTGAATATCTGGGTGTTCGCGTTGTAGTGAAGGTTGTTGCCGGCGCCGATTGTTGTTGTCACCAGCGAGACAGAGTCGGCGCCGACGTAGTAGCGATAGGTCGTGTTCGGTTGGAGATTGCCGAGCCGAACGAGCGCCCAGACGGGGATTCGTGTTGATGCATTCGAAGAGAGCATGTATTGCGGTATGATGAGTTCTGTGACCGTTGGATGCGCCACGATCGTGAGTGTGTAGCTGACGCTCGTGAGGTTGTTTGCCGTGAATGCGATTGTGTAGGTCCCCGGTGTATTGAAAACGACGTTGTTGAACAGGGCAACGCCGTTGACGTGCGTAACTGTCGTCGTTCCTGACGGTGTGCCCGGTCCGCTCTGAACGACGAGGTTGCACTGGTAGGGGAAGTGTGTGTCCACGCTGCCATCGGGTCGTCGAGCAGTGACGGTGAATGCCGGAAGCACCAATCCGGCAAACGAATATTGCGGAAACGATTCAACTGTGAGTTGTGTTGCATTCGGTAGTACGGTGAACGGCGCACTGAGACCGTTGGTGAGATTGTCGCCAGCGGTTCGGCGCACGCGAATTTGTACGTTCGATTCTGCGACGCTATAGGTAACGCCTGTGATGGTGATCGTGTTCGATCCAGCGGGAATCGTTCCGGTCAGCGTGCCGCCGAGAGTGCCACTGCCGTTGACCAATTCGAGCACGACGTCTGTATTTGCTTGCACATTGCGGGGCTGTCCGTTGTCGTTCTGGGCTTGAATCGTCACGCTGAATGGCGCAGTGCGCGATGGTGAGCTGGGCGTGATTGCAGTGATCGCAAGCCGCGTCGGAATACCGGTGTTGACGTCGCTTTGCACGAGAATATCGTCTATCTTGAGCTGCGGGCGATTGCCGCTGGTCAGAGGATAGCGCTGGTAGTATCGCCAGCGAATTTGTACGACGGGCTGGTTCTCGCACGAAGACGGAAGCGTAAATGTCGGCATTGTCACTGTCTCGGCTACGACGCTTGTGCCTTGGATGTTGGCGTTGTATTGAACTGTGTCGGTGCCGATGATGGCTGTTTGCCATGGACCGCTGGTGCCCACACGAAATTGAAGGAGTATGGAGTAGTAACGGAACCCTGTGAATGTCGAAGGAAGAGTGCCAGCTTTCCACGACACACGAATATTGATGCGACCCGTCGTATTGATCGCAAGCACAGCGGCACCGAGATTGCCAGGACTGGATGTGTTCAGAAACGCGAACCCATCGACTCCCAAGCCATTGATACGCGTACCGCTCGTTCCATTGTACGCACCGGTGTAGTCACCGATAACTTGTGCCGTGTCGGGTTGGAGATTGTTATCGGCACGGTTGAAGACATGGAACGCCATATTCGGTGGATACGTCCCTGCAGCGTTGGTTGCGTCCCACGCAGACAATGAATAGTCACCCGAGCTCAAGCTATATGGAGTCGGATTCGTCTGGGCAGATGCAGCAACAATACAAAATGTCGCAGCTGCAGTCCACAAGATGATGGTAGCGACTTTCATTGCTCGACTAATGCGATGGTTAGACTTACGTTAGTAACCGAATGCAATTTACTCAAGCTCCGGTAGATACAGCACGTAAAAAACGGCAAACGCCTCTTTGCGTGTGCAAAGAGGCGTTTGCCAGTGCGGGACAGATTACCTCGCCAATAATAGCGAGCGTGTCGGTGCCGTCCAGGTACCGCTATTCATGCGGATGAAGTAGATACCGTTCGGAAGGTCTGTTACATCGAGCGTTGTTTCATATGTGCCGGCTTCGACAACACGGTCAACGAGTGTTCGGACCACCTCGCCGAGTGAATTGACGACATCGATTCGGGTCGGCGCTTGGTATCCAACTCCGAATCGAACGACAACCTGGCTACCATCGGAGGGATTCGGTTGCGGAGTATCCAGCCCGAACTGTCCGAGGCTGACAACGACGTGACGGAGATCGTTAGCGCAGACTTTCGGTAGCATCACCTTGCCAGGCTCAGTATCCACCAACACCCAACACGTGCTACCGGTCGGATCGAACGCGCATGGCAGCTCCGCTTCGGTCAGTTGGCTGAAGTAGGCACGCATTTTGAATTTGAACAGTGTTCCGACACCTTGCAATGGTTTTGTACCTGTCGGCTCAGCCAGCTCGACTTCGAATTCGCCCGGGCTATTGATCACCGCCTTGCGAACTATCCAGCCCTCTGTTAGGGTACCGGCAGTGATTATGTTATCGGGTCCGACCTCCGGTGCAAACGTCGCCGGGTCATAGTACACGTAGGCGTGGAAAGTCGTCAAGCGTCCGCCATCGATTCTGTCGGGACGATCGAGCAAGTTGAACTCGTATTCCATTGGTTTGTCGTACTGGTATTCCTCGACTTTGTAGTAGGGTGCTTGCATCGGCTTCGTGGTCGCGAGGACAACGAGGTCAACACCTGTACCACTCACGTATGAACGGAGTGTCAGTGTGCGATTGTTTTCATCCTTGAGCGTCCAATCAAAAGCATAGGTCGTTGTTGCATCCGATTCGTAGCGGACAGCTTGTCGTTCGCGTCCAGGTACGTAGGGTGGACGGAATTCGACAACCAACGCTTCGGAAGTCTGTGCTGGGTCTATCGTTGTTCCGATGAGAGCTGTTTGGTTGAGCAAAGCAAAGAGTTGCGATGTCTCAGGTGTTGCTGGTTGCACATCGACGATCGTCAATCGGCTTTGTCCAGTATTGCGGACATAGATATCTTGCGACGATGTCTTCGAGTTGCACTTGAATACATTGCCGAAGTCATAATTGGTTGCTTCGGCACTGCTGTTACTGGATTCGCCGACACCGTAGAGGACCGGATGCTTGATTTCATCGGGCATCAGGTCGCAATTGACTTCGATGCGTGCTGTTTGCAGCCCTGGCTTCTGAACAACGAAAATGACATTGATCAAGCGCTCTCCGTCAGGTGGAATGACGATCGGACCATTGGCAAACGCGCTGCTGTACCACGCCGGATCGATTTGGAATGCACCGGCTTGGTCATCGGTGATTTTCAAGTCGCTGACGGTCAGATTCATCGTGCCTCGGTTGTAGATGTGCGCGACACCATACACGACCGTACCAATCGGTTGTGGTGTCGTGGTTCCCCAGCCGAGCGAGTCTTGAACGGGAACGACCGCTGTACCCTTCAACAGAGCACTCGCACTGCGCTGCTCGCCATTGAATTCGCCGCTGAGGGTTACTTTGACGATGTAATCACCGGTGACCGATGGTGTGAACCGCACCGGGATTGATTGAGTGGTGCCAGCAAACAACTGCGCAGGAATTCCGCTGAGGTCGAGTTGGAAAGCTGCAGCGGGATCGGTTACTCCAGCAGGGAGCTGCACTGCTTCAAGTTGTAACGTCGGGTTGAGGAGTGCAGAACCTGCAGAACCCACTGCACCGATTGTGATTGGATAATCGTAATGCGACACGCCATTGATTTGGACGTTGTACCGATCGAGAACGCGAACGATTCCGAAGTCGTGTCCCGTGATGATCGGTCCGGCATCGACGCCACTGCCTGACCAAACGCTAAGCTTGTCGCTGCATGCGTCGTCGGCGTCGCTGACAACATTGACGTCGAGCGAATAGGTTTTACCTGCGTCGGGCGGAGTGAACCAGACGTTGAATTCGGCAGATTGACCGCCTTCGAGCGTAAATGGAGGATTGAGTGAAGCAAAGTCGTCGCGGAAATAGCGTTGGGAAGGATATGGATCGTTTTGCCCGGCGTATTGGATAGCATACACCGTTGCGGCAAATGTACTCGTGTTCGTAATCCGACATTTGATCGGCGTAGTACTTTCGGTATTGATTGGGATGGCAGGGAATGTGACATCGGTTATAGCGATACACCCTTTCCCTGCAATCAATCGCAGCGGAATCTCGCGTACTGTACACGTGAACGTCACGACGACAGCATCGGTTATCGCTTGCCGCGATGGTTGCTGTGCTGTCGCCTTGACGGTGATTGTCAACGACTCATTCGGTGCAAGTGTGACAGGCAAAGGCTTCGATGTCCCGACGATCTGGAACTCGGAACGATTATCCTTCAAAGACACGGTTGCTATCGTGATCGGCTCGGTACTCGTGTTCGTGAGCGTAATAGTTTTTTCGGAGCTGCTACCGATAGCCAAAGCACCGAAATCAACTTGAGCTGGCGAGACAGAATGCAGTTCGGGCACGTAGTCGAAAACGCGAGTGATGAATTTCCCCGATCGCGTTGTTGCGACCAGTTCTGCATGGGCTGGCTGTGTCGGATCGATCGGAGTTAGCGTAAAGTGCATCTCGCGTGCATTTCGATCGAGGTCAGGGTGGAGTTCGAGTTGATAATTGTAACTCACATCGGGATTGAGTTCGACCGAAAGCATCTGTGCGCAATCCGAATTGTCGGGCAGTGCGCGAGCGACACCTTCGACTCGTCCACACTGTTGATTTGCCTCCAGTGCGATGCTGTCCTCGCAAGAAAGCGCGAAGTTGATACCGGTCGGATAGCCATACGCGAAGCCGTCTTTTGAACGATCCCAATTGCCATAAACGTAGGCGGTGAATTTTGCGTTCGGCGAAAGCGATTCGATCGTGTGATCGCCTGGACCGATTTCGCCGACTGCATAGCTGAACTCACTTCCGTTGATGGGGCGTATGCTTGTGCCGAACTTCGTGCGAAGATTGGCGCCATCGAAAAGGACGCTGTCGGTGTATTTGGTCAGAAACGTAATCATGACGAAGTTGTCAATCTCAGGCGGCGAGTAGAACGTCGTGTAGGTCGCCCATTGCTCGCGGGGAGTGAGCACAAGCATCATTCCTTGCCCGTTGCGGCTGGGATTTTGGATATCGTTCCCTTTGCGTCCGCTGACAATAGGAGGAACGTCATTGAGTCGCCACGCTTTCCCATAGTGGCCGATCAAGATCGGTTTGTTGCTCTTGTAGAGGCATGGTTCATCCATTGTCGTGAAATCGAAACGCTCGCCTGCGCGAAGGACCTTCGGAATTTGTTGCCAGGTGTTATCGCTTCGCCGGCGATATTGGACGAGTGTGTTGTCTTCGGTCGCAACTATGCGGATCAAATCACCACCCGATTCAGGATCGAAAGGCGCCGGTGGGCGGTCGGCGTACATGATAGGAGCAGAGAAGTATTCCTTGCCGAGAAACTCTACTGGCCACACGCTCTCGACAAGCATGTTGCGCATGAAATTGGCTGGCGTACCATACATCGTGCTCGAGTATCGCGGGAAAGCTCCTTTGGTATGCCCAGAAATCACCGACACCGGTGCTGATGCACTGATCTTTGTGCCTGTCAGATCGGTCGTCTCGAAATCTTGATTGAAGCCCGGCTTGATTTTCGCTTTCAAGAGCAGCGTTTGTCCGGCTTGAAGCGTATAGACTTTCGTTTGTCCTGCGACTGCGCCATCATCGAGGTCAACTTTAGGAGTAACCGCAACTTTCGTATTGTCTTTCGTTGCAGTTATCAAAATTTGACCGACACGCTCGCGATCGGTCTTGTCCTGGTAGAGGTTGAGTGTGTAGTACACCCTTCCGAGTTGCTCCCGAGGAATGATCTTGAATGCTTCACCCGACCACCGGTAACTAATGTAAACGGTGGCAGTGACTGGTTGTTCGGCTTCGATGCGAATTCCATTGTCCGAAATTCCCGATGTTTTATTCATGAGAATTTCGGGGATGGAAACGATGAGCGTGCGGCGAGGGACTACGTTGTACTGTCCCAAATACTGTCCGGTGCGCGGGATTGAAATGCGCACTTTAGTCGGAACACGCGAGGAGAGCCACAGTTGAATCGGAATGCCGCGAGTATATTCCACGCTTGCGTAATCACAATGTGGAATGCCGAAATAGTATTCGCGACCCTCGAGAATCTCGCGCTGTTGTTGTGCGAAAACACCGATGCTGCCGACAATCAATAAAATCGCCATTGTGGCGACCGCTCGGCATAGTGTGGCGACGTTCATGGTTCCTCCGCTTTAGATGTGGTTGAACAAACTCAATGGTATCAAGTTGATGATGAACTCGACGATAATAATTGCCAAACCAAAATACAATGAAAAACGCTAATAACCAAATCTTTTTTTCATCCCATGAATTTTTTAGAATCGCTGCAACAAACGCAAGAATTTGCCACCTTGCCGACAGTTGCAAGCAAACTCCTCCAGATGCTCGATCGCGACGATATGGACGTTCGAATGCTGGCGCGTCATATCGAACAAGACGTCGCTATTGCGTCGAAGGTCGTCCGCGTTGCCAATTCTCCGATATTTGGTTTGCGAATACCGGTCGCATCGGTTTCGCACGCGATCATGACGATCGGTATGACACGCGTTACCAATATCGTGCTCGGTGTCAGTATATTTTCCAAGTTCGTGTACCTGAGTACGCTCGCAGGTGATTTTCTGGATCGGTTCTGGATACATTCAGCCGTTACCGCAGCGCTTGCGCGAGCGATTGCTACGAAGGCGAGACTCGACTTCCAGGAAATGGAATTCCTATCCGGATTGGTTCACGATGTCGGCAAACTCGCAATGTTGCAAGCTGATGCGCAGCGATTCAAGTCTGTTCAAGAGAACATTGCTCAGGGTGGGGGTGAACTCGATGCAGAATTGGAAATCTTCGGCGCAACGCACACCGAAGCAGGGGAGATCATCGCGAACATCTGGAAACTACCTCCTCAAGTGCAGGGCATGATACGGCTGCATCACGATCGGACGTGTTCGATCGAAGACATCTCTGCGCTATTGGTCGTCGTGCGACTTGCGGACCTGTACGCCGAAACAATGGGGTACGGTATTGGAGAAACCGGTGACTTGCGAGATGAACTGAACTATTGGTGGCAACGGTTTTCGGCAGTGGCGCCAGCAAACGTTCTGCAATCGTCAGATTCACTGAGCCATGAACTGGAAGGAGAACTTGGCAGTGCACAGGCATTGATTGCAGCACTGACCTCCAACTGAGCAACGGCGTACTCTGCCGTAGATTTGTTAGGATACAATCGAACGGCTCAGAGTATGCGTCCTATCCTTTTCCACATCGGTCCAGTGCCGGTTTATGGCTTCGGTCTGATGATGGCAATAGCATTTCTCACCGCTAATTGGCTCTTTACTCGCCAGGCACGAAAACGCGGCTGGGATGAACGATTCGTTTCGAATGTCACGATCATCGCTTTAGTGGCAGGACTAATTGGTGCGAAGCTCTTCCACTTGTTCGAGTATCCAGAACTCTTTCTCCGCGATCCACTTTCGGCAGTCTTTAGCGGGGAAGGTTTGACCTTCCACGGTGGGTTGATCATTGCCACAATCGCTGTCGGCTTCTATGCTCGAATGCGAGGCGTCCGATTTTTCGCATTAGGCGATGCACTCGCTCCAGCATTGATTCTGGCGTATGGCATTGGCAGAATCGGATGTCAGTTAGCTGGCGATGGCGATTATGGCATACCCAGCAAACTCCCATGGGCAATGAGCTACCCCAACGGCACTGTGCCCACTTTGTCGTCAATCAATGTGGAACTAAGCCAGAAATACAAAGAGCTTTTTCCCAACGAACCTGTACCGTACGACATCAAAGTACATCCGACTCCGATTTATGAAACGCTTGCTGCGATAGGGATTTTCTTCGTGCTGTATCGCTTGCAACAGCGGTCGACTCATCAGGAGGGATGGCTGTTCGGGCTGTATTTGATACTTGCAGGCATGGAACGTTTTTTGGTCGAGTTTCTTCGGCTGAATCCGTTGTATCTGGGGCTGTCGCAGGCGCAGTGGGTTTCGATGGGAATGATTGTTGCTGGTATCGTTATCGTCGTCCGGCGGTGGAACTCGTCGCGACTCCGAGAAGCTGCTCAATCAACGCCAGTACGGCTTCGCTGACATTGCCGTGTTCGAGCAGCCGTTGCCGATATACACGCGCACGCTCGCTAAAATTGCGATCATTCATCACAGCGGAAAGCCACGCTCTCGCATCGTGAACATCGGAAATTACATCGAGCACACCAGCATCGAATAATTCCAGCGCATCTTCGCTCCGTTCGATGCGCGGCCCACACGACACGGGTATTCCAGCAACGGCAACTTCGAGTAAGCTGTGTACGCCCCGTCCAAAACCACCACCAACATAAGCGGCAGATGCATATCGGTACAGGGAGGTGAGCAGCCCGATTTTATCGACAATCACTACAGATGGCTTCTTGGCATGATCGGTGCACTCACTCAAGAGGATTGATCCCACAAAGCACCTGAGCAATTGTGCACAATGTGACGGCGTCGGTTCGTGAGGAACAATGATAAGCTGAATTCGTTCGGTTATGCTGGTTGGCAGTGCAGCCCAAAGCTGCTGCCATAGCGATTCATCCGGTCCCCATGTGCTCCCCAGAACGAGTCGGAAACGATCGTGATCGAGAAAATCGAAATTGTCACTTTGGGTGTGCTCGAGTCTGTAAAGTACCTGGTCAATTCGTGTATCAGGCAGCGTAACGATTCGACTATGGATGCCGAGTTGTGCAAAGTGTGCGGCATGACGCTCGGAACGTGCAACGATGATTTGTGCCCGATCGAACAAGCAGCGGAGATACCCGCGTAGCCGCTGCAGCAGAGGCGATGATGGGTATGTCGCATTGACGATGATTATCGGGATGCCTCGGCGATGAAGTAGCCGGGTTAGATTCCACCATACATCATACCGAGAAATGATTGCCACGTCCGGCTGTACCGAATCGAGAAACCGCTCCACAGCCAGCCTGCCATCGTGTGGAAGGAGTAGAAAAGTGTCGTACGAAATATCGGGGTGCTCTCGATATGCCGACAGCGAGAATACGCTAACCACAATCTTCGATGCATTGTAGCGACTTCGACACAGCCGAATGAGCGGCTTGATCTGTTCCAATTCACCCATCGAGGCGGCATGGAACCAAAAGGTTCGTACACCGTGGTGTTTCCTTTCAGCTTGGACGATGCGTTGTTGTCGAAGTAATCGTTGCCGTTGCCGAATCTTCGGCGATACCAACGCTCCCAATCGGGAAGCGACAACCAATAGCGGAAGGACGATGAGATTGTAAACAATGTCCCAGACTCTGCACATTACTGTCCGCGGAAATTCGGTGTCCGCTTTTCGAGGAATGCGCGGGTGCCTTCACGGAAGTCTTCTGTCCCACACAACGTAGCGAACTGTCGAGCTTCTGTATCGAAGCTAAGCGGTGAGGCACTATAAGCGCAGTGAATGATGCTTTCAATAGCTCGGCGCGGAAGCTGGGCAATCTTGGTACAGAATGCAACCGTGTCATCGAGCAACGACGCCGCATCGACGAGACGATTGACAAGCCCAATGGCGAGTGCACGCTCGGCGGAGATGTGTTCGCCTGTCAGCATGAGTTCGAGGGCGTGAGCGATCCCTACAAGCCGCACAAGACGTTGAGTAGCTCCATAACCGGGGATGATACCGAGTTTCACTTCAGGTTGTCCGAACACTGCCTTTGTCGAAGCAAAACGAAGATGGCACGCCAACGCCAGCTCGCACCCACCACCGAGAGCGTACCCATTGACAGCAGCGACGACCGGGATGGGACACGCTTCGATGAGCTGAAACACACGCTGTCCTCGACGAGAAAACGCTTCGCCAGTTGCTTCGGTGCATTCGGATAGCTCGGCGATGTCAGCTCCTGCAGCGAATGCTTTGCCAACTCCGGTGATGACAATAGAGCGATGGGATGCGATGAGTTGGCGGTCGGTAAATATCGCCTCCAATTCTTCGAGCATCGTGCCATTGAGTGCATTGAGCTTGTCAGGGCGATTGAGCTGGATGAGCAATGTTGCGTCGAGCGTCTGTAGGGAAAGTGTAGAAAATGTTTGCATCGAAAAAATCCGGAATTCTACCGATTGCTTGCTACCACAAAGATACTCGATTTTGGAGCGTGCCTGCCGGCATCGAATTGTGCACGTAGCATATCTGCAGCAAAAGATGTCCTCGAGCTCGACAGTGACAGCAGCAAGTGCGAAACAGCCTGTGTCGAACAAACACCACCGTGACCAGATTGAGCGCCTTCAGCGGCAGCGATGGCTGATGTACACTGTCACCGGCGGGTTCATGGGCGTTATTGTCGGATACTACGCTGTGCCACGTCTGCAGTGGTTTTACATCGTCGTTGCGGTGCTTTCTACATCGGTAGGAATGCAATTGTCCCTCATGCGGCAACAACGCCGAACATGGCAATCTCGACGCATTGTCTCACTACTCGATGCATCGGAACGCATAATTGTTGGATTGGCAATTTTCGTCCTCAGTCTTTACGCACTCATCGGCGATGTTCCGGGGGATTATTTTGTCGCCATCTCATCGTGGAGCGGATTGTACTTCCTTGTAGGGAATGCTATCGGCGAGTATTGGTGGCAACAACGCCGATTCCCACAGCTCGATAGAAGCGAGCAACTTCGCTACCTTTGCGCATCGTTTCGATCAGCTATCAGAATGCGCTGATCGAAATCCAGTCGGGTCCAACTATTTCACCACTGCGAATCCAGTGAGAGTACGCGTTCTGCTACGACTCCTTTGCATTGCCATAGCAATCGAGTCCACGCATGCCGATTGCCCGAGAGAAGCTGGTAGTGTATCGCCACTACCGTTAGCAACGGTTGTATTGCAGCGGTCGCAGCCGAAATCGTCCCGCACGGTGTCACAGCAAAGGAAACGAGCACAACGGCGACAGATGGCTAAACGGAAGCCTCGTAAGCGTCGCTCGTCAGCCACAAGGTCTCCCTCGTCGCAGACCATTCGTTCGATGACGATCCTTTACGATACGCTGCTCGTCCCCGGCGTGATATATCGAAAACTCGATGTCCTCCTTGCCGACTCTGCCCATGCAATTGCTCACACCATCACGTGCGTCGTCCGCAATCCGCGCTATACGATCGAGCTGGTACAAGCTAAAGATCGTGTCGGCTCACTGGAAACCGTTCCTTCGATAGCTCAGCGGCTCGACTCGAGTCAAAACAAAGATGTACTCGCTGCAATAAACGGCAGCTTCTGGAGTGCTGGTACGCGTTTCCCGCTGGGTGTCAGTGTCGGCGGGGGAGAGATCGTCGCTCGGACACCAGTTCCATGGTACGCGCTGTGGCTCGATCGTCGCTATCGTCCCTGGTTGGATTCGGCAGTCGTTGACATCTCGTTGCGGGTACCATCGGGTTCTGTATTTCCGATCTCATCGGTCAATCGTCCCTCGCTGGGTGGTCTTACACTGTACAACCGCTTCGTCGGCGACAGCATCGCATCGCACGTTCTGCTCGACAGCACCTTCGATCTACCCGATCGAATAACAACCAGTGGTGACTCGCTCGATGTTCGCCCAGGTGCTGATTCGCTCCGCCGAATTTCTCAGATGCTGCGCAACGAGTGGCTCGTAGAAAGACAACGCGGGAAAGTCCTCCTGCGCTACCTTCGTTCACCATCGGTCAATCAACCGATCCCATGTGTGGTTCTCGATAAGCGAGACAGCGGCGCTGTCGAAGTTCCACTGCGAGGATGCGTTGTGAGTTATCCACTCGACAACGCACTGGCACAGACGATCAACGTCGGCGATACGGTCGCGTTGGTACTGAGAACGAAATACCACGACTCGCTGGAGTTTCATTTCGCCGTGAGTGGCACCCCTGTGCTCGTTCGTAATGGTTCGATTGTACCAACGCTCGAAGACACTACCACGCGTAACAGCGCATTTGTCGAACTGCGTTTGGCACGGAGCGCCATCGGGACCGATGTGATACAATCGGTTCTCTATTTGGTCACCGTCGAGTTATCCCCAGGGCAATCGGTGGGAATGTCTCTTCGCGAGCTTGCACAGTTCATGAGGCGATTCGGTGCCTATCAGGCGATCAACCTCGACGGTGGAGGTTCGGCAGCGATGGTCGTCGGTAAACGGTGTGTCGCACCACCGGCTGCACAATGGCGACGACCAGTTGCCAATGCGATCGTCATCTGGCGCCGACGGCACGCTATCCGTTAGGGGTAGAGAAGGTATCGCTTACGTAACGAGATAAATCGTTCGCTTGCGATATTTCGACGAACGTAGCAGTCACTGCCGGGCGTACCGATTGTCGGGTCGCCTGTGATAGCTGCGAGCCGTTGGCGACACTTCGCATCATTGATTTTATCGAGGAACGGAGGGTACGATTTAGCCAGCTCAGCCAACAAACTGCAGGCGATAGAATAGTAGGGCAATTGAGCAGATGGATCCGTTTCGATTGCAATACCGCGGCATGACTGCCCTGCAAATTGACCGAACTTCGGAGTGAATTCTACCGGATGTGTCCGAATCGAATATTGCGCAAGTAGGCTGGCGAGAGCGCCAATAACTTCCTCGTTGAAATCCGGTGCACCGATGACCTGAAATGGTGTGTCCGTACCGATCCCGATGCTGACAACGTCGGTTTCCCCGATGAGACCGACGAGCGCCATACCTCGAATCGCTGCTGGCGACGGCACGTTGGGCGAAGTAGGCACCCACTGGCACCGAAGGTTTTCCCATGTCAGCGTGCGCTTCCACCGCCGCATCTTGACAATGTTCAAACGACATTGACGCGGTATCCCTGTTCCCGGATCGGCTGTGAGCCACCCTTCGTGATTGATCATCAAAGCCAGCTCACCGATCGTCATGCCATGGATATACGGGATTGGTACAATTGTAAATGCTGTTTGCCTGAGCGTAGTGTCGGGAAGCGGTCCGTCAACGATTGTGCCACCCAATGGATTGGGGCGATCGAGTACGTAAACCCGGATTCCGTACTCTGCACACGCGTCGAGTATCCAGTAAAGCGTCGCTACGGTAGCATACGGACGTATCCCGACATCTTGAAGGTCAATAACTACCGCATCGCAGCTCCGAAGCATTTCTCGGGTGGGGCGACGCTGCGCGCCCGTAAGCACATACACCGGTACTCCGCAGAGTGTCGTTTCGGGATTACTGATGCCTGCTGGTATGCGGCACGTGTATCCATGTTCAGGCACCAAGATTGCGCTGATCTCGATCGTCGAATCCGAACGTATCTCGCCGAGTGTCTCGCGTGCAAAACGTGTGCGGCTCGCAGTATTGCAAACGAGTGCAATACGCATTTTGCGCAGTGGTTCCAGTCGAAGTTCGAGCAAGTTGTCAATGCCGAACTTCACGAACCCTATCGAGGGCGTGGCGTAATCCGACGCCACATGGTATGCTGCGATGTGTTGTTCGATGCTGCGGTCGTCCGATGAATGCTGATCGGCAAAGCAAACTGATACTATGGAGAATACGAGCAGGACTTGGGCAACGAACGCGATGGTTGCTTCCCACGTCGCCTGTAAGGGGACAGAAGAATGCTTTTTCGCTACCCAACATTCTGTGGGTGGTATTGTTCTGCAAAACATTGTCCGTAGGGCGTAGATGTCACCAACGCGGATGGCATCGCCGATGCACCTCGCTGAGATAGAGCCGATCGAGGTGCAAGTAGATCTGCGTAGTCGAAATATCGGCGTGACCGAGCATCTCTTGAACTGCGCGGAGGTCCGCTCCCGCTTCGATCAAATGCGTCGCGAAACAATGTCGCAGTGTGTGTGGTGTGATGTGGGCGTTCAGTCCTGCACGGCGAGCCGCTGCTCGAACGATCAGCCAGACCGTCATCCTGTTGAGCGGAGCACCACGGTTGGAGAGAAACAGTGCCGTCGGTTCTTTCGGTGATTTACGGAGCAGTGGATACGCATGCTGGAGATATGTCCTGACCCATTCGATTGCGACATTGCCAATGGGTACGATGCGTTCTTTCGACCCTTTGCCCAAAACACGAACAAGGCGATGGTCGAAAGCAATATCCACCGATCGCAACCTGCATACTTCGCCGACTCGAAGCCCGCATCCATAGAGCACTTCCAATACTGCACGGTCTCGAATGCCAATCGGGGTGTTCGTATCGGTCGCCTCGATGAGCCTTACGACCTGCTCGACTGTAAGAACATCGGGGAGTGTCTTTTCGAACGACGGTGTCCGAAGCAGTTCGGTTGGGTCAGTCGAGCTGAGTCCGTAGTCGAGTGCGAAGCGATGAAAATGACGAACGGCGCTGAAATACCTCGCGACCGAACGAGCCGATATTCCCATTTCGGTGAGGGAATTGAGAAAACGCACGACATCATCTTCGCCGAGCGATGCAATATCACGCTCTCCACTACCGATGACGAATGCCAAATATTGCCGAACGTCGTGGCAATATGCAGCAATCGTTTGTTCGGCTGCTCCTTTCTCGAAACGCAAATACTGCTCGAATTGCTCGATTGCGGAAATCATCGTCTTCTGTTGCTGCTGAGGACGATGTACTAACTCGACACCGTAGAACTGGCAGCCGCATCGAGGCTGCGGTACTCAGGACGCTGATGCAGCATACCGACGAGCATGTCTGTGAATAGGCGACGAATCGTTGCGATTTCGCGAAGCGAGAGGGGGCACTCATCGAGCTGACCGTCGGCAATCTTTTCTCGGAAACTGTCGCTGAGTCGAGATTCGATGTCGCTACGAGATTCTGCCGAACGAGATACCGCTTCTGCTACGTCGGCGAGCATGACAATCCCAGTCTCCTTTGTACGAGGCTTCGGTCCTTGATAGCGAAAGTCGTCTTCGTTGACTTCTGTTCCGGTTGCCTTGGCTTCCTCTAACGCGACGACGTAGAAGTGGCGTATCAACGATGTGCCATGATGAGCGGGAATGAATTCGATAACTTTCGGCGGCAATCGGTATTCGAGCGCAAGCTCGACACCCTCTTCGACGTGACTCCGAATTATCGCTGCGCTTTGCTTCGGTGACAACTCGCGATGCTTGTTGTGTAGTTCGATCTGATTCTCAGCAAAATATTCGGGCTTGCGAATCTTGCCGATATCGTGAAAGTACGCACCGACACGTGCCAAGAGCGGATTGGCACCGATCGCTAAAGCTGCATGTTCGGCTAAATTGGCGACGACCAGCGTGTGTTGATACGTTCCGGGAGCCACCTGCCGCAATTTTACAAGCAACGGGTGCGACACCGTGTCCAGTTCGAGCAATCGAAGATCGGTCGGGACGCCGAAGACGCGGTCAATGAGCACAAGCACAGCGAAAACGATCATCGGAGAAATAATTGCATTGACCGATGCTACAAGCACTGGCGTTGCGATCTTGCTAAACTGTAGCTCGTTTTCCAACACGGCGATGACAAGCGACAGAACAAATCCGAGTGCGACGAAAAATATCGAACGCACCAGTTGATAGCGGTTCCGCAACACCTGTACACTGAGCGAGCCAGCGATTGACGCTACAAGCAAAGCGATCCCCGATGACAGATCACCCGAACGGATGGCGATATGGAGCAGTACGGCTGAGGTCGAAAACACGAACGCCAACCGTGTGTCATAGAGGATCGTCACCACCATTGCAAGTGCCGGCAGCAGGACGAGAAACTCCGGTGCAAAATCGGAAGAAAGCAGCGTGCTCGATAGCGATTGAACCGCACTGAGCGATAATGCAGAGGCAATTGTCACGACGACGCGATTGTCATCGAAACGATCGGTACGAACGAACATCAGATACAGCCACACGATACCGCAGAGCAACGCCGCACGAGCCAAAGCAGTACCGATCGCACGCGGCAAATCAGGGATGGATGTCTCGATGGATGCGATGTCTCGATAAGAGGCGAGCTTAGCGGCGACAATCGGAGTGATGAGCTCTTCTGTCGCGACGATTGTCTCGCCACGCCGAACGATACCGTATGTCCGAGGAACAGAGGCTGCTGCAAGGTCCTGTTCGAGGTGACTTCGCTCGAGTGAGAATCGGGCTGCAACAAGTCGAGCACGGACGTGGGCAACAACTGCTGCCGACGTCGAGTCAGGAACATTGTGCTGGGTAAGAAATGCCGTGAGAGCTTCCTCGACTCTGTCAATTTCGAGCAACTGAGAAACTGCCACACGCTGGTAGGCGGAGCTACCATCCCACAGCAATGCATAGGGCGATCGGGTCGAGACAACCGTATCCACGACGATCTTGCTCGCAGAGACGCTATCGAGCCAGCGAATCAAATGTAGTCCTTGCTGACTCGATGTGCCGACTGCCGAACGGATCGTTCGAGAAAGCTGCGCCCATTGCTGGCTGTGCTGTTGATGCGTTCGAAGCATCAGATACACAGGTGGAGCGTGCGAGCGTGCACTGTCGCACTCGGCGCGATATTCTCTTGCAGGCTTGACAATCGAGAATGTGCGGTCGGCGACGATCGGTTTGCCATTCCAGCGGAATCCGATCGAAGGGACACCTGGTAGTTGGACACCGACGATGAAACGAGCAACCGACGGCATGCAGAGTGCACATATGACCACCGACGTAGCAATCACACTCCACCGAACGCTAACCGCTCGATACCAGGCTGGCTCTGGTACGAGCTTGTTTGAGATGTATTGCTCGAACAATGTTTGTTTGCTCTTTGCCATTGGTCGTTCGATTGGGAGTGGCTGACCACGAGTGGTGACACAGCGCCAGCCCGATGCTACCGACCCCGGAAAACCGGTGTTCGCTTTTGGCGAAATGCAGCGACACCTTCACGATAGTCTTCGCTCGTGCCGGCGCGCTGCTGGTACTCTTCTTCGAGTTGTAGCATTTCGTCGAGCGATGCAGTCATACCGCGCTGCAAGAGCAGCTTGACGTAGCCGTAGGTTTGAGTCGGTCCACTGGCGTATCGCTTGGCTATCGCATCGAGTGCCCGCGGGAAGGCACGAGGGGATGCGAGCATATTTACCAGACCGAGACGATAGGCTTCATCGGCATCGATCGGCTTGTTGAGTGTCGCAAACTCGAAAGCGCGACTGTATCCGAGCATGCGCGGATAAAAGAACGTCGCACCGCTATCGGGTATCAGTGCAATGGCGATGAATGCTTCGACGAGTCTTGCCGCCGTGCTCATGATTCGAATATCTGCCGCCAGCGCTAACGATAGTCCTGCACCCGCTGCAACGCCATTGATCCCAGCAACGATCGGTTTCGGCATCGAGCGCATTGCACGAATAATCGGATTGTAGCGGCGCTGGAGCGAGTCCCGCAAGTCGCGTTGGGAGCCGACTTCGGGAGCTTCCTTGAGGTCCTGTCCTGAACAGAATGCCCGTCCTGCGCCGGTCAGTACAATGCATCGCACTGACTCGTCGCCAGCAGCGTCGCTCAAGGCGCGTTGAAGTTCGTCGGTCAGTTGTTCGTTGCATGCATTGAAGACTTCGGGACGATTGAGCGTAATGCGGCAGATACCCTCGCCGACATTGTAGATGATCGTTTCGTAGTTCATGTCATTGCGTGTGAGAGTTCGACCTTGTCAATGCCCGCGCCACCGAGGTGGGCGCTTTTCGAGAAATGCTGCCATACCTTCTTTTTGGTCTTCCGTTGCGAAGAGAAGGTAAAAGTTCTTGCGTTCGTATTCGAGACCCAGCTCCAGTGTCGTCGAATAAGCTCGGTTGACCGATTCTTTCGCAAGCCGTGCCGCAATCGGTGCTTTCGATGCAATGTCTTCAGCGAGTGCGAACGCTTCGTCGAGGTAATATTCGACGGGGACGACACGAGCTACCAAACCACGCTCGTATGCTCGACGTGCCGAGATCATTCCGCCTGTCAAGACAAGTTCCATGGCGAGTGCCTTGCCGACCGCACGTGTCAAACGCTGCGTGCCGCCGGCACCGGGCATGACCCCGATGTTGATTTCTGGCTGACCGAACTGTGCCGTATCGCTGGCAACGATGATGTCGCACAACATTGCTAGCTCGCAGCCACCTCCGAGCGCGTAGCCACTGACTGCTGCTATCATAGGTTTCTTGACCATTCGCAGACGTTCCCATCTGGCGAACTGATCGCGGTCGAGCATCGTGACAGCATCGGCATCACTCATTTCGCGAATGTCTGCGCCTGCCGCAAACGCCCGATCGTCGCCATGAACGACGATGCAGCCAATTGTGTCGTCGCGATCGTAATCCTCGGCAGCAGCGACAAGCTCTTCCATCGTTTGCAAACTGAGCGCGTTGCGTACGTCGGAACGCGCGATCTGTATTGCCCCGACACCTTCGTATCCATCGGGACGATACACACGAATGCACTGGTAATTCATGTTCGCTAACACCGCGAGTATTTTCGACACAAAGATAGAAACGACACCACGATCCGATGGAATGCCTCTATCTACCGCAGCTCGACCAGAACGCAACCGAGCTGCGCTTCGACGGCGACCAAGTTCGGCACCTTCGTGTGCTGCGGATTCGTCCAGGGCAGCACGTGTACGTCAGCAATGGGCAGGGGTTGCGTGCCATCGCAACCGTGGTAGCGCTCGATCGAACATCAGCTCGAGTCGTTGTCGAGAGTGTGGAGAAGGAACCTGGCGAATTGCCGCACTCGTTGACCGTTGCGTTCGGGCTATTGTCGGCGCACGATCGCATCGAATGGTTGGCTGAAAAGTGTACTGAACTGGGAGTCCAGCGATTAGTGCCACTTCGGACCCAGTATGCTCAAGTGTCGCATCTACCACGACGCGAACGGCTCGTTGCGAAGATGATCGCCGCACTCAAGCAGTCGCAGCGGAGCGTGTTGCCTTGCATTGACGAACCAACGACAATCGAGGAACTTCTGCAACGCACCGACACCATACCGATCGTTTGTGCGCCGGACGGCAAAGCGCCGTCGGTCCCCAGCGACAACTGCACAATTATCGTCGGTCCAGAGGGTGGATTTTCGAACAGCGAAAGAGCGCTCTTGAAAGAACGGTCCGTCGAACACTGGTCGCTCGGTGGTTTGCGGCTACGCAGCGAAACTGCCGCGATCGCTGCCGTGAGTTTGGTTGTTGCAAGTTGGCGCTCTTACATGTCGCCGCGCAACGAACGAATGAGAGACCGGACGCGGGGAATGTAGATAGAATTCGGATACCGTGCCAGCAGCTCGTTGTAGTAGCGAAGAGCCTGCTCGCGTTCACCCTTCGCTTCGGCAATGCGCCCAAGCCCCCACAGCGCTCGGTCGGCATAGATCGTTTCCGGAAATTGTTCGATGAGAGTCGAGTAGTAGCGCTCGGCACGATCGAGCATGTTCCGCTCGACTGCAATGCTTCCGCCGTGAGCGAGTGCGTATTCAGCAAGATCGTTGCCCTGAGCTGCAAGCGAGTCAGTGATAAGAAAACCGTTCTTCCAATCGAGCTGATAAAATGCCAACTCCGCACGAGCCAACATACACAACGAAACCGAGTCGTTGCGATTTGTCGTAATGAGCGTCATGCGTTCGATTGCGTCGTTTGCAAGCGGCGATTCTAAGTTGCGAGAGACGTTGCGATACTGCTCGAGAGCATGTTCGAAGCGACATCGGAAAAACTCGAACTCTCCACTGCAGAACAGCACCTCGTCGCTGAGCGTACTGAATCGAAGAATCAACGGTCGTTCGCGTTCCAAGAGCGCCGCTGTCGAGTCCAGACCGAGCGTTCTCACAAGCAGCGGTAACCGTTCGATTCGTGCTCGAGCAGCTTGTTCGGTCGTGGGATACTGCGTCAGTACTCGCTCGAATTGGGCTGTAGCACTGAGCGGATCGTCGGCATAGTCACGGGTCAACTCTGCGATGCGGAGGAGAGCAGTCGCAGCAAATATCGAATTGGGTGCGTCGCGAACGATACGTTCGTATTCGGCGATGATTCGTGCGATGTCATCCCAGCTCTTTCGCGCCGATTGGAGCGTTTTCTGTTCGATCGTCTGTGCATAGCCATACAGCGCCAGTGCACGGATATCCGATGTGGGCGGCAGCGACAAAAGTTTACCATATGCTGACAATGCAACATCGTATGCTCCTTCGACTCGTGCGCGCTCGGCAAATGCGTAGATGTCGCGCCCGCTGTTGCCTGTGAGGCGATCGAGTCGGACGACGACGTCCAGCGCGCTCGGATAATCACCAACTTCACGGAAGAACCATTCCTCCAACCGCAGCGCAGACGGAACGTCTCCATGGCTGCGGACATATGCTTCGATTCGTTGCCGAATCTCTCGCTCGGAGTTGCCGAACGTCAGCAATGCCGATATGTAGCCTTGTGTCCGAGCCAAATTTTGCGTCGCATCGAAGTAAGCGAAAATCTCGTCGAGCGCGGTCGAAAGATTGCGCGCGGCAATCGCGAGTTCGATAAGCTCGGTTGCGAAGAGTGTCCGATTGCCGAGCACTCGCCGTCCGTCGAGCAACGTACTCGCCGCAGCATCGCGTGCTCCCGCATCGATTTGTAACGATGCAAGCAGTCGGAAGCTCTGCTCGGTCCGCGGCATGGAATTGACCGATTGCTCCCATGCAATACGAGCGCGGCGCTCATCGCCAGTGCGGTACAGGGCGTAGCCGTAGTATGCCAGGGCTTCCCAATCTCGCGCGCGTTGGTCTGATGAAGAGAACAGCTCGATCATTGCCGCCGTGTTCTGCAGCATTTTCAAGCTTCTCATCGCACCGACGAGATACACAGAACTTGTCGGCTGCTGCTGCAATAGTTCTTGCCAGAGACGCGCAGCATTCCGCCAATCACCCGATTGCTCGTATGCGAGTGCGACACGCTCGCGATTGGTTTGTGCGACGACAACGATTGTCGCAAGCAAAGTCGTGCAGATGATGCGCGAGAGCATGGTCATGTGCCGAATACGATGAGCGATTGTTGGAGCGGTTCGGTCGGAACGAGAACGTCGCCATTGTTGGTGACGACCACGTCACACTCGCTTCGTATTCCGAAGAGAGCCGGTAGGTAGATGCCAGGCTCGATACTGAAGGACGTCCCCGGAAGGATGCGCCGACTGTCACACGTTTCGTAGTTGTCCATATTCGTGCCGTAGCCGTGAACATCTGTGCCGATGTTGTGTCCAGTGCGATGAACAAAGTAGTCACCGTACCCAGCACTGCCGATGAGGTTGCGGGCAGCATCGTCAACTTCGTAGCCGTAGAGTGGCTGCCGTTCGGCGAATCGTCGGCGAACGAGTTCCAGAGCAGCGTCTCTGGCTGCAAAAACAAGCTGCGCAATTGCAGTGATCTCCGATGGCGGCGATGAACCGAGCCAAACCGTCCAGGTAATGTCAGCATACGTCGCAGACTGCGCACGCGATTTTGCCCACATATCGAGCAACAACAGCGAATTTGGTTCGATACGTGCGCTGGTGGACGGAGAGGGCTCGTAATGTGGATTGGCTGTATTGGCACCGACCGCGACGATCGGCGGATGATCGGTGATCAGTGAGTTGCGATCGAACGCTTGAAGTACGAATTGCTGGATGTCGTGCTCGGTAGCAGTGCGAAGGTGTGCCAGCGACCGTGCATGTTCGATAGTAGCCATCATGATGTCTCGCAGTGTGCGAGCGGTGACCAGGTTTTCGGCGATTTGTTCGTCGGTCCACACCGACTCGATCATGCTGATCAAATCGGCACTGCTCGAAAGCTCGATACCGAACGATCGCAAGTATTCTGCAGTCCCCGCATCGAGGTACGATACCGACGGTAATTGTCCCATCGGTGAATATTCGACGGCTATTCGTTGGGCACCCTCCAGTATCCGAGCGATTGCCGCATGCCATTCGTGGCGGTTGCGATACGCGCGTAGCTCGAACGGGAGGTGTTCGAAAAGATGCGTTTCGATGCTGCTTGCCAGCAACAGCGGTTCATCGTGAGCCGGAATCCAGAAGACAAAACGTCTTGTCAGGTGAAGATCAGTTCCCAAACCGAGAAGACGATGTACGATCGGATTGCTCTTCCGGAAGTCGTAGAGGAGCCATCCATCGAGCTGATTATCAGCGAGAAACTGCCGAATTTCTTGCAATGGAATCATTGGGATGTCCGCCACGAGTGAACGATCTCGATCGCTGCGATCGGTGGAAGGACTGTACCGTCCTCAATAGCGCTATAGATTCGTTCGATAGAGTGAGCCGAGTGTGCTTCGGTTCGTACTCTGTCAATGAGAGCCTCGATCAATGCTTCCTCGAACCAACGGCGCCGTTGTTGACGCCTGTTTTGCTCGATCGATAGCTGCCGCGTCGGAGCGAAGAATTGCTCGCAGAGAGCCCATAAATCACCGACCCCCTCACCGGTCACACTGGATACAATTGCTGTGCGGGCTTGCCAATCGCGGAAACGCGAGCGGATCAGCGAGAGAGCGCTGCGAAGTTGCGAGGCAGCACGGAGAGCAAGGGAGCGGTCTATATCGCTCTTGGTCACAGCTACGATGTCAGCATATTCCATGATGCCCCGTTTGATGCCTTGTACTTCGTCACCGGCATTGGGTAGGGATGCCACGATGACCATATCAACGACGTCAGCGATAGTGACATCGGATTGACCTGCCCCGACGGTTTCGACGATGACAACATCGTATCCGGCAGCCTCGCAGACGAGAATGCTCTCTCTGATGCGGCGGCTCAGTGCCGTGTCACTGCCGCGATTCGACGAAGGCCGGATGAACGCATTCGGATGAGAAGAAAGCGATGTCATACGAAACCTATCACCCAAGATACTGCCGCCGGTCGTCGCTGCCGCAGGGTCTGTCGCCAGCACAGCGAGACGGTGCCCGTGTTCGATTGCAACCATGCCCAGCGACTCGATCAGTGTGCTTTTGCCAGCACCTGGAGAGCCGGTAATGCCAATGCGCCATGCTTTACCGGTTGCGGAATAGATTCGCTCGAGCAGCAAGCGTTGCAATGGCGCATCCGTCGCTCTTGTGCTCTCGATCATGCTCAGTGCTTTCGCTAATGCACGACGATCGCCAGAGCAAACGCTGGCTGCGAGTTGCTCGATTGATGTGCTCTGCCAGGTCGAGGACTCGTTAACCGGCGGAGTCAATTCATCCGCCGCTGCTCCGTGCCGAAGAAAATGCGGTTTATGCTTCATGAAGCGACGTAGTAGGTTCTTCGATGACATCGAGCACAATACGTGCTGCTTCGAGGATCGGCGTTCCTGGTCCGACGATCGCCCGGACACCAGCAGCACGAAGAAAGTCGTAATCCTTCGGAGGAATGATGCCGCCAGCAACGACACGAATGTCGTCGGCGTGGTGACGCCGGAGTTCCTCGACAAGTTGAGGAATCAGCGTCGTATGTGCACCTGCTTGCGACGAAATGCCGACGACGTGGACGTCGTTTTCGATCGCTTGGCGAGCGACTTCGGCAGGTGTTTGGAAGAGCGGACCCAAATCGACATCGAAGCCGAGGTCGGCAAAACCGCTGGCGATCACTTTCGAGCCGCGATCGTGACCGTCCTGCCCGAGTTTCGCGACGAGAATACGTGGGCGTCGTCCTGTCCGTTGCTCGAACGCCAGCACACGGCGGCGCAATCGTTCGAATTCGGGATCGCCTGCGTAGGAGCTACTGTACACGCCGGAGATTGCCACTGGGGAACTTCGGTATCTGGTAAATACGCTGGCAAGTGCTTCGCTGATTTCACCGACAGTGGCTCGAAGTCGTGCTGCTTCTATTGCATAGGGTACCAGGTTCTCTCGTGGATTGCGTGCAGCGTTGACGAGACGCTCCAGTGCTTCTGTGACATGCTGATTGTCCCGTTCAGCCTTGATCTGTTGAAGCCGAGCGATCTGCTCAGCGCGAACCCGTGCATTGTCCACTTCGAGTATCTCGACCGGAGGCTCGTTTTCGGCGCGATACTTGTTGACACCGACGATCGTTTCTTCGCCGCGATCGATGGCGGCTTGACGGCGTGCCGCAGCTTCTTCGATGAGCATCTTGGCGTATCCGCTCATAATCGCAGCGACCATACCGCCTTGTGATTGAATTTCCTCGATGAGGCGGCGAGCGTGTTCCGCCAACGATGCGGTCAGAGACTCGACGTAGTACGACCCTCCGAGCGGATCCACTACGCGCGTGATATGCGTTTCTTCCGCCAGGATGAGTTGTGTGTTGCGTGCGATGCGTGCGGAGAATTCAGACGGTAATGCAAGTGCCTCATCGAATGAGTTCGTGTGGAGCGATTGCGTACCACCGAGCACTGCTGCGAGTGCTTCGATGGTAGTGCGAACGATATTGTTGTACGGGTCCTGCGCAGTCAACGACCACCCAGAGGTTTGGCAATGCATACGGAGGACCGTCGAGTTCGGATTCTTCGGGGCAAAGTGCTTCTGCATAAGTTCTGCCCACAGCAACCGTGCTGCACGGAGCTTGGCGATCTCCATGAAAAAGTTCATGCCGATCCCGAAAAAAAACGAGAGCCTCGGCGCGAACCGATCGACGTCCAATCCACGCTCGATTGCTGCACGAACGTACTCCAAACCATCGGCGAGCGTGAAAGCAAGCTCTTGCACTGCGGTAGCACCGGCTTCGTGCATGTGGTAGCCACTGATGCTGATGCTGTTGAAACGCGGCATGTAGCGGCTCGTGTAGGCGATAATGTCGGCAACGATCCGCATCGAAGGTTCTGGCGGATAGATGTACGTGTTGCGAACGAGAAACTCTTTGAGGATGTCGTTTTGGATCGTGCCGCTCAGTTTGGATTGTTCGACACCTTGCTCTTCAGCAGCGACGATGTACATCGCTAAAACTGGCAACACAGCTCCGTTCATCGTCATCGAAACTGAGACCGATCCGAGGTCGATACCATCGAAGAGAATTTTCATGTCTTCGACAGTGTCAATCGCTACTCCTGCTTTGCCGACGTCGCCTTCGACACGTGGATGGTCGCTGTCGTAGCCGCGGTGAGTCGCCAAATCGAAAGCCACCGACAATCCCGTCTGTCCCTGTGCGAGTGCTTTTTTGTAGAATGCATTGGATTCCGCTGCTGTCGAGAATCCGGCGTATTGCCGGATCGTCCACGGGCGGTTGGCATACATTGTCGCATAGGGTCCGCGGACATACGGGAAGAATCCTGGCAAGCTTCGGTGATGTTCGATTTTTTCCAGGTCCTCTTCTGTGTACAGCGGCTTGACGAGTATTCCCTCGGGCGTTTTCCATTGAAGCGAGTCCAACGGACGTTCACCCAATTCGCGCTGTGCACGTTCTTTCCACTGTTCGAGCGTCATAGGTAGGCGATTGCTGCCCAGTTCAACATAACATTTCGGATACGTTGGCGAAGTTACTGCGGTATTTGCGGAGAGAGGACGAAATTTCCCATTGTAAATTTCGCTTGGGATGATGCATTCACCAGAGTCTCCGATGGCGACAATCCCGCAAATGTTCTGCAGCGTGACCGACAGATACAGCAGAGAACAGCGCGCTGCCTATCTGCACAAACGCAATGGACGCTACATTGGCATCACTTACAGTCAATTGCGCCGTGATGTGGAAGCATACGCCGCTGCGCTCGATTCGCTCGGATTAGAGTCGGGTGATCGTATCGTGATCGTTTCAGAGAATCGTTACGAGTGGGTTCTGACGGACTTTGCAACACTTCTTGCCGGTGGTGTCGATGTGCCGGTATTTCCCACCTTGACGGCAAAGCAAATTGCATACATCGTCAACCATTCGCAGGCAACACTGGCAGCCGTTTCATCACGGTTTCAGCTCGATAAACTTATCTCTCTCTCCGACGAATTGGAAACCCTCGAGGGTATCGTTGTCTTCGACGACGTTGCCGGGCAAATGACTGAAGGCTCCTCGACAGGCAGAAGTATCCCGGTGTATTCCATCCGGCAGCTCATCGAACGTGGCGAAAAGCTTCTGTCTGAACGCGACCGCGAGCACTTCGTCGCTGAGTGCCTTGCTCGGACGCGTCCCGATGACTTGTGCACGATCATCTACACGAGTGGCACGACCGGCGTACCGAAAGGAGTCATGTTGACCCATCGTAACATTTTGTCGAACGTTGAAGCTGCACGCCAAGTAATCGAGGTCGGTCCGAGCGATGTATTCCTGTCCTACTTACCGATGTGCCATTCCTACGAGCGTACAACGGGCTTCTACATAGCGTTTGCCAGCGGTGCAACGACTGCGTTCGCAGAATCGCTCGATACGGTACGCACGAATCTGCAAGAAGTGCGACCGACATTGATGACAAGCGTACCACAGTTGTTCGAGCGCATGCGCGCCGGACTCTATGCTCGGATGTCGAATCAATCTCCGATGAAGCGTCGGCTCTTCGAGTGGGCGATGGGTGTAGGAATGCGTCGAATTGCTGAGATCGAACGTGGAACTTCATCGCTATTGACTGAACTGAGTTATCGCGTTGCCGATCGGTTGGTATTTCGGAAAATTCGACATGCGGTCGGTGGACGACTACGATTCTTCGTTTCGGGGGGTGGAGCGCTTCCTGAGGATACCAACCGCTTTTTCTGGGCAATCGGTTTGCCAATCCTCGAAGGGTATGGACTGACCGAAGCATCGCCGGTGTTGACTGTCAATCGTCTCGACGACAACGAATTCGGTACAGTCGGCAAACCGTTGCCAGGTATAGAAATCCGTATCGCGGATGGGGGCGAAATCCTCGCGCGCGGACCGAACATCATGCGGGGCTATTGGCGCGATCCTACAGCGACTGCCGAGGCGATAGACTCCGATGGCTGGCTACACACCGGCGACATTGGTCAGTGGACAGCAAAAGGTAATCTCAAAATCACCGATCGTATCAAAAACTTGATCGTTACAAGTGGCGGGAAAAATGTCGCACCGCAGGCGGTCGAAAGCGCATTGGGGAAACTGTCGTTCATTCGAAACGTCGTTGTTGTCGGTGATGGGCGCCCGTACTGTGCCGCGATCATCGTTCCGGATGAAGATGTGCTTCGGACGATCGCACAGGCGAACGGTCTCGACGCCGAACCCCCGCTTACAGACCTTTGCAACGACACCAAGCTCATCGGTATTCTCCAACGAGAAGTCGAGCATGCACAGCGGGACTTAGCCAAATACGAGCGCGTTCGACGTTTCGCGCTCATTCCTGAACCGTTCACTGTCGAAAACGGGTTGCTCACACCGACTCTCAAACCCAAGCGAAACGAAATCATCAAGCGATATGCTGCCGTTATCGAGCAACTCTACACAGTGGGGGAATAACCCATGACTGTCTAACTTTGCTGTCACAGATGCTTCCCATTCAGCACGCCGGCATCCATGCGGCTGCGCAGCAAAGGTTGAACCATCACCCCGATTGTGTTCGAATATGGCTCGACGTATAGGTTCTCGCATCGAACGAGATCTCGAATTCGAACGGAACTACGATCACAACAAGAACCTCCATCGCGTGCTGACCGCAGTTGCCGAACAGATAAAACTCGGTGGCGGTGCCGCAGCAATCGAGCGACACAAAGCGAAAGGGAAGCTAACTGCTCGTGAGAGAATTGCCGCCTTGCTCGACAGTGATTGTCAACCGCTTGAAATCGGACTCTATGCTGCGCACGGTATGTACGCAGAGGATGGCGGCTGCCCGAGCGCGGGGGTGATTGTCGTTATCGGCAGAATTTCGGGTCGAGACTGCATCGTCGTTGCCGGTGATGCCACCGTCAAAGCCGGCGCATGGTTCCCCATGACGGCTAAGAAAAATCTCCGCGCTCAAGAAATCGCTATCGAAAATCGTTTGCCGATAGTGTACTTGGTCGATAGCGCTGGAGTGTACCTGCCGATGCAGGACGAGATATTCCCCGACAAAGAACATTTCGGGCGGCAGTTTCGCAACAATGCAATTCTATCGTCGCTCGGTGTACCGCAGATTGCGGCGATCATGGGACCATGTGTTGCTGGTGGAGCGTATTTGCCGATCATGAGCGACGAAGCAATCATCGTCGAAAAATCGGGGTACGTGTTCTTGGCTGGTCCTGCGCTCGTCGAAGCAGCAATCGGTGAAAAAGCGGACATTGAACAGCTCGGTGGTGCGACGATGCATTCGACGATCAGCGGGGTGACCGATTATGCTGTCTCCAGCGATCGTGAAGCGATCGAGCTAATTCGCTCGCTCGTGTCGAAATTTGCGCCGACGAAGGGGCGGAAAAACATTTTCGACCGTGTAGCGCCAGCGCCACCTGCCTTCGACGATGACGAGCTGTGGGGTATTATCCCGCGCGACCGAACACGACCGTACGATACGTATCAACTATTGGCTCGTATCCTCGATGACTCTATGTTCGACGAGTACAAAGCGGGATACGGCAAAACGATCATTTGTGGCTACGGGCGCATTGATGGTTGGGCGGTGGGGATAGTCGCGAACAACCGACAGATCGTTCGTAACGGTCGAGGAGAGATGCAAGTCGGCGGCGTCATTTACTCCGATAGTGCAGACAAAGCAGCTCGGTTCATCATGAACTGCAATCAGCGTAACATTCCGCTGGTGTTCCTGCAAGACGTCACGGGTTTCATGGTCGGTACTCGTGCCGAACAAGGGGGAATTATCAAGGACGGCGCAAAAATGGTCAACGCAGTTGCCAACTCAGTTGTGCCGAAATTCACTGTCATCGTCGGCAATAGCTTCGGTGCAGGCAACTATGCAATGTGCGGGAAAGCCTACGACCCGCGACTGATCATGGCTTTGCCGACAGCGCAAATTGCCGTCATGGGCGGACAACAAGCATCGAGAACACTGCTGACGTTGCGGCTCGCTGCCCTCGAGCGAGAGGGAAAACACCTCGACGACGCCGAGCGGCAACGTCTGCTCGATGAAATCCAGCGGCGATACGAGGCGACGATGTCCCCGCTCTATGCAGCATCGCGGATGTGGGTTGACGGTATCATTGCTCCGCAAGAGATTCGGCGAGTCGTCTCACAAGGAATCGCAGTGGCAAGTCACAATGACCAAATCCCTCGCTGGAGTGTCGGCGTCATACAAACGTGAAGCTGCAGTTGCGGAGACAACAAGAACACTGATCGATCGTTCTGTTGTACGAAACGATCCCGAGTGTTCGAATGAAACGTACCATCCTTTGGGTTGACGACGAAATCGAGCTCCTTCAGCCACATCTGCAAGTACTGCGGAGTCGTGGTTACGAAGTCGAGACGGCTACGTGTGGAGAGGATGCGCTGGTGCTGGCAAATCAACGGCGCTTCGATCTGATCTTCCTCGACGAGATGATGATCGGGATGAGTGGCTTGGAGACGCTCCAACAACTCAAGCGGCTCGACCCGCATCGCCCCGTCGTCATGGTTACCAAGAACGAACAAGAGTCGCTCATGGACGAGGCGATCGGTCGGAGCATTGACGACTATTTGACCAAGCCGATAAGCCCATCGCAAATATTGGCTGCCTGCAAAAAATTCCTCGACGCACGCGTACTCCAAGAACAACATATAGCGAGGGAGTTTCTTCACGATTTCACACAGCTCGACCAGGCGATGAACAATGCTCGCAACTGGGCTGATTGGGTCGAGGTGTACCGATCGCTTGTCAGTTGGAGCATCGATCTCGACGAGCATCCGGATGTGGGACTCGATAGAACTCTTTCGGACCAATGGCGCCAAGCGAATCGTCTGTTCGCCCGCTACATCGAGCAGACATATCCAACGTGGCTGAGCGATCGCCCGAAGGACGGTAATCCTCTCATGTCCCCGCACATCGTGGACCGTTACGTGATACCACATCTCCAGCGTCATCGTCGCGTTGTATTCATCGTGGTTGACTGTTTACGCCTCGATCAGTGGAGTGTGATCGAGCAATTGCTGCGCGAGTACTACGAGATTCAGCTCCACTATTACTGCTCGATTCTACCGACAGCGACGCTCTATGCGCGGAACTCATTGTTCGCCGGACTGTATCCAGCCGACATCGAACGCTACTATCCCCAGTGGGCACCCGACGAAAGCGATAGCGAGGCGAGTCAGAATTTCTATGAGCAAGAACTACTCGGCGAACTCCTCAAGCGGCGTGGAGTGACCCTCGACGGCAAGTACGAATACATCAAAATTTACGAGACAGAGTTCGGCAAACGAATCGAAAGCGAGATACATCGCATAGCACAGAATCAACTAACAGCGATCGTTGTCAGTGCACTCGACATGATGGCGCATTCACGGAGCGATAGTGCGATACTTCGTGAGATTGCACCGGACGAAGCAGCATATCGTTCGTTGACCCGATCGTGGTTCCAACATTCGAGTTTGTGGGGCATACTTCGCGGGTTAGCATCGCAGGATACGACGGTCGTACTCACAACCGATCACGGCGCCATTCGGTGTTTGCGTCCATCTCAGGTAATCGGCGACCGAGAAACTTCGACATGCCTGCGTTACAAGCTTGGTCGGAATGTCAAAGCAGACCAGAAAAGCGCAATTATTGTCAACGATACTGCGCGCTATCGTCTTCCGCGTCGGTCGGCGGTCGAGAACCTTGTTTTAGCAAAAGAGGATTTCTATTTCGTGTATCCGACCGACTATCATCGCTATGCCAACAAGTATCGGGACAGTTTCCAGCACGGCGGCGTTTCGCTCGAAGAGATGATTCTTCCAGTCGTAATTTTGAATCCGAAATGATCACTACTATCACGTACCGAAACAGCGATGGAATCTGAAGTATATTCGAGCACATCAGAAGAAGACACGCACCGAATCGGCACGCAACTCGCATCGCGGTTAGAGAAAGGGGACATCGTAACCTTGAGTGGTGAACTCGGTGCGGGAAAAACTGAATTCGTTCGCGGAATATGCCGTTACTTTCATGTTGCTGACATCGTCACAAGCCCGACATTCTCGATCATCAACGTGTATGAAGGTAAAATGCCGTCGGGTGAGCCCCTCAGGATTGTTCACATTGACCTCTACCGTCTCAAGAACAAGCAAGAACTTCGGACGATCGGTCTGGATGAATGGCTTGCATTGCCCGATGCGATCAAAGTTGTCGAGTGGCCAGAGAAAGTCAAAGAGTCGCTTGTCCGTTCGAGCTATCACGTCTCGATACGAACATTTCCTGGCAACGACGAGCGTCGTCAAATCTCGATCGAGCCTGTACAAGCATTATCGAGCAATGCTGTGCACTGAGTGCTTCTTGCTTCATCATCACACCAACAATCGCAATTGAACGACATGTACATTGCCTCGCGCATCAGCAATCTCGGTACTGAAACTGCATTCGAGGTGCTTGCTCGTGCACGTGCACTCGAAGCGAAGGGAAAGTCGATCGTTCATCTCGAAATCGGTGAACCGGACTTCGATACGCCTCCGAATATCGTTGAAGCAGCCAAGCGAGCGCTGGACGATGGGTGGACGCATTATGGACCATCGGCTGGGTTGCCACAGCTTCGAGAGGCGATCGCCGACTATTTCAATCGCACTCGCGGTATCTCGAAATACCGAAGCGAGAACGTTGTCGTAACACCAGGCGCCAAGCCAATTATCTTTTATGGTTTGCAAGCGACGATCGAGCCGGGAGACGAGGTGATCTATCCCAATCCGGGTTTTCCCATTTATGAATCGGTTATCCGGTTCCTCGGTGCTAAGCCTGTACCTCTACCGCTTCGAGAAGTCAACCAATTTCGCATCGACCTCGACGAGTTGGAGTCGCTTGTCACCGCTCGAACGAGAATGATTATCATCAATTCTCCTCACAATCCGACTGGGAGCGTCTTGACGCAAGACGACCTACGGAGTATCGCGGAGCTGGCTGAGAAATACGATCTGCTCATCTTTTCCGATGAGATCTATTCCCGCATCATGTACGACGGGGTCGAATACCATAGCATCACCGAACTCGATGGCATTGAAGCGCGGACCATTGTATTGGATGGTTTTTCAAAAACGTTCGCTATGACCGGATGGCGGCTCGGCTATGGATTGATGCCAGCAACGCTTGCACAAGTAGTTGCACGATTGCAAACCAATTGCACAAGCTGTGCGCCGAGCTTTACTCAAATAGCGGGTATCGAAGCCTTGAGCGATCGCACCTTGCCACATGTTCAACGCTTCGTCGAGGAATTCCGTCGTCGTCGTAATGCAATAGTTGCCGGACTCAACTCTTTGCCAGGTGTTACGTGCCAGATGCCAAGCGGCGCTTTTTATGCTTTTCCGAATGTGAGAGGAACCGGCATGAGTTCCCAACAATTTGCTGACTCGATGCTCGAGGATGTCGGCGTTGCGTGTTTGAGTGGAACCGCTTTCGGCGAACACGGCGAGGGATATGTACGGTTTTCATACGCCAATTCGCTCGAGAATATCGAGTCCGCTATCGAAAGGATGAAAATTGCGCTCGAACAGCGAATAATAGTCAAATGAAGTACCTTTTCTATGTCTCAGCACTCGGCGTCGCAATCGCTGTTGGATTTGGGAAGGGTATTCTGCAGCGCTCAGCACTTCGTGCCATACTGGCGTGGGGAGCAGTTGCCGTCGGTATTGTTTTCGGTCTTTTCCCGCCGATCGTCGGAACATTCAGCGACGCGGCAACGGAAGCGAAATTCAACAGGGGAGCAGCGTTTACGGTGCTGATCCCTGTTGGTGGAGTACGGCAAATAGATAGTACAGACCTCGAATGTCGAGATATAGCGGGGCATGCGGTAATTTGCAGAGGGAGTAATGAAATGATCAAAACTGTTATGGCACAATCAAATCATCATAACCTACTACTACACACACGACTAATCACTCACTCGCTCTACGATATCACCGCTTTGGAAAGCGCTCCACGAATAATGCTACCGCACATTCCTGCACTCGGCGAGAAAGCTCGCATCATTTTCTTCCATGTACCTGCGGCGTGGACAGGTTTTTTTGCATACATAGTGACGATGCTCTACTCGATTCTGTACCTTCGTCGTAAGAAGGAGGAATACGACATCATTGCACTTTCTTCCGCGAGCATCGGAACGTTGTTTACTGCACTCGCATACGCCAGTGGGGCAGTGTGGGCTAAGTTCAATTGGGGTCACTTTTTCAACTGGGATTCCCGCGAATTGTCGGTCTTGTTGCTACTTGCGATCTATGCCGCATACTTCGTGCTTCGCTCTAACGTCAAAGGCGACATGCGAAAGCGCGTCGCAGCGACATATGCTGTCGTCGCCGCTGTTGCTGCTGTGTTTTTGATTTTTATCGTTCCTCGGATAACTATCAGCTTGCATCCTGGTTCAAGAGACGACGTCAACATTGGTCCGATCCTCAGCCCGGAGCAGGATGCACTCGATCTGACGAAGGCTATGGTTTTCAGCATCATGCTCGCCGGCATCACACTGTTTTTTACATGGATGCTGAATGTCGTCGCCCGCTACAATCGTTACCGTTACCACCAACTCGGAAGCGAGACATGATCGAGTATCTTGATGCCCATCCACATGTTATCGTCATGATCGTTACACTGCTGATCTGGACCGGTATTGCAGTGTATTTGTGGCGACTCGACAAACGCCTTGTAACGTTGGAAAATAGTACCACAACAACCCAGAATCAAGGTTCGTCTTCTAACCCCAACGACATTTCATCTTCCGCACCATGACAACAAAGCTGCGCTACATTGTCGGTGGGATAGTCGTTTTTATAGCAGTCGGAGCTGCAGCGTATCTTCTCTCTGAATCGCAAATCCAGTACGTTACTATTGCGACTGCTCGCACTACCGGTAAAAAAGTGCAAATCAAGGGTAAGTGGGTCGAACGTGATAGCGCCTCCTATGATCAAGCAACCAATACATTCACATTTGTTCTCGAAGATGGGGACGGCAATCGAATTCGCGTCGAATATGATGGCGCTAAGCCGAACAACTTCGAGCTGGCTGAATCGGTCGTCGTCAGAGGGAGAGTCGAAGCTGGTCGTTTCCATGCATCAGAGATTCTGACCAAGTGCCCATCGAAATACCAAGGTAATTCCGCAATGTCCCCGCAAGCTCAATAGCGCTATGTTAGGGCAGTTTCTCGTACACATGTACTTGGGATTCACCGTAGCAATCGCGATCGGCTATTGGTATGCCTCGATCAAACACAATCAAGCAGTGATCGCATTCACACGCAAACTGTATGTCGCTTCGGTCGCGCTGATTGCCGCGATCTCTGGGCTGCTCCTATATCACATTGCGACTCACAACTTCGACTATACTTACGTCCAGTCGTACTCATCACGGCAGCTCGATCCACCATTCCTGTACGCAGCGTTCTACTCCGGTCAAGAAGGAAGCTTTCTGCTGTGGACCCTGCTGACAGCGATTGTCGGCGTTGCTGTCATCGAATACAGCAAGCGGCGCGCTATCGAAGCTGAAACAATGGCGTTCTTTTCGTTGATCTTAGTGTTCTTGGCATTGATGTTGACCGCGAAGAATCCCTTCGCCTACTTGTGGGAGACCTATGCGCAAGACGGCACGACACGGGAGTTCATCGAAGCCCTCCGAAACGACCCAACACGTTACAACGGTCGCGGACTGAACCCGGTCCTGCAGAATTATTGGGTCATGATTCATCCGCCGATGTTGTTCAGCGGATTTGCGATGGTATCGGCACCATTTGCCATCGCAATGGCTGGACTCTGGCGTCGCCGGTATCACGAATGGACTCGTATCGCGCAACCCTGGTTGCTTGCAGCGACCTTCGTTCTCGGTATCGGCATCGTCCTCGGAGGTCTATGGGCATACGAGACACTCGGATGGGGTGGATTCTGGGCATGGGATCCCGTGGAGAATTCATCTCTTGTGCCGTGGCTTTTCGTTGTAGCCTTGCTTCACACAACGATCATTCAACGACGAACGAAAGGACTGGTACGCACAAACTTCTTGTTAGCGATCGCAGCATTTGCGGCGGTGCTCTATTCGACGTTCCTGACTCGAAGCGGTGTTCTCGGCGATACGTCGGTTCACTCCTTTGTCGAACCAGGCTATTTCGTCTATGTGCTCCTGCTGCTGTTCCTTAGCAGCTTCCTTGTACTCGGTCTGGGCTTACTAAGCATGCGTTTTCGGGAAATGAGTGCTTCTACCCAGCAAGTGAAATCGTTTGCGATTACATCCCGTGAGTTCATCCTCGCGCTCGGTGCAATATGCCTGGTAACAAGCGCCGTAGTGGTGTTGCTCGGCACGAGCTACCCAATCGTTGCTGAAATTATCGGAAAACCGAAAGTAGCGATCGAGGCAACATTCTACAATAAAGCTCACATCCCACTGACAGCGGCGTTGCTGCTCATCAATGGATTGTCGCTTGTGGCATCATGGTCTTCGACCGATACGCGTAAATTCACAGGCGAATTTCTCCGCTTCGTGCTGCTCTCGTTGTGCCTGGTGGGAATCGGACTGGCGACAGGGATCATCGCGACGATTGGCGGAGCAGCTCTCTCCCTGGGCGCTCTTATTGCGATAGCGATAAACGGACGACAAATAGTCCGGCTCATCGCTTCCAAGAAGTTTATCGCAGTCGGTGCATTCGTTTCTCACGTCGGGTTAGCCATCCTCGTAATCGGCATTGTGCTACTATCTCGTCAGCCCGATCCTGTCCATGTCCGGCTGATCGAGGGCAAAAGTGCATCAGTTCTCGGCTACACTTTCACGCTACTCGGCAAGCACCAAATCGAAACGCATTTGTCCGATCGCGAAAAGTATCGCTACGTCGTCGCCGTCGAACAAGGCACTAAACGACACTACGCCTACCCAGTCGTGTACTTCAGCGACTTCAATCAACGCCAAGCACCATTTCTCGAACCAGGCATCGTCCGCAGTTTGAGTGGGGATGTGTATATCGCCCCGAAGGCTCTCGATATCGAAGAATCGTCTTCCTCGCTGACGCTGACCAAGCACGAGACTGCGCGTGTTCCCGCAGATACGAACTGGACAATCGAGTTGGTGGCATTCGACATGAGCAAAGCACAAATGAGCGATGTCGCTGGCGCCTTGCAGCTCGGCGTCCGTGTTCGGCTGACATCGCGCAATGGTAGAATGCTCGATACTACGCTCTACACGTTCTTCGATGGTCGAACGTTTGTGCCGCGAACTGTTTCGATCACTGGGGTTCCGTTTCCAATGTCGCTTGTTCGCATTCAACGAAATCCTGATCAACCAGAGCGCTCGACCGCGGTAATCCGATTCGACGATCCCGGCAGAACCGATGCAACTCGGCAAGTACTCGTCGTGGATGTTTCTCTCAAACCGATGATCAATCTTGTTTGGTGTGGATTCTTGGTTACACTTGCAGGGGTTTTCCTGAGCACCGTACGTTCCTTCCGCAGCACTAAAGCTTCAGCCCCTACTTCTGCTGCTACTCGAACGACGAGTCCTGAGACCGAGTCACTCGCCACTGCGACAGTGCCAGCATCCGAACGCAGCACATAGCAATACTATCCGGCTCGATGTTCGTCGAAAGTCTCCATCTGACCAACTTCCGTTCGCATTCGGCATTATCGTTGCAGTTTCACAGCCGCGCGGTTATACTCAGCGGACCGAACGGTGTAGGAAAAACCAGTGTCCTCGAAGCGCTCAATACCGCTACGATGAGTAAATCATTTTTGCCCGTCGGGGACGAAGAACTTGTCCGACATGGTGCAACGGGGTACTCGATCTGTGCTCGTATCGTTCACGACATCGGCACACCACTAACGATCACCATAGAGTACAATCATTCGAGCGGCAAAACGATACATACCTCGGCGAGCGAGCATTGCACCGCGCAGGATTTGATCGGACTTGTTCCATGCGTCGTCCTTGCAGCATCACATCGCGAGTTGTTCGTCGGAGAGCCGTCAGTTCGGCGTGCGTTCGTTGATCGTATCCTCGCGCAATCCTCCGGAGCGTACAAGCACGCATTGTGGAGACACCGAACTGCTCTGCGACAACGGAATCGTTTGCTCGCCAGCGATGTGCACGATTCGACCGAACTCGATGCGTGGACCGAAGAGCTGCTCGCATCGTCGGTCGAAATTCTCTGGCAGCGAAAGCGCTTCACCGAACTGTTCAATGGCTATCTTTCCGATGTAATCTCGGACTCCGTGCACGTACCGATTCCATTTCACTTGGAGTATGCGGTTCCATGGCTCGGACACGAATGTCAACCCCATCTGTGGAACAATTCACGCGATGAATTGCAGCATTCGGTGCGAGAGCGTGTCAGTGCGTTACTCGACAGCGATCGCCAGCGAATGACTACTCAATGGGGTCCACAGCGTGACATCTTCGCATTTATAGCCGATAGCTATCCGCTCCATACAGTGGCATCGCAAGGTCAGCAGAAGGTGGCTCTCGTCGCGATAAAAATCGTCGAAGCGCAACTTCTGCATTCCCGAACCGATCGAGCACCGATTCTCTTGCTCGACGACGTTTTTTCGGATCTCGATGCAGCGAATGCACGCATGATCGGTCGAGCGATCGCCGAGCATTGCTCCTTGTGGCAAATTTTTTTGACTGCACCGACTCCGGTAGCAATTTCGGATGCAGCAATGTTTCAACACATCGCACTTCCAATCAGCGTCTAAGCAGCCTGTACTTTTGCAGCATGGCAAACGATAGCTTCAGACCGCTTTCGCATTATCTCCAAGTTCTCCTCGATGAACGCGGGCTTCGAGGAAAGCTCGAAGAAGCTCGCCTGCCAGAACTGTTCCGGCAAATCGTCGGGGAAACGGTATGGCGTCGGATTGAAGCAGTCACATTCCAGAATGGGGAATTGCTCGTGCGCGTCCATTCACCTATCTGGCGCATCGAGCTACGTTTGCGTGCTGAAAACATTCGCACCAAACTCAACGAACGGTTCGGGCACGAAATAGTCCGCCATATCTCGATCCTCTGATCACTCGAAGTTCGTGTCTTTTCGCCGGTTTCCGGCTTGGAATTCCGTATTTTTGCACAGTCTTCGAGCGCTCGCTCTTTCGAGCATAGCGCGCGACTTTCCACGTTCTGGAACACTCTATGACAACGAAAACTGCTCCGAACGCCACCCGCTACACAGAAGAAAGTATCGTTGCACTCGAAGGTTTAGAGCCGGTTCGGAAACGTCCGGCTATGTACATCGGTGATACAGGGGAACGTGGATTGCACCACCTGGTCTTCGAGGTCGTTGACAACTCGATCGACGAAGCACTCGCAGGTTTTTGCAAAAACGTCGTCGTGACGATTCACGCCGATGGTTCGATATCGGTCGAAGACGATGGACGCGGTATCCCGACCGGTATCCACCCAGAAAAGAAAATCTCCACGCTCGAAGTCGTCATGTGTACGCTCCATGCGGGAGCCAAGTTCGACAAAAACACCTACAAGGTCTCTGGCGGTCTGCATGGGGTCGGGGTATCGTGCGTCAATGCGCTTTCGACGTGGTTAGTCGCGACAATTCACCGCGATGGAAAAATCTACCGACAACGCTACGAGCGGGGCAAACCTGTCACCCCCGTCGAAATCATCGGCAAGACAGACAAAACAGGCACAACAGTTCACTTTTTGCCCGATGATACTATTTTTTCGACAACGACATTCAAGTACGAACGCATCGCCGAGCGCCTGCGCGAACTGGCGTTTCTCAATCCCGATCTGACATTGGTAATTCGAGACGAACGAGACGGGCAGCACGAAGTCTTTGCCTACAGGGGCGGATTGGTAGATTTCGTCCGCTACATTGACAGCACCCAGACCGCGATCATCAAACCAATTACGATTTCTGGCACCGGTGGAGAGCCGGGTCGTGAGGTGATCGTTGACATTTGTTTCGAGTACAACAACGAATACACCGAGCGACTTTTTTCCTATGTCAACAACATCAACACGACAGAACACGGTACACACGTCAGTGGCTTTCGTTTCGCGCTGACACGCACGATCAATGCGTATGCTGAAGCGAACAATCTCGCAAAGCTCCAATTCACCGGTGAAGACTTCCGAGAAGGCTTGACTGCCGTCATCAGCGTCAAAGTCCCTGAACCACAATTCGAAGGACAAACGAAAACACGCCTCGGCAATAGCGAAGTCGAAGGCATCGTGCGCTCGATCGTCAGCGAGCAACTCTCCCGCTATTTGGATGCGAACCCGACGTCGGCACGGCGCATTATCGAGAAAATCACGCTCGCTGCCGAAGCACGCATCAATGCCCGGAAAGCTCGTGAATTGACTCGGCGAAAAAACGCACTCGACTCGCTGGCACTACCGGGGAAGCTCGCTGATTGCAGTTCGACTTCGCCCGAAGATTCCGAACTGTTCATCGTCGAGGGGGATTCTGCCGGTGGCTCAGCCAAGCAGGGACGCGATCGCCGATTTCAAGCCATCCTACCGATCAAGGGCAAACCGATCAACGTTCACAAAAACCGACTCGTCAAGATTCTCGAAAACGACGAGATCAAGGCGATTCTGACTGCTATCGGCGGTGGTTTCGGCGAGGATTTCGACCTGAACAAAGTTCGCTACGGCAAAATCATTTTGATGGCTGATGCAGACGTCGACGGCTCGCACATTCGAACACTTCTGCTGACGCTCTTTTTCAATTTCATGCCCGAACTGATTACTGCCGGGCGACTCTTCATCGCCCAGCCACCGCTGTACAAAATCAAAAAAGGGAAACAGGAATACTACGCCTACAACGACCACGAGCGCGACGAGATCATCGCACGCATCCGCAAAGAAAAAGCCGACCGCAGCAAGTCCAAAACCGCCGGCGAAACCGATGGCAGTAGCGACGAGGAAGTGACGACGACACCGGACGGGATCGTTATCCAACGATTCAAGGGACTCGGTGAGATGAACCCGGAGCAATTGTGGTCAACAACGATGAACCCCGAAACCCGTGTCCTCCAACAGGTGACGATCGAGAGTGCTGCTGCTGCCTCGCACTTGATCGACACCCTGATGGGCAACGATGTGCCGCCTCGCCGCGAATTCATCGAGCGCAATGCACTCACAGTGCGGAACCTGGACATTTAGTCCTCAGCCACAGCGACCTCGGATCAACTCAATCCCAATTCTCCAAGGCGCATATCGAGTTCTGCTTCGCTGTCGAGGAGAACTTGCCGTGCTTTGCTGCCATCGAATGGACCGACAATCCCGGCGGCTTCCAGTTGGTCAATGATGCGAGCAGCACGCGAATAACCGATACGCAGCCGACGTTGGAGCAACGACGTCGAACCCTGTTGTGCGTGGACAACGATTCGCGCAGCATCTACGAACAGCGGATCGAAATCACCATCGCCGTCGCCACCGCGTACAGATTGTTGCGCGACCGATGGTAGCATGTACGGGGTAGAGTAGCCTCGCTGCTTACCGATGAAGTCGGTAATCGCTTCGACTTCTTCGGTTGTAATGAAGGCGTTCTGCAAACGAATCGGGCGCTGTCCGCCCGGAGTAAAGAGCATATCGCCATTGCCGAGAAGTTGCTCGGCGCCGACGGTATCGATAATTGTCCGAGAATCAACCTTCGATGCAACTTGGTAGGCAATACGCGCCGGGAAATTCGCCTTGATCAATCCCGTGATGACGTCAACCGAGGGACGCTGTGTCGCGACCACCAAATGAATGCCGACAGCACGCGCTAATTGCGCCAGCCGAATGATCGAATCTTCGACCTCCGAACGTGCCGTCATCATCAAGTCTGCGAGCTCGTCAATGACGACGACGATGTACGGCATCGGCAACAATGGTGCGCCATCGCCAGCGCGGAGCGATCCTTCGGCGAGCTTGCGATTGTAGTCGCTGATTTTTCGTTGCCCTACCTTTGCGAGAAGATCGTAGCGTTGCTCCATTTCCGCAACGAGCGATTTGAGGACGATGACTGCATTCGCAGGCGATGTAACGACGACCTCGTCAATGTCGGGCGATGCCGCAAGGTAATGGTGCTTGAGTTTGGTGTAGAATGTCAGCTCGACTTTCTTTGGATCGATGATGACGAACTTCAAGTCGCGAGGATGCAGCCGCCAAACCAACGACATGATAATCGTGTTGATGCCGACTGATTTCCCAGAACCTGTCGCTCCAGCGATGAGAAGGTGTGGAAGCTCGGAAAGATCGGCACAGTACACATCTCCGGTAATGGTCTTGCCTAAACCCAGAGGAAGCGCCCCGCTGAATTCACGGAACGATCTCGATGCGACGATGCTCCGGAAACGAACTAAGCTCGGTTTGTGGTTCGGGATTTCTACCCCAACGGTACCTTTACCGGGAATCGGTGCAATGATCCGAATGCCACGTGCCTTCAGCGCCAGTGCGATATCGTCCGCGAGTGCTTCGATCTGGCTGATCTTGACACCAGCGGCAGGAACGAACTCGTACTGAGTAATGACCGGACCCGGGATGACCGTGACGTTCTCGATTTTGATTTTGAATGTTTCCAATTTTTCTTGCAACAGACGAGCGTTGGTTTTCAGCTCTTCCTCGTTGATGATATGCTCTTCCTTGCTGTGAGTCAGCAAGTCGAGTGAAGGCGGTGTGTAAAGAATGCTCTCGTCGTACAGCGACGGGCGAACAGGCTCAGGCTTCTCTTCTTTGGTCGGAGTGCGTGTCGGTTGAACGGTAAGAGTGAGTTTGCGCGATTCTATTGGGGGCGGTGATTCGGTCTGTCGGGCAGAGGGAGTTGGTTCTTGCTTGGCTGGTGGTAGCTGCGACTCGTCGGGTGTGACGATGCGCGGTTCTTCGCTTGCTACAGGTGTACGAGAAACTTTACGAAGAAATGCAAACGGGTTGTCGTCCTGCTCGCTGCCGCTTGTGTTTTCGGTTCGGATCGTGGCATTTTTCTTGGTACGTCTCGAATGCTCCCGAATAGAAGTGACAATCCATACCAGTATCGAGCGCGCTCGATTGACGATCCCGACCAAACTCACACCGGTTGCGAACACTGCAGCGAAAAAGAGCACGACAGTACTGATCAGCAACGTGCCGAGTCTGCCGACCAATGTCGAACAAACCGAGGCGAGAAATTCGCCGACAAGCCCGCTCCATTCTACCGCCACTCCATCCCAGAGAGAGCGCACGCTTCCGAACCAAAACGATACAGCCACAATGACCACGAGCGTCAGAGCACTCCGATGCCACGATTGGTTCTGGACACGACCGTGACGAAACAGATCGCGTGCCCATCGAATCGGAAGAACGACAAGCAATAGCGATGCGTACCCGAAGGCATCGTGAATAAGAGCATCGGCGACGATCGCACCGAGCAAACCGAGCCAGTTGTGTGTTGTGTCCAGCTTGGCACGGAGTTCGTCGTTGTTGCGGAATACTTCCACAACCTGCCGAAGCGATACATCGGTATTGGCTTCGTCGGCAGGTGAGTACGACACCAATGCCAAAGCGATCAGGATTGCTACCAGAACGAGCAGAATCCCAGCGATTGCGGCATTCCGAGAGCCGGCTTCTTCGCCCTTAGCCGACGACCGGCGCCGTCGCTGTCGAGTAGCTACGGCTCGCTCGATAGTCGCGTCGTCCAATGGTGTGGACATAAATGCTCATCGTGGATAGCCGAACTAACGGCGCGTCGCTCTGCTGCAGGAGTAACGCAGCACGAAAATACAGCGGAACAGATTGCATCTCGACACCACCGAGCAGCATCGCATGCACCGACCTGACTCGGTGCAACGTCATACCATCGCAAATTTGTACTGCGACGATCCATAACATCAACGACTGACTGTTGCCAATGCCACTGTTTTTCATCGCCGGTCCGTGCGTCGTCGAAAGCGAAGAGATCACCTTTACCGTCGCTGACCACTTAGCGCAAATCAGCCAGCGGCTCCGCGTAGAGCTGATTTTCAAGGCTTCGTATCGGAAGGCAAACCGCACCAGTCTCCATTCGTTCGTCGGTATCGAAAAACATCGAGCATTGGAAATTCTCGCTCGTGTCCGAGAGCGCTTTGGTCTTCGTGTGCTGACCGACATTCACGAGAGCTGGGAAGCTGCCGAGGTCGCTTCCTACGTGGATGCTTTGCAAATTCCAGCGTTTCTCTGCCGTCAAACAGAGCTTCTTTTGGCAGCAGGTTCGACAGGCAAAATCGTCAACATCAAAAAAGGTCAATTCGCTGCTCCGGAAGATATGGCGAAAGCCATCGAGAAAGTACGCTCGACCGGAAACGATCGCGTGCTCGTTACCGAGCGCGGGACGACATTCGGCTATCATGACTTGGTCGTAGATATGCGCTCACTGGTACGCATGCGCCCATACGGTGCGCGCGTTGTGTACGATGCAACGCATTCACTGCAGCAGCCAAGCCTGGGCGACACTTCTGGCGGATTGCGGTGGCTGATTCCTCATATTGCGCGTGCTGCGGTAGCGTGTGGAGTCGATGGCGTGTTTTTCGAGACACATCCCGATCCCGCAACTGCACTCAGCGATGCGGCGACACAGCTCCCACTTGCGTATGCAGAACGTTTTGTCGAGCAGCTCGTCGAAATCGATACCCTGGTACGCGAACGTGGTTGGGTGGACGATGACCTCGCATAAGGTCCGTTCCGGAGCGTTCAGTTGGCTTGTGCTCGCACTCGTGATAGTGGGATGCACTGACGAAGTACAGCCAGCACGCGACCCGATCTCTTACGACTTGTTGCCGAGCAACACACTCTTCGGAACCGAGATTGTTTTTCTCGATTCCCTGCAGACTAAAGCTCGTGTTCGTGCTGGTCGCCTCCGATGGTTTTCGACACAGCAACAGACAATGCTCGATAGCAGCGTGTATGTCGAGTTTCTCTCTTCTGCAGGACACTGTGCCGCTCGACTCTGGTGCGATAGCGCTGTCGTCGAGAACGCGACGAGCCACATGTGGGCATACGGACATGTCATCGTGATCAGCGACAGTACAGGCACACGGCTCGAAACCGCGTCGCTTCGATGGGACAATCAGCGTCGCAGGTTGGCGACTAACGACTACGTTCGCATCGAACGTCCTGGCGAAATCGTCGAAGGCGGTTACGGCTTCGAATCCGACGAGTACTTGAAGCACTACACAATTTTCCACGTTCGGGGCAATCTTCTCCCATGACCAAACCGATCATCGTCGCCAACTGGAAGATGAACACGTTGGCTGACCAAGCACGCCGACTGGTGCGGCGGATCGTCGAATTATCGGCAGAGCAACACCTCGATTCGGTAGGCACAGTCGTTCTCTGTCCGCCGTTCGTGAACATCTCCATCGTGCGCAGTGAACTCACCGATACGGCGATCGAACTTGGCGGACAGAACTGCTGGACCGAACCCTACGGTGCATACACAGGCGAGGTAAGTGCCGAGATGCTCCGTGCTGTCGGGTGTTCGTATGTTATCGTCGGTCACAGCGAACGCCGCACCATCTTCGGCGAGGACGACGAGATAGTTCTCCGTAAAATGCTCAGAGCGTGGGAAGCGAGCCTGATACCGATCGTCTGCGTCGGGGAAACTCTCCACCAACGCCAAATGCACCAGACATGGGATGTACTCCGACGGCAGCTCGGAAACATAGCCCAGCACCAGGATCGCTCGAGAGCATGGGTCTGCGCATACGAACCAGTGTGGGCGATCGGAACAGGCATCGCAGCCGAACCGGAGCAAATCGAGCAAGCGCATCTTTACCTCCGATCGTTTCTCGATGGACACGGATGCTCGCACGTACCACTTATCTACGGCGGCAGCGTCAACGCCAACAATGCAGCAGAAATTTTTGCCGTGCCGAATGTCGATGGCGCACTCGTCGGTACTGCATCTCTCGTCGCAGAATCGTTTGTCGCAATTATCCGAGCCAGTCACGATGCACACCGCACCACGACTTAATGTTTTCACGCTCGCCAACATCATCACTGCACTGCGCATTCTCGTCGCACCGATCTTTTCTTTTTTGCTCGTTCAAGACAACCCGTGGTGCTATGTTTGGGCGTTTGTGTTGTTCGTCGCAGCCGCATTGACCGACTTCGTTGACGGTGTCTTGGCGCGCCGTTTTGGCGAAATCTCCGAGATCGGAATTTTTCTCGATCCACTGGCGGACAAAATCTTGGTTCTCTCGGCGCTGTTCGGTTTTGTCATGCTCGATCTCGTACCACTGTGGATGGTGGCTATCGTCGTTGTGCGGGATATCGTCGCGACAGTTCTTCGTGTCTGGTCGTGGTCGGAAGGAAAAACGCTTCGTCCGACACGCACTGCCAAATGGAAGACATTCGCCCAAATGGGTTTCGTCAGTGCAGTGCTGGCTGTTGTGACGCTCGCGTCGTGGACTGAGACGACATTGTCCCGTCGCGCACGCGAGGTTATCGAGTCGGGAGCAATCGAGATTGCAATGGGGCTGCTCGCTGCACTGACACTGGTGAGCTTGGCAGGTTACCTCCGACGCACCGATCAGTAGTCGGCGATTGCCCAGCGATAGTAAGCGCGAGCAACGGCGTGCGAGTGGAGTGCTTCGACTTCGCGCTCGCGAGCCTCGGCGAGCAAGCGCTCGCGCAAATTGAGCCGCAACAGATCGGATTCGCCGCGCTCGAACAATCGGCGTTCGGCTTCCACCATCATTTCAGCCGCACGCCGTTCCGCACGGGCGAGGACTGCTTGTTCATAGGTCGCGTTCACCGATGCGGCTGCAAGCGACACATCGTTTTCGATTCGCCTGCGCTGCAACTCAATCAGTGCTTCAATTTGCGTCTGCTGAGCGATAACTTGTTGCTGCTGTCCACTGGGTGCGCGATACATCAGAGGCAATTCGAAATCGACGCCTGCCTTCCAGTATGTCGGCATCTGATCGATCGGCGTTGTCCAACCTGGGGAGTAGAGTGAAAGTTTCGCAGCAAGGTTCGGTTTGAATGATTCACGAACCAAACGTAGATCGAACGTGAGCTGCTCACGCTCGGCAAACAAACGACGCATTTCGGGTCGGCGCTGGAGCGCACGCGAGCGGTCGAAAGCTACCTGCACTGGATCGAGTAACTCCGGTGTCGGGAACGGCTCCGGCACAAAACGCTCGACCATAGAACGCTCGTCGTCTCCCCACAGATATATCGCCACGGTCAAAAGGGAACGTTCGACGAGATTGCGAGCTCGCGCAAGTAGTGCGCGTCGCCGAAACAGCTCTTGCAAAATTTCGATGGAATCCACCGGTGCACGCTCGCCACGCTCGATCTCGGAACGAATCCAGCGATAGCGCTCGTTGATGATCTCGAACAAATCGGCAGCGATATCGTAGCGCGCTCGTGATGCAACCCATCCGTAATACTCGGTCACAGCAGCAAGACTGAGAGAATTCCTGCGTTCATCGAGCTGTGCTTCTGCAAGGATGATGCCTTGTTCGCTACGCGCAATCGCTGTACGCACAGCATCGGTTTGAACGTTCCGAACCAGCGGAATACTCAATGCGATGCTGGGTTCGCCGTCGCTGCCGGTGGTGTAGTCGGTATCGAAAAAGTCTGTGGCACGCCGATAGCCGATCGAAATCTGTTGCCCCCAATAGAGCGGCAAATTCAGTGTAGCTCCGAGCTCATTGTTTTTCAAGCCTCCATAGTAGTTCTTTGTCGAATAGTGAGCACGGATGCGTGGATCGAGCAATCCCCACGCGCTCGTTTCGACGCCACGTGCACGTTCGATACCAGCAGCAGCAATGCGTATGTCTGGGTGATACGTGCGTACACGCGCAAGGTATGCCTCGACTGTCAATGTATCGCCTTCGACCGTCAATAGCCGAACGATGCTGCTGGAGTCAGGACGTTCGACGATACCGAGTGCATCGTCGAACTGCGCATAGAGAGCACAGCAGCTACAAAGGCTGCACAGCAGAAGACGCACATTGCGCATGGTTACTTGTCCTCGTCGGTAGGATAGAACAGTGGCTCGTCACCCTTTGGAGTGTCGTAACCCTGCATCGGTACACGTTTCGATGGTTTGCGCCGTAACGGTGGTGGCTCTTTCAACGATGGCGGGAAGCCGTTGAGTTGCCGCCAAATCTCGTATGCCAATGGTACGGTGTTGAGTAACAACCAACCACGCGCTTTTGTACCCGGTCGAAGAACCCGAGGATCGGGCCAGCGCTCATCGGTCGTATCTGGCTTGACAATCGCTCGGAACATGCCAGCACCTCGATCATCCTCGACTGCATCTACGACCGAAACGATTCCCCCAAAAGTACCGACATTGACTTGAGGAAATCCGGAAATCTGCAAAGCCGGGAAACCGTCGAATTGAACTCGCACCTTTTGTCCCGGATAGACAAGAGGTGCGTCGTTGCCCTTGATGATAAGTTCGACAGCCAACGAATGTACTTCGGGCATTACGATTGCCAGCGGTTCGCCTTGCTTGACGGTTTCGCCAGGTCCGAGCGAATAGAGGCGCACGATCGTACCTTCGATCGGGGAACGGACGACGGCGTAATTGCGACGCGCTTCGATGTTCGATTTGTCGATCAATGCTTTTGCGATGGACGATTCCACCGACGAAAGCGATTCCTGGGCTTTGTTGAGCTCGCTACGTGTTTTCTGCACTTTCGCAGCCCACTCGTTTTGTTTGAGCTGCAACTCCTGGCGGGATTGGTCGAGTTGACTTTCGACGGCGCGAAGTTCGGCTTGCGCCCGTTCGTATCGCGCTTGTGCTTGCTGGAGTGCCAGACGAGCGCTTTCGAATTCGCGGAGAGAGCGGAGTCCCCGCTCATAAAGCGCCTTACGATCGTTGAATCGTTGCTGAGCGATCTGCAATTCGAGTGTTTCCTGTTCGAAGAGTGCCCGCGCGGCAGATAGTTTCTGGAGCGATTGAACCACATACTGCTCAGCAGCTCGCACGGCGGCATTCTGCGCGGCGATCTCGGATTCGAGTTGAGCCGATATCGCTGCAATCTGCTGTCGCAACTGATCGGCGCGTTGGTGGAGCCATGCCACATGCGATGCGACGCGCGAAACAATGTTCGAGTCGAGAAACTTCGGGTCTATGTCTTGCAATGTAGCAATTGTGTCCCCGGGGAATACGTGAGCACCTTCGGTTACATGCCATCGCACAAGGCGACCGGTGATCTGTGCATTGATGTATTGCGGACGTTCGACCGGATTGAGTGCCGTCACTCGTCCATCAGCGATTACTGTTTGCACCCATGGCACAAGAAACGAGCCGACGACCATCACAAAAAACAACACCATCACAACGCGGAAATACCGACGGATCGTTGCCGGTACCTCGATGTCATCGAGGGCTCGCACATAAATCCCCGACAGCACTTGGTGGCGCCGTCTCGAGTCTTTTGTCCCGACCTGGTGTCCGGCACGCTTTGTTTCGGTTATCATATCGACTCCTTGACCAACTGCGGGAGTGTGGGGAACAGCTGCACAAGCAGACTCTCCGGCTGTGAGACGAGCGAACGCACGGTATCGAATTCGACGATATAGCCGTCATGGAGAACGGCGACCTTATCCGACAACGCGACGATCTCCGGATCGTGTGAGATCGTGACAACAGTCCATGGATTGGATTTATCGTACAATTTCGCAGCGATATCCAGTTTGACGTTGTCTTCGATGCCGTTGAAGCCCTCGTCAATGATCAGAAGTCGTGGACGGTGTACGATGGCGCGCGCAATCATCACGCGGCGAATTTGCCCCGTCGAGAGGTTCTCTCCACGCGGACCGACCGGCGTCGAAAGTCCGTCGGTGGTGCTTTCGAGCCATCGGGTAAGCATGCACAGGTCCAATGCCCAGCGTATATTTTCATGAGGTATGCCGTCCCGACCCCAGACAATATTGTCGAGCACCGTTCCATTGAATACTTCATCGCTGGTTTTGATGTAACCGATGTGCTGACGGTAGCTGGTCCGATCGAGCAACCGGAGCTCGTGATCGTTGACGAAGATCGAACCGAATTCAGGCTGCAACGTGCCGATAATCAAGTGGGCGACCGTGGATTTACCGGAACCGCTACTACCGACGATGCAGACTCGTTCGCCTGGTGCAATTTTCAAGTTCACCGAGCGGAGCAACGGTGCCTCGTCGGTGTAAGAAAACTTGACATTGACAAACTCGACTTTCAATCCTGCCGTTCGACTATCGAGTTCGAATGGGAGGTATCCTTTCGACTCGTGTCGCAGGCTGGTCAACTGTTGCAGCTTCGATAGCGACGTCAACAGGGTATAAAACGCTGGGATTTGTTTGATGATGTTTTCGATACTGTTCAAGAACAACAGAATTATGATCTCGCTGGCGACAAGTTGTCCGAGGGAGATTTGGCGATCAATGACGAGAAACCCTCCGACGAGCAGTATTGCGACGATCAGCACAATCCGCAACACTGCAGCGACGATTTGTTGGCGAATGATAATGCGGAAGTGCGATTTCCTATTGTTGAGCCAACGATGCAGCGGTGCATCGAAAAGATCAACGATGTACTGTGGACTCGAAAAAACTTTGTGACTGACGATGTTGATACCAACCTCGTCGAGCCGGTCAGCCAACGCGTATTTCGCATCGGACTCGGCGATATTCGTCCGAACGCCGCCGTAACCGGCGATAACGATGAGTGCAATCGTCAGTAATACGAGTAGCGTCGTCAATCCCCAGAGCAACGAACTGAAAATCGCCATAAACACGATGCCGACAAGAATCGAAAGCACCGCCGTGATTGCATCGAGCGTGAATTTGGTGAACACTTTCTGGACATTGACGACATCGAAAAATCGATTGAGCAACGACAGAACGTTCGTATGCTCAAACTCGCGCAAATCGGTCTCCCACAGCGTCGAAGCGGCTTGACAAGTAGTACGCACGAAAATTCTGCGTTCGATCAGCTCGGCTATGTAGAGCTGAACGATGCTGAAAATGGTGCTAATGGTCAGCAATACCGTCAGCCCGATCGCAACCACCACAAGAGGAAGCGTGATCGTTCCCGCTGCAATCGTTGTCACCAACAGATCGACGGCAAGCGGCACCGACAATGAAAAAATGCTAACCAAAATACCGTAGCCGGTCATCAAGGCAACATCACGACTTTCAAGCTCGATCAAATCGAGCAACAACCGAAATGGTGACGATTTTGGCGCCATCTGGACAGGGAAGTACTGCGTCGTTGAATTGGTCTGGATAGACGCACGACCAATCGGAAGTATTTTCCGTTACCGAAGCGTGACGCGGATCGAACGGTTGAGGAAACGACCCTCAGGAACAGCATCGCTAAAGCGACGCTCGATGCCTTGCGCAACGATGCGCAGCTGTTTGCCCATTGCAACGCTACGCAAGTAGTCTTCGGTCACTCGTGCACGTTCCTCCGAAAGCTTACGATTACGTGCGACATCACCGAGCACATCGGCACTACCTCCGATCTCGATTGTCGTCCCCGGCGGAATACGCTCGACGAGTTGACGTAGAAGCTCGCGGTTTTCATCCGACAGTTGACTGCTGTTGTAATCGAAGCGCAGAATCGCTTCGAAACGGCTCACCGAGAGCTCCACACGACGACGTGCGAGGGTGTCGAGAGATAAGTCGAGCGCCTGACGATCAGTCGTTGCTGTCCCGGCGATCGTCGCCTCCGCTTCGAGTCGGAGCATTCCGGTAGGGTGCTCCAGACGTAATCGAACGGGAACAGCATACACGCCGGTATCGTGTACTGTGCGTGGATCTGCACCCGTTGCACGGAGTTCAATATCAGCACCACTGAGCGAGTACCCACCGACATGGACAGCAAGGTTACCGACGACGTCGGCGAAAGTTTGCTTGGAGACGTATTCGAGAATCGGGGCACCTGTGAGTACGATGTCCACACGTTGGTTCTCGGCACGTCCCTCTGGGTAATCCATGTTCGATGGTACACGCGGCAACCGAGACCAGCGTACTCGAATTCGTTCGGATGGTACTCCGAGTTCGATCAATGCACGTGCTACCGATTCAGCGCGCCGACGTGCCAATGCTGTGTCGCCGCGCTCATAGTCGCCTGCTGTCGCACCATCGAGCACGACGTTCGAGCGCGGATTGCGGTGGAGAACGCTGGCGATCACCAACAACACATTGCGATGCGCCATCACGGCATCATCGGTCGCGATACTATCGGATGATCGCCGAACGTAGCGAGCAGGAATTTCATCGGAATTCTGCTCGAAAAACACAGCATTGACCAGCGGAGTTGTCGCAACGAGTTCGGTGCCCTCTTCGATATGCCCCTCGAACCGATCGAGTGTGAGTCGAACGCTCGGAGTTGGGAGCGGTGCTGGCTGAATAATTGTTGGCTTGCTCGTGTCCACAGGTGGCGGTGGGGGAGGTGCCGGTGTCGTTACGTCGCGTGAACGCTCGATTGAAACGCGAATCCCCAACTCCGCACGGAGTCCTGAAACTGTCCAGCTTACACCACGCACAGGTGGGGTAAAATTGTAGTCGTAGGCAATGCGCTGCAGCAAGTGGACTCGCTCACCAATAGGCAACAAGTGTTCGACCCCCACGCCGATTCCCAGTGTCGGACGAGCAACGCTGCTCATCTCCGTATAACCTCCGGTCCAGTTGATTTCTCTTTGCTGATTGCTGAGAAACACTGCGTTCTCTGGCGAAAGGATACGCCGCGTTTGCTGCATTTGTGCTCGGAGCGGTATGCCCACACGCAGTCCGGCATCGAGACGGAACGTCGAGCGCCCGACGATCATCGGAATCCACCAAAGTGTCGGAGCGATCTCGATGTAGTCGAGCTTGACATCGAGTGCATTTTCAGTCACTACGTTGACAACTCGACTTGTAGTGCTGTCGAAGGCTGGTTCGGAATCATTCGGTGTGGTCAATCGTCCACCGCGAGGGAGATACGCAGCACCCAGCCCGAGATAGAAGTGCTGCGACAATTGATATTCGATCGTTGCAGCGGTACCGATCCCTGTACCACCACCGCTTGTGTATGTGCCGCAGTCTATCGTGCCTGGTAGCGACGAAAACGCTGGTGCATGATTGGCGGCGGTCCACAAACCACGAATGCTAACACCGAGCACTTCACCGTTCAGTGGTAGTGCCGATTGCGCCCACGCACAAATCGTAGCGAGAGAAACAGTACCCACCAAAGAGACAATCCAGCGCAGATGCATGCAAAGAGTCCGTCACAATGTTCACGCGTGCAAATATCGTTACATCGCTTGTACCAATGATTACCTCCGCTGGCGAATCCATCCTTGCGAAACGTACCACTCGACCGTATCGGCAATTCCTTCATCGAGCGGCACATTCTGCCGATAGCCGAAATCGTTCCGCGCACGGTCGGTCGAACAAATCCAATACCGCTGTATCAAGTCTCGCCCCTTGTGGAAATCCAAGACCGGTGCGCGTCCGCGCAGATGACCTATCCACCCCGAAATCGCAGCAATCGAGAGCACAACCCAGTGCGGTATTACGACAGGTATAGCGCGGCATCGCATGATAGCGGCTGTACACATGCCGATCTGTTTCCACGTGTAGAACTCGTCGCTCGAAACAAAGTACGTCCTACCAACCGTCGCATTCGATTCGAGAGCATCCACGATACCACGCGCTAAATCGCGAACGTGAACCAAGCTCACCCATTTGGGAGAAAATCCGATCAACGGAACGATGCCTGCAGCCACGGCACGAAAGAACGAAAGAGTCGCTTCGTCGCGCTCTCCATAAACTGCAGGTGGTCGAACAATCGTTGTCGGCAGCGTCGAGCTCATCGCCGAGACTGCTTCTTCAGCGGCTTTTTTGCTGATCCCATACGGTGTTATCGGCTCGAGCGGAGAGTCCTCGTCGAGTGGTTCTTCGAGCGAGCGAGCCGGTCCGCATACAGCCATACTGCTGACGTGGAGGAAACGCACGAACGACGACCCCGCAACCTGTGCGGTCGCTTCGAGCATCCGCTTGGTTACTCCGAGGTTACCGTCCATGAACTCAGCCAGCGAACGCGCAGCGATCACACCAGCAACATGAACGACAGCATCGCTGCCGGATATAGCCAGTTTGAGCGAATCGGTATCGTCGAACGAACACAGATGCCGCTCGTATGGTTTTCCTTCGATCCAGCGGACGTTGCTCGTCGGGCGGAGAAGGCAGCGTACTCTATGTCCTCGACGATGAAGCTCATCGGCAATGTGGCTACCGACGAATCCCGTCGCTCCAGTAATCGCAACAATCATAGTACCGCTTTCCCAATCGGTGTAAACACGCGCGAAACTATCGCAAACGACCATTTCTGCAAGGAAGATTTTTCTGGACAGGCTGTGCCCAGTCACATGCTGAGGCGTGCTATATTGCGTGCGTGTTCAACGCTGCTGTGAGCAGATGCCGATGGCGATCACGACTGCCGTAATCATGGCTGGTGGATTCGGAACGCGGCTTCGTCCGTTGACGATGGATCTGCCGAAACCGATGGTCCCGCTCGCCAATACGCCGATGATGGAGCACATCGTCAGACTTCTTCAGCGCCACGGCATCGCTCGGATGGTATCGCTGCTCTACTTCCATCCAGAGGCAATCACGGAGTATTTCGGCGACGGGAAAAAGTGGGGAGTCGAGATGGAATACATTCTCGCCGCCGCCGACTTCGGAACTGCCGGTAGCGTCAAGAATGCAGAAGCTCGGCTCGACAGCGAGCCATTTGTCGTCATCAGCGGGGATGTCTTGACCGATTTCGATCTTTCGGAAGCGTTCGCGTTCCATCGCGAGCGCAACGCATCTGCGACGATCGTGCTGTCGCGAACAGCGAACCCGCTCCCATACGGAATCGTCATCGCCGATGGCGATGGACGCATACGCCGCTTTCTCGAAAAGCCGAGCTGGGGCGAAGTTTTCAGCGATACGATCAATACCGGTATTTACATCCTCGAACCACGAGTGCTCGATGCTATTCCGAGCGGACGAGAATTCGATTTCAGCAAGGACCTGTTTCCGCTGATGCTCTCGCGTGGCGAGCCGCTTTACGGCTTTACCGCCAATGGGTATTGGAGAGACATCGGAAACTTGAGCGAATACCAACAGGCGCACTACGACGTACTCGACGGCATTGTCTCGGTCCATATCGGCGGACAACGAAGCGGCAACGTCTGGATCGGTCAGGATTGCCACATCGGGCGTGATGTCGAATTCCGTGGGAGGGTCATCATCGGCGATGGTGCTCGTATCGGCGATCGTGCAATTTTGGACAGTTGCGTTATCGGTCGTCATTGCACCATCGGTCCGGGTAGCACGATCGTTCGATCGGTCCTGTGGGACAATGTGCGTATCGGTGATATTGCGACAATTGAATCGTCGGTCATTGCCTCGGATGTCACGATCGAGGACGGCGTCGCAGTGCTGGAGAATGTCTTTATCGCAGCTGGCTGCCGAATCGGTGATAAAGCAACGGTAGGACCCAATGTCAAACTCTGGCCGAATAAAGTGGTCGAACCTCACTCGATCGTGGTTCGTTCGATGATCCAAGAAGAAAAGTGGTCTCGGGAGCTTTTCACCGATGCGCGAATTACTGGCAGCTCGAACGTCGAGATGAACCCGGAGTTCGCTGCACGACTGGGGACAGCAATCGGGACAGCGCTGCCGATCGGTTCGACCGTTGTCGCTTCACGCGATGCTGATGCGACCTCCAGGATGATCAAGCGAGCATTGGTTGCTGGTTTGCTTTCGGCGGGAGTTTCGATTGACGATTTGCAGATGACGCCGATACCACAGACGCGGCTGACAACCCGCAGTCGCAGCGTCGCGGCGGGCTTTCACGTCCGGCGATCGTTTCGAAATCCCAACATGACCGACATCGTCATCATTGGGAGTGATGGACGCGACATTTCGAGCGAGCTGGCGAAAAAAATCGAGAGATTCTTTTTCGGAGAAGATATTCGGCGTGTCCCGTTCGAGCGGGTCGGACAACTTCGCTATCCGGAGCGGCAGAACGAAACCTACGTCTCCGACTACCTCCGCTCGCTCGATACAGAAGCGATCGTCGAGAGCCGTTTCCGCATCCTCATTGACTACAGCTTCGGAATGGCGGTAGGGATATTTCCGAGCATCCTCGGCAAGCTTGGCGCAACCGCTCTGGCTCTCAACAGCTACATTGACCCCTATCGTGCAGCAACAACAGCCACCGACGAAGAAAATCGCCGCGAGATCTCCGACATTATGCGTTCGCTCGGCTATCAGATCGGTTTCAAGATAGACCCGGGTGCCGAACGCATCGCGCTCGTCGATGATCGTGGTTACTGGTTTTCCTCGATGCGACTACTTACGATCGTCACAAAACTTTTCCTCGAAAGCAATCGTGATCTTGCACCGTTTGCGATAGCAGTGCCCGTTGAAGCAACCAGCGAAGTGGACATCATTGCAGCCGAATACGGAGTCGAGGTCGTGCGCACGAAAAACTCACACACCGCGATGATGGAAGCTACTCGCGACGAGCGTATTCGTTTCGTCGGCGGAACGCGTGGCGGATTCATTTTTCCTGACTATAGCGTTGCAACCGACGGGCTTTTCACTATCGGGAAGATTCTCGAAATGGTCGCTCATACAGGTTTGGTGCTTTCGGAACTCGATACGCTCCTTCCGAAACGGCACCAAGTTCGACGGAGTATCCGTTGCCCCTGGAACAAAAAGGGCACACTGATGCGGCATGCGATGGAATGGAGCGATCGCTACGAACGTCAATTGGTCGATGGCGTGAAAGTCTTTTTCGATGATGGTTCGACTGTGCTCTTGGTACCGTCGAGTGGAGCAGGGGACGTCGTCATTGTTGCCGAAGCCGATACCGCCGAGCACGCCCAGCATCTCGCTGACGACATCGAGCGACTCGTTCTGGATTGGATCGGCGGCTGAAGCAATTGCGGGCTAATTTTGCACCCTCGATATCGTGACGGCAACGGTATCGCGCCAGTTGCGGACTGGACAGAGAAAGTAGTTTTGCCGACGACAGTGCATAGCCCCAACGAATGGTGACGCTTCGATGAACTTGTGCGATGTATTGACACCTGCGACTATCCAGCTTCGTGTTCGAGTACCGGATAAACCAGGATTGCTCGCATACTTGATCGAGATCGTCGATGCACATGGCGACTTGCTCGATCGGCAAGAGGCACTGCGTGCTGTCCGCGAACGCGAGGAGCGTTTGTCAACCGGTATCGGGCACGGCATCGCAGTTCCGCATGCGAAGACCGATGCGGTCCGAACTGCGACGGCTGCGCTGGTCACCTGCTCCGAACCTATCGAGTACGACTCGCTCGACGGCGAGCCGGTCGACATCGCAATTCTGCTGTTGGGACGCACGAGCGACGTCCGGCTTCACTTACAGCTTCTGGGGAAGCTCTCGCGACTGGTCGCTACAGACACCGATCGCGAGCAATTCCGCCGAGCGTTGCTCATGGCAAACAGCCCTGATGAAGCCTATGAGAACCTCCGACAACTGAGCGATGCTGCCGATGCAAAGTGAACGCCGGTTGCAGGCACTCCGCGGCATGCGCGACATTTTGCCCGATGAAATACCACGTTGGCAACGTGTCGAGGCAACCCTTGCCGAATGGATGCAGCGATACGGTTATCGCGAAATTCGTACACCGATTGTCGAGTCGGCTGAGTTGTTCTACCGCGGAGTCGGACAAGAAACCGATGCGATCGGCAAAGAGATGTACGTCTTTCCCGACCGCAGTGGCGAATTGATCGCGCTCAGACCGGAGTTGACGGCACCTGTCGCACGCGCTGTCGGGCAGCATGAACTCGCTCTGGCATCACCGCTATTGCGGCTGTGGTACTACGGACCCTGCTTCCGTTACGAGCGACCGCAAAAAGGACGGCAGCGCCAATTTCACCAAGCTGGCGCCGAATGTCTCGGCGTTGCCTTGCCCGATGCCGACGTCGAGATCATTTCGTTGGCCTGGGACATTCTGACATCGCTGCTCGACCACCCAGCGGTGTCGCTCCACATCAACACGCTCGGTACGGTAGCCGAACAGAACAATTATCGCACACGATTGGTCGAGTACCTCGAACGATATCGCGACAGCCTCAGCACAACTTCTCAGCAAAGGCTCGATACAAATCCACTGCGCATACTCGATTCGAAAGACACACGCGATCGTGAGATCATCGAAGCAGCACCACGCATTTCCGATGTGCTCGGCACCGAGAGTCGCTCACATTTCGACGCTGTCTTGGAATTGCTCGACATGCTCGACATTCCGACGATAACCGATCCATATCTGGTTCGCGGACTCGATTACTACACCCACACTGTTTTCGAATTCCGTTCGAATCGGCTCGGTGCTCAAGATGCGCTCGGCGGCGGGGGACGTTACGACAACTTGATGGCACAGGTCGGTGGGCGTCCACTTCCAGGTGTCGGCTTCGGTCTTGGTATCGAGCGAATCATTTTGGCAATGGAGGATCGAGCGGCATCGGATTCCCACTGGGAACCGATTGTGTACGTTGCGGCGCAGCAGGAATTTTCGGCAGCAATGCACCAAGTCACTCGATCGCTTCGCAAGGAAGGGATCCGCTGCATAACCGACTTGCAATTCCGCTCGCTGAAGGCACAGCTTCGCCAAGCGGACCGCCTGCGGTGCGCACTCTGTCTGATCATCGGTTGGTCGGCACCAGTGGATTCCGTGATCATCAAGGATATGCGAAATGGAGAACAATTGCAGTTGCCCAATGACCCGAATGCGATCAGTGCCACCATCCGACAATTACTCGCACAATGATGGGCGCTTCTCCTCGATTTCGCATGACGCTCTCGCTGCTCGATTACTCGCCGAGCAAACGAGAGCGATATGTCCTTCGGGTTATGATCGAGACTGTCGAGGAATTTTCGGCGTTACCGTATCAGCTCGTCGTCGAGCGGCGCAGCAGCGGTTCTCTTGTTGACTTTACAATTCGTGGGCTCGCGATCAATTGGCAGCCCTCTACGATACCATCGAGTGCGGCGTATGTCGAAGATATCGGCATCGAGCACGAAGGATTCGTAACGATTGCCGTATGGCGCGCCGACAATGTCTGCTCGATTCCAATTGCTCTCGAGCATGGGAAACTCCGCATCATCGAGCATCCGAAACAGCCGACATTCCTCGAAGTTCGGCTCGCTGATTCCGACCATTGACGATATGTTTCGACTCTGGGATCGTCCGGAGAAAAAAAACTTTCGTTCCATCCAACGTGGTACATATCGTTGGCGGTGGTTGCGCACATTGTTGTTCATTGTCGTCGCCGGAGTTATTGTCGTCGGCAGCTTGGTGTACACGCAGCGTTTGGTCGCCTCGCTGGTCTCCAGAGAGCAACGTCTAGTCCGCTTCTATGCCGACATCCTGCAGAGCTTCGCATCAACGAACTCGATCGAAAGCTTGTTCATGCTCGATCGGGTCACACCGATGATAGATTTCCCTTGCATTATCAGTGATTCCAATGGCGTCCCCCTCGAACCCTACGATCAATTTACACTGAACATCGAGCTAAGCCGGTTGGGGAGGACTCATGTCGAGCAAGCAGCGAACCTCAGGCAATTAGCTGCGGAAATGGCAACCGAATACCCTCCGATCGAAGTACGTGACCCTAACGGGCGCGTCGTCAATTACATCTACTACACCAACTCCTGGGTCGTCAAACGACTTCGCGTTTTGCCGATCGTCGAGTTTATTCTGGTATCGCTGTTCGTTGCGGCTGGTTACGTTGCATTGGCTTTGCAACGCCGGCGAGACGAATCGCTCATTTGGGTTGGTATGGCAAAGGAAACGGCGCATCAACTCGGTACGCCGATTTCGAGTTTACTTGGATGGATCGAGGTTCTCCAAGAGCGCCTCGACAACTCTCAGCACGACGACTACTCGACGACTGCGATCGCTGAATTGCGGCGTGATGTGGAACGACTCCGCGGAATCGCCGAACGATTCTCAGCAATCGGCTCGACTCCTAAGCTGGAACCGACCAACATTTGCGATATTGTCGAACGCACCGTGACGTATATGCACAAACGGCTACCACGTCACGGAAAAACAATCGAGATTCGTTGGCACTCGGACAGCGAGCGCATAGTTGTTTCCGCCAATGAAGAACTGCTGTCGTGGGTACTGGAGAATCTCATCAAGAATGCAGCCGAAGCAATTGACGGCGAACGTGGTGTCATTGACATTGCCGTGTCAGTGGTCCGATACCGCTATCGCTCGACGGCAGTTCGTATCACCGTTAGCGATACAGGCAAAGGCATGAGCACAGCGGTAAGACGCAATGCGTTTACAGCTGGATTCACAACCAAAGAACGTGGATGGGGTCTTGGTCTGGCGCTATCGAAACGCATTATCGAGGAACATCATCGCGGTAAACTTGCAATCGTCGAAAGCGCACCGAATCAAGGAACGACAATTGCAATCGAAATCCCGTTGCAAGATAGTCATAGCGTGACGTCTTGAAAGTGCCTGGGTATTGCAATACAAGGGATATTATGTAAAATTTGTTTTTCCTCATTGTTCTGTGCTCACAACCAGAACAGCGCATTCTGTCAGTTCCCTCCGCTACAATCGAACGCAACAAGCGGCGATGAATCAGATGCGGTATCCACCGGAGCGAACGCTGCGTTCAAGATGTGCTCTTGCTCGCGGTTGTGAACCAAGAACGAGCCGGTTGCTGGGCTCGCTGCTGCAGGACGACCGGCATACAGAAGCCGTCGTTGGCGCCCGATGATCGGTAGTAGCTGTTGCATCATGTAGCTCCAGGCCCCCATGTTCATCGGCTCTTCCTGCGCCCACACAATATCGCGAACGTTGGAATATCGAGACAGCATAGCCCCGATTTGGTCGGTGGCAAGCGGATAGAGCTGTTCTATCCGGACAATCGCGACACGATCGTCGAGATCCAATGCAGCTCGTTTCGCGAGGAGCTCGTAGTAGAACATGCCACTGCACAGAACAATGCGTTCAACTGCTGCAGGTGTTGTGATGGTTTGATCGTCGAGAATTTCCCGGAATCTTCCTTCTGCAAGCTCATGAAGCGGCGAATGCACTTTCCGTAAATACCCCTTTGGCGTTAGGAGCACGAGTGGTTTCCGCCACCGTGCATGGACCTGTCGGCGTAAGGCGTGAAAGAGCTGAGACGGCGTTGTCAAGAAACACACGAGCATGTTGTTCTCGGCGCAGAGCTGCAGATACCGTTCCAGTCGCGCGCTGGAATGCTCTGGACCTTGCCCATCATAGCCATGAGGCAGCAAAAGCACAAGATTGGAAATTTGCCCCCACTTTACTTCCCCACTCGATATGAATTGATCGATGACGATTTGTGCACCGTTGGCAAAGTCGCCGAACTGCGCTTCCCAGAGGGTCAAACCGCGCGTTCGAATCGTGCTGTAACCATACTCGAAGCCCAAGACGGCATATTCCGACAGAGGGCTGTTGTAAATGTGGAAGCGCTCTTGGTCTGGCGCGATATGGTTGAGCGGGATATACGTCGCATCCGTTTCGTAATCGTGCAGGACTGCTTGCCGGTGATTGAATGTCCCGCGTTCGGAATCTTGACCGGTAAGCCGGATCGGCTTGTGTTCGAGCAGTAGCGATCCAAAAGCGAGCGCTTCCGCCATTCCCCATGAAACCATCGAATCACTGTTGGTCACCTGCTGACGCCGACGAGCAAGTTCGTCGGCGACCTTCGGGTGCACGTTGAAACCTTCTGGCACAGTCGTAATTCGTTCGCCGATGAAACGCAGTGTCTCATGTGGAACGGCTGTAGAGACAGGCTCGAATAGTTCGATCGTCGGCGACAGCCGAGCGTCTCTTGTCGAAATACTCGCCTTGCGCCGATCGAAAGCTTTTTGGAGCATGGTCGAATACTCCTCCGCCATACGATCCCCTTCATCGGGGGTCAACACTCCATCGGCGACGAGGAGTTCTCGATAGAGCTGTCGCACGGGTTTGTGGTTACGGATGGCACGATACAGCAACGGCTGTGTCGCCGTCGGGTCGTCACCCTCATTGTGTCCGTATTTGCGGTAGCAATAAATGTCGATAACGACATCGTCACCGAACTGCTGCCGATAGGCGAATGCGAACTCTGCCGCAGCGATACATGCTTCGGGGGAATCGCCGTTGACGTGGAGTACTGGCACTTGGATGAACTTTGCGATGCCGCTGGCATACGGTGTCGAGCGGGCATCTTCGGGCGAGGTCGTAAAGCCAATCTGGTTGTTGATGATGATGTGGATCGTCCCACCCGTCCGATATCCGCGCAAGCGCATCATGTTGAGAGTCTCCTGGACAACTCCTTGTCCTGCGAATGCCGCATCGCCATGCACTAAGATCGGCAATACTGTCGAGTACGAACGGTCGCCCGCTTCGTCACAGAGTGCGCGTGCCATTCCCTCGACGACCGGATTGACAGCTTCCAGGTGGCTCGGATTAGGGGCGAGTACAACTGGAACGGGTTTACCTCCCTCGGTACTGAAGATTGCTTGAGAGCCGAGGTGATATTTGACATCCCCGCTTCCCTGTACACTGTCCGGATCGAGAATGCCCTCGAATTCATTGAACAATTTTTCCGGCGCTTTCCCCATGATATTGACGAGCACGTTGAGGCGCCCACGGTGAGCCATGCCCAGCACCGCCCCGTTAAGTCCGGCACGTGAAGCACTCAACAAGAGATACTCCAGCGTTGGAATGAATGATTCGCCTCCCTCGATCGAAAATCGCTTGGCGCCAATGAACTTTGTGTTGATGAATGTTTCGAGCAACTCTGATTCGAGCAGTTTCCGGTATATGCGGCGGCGTTCCTCCGGCGTCAGCGTGCGTCGTAGTCTTCCTGATTCGACGTACTCCTGAATCCAGAATTTCTGCTCTGGCGATTGAATGTGCATGAACTCGATGCCGATTTGCCCGCAGTAGGAATCGCGAAGCATGCGAAGGATTTCGCGGAGCGGCGCACGCTTGACGCCACCGAGTCCTCCCGTATCGAATTGGCGATCGAGATCCCAGATCGTCAGCCCGTAGTACGAGAGCTGCAATTCGGGGTAGTAGAATGCTTCGTAGCCGAGCGGATTGATATCGGCGCTCAGGTGACCGCGAACACGATAGGCATTGATGAGTTTGTTGACGAGTGTTTCCTTTTCGAGCTGTTCTTCTTTCTCTTGCGGACCGAATGGGTCGAGCCGATTGTCGGTACTCCAGCGATACGGTTCGAAGGGGATCTTTAGAGCTGCAAAAATCTGGTCGTAAAAGTTATCACCGCCTTTGAGGAGATGCTCGATGTATTGCAGAAACTCGCCCGATTCGGCGCCCTGAATAATACGGTGATCGTAAGTGCTGGTAATGGTCATTACTTTGCTGACAGCCAGTGTAACCAGCACATCCGGCATCACAGCAGAAAACTCCGCCGGATATCCGATCGCACCCGTTGCGATGATGACGCCCTGCCCCTCCATCAGACGCGGCATCGACATGGCGGTACCGATCATGCCCGGATTTGTCAGCGTGATCGTGGCGCCGGTCAGCTCCTCGATGCTGAGCTTACCGACACGAGCTTTTTCGATGAGCATGTCGTAATGCTCGACGAATTCGGCGAAGGTCATCTCGTCGGCGTTTTTGATCGAGGGGACGACCAGAACACGCGTTCCGTCGCCTTTGACGGTATCAACAGCCAGCCCCAAGTTGACGGAACTATGGTGCACGCGGTAGTACTTCCCGTCCTGACCTACAACGCAAGCATCGTTCATGTGCGGATATTTCCGCAATGCTCGGACGATCGCCCAGCCGATAATATGCGTGTAGCTGAGTTTTTTCTTGCGGCGTTTCTGGAGGAATTCGTTGAGCAGTAGCCGATTTTCCTCGAGCGCTTTGATGGGAATCGAGCGGACCGAAGTCGCTGTCGGAACAGTCAAACTCCGGTTCATGTTCTGAGCGATGCGTTCTTGGATTCCGCTGAGAGCGTGGAGAGAATCACCGCTTGCAGTCGGCGACTGGGGCTGGACAGTCGTAGGTGCTGCCGACGTAGCGGGAATAGTGGCACCGGATGACGACAACCGTACGGTCTGCTCTGGCGCCGGTGTTTGCTTACCGTTTTCGACGGAAGCAGTGCTCTGTCTCAGCGGAGTCGTCGTGGTGCGTCGAAAGTAGTCTTGCCACTCCGGACTGACCGAATTGGGATCGCGGAGGTACTGGTAGTACAACTCCTCGATATACACATCGTTCGGCGAAAACATCTCATCCATCGCAAGTGACTCGTCGGCAAAATTAGTCGGAGGCGCAAACTATAGCCTCATCGCAAGCAGTATGCCGATGCTAAAGACGTTCCCGACTACGGATTTGTTTTCAGTTCGAGGGCAGATGACGCAGCATTTTTGCGTGTCGCGCTTTTCTCGCTCACATGCCGATGCAATACAATTTGCCCCAGCAACGCAGTCGCCACATTGTTGCAGCTATTCTGACAGCGCTCGTTATCAGTGCGGGTCTGTTGATTTTTGGTGTGTCTCTTGCGCTTCGCTCGCCGGCATCGGACGAGACGATCGCCGCTGGAAGAGGTATTCTCGGGGATTCTGTTGAAATTTATCGCAACGATTTCGGCATCGCACATATTGTCGCTCGCAATGACGAAGATGCGTTCGTTGCACTCGGCTATCTTCATGCTTCTGATCGGCTCTGGCAAATGGAGTTGTATCGCCGGATCGCGCTCGGAAGGCTCGCTGAAATCTTCGGCGATGATTTTGTGCGCACCGATGTATTCTTCCGCACGTTGTCGCTCGGCGAGGTCGCTCGGAACAGAATCTACCCGGCGCTGTCGGAAGAATCCAAACGAGTGCTCAAAGCATACACTCGCGGCATCAATTTGTTCATCGCTGAGCATCGCTACAATCGTCCGTTCGAATTCGATGCGCTCGGCTTTGCACCAGAACCATGGCAAGAGAGCGATTGTTTGGCGATCGGGAGATTAATGGCATTCGACATGAGTATGAGCTTTTGGACGGACATCGTACTCGGCGAAATTGCCGACCGACACGGTGTAGCCCGTGCATTGCAACTCATCCCCAACGATGCGCCGAACTCTCCACGTGTACTCGGCGCAGCGGAACGATCCTCGATGAGCAGTGCCGATGGCTGGCATTCGGAATGGCAGAACGAGCGATTCTACACAACGCTCGAATCTATCGGCGCGGCGTATCTCGACGCACGCCGGCACAGCGGAGCAAGCGGCAATGGCAGCGGAAGCAATAGTTGGGCAGTTCGCATCACAACCGACGGGCAACCAGATGCACTGTTGGCGAACGACCCACATTTGGTTCTCGGCTTGCCGGCACGGTGGTACCATGTTCACATCAGCTCCCCTTCGTTCAATGTCGTCGGCGCAACTATCCCCGGACTCCCCGCCGTACTCTCCGGGCGAAACGATGCAATTGCGTGGGGCATCACCAACGTCATGCTCGACGATTGCGACTACTTCATCGAAAGACAGGACACGACACGTAGCAATGCGATAGTCGTCGGTAACACTCGCAGAAAACTCCGCATCCGCTACGATACCATCGCTATTCGGAACCGGTCGCCAATCGTCATCGCTGTCCGGAGCAACGGCGATCGTCCGATTGTGTCGGATGCACACGTCACTGCGCGTCCCGATACGGTTATCGGTTTTCCGCCACTGCGAAGCGGGGTGCCGTTGACGTCACGCTATCTCGTTTCGGTCTCGTGGACGGGATACATACCGAGCGACGAAATTCGCTCGCTGCTCGGCATCATGCGAGCTCGAACATGGTCGCAATTTCGTGCTGCACTACGGTGGTGGGGTTCGCCAGCGCTCAACTTTACCTATGCCGATTTGAACGGCAACATCGGTATCCAACCAGCCGGTATCGTTCCGCTTCGTGGCAAAGGGCATCCGAACATTCCCTCTCCTGGATGGGACACCACATACGGCTGGCGCGGTGTGATGCACTCGCCCTTCCCCAGTGTTTACAACCCTTCTGCAGGCTATGTGCTCAGCGCTAACAACAAAACGGGAGATTCGATCGGCTTTTTTGTGTCTAACCTCTGGGAGCCGAGCTCTCGGGCTGAACGCATTGCACAACTGCTCGCGATGGGAAGCTCACGAACCGTGCGCGACGCGCAATTGATGCAACTCGACCTTGCTTCGCCCTATGCACTGCAGTTGCTCGGCATCGTGCGTCCTGTGCTCGATACCAGCACGAGCGATACACTGCAGCGCCACGCGATCGATTTACTCAGTCGCTGGGATGGATACATGCTATCGGCGTCCGGGGCAGCCGCTCTGTACAGTGTTTTTCTGGAACGCTTGATGAACGTTGTTTTTCGAGTGCACTTGCAAGAAGATGAATACCTCCGCTATGCTTTCATCGGCTCGATGCCGATGCGGCGACTGACAGAAGTGCTTCTGCGCCCTACCGAGTGGTTCGATGCGGATTCAGCGACAGCCGAGCGGATGCGAAACCGAGCGATCCGCCAAGCATTCTCGGAAGCTGTCGAGAAGCTGGTTCGTATCGCTGGCACGTCACCGGCGCACTGGCAGTGGGGTGACCTTCATCGTCTGACACTGAATCATCCGTTGGCGACCGTGCGAGCGTATCGGTCGTTGCTCGAACGGACAGTAACCGGCGTCGGAGGAGACGCGACGACGATTGCCAACGGACTGTGGCGAATTCACCGACCGTTTGCAATGGTGATCGGTGCTTCGATGCGTTCGGTTACTCGATTGCGCGATACTGTCGTGTACGCCATCGTGCCTGGCGGCACTTCGGGCAATCCTTTCAGCAACAACTTCAGCGACCAGCTAACGTTATGGGCAAACGGCGGTTTGCTTCCTATCCCGCTTCACCGAGCGCCACAACCAACCTGGAAACGTGCGATACTGCTCGTTCCTCAGTCTGTCGAGCGCCGCTGAGCCGTGCTGTGGCTATGCCGGTAGCTTCCCGTACATTGGTATGAGGCAGCCAGTGACACCGCGCCCTTCGTCCGAGCAAAGAAATGCAATGACGTCGGCGATGTCCGACGGTGGAACCCACGATTGTTCTTCCCCCGGGCGTGCCCATTCGAGGTTGGCGTCGGTTCTGATAATGCTCGGAAGGATGACATTGGCACGCAGACCCTCGGCACGTCCTTCTTCGGCTGCTGCCAGTACCAAATGTGCGACTGCTGCTTTGGCTGCACCGTAGAGCGCTTTTCGTGGTTCGACATGGAGAACGGTTTTAGCTGCGACAGCGACGAATGCTCCCGCATTGCGTTTGAGTATCGGTAAAGTGGCATGCATCACCAGATATGTGCTCAGTGCATTGAGCTTCCACATGAAGCCGAAATCATCCGGTGACGTTTCCTCGATCAGGCGTCCAGCACGAATGCCACCGACCAAGTGCACGACGGCATGGAGGTTCTCCGGCAGAACACGAGCAAGCTCGGCGACCGCGTTCGGATCGGTGACATCGCACTCGAAGGTTACACAGTCGTGTACATCGCCGAGCTGCCGGCGTTCGTCCTCGTTGAGGACCGTTGCGAGTATCTGCCATCGCCTGGACGCAAATGCGCGCACGACGTGTTTGCCGAGACCGCCACTGGCACCGGTAATCAATACGGCTGCTTCCATCAGTACACCAAAACAAGTTGTGAAAACGATTCGCCATCGTTGTAATCGAGACGAACAAGGTACGTTCCGCGATCGAGGTTCGGCAATGCAAGCGAGGATATCATCGGCGGCACGAGTTCCGTTGCAACAGCGCGAAGTGTCAGATCGTAGATTGTGCAATACGCAGTCACCGGACGTGCGGGAATCGGCAGCGTTGCACCATCGAGCGGTAGAGCAAGTCCCTGCACATTTGGGAGTGTAGCTGGCGCATACGAGATGGGTACGTGCGTAAGGAGATTGGTGGTTGTCCATCCGCACGGCAAAAGTGTATCGCCACGGCGGAAAGCGATAGAGCCGAAAGGAGGATAGCGTCTGCTGCGCTGTTGGTCGCGGAGGAAGTAGTACAGCTCGATCGAATCGCCGTACATCGGAATCACTGTCGAATACAAGCTGCCTTGTTTGCTCAATGGGTACTCGATCGTGTCGCGGCTACTGCGGATGGTAACCATAACGTTGCTCATTTGATAGTTGCTCTCTGCGGCGATAGCTATAAGCACACTGTCGCCGCGAGTAATGACGATCGGCGGTGAACACACGATATTCCACTGCTTGGCAGCTTGCATCGCGTTTGGAGCGCCATATCCAATGGCTGTGTTCGGTTGGGTCGAGTGGGACGCATGAGTTTGGAGCAATTCCCGGATTTGCCACGGCGTCAAGTCCGGGTGCGCTTGAAGCAAGAGCGCAACTGCTCCCGTAACAAGTGGGGTCGCCAACGAAGTACCGCTGCTATAGCCGAACGCCAGTGGGTTGGCGTTCGATGCAGTACGAACGTTGACACCGAGCGCAGCGAGATTCGGTTTGAGGCGTCCGTCCACTGTCGGACCGCGCGAGGTAAATCGAGGTATATCGAACGCAGTATTCGCAAATGCCCCAACGGTCAGCGCACTGTCCGAGTCGCCCGGCGAGGAGATTGTTTCGGGAGAGTCGCCTTCGTTCCCCGCTGCCACGACACAAACGACGCCACGTTCGGTGGCAGCATTGACTGCACACGAAACGATCGTCGTCCGCCCGTTCAAGTCGGCATGATCGTACTGTGCCTCGGTTGAATCGAATACCGAATAACCGAGCGAGGTGTTGATAACATCCACTCCCAGCGCTTCCATCCATTCGACCGCTGCTGCATAAGCATCTTCTTCGATTCGTCGTTCGGAGGCGATATTTTCTGTTTTTGCCAGAAGAAACCCAGCGCACGGTGCAGCACCGACGAGCGAATCCGGATAGACACCGGCAATGACGGACATCACCGCTGTTCCGTGACCGTCTTGTGCCGAAGGATCGCCTTCCTGATTAGCGGTGACAGTGTCTCCGCCAATGAAGTCGTACTCCGCCAAGACACGAGCAGAAGCAAGCGCTCGGTGCTCTCTCCAACGGAATCCGGTGTCAATAAAACCGATGACGACATCGCTGCCAGTGATGCCGAGCTGGTGAAGTTCGGGAATGTGCAGCATTTGGAGTTGATCCTGCGATGGTCCGTAACGATAGAGGTCGGTTACTTCTGCGTCGAGCAGCGAGCGCTGTGCTGACTGCGGTCGCAATACGCTGCTTGTAGGTATGACGCTGCTCACATACGGCTTGGCAGACAATACCGCCGCCGTGGCGCTGTCACATTCGACAACAGCGTAATTGCGCCAGCGGAGACGCAGCAAGACTCGCGCGCCGCTACGCCGAATGTCCTCCAGATACGGCTCGTAGATCGGTGCATCGCTGAACATGATTGCGGAATTGCTCGGCAGCACCTTGGCACGCCGTAGTCGGGCTTTCGGAGTGATGATTGCTTCCGTTGCTCTGTAGAGCGCACTGCCCGGCACAAAAGGACTTATCCCCTTATCGCGGAAGAATACGCGATAGGTACGAACCGATTGAGCTGCGGCACCGGACGGAAGACACACCGCCCAAACGATGATACCGACCGCCATCCACCGGTACACCGCTATCGGAGCCATAGTCGAGCCATCGAATACTTGCTACTTTTACTTGCAAAGCTACACGATGACAGGCTCTGCTACGACCAGGTGATGAACAATAAGGCTGGGCTATGGAACGTAGTTTCGCATGCCTACACCACCAGTACAGCGATATGGAGATCGAATGCGGATTCTATGTCTGTCCGATTCCCTACGGCGTCATCGAAGCGCGCGGTGCCGACGTTGCCGACTTCCTGCACCGGATGACAAGCAACAACGTATCGAGTGTCAAACCTCATAGCGGCATTCGCACGGTCCTACTGACCGAAAAAGGTCGCATCGTGGATGTTCTTTCGATTCTTCGTAACAGCGATCACTGGTGCATCGTCGTTTCGCCGGGAAACTTCGAAACCGTGTACCGCCGCTTGCGGACGTACATCGTCATGGACGACGTCAGCACGAGGATGCTGCAAGAACCAGCCGGTTGGATCGAGCTGTGGAGCTTCGGACAGAGCGCATTGGATCGAGTTTCCCCCGCACTGGCACTCGACGAAGGTCAGCATGCACTGATGACGATCGGGGACAAAACGGTGCGTGCTGTTGGATTATGGCGACACACTGCCAGTGGTCGAAACACCGGCGATGTAACACTTCTTCTCTGTCGTAGCGATGACATTGCCGACATTTGTCGGTGGCTGGAGCAGAACGGCATCCCGCGTTTGAGCGATGAACACCGCGAGCGACTCCGGATAGGTGCGACGATCGGACAGCACCCGAACGAGTACAACGAGTCGTACAATCCATTCGAAGCAGGACTGGGACACCTTGTCGCCCTCGGCAAAGGATGCTTTATCGGACAAGAAGTCATTGAACGCATCGCGACACAGAACAAGCTCAAGTGGTCGCTCTACGCTCTGTCATCGGATCCCGGCAGCGCCACCCTCAGACCGGGCATGCGAATCTATGCAGCGTCTCATAGCCAAGGTGTTCCCGCAGAGGTAGCCGGGCAAGAGCATATCGGCATCGTCACATCGGCTGTTGTCGTGCACGATGATGCGGGCAAGGTTGTTTCGCGGGCACTTGGATATATCCGCTCGTCGTTGAACAGCGCTGAAGCGCTCTGTACGGAAGACGGTGTGCCGTTGTATCTTGGAACGCGTATAGGTTCGATCCATTAGCGACAGCAACCATGCACCACACCGAAGACATGCCCGATCTGCCGCGGGCTATCAAAGCATACGACAATCCAGACTTCCTGCATTCGCCCCCTGCGCGTACACTCCGCATTTTAGCAGAGTATCTCTATCCAGCTACGCAGTTCAGGCTGGAGAACGTACACCATACGATCATCTTCTTCGGCTCCTCTCGCGTGCGATCGCCGCAACAGCTCCAATACGAGTTGGAGGCGACCCGACTTCACATCGAACGAAGCACAGGCGCCGAACGACAACGCGCCGAGCAACGGCATGATGATCTGCTCCGTCAAGCTGAACTGTGTCAATACTACGACGACGCCGTCGAACTGGCTCGTCTCATCACGACGTGGTCGCTGACGCTCCCGGAAGACAAACGCTTTTACATCTGCACCGGCGGCGGTCCGGGAATCATGGAAGCGGGCAATAAAGGTGCATATCTGGCGGGAGGAAAATCCATCGGGCTCAACATCAGCATTCCGACCGAACAATTCCCCAACCCATACATCTCGCCAGAACTGAACTTCGAGTTCCACTACTTTTTCATGCGCAAGTTCTGGTTCGCATACATGGCGAAAGCGATGGTGATCTTCCCGGGAGGATTCGGGACACTGGACGAGTTGATGGAAATTCTCACGCTCGTTCAGACCGGAAAGATTCGCAAACGAATGCCCATCTGCATCTACGGCGAACAATTCTGGCGGCGCATACTCAATTTCGATTACATGGCAGAAGTCGGCGTTATCACCTCATCAGATTTGCAGCTATTCCGTTTCGTCAATTCACCGCAGGAAGCATTCGAGTATCTTCGAAGCGAGCTGACCGAGATTCACCAGTTGGATACCGTACCGCGATGAAGCACCGTTGTCCAGCATCGGAAAGCTATGGCGAATTGGACGCACTGCTGGCATTGCTCGACGATACCGACCCATACGTGACAACTGCCGTACAGCAACGGCTGATCGCATATGGTCATCTTGCCGTCCCAAGTTTGCGACGTGCGATGGCGACCAATCCACCAAACTCCGCCCTGGCGCTCAATGCGCATGCATGCATCCGAGCCATACAAACCGCTGCCTTAGCGGAGGTAGTGGATATGGTCATCGCTGCACAGGCATCGTCGGCAGACATTCAGCTCGAAGATGCACTGATGGCATTGTCCCGCTTTGGCCATCCCGAAACGGATACTTTCTACTGGCGGCGGTACCTGGACGATCTGGCGAGTCAGGTATATCGTCGCGAACGACATCTGCCTACTTTATCGGAGACTGCTCGTCTTGTAGCACTCAATACAGTGCTGTTCGAAAACGAGCAATTACGTGGTGCTGTGAGCAATTACCACTTGCCGCGGAATACGTACCTTGCGACAGTGCTCGAGTCGAAAGAAGGCATCCCGATATCGCTCAGCTGCGTGTACATGCTCGTCGCCCGCAGAGCCGGTATCGAGGTGTGGGGCATCGGTATGCCGCTTCACTTCGTCGTCTATCATCCGTCGCTGGATGTGTTCATTGATCCGTTCAATGCGGGCACATTCATTTCGCACGACGATTGCCGGCGTTTTATCCAGAACGCAGGATTTACGTTCAACGATGCGATGCTTCAGCAACGCTCGAATATCGAGATCGTTCAGCGGACGATGCGCAATCTGATCTACGCGCATACCCGCTCCGGTCAGGAGTGGGAAGCTGAAACGCTCCGCGACACCCTCGAAACGATCATCCGGCTCACTGCGTAAGTCTCCGAACATATGCCGTTCCGCCGCCGTCGTCATTTTATCGGCGATCCCATCGCAGTGTGACGGAATGCTTGCATGATACGTCTAAGCCAGCAGAACGAAACGCCAGCGCAACGAAACATGGTTTTCTGTCGGAGCATGATTCGATGAGAATACACAGCGTAGTCGTCGCCACACTGATACTGCTGTCGGTGACGAATTTGTGGGCGCAATTCGGCAAGAACAAGGTGCAGTACCAATCATTCCAGTGGTGGTACATCACCTCGCCGCACTTCGACATTTATTACCACGACTCGCTCGATTACATCGCACGATTCTGTGCATACAAAGCCGAAGATGCACTCGCTTCACTCGTAGGTAGCTTTGGCTTCCGACCGAACAAACGCATGACGATTGTTCTCTACGGCTCGCACAATCAATTCCAACAGACGAACATCATCGGGCAACTTCTCCCAGAAGGGATCGGCGGTGTGACCGAATTGTTCAAGAATCGCATGGTGTTGCCTTTTGAGGGAGACTGGGAGAAATTCCGTCATGTCATTCATCACGAACTCGTTCATGCCTATCTCAACGAGATGTTCTATGCCGGCAGCATACAGGTTGCGCTCTATTCGCGTTCGACCATCCCCATATGGATGAATGAAGGATTAGCTGAGTACGAAAGCTTAGGCGGTCTCGACGTCCAGACCGATATGTTCATGCGCGATCTTGCACTCAGCGAGGCGCTCCGACCGCTCGACCAGCTCGACGGCTATCTGGCGTACCGGTGCGGTCAAGCGTTCTACGCATACATCGAACGTCAGTACGGGAAAGGAAAAGTTGCCGAACTCATTCACAAGCTCCGGCATGCGCAAACACCATCGGCAGCATTCGAGGCAACATTCGGAAAATCTTTGGAGGATTTCTCCGAGGAATGGCAAAACGCCATGCGAAAAATGTACTGGCCAGACCTCGACCGCTTTTCCCGACTCGACGACTTTGCTCAACGCTTGACTAACCATACCAAAGACGGCAACTATTACTACTCTTCCCCAGCGATTAGCCCCGACGGGCGACGTGCTGCTTTGATTTCCGATCGTGACGGTGACTTCGCCATCTACATCATGGACCTATCGTCACGAAATATGCGCCGGCTCATTAGTTCCGGGCGGACACTCGATTTCGAAGAACTCAACATCCTGACACCTGGCATCTCATGGAGTCCCGATGGCACCAAACTGGCTGTTACTGCCAAAGCAGGTGGACAAGATGCACTCTACATCGTTGACGTCGAAAGCGGAGACTACGAAAAGTACACCTTCGGCTTACCGACGATGACCAGCGCCGCATGGTCACCAGACGGTCGCTTCATCGCCGTTACGGCTGTTCGTGCCGAACAACCCGACATCTATCTGTTCGACCTACAGACGAAAACGATCGTTCAGTTGACCGACGACCTCTTCACCGAGCAAAATCCCGTCTGGGGTCCCGACAGTGTGACGTTGTACTTCATCTCCGATCGCGGGGACGATCTGAGTCCGTCGCATGCAACAAAAACAACATTCCAAACATGGAGACACCGGCTCGGGCAAAGCGACATTTATCGCATCCACATCGCAAGTAGGACAATCGAACGAATCACGCACACACCAGACGATCAAAAAAGCTCGATTGCGGTGAGTACTACTGGACAGCGGCTGCTCTACGTCTCGACAGCGAACGGCATCGGCAATCTCTACGAACTCGATTTGGCAACGGGGAAATCCAAACCGAAGACCAATTCGCTGTCGGGGTTGATGCAGTTGAGCCTTGCGCGAGACGATTCGAAACTGCTGTTCGCAGCTCAGAACAAGATCGGCTATGACCTGTTCATGATCCGCAATCCATTCGAGGTGGAGTTCAAGCTCGACACTCTCCCATTGACCAAACTCGTTCAGCAGCAACGGCAACGGAGTCAAATGGTCGAGACCATTCGTCGGTCGTCGGATTCGCTCGATGGAAGTCGGACATTGGCATTTGTCGGCTACGGGAAGTTCGATGTCGAAATTGCCCCACCTCGGCTGACAAGCAGCGATACAGCTATTGCGGGCAATCCGACAGTCGCTGCATACGAGTCCGCCAGCCGGGGTTACGATTTCACACCGCATCCATACAAAGTCACCATCACTAACGACATCGTCATGAGTACTGGTGGATTCAACACACTCTGGGGAACGTTCCAAGGTAGCCTTCAGATGCTTTTCAGCGATGTTATGGGGGACCACCAGATTTATGCTGCCGTCAACCTTTGGCAGGACCTCAAGAACACGTTCATCTATGCACAGTACGCCTACTTGCCGAGCATTGTTGATTATTTGGTGACCGTACAGCAATACTCAGTGCTCTGGCTGCTTCCCTACGGACCGACGTACACGTACAATCTGCTTCGAACCTACGGTGCAGGCGTCGAAGCTGTGTATGCGTGGAGTACGTTCGAGCGCGTCGAACTCGGACTGCGCTGGGTCGGTATCGCACGAGAGAATCTCGACATTCCAACAGACCCCGGTTACACAGCCAATTACATGGTTCCGAGTTTTGCCTATGTGCTCGATAATACGGACTTTGGTTTCTTGGCGCCATATCGGGGCACGCGCATGCGGCTCAGCGCCGAGGCATCACCATGGACGAAACCGTTTACGATATTCCGTGCCGATGTGCGCTACTACCTGCCGGTGATGAGTTATCTCTACGGTTTCGCATTTCGAGCAGCCGGTGGAATCAGCCTCGGCGGCTCGCCGCGGCGATTTTACATCGGCGGATTGGACAACTGGTTCAACCGGGCAGTTGCTGTCGATGCGACAATATTCGAGGAGCCTGAGGACCTGGCGTTTCTCCAACTGGAGATGCCGCTACGAGGATTCGATCTGGCACAAGAAGGCGGCACACGCTATTTCCTGCTCAACGCCGAATGGCGATTCCCCATTTTCTACGCACTCGCAGGCGGACCGTTACCGATTTCTGTCGGTGGCATCATGGGCGCATTGTTTCTCGACGTCGGAACAGCATGGAACGGCACAGAAACACTCGCGCTTCGTCAGCCAGAGACAGTTTACGATACCGCAGGCAACACGTACAACGTGTATTCGCCCGGAACAATCTTGATGGGAACCGGCATTGGTCTGCGTACCGTGCTGTTGGGATATCCGTTCAAGATCGACATAGCCTGGCGCTACGATGGACAGAATTGGTCACCGCCGTGGTGGCTGTTTTCGCTCGGACTCGACATTTGATCGCCGAAGCAATCATTGTCGCAGCACATACACCGAGCCGAGCACTGGATCGACCGCATGATGTGCGATGATTCGTTCGACGTGCACAGCAGATAGTGTCGTACCGGCTGCCGCCAATTTGTGTCCCGATGCGGTGACGATGTCACGTCCGAGCGTCATGCCTGACGAGAGGCTTTCCACCCGCAGCGGGATAACCAAGCTGGTGTCGAAGTCCGGTGCCGATGTCGTCACGTACTCGTCGAGTAGCACGACGACTCGTTGATCGTAGAGATGGTGCGAAAGCTGTTGAAGTCGGCTGAGCGCTTCGGTCGCAGGTACAGCATCGCGATAGAGCATTTCGGCATAGTCCACAGTTACGCGCAGTATCCGCGCACCGAGCGGAATGTGCCAGCCTTGACGGCGATGCGGGAAACCCGTCCCGTCGTAATTCTCGTACATCGTCAGCAGGAACAATCGTGTCTGGGGATACTCGACCAGCACATCGAGAAGTTCAGCAGCACGCTCAGGTACCGTTGCTGTCCCGTAGGTAGAGGGTACACCATCGGTCGCAACGGCTCGCTGTACGTCTGTGTCGAGAAGGTGGATGCGCCCGAGCGCATAGAGACGAGCAGCCAAGTCCAGTTGCGCCATATCAATGGCATTGCCGGGCACGATCGTGCACAAACGATCGGCAATCCACAGCGAACTGTGGCGGACGAACGTCGCCACTAACGGTGCTTCGGGAATACGTCCGGCGATGATACGCTCGACGACATTGATCCAGTGCTCGCACAGTGTTTGCAGCCGCTGCACCTCTGCACCGAGATTTTCTTGCTGACGCCGTGCACGCCATACTTGCTCGACCAATCGAACGACGCTCGACACCGCGTAATACGTCGCACGCGTATACTCGAGCATGATGACGAAATCGTAGCCTGCCTTGTACGCCAGATAGAGTTGGTCGGTCGTTGTGACGATTGCCACTAAAGAAACATCGGGGCGATGCAAGCGTCGGCTGAGGCTCCGCGAGAAAAGCTCCGGCTGAACAAACTCGCACCGCCAATCCACTACGACACACGCGGGCACTGTCGCGGTCAAATAGCTCTCCAGTTCCGACTCGTTACGGATACAGGTAACGACGGCATGGGCGGAGCTACGTTGAATGATTTGCTCGAAAAGCTCCGCATCCTGTTCTCCGGAGACCACGAGAACATAAATGGCTTCCATCGTCACTGTGGAGCCGATTGTTGGTACTGCCGAAGAAAATCTTCGGTACGGAAATTGGCGACGACGATGCTGACACGACGATTGCTCGGATCGAAGGGATTGAGGCGATTGCGGAGTCGCCGGTCAGCGAAACCATACACACCCTCTATGCGTCCCGCCTGGAGTCCACTGGACTCGAGCACCTTTCTTGCGCTGTTGGCACGGTCGGCTGACAGCTCCCAGTTCGAGTAGGTATGTGCATTCGCATATGCGCGACTATCGGTGTGACCTTCGATGATGACGGGATTCGGCAAGCTTCGCAGGATCGGTGTAATTTCCTGCAAAAGCTTTATTGCTGCCGGTCGTAAGCGCGCACTACCGACTTCGAAAAATACACTTTCCTTCGTTTCGAGCAATTCGATCCGCAATCCTTCCGGTGTCAATTGCAATTCGACATTCTGTAGCAACTCGCGAAAGCGAGCCTCGTGCGACAATTCAGCGAGTTTTGTCTTGAGTTGCTCGGCTGCTTGGCGTAGTTTCTCTGCTGCGGTAGCACTGTCGCTTTTAGCGCGCTCACGCAAATGCTGTTGGAGCGTATCATAAAGCGCCTGCTCCCACCGTCGCTGGGACTCGATGTAGCTATCTTGGGTGCCAGGATTGTTCCCGCTCGTACCGTAACTACCCGCAGATAGATTCGGATCAATTGGGATCTTCTTTCCGGTCAAGAAGCTGAATAGACCAGGGTCACGAAAGAAGCTGGCGATGCGCTGGCGATTGTCGGGACTCAATCCCAGTATCCACATCACCAGAAAGAATGCCATCATCGCAGTTACGAAGTCGGCATAGGCGACCTTCCACGCGCCGCCATGATGACCGTGATGATCGCCACCTTTCTTTTTCTTGACGATGATAGGCTGTTCACCCGACATAGTGCTATCGCTCGTGTTAGCGAACGGACTTGACTGCTTCTTCGGCTTCTTGGAACGATGGACGCTCGTGCGGCTCGATTGCGCGCCGGCCGTATTCGATCGCTACGACAGATGGCACACCACGAGCGAATGCCAACAGCGCTGCTTTGATGCAGACCAACAGATGATGCTCTGCGCGGGCATTGTTTTCGAGGTTTCGCGCAAGTGGACCGACAAAACCATACGACAGTAGCACACCGAGAAACGTCCCGACCAATGCCGCCGCAACGCTGTGACCAATGACTTCGGGCGGCTGGTCAATTTTCCCCATCGTGATTACAACACCCAGCACTGCAGCAACGATGCCCAATCCGGGAAACGAATCTGCAACTGTCGCCAGTGCGGTCGGGGGTTTGAGCATTTCATGCTGTGCCGCTTCGAGATCGATGTCCATCAGCTCCTCCAAGTCGTGAGCTGGAACGCCGCCGTTGAGTACGACTTTCATGGTGTCGCAGAGAAAATCCACCGCATGGCGATTGGCGAGGATATTCGGGTACTTCGAAAAAATCGGCGATGCATCGGGATTTTCGACATGCGGCTCCAACGCGATCAACCCGTCTTTCTTAGCCAATTGAAACAGCTCGTAGAGCAGTTTGAGCAAATCGAGGTATGCTTCTTTGTTGACGCTACTGCCTTTGATCGAAGCGACGATACCTTTGATGATCGCCAGAGTCGTCGGCAATGGATTGGCGATCAACATCCCGCCGAGTGCTGCCCCACCGATGATCAAAAATTCGGTCGGTTGCCACAGAAGCAGAACTTGCCCCTCGTGGAGCGTGTAGCCGAGCAAGACGCAGGCAATAACGACGACAAATCCGATGAGAACGAACATGGAGCGATTGCGACATGTGTCCGACAAGTTCAGCTATCGCTCGATTCGAGCGACGACTCAGCGGAGCCGATCGAGCAGATACGTGCGGCGAGGATCGACCTCGACAGCGCGTCGCCAGTACTGGCACGCTCGATCATGGTCGCCGAGCCTGTCGTAATTATCGCCCATGTGCTCGAAAAGTGTAGCTGAGTGGCTCTGACTCAGCGCAATAGCACGCTCGAAATATGCCACCGCCTCTCGGTAGCGTCCGAGTTTGTGAAGGACCCACCCGTAAGTATCCAAAAACGAGGAATTGGTACTATCGGCATCGAGCGCACGTTGAGCGAGTTCGAGCGCATAGATGAGACGTTCTCCCTGCTCAGCAAGCAAATACGCAAGATTGTTTGCCGCAGTAGTGTTGTCGGGATCGAAAAACACAAGACGTTCGTACAACTCGATAGCCTTCTTACGATCGCCGAGCGAATCGGCATAGTATGCAGAATAGAACAAAGCGATGGGGTCGGTACTATCACGGCGCAGCGCATCAGCCAGCAAGTTCATGTGTGCCGATGATTGCAACGTTCCATACGATCGCGCCAGGTAATAGCGAGCCACCGGGACCCACGTATCGCCGAACATCGTATCACGGCGGCAAAGCAGCTCGTCTGCATGCCGCGCGTCGTCGTATTGCGTCACCAATTCGATAGCTGTCAATGCTTGTTGGCGTGTCAAATCGCGCCGGGCAAATGCGGATTCGATGTGTACGAACGCTTCGCTCCAAAGCGACCGCTCCGCCAAGAGCATTGCAATCATCAACGAATAGTCCGCTGGCAAATCATGTCGCCCACGGATGAACGAGCCCGTCTGGAGCAAAACAGATGTCGGACAGTCATGACCGACAAGGGATAACCACTCGGACAATAGCGACGCAACGTCGAGCGATTCCATGTGATAACATGCATACCGTACACAATACCACGCCGAATCCCACCGTGAACGCTGAGCGTAGAGAAAACCGAGCGCACGAGGAATGCCCGGCTCATCGGGGTACTCGAAGAGCAACAGCCGCAGCAACGAAATGGCTTGTGCTGTATCGTGGTGGTCCAAACAGAGCCGAACGAGGTCCTCGGCGATTTCATTGGCATTGGTTCGATCGAAAACACTGCGGAGCAGACCGATCGCTTGTGTTGTGTCCGAATAACGGAGCAGATACGCTGCGCGTAGTTGATTCGACAGCGTTGGCTCTTTTTGCCATGCAGCCACGGCATACCGGCTGGCACTGATCGGATCACGAACAGCCAATGCTTCCGCCAGCAGTTGATATGCTTCGACGATTGTGCTATCGGCGGATAATGCTTTCTGTGCAGCAGCGATACTTTGTTCGATATCCCCAGCCTCCCAATACGAACGAGCCAACAGCGCCCAAAGCTGTCCGCATGTGGAATCTTCGGCTATTGCACGCGTTAGCTCGCCGATCGCACGATGAGGGTACCCTGCGACTCTGAAGGCAACCGCTCGAACGACGGCATCAGCAGTACGAGAGGAATAGCGGCATCCTCCCTCTTCCTGTGCCAGCAGCGTCGTTGGCAAAACGTATGCTACCGCAACCTCTGTAAGGAGGAACGTCCAGAATACGACGGGACAGCACCTCCACACTGTGCTACTTTGAAGTACTGGGCAGTCCTTTCTTGGTAATCGTCTTGAGCGCTCGCGCTGTCAGGCGCAGACGAACGAACTTTTTCGACTGCTCGTCCCACACGCGCTTGTACTGTAAGTTTGGGAGAAACCGGCGGCGACGTTTATTGTTTGCATGTGAGACGTGGTTGCCGTAGAGAACCGTCGTACCGGTGATTTGACAACGTTTCGACATAGTGCCTCCGAACAATGGTGGTGCAAAAATACGGCATAGTGAGTGGCACAGCGCGACGTTCGCCTTTACCGCCTCGCCTGGCGTTGCTATTTGTAGCGAGCACGATCGGTTGGGCGATCGAGTGGTTGTTCCAGTGGAGTTTGCCCGCGCTCGTACTGCCGGTCGGTGCAATCATAGCTGTCAATTTCATCGCTCTTCGGTTCGAATCGTTGCGGCAATGGTCGTATCTGCTCTCTTCGATCGCCATCGGTATGACCATGTGTGCGCGGTTGGTTGGCGACGTACCTCCGGTATCAGCAAGGGGCGCAACAATGCTGGCATGGCTCGATGGAACGGTCGAAGATGTGCTCAGCTACCGAGATTCGATCGTCCGGTGTATTGTCCGTGCTCGGCTCGATCCAAAGTATCTGCCGCCCCTACAGAACGCGCGAGTACTTTTACGCAGCCACGTCATCACCGAACCGGCAGCGATCGAGCAGCAACGCATCGTGGCAACCGTCTCTATTCGGTTGCCGCGAACCAACACGTTCCCATACGAGCCGAACGAATGGCAATACGCAGCGGCACGTGGAGTGGACATCGTAGCGTATGCTGTGCCCGGTACAACTGCCATGCTGCCGCCGACCGACAGTGGACGTTCATGGTTGGCAGTTATACGACAGCGGATCGGCTCAGTGAGCGACAGCATCTTTTCGGATCGTGCAACTCGGTTACTTTCGGATGCTCTCGTATTCGGTCAGCGCGAACAGCTCGATCGGCAAATACAAGAATTATTCTCGCGGACAGGCACCGCTCACTTGCTCTCCGTCAGTGGATTTCACGTCGGGGTTATCGCGACCATTATCGCGGTTTTGAGTACGCCGATTCGACATCGCCTATTGCGCTACCTGGTGTTTTGCCTTTGCGTATGGAGCTACGTTTTGCTAACCGGTGCATCGCCACCATCGGTGCGAGCTGGGATTGCTGCCAGTGCTGTAGCGCTCGCGTTGCACTTCCAGCGATGGGTTCATCCACTGCAGGCAGTGCTCATCACATTGTGGACAATGATAGCAGTCGAGCCGCGCCTGGTGCTATCGGTGTCGTTCCAGATGTCCGCAGTCGCCGTTGTTGGGATTGTAACGATTGGTGAAAGGCTGCGTGTGCTACCATTGTGGCAGTCGTGGGAGGGGCGTTTTCGCAGTGCTCTTCGCACGAGCACTTCGATTACGCTTGGCGCGACACTGGCGACCGCGCCTATCGTAGCATGGTATTTCGGCAGCCTACCGGTGCTTTCGCTGCTTGCGAATATCGTCGTCGTACCGCTGGCATCGCTGTTCATCCTCGCCAGCGGAGCGAGCATTGCAGCAGGTTCCATCTCGATCGAGCTCGGCAAATTCTACGCCGGTACTGCGACGGCGATCGCGCACACTATGCTTGGGGTCATCGAGCCTATCGCTGCAATTGGATGGACACTGAGCGGAACGACCTTACCAGTCGTTTCGTTTGTCTCAGCAGTTGGGGTATGGTATGCTGCGGGTGCTCGCTCGTCTCGGCATTTGCTCTTCCGAACGGGCATTGCTACTGTTTCGGCGATACTCGTATGGCAAATAGCAACAAGTGTCGAGCGTCTGCCGTGGCGACGCGAAATAGCTGCAGACCGAATTTCGGTGATTGTCGAACGCATCGATGCCAATACTCTCCTTGCAACGGTGCGCACCGCAGATCATGTAGCGCCGTCGGCTCGCACACTCGACAAATTCGCCGATTACCTGATGACTCAGCACAGCCGACGCTTGTACATCCGTCCGAGCAATCACAGCAGTCTTGCGACAGCACGCGCATTGTTCGAGCGGATTGGTGTGGCTGGTTCCACAACAGTCAGTCTCGTTCGATGGTCGAACTGATTGCACATCGAGATCGGCGGATCGTTTACGGCATCACGCTTCGTAACGAGGGGCGATGGTCGGCGCGCGGATGGACGCTCCACCCTGCAAGCGACGTGACACCCTCTGAAGTCCGTCGAGCAAAAGAAGCGCTTTCAGAACAACTCGGCTTCGAGACAGCGAGATTGATCGTCGCTCGGCAGGTGCACGGCAGTTCTGTCGCGATCGTCGAGAGCGATGCACCGACCGAGCCTGCAGATGCTCTGGTGACAACCGCTGCCGGAACGCTGCTGTGTGTCTCCGTTGCAGATTGTTGCGCCGTTCTCCTTCGAGACGATGAGCAATCGTTAGTCGCTGCGGTACATTCAGGATGGCGCGGAACTGCAGCGAATATCGTCGGTGCAACAGTGCGACTCATCGAGCACCGGTTCGGTATTCGTTCCAGGCGGCTTCGGGCGTGGCTTTCGCCATGTGCATCGGGCGAGCGGTATATCGTTCGCGAGGACGTAGCAGCATTGTTTCCCAATAGCATTACGAGAATCGGCGAGGACCAATACCTCTTCGATAATCCGAGCGAAATTCGTCGGCAACTTCTCGATGCTGGTCTCGATGCTGGGTCAATCGAGCTCTCCGGATTCTGCACCATCGGTGACGAGCGATTTCATTCGTATCGCCGTGATGGCGATCGGTCGGGTCGGATGGCAGCGTTTATCGGTATCGCCGTATCCGGTCGCACCCTGTAGAGTGGTGTAATTTTGTGCCGAGCGCAACAACTGTTTTCAACCGAAATGAGTGCGACAACTCAACGCTTTTCTCCCTGGATCGCAGGTGTGCTTCTCTTCCTTGCTGCTGCGAGCCGTCTGCTGCCACATCCACCGAACTTTGCCCCGATAACTGCGATGGCGGTCTATGCTGGCTGGGTATTTCCCTCGTACCTCGGCGCAGTGCTGACCGTATGCGCAACGATGGTAGCAAGCGATATTGGTCTGTCGCTTCTCTTCGGTGATTGGGGATACCTGATGCACGGCATGTTACCGGTAGTGTACGCGAGCTTTGCGGTGATCATTGCTCTTACGCGCTTAGTGGCACACCGTCGTCGCTCGGCGGTAAGCATCTTCGGCTCGCTCGTTGCAGGTTCGGCAGTGTTTTTCGTCACGACGAACTTTTTTGTCTGGGCACTCGGTTCGATGTATCCGCACACACTGAGCGGCTTGCTCACCTGCTTTACGATGGCGATTCCCTTCTATCACACTAACGGACTTGCGCCGTTCGAGCTGATTCGGAATGCACTCGTCGGCGATTTGTTGTACGGCTGCTTGTTATTCGGATTCGATGCCGTGAGCAAGTACGTCCGTACTTCGCTACCGACAGCAAAAGCACCGGTGCGGTAATGGGTATTCTGGACGAGTGTTCTACCGCCGATTGAAGACGTCGGCGAATGTCTTGACCGCTTTCGACACTCCCGCGACGACCTTTGCGGCATCCATCAAGGGTCCCTCGATTTTTTCTTGGAGTCGTTGCTCCAGCCAGTTGATGCGTCGAGCGACTTGACGGAATTCGTCGAGTGCATCGCCGAGGACCGAGAGCTGGCGATCGGCATTGTCGAGCGTCTTGGTAGCTTGGTCGGAAAGCTTTTCGATGCCATCCAACACTGGCGGAAGTCGTCCAGCCAACGAACTCAACAAGTCCTGTGACTGTTGGAGAACTAAATTGCTCCGCTCGGCGATTGTTTCGACACGACGAACAAGACGTATCGCAACGATGATCAACGTGAGCAACGCCAACAGAACGATCGCTGCGATTGCGTAGAGGAGCGTTTCCATCACTGCTTGCCTTGTATTTCGCTCTTGAATGCTTCGACGCTGGCTTTGGCAGCATCACGGACACGCTCGATGTTTTCTTGTATCTGCTCTTTTGCGGTCGCCGCTTTGTTGCGCGCTTCGCGGAGCACCTGCTCTGCGCTTGTCAGCAACTGTTCAGCTTGTTCGCGTGCCGCAGAGACGATTTGTTGCGCGCGGATTTTGCCTTGGTTGACCGTCACTGGCGGAAGCTCTTCACCGACCGTTTTTGGATTGAGGATGTCTTGCGCTCGATCGTAAAGCTCGCTCGTGCGCTCGGCGATGTCGCGCCGTAATTGCCGACCGCTCTTCGGTGCAAACAAGAGCGCGACAACTGCGCCGGCGACTCCGCCGAGCAATGCTCCCGCGACAAATCCTCGCGCAAAACCCGAACCCTCGTTTCGTTCCATCTGGCAAATCCTTCGACTGTGACACAAAGTGACGTTTGCAAAGACGATGCCACGTACTTTTTCGTGCTACTGTCGCACGTCCGCTGGAGCACCGATCGTTGAGATCATCCAGGCTGACAGCGAGCGTTGACCGTAGTTTTGCACGAAATGCTCTCCGATTCAGGAATGACCCGATTGCTTTTGATCGCCGCCCTCTCTCTCGCTATCGCAGCGAGCGCAGGATGCAACGGAAGTTGCCGTTCTCCACGCGCCGACACGTACCACATAGATTCGACGATCAACGAAAAACGAGCTCGCATTCCGGAGCCCGACCGAGAGCTATTGCTCGGATATATCCGCCAGCAGCTTCGCTGGGGACCTCGTGTTCCAGGCACGGCAGCACACGATTCTTGCCGACGGTGGCTCGTCGCACAGCTACGCCAGTGGTCCGACACGGTTTTCGAACAGCCGTTTCGCGCTTCAGTGTATGGACGCCAGTACACATGCACAAATATCGTCGCACGGCTCTTCCCCGATCGTACTGATCGAGTGCTTCTCTGTGCGCACTGGGATTCGCGACCGACAGCCGACGAAGACCCGATACCAACAAATCGCACAAAACCTATTCCGGGTGCAAACGACGGTGCCAGTGGTGTCGCTGTTGTGCTGGAGCTTGTGCGATTGCTGAGGCAACAGCCTCCAGCAGATGTCGGAGTGGACATCGTGCTATTCGATGCCGAAGACATGGGCGCTCGGACCGACGAGGAGATGTTTTGTCTCGGTTCGAAATACTTCGCATCCAATCTTCCTCTACCCATCGAGCCGCGCTACGGAATTCTGTTCGACTTGGTAGGTGATCGCGATGCACAGTTCCCGATCGAATACAACTCACAGCGCGCCGCACCGGCGCTCGTCGAACGGCTGTGGAAATTGGGGCGACTCTCTACGAGAGGGCGTTTTATCGAGCGAGTCGGCGGCACCGTCGTTGACGATCATCTCGCGCTCATCGAAGCCGGTATCCCGACAGTGGACATCATCGACATCGAACTTGTCGGCAACACTTCGCCTATCGAACGACGGCGTTACTGGCACACACTCAACGACGACGAACGGAACATCTCCGGCGATACTTTGAGCGATGTCGTGCGCGTTGTGTTAGCGCTTCTCTATTCCGACTCTCCTTTCCCGGTTTGACATTCGCTGATGATGGAACGCCATTTCGTCAAAGCAACGATAACGATCCCCGAAGAGCAACAACCGCTCGTCATCGCATGTGTCGAGTGTCCATCGTTCCTCGGTGCAGAGCAGAGCGGTGATGTGCTGACCCTGTGGTTCGAGACCGATACGCCCTCGCACGAGCCGATCGCCGAATACCTGAGCCGGCGGCTCGGTGACATTGCCGATGTTACCGAACGGTGCACGATCGAAACTGTGCCCCATTATGACTGGCATGCCCAGTGGCAAGCAAGCTTGACGCCTGTTACAATCGGCGATCGATTGGTCGTCTTACCCGGTGAGTCTTTTCAACCGGCAGCTCCTGCAACAACCAGCACGACGATCACGATCGTCATTGAACCGAAAATGGCGTTCGGGACCGGTCACCATCCGACGACGCAGATGTGTGCCGAACTGTTGCTCGATGTTGTCCAGCAGGGAGAACAGTGGCTCGACATCGGCACAGGGAGCGGGCTACTGGCAATCGTTGCAGGTGCTGCGGGTGCCAGGCGCGTTCTTGCCATAGACAACGATCCGGGCGCAATCGCTGAAGCCACCGAGAACGTTCGTCGGAATGGTTACGCGGGAATTGTCGAGCCGATCGTTGCCGACATCGCCTCGTTTCATCGTCAACCGATGGATGGGATCGTCGCGAACATGTACAGCACGATACTCGAACGAGAAATGCCGCGATTGCACCGAATGATTCGAGTCGGTGGGCATCTTATCGCCAGTGGCATATTGCACTACCAAGCACCGATAGTCGAGCGTATCGCCAGCGATGTTGGTTTCGAGTCTCGTACGCGACTCGAACGCGGTGAATGGGTTGCACTCGATTTCGTTCGCAAACGATGAAAGCAGCCGCCATAGACATCGGCACGAATACGCTGCTTATGGCGATCGCTGAAGTTGACGAGCAAGGCATCCATCCGCTGGCTGATCACCATCGAATTGCGCGGCTCGGTCAGGGTGTCGAACGAACGGGGACGATCTCCCCGGCATCTATCGAACGAGCCACTGCCATTATCGAGGACTACCGCCGGATTGCCGATGACTATGCGGTTCAGCACCGGTTCGCCGTCGGAACGAGCGTATTCCGTCTGGCAGCGAATGCCGATGCGGTTGCTGCTCGATTGGCGGAAGTGTGGGGCGCACCGATCGTGATTATTAGCGGTGACGAAGAAGCCGAGCTGACGTTCTACGGTACGATTCCGCCGACAGACGGCGACGTCGCTGTGCTCGATATCGGTGGCGGAAGTACCGAGCTGGTCATGGGAACCAGCAGAGGGATTCGCTTTCGAGTGAGCATCGAAATCGGCGCAGTGCGGCTGGCTGAACGCTACTGGCACACATTCCCTGCCGATTCAGCAACTATCGAGTGGGCACGGCAAGAAGTCTATACTCAATTAGCAGCACTTGTGCCCCAGACACCGCCCGGGCAGCTCTACGCAGTAGCCGGGACACCGACAACACTTGCGCTGATGGCTCAGAACATCGCAGCATTCGATTGGAAGCGTGTGGACGGATATCCGCTCGAGCGTGAAACGCTCGACAAGCTCTGGCAGTGCATTTCGACAGCGACTCTTCGAGAACTGCTCTCCATGCCAGGCGTCCATCCTCAGCGAGCCGACATACTGCCAGCGGGAACATTGATTCTCCAGGCATGCATGGACTGGCTGAAAGTGGACTCGCTCATCGTCAGTGCACGAGGTTTACGCTACGGTGTGTTGCTCAGGGCATTCGCACAAGCGATTGCCAAGAGTAAAGTATCGTGACGATTCTGCCGGCGACCATCGTATTACGCTCTGCCAAAAAACCGAACGGCAATATCTCGCGTATATTTGCGGCGTCATTTGTCGAACAACTTCGTGGGGCGATATGAACCGCAGTCGCTGGCGGAGATGGCTCGGCACGGGAGTCACCGCAACGCTGGTTGTGGGAATGGTTGGGTGCACAAAAATGATCCAGCCCGATCAACTGGCGGAACTCAAACAACTCCGTGCACGCGAAATTCAACTGGCTCAATCTATGCGTGATGCCGAATCGCGCAAGCAACGGTTGGAACGTGAACTCGCATCGCGGCAGGACGAGCTTCGGCGATGCAAAGATTTGCAAGCGACACTCCAATCTCGGCTCAATGGATATCCAGCCAACCTGGGCGATCCTCTTCCGGAGTCGCCACCGGCTCCACCGGTCGAGAAAAAACAGGGTCGTAAGTAACACAAATGAATGGAGACACCGATGAATCACCTCCTTGCACGATCACTGGCAATTGCCGCATGTGCTGCTGCGATCATGAGCTGCGGATCGTCTCAGGTCGTTCGTGCTCCGGAAAGCAAGCCCGATAGTCTGCTCACGTTCGACGAGGCAATACTCCGACTCGACGACTGGCGCATGCGTATTCGAAAACTGGAAGATGACGAGCAGAAAATGCAGGGCGAAGTCAAGGCTCTGGAAGAACGTCTCAACGCCGCTGTCGGCGATCTGAAGCGGTGTCAGGACGAAAACAATCGCCTCATCGGCGCAAGCGATGCTCAGATCAACCAATTCCGCGAACGGCTCGGACGTCTCGAAGGGCGTATCCGGGAACTTCGTGGGCTGAGCGACAACGACTTCGAACCACGACGCAACGAAGTCTATGCGCTCGCGGCGGAGTGGAACCGACTGCGCAACGAAAAAATTGCTGTCCTTCCGGAATTTTTCGATCGTATGATCGCCGCCCGACGAGATATTCAGTCGCTGATGGACCGTAAGCCTGCGTGGAAGGGTAAGTACGTTGTGCGTCCATGGAGCGAATCCAAAGACTGTCTGTGGAATATCGCCGGTCAAAGCGACGTGTACGGCGATCCATTCCATTGGCCGAAGATTTGGCAAGCGAACACCGACCTCATCCGTAACCCCGACATCATCCGCCCAGGATGGGAACTGAACGTTCCACCGCCGGGACCGCTGACACCGGAAGAAAAGCGTGCCGAACGTCGCTACTGGCGCAAAAAGCGTGAGGCGATGGCTGCGCAAGAGCAGTCGCAATCCAATGCTGCTCCTCAACAGCCGACGACTCCGACTGAGCAATCCGAACGCGGCGAGCGGAAGCCGTAATCGGTATCGCACATTCTCGTTGCTCGACTGTGGCTGCAGGGCACGGCGTACCCGTGCCCTGCTTACGTTCGATACCCTCCACGTCGAGCGACGTATCGGTACATTTTATGAACGTGCTGTTCGTTGTATATTTCGTTCCGATTCATTGCTCGATCAATTCACGACTCAATGGAGTATATCGAACGTCGCATCAAAATCGGCGACACCGATCCAGCAGCGCTGCTCGGCGCCAACGATGCACACTTGCAACTACTCGAAAGCCGATTCCCAGCGACAATAGTTTTTCGCAACAACACGCTGTCACTGCGCGGCACCCCCGACGACATCCGCCAGCTGGAAAACATCATCAGCGAGATGCTCTACGTGCTCCGGCGGAAAGGGACGCTTACGCCGACCGATGTTGAAGAGATCATCGAACTCGTCGATGGTACCGCAGGGCAATACTCCGCCAGCGGAGCTGCCCACAGCTCCACCGACATCATCGTCTGGGGGCGCAGCGGCCCGATTCGTCCGCGGACGCAACGCCAACGTTTCTACGCCGAAAAGGTCGCCAATGCAGATATCGTTTTTGCGATCGGACCGGCAGGCACCGGCAAGACGTATTTGGCAGTTGCAATGGCGCTGGCTGCGCTTCGAGCAAATCAGGTTCAGCGCATCGTCTTGACGCGTCCGGCTGTCGAAGCGGGAGAATCGCTCGGCTATTTGCCAGGCGACTTGTTCGAGAAAGTTCATCCTTACCTTCGACCACTGCTCGATGCGGTTGCCGATATGGTCGCCCCCGATAAGCTCAAGAATCTCAACGAAAAGCACATCATCGAGATTATCCCGCTGGCGTACATGCGAGGACGAACGCTCAACAATGCGTTCATTATTCTCGACGAAGCGCAAAACACCACGATCGGGCAAATGAAGATGTTCTTGACGCGCTTGGGGCAAGGCTCGAAGGCGATCGTCACTGGCGACGTCACACAGATTGACCTCTCCACACGATCTCAGTCAGGCTTGCTCGACGTGCAGAACGTCTTGCGCGGCATCGAAGGAATCGAATTTGTGTACTTCGACAAAAGCGACGTCGTCCGTCACCGGCTGGTAATGGACATCATTGATGCATACGAACGAAGCGAGAATCAACGAGCCGGTCAACAGTTCTCCGACGAGCAGTCCCCGACATGATCGAGTTGTTCCGTATTGAATTCATCAGCGTAACGCTGGTGGATATTCTCGACATTGTCATTGTCACAGCGTTCTTTTACATTCTGTACCGCTCGCTTCGTGCGACCGTCGCCGTGCAGATACTGTTCGGCTTGCTGGCTTTGATGGCGCTATCGGTGGTTGTCAGCAGCATGAACATGAAGGCACTCAGTTGGATCATCAACTCGCTGATGAGCATTTGGCTGATTGCCTTCATCGTCTTGTTCCAACCTGAGCTTCGCCGTTTGCTGAGCGAACTGACACAGACCCGACTATTCCAGATGTTCTCGCGCAGTGGCATCACTCAAACGGTCGAAGAAGTCATCGAAGCTGCAAAAGAACTCTCCGAGAAACACATCGGTGCATTGATTGTGTTCACACGCGGTCAGAATATCAAGGTCACCATCGAAACGGGCGTTCCACTGCGAGCGATTGTCTCGTCGGAGCTGCTCGTTTCCATCTTCAATCCGCGCTCACCGTTGCACGACGGCGCCGTGGTAATCGAGGGTGCAACGATCGTCGCTGCGCGGTGCATTCTTCCGCTGAGCAGTCAACGCAAACATGCCGGGAGAAATCTCGGCACCCGCCACCGAGCAGCACTCGGTATCTCGGAGCAATCCGATGTTCTCACACTCGTTGTGTCGGAAGAGACTGGCGCGGTCTCGCTCGCCGATCGCGGCAGATTGATCAGCGAGATTCCCATCGCTTCACTGCGTGAGCAATTGTTGGAGCATCTGAAGCCGTCGCTCGAACGTTCCGATACGAATGTACCTGCACTATGAGTCATCGCTACATCCTGGAAGAGTCGAAAACTGAGTTACTCGAATCGCTCCGGCATCGCGGAATCGGCGAACGCGTTATCGCCGCGATCGAGTCTGTCCCGCGCGAACGCTTTGTACCACCATCGCTCATTCACCGAGCCTACGAGGATACCTCACTGCCAATAGGACACGGTCAGACGATTTCCCAGCCCTACACTGTCGCCTACATGACGCAACTTTTGGACGTACAGCCTGGGTGTCGCGTTCTCGAAATCGGCACAGGTAGCGGCTACCAGACCGCCATTCTCTGCGCGCTCGGTGCACAGGTTTGGAGTGTCGAACTCATCAGCCAACTTGCCGAACATGCCCGACGACTGCTCGGCGAATTAGGGTACCACCCAACAATCGTCGTCGGCGACGGATGGCAAGGATACCAAGATGCCGCACCATATGACCGCATCATCGTCACTGCTGCCGCACCGGAAATTCCAATGCAATTGGCACGACAACTCTGTATCGGAGGCAAAATGGTTGTCCCCGTTGGGCGCGATGACCAAGCCATGTATTTGATCACCAGAGTCAGCGACGCCGAATTCGATGTTTTCGCGACAGCACAACGATTCCGCTTCGTTCCGTTCGTTCGCCCACAAGCAAGCAATGACAGAGATTCGGTTGCGCGATAGTGGCTCACATGGTACGCAAGATTGTCGCTCTGCCGACGAACCGCTCGTCGTCGTCGTGCAGGGTCCTACTGCTTCGGGGAAGACAGAGCTTGCGCACAGACTCGCCGACGTTTTCCCGATGGAGATTATCTCGGCTGATTCGCGCCAGGTTTGGTCGGGTTTGGACATCGGCACAGCCAAGCCGCCAGTAGAGGAGCGCCACAGGTATCGCTACCATGGAGTGGACATATGCACACCGGATCGCAGACTCAGCGCTGGCGAGTTCGCCCATGCCGCTTGGCAGTGGATTGCCGACATACACCGGCGCGGTCACATACCGCTTGTCGTCGGTGGCAGCGGCTTGTACGTTCGAGCAATCGTCGAGGGTCTGTTCGAGCAGCCTGGCGACATCTCCCCAACGATTCGTTCCGAGCTACAGTATCGTTTGGCTCGCGATGGACGTGATGCGCTCTACGAAGAACTCGCCAGGATAGATCCCGAAAGTGCTGCTCGATACTCCGATCGGAACCCACGTCGCTTGCTTCGCGCATTGGAATTCTACTACACACACGGCATCCCGTTGAGTCTTGCCCAGCGACAGCACCGCATCGAACCGCCACCGATGCACGTCGTACGGTTGACACTGTTGCCCAATCGAGAGCATTTGTACCGTCGCATCGAGCACCGCACGACCACGATGTGGCGCAGCGGACTACTCGACGAAGTACGCCGCTTGCTCGATTCTGGTTACCAACCGACTGCGCCTGCGTTCGAGACAATTGGTTATGCCGAAGCGATTGCCGTGATCGAGGGTCGGATGACGCTCCCCGATGCCATCGAACACACCGCACTGCGGACGCGACACTACGCCAAGCGTCAGTACACATGGCTACGGCATGCGACTGACTGTGGCACCGTATTTCCATCGTTCGGCAGCGATGTATTCGCCGCTGCCTGCACGACCATCGAATCAGCACGTACAACTTTCATCGAACAGAGACCATGAATATCCTCGTCACCAACGACGACGGCATCACTTCGCAGGGAATTCTCTCGCTCGTGCATGCGTTGCGTCCTCTCGGCACTGTGACTGTCGTAGCACCCGACCGTCAACAGAGCGCCGTCGGACATGCCTTGACTGTCAGCGAGCCTCTTCGCGTCACGCGAATCTGGCGCGACGATCAATTCTTCGGTTTTGCCGTGAGCGGAACACCCGCCGATTGCGTCAAGCTCGCCGTCGCACGACTGCTCGACAAAAGACCGGATATCGTCGTATCGGGTATCAACCACGGATACAACACGGGGATCAACGTTCTTTACTCAGGCACGGTATCGGCTGCCACAGAAGCAATGCTCATGGGGATACCAGCGATCGCGGTATCTCTCGGTTCGTTCGACGAAAATGCCGATTGCACGGTCGCTGCCCGTACTGCGGCATACTTGGTCGAACGCTACGCTGACTTCGAGCTGCCAGTGACGACACTGCTCAACGTCAACGTGCCGCCGTTGCCCGAAGACCGCATCAAGGGCGTCCGCATCACTCGACAGGGACAAGGCATGTGGAACGATACATACGATGAACGGCTCGACCCGATGGGGCGCCCCTACTACTGGTTATCCGGCACATACAATCATCTCGACAGCGATCCGAACGCCGACGACGTCGCCGTCGAACAAGGATTCATCGCGATTACACCGATCCGCTTTCACTTGACCGATCACGACGCGCTCGAACGACTCAAAGAACGTTTCTGACGCTAACGAGCAACTGTAATCGTCTCTGCACCCGACTCTAAACGAGCGCATGCCGTCGCTGCGGCAGTTATGTCTCGCTCCAACGATACACGACGTTCACTTACAAGGTAGATTCGTCATGAATTTCAACAAACTCACACTCAAGTCGCAGGAAGCATTCCAGCGAGCACAAGAGATCGCGATAGCGGCAGAGAACCAATCTCTCGAGCCAGTTCATCTTCTGGCAGCACTGCTGGAAGACTCACAAGGCTTGGCAACGACGATCATCGGGAAAATCGGCGGCAACGTCGGGTACATCAAAACAAAAGTCGCTGAGGAAATCCAGCGCTTACCGAAAGTATCCGGCGGTGAAACGTACCTGTCGAGCTCCCTGAGCAGTGTGCTCCAACAAGCGTTCCGCGAAGCTCAACAGTTGCGCGATGAGTATGTCAGCGTCGAACATTTGTTGCTGGCATTGGTGACCGAGAAATCCGTCGCTCAGCGAATATTGCTCGATCAGAACGTCTCTCGCGATGCCGTTTTGAAAGTCATTCGAGAGATTCGCAAGGATACGCGCATCACCGATCAAAATCCCGAAGAGCGATACCAAGCGTTGCAGAAATACGGGCGAAATCTCAACGACGAAGCACGCAAAGGCAAAATAGACCCCGTCATCGGGCGTGAAGACGAAATCCGCCGTGTACTGCAAGTGCTTTCGCGACGCACGAAGAACAACCCCGTTCTGATCGGCGAACCTGGCGTCGGTAAAACTGCAATCGTCGAAGGTATCGCACAGCGTATCGTCGCCGGAGACGTTCCCGAGCCGCTTCGGACCAAAACGATCGTCGCACTCGACATGGGTGCATTGGTCGCCGGAACAAGCTACCGCGGGCAATTCGAGGAGCGACTCAAGGCAGTCGTCAAAGAGGTTGCCGAATCCAACGGTGAGATCATCTTGTTCATCGACGAAATACATACGCTTATTGGCGCCGGCGCCACGCAGGGCAGCATGGATGCCGCTAACATTCTCAAGCCTGCGCTCGCTCGGGGTGAGCTTCGGTGTATCGGAGCCACTACGCTGGACGAATACCAGAAGTACATCGAAAAAGACCCGGCGCTCGAGCGTCGTTTCCAGAAAGTTTTCGTGGGCGAGCCATCGGTCGAAGACACAATTTCGATCCTACGCGGGTTGAAGGAGCGGTACGAAGTACATCACGGTGTACGCATCACCGATGCTGCGATTGTTGCGGCGGCTCAACTGTCGCATCGCTACATCACCGACCGATTCCTGCCCGATAAGGCGATCGATCTGATCGACGAGGCAGCAGCCAAGTTGCGGATGGAAAACGATTCGCTCCCTGAAGAACTCGACCTACTGGAGCGACGGATTCGGCAGTTGGAAATCGAACGCCAAGCACTGCTCCGCGAACTGCACGGCGACGATCACCGATAGATGCTCGCGTCGATCGGTAACGCTGGAAAATAGTGGACGCCTTTCTGCGTCGTTTGCAACGAAATGGGGGTGACATGGATTCGACGGAGTACGACAGCCGTCGTAGCTGCATGCCGAGCTTGCTGGTGCTGCTCGTAAATACAACCAGCGATGGCAAAATGCCAACTCGTTCAGCTACGCAATGGCTGCCTAAAAGCGGCACCATTGCTGGGTAGTGTCGAGCGTAGCTCCACTCCCTGCTGCTCGCACGTGCGCCATCACGCGTGTGAAAGCAGCATCGAAAGCCTGATGGCTCGTGCCAGTAGCGTATCGTTCCGCTACAGGTACGGTAAACTCGAACGATAGCTCGGGCGGCGCGTGTCGCTCCGCAACCGCACCGAGCGAAACCCGAAAGAGCGACTGAGCATGGAGATGCTACGCGACTGGTGCTTCGGACCCGGGTTCGACCCCCGGCACCTCCACAATGGCAAATTCTGGTTTGTTCGCCACAGTTCAAGGGTCTGCGATTGTGTGCACATCGTGGCGATTTATACTCGCTGCCAGAGAAGTTCGCCTTCGATCGCAGTGGCAACGATGTTGTCCGACCCGGTGTAGAGCACTAATTCGAGCGCTTGCTGCGCGGTCGTCGGAACGCGATATGGTGGTATTTCGATTCGTACAAAATCGGCATACTTCCCGACAGCGAAGTTGCCGATCGTATCAGCCAATCCAACAGCGGTAGCACCGCCGAGCGTCGCCAGATAGAATGCTTCTTCCATCGTAGCGATACGAGTTGCCAGACCGAACATTCGGCGCACCTTCGATTGCTCTCGCGCCGCCCGTGCTTCGTCGAGTATGCTTGCCGCATATCCCGCACCGATGTCCGTTCCCAACCCGATGCGAAACACGGCACGATCGAGATACTCGACCAGCGGCATCAGACCGCTCTGCAGGTACACATTCGACAACGGACAATGAGCAATGGCAACGTTGGCTGTACCGAGGCGGTCGAGCTCGCTCGACGATAGGTAAACACAATGCGCAACGATTGTCCGGTCGGTAATCAATCCAGCACGTTCGTACACGCTCGTATAGTCCGGACAATCAGGAAACAACTCCGAAACAAAACGCAACTCTGCTGGCGACTCTGCCAGGTGTGTTTGGATCGGTAATCCTGTTTGCTTTGCCAAATCGCCGCAGCGACGGAGTAATTCGCGAGAGCAGCTCCCAGCAAATCGCGGCGTAATGCAATATTGGATCCGTCCGACACCATGCCACCGTGATGCCAAACGATCGGTTGCTGCTATTGCCTCGTCAACATCGGTGAGCAAGGCAGCCGGCGCATTGGAGTCCATCAGCGTCATACCCATCAGGACACGAATGCCGATCTGTCCTGCAACTCGAAAACAAGTATCGGCGGCATCTTCGTGAGGCGGCGCATAAACCGCCAGCGTTGTCGTTCCTCCAGCAATCGCACGCCGGAAAAATGCTTCAGCAATTCGGCGCGTATAATCGATATCGGCAAATCGTGCCTCGTGTGGAAAAATGACCTCGTCGAGCCAGCGCAATAGGTCTTCACGGTCGCATCCGATTGCACCCAACTGTGGCAAATGTGCATGGGCATCGACCAAACCAGGGATCAGCAGGCTATCGCGCCAGTCGAAAATCTGCGCCGAGGGATAGGTACTCAAGATCGTTGCACAATCGCCACAAGCGAGGATACGACCATTGTCGACGACAAGGCAGCCATCAGGAATGAACTCGATGCGTTCCCGATCGAGCGCGTGGAGAACAGCTGCACGATACAGTCGCTCAGACATCAGACGAGAGCCTCCCGTATGCGCGCAGAAACATAGTCCATAACCCACACGACCAGCGCAATGACCAAAACAATCGTTCCCACCTCATGCCATTGCGCCAGCATTTGGTATTGATTCAGCATCGTTCCAATACCGCCACCTCCGACCAATCCGATGACCGTTGCCATCCGGACGTTGATATCCCATCGGTAGATTGTAAACGAGAGAAACGGGATCGCTACCTGTGGTACGACGCCGAACCATACAATTTGTAGCGGTCGAGCACCGGTCGAAGCGATTGCCTCGACGGGTCCGGGATCGATATCTTCGATTTGTTCCGAATACTGCTTGACAAGCGACGAGATCGTGTGCACCATCAACGCGAGCATGCCGGGGAATGGACCGACCTTCACCCAGACGGTGAAAATGACTGCCCAGACGAGCGGTTCGATCGAACGAATAAAATTAGTCAATGCTCGCAGCACGGTGTACACGAATCGCTTCCAGAGGCTATCTTTCATCAAATTCCGCGCTGACAAAAACGAGAGCACTAGCGATGCTGGAAGCGCCAATACCGTTGCCATGAATGCAAGGTACACCGTTTCTACGATCGCGGAGAGCGCTTGTGGTAAGATAGCAAAGTGTGGCGTCAGCAAGCTCGAAAAAATGCGCCCAGCGGCATGGATCCGCTCTCCGCTGAACATATCCACGAGCGAAATATTGGTCACTACCCAACCGGTGACAAATGTCACCGCCAGCAGCGCCGATGCCCAATGCAGTGCGGCGGCGCGTTGCCATGAACCAATGGATAGTTCGCCACGAACAAGCAGACCCAACGAAGCACCACTCACCGACGCAGCAATAGCGATGAGTACACCAGCCAGAGCGTAGATCGCCCAATCCGGTACGTTTGCAATGAGCGTCGAATGTGCAGCCGGTAAGGAATCGCCGATCAGAACGACACGCCAGACGATACGGTGCAATGTCGCGATCAGATACGCTCCACCGAGCCAGTCGAACAACAGTTGCAGAGCTTTCTGTTTTATCGTGTGTCGGTTCTTACTCATCGAGTAGCGCGTACGACGTTGTATCCATGCATCGGCTGTACCTTCATCGAATTTCGACCTCAACAGCGTCCTCGCCGTAAATGTGGCGGAACCACTCCTGGTCGATTTCGGCAGGAGAACCATCGAAGACGACAACGCCAGCTTTGAGTGCTACTGCTCGCGTGGAGTATTCGCGCACGAGGCTCAGGAAATGGAGATTGCAAACGACGGTCATTCCCAACTCGCGATTGATGTAACCGAGATAACGCATCACGCTGTGCGATGTTGCCGGATCGAGCGATGCGACCGGCTCGTCGGCGAGCAGAAGTTGTGGTTCTTGCATCAGGGCGCGTGCGATCGCGACTCGCTGTTGTTGACCGCCCGAAAGCGAATCGGCACGCACGTGTGCCTTGTCGGCAATTCCGACAATTTCGAGATTGCGAAGCGCCATTTGCCGAAGAGCTGGCGGATAGCGACCTACGATCGAATCGAACGTCCCGACCGAACCGAGTGCCCCCATGAGTACATTGCTCAACACCGAGTACCGTCCGACAAGATTGAATTGTTGGAAGATCATGCCGATACGACTCCGATAGCGGCGGAGTTGCTCTCCGGTGATATGGGTGACATCCGAGCCGTCGAAGAGAATCGTTCCATCGGTCGGCTCGATCAAACGATTGATACAGCGGAGCAAGGTAGATTTTCCCGACCCGCTCAGTCCGATCACAGCGATGAACTCGCCACGATCGACGGAAAGAGTTACCGAATCGAGTGCACGTGTTCCATTGGGATAGACTTTCGATAATCGTCGAAGTTCGAGCAATTTCATGGCATATTGGCGAAGGTGGAACTATCGCCGAGAAGTTCGCGAGCCGTTTTCCGCGCACCATCGGTGACACACTCGCCAGCGATGAGCTTTGCAAGTTCCTCGATTCGCTCGGCACCGCTGACAAGGTGCACAGCGACGGTCGTTCGATCGGCGTCTGTGCACTTCTCGACGACAATGTGCGTGTGCGCCCGCGCTGCAATCTGGGGATTGTGCGTGATTGCGATCACTTGGTGATACGCGCTGAGTTCTTCCAATGCGACGCCGACACGATGAGCAATTCGACCGCCGACCCCGGTGTCGATCTCATCGAAAATGAGGATCGGCAGTCGGTCGCTTTTTGCCAAGATCGTCTTGAGCGCGAGCATTACACGAGATGCCTCACCGCCCGACACAATGCGATGAAGCGGTCCCGGCGGTTCGCCTTTGTTCGTAGCGATGAAGAAGGCGACGTTGTCGAGACCATGGTCATGAGCGCTGAAGTATTGACCATCGATCTCGGCGACAACATCGGTAATATCCGGCTCGCTGACATGGTCGCGCTCGATGACGACATCGAAAGTTGCATCGGGCATACCGAGTCGCGACAGGACGTCCACGATCGTACGCTCGATGCGCCGTGCGACCTGACGTCGTTTGGTCGTCAATCGTTCACCGATAGTACCGAGCTCAGCGCGTTTTGCTGCGATCGCTGCGTGGAGCTGTGCAAGCTCGAACTCGAAATTCTCCGCAAGTGCTAATTCGCGTTCGAGCTGCTGGCGCTGTTCGATTGCATGTTCGATCGTACCGTATCGCTTTTCGAGGCGTGCCAACTGCACGAGTCGCTCGCGGATGAACTGAGACCGATCAGGCGAAAAATCCAACTGCGCATTGTAGCGCTGGATGTCTTTTGCGAGTTCGTCGGTACGGATGACAAGATCGCGCAGCTCGGTTGCGACTGTACGGAAATAGTCGTCGAATGCGGCTAATTGCTCGGCGACGTTTCGCGCACGCACCAGGAGATCGTGAGCGGAGGTCTCGTCGCCGTAGAGTAGCCCGTAAGTTGTCGCCGAACCTTCGAAGAGTTGTTCGCTGTGCTCGATGCGTCGAAGTTCTGTTTCGAGCATTTCTTTCTCGCCTACCTGTGGCGCAATGGTGGCGATCTCGTCGAGCAAAAACCGTTTCCAATCCTGCTCGTTGCGGAGTTGATGCTCTTGCTGGCGGAGTCGGCGATAGTGTTCGATGAGTGCCGTCAATTGCTCGTGGCAACGACGGTATTCTGCAACGAGCCGATCGAGTCCCCCGACATTGTCGAGCAATGCTCGGTGGAGCGACACCCGGAGCAGCGATTGGTGTTCGTGTTGACCGTGGAAATCAACGAGTTGCTCGCCGATTTGGCGAATCATTCCAATCGGCGCAGGCGAGTCGTTGATGAACGCTCGCGAGCCAGAGCTGCTGATTTCACGACGGAGGAGCAATTGTCCAGTGACAGGACTTTCGTAACCGCTTTGTTCGATCAATCGGCGGAGGGGGTCGTTGCTCTCGATGTCGAAAATCGCCTCGACGACGGCACGATGAGCACCACTGCGGACGACGTCGCTGGAGACCCGATCTCCTAACACCGCCATCACCGCCTCGACCAACAACGACTTCCCCGCCCCCGTTTCGCCGGTGATGACATTGAACGACGGACCGAACTCGAGCGAGACGTTCTCGATGACAGCAAAATTTTCGACGTGTAGCGAGCGCAACATACGGCGCTGGGTTCACCAAGTGACGGCACGAAAATACAGCGTCGTGCAGAACGAATCCAACGCGCTCATTCGCCAAAGGCGGGGATGCCTGTAATGTCAGCACCCAGAATCAGCGTGTGAATGTCGTGCGTTCCTTCGTAGGTTTTGACCGATTCGAGATTGAGCATGTGACGCATGACCGGATATTCGCTGGTGATACCATTGGCGCCATGGAGATCGCGAGCCAATCGCGCGATGTCGAGCGCAATCGCAACGTTGTTGCGTTTGGCGAGCGAGACCTGTTGTGGGCGGAGTTTTTCTTCATCTTTGAGTTTCGCCAATCGCCAGCAAAGAAGTTGCCCTTTGGTGATCTCGGTAAGCATGTAGGCAAGTTTTTCCTGAACCAACTGGAACGCGCCGATCGGTTTGCCGAACTGTATGCGTGTCGTCGCGTACTGGACGGATGCATCGTAGCACGCCATTGCCGCACCGATTGCCCCCCAAGCGATACCGTAGCGAGCTTGCGTCAGACACGATAGCGGCGCTTTCAACCCTTTGGCACCGGGCAGCATGTTCTCTTCGGGGATCTCGACATCATGGAATATCAATTCGGAAGTCACCGATGCACGCAGTGAGTGCTTGTTGAGCATTTCAGGAGCAGTGAACCCTTTCATGCCCTTTTCGACGAGAAAGCCGCGAATCTCACCGTCGAGCTTCGCCCAGACGACTGCGACATCGGCGATCGAGCCGTTGGTGATCCACATTTTGGCGCCATTGAGAAGGTAACCACCACCAATTCTCTTTGCCGTTGTAATCATCCCGGCTGGATTGGAACCGTAATCGGGTTCGGTCAGCCCGAAACATCCAATCGCCTCAGCACGAGCCAATCGCGGCAACCACTTTCGCCGTTGTTCTTCGGAACCATACTTGTAGATGGGGTACATCACCAGTGAGCTTTGCACCGAGGCGAACGACCGCACCCCCGAATCGCCGCGCTCGAGCTCCTGCATTGCCAGCCCGTAGCACACGTTGTTCATTCCACCGCAACCGTACTCTTGCGGTAGCGTCATGCCGAACAATCCCAACTGAGCCATTTTCGGTACTAGCTCCATCGGGAAATATGCACGCTGGAATGCATCTTCGATGATGGGAATGACTTCGCTTTCGACGAAATCTCTGACCGTGTCGCGCACCATGCGCTCTTCGAGCGAAAGAAGCTCGTCGAGATTGTAGTAGTCAACGCCTCGGAATGGCATAGCGGACCTCGTGTGTTTGTTTGAACGACAGTAGTACTGAAATGCAATCGCACGACATAACAATCAGCAATGCAGCATACGATCCAGTGGGGCAACGACAGAGCGGATGTAACGATCGCCTCTCATCACTGCACGTGCCGTTCGGCATGGTAGGAGCTTCTCACCAGTGGACCGGATTCGACGTGGAGGAATCCCATCGCAAGCCCACTGTCGCGATACTCGGCGAATTCGTCGGGATGAACGAATCGCTCGACTGGCAGATGATTCTTCGTCGGCTGCAAGTACTGCCCGAGCGTCAAGACATCACAACCGACAGCTCGTAGATCGCGCATCACGTCGAGTACTTCCTCTTTGGTTTCGCCCAAACCGAGCATCATTCCGCTTTTGGTGCGGAAGCCCTGCTCTTTGGCGTAGCGAAGGACATCGAGCGTCCAGTGGTACTTCCCTTGTGGACGCACGCGACGGTATAAACGCGGAACTGTTTCGGTGTTGTGTCCGAGGATATCGGGTTCGGCATCGAGGACGATCTGGAGAGCGTCGAAATTGCCCTTGAAATCTGGAATCAACACCTCGATTGTTGTGTTCGGATTGAGCGACCGCACCGCGCGAATGGTTTCCGCCCATAAACGAGCACCGCCGTCGGGTTGTTCATCGCGGTTGACCGATGTGATTACGCAATGAATCAACTGCATCTGATGGACAGCTTCAGCAACCCGTCGAGGTTCGTCCCAGTCGATTGGAAGCGGCCGTCCTGTTTTGACCGAACAGAAGCCGCACGAGCGAGTGCACGTATCGCCGCCGATCATGAATGTGGCAGTTCCTGCGCCCCAACATTCAGCGATGTTAGGACAGCGCGCTTCTTCGCAGACGGTATGTAGCGCTTTCGAGCGCATCATCGTTTTGAGCCGTGCGTAGGTGTCCCCGCCTGGTGCGCGAACTTTGAGCCATGGCGGACGACGAACGACATCGTCAGTGGATTGCTCGAGGACGGGAAGCTCGATCATTGAATATGCAACACAATAACGATGATGCGAAAATACTGCCACTGACAGAACAGCGCAGCGCGTGGTGTGCCTGGATGAGGTAGGCTGTTTCCGTATTTTCGCACGCGGTCAAGTTCCATGCGGCTTCGCCTATCCCAACTCCGCCAGGTTCGGAAGAAAGCAACGGTCAGATAGTGTGGAGTGCGCGTGGCAAACTTGGCCGTTTTTATTTTGCGCGTCCATTCCGCCAGTTCGAGAGACCGTATGAAACAGGTCATCTACATGAGCCATTCGCTCGACGAAACACAGATCGCGATCACCGAGCACGGCGAAGTGGTCGAATACTTTGCCGACGTTCCCGATCGTGAGCGTTTGGTGGGAAGTATTTTTCTGGGGCGTGTCGAGAAAATCGTGCAAGGGATGAATGCCGCCTTCATTGACATCGGTTTGGAGCAGGACGCCTTCCTCCACTTTTCCGATGTGGACACGTCGCTCGAAGAACACTACGAGACCGAAGACGACAGTGACGGTACACTCGTCACAGCAGATGCAGAGCAGTTATCACCGGCAGCACGCGAAGCTCTGCGACTCGAACAGCCGCGGCAACGTTCACGGTCGAAACCGATATTCCAAACGAAGCGATCCGGAAATGTCGTCATCAATCTCCAACCGCGTCAATTGGTATTGGTTCAGGTCATTCGTGAAGCATACGCGACAAAAGGCGTCCGTGTGACGACACGCATAACATTGCCCGGCAGATACGTTGTACTACTACCCTTCGAGAATGTCATCGGGATTTCTCGCAAAATCACCTCGCAAGCCGAGCGAAGACGACTTCGCGCACTGGCGCGGAGCGTTCTTCCTCAGGGTGCGGGTTGTATCATTCGCACTGCTGCGGAGAATCAAACCGAGCACGACCTCAAACGCGATTGGGATGCACTCCTTTCCCAATGGCGGCGGATCGAACAAACGTTGGCAACACGCCAAAAACCGGGTCTTCTCTACCGCGAAGAAAATATCGCCAGCAGCATCGTTCGCGATCTTTTGACACCTACCGTCGAGCGAATCGTCGTTGACAGTAGCCGCCTCTATCGGACGATCGAGACGTACTTGGCTGAGACCGACCCGGACTTACTACCGAGACTTCAGCTCTACAGCGGTAGCGAACCGCTTTTCGAGCATGTCGGCATCACCGAACAACTCCGCACGATTACTGCACGCACGCTTCCTCTGCCCAGTGGTGGCTCGATCGTGTTCGACCATACCGAAGCTATGCTCGTCATTGACGTCAACACAGGCCGTGCGACGACCGATGCCGAACAAGAGATGAACGCGCTTCGAACCAATCTCGAAGCTGCCGATGCGATCGCACGGCAACTGCGATTGCGCGACGTCGGCGGCATTATCATCGTTGACTTCATCGATATGAAGCACTCCAAGCACCGGCAACAGCTGCTCAACCACATGCGACAGTTGTTGCGTCGCGATCGCGCGAAAACTGTGATCTACCCCATCACCGAGCTGGGTCTGCTGCAATTGACCCGTCAGCGTGTTCGACAAAATCTCTTCGAATGGCTCACCGAACAGTGTCCCACCTGCGGCGGTCTCGGCCGGATCGATAACCGATCGAGTATCGCCGGGAAGCTCGACCGTTGGCTGGCACGGTACAAGAAAACAGCGCACGAACGACGGCTCATTGTACGCGTTCATCCGACAATCGCCGAATACCTCAGCGACGGTTCGCTCAGTCGGTTGGTTCGATTGATGCTGCGGCATTTTGTGCGCTTACGTTTGGAACCGGACCCGTCGCTTCCCCAACATTCGTTCCGCATCGTGTCGCAGCGCACAGGTAAAGACATCACAGCGTCGGTACAGTTGGCATGAAAACTTTGACGATACTCGGTGCGACCGGCTCGATCGGACGCCAAGCGCTCGACGTCATCGCTGCGTACCATCCAGAAATACGCATCGGATTTTTGACGACCAATACCAACGTCGAACTTTTGGCACAACAAGTAGAACGATTCCGTCCGTATGGAGTCGCGATTTGCTCGGAGGAAGCCTATTGCCAGTTTCGCCGATCGTCATCGTTTCAGGGACCGGTCCTCTGCGGCAGCGAAGGGATTCTCGCTGCTGCTGCATGGGCAGAAAACGACATTGTACTGGCTGCGATGGTCGGTTTCGCAGGTGTCGAACCGACGCTCGCAGCGATCGAACGTGGTGCGACCATCGCTCTGGCGAACAAAGAAACACTCGTCGTCGCTGGCGAGCTTATCACAGAACGCGCCCGCGAGCGTGGTTCGCCGATACTCGCCGTTGACAGCGAACACAGTGCAATCTTGCAATGCATCGTCGGCGAGAACATCGAATCGGTCGAGCGCGTCATTCTTACTGCCAGCGGTGGACCATTTCGCGGGTTGTCGCCCCATGAACTCGCTTGTGTCACACCGGAACAGGCGCTCCAACATCCCACATGGTCCATGGGTGCCAAGATCACCATTGACTCGGCAACGCTCATGAACAAAGGGTTCGAAGTCATCGAAGCACATTGGTTGTTCGGTCTGGCTGCCGAGCAGATCGCCGTGCTGGTCCATCCGCAAAGCATCGTTCATTCGCTGGTCGAATTCCGTGATGGTTCGGTCAAAGCCCAGCTCGGTGTTCCCGATATGCGATTGCCTATCCATTATGCGTTGACGTATCCCCAACGACAACCGACGGAGCTGCCGCGAATTTCCTGGCAATCGCTATCTCGGCTCGACTTCGAGCAGCCCGATGTCGCACGCTTCCCATGTCTCCGGTTGGCATACGAGGCGCTCGTAGCCGGCGGAGCGGCGACCGCCGTTCTCAACGCAGCCGACGAAATTGCCGTGGCTGCATATTTGCAGCGACAAATCGCTTTCACTACCATACCGCACGTCATCGAGCAGACGCTCGATGCAATCGCACCGAGTGAAGCAACGTCTTTGGAGGCGCTCATCGAATACGATAGACTCGCTCGTCATACGGCGAGCCAGATTGTCTCACAACATGTGCAGCGCACATGATGGAAACGCTGCAGACGATAGGCTATTTCGTTCTGGCAATCGTGCCGTTGATCCTCGTACACGAGCTGGGACATTTCCTTGCTGCGAAAGCAACGGGAACACGAACAGAGATTTTCAGCATCGGCATGGGACCTCGTCTTTTCGGTTGGAGCAAATCGCACGGTTTCTCGTGGGGTCCGCTCGCACACGGTCGTCCGGCTGATGGCTTCACCGATTATCGAGTCTCGTTGCTCCCCATCGGTGGCTATGTGAAAATCGCAGGGATGATAGACGAGAGCTTCGACAGCGCGGCTGTGAATAGTCCGCCTCAGCCATGGGAGTTTCGCGCAAAACGGACCTGGCAAAAAGTGCTCATGATCGTCGGCGGCATTGTCATGAACGTCGTGTTCGCGTACGCCCTGCTGCTGGTAACGACACTGGCTGTAGGCAAGAGCGAACTCGACACACGCACGATTGCATACGTTGTGCGTAATTCGCCTGCCGAGCAGCTCGGCTTTCGTGCCGGCGATGAAATCGTCCGCGTGGATCGCTACCAGATCGGTTCGTTTGCAGAGTTTCTGCGGCATCTTGCACGCATCGCGTACAGTCGGGATGTGAATGTCGTCGTTCGCCGGAACGGTCGTGACACCACCTTGACGTTGGAATCACGCGCGCTTCGACACTTGCTCGTGTCGCGTCCCGATCTGGGCATCATACCCGATGGCATGCGTCCCCTTGTTCTCGGCGTCGAGACGTTGCGTCCTGCTGGTCGTGCCGGTCTGGCTTCGGGGGATACCCTGCTCTCGCTCGACGGTATTCCGATCGCATCGGTCGAACACCTCATCGAGCTACTCCAAACTCGCAAGAATGTCCCCGTGCTTCTGGTGTACAAGCGCTTCGATGGGATTCACCGCACAACCGTCGTACCTGACGACGACGGCAAAATCGGCATTCAAGTTAGCAACGCAATCACTGGTCGAATCGTTCATACGCGGTATTCAGTGTTCGAAGCTGCCGGCATTGCTGCTGAGCAGTTATGGTCGTACACGGTACTGTTCGTTCGCTCAGTGGGATTGCTCATCACCGGCGAGCAATCGCTCAAACAATCGGCAGGCGGTCCGATCATGATCGCCCGTATGGCGAACCAGAGTGCAGACATCGGCGCTGCAGCGTTTATCGGTTTTATGGCGATGCTCTCGCTCACACTCGCTGTGATGAATGCTTTGCCGATTCCTGCACTCGACGGCGGACATCTGGTGTTGGTGCTCGTCGAAGGTGCACTCGGACGAGAACTGTCGGCAAAAGTGAAAATCGTCTATCAGCAGATCGGCGTTGCACTCATACTCGCGCTGATGGTGATCGTTTTCTACAACGACCTGACGCGGTGATGAGCAGCGACCGACAAGAGCGACACCGGAGCCTACTGCACACCATTTGGCGATGGATCGCGATCGCCCAATTGATGCTGGTCACAGCATTACCCTCGGAAGGACTCAACAGCACCGACACTTCGACTGCACGACAAACAAATCCAGGAGCGAGCAACTACGCAGCCCTATCGCGGGAAATTTCCAACTTGCTATCATCGCCTCAGCTACGCACAACACGATTAGGGCTGATGGTCTGGTCGCTCGATCGTGACACGATGATTTTCGCTCGCGGCGGCGACGAAAGGCTCACCCCCGCTTCGCTGACGAAACTCTACTACACTGCTGCTGCATTCGCCACAATGGGTCCGGAGTACTCGATTCAAACGGTCGTCGCCACCAATGGCACAATTACCAACGGTACGGTCGAGGGCGATCTTTATGTGATCGGTCACGGCGATTGTTTGCTTACGCTCAGCGAATTGGAAGCACTCGCGGACAAGCTGCGAACGCTCGGTATTCGGCGCATTCGCGGGTCAATCATTGCCGATGCGACGTATTTCGATCCGATCGTGGATCGTCAACAGTACAGCGGCGATGACGAGCGTATGGAGAATCTGCCGCCGATATCTGCACTCGGTATCGAAGGCAATCGGTTGACTGTGGTCGTCACACGCGGGCGCGGTACTTCCGTGAGGGTACGCAGTTTGCCATCGAGCGATGCAATCGCGACGACGTGGACCTCATTGCCAGTGCGTACTGCGCCATCCGAGCCGCGTCGGCGCACGCGACAGCTCCATCGCCGCCAGCGATACGGCGACCGTCTTGTTATACGTCACCGCACTCGTCGCCGAACCGTTGGTGTTTCGCTCCAGCCGGTGAAGATCAGTTCCTCGCTGCGGAGCGACGGAGTGCAGGAGATCCGCGTCTTCGGCATGCCTCGTCCGAATTCGAGTGTCTCGTTTACGGTCACGATGCTCGATCCGCCACTTGTCGTTGCAGGTGCGTTCAAGCAGAGTTTATCTGCCACTGGCATAGCGGTCGAAGGCGGTATCGGCAAAGGTGCAGCGCCAAATACTGTTCGTCGGCTCGCAAGTTGGGAACGACCACTCCGCGACTTGGTGATGCTCTGCAATAAAAACAGCGACAACTTCATTGCAGAACATGTGATGAAAATCCTCGGCGCATACTGCTCGGGCAACTCCCAATGCAACGTCAATGCATATCGCAGCGTCGTTGCGTTGCTCGATTCAGTCGGATTGGACGGTCATGGCGGCGGTGTGCTTCTCTACGACGGCTCAGGTTTATCGCGTCGCAATCGTGCAACGGCAAGTTCGCTCGTCGGTCTTTTGCGGTACTGCGCACACCAACCATGGAGCGAGTCATTCTTTGGCACACTCGCGGTTGCCGGTGAAGATGGTACACTCACAAGGCGAATGCGCCGAACACCGGCAGAGGGCAATCTGCGAGCCAAGACGGGGACCCACCGTAATGTGAGCGGTCTGGCAGGCATCGTTCGCGCATCGAACGGTGAACGCTTCGTGTTTGCGGTAATCTGGAACGGCAACAACGTGGGGCTGTACAAACAGCTCGAAAATCAGCTCGGAGAAATTCTTGCCTCGTTTGGTTCAAATGATGTTCCTTCCACCGAGGGGTCGTCACACTGAGTCAAAATTCGACCGTCGCCGAGCAGTAGTCTATGATCTCCATGGTAACGAGCGCCATATTGCTCGACGATTCGTGCGGCTGCATACGAAGCAGCCCGACCGGCACGCTCGATGTCCCAACCATGGAGAATACCATAGAGAAATGCTCCTGCGTACATATCACCGGCTCCATTGGTGTCCACAACACGAGCAGGATAGGCAGGGATACGCGCTGCCTTCCCCCCGACGCGAACAATCGAACCGTTTGGACCGAGTGTGAACGCCAGGTTCGGTACCCACTGGCACAGTTCCGAATAGGCTTCTTCGACGTTGTCGGTGCCGACGAACGCACGAGCTTCACGGTCGTTACAAAAGAGCAAATCAACATGTGCGAGTATCTCGACCAGAATGTCGCGACACGTCGTTACGACAAAGGCATCCGATAAACTCAACGCGACCGGCACGTCACGTCGGCGAGCATAGTGTATCGCCTGGGCAGCAGCATCAGCCCCATGGGGACTGGTCAGTTTGTATCCTTCCACGTAGAACCATTCGGCATGATCGAACCAGCGCGGCTCGAGCATGGATCGTTCGAAACAATCGCTGGCAGCAAGGCAGGTCTGCATGGTGCGCTCACCGTCTGGAGTAACGAGCACGATACACGTACCTGTATGCTCGCCACTGATACGCGGTGCAAAAAGCGCTATTCCGAGCGCATCGAATTCGCCAGCGAAAAAGTCACCGTGCTGGTCAACACCGAGTGCGGAAATATAGCCCGCAGTGCCGCCAAATTGTGAGAAAGCGACAATCGTGTTCGCAGCGGAACCACCGCTGCAGAGTTTTCCTGAATGCACCGCGAGTAATCGATCGAGCAATGCCCGCTGCGTTGGCGCATCGGCGAGCGTCATACCACTTTTTCGCAAGCTGGTTTGCTTCAGCGTTTCATCGTCGATCGAAAATTCGATGTCAACGAGTGCATTCCCGAAACCGATCAGTTGCAGTCGTCTGGACATTAGTTCGTCTCGATGAGTAAACGACACAGGTCGTCGAACGATATGCCGGCAGCACGAGCAGCTTTGGGTACTAAGCTTGTTTCCGTCATGCCGGGAATGGTGTTGAGTTCGAGGCACCATGGCTGCCCATCGCTGTCGAGGCGAAAGTCGGTGCGTGTGATTCCGCTACACCCAAGCACTTGATGAGCCGATAGCGCAAGTGTTCGAATGAATTCTGCCAACGCATCATCCAGATCGGCGGGAACAATGTATTCGCTGGCGCCGCTGGTGTATTTGTGCGCGTAGTCGTAGAATCCGTCACGTGGGACAATCTCGACGATCGGTAGTGCTGCATCGGCGACAACAGCAACGGTGACCTCGCGTCCGGGCACGTACGATTCGACGAGTGCTGTTCGATCGTATGCCCATGCACGGTGCAGCGCGTGTTCGATATCGTCGAGATTCCCGCTCGTTACGATACTCAGACCGATTGTGGAGCCTCCGCAATTAGGCTTGACGACTATCCCGCGGCGAAACTGATCGCGAAGCTCGTCGAGGTACTCGGTCGTGAGCTGTGTGTCGCGCTCGACCGTTGTCCATGCTGGTGTCGGGATGCCGCTGGCTGCAAAGAGCAGCTTTGCTCTGGCTTTGTCCATCGCGAGCCGACAGGCGAGCGCATTGCTGCCCACATACCGAATACCGCAGAGCTCCAACAGCGTTTGTACGATGCCGTCCTCGCCGTAGGGTCCGTGCAGCATGTTGACGACGACATCACATTCAGTTAGGTGTGAACTGGTCACGCAGGCAATGTAGTTGCGAGGTTCGAAGCGACCCAATTCCTCGGCACTTGGCGCGCGGTCTGGAATGTCGGGCATTGTCTCGATGATACAATGTTCGCCATAAGCTGGATCGAGTCGGCGAACGTCGTAGCCGAGCCGCACGAGCGCGTCGGCAACAGCCCAACCACTACGATACGAGACGTATCGTTCGGGTGAAATCCCACCCATCAAGACAGCAATACGTTTCATGCACTATGGACGGTTGGTTCGGGGAGAATACCACTACTGCGGTACGCATCGTAGGCACTGCGGAGGCGTTGGACATCCACCCACGTATCGCGTTTGAGTTCTGGGTTGCGTAATAATGCCGCCGGGTGGTATGTCACCAACAACCGTGCACCATAGAAGTCGTACCATTGCCCGCGAGCTTCCATCATTTTGATTTTGCGTCGGAGCAGTGTTTCTGCTGCTGTCGCACCAAGAGCAACGATGAACACTGGATTGATGAGTGCGAGCTGTTTGTACAGATACGGTTCGCACTGTTCGACTTCGCTGGGCAGCGGTTTACGGTTGTTTGGCGGTCTGCATTTGAGAATGTTGCAGATATAGACGTCTTGTCGAGAAAATCCAATCGCTGCTAAAATCTTCGTCAGGAGCTGCCCAGCACGTCCGACAAATGGCTCACCTTGTAGGTCTTCGTCCGCACCGGGTGCTTCACCGATGAAAACGATTTCGGCGTTTGGACTACCGGTACCGAAAACGAATTTGGTGCGCGTTGCACCCAGTGGACACTTGGTGCACGTATGAATCCGCTCGTAGAGTTCATCGAGTGTCTGCGCGGAGGTAAAATCGGAGCCATCGGAGAACATATCGCTGGGACGTTGAAAAGGAGGCAACGCAATGCGATGGGACGATCGAGACGGCAAATTTTTTCTCTCTACCTCTGCAATCCTGCCGGGCGCCTTAGGGGTGTCACCTTGGGATATGGATGAATGAATCGGATGCGCTTGCACTGCGAGTACAAAACTGCCCGATACAGTGTCGAGATGCGTCAGATGCGCCAATGCCGCGTCGAGCACTAAACGTCCCTGTTGATTGTTCATCTACTCACCTCGACCGTCGAAACGAAAATGCTACGGTACCGTTCGGCATATTCGACGTACTGCGCGGCGATACGAGGGATAGCATCCCGTTCATCTTCGCTGAGTTGCCGCACAATTTTCGCTGGAACTCCCGCGGCAAGTACGCCGGGGGGAATGTGCTGACCTTCGCGCACAACCGCTCCTGCGGCGACTATGGAGCCAGATCCGACGATGCTGCCATCGAGTAATATCGCACCCATGCCGACGAGGACGTTCGATTCGATCGTGCAACCGTGGACAATAGCACGATGCCCGATCGTTACATCGTCGCCGATAGTCAAAGGAAACCTACCGTTTGTCACATGGAGCATGGTCAAATCCTGAATATTTGTCCGCGAGCCGATGCGGATCGAGTGTACATCTCCGCGAACAACGCAGTTGAACCACACCGACGATCGTTCACCGATGACAACATCGCCAACAACAACGCAACCGGGCAGCAGCAGAGTTGTCGGGTCGAGCACCGGATAAACGTTGTTGTACGGGAGTATTATCGGTTGCATTCTACTCATGTCGCATTCAACTGGCATTGCCGCTCCATTGCCGCTGCGCAGACAAAATTACGTGTGACGCTAATTTCGCAGTCGAACAGGTTTTCGCGTGCGATGTCACATGGCGATTCGATCCAGACGGAAGCGTAGGCTTGCAATGGCAATCGTCCTTGTGCTTGTGCTCGCAGGAATCATGAATGCGGCTTACAGCGGGAGCGGTCGTTTGGGTATGCCCCAGGTAGTGCAACTCCGACCGGCTATTCCAGAACCGAACAATGATAGCGATGAATTCGACCGCCTCATTCGAAAAACAGCGGTCATTCTAACGCAGCTCATCGAGTACATCAAACGCTTCGTCAATCGTGAAGAATGATCCAACGCAAATAGTCGGTTCTCCCGTTGCAATCGCTGAGGTCAAGGCGTCCGAAACTTGTGGATATTTATTTGCATGAATCCCCAGTTCCCGTGCAGCAGCAAGGAGGTCCGAGCTTGAACGGGCACGTTCTGTTCGTGGCTCGGCAAAGAAAAATCTCTTGGTAACCGGTGCCAGTATCGCTAACATCTCTCGATAATCTTTGTCCTGCATCACGCCAAAGACTACATTCCACTGCGGAGGAAAGGGATACTTCCCGATAACTTGGACCAACGCTCGACAACCGGCAGGATTGTGAGCGACATCGAATACCAGAAGTGGATCATGTCGAACAACTTCGATTCGGGCACGAAGCCCGCTATTGATGACGAGCTTGCGTAGTCCCCTTTCAACAATGGCAGGATCGAAGTGGACTTCACTATGATTTTTCCAATACTGCTGTAAGGCGAGCAATGCGATCACGACGTTACGAATCTGGTGCTCACCGTGCAACGGGATAAAAAGTTTCTCGCAAGACCACTCCCCAATCTTCAAGGCAACCTGCATACCTTCGATCCGATGTTCGAGAATTTCGTACCTCCATTCGATGTCGTCGAGAAAGAATATCTCCCCTGCGCCTACTTGCTGTGCTCGATGCTGAAAAATTGCTCGGAGTTCTGCTCTCGGTTCACCGATGATGCTGGAAACATCGCTCTTGATGATTCCAGCCTTCTCGAAAGCAATTTTTTCGAGCGTATCACCGAGCCACTCACGATGGTCGTAGTCAATACTCGTAATGATGGCAATCTGTGGTCGAACGACATTGGTTGCATCGAAGCGGCCACCTAAACCACATTCGAGTACGCATGTGGAGGTTGAGTTGTGGAATTTTGATAATGCCATAACAGTTGTAATTTCAAAAAAGGTCGCATGAACGTCATCTGCCATCTGTTCCACTTGACGATACAATTCGATCAGTTCTCCATCGCTAATCGGCGCGCCATTGATGCGAATCCGCTCGTTGAAAGACCGGATATGCGGTGATGTGTAAAGACCGACCTGCTCTCCTGCTTCCAAGAGAATCGAAGCCATCACGCTAGAGACAGTACCTTTCCCATTCGTCCCGGCGATATGAAAAGCACGCAAGGACTGGTGCGGATTGCCCAAACGATCGAGCATAGTGCGAACACGCTCCAGACCTGGGACGATGCCGCGTCGTTGAAGACTGTAGAGTTTGTCAAGTATTTCACGCATAGGAAAAGCCACTATAGACCGAGCGCAAAATTCAGGCAGGCAGCATGATTTTCATGTGCACTGCGTCTATGCACATGGTCAACATCCTCCTGGACGATGAAACTCAGCGAACGACGTGTCCTTGTCGGCATGAGCGGTGGCGTAGATTCATCCGCAGTTGCAGCGCTGCTTGTCGAACAAGGCTACGAGGTCATCGGCATAACGATCAAAACGTATAACTACGATACCACTGGCGGCAACATCGGCAATGAGTCGTCGTGTTGCTCACTCGATGGGATCAACGATGCACGACGAGTGGCGATGCAACTGGGGATACCTCATTACATCGTTGACTTTACGATGCCGTTCAAATCACATGTCATCGAGTACTTCACTACCGAATACATGCATGGCAGAACCCCCAACCCCTGTGTTCAATGCAATCGGCACATCAAGTGGGGCGAGCTACTCCGCAAGGCTAATGCGCTCGGAGCTGCCTATATCGCCACAGGTCACTATGCACGGATACGTCGCGACCAATCCAGCGGACGTTTCATCCTCTCGCGTGGACACGATCGCCGCAAGGACCAATCGTATGCTCTCTGGGCATTGACGCAAGAACAACTGGCGCGAACACTATTTCCGCTCGCCGAGTGGACAAAAGACGAAACGCGGAATTATCTCGAACGACGCGGCATCGCAATCGCACACAAGCGCGAATCATACGAGCTCTGCTTCGTTCCCGATAACGATTACGCTCGGTTTCTCCGAGACACTGTGCCCGAAAGTGCCCGGACGAGCGGTCCTATCATTCACAACGGACGTGTAGTCGGCGAACATCATGGCTATCCATTCTACACGATCGGGCAACGTCGCGGATTGGGCATTGCATCCCCAGAACCGCTCTACGTTCTCGACATCATCCCAGAAGATCGCGCAGTCGTCGTCGGAACGGAAGAAGAGTTGTACCATCGGAGATTAGTCGCACACTCGGTCAATATGATCAAGTATGCTCATCTCGATAGTCCGATGACGTTCGATGTAAAGATCCGCTACAAGGACGAAGGCGCGTCAGCATTGTGTTGGCTCGATGAAGATAACCAGCTGCACGTCGAGTTCGAGTCGCCGCGTCGCGCTATCACCCCCGGTCAGTCAGTGGTGCTTTACGAAGGCGACGATGTGGTCGGCGGTGGCGTCATTTCTCAACGTTGGCAGTGAGTACGTAATCGGTTGCTACTTTTGCAACCGAATGTCGTCTTTTCGTTATTGTGCCGATGCTTTCGAGCAGTTTTGTTGAGTATCTCCGCTCTGAACTCGATTCTATTCGCCAAGCCGGACTCTACAAGGAAGAGCGCATCATCACAACGCCGCAAGGTCCTGAAATCCGAGTCGAGGGTATTGACAAGCCGGTGTTGAACTTTTGTGCAAACAACTATCTGGGACTTTCATCGCATCCGAAGGTTATCGCTGCTGCCAAAGAAGCGCTTGACTCGCACGGGTTCGGCATGTCGAGTGTTCGATTTATCTGCGGCACCCAGGATTTGCACAAAGCATTGGAGCGTACAATCGCTGAGTTCTGCCGCACCGACGATACCATTCTCTATGCTGCATGCTTCGATGCAAATGGGGGTGTCTTCGAGCCGCTCTTTGCGGAGGCGGATGCGATCATCAGCGACGAACTCAACCATGCTTCGATTATTGACGGTATCCGGCTGTGCAAAGCCCGACGCTATCGCTACCGAACATGCGATATGAACGACTTGGAAGACAATCTTCGCCGTGCACGGAGCGAAGGTGCACGCCACATTGTGATCGCAACCGATGCGGTGTTTTCGATGGATGGTACGATCGCACCGCTCGACCGTATCTGCGATCTTGCGGAACGCTACGAAGCTCTCGTCATGGTTGACGAATGCCATTCGATGGGATTCATGGGCAAAAACGGACGAGGCGTCGTCGAGCATTGTAATGTCACTGGACGAGTGGACATCATCACCGGCACGTTAGGCAAAGCGCTCGGCGGTGGCATCGGCGGTTTTACGACTGGGCGCAAAGAGATCATCGAAATGCTGCGACAGCGCTCACGTCCATACCTGTTTTCGAATTCGCTTCCACCGAGTATTGTCGGTGCCAGTCTCGCCGTATTCCGTCTGTTGTCCGAAACGACCGAGCTGCGCGATCGCCTCGAGAAGAACACCGAATACTTCCGCTCTCATATGGTTGCGCTGGGTTTCGACGTCAAGCCAGGCAATCACCCTATCGTCCCTATCATGCTCTACGACGCTAAGCTCTCTCAAGATTTCGCACGCAGCATGTTGGAAGAAGGCATCTATGTCGTCGGCTTTTTCTATCCCGTCGTTCCGAAGGGTCAAGCTCGTATTCGTGTTCAGATCTCGGCTGCACATACGCGCGAGCACCTCGACCGCGCACTCGAAGCTTTCGCCCGTGTCGGACGCAAATATGGGGTGATTGGCTAATGTCGGATACAGCAATGGTTGAAACAAAACTCGGCATCGTCGGCGCAGGTACGATGGGACGCGGGATCGCACTCGCATGCTTGGTGGGCGGATGTTCAGTAACGCTGAGCGACACAACAACGGAGGCACTCGACAAAGCCGAACGATACATCGCCGAACAACTCGATGCGATGATCGCCAAGCAACGCATCTCCGCCGAACAAGCCATGGATGCACGTCGCCGTTTGCTCGGACTTGCTACCAGCGCGAGCATCCACGCTGATGCAACCATCGTCATCGAATCGGTCATCGAGGACCGTGCTGTGAAAATTGCCGTGTTGTCCGAGCTTGAATCGGTTATCTCTCCGACGGCAATACTGGGCACGAACACGTCCTCGATCTCGATCAATTCACTGGCAGCTCCACTGAAGAATCCGGGGCGGTTTCTCGGTATCCACTTTTTCAACCCAGCACACGTGATGAAGCTCGTCGAGATCGTGCCATCGTTGCGAACAGAGAGTGTCACTGTCGAGCAAACACTGCTTCTGATACGCCAACTCGGCAAGGTACCGATCGTTGTCAGTGATGTACCGGGTTTCGTTGTCAATCGCGTGGTGAGGAACTACTACAACGAGGCATTGAGACTCGTCACAGAAGGCGCTGCTACGTTCGATCAAGTTGACAGGCTCATGGAAAGCGCAGGTTTTCGCATGGGACCATTTCGTTTGATGGATCTCATCGGCAACGACGTCAACTTGCGCGTGACTGAATCCATCTACGAACAGTACTACTTCGAGCCGCGTTTTCGACCTTCTCCTCTTCAGCGAGCATACGTTGAAGCTGGACTGCTCGGTCGCAAGACGGGACGGGGTTTCTATTCGTACGACAATCCGAAAGGATGAACTTTTCTCAACGCATCGAATTAGCCCGACGCATTTTCGGCGGACACCGCACGCGATTCCTTTCGTTCACTTATGCAATCGCTATCGGGAGCGTTGCACTCAGCAGCGCTGCATTGCTGATCGCATTGGCAGTACTTGAGGGTTTCGAGCATGAATTGGAACGCAAAGTGGGACTGTTCGTCGCTCACGTCGATGCTCAATTTCTTCGGGCAGACACACGCACCTCCCCCTCGCAGTGGATACAGACTCTTTTGGGAATCAATCCTGCGATCGAGCGAGTCACAGCCTACACTGAATTTGAAGCAGTTCTTGTCCATCGCGGTAATGTCGAGGCAGCAATTGTCCACTCCGATACACCTGCCGTTACAGAACGGATCACTGCACTGCATTTAGGCAACTGGCATCGTACCGGCAATACCTTGGCGATCGGGCGACCACTCGCAGAACGGCTCGGCGTTAGAGCTGGCGATTCGGTTGTCCTATTGCTTGCTGGTTATGGGGCAGAACGAACAAGTACACTACCGACGACTGTGCGCATGCCTGTCGGTGCGATTTACGAAAGCGGGATGTGGCAACTGGATGAATCCATCGTTCTGGCTCCTTGGTCACTGATGAGTCGGCTTTCAGGTGGGATGTTTATGCCGACGGGACTGGGTATTTGGTCGAGCGACATCCATTCCTCCGATGCGATCGCACATCAACTCGATTCACTGTTTGGCAGGACACTGTACATTCGTGTTTATCGCGACCGCTTCCCCGCAATGTTCACCTGGATCGCAATGCAAAAGCGCCCCATTCCGATCATTATCGGGATTTTGAGCATCGTTGCGGCGTTCAATGTGCTGACGTTGTTGTTTGTGGCACTGGTCGAGCGTCGGAATGCTATAGCGATCCTGCGCGTGCTCGGGCTGTCCCGTTCCGATCTGATTTCGATGATCGCACTCTACGGCATCTGGTCAGGAGTTATCGGCTATGGAATCGGTGCGATCATCGCTGGAATGTTCTCGTGGGCGCAGCACACGTTCGGATTGATACGGCTCGATGGAACAGTGTACTTTCTCGATCGCCTGCCGATCGAGCCGCACTGGCAACATGCCGCACTTGTCGCGTCGATCGTTGTTGTGCTCACCGTGGCAGTCACGACGATACCAGCATATGCAGCCACTCGTATCAGCCCGCTGAGTATTCTCCGCATCAAGTAAATTCGGTAATTTGGCAATAAGTTCTCTGTTTTCTTCTATCGAGAACCGCTTCAGTAACGTGTTGAACAACCGTCTTCGTTTTCCCATGAGCATCGGACGCATCGTCGAGATTCTCGGTGATCGAGCAGCGTATCTTCTCGAACATCGCTGCACGACAATACCCAAGGAGATGCTCTCCATACCATCACCCGATTGGATCGAACGAATTTTCGGTCCGAGCGATCGTTCGAATCGTGTGCTCGGAAACTTGCAGCGCATTTATTCGACCGGGCGGCTAGCCGGTACTGGCTACCTTTCGATTCTCCCTGTTGACCAAGGCGTCGAACACAGTGCTGGTGCTTCATTTGCAGCCAACCCGGCGTATTTCGATCCCGAGCGTATCGTAGAACTCGCGATCGAAGGGGGCTGCAACGCTGTCGCCTCGACGTTCGGTGTGCTTGGATTGTGCGCACGGAAGTACGCCCACAAGATACCGTTCATCGTCAAGATCAATCACAACGAGCTGCTCAGTTATCCGAACAAATACGATCAAATTCTCTTCGGCAAAGTCGAACAGGCATACGACATGGGGGCTGCAGCGATCGGTGCGACGATATACTTCGGTTCGCCGGAGAGCACACGTCAAATCCAAGAAATCAGCCAGGCGTTCGCATTGGCTCACGAACTCGGAATGGCGACAGTGCTCTGGTGCTATCTCCGCAACAGTGCATTCAAAACAAAAGACGCCGATTATCACGTGAGCGCTGATTTGACCGGGCAGGCAAACTATCTCGGCGCAACGATCGAAGCGGACATCGTCAAGCAAAAGTTGCCGGAAAACAATGGCGGTTACCTTGCGCTCAACTCTGGTGGCATAAGCTACGGCAAATTCGACAAACGTATATACGATCAGCTTTCGAGCGATCACCCCATCGACCTGTGCCGCTATCAAGTGGCAAACTGCTACATGGGCAAAATCGCGCTCATCAACAGCGGCGGACCGTCGGGGAAAAACGATCTCTTCGAAGCGGTCTGGACAGCGGTCATCAACAAACGTGCCGGTGGAGCTGGACTCATCTCTGGGCGCAAAGCATTTCAGCGTCCGATGTCGGAAGGCATCGCTTTGCTCAATGCTATCCAGGATGTGTATCTATCGCCCGACGTTACTATCGCCTGAGTACTATGCCAATTCAGGATAGCAACAGTCCTCCACAACAAAGAGCGGGGCTATCGAACTTTCGGAGGTTGGCGCGTCAGTACCTGGCGCCGTACAAAGCCAGGCTCGTACTCGGAGGTCTCTTCGTAACCCTATCGAACGTCTGTTCGGCACTGTATCCGCGACTTATCGGACAAGCTGTTGACTTGATCGCCAGCGGTGCCGCGACGCATTCAGCGATTGTCGATAAGGTCCTCGTGATACTCTTGCTCACTGTCGGTAGCGGGCTCTTCATGTTCGCTACGCGCAAGACAATCATCGTTGCCTCGCGGAAGATCGAGTACGAGTTGCGGCGAGATTTTTTGACCGCGCTCGAACGGCAAAGCCAACGATTCTATGACCAGATGCCAACCGGTGTCTTGATGGCACATGCGACCAACGACATTTCTGCGGTGCGAGAATTTCTCGGACCGGCTATCATGTATTCTGCCAACACAGTGACGACGTTTGCCTTCGTACTTGCGCTCATGGTCAGTCTCGATGCGCTGACCACCGTTGTTGCTTTGTTGCCGCTTCCGATCATCGCATGGACAACATACGCGATCGGGAAGCGCATCTACACAGCGTCTCGCCGCGTTCAAGAGCAGTTCAGCGAATTGACGCGCTCGGCACAGGAAGCGTTCTCCGGCATCCGGATACTGCGAGCCTACGCGCGCGAACGACACGAAGAAGACCGTTTCGCTGACATGAGCACGAGCTACGTATCGCACAATCTCCGTCTGGCGCGTCTCCAAGCGTTGTTCATGCCTTCGATGATGGTGCTTGTTGGTTCGTCCCAACTATTGGTGTTGCTCTTCGGTGGCTATCGTGTCCTCAACGGAACGTTGACGGTGGGGAATCTAACGCAGTTTTTCATCTACATCGGGCAACTCATCTGGCCTGTTGCTGCGATAGGTTGGGTCAGTGGCATCGTTCAGCGATCGGCTGCATCTCTCGACCGACTCTACACGATCTTCGATGCGACACCGGATGTTCGTTTCCCCACAATCACTACAGGACAAATACGCTCGCGCGCGCTGGAATGTCGCGGTGTCACGTTTGCATACAACAATACCACTCGGCCGGTCCTACGCGGTGTATCGCTTCGAATCGAAGAGGGGATGCACATCGGTATCGTTGGACCGATCGGCAGTGGCAAAAGCACTCTCCTCCGCTTGATTGCGCGACTGTACGATCCCGATAGTGGTTCAATAACCATCGGTGGAATTCCACTCCCGAATATCAGCGCAGACGATCTCCGAGCACTGGTTCGGATGGTTCCTCAAGAGCCGTTCTTGTTCTCGATGACGATTGCAGAGAACATTCGCGTCGGCAATCCAGCAGCAGACGAAGCTGCTATCATGCGAGCACTCGAAGCTGCCGCTATCGCCGACGAGATATCTCGTTTCCCCGATGGATTGAACACGGTTGTCGGAGAACGAGGCATTCTTCTCTCTGGCGGGCAACGGCAACGACTGGCAATCGCACGTGCATTGATCGGCTCTCCGGCGATACTTCTCCTCGACGATGCCCTGAGCGCCGTTGACACTGCAACCGAACATCACATCCTCGACCATCTGCGGCGACTTCAGTGCACAACGCTGATCGTCTCGCACCGTATATCGAGCATCGAACATTGCGACCGGATCATTGTATTTGACGACGGACAAATCGCCGCATCAGGTACCCACTACGAGCTAATCGAATCGAACCGTTACTATCGCACTCTTCACGAACGGCAACAACTGGAACAACTCCTCGAAGTCACAACCACTGCTCGATGAAATACGATGGACTACCGTAACAGCATACTCGAACTCATCGGCGAAACACCGCTGATCAAACTCAACCGCATTGCCAGGAATGTCGAGCCGCCTATCTTCGTCAAACTCGAAACACGCAATCCGGGAGGTTCTATCAAGGACAGAATCGGTGTTGCGATGATCGAAGCGGCTGAGCGTGACGGTCGTCTCAAACCCGGCGGACTCATCATCGAAGCGACCAGTGGCAACACTGGAATCGGTATCGCGCTCGCCGCTGCAGTCAAAGGATACCGATGCCTGTTTGTGACAACCGACAAAGCTTCCCAGGAGCGTGTGCGCTATCTGAAGGCTCTCGGCGCCGATGTTATCATCACAACTTCGCTTGCAAAACCGACCTCTCCCGACTACTACGTCAACATTGCGATCGAACTGAGCAAGACGATCCCCAATGCCGTGCTGTTCAATCAATACGACAACCCGGCAAATAGCCAAGCCCACTACGAAACGACAGGACCGGAAATTTGGCGGCAAACGGATGGACGCGTTACCCATTTTATCGCTGGCATGGGTACAGGCGGTACGATCACAGGGACAGCACGATTTTTGAAGGAACAAAATCCATCGGTTCGTGTGATCGCAGCCGATCCGATAGGTTCGATCATCAAAATGTACAAAGAAACGGGGACGCTCGCCGAAGGCACACCGTACTTGGTCGAGGGTGTGGGACAGGATCGCATTCCAGCGAACCTGGATTTATCGCTCATTGATGAGATCGAACTCGTCAGCGATCGTGAATCATTTGCGACCGCGCGGAGACTTGCCCGCGAGGAAGGAATTTTTTGTGGTGGTTCATCGGGAATGAACGTCGCTGTCGCGCTACGTATCGCCAAGAAGTTGCCAGCCGATGCATGCATCGTCACGATCATCTGCGATACAGGAGAACGCTATTTGAGCAAACACCACTCCGAGGAGTGGCTCAACGCCCAACAGTTGCAACTCGACGACGTCATCACTGCTGGTCGGATATTGGAACGCAAGCGGAACCGTGCGCTGATACCCGGACTGGTGAGTGTTACAGCGACGGCGAATCTCGCCGATGCATTGGAGCTGCTCGAACGTTATGACCTCGACCGCGCCCCGGTTCTCGATATTCACACTGTCATCGGAACAGCGAATAAATCGAGTTTGCTCCACGCTGTACTTCGTGATTCGGCTGCGCTCTTGTCGCCGATTACCGAGTACATGGAACCACCCTTACCCTCGATCGACTCTCATGCTCCATTCGACGATATCCGCCATCGATTGTGCGACGTCCCAGCACTGATCGTCACACTCTACGGCTATCCTACCGGCATCATTACGCGTGAGGATGCGTACGAATACATAAACAGGACGTAGCGACAAACCGCTACGCCCTGCGCATTTTGTTTGTACACTTCAGTACAAACGGCATGGCAAAGTTACGAATCAATCCCAGTTGACCAGCAAGGAAAATCGCATCGTGTTGGCAAGGGGATGATTCTGCTCGATGGTGTTGATAAAGCTGAAATCGAGCGTGAAGATGTCATAACGCACTCCCGCACCAAAGGTCCAAAACCGCCGTCCACCGATTCTTGTCGGCTCGCCGAAATAGCCGGCTCGGAGTGCAATGACTTTTTCGTACCAGTATTCAGCACCGATCGCTGTTTCTACTCCTGGGTTCTGCCAAGCAGTTACGAATGATCTCGGAAGCGGATCGGAGCCAAATTGATCGCGCCGCACGAGCAGTTTGCCGAGATCGAATGCGAGCGTGAGGTCGTTGAATTCGTCTCGCACAAGGTTGACAGCAATGCCAAGTTTGAGCATTGTCGGCAGAGGGTCCGCTTCGCTACGATAGGTCATTTTTGGTCCGACATTCTGCAAATTGAAGCCAAGAGCGAGCTTCGAACCGAGGTCCATTCCCGCAATGTCGAGCTGTGTCGGTTTCCAAAGCAAGCCGAAATCGAAACCACCACTGACGCCAACGCCGGGAGCTGTTTGACCTGGTTGTGCTGGTGCCAGATTCGATTGAATGTACCGAAGTTGCACGCCCGCGCCAAGGTCGTCGGCAATCAACGTTCCGTATGACAACCCGATAGCGAATTCATTCGAGCGAAATGTACCGAGCTTATTCCCGTTGATGTCGCGTCGCTCGAATTGACCGAGGTTCATCAAGATGAAATTCACTGCGACCATCCCATCGAGCGACTCGAAATAGCGCCCATAGGTACCGTAGCTGTAGAACAGATCCGCATTGAATTGCGGCAGCCACCGGGAGAACGAAAGCGCCACTTGCTGATTCTTCTGGAATCCAAGTCCGGCAGTGTTCCAGTGGACAGCGTACAGGTTGTCGGCAATTGCCGTGCCGCACTCGCCCATGCCACTGGCTCGCGCATCGGGTGAAATGAGCAGGAACGGAACAGCAGAACCGCCTGCTTGAGCATGCAGCATTACCGCCGATCCACACAGGAGCAGCGCAGCAATCGCGATATGTTTTGATGCCAGGAGTTTCATCGATGTAACCTCCAAATAGTGATCACTGAATTTTCACGAGAAAACCACGAATAACAGCTCGCGAACCGAATTGATTAGCGATTTCGATCGTGAACGAGTACACGCCCGCAGGCAAGCTATAGCCCTCCTCCGAGCGTCCATCCCACGCGAAGCTGGTACTATGGACGTCCGTCGGGATCGCTTCGTGCTGCCAAACAAGGCGCCCGTCTAGTTGAGCGATACTCAATCGCGCTGTTACTGGTGTACTTTGGTTGTGATTGTAGGTTATCGTCACATTGTCGCTGAACGGCTGAGGGGCGACAGTGACCCAACCGGTTTGGATAATCGAATCGTTTGTACTGACGAGGAACCATGTTCGAGCTTCGCTGTAGTTGTTCCACACATCCCAAGCGCGGACGCGGATACTGTGAACGCCTGGAGTCAAACCTGACAGTTGTTTTTGTGCCGTACCGCCGCGCGAGTCGGACGGAGATGTTTCGAAAAATTCGGTTAGATCGAGTGCATCGAGATTATCGTCCACCCACGCCTCAATCTTGTGTCCAATACCGATACCTGTCGTGTTGATACCCGATTCATCCCACAGATCGACAATGAGAACGGGCGTACTCCTGACAATGTCGCCAGGTTGGAATCTGCGCGAATCGAGGTAGATGCCGATCGTTGGACCGGTTCGATCTTCGACGGAAGTCAGGCTGACACAGTCGATTCGGAGCGAGCGGCTTACTCCCATGCCGTCGAGCGAGTCGGCGGTGTCGAAAGTAAATGTATGGATTCGGCACCGATCGCTACTGAGCGTCACATCTTTTGGAACGATGAACTCTGCTTGCCACACTCCCTGGGACACCGTGTACGTTCCACGATGGAGCATACCTCCGAGCTTCCAAAATTGATAGTAGGTTGCATCGCCGTACAGTGCGAGTGCACTCTGATCTTGAATACGCAACTGAATATCGGGATCGAAGAGCGATACGACAGCCATCCCATTGAACGTATCGAGCCGCTGACCAGTGAGAGGATCGCGGACCGAGCCGGTAATACGCAACCGAGAGAGCGAGCACACATCGATCATCGCAGTATCGTTGGTCGCATTTGCATCAATCGAATCTATCGTCACAACCATGCGTGGCAGCTGCAATCGTAACGACGGATCGCCTAAGAGCAAATAGCGCTGGTCATTGCTACCGAATGCCGTTTGTTTGATGGCGAGCATGATGTCGCCCAATGTGCGATACGTCCCGTCAGAGTTTCGTTCCGATAATTCTTCGTAGAATCGCCGACTGATTGATTCGTTGCCGATCGTGTACACGACCCGTGCCGCAGAAAAGACACCGATCGCACCTCCGAGAGTCCATTGAAGGATCGCTTCCCCGCCGCTTTGTGCATCGGTCATATCGAACCGCGAAAAATCACACGTGGCGGCAATCAAGAAAAAGTTCTTATCGCTATTGCGGAGAAGCGGTATAGTCCGATCGCGATCGAAAACCTGCTCGTGAGCCCAGACTCGCGGATTGCCGTGCCCCATCCAATTGAGCAGCAGCGTTCCTTGACCATTGATAATCGAGAGCATCGCCTCAGACGCAGAAGGTTTACGATTGTCCCCGGCACCGGCTACAAGCGGAAACTCCGGCAAGTACACCTTCCGCTGAATCATCGCTGGTAGGCGATCGGTGATAACTTTCGAGAGCACCTCCGACGAATTGACGTGAATCGCACCGTCACTCCGACCGTTCGACGTTGGACCGTCATCGGCGACCAGAGTTACGGTCGTTTGCCAAGAGTCGCGCGCCGAACGCGTTTCGTACGAACGAATTTTTTCTGCGATCTGTTGCCCGATGGCATCCGTTACGATCGGCAAGCGACCAATGGCAACATCCATAATAGGATCGTCCCCATCAACGCAGCCGAAGTAATCTTCGGTTACGAAGGTGTCGTCTGCATATGACCAATCGTAGGGTGTGCCGATCGCTTGCTCGACGTTGTCATTTTCATACGGTGGGATCCAGTTGGGTGCTGTCGTTGTGATCCCACGATAATCGTAATGCCCATCCCCCCAAAAAAGCACGTACCGCGGACGTTGCTGCCAATTGAAGTACGCGAATGCAATGAAATCACGAACAGCCGTCGGGTCCGGTGCTCCCGCAGCAAACGCGGTGAAAATGTGTTCGATCGGCATGACTACGACTCCGATATGCGATTGCCTCGTTCGGTACTGCGCATACGCGGTTGCACTCGGTAAAAACGATTTTGGAGCAATCACGATCAAGTCGGCTGCAAGAGCAGGATTTCGAGCATCGCCAACCTCGACGAGCGACAGTTCGGCTCGACGCCGCTCTGCACTGATGTAGAACTGACGCGGACGAACCCGTTGCGTACTATCGAGCGCTACACGGAAGAGGGCTTGTTGCTGCACCATCGAAACGTTCCGACACAGTTGCGGACGGGATGGATCGGTGACGTCCAAACACAGCGGCGTTCCACTAAACCCACCGACCGAATATTCGACATTCCCCGTATCGGTCGGTTCTGTGTAAATGTGGAGCGCATTGGCTTGTGCTGTAAGCAATGCAGGATAGTGTACCTCGATATAATCAAGCAGACCAACCGCAACAGGATTCGCTGCATTGGAATATGTGAGACGCAGGACCATGCGACCGTCCGAGTATAACTCGATCGGCGCTCGAACTGTGTCAAAAATTGATACATACTCGCTATACTGGAATCCACGTCCGGGAAGAGACAGAGTCCGCAACGGTGTCCCATGCTCTGCAATACCGATGAGGGCGCTTTTGTCATCTCGATGTGCAACACAGACGGCATATTCAACCATCGAACCGTTCGGCGCTAAGCCCGGTAACGGTGTGGTAATGGTAATTCCCGTCGTCGCATCGAAAGGGTCCCCAAGCCATCGGCGTCCGCTCGGAGACGTGTATGCATTGGTGCGATCGGTCTCGAGGAGTAATCGTTGGATGAAGTACTGTGGTGTTGCCGTAACAGGACCATCTGGCAGTGGCTTGGGTTCGAGCCGCTTGCCAGGCGCTCCACCCCATGTGAGGAGATAACTCGTTTTCGTCGTATATGGGTTGACGTATCGACGCCATCGCCGAAGCTGCTGATCGTAGGCAAATCCTCGTGGTCCTTCAGCGTAGAAGACAATCGAACGGAGAGTTCCATCGGGGTTCGTTTCGACAAGAATCGGTTGCTCCACCGGAGTATTCTGACTTCCGTCCGAAGGTTTTTCGGAGAGTGGACGACCACCGTATCCGTAGAGCTTGATCGTTGGCACAAGATCAGTAGGTATGCGAATGCCGAGCGAGGCAAGTTGGTCAGCACTTATCGCGTAGATTCCCTCTTCACCGACCGAAACCTGCACAAAGGGCGCGTCGGTAGCGAACACGAATGGAGTCGCGCGGCGCTGTGATACTGGTGCTTTCGCTGAGGTCATCCAGAGTTGGAGTTGTTGCCAGTTCAAGATTGGCAATCGAGTGTCTGCTCTACTCGTAGCGATTGCACTCACCTTCCGGAATCGAATGCGAAGCGTGCAGCGCTCGATGATGCGAGTACGATTACTCGTCGGGTCGTAGTCTATCACCGGAACGCGTAAACGTCCCAATGGAATCCCACGGCTTATACCAGCCACAGAAAACGCTACATCTGTAATCGAATGTTTGGCGTAACGATCGGGGTTGATAACGAACCGTAAACGTTCCTGCTCCGGCGCACGATCGGCTTCGGGATACGGAACAAGTGGCAGACTGTACCACTTCACGCTCGTGTTTTCAATCGTAAGCGACCACTCTATTTGGGTTGATGGTACAGCGATCATCGCGTCGAGATACTGAGCCATCGGGACACCAGCAATCCTCGATCCGACACTACACTCCCCCTCAACCCGCGGATAGATAGTGCGCCAGCCACCGACGGTTACGATTGTGTCGAGCCGGTACGGCGGTAACCGACACTCGACAACAAGTTCATCGGCGCTATAACAAATGACTCGGAACGGATTGTCTGTCTTCGGTTGGTTGGCGACCACGTCAGTAGCCGCCACGGCACACGATACCATCCACCCGACAATCCACTGGCACAAACGCCAAAGCACTGCGCAACGCATTCAATCAGTCGTCAATACTCGACATGCAGTATCAGAATCCTCTCAACGATGCTGATGTTTGGTTGGACATCGTGTGCTGGGTACAAACATACAGAGACAAAATATTTTCTACAAGGGATAGAACCGAAAATCAGTGTTTCTACCGATCGCCGCACTATGCTATCGGGTATTTTCGTTTCTACGCACAAAGGAACGAATCAGGGTCAACTTTCATGCATCCAACAGCTCGAACTTGATACCTGACACAAGTCCAGCCAAACATGCTATTGCCAGCTTCACCCATGCACCGCAACTCGTATGCTGTATAGCTACGATGAGTAACCTTGTCGAACCGTTCCGTTTCAAGCGATGAATACACTCACGACACGACCAGCAGATTTACCGATTCAGCAGCCGAAGGAATTCCACTTCGTTCAGCATTGCATGAATTGCGACAATTTGCCTAATGCTGCTACTTCTTCCAACGTTTCGCTATGGCAGCAACGACTGTTTCCGCTGCTGCTGTTTGCACTTTTATCGCTCGCGTCGAGTACTCTCGCACATGGTCGTGATTTACCCGCACATTGGACATTGTCACCGCAGCGTATCACAGCCGCTCCCGGCGACACAATCATTCTCTCGATCCGAGTTCAAATCGAGAAAGGTTGGCACACATACGGCATCGAAAAGTATCTCAATGCCGATGGCGTCGGACCACAACGCACCGAGTTTTCACTCTCATCTCCGCATTTGAAAATACTCGAACGTCGAATCGGTATTTCACCAGCTCCCCACATGGAGTACGACTCGGCGTTCGAGATCAATGTCCATAAGCTCAAAGGCACTGTTCGCTTTGCTATCCCGGTACTCGTCGGCAGACTACCACACGGATCACATCGAGACACGCTGCGAGTTTATCACCAGCTATGTACGAACCAAAATTGCCTACCACCCGAAGAAATTGCCCTCCCGTTCGAGCTCGCTGTTCGAGCTGCTGCTGGGACCGAGTCGCCCCGTGATTCTGCAACACTGAACAACTCTGCGTCGAAAACCACAACAGAACCGCCGGCAATCGAATCCAACGCCACAGCACCTCGCGCATCATCGCGAACGTCGGCGGAGGATTCGTTTCTGGGGCTTCTCGCATTAGCAATCGCGCTCGGTGTCGGGTCGTGGTTGATGCCATGCGTTTATCCTATGATCCCGATCACCGTGTCCTACTTTTCCAAGCGTGCCGAAAAAGAGCACACGCGCCCGATACTCGATTCAGCGGTGTATTCAGTGGGGATCATGAGTACATTCATCGTATTCGGCGCAGTAGCCGCGCTCTTTTTCGGTGCTACTGCCGGACGGGACATCGCTACGAACCCATGGCTCAATCTCGCGATGGCGTTGCTTTTTCTTGTCATCGCGGGCAATCTGTTCGGCATGTACGAACTTCGATTGCCTGCACGATGGATCAATGCGCTCAATCGCGAATCGGCACGCGTGCATGGTTATCGTTCGTCGTTTTTGATGGGCATGGTATTCTCGTTGACATCGTTCACATGCACGGTGCCGTTTGTTGACATCATCGGGAAAATGGCTGCTGGTGGCGAGTGGTTCCGTCCGCTGATTGCAATGACAGTGTATGCCGGGGTTTTTGCTGTGCCGTTCTTTTTGCTGGCGATGTTTCCTGGTGCTTTGCATCGGCTGCCGAGATCGGGCGTTTGGATGAACCATTTGAAAGTATCGTTTGCGTTCATCGAAATCGCTTTTGCCGTCAGTTACCTGGCGCGAGTTGATAGCATACTCGGTATCGGTCTTCTGTCTCGTGAGTTTGTTTTGGCGATCTGGGCTGCATGTACGTTGCTCATTGCCGCATACGTTCTCGGTCTGTTTCGAACCAAACTCGATACACCGCTCGAATACGTCGGCGGACTGCGAGCGACCATTGCAGCGTCATTTCTTGCGTTGACCCTGTACCTTGTTCAGGGGATGTTCGATGGATCGGTCGGACCGCTCGAAGCCTTCGTGTACGTCGAATCCGCGCGAACACGCACCGCCCCTCGTTCCGAAACCGTCACTGTCACAGCACCGGTTGTCGGTCAGTGGACCGACGATCTCGACGCAGCACTCCGAGCAGCCAAAACGCACAACATTCCGGTTTTCGTTGACTTCACCGGTGTCAGTTGTACAAATTGCCGATGGATGGAAAAAAACATGTTCACCAAGCCATCGGTGCGTCGGTACATGGAGCGCATGATTTTGGTTCGCGCATTTACCGATCGCCGTAACAATCAGCGAGACGAATATTACAAACGTCTCCAGCAAGAACGATTCGGTTCGACGCTGCTTCCCTTTTACGTTATCATCGCACCAAACGGTTCAGTCGTTGCGACTGCAACCTACACGCCGAGCGAAGAGGACTTCACTGCTTTCCTCCAAAAGGCACCTTTGCCATCGTCGGTGGCTGCGCAACTTGAGTGACGCACTAAAAACTCACTGGGCTGATCGGCTCGTCAAAGCTCAGCGCCAAGTTTTCGAATCGCGCGAAGTCTTTGAGGTATGCCGTTCGGATTGTCCCGATCGGTCCGTTGCGTTGTTTGGCGATAATGAGTTCGGCGGTACCTTCGGTCGGCGAACCATCGTCGTATGTAGCGATTTCGTACACCTCCGGTCTCGTCACGAACATCACGACGTCGGCATCTTGCTCGATCGAACCCGATTCGCGCAGGTCCGAGAGCATGGGACGTTTATCGGCTCGCGACTCGACACTTCGATTGAGCTGCGCCAGCGCTACAACTGGCAAATCGAGTTCTTTCGCGATTTGCTTGAGCGTCCGCGAAATGATCGAGATTTCACGTTCGCGGCTCTCCGCCTTTGGTGCGTGCACCAATTGGAGGTAGTCAACAAAGATTGCTTGAACGTCGTGCTCGGCTTTGAGCCGACGTGCTTTCGCTCGTAGTTCCATCAACGTCAGCGATGGTGAATCGTCAATGAAGATCGGCGCATCGGCGATACGCCCGATTGTTTTGACGATCTTGTTCATCTCGTCGTGACTGAGCCGACCGGTACGAATCGAGTGAGCATTGACTTTCGCTTCTGCACTGAGCAGGCGCATAACAATCTGAATCCCCGACATTTCGATCGAGAAAAAGCCGACGGGTAATTTGAACTCGACTGCGATGTTGCGAGCCATACTCAGTGCCAGCGCTGTTTTTCCCATCGAAGGACGTGCAGCAATGATGATCAAATCGGATCGCTGCAACCCGCCGAGCAATTCGTCGAGCTTGACAAATCCAGTAGGAACACCCGATATGCCGTGCTCCAAGCCGCGTTCCTGCAGCCGGGAGATCATCTCGAACGTCGCACGTGCCAGCCGATTGATACTCGAATAAGATTTACCGAGCCGTTTTTCAGCCAGCGCGAAGATTTCGCTCTCAGCTCGGTCTATCAGCTCGAGTGCATCGGAAGAATCTTCCAACGACTGCTCGACAATCCGTGCTGCCGTTTGCAGCAACTGTCGCTTGAGTGAGCGTTCCAGAACAATACGTGCGTGATGTTCGGCAGCAGCACTGGATACGACGTTCGTCGCGATTGATACCAGTTTTGCACTGCCACCGACATATTCCAGATGCCCGCGTCGCCGTAGTTCGTCGGCTACGGTAACAGTATCCACTGGCACTCCTCGCTCGAACAACGACAGAATCGCTTCGTAAATCTTGCGATGCTGATCGTGATAGAACGCCGACGGATCGAGTATCTCGATCGTACGCGCGATCGCTGAGCGATCGAGAAACATCGAACCCAACAGTGCAACCTCGGCTTCGGTCGAGTGAGGCGGTGTTTTACCGCTGAGCAGTGGGCTTTCACTTGTAGCACTGCGCTGGCGCTGTGCACCGAGAATTTTTTCGAGTGGGTATCCGTAGTCTTCTTGGGCAAACATCGCCGATTGTGTAGATGATTGTGCCGCGTACCAAAATAGCACACACGGAATTCGAGCTAATAGTCTAAATTTGTATTGCTACTGTTGCATCATGCTCATTAGAGGCTATGATATTCTCGCGAGCTTCCGAATATGCTATTCAAGCGATGCTCTACTTAGCCAAACGATGGCTCGACGAAACGAAATCGGCTAAGAAGTCCGAGACGAACCGTGCGCGTCACGGATTTGTTCAAACCAAAGAGATTGCCGATGCGCACGGCATGCCGTACTACTTCCTGGCTAAGCTTGTCCAGGACCTCACTCGTGCGGGTCTTGTTGCATCGACAAAAGGTCCGGGCGGTGGAATTCGTCTCGCTCGTGATCCGCGCGAGATAACGGTACTCGACGTCGCACGTTCAGTGGACAACTTGCAATACGTGACCGATTGCGTCATCGGCTACGAAAAGTGCAGCCCTGATCATCCTTGTCCCCTCCACTACGAGTGGGAAAAAATCCGCCAGCGCATCTTCGACGTTATTCGCGATCGTACTCTCGCCGATCTTGTCGCCAACGCAACGTTCGAAGATGGACGATTGATGGCGCCTCGCCGCGAGAGCAAATAACGCGAGATTGCCGTTCATCGGTCGAACGTGACTGCAATGCGCGTGAGATTTTCCTTGTCTGGAGCGTCTGCTGGTACGTAGGTAATCGCTGCCGCGCGATTGGCAAGATACAGCCCGTGTCCGCCGACAGTCAACTGTATGCGGTTGTGCTCGATAGATCGTGTCGGATCGAATGGCGGCGAAGTATCGCGAAGCTCGACTGTACAGCCGATATCGTCGCAGTGAACACAGACACGAATCCTACCGCCTGGTTGCAAACGATAACCATGCCGAATAATATTCGAGCAGATTTCGTCGCACGCAATCACCAATGCCCACGCCGTCCGCTCCGGTACACCGAATCGGCGACATTGTTGCTCGATGAACGAGCGAATGCGCGCTAATTCCTCCAAGCGCCCATCGAAGGTCTCCGTATCGGAGCGTGCAATGTCACTGCTCATTGTAACTCGGCACGATATGACTCGACGGCGCGTTCGCGGTCAGGATAAAAACGAAATATGTGTGGGAAACCCAGCATCTCGACGATCATCGTGATTCGATCGTTGAGAGCGCAGAATCGAATGTCGCCTCCTGCCGCTCGGAATGGTTCGATGTGAGCCATGAAGACGCCCAGCCCTGCGCTGGAAATGTACTCCAGCCCAGAACACTCGACAACAATGCGCTGCACACCTCGATCGTGCAACGCACCGAAAAGTTCATCGAGTTGAAACGCTGTAGATGCATCGAGGTAACCATGCAACTCAACGATGGTCACGCCATCGTCGCAATCTTCCACGTGCGTTCGGAATGCTTGTTCCATCGGTTATGTGTCATGTGAAGTGAGACGTCGCATTACAACCAATGTCATATCGTCTGCAGACAATGCTTGTCCAGTTCTGTCGGCAAGTCCACTGCGTATTTGATCGAGCATGGTTGCTGCAGTCGTTGCGTGACAACATTGTTCGATAATCTCGCGAACACCTGCAATGCCCAATTCACGGTCGTACACCAATCCTGCTTCGGTGACACCGTCGGTTACCAAGACCAGCCGATCGAACCTTCGCGGCTCGACGACCGCTTCCTCGATGATCGCTGCAAACTGCTCCGTCGGGACCAATCCAATTGCAATGCCTCTCGGCAAATAGAGGTGCGTTCGTCCGTCGTTTCCTACTGCAATCGGTGGCGGATGTCCAGCACGAATGATACTGAGCGTACCGTCGGGTCGAATCCCGACCGCAGCAAGCGAGATATAAACGCGCGGTTCGAGGACGCCATCGAGCGCACGATGAATGCGGATAACGAACTCGCGTAGCGACTGGGATACCAGTGCGGATGCTAAACAAATGCCTTTCAATTTAGCCATGTAGAATGCTGCGCCGATGCCTTTCCCGCTCACGTCGGCGACAAGAACGCAGACTGTTCCATCGGCGAATCGGAAGTAGTCGAAATAGTCACCACCGACTTCATGTGCTGGCTCCCACCACCCGACGACTTCCCAACCATTCAGATGTGGTATCGCCGTCGGGAGAAGGCGTTGCTGGATTTCACGGCCGAGCATCAACTCGCGCCGCAATCGCTCGCGTTCGATCGCCGTGTGCAGTAAACGCTGGTTAGCCAACGCGATGATGACCGACGGAACAAATGCAGCAAGCGACTCTACATCGCTATGCTCGAATGCATATGCTTTATTGCTGACGACGACCACTGCACCACTGGGTTCGTCGTCCTCCCGCAGTGGAATCACCATCAATGATTGAGCGTATGACTCGACCGAACGCGCAATGCGGTAGAATCGCTCGTCGTCGCGCAAATTGGGAACAACCAGCGGTTCCTGCATCGAGTTTAGCGAGAGATTTCTCTCGATTTCGAGTGCAGCCGCACGATGGTCGCTGATGCCTGCACAGGAGACCATCCCCCAGGTTGCGCTGCTCTTGTCGTACACCAAGAGCCACGCTGCTGTTGCATCGCTGAGAGCGACAGCAAGCGCCGTCACCGTGTCGTAGAGGCGCTGCGGTTCTGCATGCTCAGCTACGACACGATTGAAAAATGTGATGGCATCGAACTCGTAGGTCTTTCGATCGGTTGCACTACGTGCCATCAACACAGTCGCAAACGCGACACCGGCATAGACCGCAGTCATGAGAAACAGCTTGCCAACAACTATATCGCTACCGACGAGCCAACTTCGAAGCGTTTGCGAATGGATACTGCTCCGATCGAAGATCGTACCGCAAGCAATGGTAGCAAACAGTAGTGTCACCAGAGACCACTTACCGATACTCCGCCTTACTTCGCGCGGAAGTAGCATCAGCCAGCGGCGACGCCGTGCCAGGACGAAAACGATCACACTGACAGCAATCCCACCGAATACGTACACTGCATCGAACGCTCCGGCACCAACGATTTCTTCGATCCACCGTACAACCAACGTCGCAACCATCAACAACGCGATACTCCGCAGCAACAATGGCGTCTGAAGCACGCGATAGCCACGGACGATGCGTAGCAGCACGTAAGTATTCCAAGCGGCTGCTGCCAGTATCGCGCCCCCGACGAGAATGCGCAGAACTGCTGCGCCGATACTCTCCGATTCCGGTATCGGCATTGCGACAACAGCAATGGATGCTAACGACGACCATCGCAACCACGAAACGATACGCTCGGGACGAGGCAGCTCTCGCGGAGCACTTGTCCGAACTACAATCCATGCCAGGAGAGCTACCGCCGCAGCAGACACGAAACCATCGAGCAGTTGAATGGTCGTGCTGACCCATGGCGGCAGCCATTCGACGAGCGACAGTCGAGCCGAAGCAAGTAAAACGTGAAGTCCCGCCAGCGTCGCAAGGACAGCAAATAGCGATGCTATTGGCAACGACATCGTTGCATGGTTGGGTATCTGGTCAGGCTGTGCCATTGTTCATGTGCAAGCTACGCAGATGCTGAACAAATGTTGCACAGCAAAAAAAGACGCCCGAAGCTTTTACTTCGGGCGGGGAGCCAACAACCGGACTCGAACCGGTGACCTGCTCATTACGAGTGAGCTGCTCTACCAGCTGAGCTATGTTGGCACTGTTTCGGCTGCAAAAATACAGCGCCCGACTATTGCCAGTCAAACATCTCCATAAATGCGCCGCACTTTCGACCACGCATAAGCGACGAAGTCTTCCTCTGTCAGCGAACGTCCCGTTACGCGGTGAACGAGTTCGGCGGGTTCGAATGTCCGTCCCCATTGGTGAATTGCGGCGCGCAACCACTGACGTATCGGTCCGAATTCTCCACGACGAACGAGCGACGGTGCTTCTGGCATTTGGTCGAGCAACGCTGTCCGGAACATCGCAGCGTAGAGTTTACCGAGCGTATAGCTTGGAAAGTACCCCAAGCCACCGAACGACCAATGAATGTCCTGCAAGCAACCATGAGCATCATCGGGCACCTCGATGCCGAGCGAGCTTTTGACGGCTTCGTTCCACATCATCGGAATATCCTCGACCTTTATTCGTTCGGCGATGAGGTCTTTCTCGATGCGATAACGGAGCACGATGTGCAAGTTGTACGTAATCTCATCGGCTTCGATGCGGATGAGCGAAGGACGGACGCGATTGATTGCCGCATACATCTGATCGGGCGTGGTTTTTCCGAGCTGTTCCGGGAAATATTCGCGAAGCACCGGTAGCGCCCAGTACCAAAACTCTTCCGAACGAGCGACGATGTTTTCCCAAAACAGCGATTGCGATTCATGAATCCCCATCGAAGCACCGTCTCGCGCAAGCGTCCGTTCCAAACGCGGCGAGATACCTTGCTCGTAGAGTCCATGCCCAGCTTCGTGGATGAGTCCGAAGAGACACGCGCGAATGTCGTGCTCGTTGATCCGCGTCGTTAGTCGAACATCGGAAACCGAAAACGACGTGCAGAACGGATGCGCCGACAGATCGACGCGACCAGCCGCAAAGTCGAATCCCATAGCCTCGACGATGCGGCGAGCTGCGGTTACTTGCGCAGATGCAGGATAATGCGCATGCAGCACATCGTCGGATGGTTCGATCCCAGAGCGAGCGACGGCATCGAGCAGGTCAGCAGTCGCCCGTTCCAAGCGATCGAAAATTGGGTCGAGCTGCCGTACAGTTGCACCGGGCTCGTAGATGTCGAGCAGGGCATCGTAAGGGTGTTCGGTATAGCCACGTATCGTGGCTTCTTCGATCATCACATCCACGACTCGGCGGAGATGATCGCTGAACAATTCGAACGACGATTCGGCACGTGCACGTTTCCACGCTTCTTGCGCAAGCGATGTCGTGCGGGCTTTGCGGCGCACAAATTCATCGGGCAGTTTTGCAGCGCGTTGCACTTCACGGGCGAACAGCTTGGCGATGCGTTTTTCGGTATCGTCGAGTTCGCCGTCGAGTGAGTCGGCAGATTCGAAGTAGTAAGCCAACTCGCGGGCATCGTTGCTGGTGAGTGTCGAATGCACCAATGCGCTCAGCGTTGCAAGTTGTTCTGCACGAGCGTCGGCGGCACGCGGTGGCATGTAGGTTTCCTGGTCCCACCCGAGCAATGCTGCAGCGGCAGCAAGATCACTTGCGGTTTGCATGATCTGCACCGCCTGCTCGTATGCCCGACGCGGTTCCATCGAATAATTGGACATGAGACAGCAATCGAGTGTGATTCAACCGATGGATTGCTCGTAACTGAGCAGGTATTCGAGCCACGAGTGACCGAGTTTTTCGAGAACGGAATTCATACTGAGCCGGTCGTGGAGATTGTCGAAATCCACACGATCGAGTTCTTGATCCTGGTTGAAACAGGAGAAGACCGGAACGAGTTCGCGACCGGTGAGTGGGTCACGATGTTTTTGCAAACATTGCGCACAGATTTCCTTCATCATGCACTGCATCGGCGAGTTGATCGAACCGATCGCGACGTGAGGACCGAACGCATCCCGCAGCACCGTATAGCGAGCCTGCCTGACCGCGTTCATCATCCCGTCGCTTCCGATCGCGATTATCCTCTGGACAGTTTCGAATGGCACGAGTCGTTCGCCTAATGCCCCACGATGATATGCAACCATTGCTTCGATGATCGTCCCGCGCCAATGCCGATCCTGCTGACGACGTGGAGTGATTGGATTTCCGGCATCGGTGCACCAGACGATTTGATCAGTAGCGGCTTCGATGTTGCTCATTTTGAAAACATCGCGCCCATTGCGATAGCCAGCAAAGTAGATCACGCGGCATCCGCGAGACTTGAGTGCATGTGCGATCGAGAATAAAACAGCGTTGCCCAATCCGCCACCGCAGAGAAGCACGTTTTCGTTCTCTGGAATTTCGGTCGGTGTCCCGGTTGGTCCCATGACGACGACACGTTCCCCCTCGCGCAAGTGAGAGATCATCCGTGTCGAAGCACCCACTTCCAGAGCGATCATCGAAAGCAATCCAGCGTCCGGATCGGTCCATGCACCGGTCATTGCCAGCGCCTCCATCACAAGACGGTGTCCAGCCGCGATCGGCGCTTGTGCAGCGTAATTCTGCAAGCGGTAGAACTGACCTGGACGGAATTTACGCGCTGCAGCGGGGGCACGAACCACAAGCTCGACGATCGTCGGCGTCAGACGCTCGATGCGGACGACGGTTGCGGTGTAGTCGTGCTTCAATCGATCGAAAAACAATTGCAGGTGTTCATCTGCAGCTTCGCTATCGGCACAGTGTTCAGCAGCAGCGATATCGTCGGCGAACAAACGAGCAATATGGCGATAGCCATTCCGAGCGCTTGCCATTGCTTTGACGACGCTGCCAGCATAATATGGGTGCGAGTCACCGAAGAAGCTCACCAGCTTATCGCCTGCGCGGTACGACGTAAAGAACGCATCCTCCAATCGTGATGCGGGCTGCAAGTGCAGGAGATGTCTCATTCGTGGAAGCTATGGTCGGGATCGGACGCAGCAGCGCAGCCCCAGCATGGGCTGCGCTGCTGGGAGTGCCGAGGGAGGGATTCGAACCCCCGACACGCGGATTATGATTCCGCTGCTCTAACCTACTGAGCTACCTCGGCTACATTATCGTTCGGAGCCTTCGAGTCGGCGAATCTCGTCTCGAATGCGCGCGGCACGTTCGTAATCTTCTTCCCGAATCGCTTGGTCGAGTTCACGACGGAGCTGATCGAGCCGCGATCCAGGACGTCGTCGCTCGACCGATTGCGGGGGTTCCGGTTCGCTCTCCTCATGCTGCTGCAACAGCCGCATCAGATCGTCCTCGTCTTCATCGTCATCGTCGTCGGCGAATTCTTCTTCCGACTCAGGCACGACACCTGCTTCATCGAGCACTGTGTCCATGACATAAATCGGCGCTTTGAACCGTACTGCCAATGCGATGGCGTCGCTCGGACGTGCATCGACTTGCAAATCGAGTCCTTCGATCGTGATCTGCGCGTAAAAAATGCTTTCGCGCAAATCCACAATGCAAACCTCACTGACAGTGCCGCCCGCTTTTTCGATGATGTTTTTGAGCAAATCGTGTGTCATCGGACGAGTCGGGCGAACATCTTCCAACTCGGCAGCGATTGCCTGTGCCTCTGGAGCACCGATCACGATTGGCAAGCGCCGCTCGCCATCTACTTCCTTCAATATGAGGGCGTAGGCGCCGTTGCTACCGGTGCTCGCGGACAGACCGAGTATTTCCACTTCCACTTTTGCCATACGAATCGCTACCAGAACCTGTCGTTCGGCGCAAAATTACGACGTCGCTGCCTGCTTGATCGCTTTGATTTTCTCGATGAGTTTCGGAATGACCTCGAACACATCACCGACGATGCCGTAATCAGCGACCTTGAATATGGGCGCGTCTTTGTCCTTGTTGATCGCCGCAATAACTTTCGACGACGACATCCCCGCTAGATGTTGAACCGCTCCGCTAATACCACAGGCGATATAGAGGTTCGGCGAAACGGTTTTACCCGTTTGTCCAACTTGTTCGCTGTGGGGGCGCCATCCAGCATCGACGACAGCACGAGAAGCACCGACCGCACCTCCGAGCGCAGATGCTAACTGCTCGATGAGCACGAAATGCTCTGGACCCTTCATACCACGTCCCCCCGAAACAACGATGTCTGCTTCGAGTACATCGAGCTTGCCTTCGTTGCGGATAATCTCTTTGAGGACGACTCTGCGGTCTCGATCTTCGATCGTTGGCGAGAATGTACTGACGGATGGTATCGCAGCAGATTCGGTTGTTCGAGCCGTAAACATGTTGGGACGAAGCGCTACAACGACTCGATCGGTGAGCGGTCGTACCGCTGCACGCACTTTGCCAGCATACAGAGGACGGACAGCGACGATTGCGTTGCCATCGCTGGACAGCTCGATACAATCGGGCATGTATCCAGCCTCGACGAGAACAGCAATTCGAGGCGCGAGTTCTTTCCCTTGTGCTGTACCGCCGACGAGCAGCGTTCGAATATCTGACGATCGAAGGTACTGCGCCAATGCCACAGCGACTGCTTGTGACGAGTACTCTCGTAAGAGCGGATGTTCGACTACAACGACCTCCGTCGCACCATAAGCGCCGAGCATTTCCGCATCGCACGCTCCGATGCTGAGAGCGACAACGCGCTCCGATAGTGACCGCGCTGCCGTGAGTGCTTCGAACGTCGGACGTTTGATGATGCCGCTACGCTGTTCGACGTAAACCGCTACTGTTGACATCGAGATTCCGGAAAGTATGTTCGACTTCGAATAACTTCAGATGACCTTGGCTTCTTCGTGCAGAAGACGGACGAATTCAGCGATCTCTTCATCGCTGTCGCCGAAGATTTTGCCGAGCCGTTTGAGCTGTGGGACAGAAAATTGAAACATCTCCACTCGAGGAGGAGCGGTTTGGATTTCGACCACCTCAATCGGCTTCGATTTTGCTTTCATGATGTCGGGCAGCTTCGGATAGCGCGGTTCGTTGATACCCTTCTGGACACTGATGACGATCGGTAAGGTTGCTTCGAGTATTTCCTTGCCACCCTCGATGTCGCGTTCGGCACGTACAGTCGAATCTGAAATATCGAGCTTCGATACGACCGAGATGGACGGTAGATCGAGCAATGCGGCGACTGTGCTCGCCATCTGGAACGAATCGTGATCAATGCTCTGACGACCCATCAATACCAAGTCGGCGTTCATCGTTCGAGCATAGGCTGCGATATTGACAGCAACACCGAACGAATCGAGCGACGAGGACGGTACGATCGCCGCACGATCGGCACCCATTGCCAGTGCGGTTCGGAGAATTTCTTTGGCTGACTCTGAGCCGACGGTCAAGGCAACGACTGTTCCGCCATGTTTTTCACGCTGGCGTAGCGCTTCTTCGATAGCAAACTCGTCGTAGGGGTTGAGGATGTACTTGACTCCGTCGAGTTGAAGCGCTGAGCCATCGGCAATTGTACTAATCTTTGCTGCTGTATCGGGAACGTAGGAAATGCAAACGAGAATATTCATCGGGACAAACATGAGTAAACATCGGACGTGCAAAACTACGCAGCGCGCTCTTTGTTGCGCCGGCGACGTTTGTTCGGTATTTCTGTTCGCCCATCGAGTTCCTGCCGCAAGTACAATCCCGTCAGCGAGTGCGGATCGGATGCGATCGCCTCCGGAGTACCCTCGGCGACGATCGTTCCTCCCTTCGGACCGCCACCAGGTCCGAGATCGACGACCCAATCGGCACATTTGACGACGTCGAGATTGTGCTCGATAACGACAACAGTGTTGCCACGTTCAACGAGTCTGTGCAGCAATTCGAGCAGAATACGAATGTCTTCGAAATGGAGACCTGTTGTTGGCTCGTCGAGGACGTAAAGTGTTTTACCGGTGCTGGTACGCGCCAGCTCGGTTGCGAGTTTGAGACGTTGTGCCTCACCGCCGCTCAAAGTCGGTGCTTGTTGTCCGAGCGTGATGTATCCGAGTCCGACTTGTGCAAGGACATCGAGTTTCCGTCGAATTGCCGGAATGTCCGCAAAAAAGTCGAGGGCTTCTTCGACGGTCATATCAAGAACATCGGCGATTGACTTCCCTTTGTACTTTACGCTCAGCGTTTCCGTATTGTACCGCCTTCCGCCGCACTCTTCGCAACGCACGTACACTTCGGGGAGAAAGTTCATCTCGATCCGCTGCAATCCGGCGCCCTCGCATGCTTCGCAGCGGCCGCCCTGGACGTTGAACGAAAAGCGTCCTGGAGTGTAGCCTCGTATGCGTGCTTCGGGAAGCATCGCGTAATGTTGCCGAATGAGCGTGAACACACCTGTGTACGTCGCAGGATTCGAACGCGGCGTTTTGCCGATCGGACTTTGGTCAATCTCGATGACCTTATCGAGATGTTCGATGCCGACGATGCGACGGTGCGGCAGGACAGGAAGCGATGTGCGATGCAAGAGATTGCTCAGCAACGGATAGAGTGTATCGAGCACGAGCGAGGATTTCCCCGATCCCGATACACCAGTCACACACACGAACCGACCGAGCGGAATTCGGAGCGTTACATCGCGTAGATTGTGCCCTGATGCGCCTTCGATGACGAGCCACTGACCGTTGCCACTGCGCCGCTCTGACGGCACTGCAATTCGGCGCATTCCCAGTAGATACTGCGCAGTAAGTGATTGCTCTCGCGCCGCAGTTGGCAGTGCTGCCAATCGCTGAGGTTGCTCGATAAAGAGCACCTGCCCGCCATGAATACCAGCACGAGGACCGAGGTCGACCAAGAGATCGGCGGCTAACATCGTTTCACGATCGTGTTCGACGACGACGACAGTGTTGCCGAGATCCCGCAAACGTTCCAGCGATGCAATGAGCGCTCGATTGTCGCGTGGATGAAGACCGATGCTCGGCTCATCGAGAACATAGAGAACACCGACTAAACCAGTACCGATTTGAGATGCCAGGCGTATGCGTTGAGATTCGCCACCGCTCAGCGTTCGTGCTGAACGATCCAGCGACAGGTACTCCAAACCGACATCGGCAAGGAACGACAACCGCTGCTGGATTTCTGCAACGACGGGCTGTGCGATTGTCCACTGGCGCTCGGTCAATTCCAAGCGTAACTGTTCGACCCATCGGCGAAGATGCCCGATGTCCCAACAGACGATCTCTGGCAGACGATAGCCCGCCACTCGCACTACCCGACTTTCTCTGCGCAGCCGCTCACCATCGCATTCCGGGCAGCGGACTACTCCCATGAACGATGCAATCCAACTGCGCACCTTTGCCGAGCTTGTCGTTTCGAGCTGATGACGAAACGTGGGAAGAATGCCGTGGAACTCGTGTTCGACGAAGAACCGATCACCGTTGCTATCGAGCTCGAGCACGAGCCGATTCGACCGTCCCTTTTCGTTTCCGAAAAGCAATGTGCGGAGTTTGTCGGGCGGGATCGTCGCAATGGGTTCGTCGAGCCGAATTCGTTCGCGCTCACAATATGTGGCAACTTGTTTCCACAGGAGCGTTTGCCGACGAGGACCGAGTATCGCGATACCACCATCGGCGATCGAGCGATTCGGATCGTCAACGATGCGCTCGATCAAAAAATCTTCACGGTATCCCATTCCCTCGCACCCAGTGCACCATCCGTAGGGAGAGTTGAACGAGAATGAATTCGGTGCGGGTGGATCGAAGCCACGCCCACACGAGGGACATGAATACGCCGTGCTATAGGTGCGCTCTCGATCGGAACCGAGTACGGCGATCAGTCGTCCCTGCCCCATTCGAAGCGCTAACTCGATGCTTTCTGTCAAGCGCCGACCGCTTGTCGGTGCCGAGATGATTCGATCGACAACGAGTTCGATCGTGTGGATCTTATAGCGATCGAGCATCATGCCATCGGTGATCTCCCGATGTTCGCCATCCACACGAACCCGCGAAAAACCACTCCGTGCAAGCGAAGCGAACAACTCGCGATAATGACCCTTGCGTCCCACCACCAACGGAGCAAGAATTTCTATGGGTGTGCCAACTTCGACGCTCATGAGAGCTGCGACTATCTCATCGGTGGAAGTCCGCTCGACCGGGACATCGCAATCGGGGCAGTACTGCGTACCAACTCGTGCATAGAGCAGCCGCAAGTAATCGTAAATCTCCGTGACCGTTCCGACTGTCGAACGTGGTGTAAAGCCGCTGGACTTTTGTTCGATGCTGATCGCTGGCGAGATCCCTTCGATGCTATCGACATCGGGTTTGCGCAAAACACCGAGAAACTGTCGGGCATAAGGTGATAGGCACATAACGTAGCGTCGCTGTCCTTCTGCGTAGAGTGTATCGAACGCCAACGAGGATTTTCCTGACCCCGACACGCCTGTAACGACGATGAAACGATCGCGCGGCAGTTCGATGCTGATATTCTTGAGATTGTGTTCACGCGCACCGATGATACGGATGCGATCGAGCCACTCCGATGTACGTGTGATGCCGTCGAGCATCGCTTAGCAATAGATGGGATATGCAGAATTTCGTTCCGATATAACCTCGAAAATAGCGTCATACAGACGCCGCAGCGTGCGAGAGTGCAAGCAACGCCGCACCGATGATTCCCGCTGTTTGTCCCAATGGAGAGCGATAGAGCATAACGCGTTCGGCAATGGTTGGAATCGCACGCTGGCGGAGTGTAGCAAGCGTTTCCTCGTAGAATAATGGCGGCAGTCCGGCGATACCACCGGTGACGACGACGTGTTCGATACCGATGAGAGCGAGTGCCGATGCCAAACCGATACCGAAGATGTGCGCCGTTTCGATGATCGTTTCGACGGCAACACGATCTCCTGCACGCGCAGCAGCGCCGATCTCAGCGACATCGAGTGCGTCTCCGAGCTGTGACAGTGCCGATGAAGGATCTCGTCCAAGAATCTGGCGAGCACGCGCAACGATAGCATCGCGTCCAATGTATGCTTCGAGAATGCCTGTTCGCCACATCGGGTTTTGAGGCGGCACTGTGGGTTCATAAATCATGTGTCCGATTTCACCGGCGCCGCCGCGATCACCGCGATAGAGCTTGCGATCGAGAACAAGCGCTCCACCGACACCGGTTCCGAGCGTCACCAACAAAAACGACCGTAGCGAGCGCCCGACGCCGACCTGTAGCTCGGCAAACGCAGCGACATTGGCATCGTTATCGAGCGAAACGGGCAAGCCTATCTGAGCGCAGAGAATGTCTCTGAGCGGATAATCATCCTGGCTCCACCATCGAATGTTCGGCGGCTTCGAGACCGTTCCAGCCTCCCATGCGACACACGAGGGGAATCCCACACCGACCGCCTCGATCTCAGGATACGCAATGCAGAACTTTCGGCATTGATCGGCAACGAGTTCGACGAATTCCGAGGGTGCACTCAGTGCATCGGTCGCAACGTCTGCCGATGCCACGATTTCGATTTTTCCGCCGACATCGGAAGCGACGACCCCGGCTTTGATCGTCGTTCCGCCGACATCGAATCCAATCGCGACACGATGCATCGAAGTCATCGGTAAGAACCAGCGTCAACCGATCCTCATTGGCATGACAAGCTTCGCGATCGATACCGGCGTTTGCTCGGCAGGTGTGATGAGCGCTGCACGCGATGGTGCAGTCATTGCCATCGTCACACGCTGGCTCGGCAGGTGTGCGAGTGCTTCGATGATGTACTTGCTGTTGAAACCGATCTCGATCGGCTCGCCGGTGTACTCGCATTCGAGAGCCTCTTCGGCATGAGCGCCAGTATCCGCATCGGTGACGATAAGAACGAGGTTTGTACCATCGAACCGAAAGCGGACAAGCTGACTTGTGTTGCTCGCGAGCAGCGCCACACGCCGGAGTGCTTTCAGCAGCACTTGACGATCGAGCGTAGCGAACTTGTCGCTACTGGATGGGAGCACGTTGCGCCATTGTGGATAGGCTTCGTCAATGAGTCTGGTAACGATGCGCTGACCATCGCTTTCGATGAGAGCATGCGTTTTGCCGAGCCCGATCGTGACATCGGACTCGGCTTTCGCTAAGAGTTCGACGACACGAGCAGGCACGATCGCTTCGATCTGGCTTCCACTCGATCCGACCGGCATCGAGACCGTTGCGAGCCTGTAGCCGTCGGTTGCGACTGCAATGAACTCTGGTCCGATCTCGAATTTGACTCCGGTCATTGCAGGTCGGTATTGTTCAGTCGTCGCAGCATACGCCACACTCGTTGCGATGAGCTGTGCATCGCTTGCGCTGATTGTCACCGTCTGTGCATGCTCGGCATGTGGCAACTCCGGGAACTCGCCTGCATCGAGCGTAGGCAAGCGATAATGTCCCGATGCTGTTTTGATCACGATGAAGCCGTCGCTTAGAGCAAGCTCGCACGATGCATCGTCTGGCAATGCGCGAGCGATGTCGTAGAACTTGCGTGCAGGCACGAGGACTTTCCCGCTGCTCGTAATATGCGCCGCAAGTTTTGCGGTGATTGCAAGCTCGGTGTCCGTTGCCGTGAGTTCGAGCATGTCGCCGTCGGCATCGAGCAAGATGTGTTCGAGGACGAAGAGCGTTGATTTCGGCGGCACAGCAGGAATAACGTGACCGAGAGCAGTGACCAAATCCGAGATCGTCGTGTGTGCAATGTGCATGATCAACTCGGCTCAGTGTTCGACAAAGTGGTAACGTGCACCGTACGGACCGTAGTTTTGAAACTGATAAGCATCCATGCAGGTCGGTCCTCCAAACCGTCATCGAGTGCACCGTATCTCGACGGTATTGCGGACTGCAAATTACGAACTGACTTCTTGCGAGTATCGAACGTGAGTATCGTCACCCGTTACGGTTACGACAACTTTTTTGTCCTTGTCGGGATCGGTATAGCCATCGGAGTGGTCGCGTATTTGCTGCGCAGCCACACCGCTGTCGCTATCCTGCTCGGCGGTATCGCAGCTGTGACAATCGCGTTTGCGTTCTGGTTTTTTCGCGATCCTGAGCGTACTGTACCACCGCACGGAGATGGCGCTGTTTTCTCCCCGGCTGATGGACGAGTTGTGCAAATCGCCGAGGTGGTCGAATCCGAATATCTCGGCGAAGCAGCTATTCGGATAAGTATTTTCCTGTCACCGCTCGATGTCCATGTCAACCGCTATCCCGTCAGCGGTATCGTCGAGTACGTGCGTTATCATCCGGGCACATATCTCGTTGCATGGCACCCGAAAAGCTCCGAGCTGAACGAGCGTTCTTCGATCGGTGTTCGAACGATGCGTGGGCGTGTGTTCTTCCGCCAAATCACGGGTATTCTGGCTCGACGAATCGTCTTCGATACGAAGGTCGGCGACACAGTGCAAGCGGGTGAGCGGTTCGGGATGATGAAGTTCGGGTCACGCATGGATGTTTTTCTCCCGACCGGCTCAAGGATCACAGTCGGGGTAGGCGATCGCGTCCGGGCTGCCGAAACTATCATCGCCGAACTGCCATGATCACACTATCGGTTCACAGCCTGGTATGACGCTGCGCGTGACACGTTCGATCATCCCGAATTTGTTTACGCTGGGAAACCTCTTCAGTGGCTTTTTAGCCATTGTTCATTTTGCCCATGGACTCGACAACAGCGTTGCGGTGTACATTGGCGGAATGTACGTTGCGGCTGCGGCGATTTTCGATATGCTCGATGGTATCGTAGCTCGGTGGATACGAGCCGCCAGTGAACTCGGTGTCGAACTCGATTCGCTCTGCGATGTCGTGTCGTTTGGCATTGCGCCATCTGTGATGTTGTACGTACTCTGCTATCGCGACCACGGTCCAGCGGGATTACTTCTTGCTGCGTTGCCTGCGATGGCAGGAGCGTATCGCTTGGCACGGTTCAACGTGGAGTTGACATCGCTGGAAGACAAGCTCTACTTCCGCGGATTGCCGATTCCCGCTGCTGCACTCACTCTCGTTTCCTACGGTGTGTTTTGCCTTCTGCCAGGACGTGTGCCGTCGGAGTGGATCGAAGTGACTACTAATTTTGCAGTGGTCGTCACTGCTGCAGCGATGGTCAGCAGGATTCGATACGACAATATACCGCGTCCGACGGCAAAAGCGATCGCCAAACGTCCGGTGTTTACGATCGCGTTCGTCGGCGGCATAGTTATCGCTATCGTCAGCGGTGGATTGCTTGTGTTTCCTCTCATGATCACGTACATTCTCCAAGGCGCTGTCCGTCACGCCGTCCGGCTATTGCGCCAGCGCGCACAAGAACGACTCGCATTCGAAGATTTCGAGGATTGACAATAACGATGCCACAGTACCGCGCAACGATCACCGTCACCCTCCGCCCTGCAATACTCGACGTCCAGGGTAAAACCGTCGAACATGCATTGCACTCGCTCGGATTTTCGGAGGTACGGCATGTACGAATCGGTAAGCACATCACACTGGACCTCGATGCTCCAGATGAACAGACTGCGCAGGAGCGATGCGCTCAAATGAGCCAGCAATTGCTCGCTAACCCCGTCGTCGAAGATTATACCATTGCGCTGGAGGAAACTGCATGAAAGTAGGCATCGTCGTGTTCCCGGGTTCGAATTGCGACCGGGATGCTTTCTATGCTGCCAGCATAACCGACGGTCTCGAGGCGGAGTTTCTTTGGCATGGAGACCGCGCAATTCCTTCGGACATCGAGTGCGTTGTCTTGCCCGGTGGTTTTTCCTATGGCGATTATCTCCGCAGCGGTGCAATCGCACGGTTTTCACGCATCATGCCGGAGGTCGCTCGTTTTGCGGAGCGAGGCAAACCCGTACTCGGTATCTGCAACGGATTTCAAATTCTCACCGAGGCTGGATTGCTTCCCGGCGCACTACTGCGCAACGCCCAACAACGATTCATCTGCCGTCGCGTGTTCGTCCGAGTCGAAAGTACTTCGACGCCGTTCACATCGGTACTCGCTCACGGTCAGTTGCTTTCCCTTCCGATTGCTCACGGCGAAGGTCGGTACTATGCATCGCCCGACGTCTTGGAAGAATTGGAAGCCAATGGTCAGGTCGTCTTTCGCTACACCGACCCCAATGGCGCCGTCACGCTCGAAGCAAATCCCAATGGCTCGGCGAACAATATTGCCGGAATCAGCAATCGCGCTGGCAATGTTGTCGGTCTGATGCCTCATCCGGAGCGGGCTTGCCAAGCGCTTCTCGGCAGCGAGGATGGATGCGGCATCTTTCGATCGCTCGTGCACTATTTCGAGAACGTCGGTGTCTAATAGCGTGCGAGTTCAACCATCAACCGAGGTATTTGCCATGTTCGGTCTCCCTGGCGGAATGGAATGGCTGGTGATATTACTGGTCGCACTGCTCATATTCGGCGGGCGCAAAATCCCCGAACTTATGCGGGGACTCGGCGCGGGCATCCGCGAATTCAAGCAGGCAGCCAGCGGTCAGCCGAGCCAACCACAGAACGATAAACACGACGCCCAATAAGCAATGTTCGACATCGGTGGCGGTGAACTGCTACTGATTCTGCTCGTCGTGTTGCTGTTGTTCGGTCCGAAAAAGATTCCCGAAGTCGCTCAACTGATCGGGAAAGGCGTCCAAAAAGTCCGTAAGGCACAGGAAGAACTCGTCGAGCAGGTGCGGCAAATCAATACCGCTGTCGCTGAACAGGTGCAACCACTCAGCGACGAATCTCGCATCGTCGGCGAAACGTTGGTACGCCTGCCACAGGCGATCGAATCACCGGAAGGCAACCAGAACAAACAGTGAACCGCTGTGCACCCTACGAGGTAGAGCACACGTGTATTTCCCGTCGTTCGAATCTCAATGTATAGCGACTCCACTGCATGGTAACGGAAACATACACTCTTTTTCGCCAGCGCGTACTCGATGGAACGACGTGCTGTGTAGACGAGGTCGAGCGTGCGCTCGAAGCCATTCGCATCAACGAACATCTCGGCGCTTTTATCACCGTCTGCGCCGATCGAGCGCGTCACGCCGCCGAGGAAAGCGATCGCCGTTTTCGCAACAGCACCCCCCGACCGCTGGAAGGAATGATTGTCGCAATCAAGGACAACATATCCACACGCGGAATTCGTACCACGTGTGCGTCTCGAATGCTCGATTCGTTCCTGCCCGTGTACGACGCAACAGTGGTCGAACGAATTCAGGAAGCCGGCGCAATCATCATTGGTAAAACCAATCTCGACGAGTTCGCAATGGGCTCGTCGAACGAAAATTCGTTTTACAGCGTTGCTCGAAATCCGCACAACCCAGAATTTGTGCCAGGAGGCTCGTCGGGCGGCTCAGCAATTGCTGTAGCAGCAGGAATGGCGCATACCGCACTCGGATCGGATACGGGGGGTTCGATACGTCAGCCCGCTGCCTTCTGTGGTGTAGTCGGCTTCAAGCCATCCTACGGCCGCGTGAGCCGTTTTGGATTGGTCGCATTTGCATCGTCGCTCGATCAGATCGGACCACTAACTCGTTCCGTATCCGATGCAGCCCTCGTAGCAAGCGTCATTTCGGGACATGACCCACATGACAGCACAACCTCACACCTACCGCCCATCGAGGCAGCGCCTTCGCCCTTTGCGATCTCCGAACAACGTGCACGACTCGGCGTCGTTGGCAAAGCCATTCTCGATAGCGTCAGCAGTGATGTGCGCCGCACATACGAGGACGTCCTCGATCGTCTTCGCGCCCACGGTTACTCGACCGTCGAGGTTGACTTCTTCTCCATCGACGCATGGATACCGACGTACTACATCTTGGCTACTGCCGAAGCATCGTCGAACTTAGCACGCTACGATGGCATACGGTACGGTTTTCGCGCCGATACCGACGGCGAGGACATCGTAACCGCCACCCGGACAGTGGGATTCGGTCCTGAGGTCAGGCGACGAATTATGCTCGGCACCTATGTTCTCTCTGCTGGCTACTACGAAGCGTTCTACGGCAAGGCACAGCGCGCGCGGCGGTGGATCGTCGAGAACTACCGAGACATTTTCGCTCGGTGTGACGCTGTGATTCTTCCGACGACCCCGACGCCGGCTTTCCGAATCGGTGAGAAAATCAGCGATCCGCTTGCGATGTACCTCAACGATGTGTTGACGGTATCGGCAAATCTGGCTGGATTACCGGCGTTGAGCATCCCGGCAGGGCGATCGTCGGATAGACTCCCGATCGGCATCCAGCTTCAGGCACCGCTGAATGCCGACGATTACTTGCTCCGTATCGCTCACGACATCGAACGATGCTTGTCCGACCGAGCCGGATAGCCGCGCTGCTGCTTGCTGGTTCGGTATTGGCAGCGTCAATTACGTCCTGCAAGAACCGAACTACCGTACACAGCCTCCGTCCAGCAAGCGGCGGTGTGCGATATGGTGGCATGTATCGCATCAACATGTTGCGCGGCAATCCGAACGGACTCGATCCGGTGCTCATCACCAGCAAGTTAGCCGATGATATTGCACTCCAGGTGTTCGACCGGCTCATCACGTTCGATTCGCTCTTGCAGCCGCAACCGGAATTGGCACGGGCATGGGAAATTTCTCCGGATGGTCTGCGATACACGTTTCACCTTCGCACTGATGTCGTCTTCCACGACGATCCATGCTTCCCCAGTGGACGCGGACGAACGATGACAGCCCGCGATGTTGTCTATTCGCTCACTCGCGCGTGCGACCCATTGGCGCGGACAACAGCATTTTGGATTTTCAAAGACAAAGTGCGAGGAGCGACACAGTACTATACTGCCCGAACACGAGGCGATACCACAGTAACGACGATCACCGGCATCGTCGCCCCGAACGATTCGACGCTCGTTATCGAACTCGAACGGCCCTATGCCCCATTCCTCCTGCAGCTGGCTAATGCGTTTGCGTGTGTTGTCCCCCGTGAAGCTGTCGAATATTACGGCAACGACTTTTTCCGCCATCCGGTGGGAACGGGACCGTTTCGTCTGGTGTGGTGGAAAGATGATTACGGGATGCTGCTCGTCCGCAACCAGCGGTACTGGCAGCATGATCGTTGGGGTAATCGCCTGCCCTACCTCGACTCGGTTTTCATTAGCTTCGTCAAAGACGACAAAGTTCAACTGCGGGAGTTTCTCGACGGGCATCTCGACGAATCGTATTCACTACCGACAGAGTTCTTCGACGTCCTGCTCGATACCCGCACACGTCGCTTGCGCGCGAACTACTCTTGCAGTCTGCAAGTTTGCCCAGCACTATTGACGTGGTTTATCGACTTCAACTGTGCGACCGAACCGTTTACAGAAGTACAACTCCGCCGTGCAATTTCCTGGGCTATCGATCGCGAGCGCATCGTTCGTTTTGTTGCACGCAACTCTCCCTATGCACCCGCGGAACACGGTGTCACACCGCCGGTGCTCGCCAACTACGACATCTCGACAATTCCAGGCTATTCCTTCGATCCCGAACGTGCACGACGACTCTTTTCACAGACGGCATTTGCACGCCAGGGACTGCGCGATATTGTTCTAACGATCTATCCCGAACCCCGGTTGGTACAGGTTGCCGAGGCGATTCAAGCGATGCTTGCAGAACACCTCGGTCTAAACGTTCGGATCGAAACCGTCCAGTTGGCACAATTTCTCGACATGGCTGAACGCGGGCAGCTCAGCATGTGGGGAACACGATGGTACGGCGACTACCCCGACGTCGAAAACTTCTTGAGCCTGTTCGATGGTCGCTATGTCCCTGCGGACACGGCGGCACCGAGCTATCCCAATAGTACGCGATACAAGAACGATACTGTGACTGCCCTGCTGACACGCGCGACAACAACCACCGATCCCAACACACGGTTGTCGCTGTATGCTGCAGCCGAACGACTCATCATGCGCGACGCTCCGGCTGCGATGCTGTTCTACGAAAATCACTACCGACTGGTGCACCGCTACGTGCGGAATTACCCGCTCGATCCGATGGCGCGACCGATCCTGAAGCACGTGTGGTTCGCTTGGTGAGAACTCCATGACGACACTTCGATTGGATGCATCGAAACCGGACGACATCGAGCGTGCTGCATCGCTTTTGCGTGAAGGCAAGCTGGTCGCTATTCCAACTGAGACCGTTTACGGACTGGCTGCACGTATTGGCGACGAGCGCGCCATCGAGCAGATATTTCAAGTCAAAGGACGTCCGCACGACAATCCACTCATCGTTCATTGTGCACGTATCGAGGACATCGAACGTGTCGCTACGCGAATACCGCCGATCGCATGGCGACTTTTCGAGCGTTTTGCACCCGGACCGCTCACATTGATACTCGAACGAGCAGCAACCGTTCCGGCAGTTGTCAGTGCGGGGCTACCGACCGTAGCAGTTCGTGTTCCATCGCCTACTGTCACTTGTGCTCTCATCGAGCGTGTCGGCGAAGCCGTCGTCGCACCATCGGCGAATCGGTCCGGGCGTCCCAGCCCCACGACCGCGGAACACGTTTTCGAGGACCTCGGTGGCTCGATTGCTGCTGTCCTCGATGCCGGGCGCTGTTCGATCGGCATCGAGTCAACCGTTTTGAACGTGGTTGGCACGATCGCGATCGTTCGTCCAGGCGTAGTGACTGCCGACGATATTGCCGAAGTGATCGGTTTTCAACCACCGATCGTCGAAGCCAGTGTACAATCACAACCGATCGCACCAGGCATGAAGTATCGTCATTATGCTCCAGCGACGCCCGTAATTTTGATCGAGTCACTCGACGAAATTCCACCAGAGATGTACTGCGATTCCGTTGTATTGGCAACCAAACCGATCGGTCAACCGTGGGTGGCGCGACTGTTGTCGCACCAGACGCTCTACGATGAATTTCGTCGCGCCGACCATGAACAGCGACGAGCAATCTACGTGCTCCTTACCCCCGATGTGCGCGGCGACGATGCATTGATGAACCGGCTCCGCAAAGCTGCAGCCTCCGCTCCGACGACCGATACTCACGGCAGCAATCAATAACAACGCAAACGACCTATGCTCAACTGTACCATGATCGAACGTACCGTCGTTGTTCGCAACCGAGCAGGACTCCACACGCGTCCTGCAGCGATGATTGTCAAATCAGCGGCACAGTTCAAATCCGACATCTACCTCGAAAGCGAGGACAACACCCGGATCAACGCTAAAAGCATCATCGGTGTGATGACATTAGCAGCGGCACAAGGCACACGGCTCAAACTCATCGTCTCCGGTCCCGACGAAGAGGAAGCAGCACGGACGATCGCTGAACTTTTCGACACTGGATTCGGCGAACCACTCTAATGATTCGATGACCATGGACAGTGACGTTGACGATTCGCGTGGGAAGTCTTTCCCTTTTCGATTGCGTTTGCACGGAAGCGCTGCATCGAGCGGCATTGCGATAGGTCGTGCAGTCGTCATCGCTCCACCGCATGCTCGGCTGCTCAACTGGCGCACCGTTGCATCCGATGAGCGTCCGCGCGAGATAGAACGGTATCGGACCGCGCGTGCTCAATTGCTCGCGTCCATTCGTGCGAGTCTTTCATCGGCTCGGCTCGTCGAAGATGCCCGTGCGATCATCGAATCCTATGAATTGATCGCTACCGACCCGACAATCGAGGATGCCGTTGAAACAGGTATCCTTCGCGATGGCATGCCTGCGGAGGTAGCGGTCAGCACAACGTATGCCGCGCATATCCGAGCGATCGCCGAATCGTCCGATCCGTTTCTGCGTGAGCGACGCTTCGAGTTAGAAAATATGCGCCAGAAATTGGTGACGATACTGTTGAGCTTGTTCACTCCGGTTGGAGAACTCGAAGGACGCATCATCGTTGCTCCATCGCTGCTTGCCTCCGACGTGGTACACTATCACAGCCGAGGCGTTGCAGGATTCGTCACCGAAATCGGCGGCATCACAAGTCATGCATGCATCGTAGCACGCTCGCTTGAAATACCGGCTGTCATCGGAATTCGCAATGCGACAACGATCATCGCCAACGACGTTCTCCTCATCGTCGATGGCTCGCGCGGGAATGTCCTCGTCGAACCTGACGAACAGACTATCGAGCACTACCGGCAACTCCAGTTCGAGTATCGTCAGCATCGCCGCGCTGCCGACGACACTCTTGCGACGACGCTCGACGGCAAGACGATCCCTATTTACGCATCAGTGGACTCACCCGACGATGTCCCGCTCGCGCTCAGTTACGGTGCCGATGGTGTCGGACTCGTTCGAACGGAAATGTTGCTTGTACGCCTTCAGCACTTCCCCAACGAGGAAGAGCAATACCGCTGGTACAGAGCAATCGCTGAGCGAGCCTATCCAAAGCCGGTAACGTTGCGCGTTTTCGACGTCGGCAGCGATAAAATCCTCCACGGAATGCCACACGAAGCCAATCCGGCACTCGGTCTGCGAGGACTTCGATTCATGCTCCATCGCAAAGACATATTTCGAACCCAGCTCCGTGCAATACTCCGTGCATCCGAGTTGCGAAACGTGCGATTGCTCGTACCGATGGTGACCGCAATCGAGGAGCTTTCGGCAACGATCGAGTTGATCGAGTACGTCAAATCCGAACTGCGAGCTGAGCGCGCCCCATTCGATGAGCATCTGCCATTCGGAATCATGATCGAAACACCGGCGGCTGCGCTGCTGGCTGAACACCTGGCACAGCACGTGAATTTTTTCAGCGTCGGAACGAACGATCTGACTCAGTACACTCTCGCTGCTGACCGAACCAGCGACCTGGTCGCGCATATTTTCGACCAGCTCAATCCAGCGGTACTGCAACTACTCGTGCACGTCGCAACGGTCGCTCGTCGGCAGGAAATCGAGGTGGAATTGTGCGGCGATTTGGCGACGTTTTTGGCAGCAACGGAGCTACTCATCGGTATCGGTATCGGCGCATTCAGTGTCGCACCGAGCTACATTCCTGCACTCAAAGAGAGAATCGGCTCGATTCATACCGAACGCGCCCGGTCGCTGGTCGCTCGCGCACTCGGCTGCAGCGATTCGGTAGCAGTCAGAGCCTTGTTACGCGATAGCACACTCACCAACGGCGAACAACACACTCAGCCATGATGACGGAACTGGCAAAGTTGACGATCAACAATCTGCACATATACTCGTATCACGGCGTGACAGCAGAAGAACAGCAGCTCGGTGGTCGTTACGAAATAGACGTCGAGGTGTATTACACCGCCAGCACCGCGATTGCGAGCGACGATTTGTCGAATGCTGTCAATTACGCCGAATTGATCGAGTGCATCGGCGAAATTGTTCATGCACGGCGCCGGAAACTTATCGAAACGCTCGCCAACGATATTGCCACTGCGATTTTGGACAGGTTCGCCAAAGTCGAGAGTGTGTGTCTCCGCGTTCGGAAACGAACGGTCCCAGTCAGTGCTGTCGTTGATTCAGTCGAGGTAGAATGGCGCAAACATCGTCGTTGACCGAGCATCGCGTTCTCATCGGTCTGGGGAGCAACCTCGGCGATCGGCTCGGTTTCCTACGGGCTGCGATCAACGCAGTAGAGACTGGTGGAATATTGCGCTCGGTCGTATGTTCACCGGTGTACGAATCGGCACCGATAGGCTTTCAGGACCAACCCGATTATCTCAATTGCTGCATCGCTGGTACGACGACACTCGCACCCGAACACTTACACCGAGTACTTGCCGAACTCGAACGTCGCCTCGGTCGGCGCATCCGTCCTCGATGGCACGAGCGCGAAATAGACCTCGACATCATCCTCTATGACGATCTCGTCTTGGAAAGTCAATCGCTGACGATTCCGCATCCGGGCGCAGTGGAACGTGCATTCGTGCTGTATCCTGCACGCGACATCGTACCCGATTGGGTTCATCCCACCGAAGGGGCTACCATCGCCGAGTTAGCGGAACGACTACCGTCGCAGTCTCTCCGAAAAACCGATTTTTGCATTCGACCATAGCACGAATCCACAATGGCAATCTCCGACGAATTGGTCGCAGAAATCCGTCAGCGTGCCGACATCGTTGGCATCATCGGTCAATACATCCATCTCCGCAAGCGCGGGAAAAATTACATCGGGCTGTGCCCCTTTCACTCGGAGAAGACACCCTCGTTCAACGTGAGTCCGGAGCTGGGTATTTACAAGTGTTTCGGTTGTGGCAAAAGTGGCGACGTCTTCACATTTCTCCGCGACTATGCGGGGATGAGTTTTATCGAAGCGCTCCGTTCGGTCGCTTCACAGCTTGGCATACCGATACCTGACGATACCCCGCAAGCGAGTGCAGCGGCTGAAGAACGACGGTCGTTGTTGGCTGCACTGACGGCTGCGCGAGATTTCTACCGACAACAAGCATCGCAAAGCTCTGTCGCGAAACAGTTTTTCAAAGAACGCGGGCTGTCCGATCCAATCGTGGAGAAGTTCCAGATCGGCTATGCTCCTGCCAGTTGGACAGCACTGGTGGGAGAACTCACCGGGCGAGGTTTCACACTCGAACAACTCACTCGCGCAGGTCTTGTCGTGTCACGCGAAGACGGGAGCGCTTACGACCGCTTTCGCGATCGCATCATGTTCCCGATATCGAGTATCGCCGGTGACGTCATCGCTTTCGGCGGACGCTCCATAGCGAACGAGCCAGACGAGCCGAAGTACATCAACTCACCTCAGACAACGCTCTACGATAAAAGCGCGACGTTCTATGCACTGCACCTTGCAAAACACGCGATCATACGGCTGCACAGTGCAATCGTCGTCGAGGGCTATATGGACGCCATTGCGATGCACACCGCGGGCATCGAACATTGCGTTGCCACAAGCGGCACCGCACTGACCGAACGCCATTTGGATGTGCTCCGACGTTTTACCGAGCAGCTTGTACTCGTGTTCGACGGGGATGCAGCGGGTTTCGATGCGGCTCAGCGAGCGGTAACTGTCGCGTTGCGCAAGGGATTCTCCGCCGACGTCGTGTTGTTACCAGAAGGCGAAGACCCCGACAGCATTGTACGGAAACGTGGCGAGGATGCGTTGCGCCGTGCACTCGATGCGCGCTTGACACCTGTCGAGTTTTTGATTGCGTGGAGTAAGCAGCGATTCGACTGGTCGAATCAACGCACAGCGACGACACAAATCCGTTCGATAGCGGAGATCGTCACAGCCGTCCCCGATCCACTCTATCGCGAGCTGCTCCTGCGCGAGCTATCCGACCGAGTCGGAATTCGTATCGAGTTGCTCTCCTGGATGGCTCCGCCATCGAATCGCACCCCATCGCGACTACGACAGTCGGTACCACTGCCCCAACAGACCGAACCAGCCAATCTTCCTCCGCCACCTTCGCCGCTTTACCCAGAGGAACGAGCAGTACTCGAAGCTGTTTTGCTCTCGCGCACACTGGCTGAGGTATTGTTCGACCAATACATGTTCGACCCAGCGAGTCTATCGAACGACACAGTCCGACGCTTACTCCAAGCGATCCAACAATTCCTCAGCCAAGACCACAGCCGAAATGCACCCGGTAGTGCATTGCCATACCTCCCACTCGACGACGATGCGCGACAATTGGCTGAATGGATTGTGTTCTCTCACGAAACACCGAGCCAGTATTGGGTTCAGGACGAAATCGAGAATCAGACCGAACATACGCTCCGCCATGTACTCGACGACGCACTGATGCGAATCGAAGACCGCAATCTCGAACAGCGTATCGCCCAACTCAACAAACAATTGGCAAACGAGCCGGACAACTTCGAGTTGCTTCAACAGATCGATCGTCTTCACAAACTTCGCATCCAACTACGACAACGTTCTTCGTAATGACGATACGTTTCACACTTACCATCCTATTGCCATGATTTTTCGCGGTACCGCCACAGCACTGGTGACGCCGATGACTCGCGATGGTCAACTCGATGGCGCAGCACTCGATCGGCTCGTCGAGTTCCAGATCGTTAGTGGCATCGAAGCACTTGTCCCGTGCGGTTCAACGGGCGAATCAGCGACACTGAGTTTCTCGGAACGAATCGAGGTAATCGAGCGGACAATCGAAGCAGCTCGAAAGCGGGTTCCGGTCATCGCGGGCACTGGAACGAACGACACACGCACGACAATCGAGCTGACCAACCGCGCCATGGAACTCGGTGCCGATGCTGTTCTGGTCGTAACGCCATACTACAACAAGCCTACTCAACGCGGTTTGGTCGAGCACTACCGTACACTCATTCGAGAAACCGATGCGCGGATCATCCTCTACAACGTGCCTCCACGCACAGGTATCAACATGCTTCCCGAAACCCAATTAGAGGTTGCGGTTCTCTCCGAGCGCATAATCGGAACCAAAGAAGCATCCGCCAATCTCGAACAAATCCAAACGATCATACGCGATGCGCCCGCGCATTTTGCCCTCTATAGCGGCGACGATGCGCTGACACTTCCTGTCATCGCTTGCGGTGGTCAGGGGGTGATATCGGTTATCTCGAATTATTTGCCGCGACGATTTGGCAACGGTGTCCGAGCGGCACTCAAAGGCGATTACGAATCAGCACGGGCGATCTTGCTCGATTTGTTGCCTTTGATGGCTGCGAACTTCATCGAATCGAACCCGATCCCGGTCAAATTCATTCTCGCACAGATGGGGATGATCGAAGAGGTTTATCGTCTGCCGCTTGTGCCGCTATCGGCATCGAGCAAAGAAAAAATCCTCCGCCTTCTCGAGCAGTTCGGGATCGAACCTCTCGGTAGCTCACAGTGAGCACTAAAATTCTTCGCGAATGAGCATCAACACCGCTGACTGTGGCACAATAACGTAGCGTTCTCCCTCGTACTCGATATCGACGGCTTCACGCTGCAAAAAAATCGCCAAGTCGCCGACCTGTGCCTGAAGCGGTATGTACCGGACCCGTTCGTTCGGTTCCTTCCATGGTTCGTCGGCATCGAGTGCTATCGGCAGTGGATAGCCCGGACCTGTCTTGATGACATAGCCACTTTGCGTTTTCTGATTCTCCTGTACAGTGGGCGGCAAATACAGTCCACTCGGTGTCTGCATATCGGCACGCAACGGCTTGATCAGCAACCGATCGCCAATGACGATGAACTTGTCGGTGATGATGTGCTCGTCCATTGCAGTGATCGCGTATTCCAGTGCTTAGGACAACAACCAGTGCGCAATATTGTACGTCGCGGCTGCAGCCCCGTATGCTAACACGAACATGTACGCGAACGCAAAAGCTGTCAAACGCCACGACCCTGTCTCTCGTCGGAGAACCGCAACTGTTGACATACACTGGAGCGCGAACAGATAAAAGGCAATCACGGCGAATGCCACAGCGGGTTCGAGCTGTTGTTGCAGCGCCGAACGCAATGTGATATTGTCGGGATCGTCGCCGCTGACGGCAGCCAGTTGTCCCATGATCGAAACGAAGACTTCTCTGGCTGCAAATGAGCCAATAATGCCAATCGTGACACGCCAATCGAAATGCATCGGAGCAAATAGCGGTTCGAGCGTTTTTCCCACTCGTGCGGCATAGGATTGCTCCAACTGCGCTCGTCGGTATTGCTCAGGAGACATGCCCGATTGCAGCTCAAGCCGCGGAAAACTCACAAGTACCCACAGGAAGATGGAAATTGCCAAGATTACTGTGCCGGCAGTCTGCAGAAAATCCTGCATCCGAATTGTTGCGCGGACGAGCAAATTCCGCCAGTGAGGCAAGCGGTACGGTGGGAACTCGATGAAAAATACCGTTCGATCGCTTGCGAACATGGTTTTCCGCAATACCCACGCAACAATGAGACCGACGACCGCAGCGACGATATAGAGTGCGCCGAGCACAAACGATTGAAGTGAAACGATTCCAGCGATCGCGATCGGCGGTACGAATGCGCCGATCAAGAGTGTGTACACGGGTAATCGTGCTGAGCACGTCATGAGCGGAGCAACCAGCATTGTCGCCATTCGTTCGGCTGGAGACGGAATGATCCGTGCCGATAAGATACCGGGAATTGCGCATGCATACGAACTCAGCAGAGGAATGAACGAGCGTCCTTGTAAACCGAACACACCGAGAAGTCGATCCACCATGAATGCTGCACGCGCCAAGTATCCGCTATCTTCGAGGAACGTCACAAGCACCATCAACACGAAAATCTGTGGTGCAAAGACCAGTACACTCCCCACTCCTGCGACGATGCCGTTTGCAAGAAAATCCAACCACAACGGTGGGACGACCATGCCACCGACCATAAACTGCCGTATCTGGTTGAAACCGAAATCAATCCAATCCATCAATGGCGCCGACCAGGCGAAAATCGCATGAAACAGCAGCGCCATGATAGCCACAAAGACAAACATGCCCCAAACTGGATGCAGGACAATGCGATCGATACGGTCACTACGCGCATCGTGAATACCACCTCGCACAACGTCATGTACGACTCGACGTGCCCATGTGATTCGCTCTTCCACCGTGGCGGACATCGGAAAGTGCACCGATGGCACCCGCCACCGAGCATGATCGTTCAGCTCCGAGCGCAATTCTTCTAATCCGAGACCCTTCGTTCCGACAATGGGGACAACTTTGACACCCAAGACCGATTCCAATTCGATATCGTCGAAGTGTGCACCGCGTCGCTTGATCTCGTCGATCATTGTCACAGCAACGAGCATAGGTTTTCCGAGTGCACTCAACTGCGAAAAGAGCAACAGACCGCGTTCGAGATTTGTCGCGTCTGCAACGAGTACGATTGCAGCGATCGCCGGAATGCCTGCCAGTGTGTTCTGTAACGCGCGGCTGGTCACTTCTTCGTCCGGCGATTTGGGCAGGAGGCTGTAAATACCGGGCAGATCAACGACGGCAATTACCGACCCAGCATTGCGGACAATACCGATTGTCGGCTCGACCGTAACGCCCGGATAATTGGCGACCTTCTTGCGCATCCCCGTCAATGCGTTGAAGAGGGTCGTCTTCCCTGAATTGGGTGTACCGACAAGCGCGATGTGTGGGAGAGTCTCGATCCGCATCTGGCTTACTCAAAAAGCTGCTGCCAGCTCTTCGATATTCTGCCCGACAATGCGACGAACTTCTATCACTTCGACACTGATTGCTCCTGGCGCAGGTAAGCGAATCGCCAGCAGCGTGCTCCCGTAGTGAAGCTGAAGTGTTTTCCCAAGCGGCGCTCGACGAACAACAGTAACGACCGTACCAGGTACCAAACCCAGTTCTTCCATGCGCTCGACAAACTCAGGCGAACCAGAGAGACTGGCAATGCGCACAGGAACACCGATTGGTACTAACTCCAATCCGAGCATGGAATGAAGATTGCAATTTGGACTTATTCAAAATTACGATACAGCTCTCAGAGAGTGTTTGCCCGCACGAAACGGAGGCTATTTGAGTGAATCGAGCGAGCGGACAATGTCCGGCGGAAGGAGAGCGAGCAATTCCGATTCGAGAGCTGCTCGGCGTGTGGAATCGAGCTCGATAGCGCGTTGAAGTGCAACGCGTGCTGCAGCGATATTGTTTTGCAACAGATATGCCTTGACGAGAGCGTACTGGGGTTCTGCCCACGTTGGCGACAATCCAGCAGCACGTTCGAATGCAGCGATTGCGTCACCAGTGCGATGTTGGTGCATCAAGGCGACGGCATAATCATACCAACATTCGGCATTGGTCGGAGAAATCTCCAGAGCGTTCTGATACGATTGTATCGCTTCCTCGAAAAGACCAAGCCGAACGAGGACGTCAGCTTTGGCATACCAAAGTTCGGCGGATGCACACTGAATGTGCAGAGCGGAGTTGTAATCTGCCAATGCTTGATAGTAGTTGCCGATCGCATCGTAGCATGTCCCGCGACCAAAGTAGGAGTCGGCGTAGTTGGACGCGAGTGCAATCGCATGCGTAAAAGCATCAATTGCTTCATGATACCGTCCCATTTCACCGAGGACGCTGGCGTAATTGTGCCAAATCGCTGGATCGGTTCGATCGAGATCGAGCGCTTCACGGTAACACTCGGCAGCACTGTCGAGTTTACCGAGCAGCGACAGAACATTGGCTTTGTTGTACAGGGCACCGATGTGACGAGGCACTATCGCGAGCGCAAAATCGTAACTCTCGATCGCGTCATGATATGATGACATACGTGTCAGCACAATGCCGCGATTGAACCAGGCATCGGCATTGAAGGGATCGAGTTCGAGAAATCGGTCGTAGGCAATGAGAGCATCATCGAAGCGGTGGCAGCAGTCGTAACAGTACCCCAACTCGAAGAGCACTTCTTTGGCATAGTGAGGCGAATCGGCAAGTCGCTCGTAGAGTTCGATTGCATCCTTGAACCATCCACGCCGCTGACAGAAGGCTGCCTTTTGGAAAATCGCATCTTCGCAATTCGGATCGAGCAGTAAAGCATAATCGAAATAGATTCGTGCTTCTTCGATAATGCCCGCATCAGCGTATGCGTGTGCAAGATGAAGCACGATCTCGCTGTCGGTTGGGTTGCAGTTCAGCGCCCGTCGGAATGATTCGATCGAATCGCGAACCTTGCCCGCACCCGCTTGTGCCGTACCCAACTTGCACCATGCATCGGAACTGTACGGCGCCAACATCGTCCAGAGCGATGCAACGGCGAGCGCTTCCCTGTAACGTGCACGTTCCAGGCAGTACGAAGTGAGCTGCTCGAGCTGATCGGTTGTGCAGAACTCCGGATCGAGATATTCGAGCGTTTGGTGTGCGTAGGAGTGTAAACACCGACGGAGAATATCCTCGATATCGAGACCTGGACGAAGTCCCGACCATTCGGGCGTGTCATCGAATTCGTACATCGCGTTGTACCCACAACTGTTGAATCGGCTCCAGAGGCGAACTTACACCCCATACTTGCTCTCCTCAATACGTAGAACTACGCAATTGCGAGTCGCTCGCTGTCCTATCAGTTGGTTCTTGGAGAGCCACCTGCCGGACTCGAACCGGCGACCTGCTGATTACAAGTCAGCTGCTCTACCAACTGAGCTAAAGTGGCAGCAACGCGAAAATACGACAGGCGTTCAGGTTGTCGTTCCCCAGACCCGCTCCACAGTATCCGGAAACAGTCGCGCTTCGATGATGCTGCACCAAATATGCGCGATCGTGATGTGACATTCCTGGATGTGTGCCGTTACAGTGCTTGGAACGACCACAGCATCATCGCACAGGGACGCAATCGTACCGCCATCACCTCCGAGCAACCCAATAACCACTACACCGCGCTGGCGCGCTACAGTTGCTGCACGGCGTACATTTTCCGATCGCCCGCTGGTGCTGATCGCGATCAACACATCGCCGGATCGTGCCAACGCTTCGACAGAACGTGCAAAAACATTCTCGAAACCGATGTCGTTACCGCCTGCTGTCATCACGGAGGGATCGGTCGTCAAGGCAATCGCAGGCAAAGCTGGTCGTTCCACTTGTGATCGGTATCGAATAACCAATTCGGCTGCGATGTGCTGCGCGTCGGCTGCAGAGCCGCCATTGCCACACAACAACACCTTACCTCCAGATGCCAATACTTCAGCGATACGCTCACCTGCTCGAACAATGTCCGCAATAGCAGTGGCGAGCAATCGTTGTTTGGTTGCGATTGATTGTTCCAAATGTGAGCGTGCGATCGTGTCCATGGCTGTACTCTCATTTTGCTACGGAAACAAATATCGTCACTTGTGTTTCTCCCTGCAAATGTGAATGGAAAGTTATGTTCATCTCGGGACGATCCTTCGTCCTCATGGCACAGATGGTCGGGTGTTGGTCGAGCTTTACCAGGTGTGTTCGATCCGCCCAGGGACAGTTGTTCGGATCGGCTATAGCCCTGCATTCTGTCGAGAGTTCATTGTCGAATCGTTCTCTACGAGCGGTCGCCGTGCGATTGTCCGATTACAAGGCATTCGCTCTCGCCCGGACGCTGACCGTCTTCGCGAGCAAGGTGTTTTTTCTTTGACGAGCGAGTTCGCCGCAACGACACAGGTGCCCGATGATCCAACAGGGTGGCGCATCATCACCACCGATGGAGAAATGCTCGGCTACGCAACTGGTATAGAAGAAAACCCAGCTCATCCCTTGTTGAGTATCGAGCGATCTGATGGGAGTCGTTTCCTTTTACCTATGGTGAGCAATTTCATCGTCGGTCGTGATGAGACAGCCGGTGTGCTTGTCGTCGATCCACCAGAAGGATTACTCGAAACGGCTGCGCGCAAGGTCACTACGCGCAAGCGCGATCGCTAAACGGAGAAGCGGGTAATCGTACCGCCCACCGAAATACGCATGAAGGTCGCGCAGCAGTGCACGCGGATAACTTCGGACAAATTTCACCGTTTCGGCATACACTGATTCGTCGAGCAATTGGCGTCGAGGAACGTCAACACCAGCGGCGATCGCTTGTACAAGATGATTGACGACGGTTACCAGCGATAACGATCGCCGCTCGGCAACCTGCGCAGGCGAAAGCCCTGCCCTCACCAAGGAGAGCGTCTCGACGACTGAACGATCGAGCAATGTTTCTGCCGATCGTTTATGATCTCGAGCAGAAGAAACGACCGGCGACTTGCCGATTTCGTCACATCCCGTGGTTGATAATCGCAGTGTACGTAAGCGGGCATGTTCAATTATTTTCCCTTCGAGCAGCAATCGATCGAGATACTGGCGCACCACACCGACATCTACCCCAGAAAGCTCGCCGAAGCGACTCGACCGTGTTGCACCGAGCGCAACGGCAACATCGTCGGCTTTCCCAATTGCGATTGCGACGGCGGTCGTGCGCCGGAGGAAACCATCGAATTCGGCGACGACCGACAGGAGAACGGAACGTATCCACTGCTCATAGGCAGAGCGTTGCAATCGAGCCGTGGGAGTTGGCTCTGAGGTTCGGCGGCACGACGAACACCGATCGCACTGCCCCGCAGCATTCTGACCGAAGTACTCCAGAAGTATCGCACGTTTGCATCGTGATGAACGAACATACTCGACGACTGCGAGCACCTTTTCAGCAGCATGCTGACGACGCTGTTCGATTGCATCCCATTCGATAGGCAAGCGTCCACGTGCATAGCGGATACCGACGAGCCGAATCCCGCTGTGCTGAGCAATCGGCATGACTTCGGCAATACGGGCAAGCTCCATCGCACTGAGTGCACGACGTAGTTCATCTGGAGTGACGCTATGCTGCTGCGCAAGTTCATCGAGCGATATTTCGACGGCTCGTTCGAACGCGGTCGGTTGAATCGAACGAAGCAGCGCTTCCATCGCTGGCGCGCGGTCGGGTGGCGCGTGCATACAGTACTCACGCCAACGCTCGTAACTGGTCACAAGACGTAACCGAAGAACACCACCACCAGAGCGCCGCGAAATCAATCGCTGACGTTCGAGGAAATCCAATGCCGCATCGAGCCATTGTGCGCTGCACCGAAGACGATGCGCCAGTGCCGTCGGGTCAATTGTCAGCACCGCATTGCTTGTCGCACCAACCCCGACTCGGAGCATATCTCCGATCAACGCATAGGCATCCTCGATCAGCTCACGTGGCGGGAACTGGGATTCGAGCAATCGCCGTTGAAGTCGCTCGTCGCCGTGCGAATAAAGAAGGGCACACCGCGCTGGGCGCCCGTCTCTCCCCGCTCGTCCAGCTTCTTGGTAGTAGCTTTCGAGGCTGAGTGGGAGGTCGCAATGAAAGACTGCCCGAACATCTGCTTTGTCAATACCCATTCCAAACGCAACAGTGGCAACCAAGACAGGTGAACATTCCGAAGTGAACCATTGCTGGACAGTATGTCGTTTTGCATCCGGCATTCCAGCATGATACGCTCGTGCGGTAAAGCCGAACGAGCCAAGGAGTGCAGCGATTGACTCTGTTGCCTTGCGAGTACCTGCGTAGATGATTGTCGCCCCTTCGTTGATACGGGAAATATGGTCGGCAATGCGAGCGGCTTTTTGGTCATATCCCCTCGACTGTGGACACTCTTCGACAATGAATTCCAAATTGGGACGGTCGAAATCGCCAACGTACACGTATGGCTCCCGCATGCCGAGTTGCACGAGGATGTCCTCACGAACCTGTGGCGTTGCTGTGGCTGTCAAGGCAAGCATTTGCCGTCGCCCCAGTGCCTGGTTCAGCTCCCCGATGCGGAGATACGCCGGACGGAAATCGTGTCCCCATTGGCTGATGCAATGTGCCTCATCCACAACGATTCGCTCAACGGGGATACGCCGTAACTCTTCGATGAACGATGTATTGTCGAGCCGTTCGGGTGCAACGTAGAGCAGCCGTATTAGTCGGCGCTGGGCAGCACGAAGGCGGTAAGCGATCTCGTCGGTGCCGAGTGCAGCAGTGATCTCGGTTGCTGGGATGCCGCGCTCAGCAAGAGATGCAACCTGATCATGCATGAGAGCAATGAGCGGTGAGATCACCAGCGTCACAGCATCGGAAAGCAGCGCTGGAAGCTGATAGCAGAGCGATTTGCCAGCGCCGGTCGGCAGAACCCCGAGCACGTCTCGCCCGCTGAGCACTGCCTCGATGATCTCGCGCTGACCGGGGCGGAAGGTTTGGAATCCAAATACGCCGGTGAGAATACGCTCAATGTCTGTCGCTGGAGACATCATCAACGAGTGTGAAATAGTTTGTCGGGGCATCGGTATGGAGAACCAGTACCTGAGCTCGTACCAATCGCACAAGTAGCTGCAATGCGCGGCGACGCGAGATATTGACCAGTCGCGCAAATTCCGCGACTGTAATTCTACCGTGCTTTTCCAAGTACGCGAAAAGCCGCTTCTCACGATCACCGATGTAGAGCCGTAGCGGTGCTGCATCGGGATGTTGCTCGCGCATGAGGCGAACCATTTCCCTGCTCGCCTGAACTGATTCGGCACGGCTCCGGACGTACACTATACCACGACGATGCTGCCCTTTACTTGCTTCGACGACACGGTGAGGACGCTCAGTGCTGGCGGCAACGTGCACAACGACAACATCCTTCCACTCGATCTCGACGACTTCGACAGTAATCGCCAGCGGAGGCTCGACGTAGAATTCAGCAGCATGTCGAACGCGCTCGATTTCCTCTTTTTCGCTCTCGACACCGACAATGCTGCCGTCGTCATCAACGCCGAAGAGGATGTAACCACCGTGTGTGTTTGCAAACGCGCACAGCTCCTTGGCGATCTTTTCCGGCGATGTGAATCGCCTCTTGAATTCGACACTGGCGCTTTCGCCTTCGGCGATGAGTTGGCGTAGCTGGTGACGCTTCATGTACTATGGAACGATGTGATGCTGCAAATGCGGTGGAATAAACCACTGCGGTATTGCATACGGTGGTCTCACCGAATAGAAATGCACGTTGAAAAGCCGCCGGTTGTAGGCTGTCAGTATCTCGGGTGTCCAGAGAAACGTATATGGTGCCTCGTCATGGACAATTCGCTGAAATTGCCTCATCAATTGTAGCCGTACAGCGGGATCGAATTCTACCCGATTGCGTTCGATGAGCTGATCGGCGATGTGATTGCGAAAACCAACATAGTTGGAACCATGATTGTCGGCTTGGGACGAATGCCAGAGCTGATACGGATCGCTGGGTATGTTGTCGTTGACCCATGCGCCGATGTAAGCATCGAATTGATGTTCGCTCAATTGCCGCAAGAATACCGACCATTCGAGCTTCTGAACACGACAGACGATGCCATAGCGACGAAGTTCTGTCGCAAAGAGTATCGCAATATTCTCGCGGATTTCGTTGCCAGCATTGAAACTGAGAGAAAATTCGAAAGGAGTCAACTTGCCATCGAGAATATTGTCGAGCACACCGTCGCCATCACGATCTTTCCAGCCCGCTTCGCTGAGAAGCTCGATCGCACGGGCAGGGTCGTAGCGATATGCTGGCAGAGTCGAGTCGTATTCAGGTCTGTTGCGATAGATGGGACCTTCGATCGGTTGAGCATAACCTCGTAAGAGTGTTTCGATCCACTGATCTCGGTTTGCAAAGTGCGACAGCGCTTGGCGCACACGGCGATCTTTGAAAATCGGATTGCGCAAATTCCAACCGATGTAGGTATAGACAGACTGTTCGTACTTATCCTTGCGCAAATACACCAAGCGTGCTGTGTCGAGCTGCTCGTCGTAGAACGCAGGAGGAATTGCATCGACGAAATCTACTTCTTCGGTCTTCAATGCCGACAGTGCTGCAGCTCGATCGTTGATGACGACACCGACAATTGCATCAGGGTACGCGCAGCGCCACCACAGAGGTGTTTCCCATGCACGCTTATTGCGAACGAGGACAACGCGCTGCCCCGTTTTCCATTCGCGAAAAACGTACGGACCAGAACCGATCAAGTAACGCGGCTCTCGTCGAAGTTCAGAACGCGAAAACCATCGGGCGAACTGTTCGATGGCTGGATTCTGCTTTGCTAAACGTGGGTCGTTGACTTCTGTCAGCGAGTAGCGATCGGTCAAGCCATCGGGATCGAGCACATGCTTGGGAAGAATACGGAGATCGCCGAGAAAGTACATCGCCAAAAAGTATGGCTTGGTCATCACGATGACCACCGTCGTGTCGTCGAGAGCACGGACATCGGCAACGTCGTCGTAGTAATTCCGCAGCGCTGCAGCTTCGAGAAGAAAGGGATTTTTGACGGCTTTGAAACTGAAAACGACGTCTCGTGCCGTTAGCGGGACGCTATCGGAGAACCACACATTGGAGCGGAGATGGAACGTGTAGGTCAAGTGATCGGGAGATACCTCAGGCAATGTTCGTGCGATGCTCGGTTCGAGTTCGAGCGTTTTCGGATTCTGTTCGAGCAACGCATCGAATACCAATCGGTTGAGCGTCGAAGCTGTGTTGTCGTTCGACGTGTATGGATTGAGTCCTTCCGGATCGGAGAGCAGGTGAAAAAAGACGACGTCGCCAACAACAGGAGGTCCACTGTAGCGATAGTCGTCGGCTGTATGTGCAATACGTTGACACGAGGACAGCATCGCTACAGCCGCAATCGCGGCAACGAGCCGGAACATTTCCATTGGCGCTTCGAGCAGATATACAATGCAAATTACAAGTTCGATCGCGTTGTGTTCGATGCAAAGTTGATGTATATTGCATGCAACCGTAGCATTGAATTTTGCAATCACCTTTTCCGAGCTAAAACTATGGCGCGGCGAACAGGAACATCCACCCACTCGAAGATCGCGTGGTCATTTCCGTTCGATCGGCGAAATGCGATTCTTCTGGCAATCGGGATTGGACTTGTCGTCTGTGGGTATGCAGCGATGTTGACGGCACTCACCGATAATCCCGATGCCCATCACAATGTTTGGAATAACCCCTTTGCGGTAACAGTTGCTCCGATCCTTTTGGTGATCGGTTATGCAATCGTGATACCACTTGCGTTGTTCTATCGCTCGAAAAGCTCATAGTCGCACCGGTCCACGCTACCGACGCCAACGCTTGCGGCTACGGCGTGGTGGGCGGTTCCCTCCTTGTTTCGGTTGTTTCGACGGGTGCTGCTGGTACGGATTGCTCATCGTGTAGTTGACGATGGGCTGTTGATAATCGTAACGGTTGCTCTGTGCGGAGGTCGAACTCTTGTTGCGACTCCGGCGTTCGTCGAGATGACGTCGCCTGCGCTGGTAGTACTCATGATGCAAGCCTCTCGATTGGAGCGGCGATACATCCGGGGTAGAACGACTCGATGTACCTTGATCAGGCAATAGCTGCGAAGCGCTTGTCGTGGATGCACGTTCATCGGCATACCCGCTCAATTCAGCATACCACTGCCGAGTATCGGGATTTCCCTCGATAACGATAACATACTCGCCACGGAAGCGTTGCTCTGCGAACTTTTCGCGTAGTTCGCTGAGACGACCGTAATGGTGCGCCTCTGTCGCCATGGTCAGATTGCATCCGATGTAAGCCCGGCGGTCGGGCATTACTTCGGCAAGCGCACTCAAGACTGCATCGAGCCGATACGGTGTATCCAGAAGCACGATCGTTCGCGGTTCCAATGCCAATCTCTGAGCTTGGCGCTGACGCTCGATCTTTTTTCTGCTCAAGAAACCAGCATAGAGGAATTGCTCCGTCGGCAAACCCGAGCGCACAAGGGCAACGAGAATACTCGAAACGCCGGGAACGACATCAACCGCGCATCCAGCTCCAATTGCAGATGCAACGAGCGCATTGCCGGGATCGGCGATGAGCGGCGTGCCAGCATCGCTAATCAGTGCGAGCGTTTTACCGGCTCTGAGAAGCTCAAGGCATGCGCTCGTCGCTCGTTCGTCGGTATGCTCATTGAGCTCGATGAGATCGCGCTCGATACCTAAGCGATGGAGCAACTTGCCGGCTTCGTTTCGATCCTCGCACACGACGACATCAGCAGATCGAAGAGTGGCGACCGCGCGAATAGTGATGTCGTCAGGATTACCTATCGGTGTCGAAACAATACAGAGCCGCCCACGACAAGGCGGAGGTGACTCGCTCATGTGTTCTGTGTAATAGGTGATTTTCTGACGAACAGGGAGTCCTCTCCCGATGCATGTCGATTCTCTCCCACCTGTGCACTGCAGGTGGCAATCAGTCGCAAGGTTCAACACGCATTCGTCGAATGCAATATACGAGTTTGTTATCAGGGAAGACCGCTGGCACAGTTTTTACGGGGAGTACAGTGGAACGATACCTGCATGGAGGCACCTGTGACTGCCAGAACGAAAACGTTCGTTGCTCCGACGTTACGCCAAGCGCTCGATGCCATGCGTCATGAGCTGGGCGAGGATGCATTGCTACTAACGACTCGCTCGGGCATTGCACCAGACGGTATGCCTTTTGCCGAAGTCGTCGGCATGGCGTCGAGTAGAGCTGCTCGCCATACCGACCACCTGGTAGAAGCAGCGGGCGCACCCTCGTTTCCGAAACGCACCACCACGCGCACATCGCGTCGCGAATCGGGTGAGCCGATTCCATTGCAGTACTACATCGAGCATGCCGGAGAGCATAGCAACGATGCTATCAGTGAGCTGCAAGAGGAAATTCACCGATTGTCGGTGAAATTGACCGAGATTACCCATGCGGTCGCATACCGCTATAGCTCTATTCTGCCCGATCCGTATCGGCGGACGTATGAAATGCTCCGAGAAGCAGGATTCGCCGAGCAATATGCTGGCTATTTGATCGCGCGCATCGCCGATGCCGAGCCATTGGCAACAGTAGAGGAATGCACCGAACGCCTCCACAGCATTCTATCGGGGCTGATACAGGTTCGGCGCTTGCTTGCAGATGGCGTCCCGCCAATAATTGCGTTTACCGGACCGAGCGGAAGCGGAAAAACTACAACGCTCATGAAGGCAGCACTTTTGTTGCAGCGCTCCCAACCGGAACTAACGATTCGATTGCTATCGGCTGACACTGAACGCATCGCAGCAATAGAGCAATTACGCTCATTCGGAACATTGGTCGGTATCGAAGTCAGCAGCATTCGCCAACCGTCACAATTCCAAGCGGAACCCGACAGCATCACGCTGCTCGATCTTCCGCCTCCGAGCGCACGCACCGCTGCGAGTATTTCGAGCTTTACCGATGCTGTCGAGCAAGCTCGTGGAGCTATCGTGTTCACGCTACCGGCGACCTGCGATGTCGAGATCGCGCGTTCGATGCTGACACGGTTGGGACGTAGCACGACGTATCACGTTGCGCTTACCAAGCTCGACGAGGCACCCCAATGCGGACACTTGCTGCCACTGCTCTGGGAACACAACATCCCACTTTCATTGCTGACAACCGGCACACGTCTGCCCGACGACCTCGTCGAACCGAGTACTGATCGCTTGATGAGATTTCTCTTCAGCTCGAACCGTTTACTGACATCCGTAACGATGTGAATTGATGCGCATGGGCAAAACGTCTCGTTCACAGGATCGCCAACACGAGCAGTGGGTCCGTTATCCCCTCGGCTTCGTATTGAACACCAGCCTGCTGGCGAGTTCATTGAGTATCTTATTGCAGCTCGCCGCTGGCAACGATGATCTTTACACTCTACTCCTGCGTGCTATTGTCGTCTTCATCGGGTTCGCTGTCGCTGGAAGCGTACTGATGGTCGTGGTAGTCTCTGTCCTCCATCGCATCAAACAAGAAGAGCTCCGTCAACAAGCTCGATTGGCAGAAGAAGAGCAACTTGCCGCAATGCTCTCTGCTTCGAATGCCGACCGCGCCTCGATGAATGCACAAGCACAAACGACAACGATGGAAAATTCACCAACGGGATAGGATGTAACCTATGGCAAATACCCTACAATCTGCCGCACAGAGCACTCCCGGTGAAATTGCGTTCGCGGCTCTTTGGAAGGAGCTTCGCGCTCGCCGGACACCCAAAGCCCGAAAAGAGGAAATCAAGAGACAGCTCCTCCTCCATTACTCGTGGATCGTTCGATACACGCTGTACAACATGAACATCCCATCGAATGCATTGTTGGAGGAAGAAGACTTCTTACACGTCGGATTACTTGGGCTTCACGATGCGATTGAGCGCTTCGAGCCAGAGCGCGGCATCAAATTCGAAACCTTTGCTGTTCCGCGCGTTCGTGGCATCATTCTCGACGAAATGCGCAAGCTCGATTGGCTCTCGCGCTCAGCCCGGCAGAAGGTACACGAGCTGACGGAAATCAGCGACCGCCTTCGAAGTGAGCTCGGACGCGAAGCGTCCGCCGACGAGATTCAGGCGCGACTCGGTATTAGCCCCGAAGAATACCAAGCATACCTGAACGCAATGGCAGCCGCGAATGCGTCATTTTCGATGATGAATTCCGAGGTCAGTTATGACGACGAAGGAAACGAGCGCAATGCTATCGAGGAAATTCCCGACGACGATGCGGGAACACCCTTTACTCAACTCGTGCGCGACGAGCGTCTCGCTTTCGTTCGCGATTACATTGCAAAGCTCCCTGAGCGCAAACGGCTCGTCATAACGCTGTACTACTACGAGGAGCTGACGTTCAAAGAAATCGGCGACATCTTAGGACTGACAGAAAGCCGAATTTGCCAAATTCACACACAGATTTGCAGCGAGCTCCGCAAAAAAATCGAAGAGTTCGAGTCCGAAGCCGATCCTGAACGACAACAACAATAGACCTCGTCGGCGTCTCACTTGGCGATAGCAAAACTCCGTCGTTCTCGAATGACGGTTACTTTAATCTGACCAGGGTACTCCATTTCTTGCTCGATACGCCGTGCAATGTCGTTGGCGAGCCGATCGGCGGTGAGGTCGTCGACTTTCTCGGGCTCGACGATAACACGCACCTCGCGCCCCGCTTGAATCGCAAATGTTTTCTGCACACCTTCGAAGCTCATCGCGATCTCTTCGAGCTTTTCCAATCGCTTGATGTACTGCTCGAGCGATTCACGTCGAGCACCCGGACGCGCACCACTGATCGCATCGGCGGCTTGGACGAGTACGGCGATCGGCGATTCCATCTCGATATCCTCGTGGTGGGCGCCGATCGCGTTGCAGACCACATGGTGTTCACGATACCGCTTGGCGAGTTCCATCCCCAGCAAGGCGTGAGGACCCTCGGTATTGCGATCGAGAACTTTGCCGATGTCGTGGAGCAATCCTGCGCGTTTTGCTTGATGTGCATCGAGACCCAACTCCGCAGCCATGATGCCCGCCAGAAAGGCAACCTCGATCGAATGCGCCAGCAGATTTTGTCCGTAACTCGACCGGTACTTCATTTTGCCGACGTGGCGTATCAGTTCGGGATGCATGTTGTGAATTCCCAGCTCCATGACGGCTTGTTCCCCGACGCGAACGATCTCTTCATCGACTTCTTTCCGGACTTTTTCGACGATTTCTTCGATTCGCGCAGGATGGATGCGACCATCGGCGAGCAGGCGTTCGAGTGCGATACGAGCGATTTCGCGTCGGTACGGATCGAATGCCGAGATTGCGACCGCCTCCGGTGTGTCGTCGATGATGAGGTCAACACCCGTTGCTGATTCGAACGCACGGATGTTGCGTCCTTCCTTGCCGATGATGCGACCTTTGAGTTCTTCGCTAGCGAGATTGACCACGGACACGGTCGTTTCGACGCAGTGATCGGACGCAGTACGCTGTATGGCTTCGATGACGAGCTTTTGTGCTTCGCGTTGCGCTTGTTGGCGGGCTTCGTCGCGAATCTGCTTGATCAACTGCGCAGCCTCCGCACGTGCTTCGCTGACCATGTTCTCGATGAGATAGCGTTTGGCGTCGTCTTGCGACATGCCGCTGATTCGCTCCAGCCGCAGGTTTTGCTCTGCGACGAGTGCTTCAGCTTCTTTGAGCTTTTGCTCGATGATGCGTTGCTTGCGTTGAAGCTCTTGATCGGCTTGTTGAATCTGCTTTTCCTTTCGTGCAATCAATTCGAGCTTGCTTTCGATAGCTTCTTCGCGGCTGGCGAGTTGTTTTTCCTGGTTCTGCAGTTTGTTCCGCCGTGCGCTATACTCCTTTTCCAATTCCTGCCGCTTTTTGTGCAGCTCTTCTTTGATCTCGATCATTCGCTCTTTTTTGAGCGTCCGAGCTTCTTTTTCCGCTTCGTCGAGAATGGCTTTTGCTTTTTCGTGCGCATCGGCAATGCGCGCAGCAGCAGCCCGTGTACCAGCAAAGTACGCAATGCCGAAACCGAGTATCAACCCGATAACACTCAGTACGAGAATCGTCGTGTATTCCATCGCAGCATTCGATGTTGGTAAAACAAAATCAAAAAAACACGAGCCGCACTTCATGCATCGTCCGCCTAATAAGGCGTATCGGGTATCGCAAGAACCCTTCAAGCACACATTTGGGAAGTAGCCCGCCTACCGCTGGCTCCTGCCGCCACTGAACTGGCCGCGTTGGATCGCGGTGCAGTCTGCCATTGGTACACGGAGCCTATTTCCCCGCTTTGATCATAGTCGGTTCTGCGCTACGCGTGTGCAACGATGATGCAGTACGGCTCGCAACTCGATCGGAGTTTCCAAAGAACCGATGACCGTCCAGTCGTTCGATCACACTGCGACGAAGGCTTACGTCGTCGCTTCGACAGCCCGTTGCATCGCCTCTTCCAGATACGCCCCCATTGCACGAAGCTGCTCGGAGACATATCCAACGATAGCATCGCGTTGCTCGATAAGAGCGTCGTTACGCTCGGCAAGATTGAGTGCCGCCAACATTGCCAGTGTCGGCGTAGATTGATCGGCAGAATCTCGCCGGAGTAGTTCGAGAATAGTCTCGACTTCAGCAGCAGCACGGACTGTCCGTTGTTCGTCGTCGCAGCGTAACCGAAATTGACGTCCACTGATTGTGACAGTCACCGTCGTCATAATCGCTTGTCACCATCGTTGCACTGGTCGAATTTACGAATTCGACCAAAAAACAAAACGGAAATCAGCCTTGTTTGTTGTACTCTCTGTACGCGGGGATCGAGCAACTCGTCACTTGCAGCGTACCTTCTCGCCACCGGAGCACCTGGATGCTCGGTGCTACTGACGAAGGTGCTGTTCGAGCATACGTCGCGAGTTGCTGATCGCTTCCAGCAATTCCTCGCCGAGCAGCCATTGACGATGAGCAGCGAGCACTTGCTCGATTTTCTCAACGAGGACCATCGCAGTAGATTCTATCTCCGCCCCGAGAGTCGAATCTTCTGGGCGTGTCCTGAGAGTCTCGACAATTCGACTGAGCTGTTCGACGAGCGACGATGTGTGGGACATTGTCGGCTGACTTTCAAGCTGGCGGATGCGTCGCTTGAGGACTATGTTACGCTCCAGTTCTCCTCGCAACTCGTCTTCCAGTTGGTGGATTCTTTGCCGTTGCGCAGCAATCTGTTGTTGGAGATGCTTGAGCTCATGCTCTGCCGCACTCAACTTGATCTGGAACGGTCCGATGGCGTCGGCGATTCGTTCTTCTGTACTGCGTTCATTCATCTGGTATTGCTGCAAGAGGTCTCTTAGGCGTGTGACCTCAGCGGACAATTCTGCGAGCTGCTGCTGTTGCTGGGTTGCGGCATGCTCACTGAGCTGAAGCTCGCGCTCGAGCCGTTGGACTTCTTCGTTATCTGATTTGCCGCCTGACGGCTCAATCGTATCGAGGCGCCGGTGTTCGGATTCTTGCAGGAGACGCTCGTTTTCCTGGCGCAGCCGTTCGGCTTCTTGTCGCCACTGTTCTGCTGCCGAACGCAACGTGTCGCGCTCGGCGGTCAACTGACGATAGTCATCCGACAGCTTCTCGAATGCAGCCTGGCGCCGACGAAGTTCATCTTCCATTTGCTGGCGCCAGTGCTCGATCGAATCGCTGTCATGCGATTTTGCGAGAGCGTTTTCTGCATGTTCCAACCGCTGACCGAGCCAGGCAAGTTCCGCCTGTTTTGCCGTGAGTTCATCCTGGAGTAGTCCGATGGTGTGCTGGGCAATGGCGAGTTCCTCCTGGAGTTTTTCGATGCTCTTGTCGCGTTCCTCTAAGCGTTCCGCAAGGTTTCGTAGCTCGCGAGATTGCTCAGCGGAACTCTCAGCTTGAAGGCGATACTGTTCGACGAGCGAGCGGAGGTGTTCGAGTTCTTCCCGATCGGCGATTGTCCGAAGGTGATGGTGTTCGAGTTCGGCAATACGCGCACGGAGATTGTCGCGCTCGCGTTCGAGTTCAGCCAGAGCCGCCGCTTGCTCACTGAGCGCCCGGTAATCATCGGTCAACTGTTCGTAGAGCTGCTGTAGCGCTGCCAACTCGGATTGGAGCTGCTGTGCACGTTCGCGCTCTTGCTCGGCAACAAGCTCGAGCATTCCGAGCCGCTCGTTTTGCTGACGAAGTTGCTCGATTGTTTCGTTCGCTCGACGCAGTTGGGACTGTGCTTCGTCGAGTGCAACTTCGAGTTGCTCGATGCGCTCGATCGAGCTGGTCAGTTGCTCATCGCGGTGATGAAGACGTTGCGCTAATTCGACGATCTGTGAGTCGAGTTTTCGATTCGTTTCGCGCAAAACGCGGAGCTGGTCAGCGATGGTTTTGAGAACAGCCCCAGCATTGTACACATGCTTCCAGAATTGATCGAATTCGAGGCGCAGCGAATCGGGTACGGTATCCATCGGTTTAATCCACAATGATTCACACTGTTCGCAAGCGCGCATTATGCTCTCGCGCGACTGCATCGAGAATACGCGCAAGAGCCGCATCAATTTCCTCGTCGGTGAGCGTCCGTTCGGTCGAGCCGAACGACAATGCAAAAGCGATGCTTTTGCTGCCTGGTCCGAGCGATGGATGCTCGAACACATCGAACGGTTCGACAGAGCGTAAATGCTCGCCACCTGCTGCACTGATCGTTTGTACAAGATCGTTGCTCATGACCGAGCAAGGCACGACCAACGCGATATCTCTGACAATGCTTGGATAATTCGACGGTGGCATATATCGCCGCGCAGTTCGAGGTTGACAGAGAAGCGTCTCGATTACGATTTCTGCAACGAATGTATTGTCGGGCATGTCGTATTGTTCGGCGCGTTTCCGGTCGAGTTGCGCGACATAGCCGATAACACGATCGCCAAGAACCAACTCGATAATCGGATCGCACAACCAACTACGCAAGCTCGGGGTGCCTTCCGTTACGCGCCAGTGAACATGCAAGCGATAACGACTCAGCAACTCTGCCACCACACCCTTGAGATCGAAGATGTCCAATTCACGAGCAGGGTCGAGCCAATGCCGCGCATGAGTATTCCCAGCAACCGCGAGCACAAGGCGACGCTCTTCGGTTACAGGTGCAGCGACATTTTCGGACAGGCGGAATACCTTCCCAATTTCGAAGAGGCGGATTGAACGCACACCGTAGCGTGCGTTACGGGAGATGTTTTCGACCATTGTGGGCAGCATCCATTGGCGAAGCACGCTCCGTTCACGACCGAGCGCATTGGCAATTTCAACTACTGATGCAGGTTCATGAGCCGTATCGGGGTCTTGCAGTGTGTAGCTGAGTGCTTCATGGAACCCTATGGCAGCAAGCCAACGGCGAATATCGTTCTCGACCTCCGAGAACCGAAGGCGCTCGGGGATACTCCGTGCGGCAAACGGGACGATAGCGTTCGAAGAGGGTGGAATTTCGTCGTATCCAACAGCTATGGCAACTTCCTCGACAAGGTCGCACTCGGCTTGCACATCGGTCCGATAGGATGGAACATGCACGGCTATTGAGTCGAGTCGAACGCTGTCGGCATGGAACCCTCTCTGGTCGAGCAGATGAACGATTCGATCAGGTGCAACGTGAACACCGAGCACTCGCTGAATGCGTTCGAAGCGTAGCGTGATCGGAGTAGTTTTTTGGGGATGGGGATAGCGGTCTGTTATCACCGATACGCGAGCACCGGTCACCTCGGCAATGATAGCCGCTGCACGATCGAGGGCATACGGAATCATCTCGAGGTCTGCTCCGCGCTCGAATCGGTACGATGCATCCGTGTGCAGACCAAGCTTTCTTGATGTTCGTCTCACCGAAGCAGGAAGGAAATGGGCAGACTCGAGCAGCACACGCCGGGTCGAAGCAGTAATTGCCGAGTCCGCACCCCCCATGACACCGGCTATGGCTTGTGGCTTATTCGTATCGCAAATGCACAGCATTGAAGTATCGAGGCGGCGCTCGATACCATCGAGCGTAACGATGCTTTCACCATCGCGAGCAGTACGCACGACGATTGTTCTGCCATCGAGACGGTCGTAATCGAACGCATGTAGAGGATGCCCGCATTCGAGCATAACGTAGTTGGTTGCGTCCACAATGATATTGCGCGGTCGTATTCCTGCGCGTTCTAACCGGAGTGCTATCCATCGAGGCGAAGGTATCGGCTCGACACCGTCGAGAATGCATGCTGCATAGCGCCGACACAATTCCGGTTGCGATATTTCGACCGCTGGAGCTATCGGGAAACGGTCGCCAATCGAAACAGTTGGCAATTCGATCCTTCGCCCCAGTGCAGCAGCAACAATACGTGCAACTCCGACATGAGACAATGCATCTCCGCGATTCGGTGTGATACCGATTTCGATTATCGTATCTGGTGGATAGAGCGTGGAAAGCGGAGTTCCCGGCTCAGCGTATCCATCCAATACGAGGATACCACTGTGGTCATCGCCAAGACCGAGTTCGCGTTCCGAGCAAATCATTCCTTCCGATACCACACCACGGATTGTACGCGTTTCTATCACAACATCGCCATCGAGCCGACTACCGGGCAATGCCAACACTACCAATTGGTTCGGAGCGACGTTGTGTGCACCGCAGACGACGCGACGCTCACCACTTCCATCGAAAACAGTACACACTCGCAAACGATCGGCTGACGGGTGAGGGTGAACGTCGAGCACTCGGGCAACAACGATAGACTCGGAGCGGATACCCACCTCCTCTATCATTTCCACTTCGATACCATTCCGTATCAGGATCGAAGCCAACTCGCTCGTCTGACCGTCCCACTCGACGAATTGTCGTAACCACGTAAGAGAAATTCGCATTGTGTTCGATAAACGATGTAACTACGACAAAATTAGTTACGCTTGCCGATGGGTTTGCCCATAAATGATTCGTTTTGTATTTTTGCAACCCAAATCGATCGCGGGGTAGAGCAATTGGTAGCTCGTCGGGCTCATAACCCGAAGGTTGCAGGTTCAAGTCCTGCCCCCGCTACAGTGGATGGAAGCGGCACTAAGCAGTGCCGCTTTCTCGTTTAGAGACATCGAGTACGCCCGCCATCAACCCGGATACATTCACCGGTGATATACCCTGCGTAATCGGAACAGAGAAAGACCGCTACAGCAGCGATTTCATTTGGATGGGCAAACCTCTTCATGGGAATCTCGGCAAGCAGTTCTTCTTCAACAACTGACGGAGCGACACCACGTTCGGCGGCTCTCGATACAATGAGGCTGTCGAGCCGTTCAGTGCGTGTCGCGCCCGGCAAGATGCTGTTGACTGTGATACCATAGGGCGCAAGTTCGAACGACATCGTTTTCGCCCATGCGGCAGTTGCCGCTCGGATTGTGTTCGAAACACCCAATCCCTCGATAGGCTGGCGGACCGATGTCGAGATAACGTTGACGATTCTTCCCCATCGCTGCTCTTTCATGTGTGGCAATAGGACTTGCAGCAGGCTATGCGTCGTCAACACTAAACGGTCAAAGGCTCGATGGAAGTCATCGGTTCGAGCATCAACTATTGGTCCAGGAGGCGGACCACCCGAATTATTGACAACAATGTCGGGGGCTAATGAAAGCCGTGTCAGCTCTGATGCGATTGTGGCAGGTGAGGTTGGGTGGTCATAATTTGCCATAATTGCTGCATGTTCGCGCCCTGTCATGGTGCGTAATTGATCGAGCCGGAAGCGAAGGCGCTCCTGATCGCGCGCAATGGCGATGATCGTTGCACCTGCCTGAGCCAATGCCGTCGAAATTGCCCAGCCAATACCACTGGTTGCTCCGCCGACGAGTGCAACTCTGTTATCGAGCGAGATTGTCATGGTGTTTTCGAGGGTGGATTGTACTTCCAACGGTCATGTTGCCACACCCATTGCTCCGGCGCTCGAAGTATTGCGCTTTCGAGCTTGCGGTTGTATGCAGCGACGACATCTTCCACCGGAACATTTGGATCGTTCGCTTCAGGTAGTGGATCGAAAACCACGTCATATCCGCCACCTCGATTGCGGAGACAGTATGCGAAAACGAGCAGTGCACCGGTTCGCCGTGCTAAATTGACCGGTGCCTTGTAGGTAGCCGCCGGACGACCGAACAACGGGACGAACACATCGCTGGATGGTTCGGCAGCTTGATCGCCGAGTAGTGCAACGATACCGCCGTCGGTGAGCCAGCGCAGCATCGCCTTTGCAGCGCGGGACATCGGTACAAGCTCGTTGCCTGTCATTCGGCGCATTCCCCAAAGCCAATCATTGACGATTCGATCGCGTTGCTCCTTGACAACGACAAGCAACGGCATGTTGAATTCCAAAGCAGCAACGAGAGCCGACCATTCCCAGTTGGCTAAATGTGCACTCAGCAATATCACGCCCCGTCGTTCGGCAAGTGCACGTCGGACGATTGTCGGATTAGTGAACCGGAAATAGCGTCTCAATTCGGTTCTCGCCATGTACGGTGTCGCGAGTATCTCGGCGAGCACTAACGCGAGATTGACAAAACTTCGTCGTGCCAGTCGGCGTATTGCCGATTGCTCGAGTGCCGGCATCGCAAGACGAATATTGCGAATCGCAATGCGCCGCCGTTTTACCATCGCAATGGAGATCAGCACACCTGCGATGTTCGAAAGCACACGGCGCCCTCGCTGTCCGAGCTTCCATGCAATCCAACTGAGCACATCCAGAACTCGACGACGTATCGCTTCGGACATCTACCGCACCGGCGAATTCGGATCGAGATAATTCGGTAGCGCGAACTGACGATACCAATTCTCGTTGCGAATTTCGTTGAGAGCAGTCGAATGCACGAGCACGAAATTTTCGGTCCCCTGTTGATCGACGAACACGAATATGACACCGCCTTGGACGTTGTCGTATCGCCAGATTTCATGAGGATGTGCGCCATCCATGTTGAAGTAAGCTCGGTCAATTTGGGACGGGAAACCGTACTTGAGCAGCACACGACCACGATCGCTATTCCAACCCTGGGGAAAACGAGGTGTGCTATAATGCTTTGCGGCGTACTCGCGCGCCTTGCGGAATTCTTCGTACCGTTCGTTGATCGGTGTCGTCGGATCCGGGTCGCGCTGCAGCCAAAATCGGAACACGAACTTGCGTTTTGCTGCCAGATCGGTCAATTGATTGTACGCATCGAGCTCGGATGCTGATGCAATGAATCGTGCCGATGCGACTTCGGTATCGAGCTGGGCACGGTTCATTGTCGCAAATGGACTTTGCAGAAACAGCTCGTCTTCGCTAAGGGCTACTGGTTGCTGCGGCGGAAGTTCGGGATTGACCAGGTAAAACTGCTGGCGCGATAGTTGTAATTCTTCGCCACGCTCCTGCGACAACCCCAGCGCCAGATAGTACACTCCGCTCGGCATACCATCGAGCGAGATCGAAACTACTTCTGCTTGCGCATCTCCGATCACAGGACGGCGGTAGCGGAGGTCGAAAACCTCGTTGACTGCTGCATCGAGAACATGGTAATGCAGTTCGATGCTATCGCAATGGCAGCGATCGAGATTGTACAGTTCAGTGTATGCAAAGAGCATCGGCGCAGTGCCTTCGTACACGCTGTTTGGTAGCGGTACAACGTAAAGGTCGTTTTTGATGAATGCTGAATTGACTTGGCGCGCATCGTTGGTATCACGATGCACGATCCATTGTGCAAGCTCAATACTGCTGGCGCTGAGCCTTTTGTGCGCGAAACTCCGCACAACCAGCGGAAAGGAACGTTCCAATACTGCGCTGTTTTGGCGCAGCGCATCTCGAATCCGAACGCGAATCGTGTATTGATCGGGCATAAGCACAAATGTCCGCTTCCCCACAAGCAATGAAGGAGTCGCATCGCCCACTGTTTTCTGTGTTTCCAGCACAACGCACGTCGAATCGGAGCGAGACAGACCTAAAACAGAAATGCACAATTCGACTGCTGCACGAACAATTCCAGCATTTTCCGTTGTGCGGAATACCAGGTGCGTATCGGCGATACTGTAGGCCAACTCGACACGTGTTCGTGTTGAATCGTAGCGAAACTGCGCCACGGACAGCGCCAACGGAAAGCGCTGCTGTGAATCTACCATGACCACAGCCAGGAAGAAAATCACCGTCCCGCCAAGAGCAGCACGAAGCATGAGTGGCGCCACAACAAACAAGCAACGACCGCGTGCAAATTATGCGATCGCAATGAAACTATCGATCCGATTCGCTCAGCCGTACCGCAGACTAATCGAGACGAACTGTCAACGAGAAGCGATTGACAATGCCGAGTGTCGAAGTCGGTTGGATCGAGTAATCGAGCATACCTTCGAAGCCGCTACCAATGTAGCGCAGTCCAATACCGCCACTCAAACCGAATACACTTTGATTGTAGCGATAGCCGGCACGAATGGACAACAAGTCCCTCCAGGTGTACTCCGTCCCTACTGCCAATTGCTCAGGGACGTCGGAGAGCGTTTCGAAATCGAGAGCGAGCAGCCACCGATGCTCCCGTTCTTGGTTGATGCCCAAGTTCGGGTCGGACTCGTATAACCCAAGCAGCTCGGAAGTCAAATCAGCAGCCAACCCTGCTTTGAGAGAGATCGGTGCATTGAACGGATTGACCAGATACGAGGCATCGATCTGTTGATATTGGAGCTCACGATAGAGATCGGTGCGGAAATTCAAATCGCCGCCCGAGAACTGCATCTGCGGACCGAGATTGCTGATTGAAAATCCTAACCGCACCCCGCGAAATCGGTACATAGTGCCTACGTCTGCAAGAATGCCGCTTGCACTCATCCCCCCGATGCCGTTCTGAACATATTTGAGCGTCACTCCGAACGAAAATTGATCGGTAAGCTGACCGGCGAAGGTTCCGCCGATAGCAACATCGGTGATGCTGTAGGTGGTATTGAGGCGATTTTCGTCCTGCACTGTCGTCAGCGGGATGGGACCGCTGGTGAACGATGTCACCGACAGTGCTGCTCTGTAGCGCTCGGCTATTGGAACGACTCCGGCGATGAAATTGTGCGAATAACCGCCGAACCACTGTGTGTACGAAAACGACCCCATGTATCCGCCGATATCAACAATTCCAGCGTTGTTGTAGAACAGTGCCGAAAGATCGTTGGCTATCGCAGAGAACGCGCCCGCCATCCCATTGGCACGCGCACCGACACCGATCTTGAGAAACTGTGCACCAGCAGCACCGACTTTACGGAACTCGCCCGCTGAGGAACCTTGCGGTGTCGTCTGCTGCGCAACCATCGCACCGCTCGAAACAAGACTGTACACAACAATCGTTGTCAGAAAGCGATTCATCGTACTGTTGCTCCGTTGTTGATGTGTTAACGACCCAGAATACGTGCACCACCGACAACGATGGCGAATTTCTTGACCGTCTGAGCTCCATTGGGAGTCTCGATGACGGCGATCAATCCTTGCGAAACGGCACGTTGACGATTGTCGCTGAGTAAATCCCACACGTCCATACCATAGCGGAACGTTCCGTCCTGGTCAATGTGGTGGATTGTACGAATCAGATCGCCAGCGACGGTGTAGATTTTGATCGTGCACTCCTTGGGCAATCGCGTGAAGTAGATTTTCGCATCGTAGGATGATTTCTGCCCGACATGTGTGATAACGTATGGATTGGGGACGATCAGCACTCTATCGAGGTCCGTATCGGTCAACTGGTCCTGAGCAATCTGTGTATCGGAGACCTTGAAGGTTACCTTAGCTCCGGGAAGCGGGAAACCGAAAGGACCGCCCATCGTTTCGATGACGATTTTATCGCCAGGCTTGAAATCCTGCGTCGCAGATGCTGAATCTGGAGGGAACGGAATCAGGCGCCCGCTGGCTGTTCCTTGTCTGCCACCTTTGCCTGGGAAGTCGAGCCAGAACGTTGCACCGTCAATGACGAACGCGTGGGTGAAGTCTATCGTGTCTCCATCCGGTGTCACCGTCGAGAGGTAATAGCGTCCCTGCGTGCCGACTGGTGCGCCACGGTTGGAACTTGCCGCTTGGGTATCGCGCGCAGTGACCGCTTCTTTTTGACTGAGAGTCGCCTTCGTATAGCGACCGTTTTTCCATGCATACGCTGAAAGGTTGAATTGACCGATCGGTACCAGCTTAGGATGCGGATACGGTACAAGCGTGGTCGAACCATCTTGGTTGTAATCGCTCACATCTGCTGGCAACGATTGCGCAGCATGTGGTATTTCGTTCCCGTACTGAACCAGTACCGAGTCTCCTGTCGGCGACGGTCGTTTGTATGTGCGAACATTTCGGACGCGAACATTCAAATACGATGCATCGAACGTCCGCGTAAGCGTATCGAATTGACCCAGTCCACGACGGCGAAGGAAGGTTGTCGTGATCGTCTCGACTCCACCAGGAAGGAATTCAACCTCGTATGTACCGGCACCGTTGTTGAACCGCTCGTACATTTGCTTGCGATAATTGATTGCGACTTGTTCGGCTTTCGCAATTTGATCAATCCGGCGTGGACGATACTCCAAGAATGTATTTGCATCACCGCTGAGTTTCGCGATACGATAGGGTCGAAATATACCGCCGAACTGCTGAATGTAGTAGTTGAACGTCACTGCGAATGTACCGGCTATCGTTCGTGTATCGCCGAAGCATCCTTTATCGGTCGTCCAACTACCGCCACGAGCAGCAACACTGGTGTTGAGCGGATGCACAAACAGCGACGTGTCCCCCGCTCCACGGAGGAGATCGTCGCAGAACGTCAATAGCTGCGCTGTCTGTGGAGAGACGTACGCCATCGCGACGTCGGAGTAGAAATTGTCGAACAAGCAATCGGCTGGTTCATAGAGTACCGTATATCGCTGCAGCTCTTTGCCCGTCGTCTTGTCACGAACGATGAGTTCGTTACCGTAGAGTCCTTTGAGGAAACTGGCGTTATTGTTCCACAGTGTGTCCAGGCACGGATAGCCGCTGAAGCCGGAGACCATCGGACGGAATTCGAGTTCGATCTCGTGTCCCGCAAACAGTTGCGCAAAGCGATCGGCATCTTTCGGAACAAGTTGGAAATCGTATAGCCCACCTACTTGGTTGGGATCGAACGTTGCAGAAATCGTTGGCTCCTTGCGCGGTCCGGATGCCAATGCAAATGCTTGTACGACATTGATCAAATCAACGGAGATACTGGTCTTGACAGGCGTTGCTTGAATGTAGTCACCTTCGTCGAGTGCGACGACTTTGTAGTAGTAATCCACGTTGTTGAGAATTTCTTCGCGCTTGCGGAGATCGTCATCTTGCGAGATGATACCGTCATGGTTATCATCGCCCACATCGAGGAATGCACGTCCATTGGTGATGCTGTCGAGATAATTACGGATAATTGCACGTGCCCACGGTTGATCGACCCAATCATCGGCGAGCCACCGGATACTCACCGTTCCAGACGTTACCTGAGGCCAGAGAATCTGCATCGCTTGGTTCATGGTCGCAGTATCTGTCGTTGTCGTCGGCATAGTCGGGAGTGTGCCACCTGGGAGCACACGGATAATGCCGAGCGTTAGGGTATCGTAACGTATCGGATTCGAGTAACTTTGCTGAGGGATCAGCGGTGTCCAGAAACTCCGCCACGGTTCGGTCGCTGTATTGGGCAATCGTCGAACGAGAATGACGCTATCATTTGTCACATCGCTGCCACTCATCAGGGAGGGATAGAGCAAACGATAACTCGATTTCGATGAGTGCGGGAATATGCGAATCCACGGATAACGAGCGCTTGCGACATTGCCACTATCGGACAACATCGCTGTCATCGAAAATGGAGATGGCGTCGTCCACTCGGCTATCTGTTTCCAGGCGAACGGACCACGACCGCTGGGATAGTCAGCGCTCGGTGAACGATAGTCAACATCGAACGTGTCTTGGTTGATCACACGGGCACGATAGATGCGAAAGCCCATGATATCCATTCCGCGTTCATTGCGATCGTTCGAGGTATAGCTGGTCGTATCCCACTTGACCAGGATTGCATGGTTGAGCGGTTCTGTTGTCACTCGCGGTGGTTCGGGTGGCTCAGGAGCAGCGAAACCGTTGTCATAAACGCGTTGAGCAAATCTCGTACGCCGCACGAGATTGGCTAAATCTTCTTCGCTTCCGTCCGCTTCGTCCTTGACTGGAAGTGCGAAGATCGTCCCAACGACGACACGAGCGGTATCCCCTGGCAACATGTTGAACGGTCCGGTCGCCATGAGGAATCGTTTGTCGCCAGGTCCCGTATCGCCATCTCTGGCACGAGACGCCATAAAGTCGTAGCGTTCGATCGGCGTTTTCGGATCGACGTCAATGACCCAGTTGCGAAATGTTTGCAAGCCGAGCTGTTCAGGAAGAGTGTAATACAGCTTGTCGTGACGAATAAAGCCTTGTCCATCGACGGCTGGACTTTCTAAGAACGTCATACCCACGTAGCCGAAACGTCTGCCCCGCTCGCCACGGTCGGTATTTGTCCACTGATACGCAAGGTTGAGCGTCGTATCGCTGAAATAGTAGCTCACACGGTCGTTGCCGGCGCCGCTTTGTGCATTCAGCACATAAGCGAGATCGAAGTCGAATGCCGGCGCCATCCAACATTCGTAGAGCGTATCACTCGAACGATTGATAATGTTGAAGCGAATGAAATAAAAGTTCGCGTACTCACCGAACCCCCACGTATAGACAGTTTGCTCGAACTGCAGACGCAAAGGATAGCCCTCGTTTTTCGCGGCATCTTCACCCAGCTCGTATGCCCGCAAGTCGGTATCCTTGTAGATGGTGAAGATATCCTCCTGCGATATGAAGGCTGGTCCTTTCGGATATGTCGTACTGTTTCGCTTGGAAATATCGTTGATGTAGTGCCCCAAGTATCGAGTCCGGTCCTTGATGACCGACCGATTCGCAAGCGTATCGTTGGGGTCGCTATCCCAGATCGGCCAGTTCGGTCCGTCCGTTGCGTTGCGTGGAATCCCATTGGCGCGGATGAAGTCTGTGCTCATGTACACACGGTTTTTGAGCACGGCATCGGGTGTACGATCGGCTTGTTCGCCATCGTCAATCGAGCCTGGTGTCATCCACGATGCACCTGAGTTGGGATTATACGAAATGACGCTGAGCTTGCGAGGTACACCATCTTTGACCTTGATTGCACCGAACCAAATCCCACCTCCAAAAATGTACTCGTTACCCGACCCCCGTGGCCAAAATCCACCTCCTTGATTGCGTGCGACGTCGAGTCCGAAGATACCGTAATTGGTAATCATGAACTGCACTTTACTGACGGTATTGCGCCGCAGATCGTTGAATTGGGCTGCTTCGGTTCGTGCGCCCTTACGATTGACTTTCGTTCGGTCAATATCGCGCGCGTGGAGATACCCGCCGACGAGTACCAGCGCTACGAAACCGAACAGTACCGTTTGTCGCTTCATTGAATGTTATCGCCGAGAGTTGAACATTATTCCAATGTCGTTCGAGTCCTCAGAATCGGAGCATCACGCCGAAGTACACCTGACGCGGGTAGAGGTAATTCGGACGGCGCGCCATCGCATCACGTACAAATTGAAGATACGACTGGTACTGCTCCTGTTGCGTAACGATGCCATCGTTGTTGAGATCTGCTGCCTTGGTGTAGAACCGGTTGCCTGCCCGATCGTATTGGCTCTGAGCAATGGTCGAGGGGTTGGTTGGGTCGGCTTTTGCATACCATGGACCGAGCGGGAAATCACCAACCTGGCGATAGAGGCTGACACCATCATTGTCCGGATCACCAGTCCGCACGTAAACATTGAACGGGTTAGTCAAATTCGGCAAATTGATCACGTCCAGGAAGAAAATCAGCTCAGTATTCCCGAACGACTCCCCGAACAAATCGCGAAGAGGCACCGAACGCTGCAAACGCATATCGAGCGACCAAACAGATGGGCGCCGTTCGGCATTGTAGTCACCTACTTGATTGCCGCGCAGATCGAGTTTCGTGTACGGGGTCCCCGTCTGGAAGAGTCCAGTAAAGTTGAGAGTAACATTTTCCAGAAAGTGGATGCCACCGATTGATGGACCTTCGCCCTTGCCCCACACAAAATCAATGATGTAGTTGAAGCGATGGCGGCGGTCGTAATCGAGTGGATATTCCGTCAATGGGAACAGCCGTAGCCCAGTGTATGGATCAGCTCCGCTGATGATCGCGTTGTAATTGGCACCGGAGCTCGACGACGTCCCTTGAGCGAACGAGAGCGTATAGTTCAAATTGAAGCCGACATTCGAGCTGAGCCGTTTGCGGAACGTTACTTCGATGCCTTTCGCGTTCCCGTATTCCCCATTGGACGTGATAGCATAGGGGAAGCGATTATCCGGCACATACGACAGTCCCGTCAGCCCGTAAATGTCTTTGTAGAATGCTTGCACATCGAGTGCGAAGTCGTCGGAAAGCTGAACGTTGTATGCGACATTGTACTGTTTTGCATTCTCTGGACGCAGGTCAGGATTGCCCACGATATTGTTGCCACGAGTCAAAGCCGAGACGGTGTTGTTGTAAAGCAACTCGAAGCGAGGTACCTGGGTGTACCAGCCATACGCAATCGAGAAAAACGACCGATCACCGACCGGATACGAAATGTAAATACGTGGATTGAGCTGCACTTTGATCGAAGCCGTCTTTCGATCCGGCGATGAAGCATCAGCGGGATTGGTTCTGTACGTCGTACTCGGATCGAAAACATCAATCCGCAATCCCGGATTGATGTTGATGCCTTTGTACGAAATCTGATCTTCGACGTAGAGAGCCGAAATGATCGCATGTTTCGGCTTGCTACCATCGGCACGTTCTTCCGGCGTGAGGCTATAAATATCACCGCCCCATTGATCAGTGAAGACATCGTAGAAAGGATTGCCCAACCATGGCAAGCTGTTCATGTACCGGCGTGCGGTGTAGAGGCGAGCGTCGATACCCGCTTTGAGCAAATGCCGCACATCACCTGCGAACAAATTGAGCTGATAGTTACCATCTATCTGCCAGAAGCTTGCACCTGTGAACTCGAAACCGCGATCGACAGCACCGTCATCGTTCCCCCGTGCGTAGAATGCTCCGATTATTCCGTATGGATTGAGTGTACTCTGCACATCGGAAGAACCCTCGACGTATCCAGTCAAATTACTCGGCACAACCGTGTAGAATGGACGATTCCGATCATTGTCGAGGTACACATTCCCGTATGTTTCAGCATAGTAGTCTATGATCTTGTCGCCTTGAGAACCATTCTTAGGGACTTGCATTCCTGTTGTTCGATCGAGCACATAATTATCGACAGGCTTGAGAATATCCCAACCTGTGAAGAAATTGTCCGCTGGCATTGCCGTGGAGACTTTCGACGGATCGAGAACTTGTCCATTACGAACGAGAGAACCTTGACCGAGCGGGATATTGCGACGACCATTCTCGGCAATATTGTTATTGAACGAGATAGTCAATTCGTAAAAGCTTGTCTCGGTGAGAATGTGATTGATGCGCGCGAAGTAGCTGTAGATGAAATTGTTGAGTGCGTTTACCTTTGCAACACGCTCGGGGACGGTCGAAAGCATCATAGTATCATTCAGACCGGTCGTCGAGTTGGGAACAAGCTGCATCGCCGGTGAGTTCGCATACAGCCATGACCAATTACCGAATGCAAGCGTAGTCAATCCCCATGTGCCACCGAGAATGAATTTGATGTCGTCTGTCAATTGGAATGCCAATCGCCCTGTGATATTGCGGATTGCAGAACCATTGTCGGGAAGATGTCCCAGCGAGTTGCCTGCCCGATCCTTGACATCGAGTCCAAAACTTCGGTATTGTTCGGTCAGATACCGCGTCGAAACAAAAAACGTCGAACGACCGAGAAGCGGGATCGGTCCTCCGACGCCGAACTCGTATGTGTTTTGCAAGGGCGCGAGAGCCTGAACACCATTGCCTGATTTGCCGAAGAGAAACGGAACGTCTGTCCTCCAGCGAAGGAAACCTTCATAACGATCTGTCCGACCAGTCTTGACAACTTGGTTGATGACACCGCCCATCGCATTGCCGTACTGGGCACTGAAGTTCCCCGTTAGCACCTGAACTTCTTCAGTCGCGAACGCCGATGCCGTCGGAGCATACTGGATACCCGCTGCATTTGCGGCAGCGCCGAATCCTCCGGATATTTGGTCGGAGACATCCTGTCCATCAATACGAATCTGCGTATCCGTCGGACGACTTCCACGAATAGATAGACCACCACCTGCAGCGAGCACACCTGCTTGTGTCAGAGCTATCTGTTGCGCAGTCTCTCGTGTCGTTCGTTGAATCTGATCGCCGGAGACTTCGCGAGTGATACCTACCGTCTTGTCGTCAACCATTTTGAGGCGAGCAGATTCGACGACAACCTCGCGTCCCTTGACTTCGGCACTTTCAAGTACGATATTGAGTGTCGTCGTTTGGTCGGCACGTATCGTCGCTTCGACGTTCGTCTCTTTGTAACCGACTGCCGTGACCTTAATGGTATACGTACCGGCAGGAATGTTGATGATGAGGTATTCGCCGTTGCTCTTTGCTTTCGCTCCGCGAACGGTACCCATCACGCGGATCGTCGCGCCCTGCACAGGTTTACCATCCTTGTCCTTGACAGTACCGGTAAGATTGCCATTGGTACCCGCCCACAGGACCCCACAAGTAAGGATGATGCCCGATACAATCGCAAGTGTCTTCATCGCAGATAATTCGAATGATTGTGACATACTTCGATGGAACGATCCCTCCGACTCATCGAACGATACTCAGCGGGACAGTCGTCATGCCGTGCGTTGTCTGAATACGGCAACGGTAGGCACCGCTGGGTAGCGATGAGGTGTCGAATGTATGATATGTGGTTCCAGCCGGTAGCTCGACGCGATACGTCACCTCGCCGCGTGAATTGACAACATCGAGCCACGCATCGCTGTCGAGTTTGCTCAGATACACAGTCGCGACGCTCGTTGTCGGATTGGGCGCAACAGTAACAGTAGGTTTATCTCCCGATGGAGATTCAACAGACGTTTCCGGCGACCACTCGGGTAAGTTCTCGTAGGTAAACGTCGAGTATGTCACATATTGCCGGTAGCGCAATACTTCTTCCTGGGTTGGCGACTGCGAGGCTGATGCAAGAAGAAATTGATTGTCCCAGTAGTACTCGCGATCGCTTGTGCCGCGATAGGCAGCCTGGACAGTCAGCAACGGAATGCCGCTCAGATCGTTGGGGATTTGTTTGGGGATCCACGTAATGCGATCGAACATCACACTCTCGGTCACGTTGCGCAGCGGCTCCCACGAGTTGCTCGCCGTACTTCGTGCGCTGACGACGACATCGGTTGTCAGCAGGGAATCGCCACCCCAGACCATAATCCGTGCTTCGAGCGTTTTGAAGAGCAGTGCGCTATAATCTGCCGTGCGGCTGAGCTGAAGCTCGCAACCGAGCTGCGAGGGACCTTGTGAATCGCCATTGTTGAAGCTCATTTGCGCACTGGTCTCGAACAGTGAGGCGTCTGCGATCTTGCGAATTCCCCATTGACCGCCATTGTAGTACACTTCGACATAATGCACACCGGTGAGCGTTTGTCCTTGAATCAAGACAAACTGCGCAGCAAAACTGTACGAGTCCACGCCAGTAACGACGAAATCTTTAGCAGCAACTACTCGTGTATTGCCGGATGCGTCCCCAGCCCATCCCCACGAAAAACGAAAGCCGGAAGTTGCTGGATCGCCGCCGTTCGCTGTCGCATATGCCTTGATGACCGACGATGGAAGAATGTTGGGTTCGCTCCAACTCACACCATTGTCGGTGGATTTCGTGACAGCAAATCGCAATGTCGAGTCACCGTCGCTGAATACACCAACGATTCCGATGTAGAGATTGTTATTGGCGTCAACATCGATGTTGATCGGATCGTTAGTACGCGAGTTCGCTTGCCCTGGATCGAGGAACTTGTCCGCTCGTAACGACGAGGGAACACTCGCACTGAAAACATCAATCGCCGATGGGCTCAAATCGGTTTTGATCAGCGCGATGTTGTTGTTTTCGCTGTATGGCGCACCGGCATCCGAAACCGACAATGGACTCACGGCGAATCCGAATGCCTCGTCGGCTGTCCGTGTAATTGATGCCGTCGAAAACGTCGTTCCGAACGTGTATCGGTAGCCTGACGATTGATCGGTGTAGTCGCGCAAAATTTGTGTGCTTGGCGACGACCCGATGGAATTGATCTGATAACCCGCAATGAGACCTACCCATTGGCTTCCATCGGTCAACGGACAGTAGAAATCGAACAGCGAATTGTCCAGAGAGGAAATCGTCGCGTCGCTGCGGATGAGCGCCAGCGTCGGATAACGCGGATAACCATCGCTGGCATTGCCGACGACAACCGGACCGATGCGTTGCCAGCTTGTACCGTTGCTGCTAAGCAATATGAAGATGTTGTTACTCTTGTCGTTGCTATTGGGATCGGTCGGCGGTAGAGCGCCGCGCTTGATGGTCAGGAACGTTTTCGTCTGCGGTTCCCAGAGTACGCACGTTTGATTGCTGCCATAGTACGAAAAAGCATTGAACAGCGAATCAATCACTGTGTAGGATACACGTTGCGTTTTTGCACCCGGTGCGTAATGGAGGTGCGAGAGACGATCGGCGACGAATGTGGATGGAACATGAAGAGACGAACGATCGGCTCGTGGTATAAGACGAAGCTCGCCATTGGTCGTCGCCTGAACAAGCAACGGGAACACTGCAAGTGCAATCACCGAAATGCGGAGAGTTCGCATCATTGTTACACTCCAGAAAAAGTGATGTTTGCTGCTGGTTGCAATATATCACTTCGCGACATGAAAACCATGCACTGAGTGGGCTTATTCACCCGACGACACTCCGCTCGAGCCACCGCTGTGCACGGCGATGTTCGCTGTCGGAGAGCACCGGTCGGAATCGCAAAAAATACTGGTGCGATACCGGCACATCGAGCACCGCCTCGTAGAGCTTCCCATCACAACTTGCGGTGACGGTGACGGGCTGATTCATCGTTCGCACAGCACGCTCGAATTCATCCACTGTACTGACCCGTACACCGCCAACCGCGATGATCTCGTCGTCCGTAGCGATACCGGCACGACTCGCTGGCGAACCTTCTTCGACCGAAGCGACCCACAGTCTCCCTGCATCGCTTTTCACCTGCACACCGACAAAACGTGGCAACGGTTCGATAGCCGATGTCCGCTCGGCAGGACGAACGCTCCACTCGATTCCGAATGGAGCAAATGCCGCTGCAATGTCCGGATCATCGGTGCTATCGAGCCATTGCCAAAATTGCTCTCGAACTCGCGCAGATGAAACCTGCTCGATTGCCGAAAGAACTTCCTCCTCGCTTACGCCTTCCGACGGTCGCTGGTTGTAGTGGTGCCACAGTAAACGCACGACATCATCGAGCCGACATTGCCCCTCGGTTTCGGCAATAATTGCCAAGTCGAGCAGAAGCGCTAACACTCCACCTTTGAGGTAGTACGAGGGGAAACGATTCTGTCCATCGGGAGACTGCGCATAGAGCTTCACCCACGCCAAGTAACTCGACTGACGAACGCTCATTGCATGCCTGCCGGGCACATGAAGCAACTTCCCCAAATGCTCGCGAGCAAGCAGATCGAGATACTCTTCTTGTGTGTAGAAACCGGCTCGATAGGCAAACAAGTCGTCGTAATACGACGTGAACCCTTCGGCGAGCCATAGCATCGGCGAATAGACTTCGCGCGTGTAGTCGAAAGGTCCATAGCTTCGAGGACGAATGCGTTTGACATTCCACACGTGGAAGTACTCGTGGCACAGCAACGCAAGTAGAGACTTCGATTTGACTGGATCGGTCAGCGCCGCCACATCGCACATGTTGACTGAACATCGCGCATGTTCCAGTCCGCCGCTGAGGTTTGCTCCGGCGTACACGAAGAAAACGTAGCGATCGTACGGCACCCCTCCGAAGACCGCTCCTTCCGTCAGAACGATCGTTTTGCATTGCTCGGCGAGCCAATCGGCATCGAGAGGCAGCGGCGCTATCAACGCGACTTCATGGCGTGCTCCCCATGCATCGAAGCGACGCACCTGATGATTCCCGATTTCTGTCGGTGAGTCAGCCAGGATATCGTAATTGAGCGCACCGAGGACAACAGCTTCGTTTGTCGTACAAACGGGAGAAAGAGCCGTTGTCAGCGTCTGCCATTTGTCACGGTCGTAGTAGAGCAAAACATGGTGGATTTCGTGCATTCGCCCCTCGACGTAAAACAGGCAGTTGACCGGAAACAAGAATGCACGCCAGCGCGTGATGTGCATTGTGCGGACAGTACGCTCGTTGGCGTAGAACACGTACTCGACAGTCAATGTTCGCGCGCCATTTGGTCGAACGCATACCACATTCTTTGCTCCCCACTCGACATCGAGTTGGCGTCCTCGTTCATCGCGAACACCGAGGTTGCCGACATGAGCTACAAAGTCGCGAATTTTATAGCTACCCGGCGCCCATGATGGCAACACCAGGCGCAAGACATCTTCAGTGCCGTTTGTGTCGACCTCCATGCGGACACGCAATAGATGCTCGGCTGCTCGATCGAAGTAGCAGTGATACCGAATAGCAGCCGTCGTGCCGACGAGTTGTTCGTCGCGTTGCTCGATTGAGTACATCGGAATCGGTCAAGTCGTTCGACTCTCGAAAAAACGCCGATGCCACAGCGCTAAATTCAGCAGTGTGTAGATGCTCTTTCCGAGCCGTCGTTGCTTCGAGCGCAACAAGTAAAACAGGTGTTGCACTGCGAAACGACTGAAAATACCGCTACGCACAAAATAGGAATCGAGGATTGTCTGTCGTGCATAGTCGTACCACACAGTACGCATCCATTCGTCAATCGGCGCGGCGAAGCCCTGTTTCTTGCGATAGACGATGTGGTGAGGCAATATCCGCTCGGCAGCTCGCTTCAAGAGCACTTTAGTAGTCGTGCCGTCGGCAATTCTGATCGTATCGGGTAGGTTGAGTGTGAATTCGACCAGACGGTAGTCGAGAAACGGCACGCGAGCTTCGATCGAATGAGCCATCGTGATTTTGTCCACTCGCATCAAGAGCAATTCGGGCAAACGGTGCTGGAATTCGTACCACACCATTCGTTGCAACAATGTCGGATTCGGGAGCACTCGCGCCGTCTCGGCATGAAGCTGCCGGGCATACATCTTCGGCAACCGAGCGTAGTCGCTCCATTGCCGACTGAACAGCAGCTCCAAGTACGTCGGCGGAATATCCACTGCCCCGCCCCAATACAACGGGTCTCCGTCGGCAGCTCGACGCATGTAATCAAGCGCACGGTATGCTCCTCGCTGTTGGAAAAACGGTTTCGCGATGACGTACAGCGCCGAACGCAACGGACGCGGCAACCAGTGGTAATACCGCCACCATGTGCGACCGAATCGCCACTCGCGCAGCATCCACGGATAACCGACAAACTGCTCATCGCTTCCCTCGCCGACTTGCACGACGATCGTTCCCCGTGAACGCGTCAACTGCGACAAGAAGTACAGCGGGATGCAGACCGGATCGCCGTTCGGCTCGTCCTCGTGCCACACCATTGTTTCGAGCAACGGCAGTGCATCGCGTTCGGTAATGAGTACCTCGTGATGATTCGTCGAGAAGAGCCGGCTGATCTGACGTGCGTAGGTGTGCTCGTTATAGCGTTCCTCGTCGCGATAACCGACGGTGAAGGTTTCGACCGGACGATCCATCAGCTCAGCCATGAGCGCAACATTGATACTCGAATCGAGTCCACCGCTCAAAAAGACACCGAACGGCACATCGCTCATCATTCGGTCGGCGATAGCTTGCCGGAGAAGACGGAGAATTTCTTCTTCCGCCTCGGTCGGTGTAATGCTCTGCAATTCAGGGAGAAAACGTGGCGCCCAATATCGCACCAGCTCAGTGGTGCCATCGGCACGGAGCCGGAGAATGTGTGCCGGTGGAAGTTTTGCAACACCCCGAAAGAGCGTGCGCTCATGGCTCGTCATCGAAAAACAGAGGTAATTCGGCAGCTCTTCCCACTCGATGTCCCGCTCGACGGCAGGATGCGCCAGAATCGCTTTGATCTCGGAAGCAAAGATGAAACGTCCGTCTCGATGCCACCAATAAAACGGCTTTTTCCCTATCCGATCCCGTGCGCAGAGTAGTTCGCCCCGCTGATCGTCCCAGATTGCCAGAGCCCACATCCCATGCATCTTCTCGAATATTCGTTCGCCCCATTCCTGGTAGCCATAGAGGATCGTCTCAGTATCGGTTCGTGAACGGTAACGATAGCCGAGAGACTCCAGTTCCCGTCGTAGTTCGAGGTGATTGTAGATTTCACCGTTGAAGACAATCGTCAACCGTCCATCCGGCGTACTCATCGGCTGATGCCCGGCTGCCGAGAGGTCAATAATTGCCAGCCGACGAAAACCCAATCCACACCGACGATCGTGCGACAACCACCAGCCGCTGTCGTCAGGTCCTCGATGCGCGATGCGCTCACTCATGCGGACGAGCACATCTGGCTCGACGTTCGGTTGGCGTGCCGCGTACTCGACAACTCCGACAATTCCGCACATTGCTAACCTTTACTCACAATGGTAACGATCGCACCACCGACGAACCACACTGCTATCAAGCTCGCACCGAGACTGCGGATACTCCGACGCGTGCTCGTACCGCATACCAGCACCACCGCCCACCACGCAACGATCGTGAGCATCGTTGCATCCATCGGTAACCAATGGAGCAGCCCATACGGCACGCCGAGATGCCAGAGCGGGCGACCGGAACCGTGGACTACGACTGGCGTCATCACGAGCGTACACGCGACGCCAACTCCAACGATCGCAATGCTCCCCACTGCTACTGCTATCACCGATGGACGATCCGAAACAGCACGGTAATACGACCAAAGCAAGCCAAGCAGAACCGGTGGCACCCACACAGCGTGGAGCAGGAACACACGCGCAGCATCGAATCGAGCCGGGAGCACTGCTCCGACGACATCACCGATGAAGGGGAGATTGTCGGCGAGAAACGAGCGACCGACACCATACGCCTCCATCGCGCGCGGATCGGCAGGCAGCGTCGTTCCGAGCCACGATGCGACCATCGCACAAACAAGCAGTAGAACAAACAAGGTATCCCTCGACCGCCAACGGTAGCCACGCGCAACGGTGAGCGTACACAGCACCGCAACCGCCGCGACGAAGATCGTTGCCGAGACGTTGTGAATTGTTGCCAACGCAGCGCCCGACGGTGTAAGGAGCAGGAGCACATGAGACACGAGTGCAGAACTCCACGTCGTGGAAGTGTCGCCTACCGGGAGCAACGACCCACGGTGCGAGGGAACGCTGTCGAGAACGATTCTCTCGCCGGCGCGGAGCAGCGTATCGTTTTCGTTGTCGAGCACTGCTGTTGCTGCAACGTACACCCTGCCTCCGATCGGTTCGCTCGAAGGACGATAGCCGAGCGCGACGACAGCACCGCTGACGAGCACAACAGCGAGTGCAGCTATGGCGGCGCTACCGAGTACTCGTTCGATCGTCCATCCTGGCGCCATCGTCAACGAGAAAGGAAATAGTCGAGCAGTGCTTCGATTTCCGCTTCGGACAATTGCGGCTGAGCGTACATTCCCCGCTGCAAGCGTTGTCGCAACGCCTCGAACAAAACGACAGCACATGCGACCGAAATGTTCAGGCTTTGGACCATCCCCATCTGCGGAATGATCAAGTTGTCGTCGGCACTCGTACAGGCTTCCCGGCTTACTCCCGAATGCTCGTTGCCGAAGACGACCGCTGTCGGTTTCGTCAGGTCGAATTCATACACGCTGCGCGCCGGCTGATCCAGACACGTCGTCACGATACGCATGCCGCGCTGTCGGAGACTGGTATAGCATTCAGCGATACTGCGATGGCTGATCAATCGGACCCATTTTCGAGCACTCGCACTCGATCGTTCACCGAGCTGAGGGAATTGCTGCCCACCTGTGTACACAAGATGGACGTCGAGCACACCGACAGCATCGCACGAACGAACTACAGCAGACACATTGTGCGGGTCGTGGACATTCTCCAGCACGACTGTCAGCGTCGGCTGGCGATGTCGAAGCATGCGAAGAATCTTCGCTCGGCGTTCGGGGGTACCATGTGCTACGATCTCGCCACCGGTCTGCATTGCATCCGAGACAGGCATCACTTGTCGGCTTCGCCCATGACTGGATCGATCCCTCCGATGATCGCGACAATGTCGGCGACCATCGAACCTTCTGCCATGTGCGACATTGCTTGCAGATTTGCTGCCGACGGCGAGCGAATCTTGAGTTTCCAGGGATAACCCGTTCCGTCAGCGACAATGAAAAAGCCTAACTCACCCTTGGGGGATTCAATCGCCGTGTACGTCTCGCCTGGTGGTGCAGGCGAACCGAAGTTGATGATCATGAAATCGGCGATAAGCTCTTCCATTTTCGTGTAGATTTCGTACTTACGGGGTGTGACGTGCACGGGGTCGTTGAGTTTGACTTCACCCGGCAGTGGATTGTCGAGCAGTTGGTAGATCATCCGAATGGACTGGCGCATCTCGCGCAGCCGCACCATGAACCGCGCGTAACAATCGCAATCGTTTTCGACGATGACATCGAACTCGAGTCGGTCGTAGAGCAAGTACGGCTGATCGCGTCGTAGATCGCGTTCGACGCCGGATGCTCGGAGCACAGGTCCCGTCATACCGAGCGCGATCGCCTTCTCCGCAGAGCAATAGCCGACCCCCGCCATGCGATCGATGAAGATGCGATTGCGGGAGAGAATTTTCTCGACGTCCTCCAATTGCGGGATGAATTGATCTGCCCACGCACGAATTTTCCCCAGCACCCAGTCGGGGATGTCGTTGGCAACGCCACCGATGCGAGTGTAGCTTGTCGTAAAGCGCGCCCCACAGATCAGCTCGAAAATGTCGTAGAGCTTTTCGCGCTCTGCAAAGGTCCACAGGAACACCGTCAGCGCACCAACATCCATTGCCGTCGCGCCAGTTGCAAGCAGATGCGACGAGATTCTCGCCAACTCGCAGACGAGCGTTCGTATCCATTGAGCACGCGGAGGTGCCTCGATACCCATGGCATTCTCGATCGCCATCGCAATACCGACGTTGTTCGACATCGGAGCCAGATAGTCGAGCCGGTCGGTATGCGGAATAAATTCGACGTACGTGCAGTTTTCGGCGAGTTTTTCGTAACCCCGGTGAAGGTAGCCTAATTCGGGCACGCATTTGACGACAGTTTCACCGTCGAGCCGCAACAACACCCGCAACACTCCATGCGTCGCGGGATGCTGTGGACCCATGTTGAGCACCATGTCGTTTTCGAGCGGGTCCTCGAAGAGCAGCGTCGTATCGCGATCGAGCAGCTCTTTGTAGATTTTTTCCTGGCGGAGCTTACGAACACGTTCGAGTGTCGCAAGAGGACTGATCTGTATCGTCTCGCTCATGACTTGTGCCATATCGTTCTGCGCGAAAATACAGCGTCTGTTTCGAGTAGCAGTGCCCGACTGCATCCATTCTTTCGCGATAGTCGTATCGTAGTTTCGCAGCCGAGCTTGTTGTCTGTTGCTATGACGATTTTTTCTCCTACAATCGAGCGCGCTATCGAAGCACTCAGTTCGCTGCCGACGATCGGTCGGAAATCTGCTCAGCGACTGGTTTTCCATCTTCTTCGTCGTCCCGAAAGCGATGTGCAGCGCTTGGTGCAAGCATTGCTCGATCTCAAAACCGCAGTTGGTTACTGTTCGGTTTGCTTCACGTTCGCCGAGCAGGACCCATGTCCGATTTGCACCTCGCCCAATCGTGAGCGCGAGGTCATTTGTGTCGTCGAACAACCGAGCGACGTTTTCGCCATCGAGCGAACAGGCGAATACCGCGGACTCTACCACGTTTTGCATGGAGCACTCGATCCTCTCCAGGGCGTTACCGCCGAGCAGCTCAAAATCGAACCGCTGCTGGAGCGCCTTCGCCACGGCACCATCACAGAAGTGATCTTGGCACTCAACCCGACCGTCGAGGGCGAAGTGACGACACACTACTTAGCCAAGCTCATCGCGCCACTCGGAGTGCGGCTGACCCGCATTGCACGCGGTGTGCCGGTAGGCATGGACTTGGAATTCGCAGACGAAGCGACATTGTCACGGGCACTTGCAGGACGGAGCAATGTGCAGTGATCGAGTCGTTGTTGCCGTTGTCGTCGTGAGTACAGTCGCGGGCTGCAATCTGTTCAGCACGCGTACACCGGAACCTCCCGGCAGCGGAACAGTTCAGTTCGATCAACCCACCAGCGAGTTGATCGTCGTCGCCAATATGCTCAGCGCAATCGGGCAAAAGAACACTGAAGCGTTCATGCTTTGTCTGGCAGATACTCTGCAAGGGTTCTCGCCCGCGCAACAGTACAGCTTCGAGCCATCGGCGGAAGCCGGTGCACGATTCGGGGCAAAGTTCGCCTCGTGGTCACGAACCGACGAGCGACAAGCATTCCTGGCACTTGTCAGCCGGCTCGGTCCGGATCAAGTTCCGACCGTGACGCTCGGCGATGCACATTTCGACGTACGGTCACCGGATTCGGCGGTATATGTTGCAACTTACCTTCTCCAACTGCCGATCGCGTTGCCATCGGTGCCAACCCGAGTGGCTGGAACACTCCGCTGGACGATCGTTCCGAATCGGCTCGGTTTATGGGCAATTTCCCGCTGGCGGGATGCTGCATCGGCAGCGAACGATTCGATCCCTGACACCTGGAGCACACTCAAAGCATTGCTCGCGAATTGACCATGCACGGCAAACTTGCATTGGGACTTTTCTTGGCGTTCTTCGTATGTGGATGCGTCAATCCGTTCGCTCCTCGACTGCTCGATGAACCGTCGGACGGTGGCGGGCTGACCGATCAGCGCACTCCTGACGGCGTGTTTCAGAATTTTCGCATTGCCTACCTAACTAAAGACACGCTCACCTACGGCAAGTTGCTGGCTCCATCGTTTACGTTCCTCTACCGCAATTACGATCGCGGCGTGGACCTTTCGTGGGGACGAGACGAAGAAATGATCGCAACTAACGGTCTTTTTCAAGCGGCACAGAATCTCGATCTGGTGTGGAACGACATCGTGCTTGCAGCAGGCGATTCGCTCCTGTACGATGTCTCTCGCGGGTTCGTGTTGACGATTACCTTCTCGCCGACCGACGTCGTGCGCATTCAGGGGCGCGTCAACTTGAGACTCACCCGCTCGCGGAGCGACGAGCCGTGGACGATCGCTATCTGGCGCGACGAATCGAATTACTAAACTTTCGCTCGATCGGGCGGCACGTGCGCCATGAAATCCTGGACGAAACGCGGATAGTATTGCGCCAGAAGCTCTTCGACCCTGTCGGGATCGGGTGAGGCGAGTATCAGTCCGGCGTAGTGACGTTTTCTCTGCACCCAGCAGATTTCCGGATCGGTGTAGGCACTCATATCGGGCCATTCTTGTTTGGCGAGAGTGAAAATCCCGCCACCATAGTTGCGAGCCGGTTTCGGTGGTGCGTACCGATCGTCGTCCCGCAGTTCGAGACGTGCCCACTCGTGCCAGAGGCAAACTCCCGTCGCATGCCAAATGACATCGGGGATGCGTGCCCCGCCCACGCGCGCACCCGCTTCGAGGAAGTAGAACTGTCCATCGTTGCGGCTGCGGATGTACTCGATGTGCGTGACTCCTTGTTTGAGTCCGAATGCCTTGATGACCGCTGCATTCATTTTCTTGAGTGCGCGATCCTCGTCGCTATTGCGGCGAACCATGCGCGTGGTGAAGATGCCGCCGCTGGTATTGAGGTCGAGCATCGGTACACCGTAGCGCGATGCCACAGCAAAAACGGGTTTGTAATTCCACACCACCGAATCCACATGGTACACATCGCCGGGGACGTACTGTTCGAGGAGATAGGACGATTGTTTGTCGCCGAGCTGTTCGAGGCATTCCCAGACTTCGCCAGCATGATAGACCTTGCGTACCTTCGCCGACGACGCACCCATGCGTGGTTTGAGTACCCACGGCGGTTCGACGCGCTCCATGAATTCGGCGATGTCGGGATGGTAAAGTATGCGCACAAAGTCCGGCACGCGAATGCCCTCGTCTCGTGCTTTCATGCGCATGGCGAGCTTATCGCGGAAGTAGCGCGCGGTCGTTTCTCCCATACCTCCGATGCGCGTGTGTTCGCGGAGCGCTGCTGCGACTTCGATATCGAACTCACCGAGACCGACGATACGATCGAACCGAATCGTTCGCGCAAGATAGGTGACGACGTTGCGAACGACTTTTTCATCGTACAGGTCGGGGACAGCGAAGATGTCGTCGAGGTGGTCGCGCGGCCACGCTTCGTGGAGGTATTTCTCTTCGGTCAACAGATACACGCGCCAGCCGAGCCGCTTTGCCTCCAACAAGAACGGACGCCCAAACAGCGCCCCAGCGATACAGAGAACCGATCGTTCCATGGCGACACCTCACGTAAGAGACGATGATCGTTCAGCAGGAAGCAACGCGCGCAAACCGTCGGCGAACGTCGAACGCCAATTTGCCCACGTGTGCCCCTGGGAATACTCGAAGTAATCAACTCGTGCACCGAGCGCTCGCAGCCGCTGCGCCATGAGCGACGCTAAATCGCGCGCATCGCAGATTGTACCGGTTTGGATAACCACCCGCAATCGAGCCGCATTGCGAAGATCGGGCGAGCGGAAAATTTCGCCGCGATTCCACCAATACGACGGCGATTGAGCCAGTACCCCGCCGACCATATCGGGATACCGCAGGGCTGTTTTGGTCGCCAAAAGACCACCGAGCGACGCACCACTCACGACAACCATGTTCGGAGTGTCGGCTATCCGGATGCTCCGGCTTGCAAAGTAATTTTTCGCCGCCGGGATCACTTCCTCGACGCAAAATGCAATGTAGGCATCACTGGCAGCATACTCCGTGTTTCGATCGGCTGGGGAAAGAAAGCATGCGGCGGTCGGCTCGATCAATCCGAGGGCATGAAGATTGTCGAGAATGCGCGGAAATTTCCCCAAGCGGATCGCTTCGTAGCCATCATGCACGAGCATCAGGTTCAATACCGGCGGAAACGAATCGAGGGCTGGAGTATAATAGAAAACTTCCCGATGATCGGCAAGGACAGCACTTTCGACAACGATGCGTTCGAGCTGTCCAGCAGCAACACGTCGCCCGATGTCGAGGAATGATCTATCGGAATAACGCGGCATCCAGAACTCGTTATTGAAACCGAAGCCTTCCTCGACGACACGATTGTTAGCTGGGTCGAGCTGCCAGACCCCGCCGACAACGAGTTTGTATTGCAAGCGGGCATCGTCGGGGAATTCCAAAACAGCATAGTGAAGATCAGTACCGGCGAGGCGATTCATGGGGGCACTCGGTTGCCAGTACGTCCAGTCGCCGACGAGCTGGACGCTATCGGCTTGCGACCAATGCACAAAGAGCGCACGCGTTCCGATTGTGATCGGATTCGATTTAGCATCGTAAATCGTTCTCCAAAGCTGCTCAGCTCGTCGTGCACGAAGACTGGAGGAATGCTCCTCGAACAATTCGTACAGTGCCGATTCTGTCGCCTCGTTCTGCATTGCCTTATTGCGATCGTCGCACGTACAAAAATGCACAATCGTCGATACGATCCATTCAATCAACGATCGAAGTTGGCGAAAACTTGCACTGACGCCGTAACGTGCCGTATTTTTGCGCACCGATGATAGTCTGCAGTGGGCATATAGCTCAGTTGGTAGAGCGCTTGAATGGCATTCAAGAGGTCAGGGGTTCGAGTCCCCTTATGTCCACGAGGCATCCGGTTGCCGTCGGAGGAATCGTAGCTCAGCTGGTTAGAGCGCTGCCCTGTCAAGGCAGAGGTCGCGGGTTCGAGTCCCGTCGGTTCCGCTCCGCTAAGCCCACTGCACCACGTGGGCTTTTCTTTTTCGCAACCTTGCGCAACCGACGATGAACGCCACCACCTCTTGCGACCGCTTCATAGACCGCCACATCGGACCTCGAGCTGCCGACATCGAGCGGATGCTCCGAACAATCGGTTTTTCGAACTTGGACGAAATGAGCCAGGCGATTGTACCCAGCGACATTGGCTTGACCACACCGCTCGATCTTCCCCCACCGATGAACGAACGCGACGTACTCGCGCGGCTTCGCCAGCTCGGTGCAAAAAACAAGCTTTACCGGTCGTTCATCGGTATGGGCTACTATGGCACCATTACACCGCCGGTGATACAGCGGAACATTATCGAAAACCCCGGATGGTACACACCGTACACGCCATACCAAGCAGAAATCGCGCAAGGACGATTGGAGGCGCTGCTCACCTTCCAGACAATGGTCAGCGATCTGACTGGCATGGAAATATCGAACGCGTCGCTGCTCGACGAAGCGACAGCCATCGCCGAAGCAGTTCACATGATGTTTTCGATCGCTGGACACAGCAGCTCGCGGTCGGTTGTCTATGCCGATGCCACGCTCTTTCCCCAATCGCTGGCAGTGCTTCGCACGCGGTGTGAAGCGCTCGACATCGAATTGCGCGTGGCGCCGTGGCAAACGTGGACTCTCGATGAACACACACTCGGTGGCATTGTGCAGTATCCAAACGGCATCGGGCAGATCGAGGATTACCGCGCACTTGCCGACTCGCTTCATGCAAGTGGAGCGCTGCTGTGTGTAACGACCGATCTACTGGCGTTGTGTTTGATCGAAGCTCCAGGTACATGGGGTGCAGATATCGTCGTCGGCTCGGCACAGAGATTCGGTGTTCCACTCGGATACGGAGGACCCCACGCTGCTTTCTTAGCGAGCCACCAACGATACATCCGTTACATGCCCGGAAGAATCATCGGTGTCTCGATTGACGCAGAGGGTCAGCGAGCCTATCGCATGACGCTCCAAACACGCGAGCAGCATATCAAGCGCGACAAAGCCACCTCGAATATCTGCACTGCACAAGCGTTGCTTGCCAATGTCGCTGCCATGTACGCCGTCTATCACGGTCCGGAAGGGCTGCGATGCATCGCCGAGCGGGTGCACCGCCTGACCGTACAGCTCGATGCGGTACTCAAAGCCATGGGGATAGAGCAACGGAATTCGATTTACTTCGACACGCTCTACGTTGCGACAACCAGCGAGGAACAAGCCACCATTCGCCGACGGGCACTCGAACACAAAATCAATTTTCGCTACTTCGACGACGGCGCTATCGGCATCTCGCTCGACGAAACGACAACAGAACGCGACATCGCAGACATTGCCGAGACGTTCGCAACCGCATTGGGACGCACGATCCCCAATGGACAGCCTATCGTTACCACGACGAGTTATCCGCCGCCCATCGCTCGCACGACTACGTACTTGGAGCATCCGGTTTTCAACTCCTACCACAGCGAGACCGAGATGATGCGCTATCTCAAGCGGCTCGAAAACAAGGATTTGTCCCTTGTCCATTCGATGATCCCGCTCGGCTCGTGCACGATGAAACTCAATGCTGCAGTCGAGATGATGGCGGTGACATGGCCTGAGTTCAATCAGTTGCACCCATTCGTTCCTCTCGAGCAGGCAGAAGGATACCGCATCCTGCTCAGTGAACTGGAACGCGACTTGGCGGTCATTACCGGACTCGATGCTGTGTCGCTCCAACCGAATTCAGGCGCTCAGGGCGAATACACAGGGCTGTTGGTTATCAGGGCGTACCATCGGAGCCGCGGACAAGGACATCGCCGCATCGCTCTGATTCCCGCATCGGCACACGGTACTAATCCAGCCAGTGCAGTAATGGCTGGATTGCAGGTGGTCGTTGTCGCCAGCGACGAGCGAGGATACATCGACACCGATGACCTCGAACGAAAACTGGCTGAACATGGAGACCGCATTGCGTGTTTGATGGTAACTTACCCCTCGACTCACGGTGTGTTCGAAGAACACATACGGCACATTTGCCGCCGTATCCACGATGTCGGCGGATTGGTGTACATGGATGGTGCCAATCTCAATGCTCAACTGGGGCTGACCTCGCCCGGCGCTATCGGTGCAGATGTTTGCCACATCAATCTGCATAAAACGTTCTGCATTCCACACGGTGGCGGCGGTCCAGGTATGGGACCGATCGCGGTTCGTCGAGAGCTGGCACCCTTTCTGCCGACGCATCCCGTTATCCCAATCACCGACAGCGAGCAGAGCATCGGAACCGTCTCAGCAGCACCATGGGGCAGCGCCAGTATTCTGCCGATTTCGTGGGCATTCATCCGGCTAATGGGTGCCGATGGCTTGCGACGTGCAGCACAGGTAGCATTGCTGGCTGCCAACTACATCAAGGCACGGTTGGAAGAAGCATTTCCGATACTGTACGTTGGCTCGAGTGGATACGTCGCGCACGAGATGATCGTTGACTTACGTCCATTCAAACAACGAGCCGGTGTGGATGCGGAAGATGTCGCCAAACGACTTATGGATTACGGTTTTCACGCGCCGACCGTCTCGTTTCCTGTTCCTGGCACTCTCATGATCGAACCGACCGAGAGCGAATCGCTGGAAGAACTCGATCGTTTTTGCCAGGCGATGCTGGCGATCCGTGCCGAAATCTCCGAGATCGAAAACGGTGTCGCCGATCGTACCGACAATGTGCTCAAAAATGCGCCGCACACGCAGCAAATGATCGCCAGCGATACATGGACACACCCTTATTCCCGGCAAAAGGCAGCATTTCCTCTACCGTTCGTTTCGGAGCGGAAGTTCTGGCCAGCCGTCGCGCGCATCAACAACACCTACGGTGACCGGAATATCATGTGCTCATGCCCTCCCGTCGAGGACTACGCACAGCACTAAACCAAACCGAGACGCTTTCGGAGGTACCACTCGGCGGCGAATGCTGCAATAGCCAGCGCGAGCATGAGCCAGCTATTCCAAATCGCCAGTGTCCGAGTGCCAGTGACGACACGCGGTCGAAAACCGGGAAGCTTCTCGATACGTTGCCAAAGCCGGTGTGCATCGAGCTGGTCGGCATCGATGACCTCCCCACCAGTTCGCTCTGCCAAAATCCGTAACAATTGGGCGTTTTTCCTTAGGTCCTGATATTCGAGCGATCGTTCTCCAACGGTGAACCGACCTTCGTCTGTACCGAGCACTTGCGAGCTACGCTGAGCTCTCCCGACAAACGAGTAGTCGCCACCTGCCAGCGACTGTAGGGCGGCGATGTACCGTCCGTTACCGGTGGGCTGCAGGACCAGCTCGAATTGCCGTTGAGAGCTTCGGACGCTCACGGTCACTGTCGCGTCGTCGATCGGGCGCAACGCATCGTCCTGAACATCAGCGATGAATTCAACCGGTTCGCCGCTGATGTAGTGGCGTTTACTTGTACGAATGCGAACTTTCTTCGAGTTTTCATCGCTCGAAAGCCAGCGCAGTGAATTGGACAGAAACGCACCGATCGGAGAGTGCGTTTGCTTGCCGCGCACACGTTCGATGCCTTCACCGAGCAATTTCCACCGGTACAACCCATAGCCGAGTATCGCGACGGAGCGACGCTCGCCGCTGGCTCTGGCTACGATGAGCGGCTCGTCGAGCGATGTCGTTCCCACTTTGATGGTGGCAAGCACTTCAGCTCCGGGCTTCGGTATCACGAACGCTTCTGGACGGAAAATCGGCGGCAAATCGTTCCACGCATCGCTTGCAGGTGCTCGGTCTTCGCTGGGCTGCATCAGTGCGTGCAGAGAGCCTCGCTCGGTCAGGTGGCAGGTAACCTGCATTTCTGCTGCATTCCAGCGCTCGACCGAGAACGGCAGCACCGGATCGAGTACTGCCAACTTGCGCGGATCGAGTGCCTGCGAAGCAACCAGCAAAATCGGTTTGCCGCGTTTTGCGACGTCGGCAATGAGAGCGACGAGAGCATCGGACGAGGATGCAATCGGGAACCCAACGAGCACGATGCTTTCGGCACCCCGCAGATCGGCTTCGGTCGGTGCAGCACCGTAGAACTCAGCACCGAACTTCTGAATGAACGTCCGAAGGCGAATGCTGGGGTCGCTGCCGATGAGTTGCGAAATGAATGCGACATCGGGACTCGGCGCTCCGGCAATAAGAACGACCCGCCTTTCATTGGGTAGTACGCGAACGAACTCCGACATTGTGTTGTTGATCGTCGTGTATTCGCCATTGACCGGTTCGATACGAGCAGTCAGCTTGCGCGTGCCTTCGTTGCGCGGCGTGTACTCGAAAACGTGGCGGTAGAAACGTTGCGTCGGCGCAAGCTGAATGCGCTGTCGGGCGACTTCGTTGCCGCCATCGAGCAAGACGAGCGTTGCCTCGCCACTGATGCCATCTGCTGTGAAGCTCACCTGCACAGGTATTCCGACGTCCTTGAAGCCTCGCTCATTGGTGACAAGAGAAACGACGGCGATATCGGCAATCCCTGCCGTATCGCCAACGCCAACGGAAAAAATCGGTTTGCCGAAATCTTCAGCAGCATAGAGAGGCATCGCGCCGGAGTTGTACGCACCATCTGTTACGAGTACGACAGCTTGAATGTTATCGCCTCGGCGATGTGCCAGGAAATCAAATGGCGCCTCGAGATCGGTAGCATTCTCGTCCAATCGAAACGAATCCAGCGCAAACACGGGCAGCAGCTCCGCAGTTCGACCGAATCGGAGTGGAACCACTGCGCTCGATGGGAAGGCATCGGCAATTTGTTCGAGTGCTCGACGAACGATTCGGCTACGGTCGAACCGTCCGTCGCGAATACGCATCGAGGCGGAGTTGTCAACGACAACAGCGACACGTGGCGGTTCTTCACGCGAAGAGAAAAACCGCACGACCGGCTGGAAAAGTACCGCTGCGAGCAATCCAATACCCAGCGATCGCAACACCACCAGCACGATGCGTGCCCACCCACTGACCAGTGCTCGGTGCACAGCGTAATACCACAGCGCGGCACCAACTGCTGCAGCAAGAACCAGCACCAGCCACCACCCGTCGGTTACGAATTCGATATGAAGCGACTCCATCGTCTTTCTCGACATTTGCGAACAGAAACGCTGCAACGAACAACAACTGGGAAAATTTCATGGCGAGCTCGATCGCCGCTCCGTATTTTTGCGCTGTAAGCGGGGTGTAGCTCAGCCCGGTAGAGCACTTCGTTCGGGACGAAGGGGCCGGAGGTTCAAATCCTCTCACCCCGACCGCAACACGCCGATGTATCGCACATCGGCGTTTTTTCTATTGAGCTATCTTTGCGCGGACATTTCACGACAATCGTGCATGATACCATTACACGATACGATCCCGTCACGGCGTGTGCCAGTAATGAACTGGGTGATTATCGGATTGAACACGGTCGTATTTCTGCTCGAACTGTCGTTACCGGAGCGCTCGCTCGAGACGGTGATCCATCTTTTCGGTATTGTACCTGCTCGATTCACCGATCCGCAGTGGGCAGAATGGATGGGCTATCCGCATTCGTATTTGCCGATGCTGACCAACATGTTTCTCCATAGCGGATGGGGACATTTCGTCGGGAACATGTGGACGCTGTACATCTTCGGTGACAACGTCGAAGATCGCATGGGTCCGACGAGGTACTTGCTGTTTTACTTGATCACGGGCATTGCAGCGAGCATCACACACATCGTCTTGCATCCGACCTCGACGGTACCGGCGATCGGGGCGTCCGGTGCAATCTCCGGCGTCATGGCTGCCTACATGTTTCTCTTCCCGGGAAGCCGTATCGTATTCCTTTTCCCGATACTGTTTCTTCCGTACTTCATCGAATTGCCTGCACTCCTCTACATCGGAGTATGGTTCATCGGACAATTGATCAGCGGAGTCACAGTACTGTCCATTACCGATCGTGCCGCCGGTATAGCCTTCTGGGCACACATCGGAGGATTCGTGGCGGGCGCGGTACTCTACCGGCTTTTCGCCCGCCAGCGGTATCGGCAGTCATATCCGGATGAATACGTTCGTTCGTATCACAACTACGCGTGACCAACGATGGATTTGCTGTCGCTATTCTGGCTTTTCGTAATGATCAGTTCTCTGCAACCGATTATCCGTCAGCGATTGATCGAAGCTGCTCGGCAACGGCTCATCGCACGCATCGAAGAACAGCGGAAGAGCCGCCTGATCTTGATCGTCCACCGTCAAGAAACAATGCGGTTGCTTGGCTTCCCGTTGGTCAAATATTTGACGATGGAGGATTCGGAGGACGTGCTGCGGGCGCTGGAGGCGACCGACGACGACCGCGATATTGACTTGGTGCTCCATACACCCGGCGGGCTGGTCATCGCGGCACTACAAATTGCTCGTGCGATACAACGACGCAGCGGCAAAACCCGCGTGATCGTACCTCACTACGCCATGAGCGGCGGTACGCTCATCGCACTCGCCGCAGACGAAATCATCATGAGCAAGAACGCTGTGCTCGGCCCGATCGATCCACAACTCGGTGAATTTCCTGCTCCGTCGCTCGTGCGGCTTCGACAAACGAAAGACGTCAATCGCATCGAAGATCGCACGCTTGTTCTGGCAGACATCGCCGAAAAAGCTCTTGACCAAATGCGCAGCGCCGTTACCGAACTCCTGGAGAAAAACTATCCAACCGATGTTGCCAAGCAGGTCGCTGAACGCCTCACAGCCGGACACTGGACTCACGACTATCCCATCACCCCGCAGGTTGCGCGTGAACTCGGACTCAACGTTCACACCGACATCCCAAAAGAATTCCTGCAATTGATGAGCCTCTATCCACAACCGCTACGCACTCAGCAGAGCGTGGAATACCTCGGTGCTATGCTTCGTTGAGCAGAGCGACAATTTTTGCATGAGCTGCCCGCAATGACGTGCGGGCATCGCTACGTCCATAGAGGACATCTACGACCGCCGCCTCGAGGATTCGCTCGATATCGAGCCAGCGTGGATGGACCGGCGTCATTCGTGCCCAACGCAATTGTTCGGCGAACACTCGTTTTGCCGGGTGACGCGTCAGAGACGTATCGGCAAAACAATCGCGACGAGCGGGGAAACCAGCTTCGGCAATCTGGCTGCACAATCGCACTACTTGTGGTCGGTCGGTCATAAACTCGATGAAGGCTCGCGCCAGCTCGCTATTGGACGTCGCACGAGCGATCGCCCAGTACTCGCCCCCAGCAAATGATATGCCCGGTGTTGCGCGCTCACGACCGGGCAGAACCACCGCTCGAAATGGCAGCGACGGATTTTCGTGTTCGATTTTCTCGATAAGCCAACTGCCCGAATTCCAGAACGCAACAGTACCACGGACGAATGCTGCGTCGAGCTGTTTCTGCGTGTCAATGATCCCGTTCTGCGAGAGAGCCGCGTACAATTCCAGTGCCCTGATGTTCGGCTCGGAGTAGAGTATGCACTGCCCATTGCTGTCGAGAACATCTCCGCCGAGTGTCCACATGAGCGGCAGGATTTTTTTGTACAAGCGATGCTCGTCTGCACCAGTTGCACCGAAACCGGCAGCGTCGGTTCGTTCCTGAACGGCAATACTCGCTTGGAGCAGTTCATCGAGCGTCGTCGGCAGCGCCGCTCCAGCTTTGCCGAGCAGCGCCGTGTTGACGAACAGCACGCGGGTATCAACGACCCATGGCATGGCATAGTAGCGCCCCTTCCATCGGCATGGCGGCAACGCCCAATCGAGCCAACGCTCTGGCTGAACCGTCTGTGGCGGCAGTTCTGCAAGCACACCACTGGATGAAAACTGTGCAATCCAATCCGAGCCGAGCTCGAGTACGTCGGGCGCGGTACCCGAGCTGAATGCCGCCATGAGCTTCGTTTTGCCTTCGCTCCAGCTCAGTGGTGTCAATTCGACTCGGCAGTGGCGGCGGTGCTCGAATTCCGCAACGAGCGATTGCAACACTCGAATGTGATGAGGCGCGCTCCAAAAATGCCAGACACGGAGGACCGGCTCCGACGGCTCGTGCCGAGTGCATCCACCAAACAGAATAGCGACAGCGACAAGCACTATCGCAGTATGCAGCATGCGAATCGAATGTCTCATGGCTCGAAAAGATGACGATACGGTTCGAGTTTCTTCAGCAAGAGTTGCCGCGCTCGGAACAAATGTGCTTTGACTGTCCCGAGCGGCAAATCTAAACGCTCGGCGATCTCGGTATAGTCGAGTTCCTCTTTGTGTCGTAGTTCGATGACGATGCGGTATTTATCCGGGAGCGATGCGATTGCAGCCGAGAGAATTTCATGTCGCTCGCTCTTGATCATTTGTTCGTCGGGCTGGAGAACCGAGGTATCTGCGAATTGTCGCTTGGGAGCATCATCGTCGGTTTCATCGAGGTCGAGCGACTCGTGAGCGAATCGCAACCGACGGAGGTAGTCTATGCAAGTATTCGATGCAATTTTGAAGAGCCACTTTTCGAACGAGTATTCGACCTTGAACGATCCCAATGCACGATATGCTTTCAACAACGTGTCTTGGAGAAGGTCTTCGGCATCGTCATCGTTACCGACGATGGCTCTGATCAAGCCGTAAAGCTTGCGCCGGTACTTTCGGTCCAGAAGCGCAAATGCATTGGTGTCTCCCTCCAGTACAGCACGGACGATTGCAATATCTTCTTGGTCTGACGGTGTGCGAGCGGGACGTTCATCGCTCATACGATAGCCAATGTCGTCGTCGAAATGTGCGGAAGGAGAGGGATTCGAACCCTCGGTACCCTCATCGGGTACACACGCTTTCCAGGCGTGCCAGTTAAGCCACTCCTGCATCCTTCCGTTCGGACGCAAAATTACTGGTCTTGGGATCGGCAACTAAATTTGTTCTTCGACTTTTGTGCACGACACGATGCAAAGCCGACGCGAGTTTTTACAAGCAATCACCGCCATCGGACTCGGAGCCAGCTTCGCACGTCCGCGCACCGATATTCGCCGTCCGCACGCACTGCGGCAAGGGATGACAGTCGGGATCGTCGCACCTGCCAGTCCTGTCCACCCACGCCAATTACGCACTGGCATCGAATTCTTCGAGTCACTCGGACTCCGTGTCGTCCTGGGGCGGTACTTGAACAGCGGGACCGGCTATCTGGCTGCACCCGACAGTGATCGAGCTGCCGAGCTGACCGAGTTCCTCCTCAGCCCCGACATTGACGCTGTCGTGTGCGCGCGAGGGGGCTATGGCGTGCTGCGCATACTCCCATTGCTGGACTTTTCAGCACTCAGCCGAAGCACGAAACCAGTCGTCGGCTACAGCGACATTACCGCGCTTCTGATCGCATTGTATCAACGAACTGGACTTGTCACCTTCCACGGTCCTATGGCATCGAGCGAATTCGATCCGACAACAGCAGGCTCGCTGATCGCAACGTTGTTTCAATTCGAGTCAGAACACCCCACACCTGCAGAGACCCAGCTTAGTTACACGGACCAGACATTTCTCCCCGTCGTCGAAGGAATTGGAGAGGGACGTTTGCTCGGCGGCAATTTGAGCGTGTTTTGTTCTCTGCTGGGAACACCCTTCGAACCAGACACGCGCGACTGCATTTTGTTTTTCGAAGATGTCAGCGAAGAACCGTACAAAATCGACCGCATGTTTATGCAGCTCGAACTCGCAGGTAAATTCGACGGAGTTCGCGGCGTAATTTTGGGAGCATTTACGAAGCAGTCGCCGCGAACGATCGAATCCGATAGCGGCAATACAGGACAAGCGATCGCGACTATCGTTGCCGAGCATTGCGCCCCTCGCAATATCCCGGTCCTTGCCAATTTCCCGATCGGTCACGTCCGGAGCAAGGTCACACTGCCGATCGGTGTTATCGCTCGACTCGACGCCCAGCGTCGAACGGTGCGCATCATCGAGGCATCCGTCGCCAATCAGTTATGATACAAGATAGCTTGCCTGAGTGTTATTGTTGTGCAATGCATGTGTAAAATTTTTCGTCAGTACGATGGCATCTACATTTGGAGGATTTCAATCATGAATCGGTTAGCTACGCTTGCAGTTGCCGCAACACTGCTCCTTGTACCTGAGCTTGCAAAAACACAGACGTTCACGCTCGTTGATGTTGACCTCAGTAATTACCCGCGCGTTCGATCGCAATTTATCGCCTCTGATCAATGGGGCAACCCGTACACGAACTTGCAACCGAACGATTTTTCGGTCATTGAAAATGGACGTTCGATGCAGGCGACCTTACAAGTCGTCTGCGAATTGAGCCAAGAAGATCCCAAAGCCAACGTTGTCCTTGTTGTCGATCGTAGCGCCTCTATGCTGGAGATCGTTGACGGCAGTACACGGGAAACCCGGTGGGATTGGGTCAAAGCTGGAGTTGCTGAATTCTTGCGGCAGTTCCCGTTCAATCCTCCGTCCTCTGTTGCGCTTGTAACTTTCGGTGGGGTCGCAGAGTTGACATGCCCGTTCAAGACGACGGCTCAACCGATTCTCGACTCGCTCAACAAGATTCGCCCTGACGGCTCGACAAAGTACGATCCACCGATGCTCGACACATCGTTCGGCGCCATCAAACTTCTATCGTTGATGCCACGCACGATTCGTCGTATCGTCATCTTCTTGACCGATGGTCAACCCGACAACCCTCCGCAGACAGATACGATCATCGCACGGTGCCGCCGGGAAGCGATCACTTTTTACGCAATCACGGTCGGTTTGAGTATGAACGCCGATCTCGATCGAATCGCACGGACTACAGGCGGCAAGTCATATGCAGTGTTCACAAAAGAACGGCTCAAAGACATCTACCGCCTCATCGCATTGGAGACGACCATGCGTGAAAAATGCTTCCTGGAATGGACGGCACCATGGAGCTGTTCCGAACAAGAACGCATCAGAAACGTCAACGCATCGTTCTTGCGAACGACACCTCCGACGTCATCATCGCTGCAGTATGTCGCACCGCCACAGTCTGTAGCACGGCTGGACATCACTCCTTCGGTAGCATACTTCGGCAACCCCAATCCCGGCATTTCGACAACCGTCAAACTGACAATCAGAGCAGTCAACGCACCGATGCAGATTACGGCACTGCCGATTGTTCCTACCGGTTTTTACACAATCGTGGACATGGCAGGCAAGACGCTGCCGTTCACGCTACAACCGGGCGAAACATGGGAGCCGACCGTTCAATTCACGCAACAGGGTTCAAAGCAATTCCGTCAAGCAACGCTGACGCTCGATGGGAATCCTTGTCCAACGTCCGTCACGCTTATCGGCGGTCTATCGCGTGCACTGGTCGTCTCGCCGAACGGTGGGGAGTTGTTTTCGACGTGTGATTCGGTAATTATCCGCTGGGCAGGTGTCGAACCGAATCAGGGCGTTGATATTTACTACGCAGCAGACGGCAATCGCCCAACACCAACATGGCAGCTCATCACCAGGCAAGCAACGGGTTATTCATTCCGTTGGAAGCCACCACAGGCTGGGCAGAACTATCGTATTCGAGTCGTTGTTCCTCCTGATTCAGCCTATCAATGGGCGCAGCAGATCGGCGGATCGAGTTTCGATACATGCCGGTCGGTAGTGCTCGATTCGCGGCAGATGTACGTCCACATCGCAGGAACGTTCACCAACACCGCTACAATCAATGGGACGACACTCACCGGGTACGGCGAAAGCGATATGTTCGTTGCCCGCTTTGACACGGATGGGAATTTGATCTGGGCACGCAATGGTGGCGGCAACCGAACCGATGTTGGCTGTTGCCTGGCAATTGACAACAACGACAATCTCTACGTGGCAGGGACGTTCCGCAGCAGTACGGCGCAGTTCGGTAGTGCAACGGTCAGCAAGTCGAACGCACTCGATGTCAACAATGCGTTCATAGCTGTCTATTCGCCGAGCGGTAATGCGATTCAAGTTGCAGTCGGAGGAGGAGGCGGTACAGGTGCCACCGAAGTACGAGTGGACTCCATTGCGTTCACCGGTGGCTCGATTTACCTTTATGGATGGTTCAAAGGCAAATTGCAATTCAACACGACACCCTCCATCTCGATCAATAGCACCAACGCGAATGTTTTCGATCCCTTCACAGCCATTTTCAATACATCGCTGACCGTCACCAGTCTCCAGAAGCGCTACATCGCCGCACCGTACACGAAACCGAGCATTCGAGACAACGACGGTAACCGCTATGAAACCGGCGGATTCGACACTCAGCTTCGAAGCGGCTCGATTACGTTGACCAGTCGTGGCGGAACCGACGTCTATCTGCGCAAATTCGGCTTTATCCCTGGCTCCGAAGACGTCAGCGATACAACCTTCCGAGTTCAATCTCCGCTCATCCGATTCCGCGTGCCAACACTCGACGTCGGCTCCATTGCGGCAGGGGAAACGACGTCGCGTGTTTTCAGTGGTGTGCTCTGCAACGATGGAGAAATTCCGATCATCATCACGACCATGAGCTTTAGCGGACCGAACGCCGCACAATTCCAGCTCGTCTCCAATTGGAAAGACTACGTACTCAAACCGGGAGAGTGTGTGAGCATCGAGCTATTGTTCCTACCAGCAGCCGAAGGAATACACAATGCGACACTCACGGTACAAGGCAACTGTGGCAACCCTGCAACAGTCGCTGTGACCGGACTGGGGTTGCCACCGTGCAAGTACACGATCACCGCCCCACCACCAATTACGACCAGTGTCGGCGTTCTCCGCCAGCTCAGCAATCATTGCTTGTTGCGCAACACAGGCAACGAAGCGTTGTCCGGCACAATCAAACTTGCGAACGATCCCACAAACGCCTTCAGCGCGACAATTCCGGCAACCGGTTGTACGCTCGATGCCACAACTGGATGTCCGTTCGACCTCGCACCGGGACAATGCTTGGTCGTGGATATCGGTTTTCTGCCGAGTGTCGCAGGACAACAGACAGCATCCTTCGTTATCGAATTACCCGATAAATGCGGCGGTACACAACAACAGACGATCACCGGTATCGCCTTACCATCGGAAGTGGAGCTACAAGTCCCGCAATTCGGACCCCATCGCCTGCTGACGACAACAACAATGCCGGCGCGCATCCGCAACACCAACGACTCGCTCGACGCGGTGATTACAAGTATTCGGCTCCGTAGTCCCAGCGGGGACTTCCAGCTTGGGAACCTTCCTGCAACGCCGTTTACTCTGCCAGCCGGTCAAGAGCGTTCTTTCGATGTCACGTTCTCGCCACAGAACGAAGGCAATCTCGGTGAATGGATCGAGGTTTCCGTCCAAGGTCTCGGCGGACCAATTGCAGCACGCACAACCGGCATAGGAACGCTGCCCAAGATCGAAGCACCAGATGTGACCTTCTCGCCCTGGCCGGTCGGCGATCTCTCGCCAGAGGTTGTGCCGCTGGTCATCCGCAATACGAGCACGACCGCTCCACTGGTCGTCAAGCGCATCAGCGATCCCGATGACGCAAGTTTCTCGTTCACCGCGCCACCGCAATCGAACGTAACAATTCCGATCGGTGATTCGCTGGTATTGCCGATGCGATTCCAGCCACGGCAAGCCGGACCCAACGTCGCTCGTATCACAATTGTATCCGACGCTGCGCCAGGTCCTCAAACCGATCCCGACGCTACAACAACGGTCACAGTGAGTGGCATCGGTCTTGCCCTCTCGATCACAACACCGCAAGATTTCGGCGAGATTCTCTTGTGCGAATCCGTTGTCACTCGAACGATAACTCTCAGCAATCCGGGCACTCAAACTGAACCTTTCACGATCGCTACACAAGGTGACGTCGCAGACTTTGTCGTGACGGCAAGCGATTCCGTCGTGCCCGCCGGCGGCTCTACAACCATTACCATTCGGTACACTCCGGTCGCGGGCACACGCACAATTGTCGTGACGATATCATCGCCAGCACTGGCACAGCCATTTCGAGCAACCTTTACAGCAACAGGCGTAACACGTACCCTCGATATCGCAGTCGGCAATGCCACGATCGATGTCGGACAGACGAAACCGATTACAATCAAGCTTGTAACATCGCCAGACGCCGGATCTCTTGTACGACGATTACGGCTTCAGCTCGACTATTCGATCACAGCAATCGAAATTGACGACGCCAGCTTCCAATCGCTTCAGAACGGCTGGACATGGTCGCTCCAACATCTACCGACTGGAACAATTCTCGATGGTACCAGTGCTTTGGGCATCATGACGGGTACACTCGATGTACAAATTCCAGTGACGACATTCGTTACCGATGCGATGGTGCAGACTATCCGTGCCACGCTGCTCAATGCCAACGATTACCCCTGCATCGTTGTCCGGAGCACCGACGGTCTGGTTACAACGCCTTACTACTGTGCACAGCAGGTGCGCCGTGTAACGATCACTGAACCAACCGCGATTTCGACCGGGCAATCGGCAACGAGCGATCTTGTTCTCTCGGTCACCATCGGCGAAGACATTCCGTACAAGCTCGAACTGTTTTCACCGCTCGGTACAGAAGTACTCCGCATTGCTGAGGGGAATAGTCGTGGCGAGTTCACGTATGTTGTACCGACCGGCAGTATTCCAAGCGGTACCTATTTCGTCAGGCTGTTGACGCCTCTGCGCTCGATTGTCGAGCCGGTAGTGATAACTCGCTAACGATAGTAGGGCGCTCGACATTGCAGCGGGTGAGCCTTTGCGGTTCACCCGCTTCGTTTTTGTTCACTGCTATTGGCACACATCTTGCGGCATTAGTGAGTAGGATGCAGGACTTTCGACGGTAGCACGGATGCTCAAGGAACTCTACACTGCCGCACTCGGCATGTTGCCGCAGCAAACGAGGTTGGAAATCACCGCCAACAACCTCGCCAATGCCAATACAGTCGGCTTCAAACGCGGCGGTATTTTCGAACAATCGCTCATCGAAGCGCGGGAGAACTTGCTCAACGTTCGCGGCGATGCCGAAACCGAAGACCTCCCCCTCAGCCAGTACATCGACTTCCGTCCAGGTGCAATTCAAAAGACCGGTAACCCGCTCGATGTTGCACTCGACGGAAATGCAACATTTTTCGTCGTCGCCGACACTGACGGGACAGAGCATCTCACAAGAGCGGGGCATTTCACACTCGATGATCGCGGTTACGTCGTCACCGCCGACGGACGATACCTCCTTTCGACGAGCGGTCCGCTCCAAATCGAGCTGCCGGCGTTCGGCGATACACCATCCAACGATCGTATCGCACGACAGATCCAAATCTCGCCACAAGGCGAAGTTCAACTCAACGGGCAGTACGTCGCTCAACTACGCGTCGTCGAAGTCGCCAATCCCCAGTCGCTACAGCGTTCGAGCGCGACGAGCTTCGTCCCGACCGACACAACAGAAATCGTCGAACTCGACCCGACAAGAATCGCCGTTCAACAAGGCTATCTCGAAGCATCCAATGTGAATATTGTCAGCGAGATGGTCACGATGATCCAACTTCAACGGATGTTCGAGTTAGGACAGAAGGTCATCCAGACCAACGACTCGACTCTCGATCGCTCGATCGACATAGGACGATTCACTGCCTAACCATAGCATGAGGTTCCAAGCATGGACAAAACATTGACCACAGCCGCAACCGGCTTGAGTGCACAGCAGCGATTTGTCGAAATCATCGCCAACAATTTGGCGAACGTCAATACGACCGGCTACAAGCGTGTGCGTCCTGAATTCCAGGACCTGCTCTATGAAACGGTGCGACCCATGGGCACAACGGCTGCTGCTGGGATCGAGCCGTTACCGGACGTGCAGGTCGGCAGCGGCACTGAACTCGTCGCGACGACACGGCAATTCTCGCAAGGCACCGTGACCGAGACCGGCAACATGCTCGACCTTGCAATCAATGGCGAAGGTTTTTTCCAGGTGCTCCGTCCCGACAACACCATTGCCTACACACGCGACGGCTCGTTTACTGTCAACCGCAATGGCGAAATCGTGACTTCGCAGGGTTACTTTCTCGAACCTCGTATCACGATCCCCGACAACGCAACGACGGTCCGCATAAGTCGCGATGGCATCGTCACTGCTGTGTTCGGTAACAATCAAACCGACGAACAAGAAATCGGACGCATCACGCTCGTTCGATTCGTCAATCCTGCTGGTTTGCGTTCGGTCGGCGACAATCTCTTCGTCGCGACGACCGCATCGGGTCTGCCGATCGAAGAGCAACCCGGCACAAACAACACCGGTGAACTCATCCAAGGGCATCTGGAGTCGTCCAATGTTGACCTGGTGCAAGAAATGGTCAGCATGATCATCGCTCAGCGCGCATACGAAATCAACTCGAAGTCCGTACAGACAGCTGACAACATCCTCGGCACTGCAGTCAATCTCAAACGGTAACGATGCGAACGCTCATCGAACGTGTGCGATACGGAACGTGCATGCTCGCCGCGGTAACTGTACTGGCGACATCGTTGGCGATTTCGTCAACGGCTCTCGGGCAGCCGCAAGAAGCACGGTTCTCGCCTGCGACGCTCCAGCGCGGTATCGAAGCATTCCTGCGCGAACGGATCGGCGACAGCGACGAGATCAGCATCCTTGCGCCGCTCGACGAGGTCCGTTTCGATCGTCCTTTCGTCGTTGCGTACTGCCGTTTGCCCGACGATCGGATATGGGGACGGACGGTTGTCGAAGTATCGTTTCAAGCTGACGGAGAAGAACTTCGTCGTCTGCGCGTTCCGATCAAGATCACACCACGCAGGATGGTACCCGTCGCCAAGCGACCACTCCAACGCGGTGAAACTATCGAATCGAGCGACGTCATCTACGAGCTGCGCGATGCCACCGGCTTCATGGAGCTACTGCCCGACTCAGTCATCGGACTGCGCGCGGCACAGAGCATTGCAGCAGGCACTCCCCTGCTCCGCACCTATGTCGTCGGCGGTGGCAGTATTCGCAGTGGCGAAAGCGTCAATCTCATCCTCCGCAGCGGAGCGATCTCCATTCGTACAACAGCAAATGTCCTCCAAAACGCCGAACCCGGCGATCGCGTGAAAGTACGTCGTTCCGATACGGGCGCTGTGTTGGTCGGTACGCTCGCCGATCGCCGAACCGTCATCGTCGAGCTCAACTCTCACCAATCGCAACCAATCGGACAAGCACCATGAGATGCTCTATCGTACTCCTGATGTCAGCAGTCGTTGGGTGCCTGGCTCAATTCACCGAGAGCGCCACACGCTCGCTCTATTCGGACGTCAAGGCATTCCGCACGGGCGATGTCGTCACCATCTTGATCGTCGAGGACGCTCAAGCTGACAACCGAGCAACAACACAAAACAATACGACGACCGATTTGAGCGCTCAAGCCAGCGGCTCGCTCGGCAACAACCAAGGCAGTGCCGGCGTGGGTATCGGAACGAAAAACTCGTTCAGCGGGCAAGGGACAACGAACCGATCCGAGAGTGTCCGCGCAAAGCTCACCGCACGTATCACCGATGCGAGTAATCTCAATGCACTTCGTATCGAAGGGACACGAACAGTGAGCATCAACGGCGAGACACAAACAATCACGCTCCGCGGCTTCGTTCGTTTTGTGGACATCTCGCCGGACAACACCGTTTACTCGTATCAAATTGCCGATCTTGTTCTCATCTACAACGGCGACGGCGTCATCTCAAAGGCGCAGGAGCCGGGACTCTTCACCAAATTCTTGCGATTCTTGTTCTGAGGATTCCACGACGATGGCTCGACGAATCATACTGCTGCTTGCCCTGGCAATTACCGGAGCGTCTGCCGATCGCATCAAAGACATTGCGACGATCGAAGGCAGCGGAGGTATCCAAGTCGTCGGCTATGGTTTGGTCACGGGGCTCAACAATACGGGCGACTCGCCACGCTCGAATTTCACGATTCAATCGGTCTTGAACATGCTCAAACGCTTCGGCATCACGCCGCAGCAGAACATTTTTCTCCAGCGTACTCAGAATGTTGCTGCGGTCATGGTGACGGCAACGATCCCCGCATTCGCACGTGCCGGCACGAAAGTAGATGTCACCGTTTCCAGTCTGGGAGATGCACGTTCACTTCAGGGCGGAACACTGATCATGACACCGCTTGTCGCTACCGACGGCACCGTCTATGGCATGGCTCAAGGTCCGGTGAGTGTCGGAGGCTACGATGTCAGCTCGCTCGGCTCGCGGTCCGGAAAGAACATGACCAACACCGGGCGCGTTCCAGCAGGACTGCTGCTCGAACGAAATGTCGAAAACTCGACGAAGGTGAGTAGCGAGGTTCGCATCGTCTTGAATCATCCCGACTACACCACCGCAACGCGAATCGCAACGGCGATCAATGCGCTCGAAGGACTCACCAATACGGCACAGGCACTCGATCCTGCAACCGTCGTCGTCCGGTTTCCGACAGGCACAACTCAAGCCCAGGCGATCGAGTACATCTCTCGTATCGAATCGGCGGAGGTAAGCGTTGACGTCGCCGGCAAAGTCGTCATCAACGAGCGTACAGGCACCGTCGTCGTCGGTGGGAATGTACGATTGCTCCCCGCTGTCGTTGCGCATGGTGGATTGGAAATCGAGATCCAACAGCTCAACACCGTCGTTCAGCCAGCACCCTTTACGATCGGCACGACAGCACGTGTCTCGAATGCGTTCGTCCGCACTCAAGAACAGAGCAATCCTGCAGTCGCGCTACCGGCGACGGCGACCGTACAGGACCTGGCAAATGCGCTCAATTCGCTGAAGGTCTCCCCGCGCGATTTGGTGGCTATTTTCCAAGCGCTCAAACAGGCAGGTTCCTTGCAAGCAGAACTCATCATCCAATGACGATGGACATTTCGCTTGGTTCGGACGCACTCGATCGAGCGACTGTTGCACTGCAATCGCAGAGTGCAGGGCGATCGCTTGGACAGGTGCTACAAAACTCCCAACCGTCGAACGCGATATCTCACGAACAAGCTGCAAAAGTCGCTCGTGGTTTCGAAGCACTCTTCATTCACGAGCTGTACAAAACGATGCGACAGGCGATGCTCGACGAACACGACGACAACGACGGCGAGCTGAGTTTTGGTGCTGACGCGCTCGACGCACTGAGCGGGATGCAGCTTGCCGACCAGCTTTCACAATCGGGACGTGGCATCGGTATCGCAGAAATGGTGTACCGCCACCTGACAGGCGAATCGGCATTGCCGTTAGTGACGACACGCACTACGCCGCTCGAGTTGTCGAAACTACCCGCAACAACGCACGAAACCTCACAACCCCACGCACCTGCCGATCCAGCGCCCTCGCCAGAAAAAAACGCAAAGCTCCAATCACGGTTAGAGCGCTTCGATACAGTCATCGAAAACGCAGCCTCGCGTTATCGCGTTCCATCGTGGCTCATCAAGGCAGTCATCGCTGCCGAATCAGCCGGAGTTCCGGAAGCAGTGTCTCCTGCTGGTGCAAAAGGACTGATGCAACTCATGGACGGTACAGCCGCCGACCTCGGTGTTCGTGACGTCTTCGACCCAGAAGAAAACATTGACGGAGGAACACGGTATCTCAGGATGATGCTCGATCGTTTCGGTTCCGTACCGTTGGCATTGGCTGCCTACAATGCCGGTCCCGGTGCTGTGTTGCGGCACGGCGGCATTCCGCCATTCACTGAAACGCGGAACTACGTGCAACGAGTTCAGCAATTCGCGCAGCAGTTCCGCTCGCGAACATGATTTCAGTTTTCTCAGTGAATGCCGATACTTTGGACGGATATCCTCACCATCGGAACTTGCGCAATGGATTGCCGTGCCGATGTCACGAACGAATTGATCGAGTTGCTGCATCGCCAAGCAGCAGCGATCGAAGCCATGCTCGCCCTCGCCCATCGTTTGCAAGAGTGCTTGGTCCACTTCGACACTTCCGGTATCGAGCGTTCGACACGGGAGCAGGAATCGCTCATCGAACAAGTCGGTCGGATGGAAGAGCAGCGCATCGCACTGCTTGCAACGTTGCTCGGCATCTCTGCGGACCGAGCGCGCCAACTTACACTGTCAGAAATCTGCCAGCAGCTTCCTTCCGACACGCGTGACACACTCGAAACGCTTGCAGACTCTCTCCGCACTCGTCTCTGGCAGTTGCAGCTGGCTAACGGCATCAATCGCATGCTCGCATTGAGAGGCAAGAACAGCATCGCAACGACGCTATCGTTCGTGCGCGAACAGGGACTTCACGCTATCAACACATCGCTCTAAAGGTGTGCGCCATGATCCCATCGCTCGAAATCGGCAAACGTGCCCTCCTGGCGAGCCAGCGCGGATTGGATGTCACTTCCAACAACATCGCCAACGTCAACACAGCTGGCTATTCACGGCAAGCGTTGATGCTTCGTCCGGGAGAGACAGTATCCCTCGGCGGAACGATGATCGGAATGGGTGTACTCACCGCTGGTATTCGTCAGTTTCGAGATTCGTTGATCGAGCGTGACTGGCGTACCTACACAGCAGCGCAGAATCGCTACCAGCAAGATGCAACGATCCTGGCTCAGATCGAACAAGCACTCGGCGAACCCGGAGATCAAACGCTGCAGACAGCGATGCAGCGATTTTTCGACGCAGCCAGTCAACTTGCAGCGAATCCTTCGAGGTTATCTGACCGGCAATTGTTCGTCGCGCGAGCATCGGACCTTGCAGCACAATTCAACCGCAGCAGCCTCGCTATCGAGGACATCCGCTCAAGTACATTTGTTCGAACGACGCAAGACGTCGAGCGCGTCAACCAACTGCTTTCCACGATCGCAAGCCTGAACCGGCGCATCGCTGGCAGTGGCAATGCAAGCGGGCAGACTGCACCCTCACTGACCGATGAACAAACCCAGGCATTGCAGGAATTGTCGAAGTATCTCGACGTCACTGCTGCCCGCGACGACAGCGGAAGCCTCACTGTCTCAAGCAACGGGATGGTTCTTGTGTCTCTCGATACAGCACTTTCCCTCCGCGTGCAGAAAAATCTCGATAGTGCTACCGGAGAAACGACTCTTGCATTCTCCGTTGAGAAGCCCGACGGCACAACAGTCGGTTCACTCGTGCCTCGTAGCGGCGAGCTGGCATCGCTGGCAGAACACTACAACATCACGCTCAATCCGCTGACAACGAGCAGCGGTTTTTCGATCGCACGCGAATTGGACCGACTCGCGCGAACCTTTGCCGATCGCGTCAATGCAATTGCTGCGGGTGGCTATGGCTTGAACGATACGGGTCCGACTCCGCCGGCACGCGCGATTTTCGTTCCATCGTCGGGGAGCACGATAACAGCATCCACGATCAGCATCAATTCTCTCCTTGTGACCGACCCTGCTGCGGTCCCGACATCGGCGACACCGAACACACCGGGCAACAGCGACATCATCACAGCCATTGCCGCGCTGGCTACCGACGGCACCTTCCTCGACTCGATGACTCCCGAAGGTTACTACGGCTCGATCGCATCGCGATTGGCACAAATGGGAGCGAGCACAAACGATCGGCTCTCGGCAGCAAAAACGATCTTAGAGCAGGTCAACTCGGAGCGTGAATCGCTCAGTGGCGTCAACCTCGACGAAGAGGCGACCAATCTCATCACATATCAACGCTCGTTCGAGGCGGCAGCTCGCATCGTTACTGCAACATCCGACATGCTCGCGACAGTAATCAATCTCGGACGATAACCGGAGACGCTATGCGTGTGACTTTGCAATCACTCAGTAGCTCGATTCAATCGACGCTCACCGAGCTTACTGCTCGCCAAGCAGCACAACAGATGCGCCTGGCGACAGGACAACGCATACTGCACCTTTCGGACGCACCCACCGATATGGCGGATATCGCATCGTTTCGCAGCACTATATCACGCATGCAACGCTATTCGGACACGCTCGACGGCGCGCTCGCCGAGCAAGAGACAACCAGTACGGCACTCGACGCGATCGGGACAACACTGGCAGATGTGCGCACACTCGGAACCGATGCGCTCCAAATCGCCAATCAAGACAAGTGGTCGGTGTTCGCGCAGAATGTCCTCTCGAAGATTCGCGATGTGATCGCGTCTGCTAATGCGACTCACGGTGACATCTTCGTCTTCGCAGGTACGAAAAACACTGCCTCTGCACTGACAACGACACCACCAGAGAAGGACTCGACACCATACGAATTGGTTACCACCGCACCGACTCCTACGAACCCTTCTGGATTGCAGGTGCGCTTCAAGGGGAACACCGAGCCTCGATACGTCCAAACCGGCGACGCATCCACCGAGCAGGTTTCGACGACTGCCGACAAAGTTTTCGGCAGCGGTGGGACTGCCGTCTTCGATACGCTGATTGCCTTGTACAACACTCTCGCCTTCAATGCCGACGGCACACCTCGCGGCGACGGTCAACATCCTACGCCTGAGCAGCTCGACGCTGTCGCTGCGCTGGTCAAACAAATTGCCGATGCAACGACTGTGGTGAACCAAGCAGCAGCCGATGTCGGCATTCGCACCGAACGAATGACACGCCAACATGACCAGCTCGCCGAAGACATCACCCGGCAGCGTGATTTTCTTTCGCAACTCAGCGATACCGACGTCGCTGAAGCAACGATGCAGCTCCAACGCGATCAGATCGCCTACGAATACAGCCTCAAAGTGGGAGCAAAACTGCTCAGCATTTCGCTCTTCGATTTCCTGCAATGAAGCAACTGGGCACGCTTACTCCCTTCGCTGTGGGGATAATCTTCGTCGTTGCCGTCGCGGTGGTTGCAACAGGAACATTCGCGTTCATTGGGAATCTCGACGCGATAGCAATCGTCGTTATCGGCTCGATCATCGCAACCGTTGCGGGTACACCGTCGGCTGATACCATCGAGGCACTGTCTCGTGTCCGGTTGCTGTGGCAAAAAACACCCGATGCGGTGCATGTGGCACAATGGTGGTTGGAGCTGAATCTTCGTTGGCGACGGGACGGCATCACCGCTCTCGGTACGATGATTGCGCGTGCGCCTTGTTCGTCTGCCGCTGCGATTGCGCAGTTGTGCGCCGATGGTTTCGATGCCGATACGATTGCGCAACTGTCCGAGAAACTGTTGGCGTCACAACGTGCATCGTTCGAACGAGCGATCGGCTTCTTCCGTCGCCTTGCAGGATATGCACCAACGATGGGCATCATCGGCACAGTGATCGGTCTGGCGTCAGCACTGGGACACAGCGGAGATACCCCAACGGCACTCCTCCATCGAATTGGCTTTGCATTCAGCGCGACACTCTGGGGATTGGTCACGTCGAATTTCGTGTGGCTCCCGATTGCACAGCAGTTGCAAGCGTTGCTCGATCGAACTCGCCAGTTGGATATGCTCCAGCTCGAAGCTGCGAAGCTGATCGCTCGTGGCTCGGTACCGGTGTTGACGCGCTATACGTTGGCGATGTTTCTTCCCGATCATGCGCGCAAAGCGTTTCTTGATTCCGAGACTTTCAATCGTTACGCCGAGCGCTCAGGAGCTCAGTAGCAAGCACGATGATTTGTGCTTTGACCTGCTCGATCGTCATTCCTTCGGCGATAGCACCCGCAGCATTGAGATGCCCACCGCCACCGAATCGTTCAGCAATCAGACGCACATCGGCATTGCCTTTCGAACGCATCGAGATTTTCACTGCATCGCGCTCGAACATTTCGCTCAAGAACACGCCGATTTGCACACCCTCGATCGTGAGGGTATGCTGAACGAATCCTTCGGTATCGTCCATTGTTGCATTTACGGCTTGCAGAGCACTTCGCGTCACTGTCAATATCGCACAACGACCATCGCAGACGACATCGAGCGAACGAAGTACTTCGCCGAGCAAACGCATGCGTGCAGGTGTGTTCGTGTCGAAGAGCGCTTGGTGAATCGCTGGGGGATCAACGCCGCGATCGAGCAACGCTGCCACTATCCGGTGAGTACGTGACGTAACACGTGGAAAACGGAAACTCCCGGTATCGGTGACAATGCCCACGTAAAGTGGAATAGCGACATCTCCGTCTACAGTTGCTGGATATTCGAGCGCTAAAAGAGCGAAAACAAGCTCGGCAGTCGAAGCTACCTCGGTATCGTGCAATGCAGCAGCGAAGCCATCTTCCGGGTCGAGGTGATGATCGATCAGAACGCGTCGAGCAGTCGAGGAAGCAACGATCGGCTCCATAGATTCGATGCGTGAAAGATGGTTGAAATCCACGCACACGATGATATCTGCTGTTGCGATTACGCCATCGTGGGAGAGCGGGTTGTACTGCTCTATCGTATCGCAGTGCGGCAGAAAACGCAGGAACGCTGGCACAGGCGATGAAACGATTGAACGCGGCGACTTGCCGAGCATCCGCAAGGCATTGCTCAAACCGAGCATCGAGCCGACGGCATCGCCATCTGGACGGACGTGGGTAGTGATGACGATGGAATCGCTGCTCTCGAGTAGGCGTGCTATTTTGCGAGCCGATTCTGCATAATGTCGGAACTCATCGTGTTGCATTCGATTTCCGCAGAGTGATGACAGTAACTTCCGGTGGTGCGCCGATTCGTAGCGGCACACTGGCTAACAGCCACGCGGGGACGACGATACCTGCCGCTGATGCAATGCCGTTTGCTACGTTCGAACGTCTGCCGCTATTGCGTCCCCACCCCAGCGGCAATGCTTTGTAGAGCAGCAGCCAATAGCCGACGACCAGAGCGGCTACCGCTGCGCCAGCAGTAGCAGTTCTGAACTCCCAGTGCCCCGCACTCGAGCGTATGAACGCAACGGCAGCGCACAGAGCCAGTATGAGTACAGTTGATACCGAGATCGCAACGATAAAGTACTCGCGTGCCTCAGGCATTGCGCGTGTACGGTATGTTTGCAGTCGTCATCGAATTGTGTCGGAACTATGGCATCGCCGCTTCACTTCGTCTTCAAAAGTCGTAGGCGACTTCGGGTCGCATTGACAATCGTCATTGTGATTGTTGTCAGCATCGCACTCGATCAGATCGTCATTCCTTGGATCGTTCATAGCCGAGGAACGATTACCATGCCATCGGTCGTCGGAATGCCGCAGGAACAAGCAGTAGCACTGTTGCAACAACGTGGGCTGCGGATTCAGGACATACAGCAACAATTCGATTCGAGTCAGCCGGCAGGTCGGATTATTCTCCAATCCCCCTACGCCGGCGCGACTATCCGTCAAGGTCGGCGAGTGTATTTGGTCGTCAGCCGCGGTTACGAAGTCGTTCGCGTCCCATCGTTGTACGGCATGCCACTGCGCCAAGCTCAACTGGAGCTGCTCAGAGCGGGATTGCAGCTCGGGCGCGTTCAGACAGTTGCCTGCGATTCGATGAGTAACAGCGGCCAAGTGGTCGCACAAATTCCTGCAGCGACCGTCGCTGTCCGAACGGGCACGACTGTCGAGCTGACGATCTGCCATGATTCGACAAGCACCACCATTGTACCGAACCTGATTTACCGCTCTCGCAACGATGCCGAGAGCATGCTCCTGCAGGCTAATCTCCAGTTGGGCGAAGTGATCATGCAGTATGACGAGACATTTGCGCCCGGCACCGTGCTGCGGCAAGAACCGGCGCCTGGAAGCCGAGTTCCAACGCAGACGGTCGTTCGATTGTGGGTAGCGTCGAATTTGTAGTACCACTGCCTTAGAGCTTACGCGAAACGCTTTTCGCTTGCAGGAAGAGTAACAAGTAATCGCGACCGCCCGCTTTCGAGTCAGTACCGCTCATGTTGAACCCACCGAAGGGATGACCACCGACGAGTGCTCCGGTACACTTGCGGTTGAAATAGAGATTACCGACGTGGAATTCAATCCGTGCACGATCGAGCTTTTTCCTGTTGCGCGAATAGACCGAACCGGTAAGCCCATAGATCGTGCCATTGGCGATGCGAAGAGCATCGTCGAAATCGCGCGCTTTGATCACCGACAATACAGGACCGAAGATTTCCTCTTGCGCAATCCGTGCGTTCGGCTTGACATCAACGAAGACTGTCGGCTCGATGTAGTACCCCCCACTGTCGTCGGCGATAGCGTTTCCGCCGGTGAGCAATTTCCCTTCGCTTTTGCCGATCTCGATGTAGCGTAACACCGTGTTCATCTGACGCTGGCTGACGACAGGACCTACAGGGAAGTTGTCTTCCGGCGGACCGACACGTAATGCCGCGACCGCCTCGCGGAGCTTAGCGACGAATTCTTTGTACACCGCTCTGTCAACGATCGCACGCGAACAGGCTGAACATTTTTGTCCCTGAAATCCGAACGCCGAAACAACCACCCCCTTGACAGCTTCATCCAGATCGGCTTCACTGTCAACGATGATTGCGTCTTTGCCACCCATCTCGGCAATAACGCGTTTGATCCAGATTTGTCCCGGCTGTGGCTTTGCCGCTAATTCGTTGATGTGCAAGCCGACTTCCATCGAACCAGTAAAGGCAATAAAGCGCGTCTTCGGGTGAGCCACCAGATAGTCTCCGGTTTCGGCACCGCTGGCAACCAGAAAGTTGAGGACGCCACTCGGCAATCCAACCGAGCGCATGATGTCGGCAAACAACCAGCCCATCATCGGCGAATCACTCGATGGTTTGAGTACGACGGTATTGCCCGTCACGATTGCAGCGCTGGTCATACCGACAAGGATGGCGAAAGGGAAATTCCACGGCGGCAAAATCACACCGACGCCCAGCGGGATGTAGAACAGCTCGTTGGCTTCACCAGGAACCGGCGTAACCGGTTGCTGTTCTGCATATCGCAGCATTTCTCGTCCGTAGAATTCGAGAAAGTCGATCGCCTCGCACGTATCGGCATCGGCTTCGGCATAGTTCTTGCCCACTTCGCTTATCATCCACGCATTGATCTCGAAGCGACGCCGTCGTATTTCGCGTGCCGCCTTGAACAAATACTGAGCTCGCTGTTTCGCCGGTACGAGCTTCCACGTCTCGAACGCTTTGAGTGCAGCCGCAATCGCGCGCTCGGCGTGTTCGGTCCCACTTTTCTGAAAAATACCGACAACCTCGTTCGGACGAGCAGGATTGCGAGAGATCGTCTTCTCCTCGGAATACACCTTCTTGCCACCTATGATGTTCGGGTATTCCTTGTTGAACTTTTTGCGCACCGCATCAATGGCGGCTCGTTGCTTGCGAATGTTGCCCAGATCGGCGAAATCGAGAACTGGTTCGTTGCGGAATTCTTTCATTGCGTGGTGAAATGCTTGTTGTACGTAATACAAAGTTACGGCTCGCTCCAATGGTGACCGACCAACGATCCGACCGCCTCCAGCAGCATCTGATCGGTGAACGGTTTAGCGACGAAGCGATCAATGACAGTGCTCTCCAATTCGGCAATGGATTGCTGCGCCAACATGCTACAGAGCAGGACGATTCGGATCTCTGGCTTGAGTTCTTTGATCGTGCGGATTTTTTCGATGCCATCGAGTAAACGATCGTCGTCGGCGACGACAATCTCGATGTTGCCGACGGCATTGATGAACATACCGAGCGCTTCCGACACCGAACTCGCCTCAACGATATCGAAGCCGACTGCGCCGAGCGTTGCACCGACCAACTGGCGAAGAGTCGCGCTCGGCGACACAATTAGCACTGCTCGTGCGTTGTTTGCAGTCGTTTCCACTTGAGGAAGGAAGACACTCACAGTCGTGCCGAGTCCGACAGCGCTGTCGATGTGAATTGTGCCGCGGTGTCGCTTGACGATCGTCAACACGGTGTAAAGACCCAAGCCGGTTCCCTCTCCTTTGGGTTTGGTCGTAAAGAACGGCTCGAAGATATGCGGACGGATGTGTTCGGGAATACCACATCCCGTGTCGCTGACTTGAAAAACAACATACTTTGTCTGAGCGATCCCTCTCCCCATTAGCCGCGGATCATCGGGATTCGCCGTCGTCACAGAGACACTGATGGAGCCTCCGCTACTGCCGATCGCTTCGCGTGCATTGCGGAGCAAATTGAGCAGTAGCTGAAAGAGCTGCAGCCGATCGGCATAGATGGGAGGTATCGATGGATCGCCACCGCTCACGTTGAGCTCGATCGTCGGTGGGATCGAAGAACGGAAAGATCGAACAGCATCCTCGACCACGTCGTAGGGTCGGACAGCCTGTAGATCGGTGTCGTTCGTGCGAGCGTAGCTGAGCACTTGGCGAATCAATTCGGCGCTACGCTTTGCCGATTGCTCGATCATCATGAGGACTTTCTGCACACGTTCGTCGCTGTCCAATCGGAGGAGCGTCTGTACTCCGAGCATGATCGGTGAGAGCAGGTTGTTGAGATCGTGTGCAATCCCGCTGGCGAGCAGACCGAGCAGTTCGGATCGCTCTCGTTGTCGCTGTTCCAGCTCGACAGCCCGACGGTCTGTTACGTCATGGAGAAAGTACAGCACAACGGGTTGCCCTTCGACGATAGCACGCTCGGTTCGCAACACCGCATAGCGAAGGCGACCATCGCGATGAGGAATAACGACGTCGCTGCTGTGTCCTCCGAACGTGTGTGGCAGTACTTGTCCGAGAAGCTCCCCGGCACTGCGACCGAGCAGTTCCTGTGCCGCTGGGTTCAGGTAGAGAATTCGTTCCTCCGCATCGGTCATGATGACCGCATCGGGCAAGAACTCCAGCAGCGCACGGTACTGCGCCTGCAACCGACGGAATTGATCCATCGTCTCGGCAAGTCGTCGCTCCAACAACGAGCGTTCCCACGCCGCCAGCACCGTCCGAACGAGAGCACTCGACGCAAACTCTCCCTTGACCAAGTAGCCGTGTACATTCGCATACATCGATTGCCGAACGGTCAACAGATCGGTATCCCCTGTAACGACAACGACGGCAACGTTCGGCATAACGCTCCGGATCGCATGAAGGGTTTCGACACCGCGGCTGTCAGGCAACACCAAATCCACGACACAGACATCCACTGCCTGGCTGCGCGCATACATGATTGCTTCTCCGAGCGTCCCTGCAAAGTGTAGCTCGAAGCGAAGATCGTCCCAACCGAGTTCGCGATCGAGCTGTCGCCGCAACAACTCACGATCGAGCGGATTGTCTTCGATACAGAGAATGCGCAGTACTGTCCGGTTTTCTTCGTTCATGCTATACACACGCCGTTTCGCTCCAAATATAGGCACGGGACTCCGAAGTCGTGTGGTTGCGGAACCGATGCGGTACCGAGGCAGCAATGGACAGATACTGACTTTCAGCCAGTACGTATTCCCGTTGTGGAGTCTCGATCAGCAACTCGCCACGAGCGACTCCCACCCGACAACAGCAAGGAAGGACAATATGAGGTTGCCATAGTTCGCTACCAGGCGGCAGGATCAACAACATGTAAGCTGGGCGATCGACTGACAACACAGGTTCGAGCAAAAGAAGTCGAGCACCGCTCTCGGAACGACCGACAAGCGGTATCGGTTCGTGTGATGCTGTCGCTTGCTCATAGTGCTCTCGTCCATCGTTGACGACAAACGATTCGATGTGGGACAAGAATACAGCTAACGAATAGCCATAGAGATTGAGAACTCGGCGAAGCTGTTCTCCACCGATGCACCGCCGCCCGCTTTCGACATTCGCCAGATGTGACAGCGAAAGTCCTGCCGCCCGTGCAGCATCGTCGAGCGTAATGCCGTGTTTCAAGCGCAAGGCACGCAAGTTCGCTCCGATCAGCTCCTGCCGCTGGACTGCACGATCGTCGTTCATGACGTAAACTTGCGATTGTTCAGCCACAAGTGCAAAGCTATGCTGGAACATTTCATCGAAACAATTTCGTCGCTCCCACCGTGGGGTATTATGCTGGCAGCTTTCGCGATAACGTATCTCGAAAACATTCTCCCGCCATCGCCCAGCGACGTCTTGTTGGTGTTCATCGGAACGTTGATCGGTCTAAACGGCACCAGCTTCGGCGCGACGCTGCTTTTGGCGACGCTCGGTAGCGTTGCAGGTTTCTACACGATGTTCATGATCGGTCGCGTGTTCGGCGATCGTTTGATGCAATCGCGGTTGGGCAAGCTCTTTCCGCTCGATGCTCTCGTGCGTGCCGAGCAATGGTTCCAACGCTGGGGATATTACGTCATCGTCGTCAATCGCTTCTTGTCGGGAACACGATCTGTCATCTCGCTCTTTGCGGGGATGTCTCACTTGGAGCCTGTGCGAACGACAATCCTCTGTGGGCTAAGTGCACTGGTGTGGAACTGGCTCCTACTCACCGCGGGTGCGAAGCTCGGACAAAACTGGCGTGTCGTCGAGGATTACTTTCGTACGTACGGTAATGCGATCACGATCGCAATTGCCGCAGTCGTTGTCATCGCACTTGCACGATGGATGTTCCGCGCTTATCGCGCACGGAAGCAACAGTAGCATCACCGTATGACGCCGCAATCGGCAATCGCGAGATAGGGACTACGCCGATAGAGCTGTCGGAGTCGATCGAATTGGGCAGTTGCACGGCGCACATCGCCGAGCACACAGTACACATGACCGAGGCGCACAATCGCACGTTGGTGAACATCGGGAGGAACCCCATTGCTTCGATAGGCAACTTCTCCGAGAAGACGAACAGCTCGATCGTACTCTTTAGCAAGCGCATAACAATCGCCGAGCAGGTACAATGCCTCCCAGTGTAGCGAATCGTCCTCGGAGTATTTCTCGGCGGCTTCCAGCAACGCCGCTGTCGCTGCAGGGAGATTGTCGGATTTCTCGCATGCTCTCACTGCTGAATCGAGCGAAAGCCCCGACGACGTCGAATGCATCGCCGGGGCGGGAGCTGCGGTGTGCTGTAGCGCATCGACGGCAACTGTCACCGTATCGCTGAATCGAACCGGCTCGGCTCGACTCGATCGCTCGACGACGGTCGCCATCGGCAATTCCACAGGCGGGCGCAGGGAACGCAAACATCCCATTCCGCTCACGATTGTCAGGCAGACTCCAACGGCAACGAGAGCCTGCTCGATTCGTTTACGGCATCGAAGGAGCATCCCACCATGTGATGTCAATTGCATCTTCCCCACCGTCGGCACCGAGGACGTGAGCATTGATCCACTGAGCTTCGGGTCGAGCAAGCAGTGTGATGATTTTGGCGACATCCTCCGGTGTCGTCAAACGATGGTTGGGATTGCGCATGATGGCATTGGCGATCAACCGATCGTTGCCTGGAATTTTGCGCAGGGCTGGAGTATCGGTAACACCGGCACGAATCGAATTGACGGTGATTTCCATCGGCGCCAACTCAAGCGCCAATTGCCGCGTATAGGATTCGAGGGCTGCTTTCGCTGCAGAAACTGCACCGTACATCGGCAGATTCCGATGACTCCCTGCGCTCGTCAACGAAAGAATGCGGCCGCGTCGCAGAAACAGCCCTTCCGCATAGAGGTCCTGGACCCAATAGACGAGCGAATTCGCCATCACATCGAGCGTCATTTCGAGCTGATTCTTCGTGATAGCTTCGTTTCGATCGGGTGAAACGAGCAAACGCAGGGTTCCGAAAGCGAGAGAATGAAGCAACAGATATACCCCGCTTCCCGGACGCTCAGCAAATTCCTCGCGGAGCGCAGCGATGATTTCGGCGCGACGCGTGTCATCGGCAGCATTGGCATTGAAAAACAGCGTCCGTACACCATAGGACTGAATCTTGCGTTTGAGTTCTTCGACTGCCGGCAGTGCCGCAGCACGATCAAGATGCACTCCTATGATGGGGAAGCCTTCTGCTGCCAAAGCCAGCGCTGTGGCGCGACCGAATCCGCTGGACGCTCCCAGTATCAGCGCGTAGCACTGTTCTTTATTCATGCGGCAGCTCCTATGTGAAACATCATGACCGCTGGCGACGAATCAACGACGACCAGCGATAAGGCTTTCTCGGTACGTAAATGCGTGAACGAAAAACCGTCAGTGTATCTTGCCCCAACAGCATCCACGGTGCAGACAAGCGCACTGCAACATAGGCACTGTCAACGACGCTCAGTTTCATCAACCGATCTACGATTGCTGGATTGTTCCGTGCCAAGATTGCGGCATCGTGTGGCTCGAGTAGCCGCCGAGCCGATGGATCGAAGACGTACACTTCGAGTCGCACCGCTCCCGTGTCGTCGAGAGGTTGGGGAATCAGACGATGGTAAAGCATCGTCGTATAGCGCGCAATCAATAGCGAGTCATACACGTTCGTTTCGACACTTGCGACGACCCACCGCAGACCATTGGCAAGTGTCGTGTCGAATACGTCGGTGGTTCGCATGGTCGGTACAGGCGGTGTTTCAACGGACATGGACAGTATCGCTGTCCCCACCACGACCAGTATTACAGCGGCGCTTGCAACGGCACCTAAAGACCAGGAATGTCGAGTCATTGGATGCCGAGCAAATGTTCACCCGAAGGAAGCCACTCCGCCACCGCCCACATGACGATGCCGATGCTGAGCGGAATCGAAATGTTGTCGTCCATTTTCAATCGGATCGAAATATTCTCGACAATCGCACCGACAGCAGCAGCAATTGCTGCGACGATGTAATACACCGCTGCCAACCGGTAGAGCGACCCGATAACACCGATGACGATCAACGCAGCGACAAAAAATGCGAGAGTTCCTTCGAGCGTCTTATCGAACAATCGGTGCCGACCGTACCGCCGCCCGATTATAGCTGCACTGATGTCGCTGACGATCAAAATTGCCAATGCGGTCACTGCGATGAGTTTCGGAAAGATGGCAATCGTGATACATGCACCGATGAGCACATACGAAGCACCGTTGAGCAACATTCGATCTTGACGGCGTTCGTGGGGGCGCAGCAGTGGACCGACTATCCGCATCGCAAGTGAGCGCACCGGCTCGCTCCAGTGAATGAGTACATCGGCAATGACAAAAACCAAAGTCAGCGGGATTAGAATTGACAGAGCTCGTCCTTTCGACATCAACGCATAACCGATCGGAATCGAAAGCGAAAGCAAGTGAATACCCTTGCGCAGCAGTTCCGCACCGAACGAGATGTCGTCGGCTCGGTGCAGAAACGGTAATTTTGCGTTTTGTTCAACCGTTCGAGTGCTCATGCACACCTACCGTGCCGTTGCCAAAATCAACGTCGGATTGCACGTTCTGGGGAAACGCGCTGACGGCTACCACGCGATCGCGACAGTATTCCTTCCGATCGAGCTATACGACGCCGTGACGATTGAAGCTGCCGACACCATCAGCGTCCTCATGCGTCCATCGCTCGGGATTGCCGAAACCGACAATCTCGCCTATCGCGCGGCGCGGCTGTTGCGCGATGCAGCGGGCATCAGAACGGGCGCAAAGATAACTATCACGAAACACATCCCCACTGGCAGTGGACTCGGCGGCGGCAGCTCCGATGCTGCAACGTCGCTTCTCGGATTGTGCCGGCTGTGGGACTGTGCACTGTCTCGCGATGAGCTGTCGGAACTCGCTCTTCAGCTCGGCAGCGACGTTCCATATTTTCTCGATCCACGACCGACATACGCCGAAGGACGAGGAGAGCTACTCACCACTCTCCCGCCGATGAAACAGCGAACGGTACTGGTGGTCGCCCCTTCGATCCATATTTCCACAGCGTGGGCATATGCACAAGTGAAATCGCATTCGGAGCACGTCCGCCCTCGACTTCTCCGCGACGCATTGCTGACGAGTGAATCGAGTGACGAACTCCTTCGCTCGGTCTGCACCAACGATTTCGAGCAGATCGTGTTCGCTGCATATCCGCGCTTAGCAGAGATCAAAGAGGCTCTCTATGCCGCTGGTGCGACATATGCATCGCTCACAGGCTCCGGCTCGGCATTGTTCGGATTCTTCGACGATCGGAATACGGCAATTTCTGCTGCCGTGCGATTTCCCGATTGCCGCACATTCGTGACACAGACACTCACCACAGTGGACTATAGCCGATGAATATTCTCGCCGTTGCAGCTGAATGCACACCGTTTGCGAAGGTAGGCGGATTAGCCGATGTCGTCGCAGCTTTGGCAAAACATTGGAGAGCACTGGGGCATTCGGTACGTATCGTGATGCCACGGTATGGAACGATAGATACCGATCGGTGGAACATTCGACCGACCCAATTAGTGACGGCGGTCCCCATCGGCTGGTGGCACGAATACGCCAGGCTCTGGCGAGGTGAGTTGCCCGGAACGGACATTCCAGTGTATTTCCTCGAATCGCGAGACTATTTCGATCGCCACGGTATTTACGGTGAACCAGAAGGCTATCCTGATAACGATCGCCGCTTTCTCTTTCTCTCGCGCGCCGCGTTCGAAGTAGCGGCAGCTACAGACTTCACCCCCGACATTGTCCACGCGCATGACTGGCACACAGCATTTACGATGGCATTCTTGAAATCGCACTATCGCTATCACCCTCATTTTGCACGGACAGCAGGCGTATTCACCATTCACAACATTGCTTACCAAGGGCAAAGCGATCCACACAGGATTATACCGTTAGCGGGTTTCCGAATAGAAGAGTTTCGCGGCTCATGGTTCGAACACGACGGAGTTGTGAACATGATGAAAACGGGCATCATGTTCGCTGATAAAATCACGACTGTCAGCCCGACTTATGCCCGCGAGATCCGTTGGACGAGCGCAGGCATGGGTATGCAACCCTATCTCAACTTACGCGGGGCTGACTTTCTCGGCATTCTCAATGGCGCAGACTATACCGAGTGGGACCCCGCTACCGATCCCTACATCCCAATGCAATACACCGTCGAGACACTCGCCGACAAAGTAAAAAACAAAGCGGCATTACTGGAAGATTCCGTTCCACCTCATGACCGCATTCTCGAAGTGCCTCTTTTCGGTATGGTCTCGCGATTGACATCGCAAAAAGGGATAGACCTTCTCCTCGGTTGCATCGAGCAGTTCGTCCGCAGTGGACAGGCACGTTTTGCGATACTCGGCAGTGGTGAGCCGAGATACGAGCATGCGCTTCGATTGCTCGGACGCCGCTATCCGACGCGAGTCATGGTGTTCACTGGATACAACGCTGCATTGTCTCATCATGTCATCGCCAGTTCGGATTTCTTGCTCATGCCATCGCTTTTCGAACCATGCGGACTGACGCAGCTCTACGCCCTCCGCTATGGAACAGTCCCAGTCGTTCGTTCGACAGGTGGACTTGCCGACACAGTCGCCGAGTACGATCCAGTATCTGGCATCGGTACCGGTTTTACGTTCGGCGAGTACTCCGTCGCGGCTTTCGCTCGTGCCATCGAACGCGGTCTCAGCTACTATCGCCACCCGCTCCACTGGGATCGTGTTCGCATCAACGGGATGCAACAGGATTTTTCAGCGACAAAAAGTGCCCAGCAGTATTTGGCAGTATTCGGCTGGGCACTGGAAAAAATCGGACGTTCGATGTAAGAAAATTCTACGGACGACCCGGCTGGAAAACCGGCGACGACGGCTTCATCACATTGCCATAGACAGGAACTTCGACCGTCGGAAAATCAGGATGCGACGTCGAGAACTTCACCGTCCCACTGAAGTACCCCTCAGCTTCTGGGACATACGTCGCGGTAAGCTTGAACTCTTCGCCCGGCTTGAGTTCGATTTTGCCCTTCGGGGTAACGACGATACCGGACGTGCCTTCGAACCCAAAGCAGGTGATATTATCGGGCGAATTGTTCTTGACCATGATGCTCGCCGATGATTGTTTGCCGAGGCTCAAATCGCTAAAGGCAATGTATGGCATCGAAAGTTGAAGTGCTCGGACGACCTCGGCTTTGAGCCATACGATCTTGGTCTCCGCAGATGGATCGTTTGACGTGATTGTAATCGTTTTCGTCACCGGACCGGTAGCCGAGCCAATATTGAGCGACACATCGACCGAGGCGACTTCGCCCGGTTGGAGAACGTCTTTATCGAGTTTTGTTGCCGTGCAGCCACAACTCGGCTTGACGGACTTGATTTCGAGCGGTTGATTGCCAACGTTTTTGAGGCGGAGCGTGCCTTTGAGGGGATTGACCGTAGGTTTGACCTGTCCCCAGTTGTAGGTATCACCACCGACAACTTCGAGCTTGGGTTGAGCAGACGCGACGACAACCGCAACAGTCACGAGCACTGACAACGAGGCAATTCGAAACATGGCTAACAACCAAAAGGGTGAAACATTATCGCACCGAAAAAGCGATCGGTATCGCAAGACCCGCCCGCCATAGACGAAAATCGGTCAGATTGAGCGTGAGCGGTACGCTGATTTCCACCGCTGGTGAGCAGTAGAGTCCAACGCCCAACGACAAATCGTACCCGACTGCGACTGTCAGCGACACGTGGACATTGGTCCCGCCAGCAGTTGCCGTTGTAAGTCGCACTTCTCGGCTCGGTGGATCGGTCGCAAATGAATACCACTGCGGTTCGACGACGCGCTCACGTTGCACCATCGTCGGTGTCAAGAATGCTGTGATCTCTGTACCGACACCAACCCAGCCATAGCGCCTGACCGCTCGCTTTTTCGCGGCAGCTTGGACACCGACCATGAACCGAGACGTTGACAGGACATATTCCGTCCGAAGTGTCTCGCCAGTAACGAGCGGCGCGACTGTTCCAGGAGCAAGGTAGGTCGCGTTCGACCAACCAAGGCGTATGGATGCAGCACATGCAGCATCGGGGAATGCCCACCACTCACCCCCAAAAGTCACCGCCCCGATAAATCCAGTACCATCGCCGTAGGTGGCGCATGTACGAGCACCCTCGTCCACAACGCGAGTGTCGTGCATGCTGGCAATTGAAGCCTGCACCCCGACCGTCGCATAAAGCGTCGGAATACGGAACGGAAGCATGTACGTCGGTGCCCAATCGAAATCCTGTGCACCGAGACGGCACACTACCACCAATATCACGACCGCCGGCTTAGCGTACAATGACCACACGACGGGCAACCTCATCGGACGAACGACTACGAAGCTGCAACGCGTATGCGCCGGGCAGTTCGTCGAACGGAATCGCGACCGATTGCCTGCCAGCAGCCAATTCTACCGGGTACGTAGCGATTGCTCTGCCGTCTTGGGCATACACCTCGATCGTACATCGCCGGGCGACATCCGACCAACAGTCGAGCAAAAGCGTACCATCGGGCAGCACCTGCGCTGAACTTATCACCAGCTGCGGTAGAACAACTGGAAACTTGTACGACATACCACAAAACGGTAGCACACTCAACAGTGCTCCGTAACCATCGCCGGCAACCGCATCGGGACACGTGAGCGTTCCCGCTGCAACGCTGGTCAGAGACATCGGTGCCGATGGTAGCTCACCGAGATACGTTCGCAGCACAAGAATGACCAACGTGTCGCGAGCCATCATTCCTCTGTCCGAGACGACCGAGACACGATAACGACCGTTGCCGATGGACTCGATGCGGACGTGCCCCCCACTGGCAGCAGTCCCACTAGTGACACTTCCTCGGAGCTCTGCCATCGTCAGGTCGAACGATACATCGAACACAATTGCAGAATACCGCCACACGGACGAATCGCACAGCACAGCCACATATGCATCGCTGCCGGGTGTGTATTGGCTTGCAGCTAAGCGGAGTTTCGGCTGAACTGGCGCAACCAACTGCACACTGACCGGAATTTCCAGTGGTGAATAGGCGGTATCGTTCGTTTCGATGCGTACATAGCCGCTGATCTCGCCCACAGTGTCAATCATCGCAACAGCGATCGGCAATGAAACTGTTTGCCCCGGCTCGACGGTCAGCGGCAGAGCTTGCAAGGTCGTAAATGGAGGCGGTGTAACAATCGTTGTGACAGTAACCGGCTCGCTTCCTCTATTGACCAGTTGCAGCGTGTCGCAACGTTGCTCCTGACAATTGCCCAAGGCGAGAATGCTACCGAAATCCAGATGAGTATGCAGCGGAACAAGCCGTTGCGGTTGACTTTCGACCATTACAACAAAACGAGGCTGTGCGGCTACAGCCGGCGCACCGAAAATCGGGCGTTGAAGCAAATCGGTCACGACCTCGAGCGTCGCAGAAGCTATGCCGGCTCGAAGCGAACGAACAACAAGTATCACCGTGTCGAGTTGTTGTGGTTGCAACGCTGCCGTTGTACGGAACGAACGGAGCACGGCAAACTCCGATAGCGTTCCTTGCTCGATCAAACGCAAGTCAACCGTACCGATAGGAATGTTGCCGGTATTCTGAAACACCAGCATAACCGTGTCGGGTATGCTTACCCGCCGGTATCGCAGCTTGACCGTATCACCAGAGATACTCGCATTTCGGGCGATCACCTGGCGACACTCGAGCTGCTGGATCACCCCCACTCCGCGCAACTGCACCGTCGTCGTATCGTCCCTGCCACTTCGCAACGGTGACGGATGCACAAACGAGACATCGAGTGCAAAACTGCCAGCCACCGTTGGCTCGAACTGAACACGATAGTTTTTGATTTCCTCGCTGGCGAATACATCGCTCGCAGCTACATCGAGCGTCAGCGCCGACATGCTCCGACTATCGCCACTTCGGACGATGCGAGCAGGAACGACTGCACGACTCACATTGCGCACCACGAGTGGCAACGAACGCACAAGCGGCGAACCGACATACACCGAATCCAATGAGAGCACCGGCGTATCGGTCCACAGCGGGCGAAACGATTTGGTCGCGCGCAGAACGATTCGTCGTTGACCGAGTACGCGCGATGTATCGTCGCTTTCCCTGACGGAAACTATCAGCGCGACTTGGTGGCGCCCTTCTGGATGCTGTTGAAAGAGTGTTGCCGTGTAGCGAAGAGGATAGCCGCGCGTTTCGCCACTACCGATCCGAAATGGGAACAGTGCCTCCAGTGGAAATTCTTCCGGGTCGTTATCCCGATACGGAGGCGATGGTGTTATCCACATATACGGACGAGTTCCCTGCGGCACTACTGCCTCCCGCCCCGTCTCATTTTCGATGAACAACTGTTGCACTACCGAGTCCCCTGCCAGCACGTATCCGAAATCGAGCGTATCGGCTGTTCTGTTTTGCAAATCGAAAAAAATCGCGACGCTGTCCTGCGCTGATGCTGCAAGTGCACTTGCAATGACGCACCAGCAGACGAAAGCAGCCTTCACAGCAATCGTCGCTCGACAGTTGAACGGACTATTTCCACAGATTCGCCAACCATGACTCGAGCACCGTCGGCACTATGCCGAGAAGAAGAACGAACGCAGCACTTACAATGAGCGGAACACGAGCAGCTCTCTCGATTTGCTCTGGTTCTGACGACACGGCTGTCTCTGCCGCATCCTTGAAGTACATGAACACGACAACTCCGATGTAGTAGTACACCGAAATCATCGAGCCGATAACACCGACGATCGCCAGCCAGGTATAGCCCGATTCGATCGCAGCGGCGAACAGATAGTACTTGCCGAAAAAACCTGCCATCGGTGGAATGCCAGCCAGCGAGAACATGAACAGCGCCATCAGTGCTGCCAGCATCGGATGGCGGGCACTCAATCCTCGGCAATCTTCCAACTGAAGGCTGCGTTCGACATCGCGTTCGAGAATCGCAACGATTGCGAATGCACCGAGTTGCATGAATAGGTACGCTGCGGCATAGAATACAACCGCCGTCAATCCGCGCATGTTTCCTGCCACCAATCCGATGAACATGTAGCCAGCGTGTGCGACCGATGAATATGCGAGCATGCGCTTGAGACGCTGTTGAACGACAGCGGCGACATTGCCGATGAGAATGGTTGCTGCAGCGCTCAGCGCCAGTACAGTACGCACGTTGTCGGCTGCGGCGGGAAACACGCTCGACACCAGCGGTAGAAATGCGCTCAATGCAGCAGCCTTGCCTGCTGTGCTCATAAAACCGGTAACGACTGTCGGTGCACCATCGTACACATCTGGCGCCCATTGGTGGAATGGGAAGACGGCAACTTTGAATCCGAGTCCGACGATTACCAATGCAATACCGATCGGTAACAAGCGCGGAAAATGAAGTGTCCCTTTACTAATAGCTCCTGCGATAGCAGAGAAGTCGAAACTTCCACTGGCTCCGTACACCAGAGCGATCCCGAACACCAAAAATCCCGTTGCGAATGCACCGAGCAAAAAATACTTGAGGGCACTCTCGATCGAGCTGACCGTCTGGCGGAAATAACCCGCCAAGACATAAAAGCTCAGCGACATGACCTCGATCCCAATGAACGTGATCAACAGGTTCTGAGCGTGCGCGATCAGCATCATGCCCGCGGCAGAGTATAGCACGAGTGTATAGAACTCGTCGTGTTCGAAGTTTCGTGCCGCAATGTAGGGGCGGGCTGCGATGAGCGTCAGTATCCCACCGATAGCGAACACAAGATCGAAAACCGAGGATACTCCGCCGGTTCTGATCATCGAACCGAATGCGATACCACCGAACGGTATCGTGGCAATCGCGGCGGCAGCAGCAGCAATCAACGCAGCCAGTGAAAACCGATACGTGTACCGCTCGCTGTGTGGCGTCAGTGCATCAACGATCAACGCGACGACTGCAGCTATCGAAAGGAGAACAAGCGGTGAAGCCTGAAGCCATTCGTGCATCATGGACGTTCACTGATTGTGGTTACCGGAATCCTCTGGCGATGGTCGTGAGCGACCTTTTGGGGAACGGAATAGTACAAAACCTTTTCGACTGTCGCCCGCGACGATGCAGCGCTCGCTTGCAAGAACGGACGCGGATACACACCGATCCACACCAGGAATACGACAATCGGGACGAGCGTCCACAGCTCTTGCCGCGAGACATCGGGTAAACTTTCGTTGGCTGGATTGGCAAGCTTTCCGTACATGACACGTTGGAACATCCACAATAGGTACACAGCGGCAAATATCACTCCACTTGCAGCAACGACACTGTATGCCCACGTATTCAAATACGGCGAGCGAAAGCCACCGATGAGCGTCAGGAACTCCCCGACGAATCCGTTGAGTCCCGGCAGCCCGACCGATGCGAGCATTGCCAGCGCGAACAGAACTGCAAATCGTGGCATCACAGAGGCAACGCCGCCATATTCGGCAATATCGCGCGTATGCCGTCTCTCATAGAGGACACCGACACAGAGAAACAGCATCCCTGTCGAAAGTCCATGATTGACCATTTGAATGACCGCACCTTGGATACCTTCGTGGGTCATCGAGGCAATGCCAAGCACAACGAAGCCAAGGTGGCTGACCGAAGAATATGCGACGAGCTTCTTCATGTCAGGCTGGACCATTGCGACGAGTGCGCCATAAATGATTCCGATGACAGCCAACACAGCCAAGACTGGTGCATACTCGATCGCCGATTGCGGGAAGAAGTCGAGGTTGAATCGAATGAGTCCGTAGGTACCCAACTTCAGAAGTATGCCCGCCAGAATCACCGAGCCTGCAGTCGGTGCCTGCACGTGTGCATCCGGCAGCCACGTGTGGAGCGGGAAAATCGGTACTTTGATGGCAAACGAGAGTGCAAACGCTGCGAACAACCACCGTTGGACGTCGAGCGGTATGTGCGGCGCCAGCTCGCGGAGCTTGACAAAATCCGTCGTGAAATGCCCTGTCATTGTCTGCGCGTACCACCCCAGCCAGACAATCGCAACCAGCATCAGCAGCGAACCGACAACCGTGTAGAGGAAAAATTTCACTGCAGCATAGATTCGATCTTGACCGCCCCAAATCCCGATGATGAAGTACATCGGAATCAGTATCAGCTCCCAAAACACGTAAAACAAAAACATATCGAGCGCGACAAAAACACCGATCATCGCCGTTTCGAGCAGCAGCATCATCACGTAGTACTCTTTTTCCCGCTTCGTGACGACACCGATCGAAGCCCCGATAGCTATCGGCATCGTAAACGTGGTGAGCAGCACAAGCAACAAGCTCATCCCATCGAGCCCAATGCGAAATCCTGCATCGAGAGATGGTATCCACCGTGCACTGGTCAAGAGCTGAAAATCACTCCGCCCATGGTCAACGAACCAATAGAGAGGCACTGACAGAACGAACGTAACAAGTGCCGTTGCAAGTGACACCCAGCGATGGACACCGACACGCTCGGAACGGATACCAAGCAGTATCAGTGCCACTACCAACGGTAGAAAGAGGACGACCAACAGTAGCGACGAAGCCATTCGATCGAAAGCTATCGATTGTTCAACGAACGTACAAAATGCAATATACCATGCTCTCTCGGCTGGCGCAGCGACATGTGAATATCGCTGATGCGATACTGTGCAGCTCCTTCCAGCGCTTTACTCAGTGGACATCGTGCTGCACCCAAAAGACGAGCCGTAGGTCAACAGGATTGGGGACATGTTTGTGGCGAGGCAATACACGAATCGCAACACCATGCTGACCACTTTCGGAAACTGTGTAGGTGCCTTCGAAGGTTGCCACTTTTCCATCCATCTGGACACACGGTAAATTGGTTGTGTACGCACGTAGAAACTTGCCGTGAGACGAAATCGGACCATAGTAAACCTGCACGAGCAGCTCGTCTGGTTTCATCGACCCACAATCGAGCACTAATCGAACCGGGATCGGCTCACCGACATGACAGAAGTCGGTATCGGGAATATCGAGCGCAACAAGCCGCAGTGCTTTCCAGCGACTCGGTAATTCCGATTTCCACTTGTAGAGCTCCTGTGCAGCACGCCCCTGCTCTTTCGATAGTTCAGTACCGAGTTCTGCTGCAGGGTCGTAGAACGCAAGACGGTATTCGTCCAGCATCCTGTGCGATGTGTACTGCGCCGCAAGCGTAGCTATTGCTGTTTTCATTCGCTGCACCCAGCGCCGCGGGACACCTGCTGCATCGCGTTCGTAGAACATAGGAACTATGTCGTTTTCGAGCAGTTGATAGAGGCTTTCACTCTCGTGCATATCCTGCTCATCGGTAGATGCGAACGTTTCTTCGCCACCGATCGTGAAGCCATTGTCGCCGGACGCTGCTTCCGCCCACCATCCATCGAGAACGCTGCAATGGAGTACGCCGTTGAGTGCCGCTTTCATGCCGCTCGTACCCGATGCTTCGTAGGGGCGGCGCGGCGTGTTGAGCCACACATCAACGCCTTTGACGAGTGCACGAGCAATGCCGAGATCGTAATCTTCCAGAAAAATGATATGATTTTCCAATCCAGCCGATCGGATACCCGACAGAATCCGCTGCATCATCTCCTTGCTGGCGATATCCTGGGGATGCGCTTTACCAGCAAGGAGAATAACCACCGGACGAGATGGATTTCGAACGATGGAAGCCAACCGTTCCCAGTTCCGGAAAAGCAGATCCGAGCGTTTGTAGGTTGCAAAGCGCCGTGCAAAACCTATGATCAAACAATTCGGATGCAACGCCGCGATCGCTCGTTGCCGGTGTTCGTCGTCGTAATATCCACTGCGCTGAGCAATATGTTGGCGCACAGATTCCAGCAACCGCAAGCGGCGTCGAGTATGGACCGACCACACTTCAGCGTCAGGAATCGCTGCAATCGCTTCCCAGAGTGTGGGATCGTGAGGGCGTTCGCGCCACTGCAGACCGAGAACGCGATCGTAGAGCGCCGCAAAATCGCTCGATGTCCACGTCAGTGCGTGAACACCGTTGGTGATGCTGGCGATGGGGACTTCGTCGGTCGGAACGTGATCCCACAGCCCATGCCACATCGCACGGGCAACGGCACCATGGAGCCGGCTGACACCGTTGCGATGATTGCTCATCCGTAAGCCGAGGATCGTCATGGAAAACCCTTCCTCCCGATGTCCGCCATTGGATTGCCCAAGCCTGAACAAATCATCCCACTCGATTCCCAGAAGTGGTCGGTAGCGCGCGAAGTATGTCTCCATCAACTCCAACGAAAAAATTTCGTTGCCCGCTGGCACAGGCGTGTGTGTGGTAAAGCACGTCTGTGCTCGAACGATTTCAGCAGCGTCGTAAAACGATATCCGAAACTGCCTGGAAAGTTGCCGAGTTCGCTCGATCGTGCAGAATGCAGCGTGTCCCTCGTTGACGTGAATGACCGATGGCTCGATGCCGAGCGCACTCAGTACTCTCATACCTCCGATACCAAGGAGCATCTCTTGCATGATGCGGGTTTCGTGCGTTCCCCCGTAAAGCTGGTCTGTAATGTTCTGGTACGAGGGATTGTCGTGGTTATCGGCGATATTTGTATCGAGCAAATACAACGGCACACGACCGACGTCAGCTTTCCAAACTTGCGCGACGACATCACCATCGGGCAATTCGACACGAACTTTGAGCGGCTTCCCTTCAGAGTCAGCAACTCGAACGATCGGCAACAACGAAAAGTCGTAATCGAGAAAATTTTCCTGCTGCCACCCATTGTAGGTCACATGCTGATGAAAATACCCCTGCTGATAAAGCAAGCCGATAGCTACCATCGGCAGCCCAACATCGGATGCGGTTTTGAGATGATCCCCAGCAAGGACCCCGAGACCACCGCTGTAATTCTGGAAACACTCGCTGATACCGTACTCGGCACAGAAATATGCGATCGGTCCGCTATGCTTCCATACGACGGCAGGCTGAGCGTTGAGATACGAGTCGAATTCACGTTCGACCTCCTCGATCGCTCGCCGATACGCTCCATCGTTGACCAATTGCCGGAATCGTTCTTGCGATGTTTCCTTGAGCAGGCGCACCGGATTCCGTCGTAATCGCTCCCAACGGGTCGGATCAATCGTCGAAAACAGAGATTCTGCCTTTCGGTTCCACGACCACCAAAAATTGTATGCCAGTCGTTCGAGAAACGATAATTCTCCGGGGATGACCGAGCTGACTGTGAATATTTTGAGCGGGCGAACTTCCATTGCGCGTCACCCCTACACAATCAGCATCGCATCACCATAAGCAAAGAAGCGATATCCCTGTTTGACCGCGTGCTGATATGCCTTGACCAGCGCAGTGGGTCCAGCAACAGCACTGGTCAGCACGAGCGACGAAGAGCCGTAAGGGTGGAAATTGGTCAACAAGCGAAAACCGAACTTGAAGTCGTACGGCGGGAAAATGTACTTGTCGGTCCATCCTCGATTCGGCTTGATCATGTTCGTCGTCAGTATGCTCGATTCGAGTGCCCTCAATGTCGAGCACCCGACTACGTACACATTCTTCCGGGATTTGAGCGCTTTGTTGATCACCTCGGCTGTATCGCGACTGACCTCGAAGTACTCGCTATACATCCGGTGCTTGCTGATGTCTTCGACCTCGACTGGCTCGAGAACACACTGACCGATGTGAAGCGTCACGTACACGATGCTGACACCCTGTTTGGCGATAGCTTTGAGCAATTCCTTGGTAAAATGTAGCCCCGCCGTCGGTGGAGCAATGGCGAATTTTTTCGCTGGATCGGCAAAGACAGTCTGGAATCGTTCGCGGTCATCGTCGGTATGTTCGCGGGTGATATACGGTGGCAGTGCCATTTGTCCGATGCGATTGAGAACCGGCATCAGGTCGCCCTCGTAGGAAAAACGCGCGATCCGTCCTCGTGTGGTGGTGTTCTCGATAATCTCGCAATAGAATCGCCCGTTGTCGAAGAAGATTTTGTTGCCGATACGCACCTTGCGAGCCGGCTCGACGACAATGTCCCAGAGCCGTTCTTCACGCCGTAACTCGCGCAAAAGGTACACGTCAATACGTATGTCGCCTTTTTCTTTTGTGCCGATCAGATGTGCTGGAAAGGCTTTCGTATCGTTGAGCACGAGCACATCCCCCTTCTGGAAGTGCTTGACGATATTCTTGAATTTCTCGTCGGCAATTTGACCTGTCGAGCGTTCGAGCACCAACATTCGAGCATTCTCGCGCTTGGGAAGCGGATGTTGGGCGATCGCTGCTGCTGGAATGTTGACCTTCAAATCGGAGAGCTTGACCGTAGCAGGAGCCATAGTGTAGGGAACGTCGTAACTTTACAAGTTGCAAAAGTACAGCATTGCAACAGTGACCGCAAACCGTGCAAGCCATTCCGATGCCCGCTCGACCTGATACGTTCGAACTGGTGACGCCGTATTCTCCCGCCGGGGATCAACCGAAAGCAATCGCCGAACTCGTCGCCGGCATCGAGCGCGGCGAGCGATTCCAAACTCTGCTCGGCGTGACCGGCTCCGGCAAAACGTTCACCATCAGCAACGTCATCGCACAGGTACAACGACCAACGCTCGTCATCTCGCCGAACAAAACGCTCGCTGCTCAACTCTACGGCGAGTTCAAAAGCTTTTTTCCGCGCAATGCCGTCGAATTCTTCATCAGCTACTACGACTACTACCAACCTGAAGCCTACCTTCCCGCGACCGACACGTACATCGAAAAAGACATCGCCATCAACGACGAAATAGATCGTCTTCGGCTTCGTGCGACTTCAGCGCTCGTCGAGGGTCGCCGGGACGTGATCGTCGTCGCATCGGTTAGCTGCATCTACGGCATCGGCTCGAAAGACGAGTTCGCGGCGATGATTTTTCCCCTTCGCGTCGGCATGATAATCAAACGCAAGCATCTGCTCGAACGGCTCAACGAGCTGCTCTTCAGCCGCAACGACAGCGATCTCCAACGCGGCTGCTACCGAGTTCGCGGCGACGTCGTCGACGTCGTCCCTGCCTATGAAGACGATGTCGCTCTCCGCATCGAGCTGTGGGACGACACCATCGAGCGACTGTCGCTCGTTCGACTCGTGGATTCAGCGACGATCGAAGAATACGACAGTTTCACGCTCTACCCCGCTCGGCAGTTCGTCACAACCAGCGCCAATCTGCACCGAGCCATCGCAGCCATCAAAGACGAGCTGTATCAGCGCCTCAAAGAACTCAATGCGCAAGGCAAATACGTCGAAGCACAACGGCTCGAACAACGCACTCTCTACGACATCGAGATGCTCAAAGAGGTCGGCTACTGTTCGGGGATCGAAAACTACTCCATGCACCTTTCGGGTCGCACATTCGGCGAACGTCCGACGACGCTGATCGATTACTTCCCCGACGATTACTTGCTCATCATCGACGAAAGCCACGTGACGATCCCTCAAATCCGTGCCATGTACAACGGCGACCGTCACCGCAAGGAAATCCTCGTCGAATACGGATTCCGTCTGCCCTCGGCACTGGAAAATCGTCCGCTCAAATTCGAAGAGTTCGAATCGCTCATCAACCAAGCAATCTTCGTCAGTGCCACACCGGGCGACTACGAACTCGAAAAATGCGGTGGTGTCGTCGTCGAGCAAATCATTCGCCCCACCGGCTTGCTCGACCCGAAAATCGAAGTGCGTCCGGTTCGCAATCAAATCGACGACCTGCTCGAAGAAATCCGCATTCGTATCGAACGAAAACAGCGCGTGCTGGTCACCACACTCACCAAACGCATGGCGGAGGATTTAGCCGACTTTCTGGGCAATCTCGGCATCCGCGTCGCCTACATCCACAGCGAAATCGAATCCCTCGATCGCGTCGAGATCATCCGCAAACTGCGGTTGGGTGAATTCGACGTTCTCGTCGGCGTCAATCTCTTGCGCGAAGGACTCGACATGCCCGAAGTATCGCTGGTGGCGATTCTCGATGCCGACAAAGAAGGATTCTTGCGTAGCGAGCGTTCGCTTCTCCAGATCGCCGGTCGCACCGCACGCAACGAAGACGGCATGGTCATCCTCTATGCCGACACGATCACCGGCTCGATGCAGCGGGTCATCGACGAAACCAATCGTCGCCGACGGTTGCAGGAAGAATACAACCGCCGACACGGCATCAATCCACGGACGGTGTACAAATCGCTCGACGAAATTCTGAAAGCAACGACCGTCGCCGACGTCAAACTGCAGCGGCAACGTCGGAAACAAGAAGCCGACGCGATCCGCCAACTCAAACGCGTCGAACCGCTCGTCGAAAAGCTCTCGCGCGAGCAACTCCGGCAGCTCATCGAAGAGCTGTTTGCTCAGATGAAGCAGGCAGCACGCGATCTCGACTTCGAACGTGCAGCCGAGCTCCGCGACGAAATTCAACGGTTGCAACTGGCTCTGCAACTCGAAGAATCGTCATCCTAACGCGCCATCGCTGCGAATGCGACTGTCGGCGATCGCTTCGTGCAGCGTTTTCTGCGTGGCAAGAAGATCGTCGAGCGTCTCTCGGCGCCGAATCACGAGGGGCTGCCCTTCCCACACGAGCACTTCGGCTGGACGCACGCGCGCGTTGTAGTTCGAGCTCATCGCGAATCCGTATGCTCCGGCATTCATGATGCAGAGAATGTCGCCGGGGCGAATCTCGGCGATCGGACGGTCCCACGCCAGCGTGTCCGTTTCGCAGATATACCCGACGACCGAGTAAATACGCGGCTTCCCGGTCGGGTTCGACAGATTGACGATGTGATGATAGGCATCGTAAAGCATCGGGCGAATCAGGTGATTCAAACCGGAATTGACGCCTGCAAAGAGCGACGATACCGTTTGCTTGACGACAGTCACTTCGACCAACAAGTACCCCGCACGACTGACCAGATACTTTCCCGGCTCGAACCAAAGTTGGAGGGTGCGTCCATAGCGCTGGCAGAACTCGGTAAATGCACGGCTCATCGTTGCACCGAATTCGGCGATGTCCGTTTCGATGTCGTCCGGCTTGTATGCGACCTTGAAGCCACTGCCCAAGTCGAGGAATTCCAAGTCCGGGAAATGCTCGGCGAGATCGAATAGCACACGGGCTGCTTCGACGAACACTCCGGCATCGTGAATGTCCGAACCAGTGTGCATGTGGAGACCGACGACGCGAATGCCGTAGCTTTCGACGATGCGGAGCAAGTGGCGCACTTGCAAAATCGAGATACCGAACTTCGAGTCTATGTGCCCCACTTGAATGTGCGGATTGCCACCGGCGACGATATGCGGATTGATGCGGATACCGCACCCGACGCTGTCGCCGTATTCATGTCCAAAACGCTCGAGCAACGACAGATCGTCGATGTTGACGACGACACCGAGTTCCACAGCGCGCCGTATTTCGTCGAAACCGACACAATTCGGCGTAAAGCAAATTGCACCGGCTGGTATTCCGGCGCGAAGTGCTATCTCGACTTCTTCGATCGATACGGCATCGACGCCGCAACCGACCGAGCCGAGCAATTCGACGATCGCAAGACTCGGCAGCGCCTTGCATGCGAACTTTACACCGAGCCGAACCTCAGGATCGAACGCCGACACAAAGCGCCGATACTGCTGGACGATGTATTCGCCGTCGTACACATAAAGCGGAGTGCCGAACTGACGTGCCAGCTCGACGAGCGCAATGCCCTGCACGTGGCTGGGTTGCCAACGATCGTGTGGTTCCATCTCCATCGCTGAGTACGTTGTCAATAGACCGGTTGTGAGCGGCGACCTGCTGTATCCGGCGGTAGAGATTGATCGCCAGTGCTGGTCGTATCGTCGGATATTACGTGGTCGTCATCAAAATCGGAAACGTTGCACGATAGAAGCACGCGGTCGCTCAAAACTTTTTGCGGGGCGGCGATCGCTGCGCCGACGTAGAAGCCGATGCACATCCCAGCAAGCAACGCCGCAACCCATGCAGCCATCCGCTGTCGCACAACGACGGCGACGCCGAGCAGCATTGCTCCAGCTCCGATTGCGATGCCCGAAAGCGTTTTCAATTGCTCGAGTGCACGGAGTTCGTTGTGTGCAAGGAGCGACACACCAAACACAACGAGCAGAGCACCCCAAAATGCATGAGTGCGTTTCATGATGCTACTGACCGATCGTGAAGCTATCTGTGCGATGACGACGGTTGTCGCGCCAGCCGCGATACAGCAGCAGTATGCCAGCGACGATGAACGCATACGGCAAAAGATCGCCGACATCGAGCCACGGGACAAGTCGTTCGATGAGAATCGCAAATCCGACAGCAATCAAGAGCACACCGATGCCCGTTGCCCAGCGTTTCGAACGATTGGATATGGTTGACTCGACATCGAACGACGCCGTCTCTGCCTCGGCAGCGGGCGCACTGCTCGACAGTTCGAGCGGCTCTTCGGGCAACACGAGCCAACACACCAGATATGCAATCAGCCCGAAGCCATTGAAAAAAACGAGCACGACAAAGGCGATTCGCACCAGCGACGGATCCACGTCGAAATACGTGGCGATACCACCGCAGACGCCAGCGATTTTGCGGTCGGTTCTGGAGCGATAGAGTCGTTCTTTCATTTGGGTCACCGCCTGTGAATCGAACATACACGTGCAAACTACGTGGACAGGCTGCAATTGTTACAACGAGCGGCATCCCCGCTCCAGGGAGATGCCGCTGCTGAAAAACTGCCGGCGTTTTTACTCAGATGGGATCGTACGCGCCAGTGTGGTATTCGAGCGACTCGTGGAGGTAGGGGTCGTTGTAGGCGACTGCCGAATGCCGCGAAAATGCCCATGCAGCAACGATTAGAAGTACACCGAGCATAGCGACAATCGCTCCCCAACCGCTGGCGACGAGTGCCCACGAAAGACGATACGGTTCACCGTGCGCTGCAGAGAAAACCGGCAAAATCACCCAGCTCAAATCGATCGCATGCGCAACGAGGAGAAGAATCGCACCGAGTGTGACAAGCTGCGGTTTTCGCTTGACGTCCTGACGTAGCAAGAACAAGAACGGCACGATGAAATGCACAAAGAGCGACGACCACCCGAATATTTCCCAGCCGTTCTGCAAACGCTTTGCGAAAAAGACCGTCTCTTCCGGCAAATTGCCGTACCAGATGATGAAGTACTGCGAGAACGCGACGTATGTCCAGAAAATCGTGAACGCAAACATCAGCTTGCCGACGTCGTGGTAGTGTTCGCGCGAGATGATTCCACCGAGATACCCGCCACGATCGAGCATCCGCATGGTGATCATCGTCAGAGAAAGTGCAGCGACGAAATGCCCCGCGAAGGAATACACGCCGAAAATGGTGCTGAACCAATGCGGTTCGAGCGTCATGACCAAATCGAACGAAGCGAAGGTAATCGTCAGCGCATAGAGCAATACCATCGGCGCCGAAAGCTTCCATGCGCGCTTGGTCGGCTCGATGTCGCTGGCAGTGTCCTGGCGAATCGAATTGCCGACGATCACCCGATACATCGTGTACCACACCAGCGCGTAGAACACCAGCCGTGCCCAGAAAAACGGCTGGCTCAGATAAAAACCTTTGAAGCCATGGTGGAGATGCTCATCGGTCGAATGCATCCACTCGTAGAGATTTCCGCCGAGCGCACCGACGACGAGCGGAACGGCTGCAATCGGAAGAAACACGACGAACGTCGAAAGCAACTCCGGTATGCGCCGTATCGCTGCGACCCAGCCGGCATTGACCAAATACGATAGCGCCGAAAAGAATACGAGCGTGACGCTCAATCCCATCGCATAAACAAAACCGAGCAGATACCCACCCCACCAGTACTGCGGATGTCCTAATCCTCCGAGGAGGAACACGATCGCACCGATCGCGAGCATGATCCCGCCGGTACGGCGCAACGATCGTGGGAACGGTGTATCGGCGAGCATGATTCGATATGTGCTCATTGCATGTCTTTCGAATGAGTGGAACCTTGTGCTGCTGCTGCCATGCCGTTGGGCTGTGTCGAACCAGCGGCTGCCTTTTGCTGCAGCTCACGCACGTAGTGCACGATCGCCCAGCGGTCAGTTTCCGAAATCCGATCGGCATACGGTGGCATGATGTTCTGCCCGGCGCTGATCACGTGAAAGATTTTCGCATCGCTGTATGCACGTGCCTGCTCACGTGTCAAGTTCATCGTCTCTTGATTGCCGAAACCGCGTTTTTGGACGAGCCCGTCGCCTGTGCCGGTATAATTGTGGCACGGCGAGCAGTACGTGTTGAAGCGGTTCTGCCCACGCGCAAGAACGAAATCGGTTCTCGGAAGTGGATTGCCGGCTGCGAAGTACTTTTCTGCCGAATCCACATCGCCCATCGCGAACGGATATGCACGCCCCACACGCGGAAGCGCCCCTTCGACTGGATCGCGCTGGGCACGATTGTCGGCAAAAAAGCGTGCTTCGCCTTGCGGCTTGAGGTGGAATTGATCGTCCATATCTGGAACGACCATCAGCGGCGGTTCTTCACTGAACCACCAAATCTTGCCCGAGAGAACACCGATCGTAAACGTCGCCAGCACGGCAGCGACGATCGCCAGTGTGATTTTCCAAGCTGTACTCATCGTTCTTCGTGTGAATCGTTAGTCTACGGTGACTGCCTGCTGATCTTCCTGCGAGGCGGTGTGGACGTGGACATTGGTTCCACCCACCGAGCGCAGCAACTCCTGCGTGCCACTCGTCGTGTATCGCGGATCGCTGGCGAAGATCGCCACAACGAACGTATCGTCGGTTGCGCGACGAAACGACGGGTCATCCTGCAGCGGATGCCACCACGTCGGAAGTCGGCACAGATGAAGCAATCCGAACAACGTGAAAAATGCGCAGATGAGCACGGTGAGTTCGAAGTCAACAGGAACGGAAAACTGAATTGCGAAAAATGGTTTGCCGCCAATGTTGAGTTTGTAGTCGAAGCCGCCCGTCCACCATTGCAGGAGCAATGCGCTGGCAAGCCCCGTCAGACCTCCAGCGAACGAGATGTACGGCAGAATCGTCCGACGGATGCCCATCGCTCGATCGAGACCGTGAACGGGATACGGTGTGTAGCAATCGAACTCGGTGTAGCCACGCTCGCGCACAGCGCGCGCCGCAGCGAGCACTGCGTTCGGATCGTGAAATTCTGCGACTGTCGCAATCGGTTTCGCTTCCATGTTACGAGCCGTGAGAATGTTCGACGTGAGCATGCATTGCGGTATGCGTCGCGTGGTGATGCGGTTGCGCCGTCGGCAAAATCGCCTTCACTTCCGCGATCGCGATGACGGGAATGTACTTTGCGAACAACAGGAACAGCGTCAGGAAAATCCCGAACGTACCGGCGAAGATGGATACCTCGACCCATGTCGGTGTGTAGTAGCCCCAGCTCGCCGGCAGGAAGTCGTGATGCAAGCTCGTGGCGATGATCGTGAAGCGCTCGAACCACATGCCGATGTTGACCAGGATCGAAACGATGAACATCAGCGGCACATTACGGCGGAGCTTTTTGAACCAGAACACTTGCGGCGAGACGACATTGCAGAGCACCATCGTCCAGTATGCCCATGCGTAATCACCCGTCGCGCGATTGATGAACACGAACGACTCGTAGGGATTCCCCGAATATTGCGCGATAAAAAACTCCATCGCATAGGCATAGCCGACCATCATGCCCGTGGCAAGGATGATCTTGTTCATGTTCTCCAAGTGTTTGAGCGTGATGTACTCTTTCAGGTCGAGCACTTCGCGTGCAATGACCAGAAGCGTCATCACCATCGCAAAACCGGAGAAGATCGCTCCAGCGACGAAGTACGGTGGGAAGATCGTCGTGTGCCAGCCGGGCAAAATTCCAGCGGTAAAGTCGAGCGACACGACCGAGTGCACCGAAAGCACCAGCGGCGTGGAAAGACCCGCCAAAATCAAATATGCCATTTCGTAGTGGTGCCAGTGACGCATCGAGCCGCTCCAGCCGAGCGAGAATAAGCCGTAGAGCCGCTTTGCGAGTTTGTTTTTGACCACATCGCGCAGCGTCGCCAAGTCCGGCACCATCCCCAAGAACCAGAAGATCAGCGACACGGTCAAGTACGTCGAAACCGCAAAGACGTCCCACTCGAGCGGCGAGCGGAAGTTCGTCCACATCTGCATCTGGTTGGGATACGGAATGAGCCAGTAGGCGAACCAAATCCGACCGACGTGAATGAGCGGGAACAGCCCTGCACAAATCACCGCGAAGATGGTCATCGCCTCGGCAGAGCGATTGATCGCGGTACGCCATTTCTGGCGAAAGAGAAACAAAATCGCCGAGATAAGCGTGCCGGCATGACCGATTCCGATCCAGAACACGAAGTTGGTGATGTCCCAGCCCCAGCCGATGGGATTGTTCAGCCCCCACACACCGATGCCGGTCAGAATCGTGTAGAGGATGCACCCGACGCCCCACGCAGCGATGGCAGCAGTGAAGCTGAGTGCGAGCAAATACTTCGGCGATGGCTTTTCTTCGGCGATACTGGCAATCTTGGCAGTAATGTCGTGCAGGGTCGGTTCGCCGAGCACCAGCGGCTCGCGTTCCTGACGCAAGCCGGCATGCTGAACGTGATGTGCTACAGTTGTTGCCATGGCTATGCCGTCACGGTAGTGGTGTTACGAACTTTCGCAAGGTACGTGACCGACGGACGGACGTTGAGTTCTTCCAATACGAGGAACGATCGCTGACTGGTACGAAGCTTCGAAACGCGGCTGTTGGAATCGTTGAGATTGCCGAACGTGATCGCCGATGCCGGGCATGCTTGTTCGCATGCGGTTTGGAACGCACCGTCCGGAACGCGCGAATGACCGGCATCTTTGGCGTGGTACTTGGCTTCGTTGATGCGCTGAACGCAGAAGGTGCATTTTTCCATCACACCGCGCATGCGCACGGTCACGTCCGGGTTCATCGCCAAATCCAGTGGATGCGGCTGGTCGGTACCGAGTTTCTCTTCGTAGAAGCGGCGGAAATACGCCAGAAAGTTGAAGCGCCGCACTTTGTACGGACAGTTGTTCAAGCAGTAACGCGTACCGACACAGCGGTTATAGACCATCTCGTTGAGTCCTTCCGGCGAATGCACGGTCGCGGCAACGGGACAAACGTTTTCGCACGGGGCATTCTCGCAATGCTGGCAGAGCATCGGCTCGACGACGCTGCGCGGATCGTCCGGCGTGCCGAGATAGTATCGGTCGAGTCGAATCCAGTGCATCACCCGACCGCGCATGACTTGATCTTTGCCGACCGGCGGAATGTTGTTCTCGCTCTCGCACGCGACCACGCATGCATTGCAGCCAGTGCATGCCGATAGGTCGATGACCATGCCCCACTTGTGCCCTTTGTACTGGTAGCCTTCGACGATGTTGAGCGGTATCTCGAATCGCCCGTCGCTACCGGTGCTGGGGAATTCCAGTCCTTTCGGTTGTTTGCCGCGTTTGAATTCGTCGAGCGTCAATTCGTGAACGATCGGACGGAATTTGTCCTCCGGCGCATCCGGCTCCCACTGTTTGGTGAATTGCGCGTGGAAGTATTTCTGCGTTCGCGCGATCGGCGAGCGTTTGCCTGTGCGCGTCACCGTCGCTGCATAGTAGCCGACAGTGCCGCTCGCCAGCAGTGCATACGCATTCTGCCCGTACCCTGCTGCGACTTTTCCGGCGTTGCGCCCATAACCGAGCGTGGTGACGACGACGCCATCGTGCATGCCGTACTGCGTGAGCACCGGCAGTTCGATCGCCTTACCACCGACGGTGACGGTTACGACATCTTCATCGCCGACGCCGAGCTTTTCGGCTGTGCCCTTCGACATGACGGCGACGTTTTCCCACGTGTGCTTAGTGACGGGATCGGGGCATTCGAGCAACCAAGGATTGTTCGCATGCGAGCCGTCGTACACCGAGCTGCTCGGCACGACGAGCACTGCCAGATCGCTCGCTTGCATCGTCGGGCGGAAGCTTGCCAGCGCCGAAAGATTCACTTGTCCCACAGTCGTCGGCGTTCCTTCGACGAAGCCTTTGCGAAGGAGCTGCTCCCACTGGCTTTCGCCTCCGACACGGCGGAGCACTTGCTGCTTGAAAAAGTCGAAGTACTTTTCTGCACCGCCCACGGCATCGGGTGCGAACTCTTTGATCAATCCGAAAAGCAATTCACCCGTCGAAAGCGCATTGATCGGCAGCGGCGCAATGAGCGGTTGTTGAATGCAGTACGAACCATCGAATGCGACGGCATCGCCCCAGCTCTCGTACTGGTGGGCAGCCGGTATCGTGATCGTACATTGTTGAGCAGTTTCGTCGTCAATGAGGCTGTGCGCGAAACGATGCGGTACACGTCGGAGCAATGTTCGCAATTCGTCGTCGGCGGTGTATTCCGGATTGACGCCGCTGAACAGCACTGCGCCGACACGCTCGCTGCGGAGATCGTCGCGCAATGCTTCGACCGCCGGGCGTTTGGCGCCACTCATCGGCAAAACATGCTCGAAAACTTTACCCTGCCCGATGCTGCCGAGCAAGGCGTTGATCGCCAGCCCGACCGCGTGTGCGTAGCTCGACAAATGCTCGCCGACGAGCACGCAACCGCGCTCGCCCGCCGCCAATAGCTCGCGCGCGACCGACGCAGCGGCATCGGCAGCAGCTACCGGATGCGACAGCGTCGCGGCGCCTTTTGCACGTGCAATCTCGTTGTATAGCGCCGTCAGAAAGCCTTCGTACTGGCTGGGATGAACGACGACCCGCCGATCGGCTGCTGCGCCGGTTTGCGAAAAGCGCCCCTCGACGGCGATAAAGCGGCTCATCGTGGGATTGTCCTCTGTCGGGCGCCGACGCGATGCAAAGCCGCGCGTGAGATACACCGCGTTCCGATCGGCACCGAGAAAATCTGCGTCGCACGAGACGATGACATCGGCACGTTCGAGGTTCGGCACGAGCACGCCGTCGCTACCAGCCATCGCTTTCGTCGCCTCGGCAGCACCGTCGGCAATCGCCCACGGGAAAACGACGACCGCCGTGTTCGGCACGTGCTGCTCGACCATCTGTGCCAGTGTTGCCAGCATCGGCGAGCAGTGTTCGTCGAGCAGAATGCGAACCTGCTTTCCATCGGCTGCCGTTTCGCGTATCGCTTTGGCGATTTGCGCGATCGCATTGGCGGGCGTCGAGTAGTTGCCGCTCGGCGTCACACCTGGACGGCGACCGACGATGATCGGACGAATTCGTTCGGGATCGTAAAGCTCGAACAGCGTCGCCTGAATCAACGCACTCGATTTGCCGCCGACGATCGGATGAAGGTCGTTTCCTTCGACTTTGACCGGTCGCCCTTCGCGCACGCGCACCAGCAGCGGATGCACCACGTTTTTGTGCATGTAGCACGTGCTGTAGTAGAGCGGCACACCCGGGATTGCGTATTCGGGATTCTTGACAGCCGGCACGAGTTTGTAGTCGGGACGCCGGCACGCAGCCGCCGTCACCGCCATTGCAGCCGACAGCATCGCCATGAACGAACGACGCGACAGCGGACTGTCGAGAATCGGCGGGACGTGCTCTTGCTCGCCGGATTCTTCTCCGACGATGGCGGCAAAATGCGCCATGCTTTCCTGCATCAACTCGGAAGGTACCTGTGTTGCCATGTGCTGAGTTGCCATCAGTAGTGACACGCGGAACAATTCTCCGGACCGAAGCCCGGTAGCTTCGGATGCGGGATGCCTGCGATTTCCGGCTTTGGAATATCGGTTTCCCATGCGCCGAACTGCGGCGACGTTATCGGTCGCACGCGTGCAGACACACCCGCAACGAGATTCGAATTGACAGGCTCGAACAAATGATCGCGGAAATTCTCCGGCAAACGTTCGCCGGTGAAAATGCCCGAAATCGGTCGTGCCGGGACGATCCTCTTTTCGGGATTGCGGTGGCAATCGAGACACCAGCCCATCGAGAGCGGCTTGTTCTGGGCGATCACGCCTTGAATTTCGACGTTCCCATGACACGACTGGCAGTCGATTTGCGCACGAATGTGCCGCGCGTGGTTGAAGTGCACGTAATCGGGCAGCTTGTGCACGCGTCGCCACTGGATCGGTATGCCTTTCTCCCAGCTATCCCGCACAAGCTGCAGCTTCGGACTTTCGGCTTTGATGACGATGTGACATCCCATGCACGTGCTCGTCGTCGGTATCGGCGAGTGTTCGGATTGCTCGACACCCGCGTGGCAATACTGACAGTGAATCTGCAACTCTCCCACGTGCAGTTTGTGCGAAAACGGCACCGGTTGCTGCGGACGATAGCCGACGTCCGAGACGTCGTTGCGCATGCCGAAATACAACACCAAAGCACCGATGGCGAGCGCCGTGCCGCCACCGATGATGCCGAGTTTCAGTCTGCGATCGGTACGCTGTGAGAACATGATGCTTCGAACGATGGTTCGACTACGAACGCCATGCGTAGAGCATGACGTACACCAAAACACCCGTCACTGCCACATACAACCACAGCGGGAGCGTCCATCGCGCGATGCGACGATGTTGTGCTACCTGGTTCCGCCATGCTCGCACGATCGTAAAAAGTGCAAGCGGCACGATCACCGCTGCCAGCACGATGTGTGTGACGAGTATGAACAAGTACACTGCCCGCACAAGCCCCGTGCCAGTGAAATACACCGGCTCGGCTTTCTGCGTGTGATAGATCACGTACGAAATCAAAAATAGCGTCGAAAGCACGAACGCGCTGAGCATCAGCGCTCGGTGCACGGCAACTTTCCGCCTGCGAATCGCTGCGTAGCCAGCGCTGAGCAGCACCGCGACCGTGCCATTGATGAACGCGTGAAACGGCGGCGCATACGAGACATCGAGCCTTCCCAGACGCAGCATGCCAGGATTGAGCACGATGAACGCAACCAGCGCACTGACGATGATAGCGATCGCGTAAATAAGCACACGGAGCGTCTCATCGGACAACGACCGGATCAGTCGAATCATTGCACCTCCTGGCGTTGTTCGACATACGCTGCCAGAAGTGAACGCAACTTCGTTACGTCGTTCGAATCGAGACTGTTGAAATAGCCGCGAATCATGCCGTCGGCATCCACCAGTACCAGTCGCGAGCTGTGCAAATCGGGCGTCTTCGGATCGCTGAGCAGGAAGCCATCGCGCGAGAGCGTCCGAACCGAATCGAGCGTGGTTCGCACGATGTACCACACACCCGGACGTGCGCCGTAGTCGCGTGCATAGGCTGCCAGCACCGGTAAACTGTCGGTTTCAGGATCGACGCTGAACGAAACGAATCGCACACGGTCGCCGAACTGACGCTGCAGCGATGCGACATGCGAGTTCATCACCGGACAGACGCCTTGGCACGTAGCGAACATGAACGATGCCACCCACGGACGACCGCGGAGCGAATCGCTCACCAGTCGCGTGCCGTCGTAGTTGGTAACCGCAAACGTTGGCGCCGCCTTGATACGTGGCAGCTCATCCCACGCAGCCTGTGGTCGCTCGCCGCTGCAAGCCGACAGTGCCGCAACGACACAAACGAACGTTCCGACTGTCAGTGCACGCCGTTTCATCGGATGTCCACCGCAGCCAGGAGAAACAAACCCATCAGGAACATGTACGTCGCCAGCAGTACACGTCTGGCATGTGCCGACGTCGGCTGGCGAACCAATCGCACACACTGCACTAACAACCACACGCTGAGAGCAGCAGTTCCGACAGCGTAGAGCATGCCGCCGCGACCGTAGAAAAACCAGGTGACGCCCGATACCACCAAGAGCACCGAATACACGAGCGTATGCCATGCCAGAGCCGACGCGCGACCATCGGCAAGCAATACGATCCCGCCGCGACGGTAATCATCGGCGTACATGATCGCCAGTGCGAGGAAGTGCGGCAACTGCCACCAAAACATGATCGCGCCGAGAATCAACGCTTCCGCCGATACGAGATGACCACCGCCGGTGACCCATCCACCGACGACCGGCAACGCACCCGGTATTCCTCCGACGAACAGCGCTGCAGCAGAGCGCGGTTTGAGCGGCGTGTACGCGAGTGCGTAGAGCACGACTGTCGCCACGCCGAGCACAGCAACGATCGGATCGAGCAAAACCAAAGCTGCGGTACCAATCGCCAGTGTCGTCCACGCATAGAACTGCGCCCCACGAACGGAAACACGTCCCGCCGGCAATGGACGCAACGCAGTGCGTTGCATCGTCGCATCGCTGTGCCGCTCGAGGATGTGGTTGAAAGTACCCGCGCTCGCGCCGAGCAACAGCACACCGACCGACAACTCCGCCAAGCGCAGCACCAATTCCCATACGTCGAATCGCACCCATGGTGTTGCGACCAAAAAGCCCACCGCTGCAGTGACGACTTCCATGAGTGTGATGCCCGGCTTCGACAGTTCCAGCACCGCGCGCCATCGCAGCGAGCGATCCGGCGCGAGCTGCTCGGTCGAAGCCGAAACCATCGGTGCTACGGTGGTCTGCATCAGAGGGGTTGCTCGAGTTCAGCTTCGGTGTACTGCGTCGTGCGTGATTTGGTCGCTTCGCGAACACGTGCGACGTCTTCCGGTTTGACTTCGCCGCCGGTGTTCCCCCAACTGGTGCGAACGTGCGTCAAAATCGCAGCGATTTCTTCATCGGTGAACACCGAATGCCACGGCTGCATCACGCCGTTGTACTTGACGCCGTTGCGAACGATCGCACCGCGAAAGCCGTGCAGAACGATACGGATCGGCTTGGTGACATCCTCGCTGTTTGCCAATGCCGATCCGGCAAGCGGCGGTATGCTCCCAGTTATCCCTTTCCCTGTTGTTTGGTGACACGACGCGCAATTTTTGTTGAAGAGTTTCGCACCGAGCGATTGATTTTGATCGCCGGCACTTTGCTCCTCGCTCGGACCGTTCCAAACGGGATCGTCGGTTTGCGAAATAAAAAAGCCGCGAATGTTGCATGCGACAAGTGTCAGCGCGAGTATTCCAGCACACAAAGCCGTCGTGAGTATTCGCATAGAACGTGCACTCGGAGAAATGGGCGATGGTTGCTGCGCAAAATTACACGACCGAGCAGAATCACACCGCATGCTCCTAAAGCTGACATTCCCACATCGCTCCGCGATTGAAGACAAAGCGCGGTTTGCCGACCAGGTGCCAGCCCGCGAACGGCGTGTTGCGCGACTTGCTGCGGAAGCGCTCCGGCTCGACTGTCCACTCCTGGTCGAGTGCGACGATCGTCACCGTCGCTGGCTGCCCCGCTGCAAGACGCGGCTGCTCCAGACCCAACACTCGACGCGGACCGATGCTCAGTAACTCGACGATGCGTTCGAGCGAAAAGCGATGCTCGCGGTAGAGCCGCGTCAGCGTCAGCCCTACTGCCGTTTCCAGACCGATGATGCCGTTGGGAGCGTGCGAAAAGAGCTGGCTTTTTTCTTCGCGTGTGTGCGGTGCGTGATCGGTTGCAATCGCATCAATCGTACCATCGGCGAGTGCCTCGACGATCGCATCCACATCGGCGCGTGTGCGGAGCGGCGGATTCATCTTGGCATTGGCATTGAATCCGTCGGCTGCTTCTTCGGTGAGCGTAAAATGGTGCGGTGTCACTTCGGCACTGACACGCAAGCCCCACGACTTTGCAAGCCGCACCAATCGCACTGCTCCGCGTGTGCTCAGGTGCGAGACGTGATAGCGCCGATTGCCGCAATACTCGGCGAGCAAGATGTCGCGTGCGACGATGATGTCTTCAGCCACGCTCGGATAGCCTCGCAATCCGAGTTTTGCTGCGACGGCACCTTCGTTGACGTCGAATCCTTCGGTCATCGAGTGCTCTTCGCAATGCTGGCTCAGCAACGCATCGAACGGAGCAACGTATTCGAACGCACGACGCATCATCTCCGCACTGCGGACACACGAGCCATCGTCGGAAAACATCACTGCACCTGCTTCGATGAGCTGATGCATTGGCGTGAGAAGTTCACCGCGTCGCCCGAGCGTGATCGCAGCACAGACGTGCACGGCGACAAGTCCCGCCGCACGATGTCGAACGTATTCGATCGCCATCGGCGAATCGAGCGCCGGCTCGGTGTTCGGCATGCAGACAACGTCGGTAAAGCCACCGTTCGCTGCAGCGGCTGTTCCGGTCTCAATCGTTTCTTTGTGCGTCTGTCCCGGTTCGCGAAGGTGCACGTGCATGTCCACGAATCCCGGCGCAGCCATCCAACCATCGGCATCGATCCGGCGTGTCGTCGGCGGTACGTCGGTCGGTGGCTCTGCTGCGCTGTGGACGATCGTACCGTCGCGTATCCACAGGTAACCGACCTCGTTGCGTCGCTCCAGGGGGCTGACGATACGGATGCGCTCGAAGAGAATGTCCATCGGTGAATGGGGGTAAACTCGGGCACGCAAATTACAGCAAGCGCTGGCTGGCGTTCCGCTGGTGCCACTTGCGCAGAAACACTCGACGATGGACGGGCGACGGTCCCCAGCGATCGAGCGCACGGAAATGCTCGGCGGTCGGATATCCTTTGTGTCGTTCGAATCCGTAGCGGGGATACTCGGCGGCAAGCTCGTTCATGATGCGATCGCGTGTGACTTTGGCGACGATCGATGCTGCCGCAATCGAAGCCGAACGCCGATCTCCCCCAACGACAGCACGAGCTGCGATGCGCAACTGCGGAGGTACTCGCGGTCCGTCCACGAGCACGCATGCGATGCGGCATCGAAGCTGTTCGACGGCACACGCCATCGCATCCATCGTCGCTCCCAGGATGTTCCGAGATTCGATCGTCGCGACGTCGGCGATTCCGACAGCCCACGCGACCGCCGATTCGACGATCGTCGCATAGAGACGCTCGCGCTCGCGTTCGGAGAGCTGTTTCGAATCGCCGACGGCATCGCACAGCTCGCGGTCCACAGGAGAAAGCACGACAGCAGCAGCTACCACCGGACCTGCCAGGCAGCCGCGCCCAGCTTCGTCCACACCAGCCAGGAGCTGCCCGCTCGACCAGAACGGCTCTTCCAGTTCGGTCGAAGCCATGCTACATGTTCGCCAGTTGCAAGAACTCGTTGCGGAGATTGGCATCGGTCTGGAGCAGCCCACGCATGACCGATGTGACCATGTCGCTGTGTTCGTGATCGGCTTCGACACCCCGTGCGATCATGCAGTAATGCTTGGCGCTGATGATCACGCCGAGTGCCCGCGGTTTGAGGAGCTGTTCGAGATAATCGGCGATTTGCTCGCCCATTTCTTCTTGGATTTGACCGCGCCGAGAAAACCATTCGACGATGCGCGTGAGCTTGCTCAAGCCGATGATGTACTCGCCCGGCATGTAGCCGATCGTGCACGTGCCGCTGATCGGCTGCCAGTGGTGCGAACACACGGACATGACCTCGATTCCCCTGCTGATGACCAGCTCGTTGACGCGCTTGCGATTGGGAAAAATCGTCACCGGTGGCGGCGGTGTATAACGCCCGATGAAAAGTTCTTGCACCCACATGCGTGCCAGCCGCCGCGGTGTTTCTCGACTGTTCGGATCGCTGGCTCGGTCGATCCGCAGAATGTCCATCACCTCGGCGAATTTCGTTTGGAGTTGTTCGACCATTTCATCGAGCTCGCTTTCGGTCAGCGGCATATTTCCATTGGCATCGAACGCCAGACGACGTTTGTCTGTCGCCGCAGCGCAGCCGTTACCGTTGGTCGAATGCGGTGTCATTGTGCATGCTGGAGTTGTTCGACATTGTAGCGCGGTACGTCCATCGGCTCGCCGCGGTATTCGACGAAGTTGTTTTCGGATTCGTACACCTTGATCGAATGCAACGTCCCCGACGGTATCTTCGTTTCGAGAATTTGCCAGAACGCCCATGCCAGGTTTTCTGCAGTCGGAATGATACCGCGCAGAAAATCCACGTCTTCATTCAAGTGCTTGTGATCGACTTTGGCGATGATGTGCTCCTCGACGATGTCCCGCAATCGCTTCAAATCGATCACATAGCCGGTGACAGGATCGGGCATACCGCGAACCGTAACTTCGAGCACGTAATTGTGACCGTGACCGCGCGGATTGTTGCATTTGTCGAAAATCCGTTCGTTTTCGTCGTCGCTCAAGAGCGGATTGTACAATCGGTGCGACGCCGAAAACGTCGCTCGGCGCGTGACGTACACCATTGCCGATCGAAGAGTATTGCGACAAACCAAGTGCAAACTACGCAGCCGAACATGATACGACGGTCAATAGTTCCCCTTCTGGCAATCGTGGTGCTGCTCGGCAGTTGCCGCACGCCGACCCCACCCGGGCAGAGCGATCGGGCGCGAACCGACACAACAACTGTGGCAGCAACGCACACACCGCCGCTGCCTGTTCGACGATCGTTTTGCACCTACTGCACCATGAGCGGAACAATCCAGGTGCACTCGCCGCAGCTCAGCGCCGAGGGCACGTTCAAACTGCTCTTGGCTGGACGCGACTCGCTGCAAGGCACTGTTTACGGACCGCTCGGTATCCTCGCTGCCCGATCGTACTGCACGCGCGACGAGCTGCTCGTTTTCGATGCGCTGGCAATGGAAGCATATCGCGTGCGTTTTCCACTGCGGTCGCTTCTGTCGTTCCCCATTCGACAGGAAGACCTGTTCGCGTTGCTTCGCTGCGAGCTACCCAAACCGGATTCGAGCTATATCGTCGCCGAACGCCGTGCCGATGGCTCCGCTGTCCTGCTCCATCGTGACTCGACGATCGCCGATCTTGCAATGGTGGACGCAAGCGGAATGCTCCGTGCGTACCAGCGGAAATCGCTCGACAATCGTTTGCTTTTTGCCATCGAATACGGCGACTATCGAAGCTGGGATGCGACGGTGTATCCAGCGAAGGTTCGACTCGCCGCACCGCAACACAACATGGAAATCGTTCTCGTTCCCGATGCAATTGCCGAAGACTCGGTGCGCGTCCCATTTCGCTTTCGATTGCCTTCGAGTGTCCGACCGAAGACCATCGAGTAAATGCTCGTGCGTATTGCTGCTCTGGCGATAGTGGCTTTGTCGGTTGCCTATGGACAGCCATCCGACACAGTGCGCATCGGTGCCGATACGCTCGCTCGGCGATCGGCAACCGATAGCATCGTCGTTGCAACAGCGCGCGACTCGGCGGTATTCGAACCACAGGCGCGATTGCTCCGCCTATACGGCAATGCGCACATTCACCACAAGCAACAATCGCTCGACGCTGCGACGATCGAGATCGACTTCGACACGAAAACGCTCCGCGCCGGATGGATGCTCGACTCGCTCGGCAAACGACGCGGCTATCCGATACTGACCGACCAAGGCAAACGTTACGCCGGCGAACGAATGACGTACAACGTCGCCACCGGTCGCGGCACGGTGACGCTCGGCGAAACGTCGATCGAAAGCGGATACTACTTCGGTTCAGCCATCCACAAAGCCGATAGCACCACGCTCTACGTTGCCGATGGCTGCTATACGACCTGCGACGCACCGCATCCGCACTTCTACTTTCGATCGCCACGCATGAAGGTCTTGCCGGGCGACCGCGTGTTTTTGCAGGACATCGAGGTCGTCGTCGAAGACATGCCGGTGTTTTATTTGCCTATCGGGATGGTCTTCCCTAATCGTGGTGGGCGGCAGTCGGGTTTTTTGACGCCACGCCCTGCATTTTCCGCACAGCGCGGTGTGATGCTCGCAAATCTCGGCTACTACTGGGCGGCAAGCGATTACGTCGGCGTGCTCCTGGCAGGCACGTACTTTTCGAAAGGCGGCTACGAACTCAACGCGACGATGGACTACGCGCTGCGATACTCGTTCACCGGGCAAGCCTCGGTATCGCTGGCAAGCGTCAGGCTCAATCCGCTCCAACCGTACTCGCAGCAGTATCGCGTGCGCCTCAACCATCAACACACAATTTCGCCGGTGACGACCTTTGCAGCGAACCTCGACTTTCTCTCGCAAGGCTACATCGCCAACACACAATTCACACTCGACCAACGCATTCTCGGCAATGTCACATCGAGCGCGGGACTGTCGCACACGTTCGAAAGCGGCATCGGGGTTTCGCTCAACTATCTCCGCAATCAAAGCATCACGACAGGATCGAACGACAACCGCACGACGCTATCGCTGACCGTGCCGTCGTTGATGCCGCTTCGGAGCGTGCTGCCGAGTTCGAACTGGCTTTCGACGCTGACGGTGAGTTATTCCGCCAATGCCGCAGCAACGATCGCACGCGACGTCGGAACGCTCCCCACCCCCTTCGACTCGACGCGGTGGAGCGGAATCATCCAGCATGCGCCGAGCATCACGATCAATCCGCGACTGGGATATTTCGCCATCACACCGTCGCTATCGCTGCGCGCAAATACATACCCACGACGCATCACGCGGACATGGAATGCGGCGCAGGGACGAGCCGTGGACCAGATCGAGTACGGCGTCTTCAACGAATACTCCATCAGCGCAGCCGTCTCGGCACGAACGACGTTGTACGGAACGCCACTGTTTCTGACCAAAGACTTTGCCGTGCGACACACAATCATCCCGACCCTTTCGCTCCGCATCACGCCGGACCTCGGCGCACCACGACACGGTTTTTACGACTGGTACACCATTCCAGCCGATTCGATTCGTCCGGAGCAGCGCGTGCAGTACTCGCGTTTTGCGCTCGATGGCGGCGGCATTGCACCGCGCAGCCGCGCTCTGGCTCTCGACTACACGCTCGACAACGCGCTCGACGGCAAATTCTTCGGCGATACCGCATCGCGAAAGATCGAGCTGTTCCGTTTTTCGGTCTCCGGATCGTACAACTTCGTCGCCGATTCGTTCAACGTAAGCGACCAAAACTGGACGTTCCGTTTTCCGACGATCGCCAATCTGACGCTCTCGTCTTCGATGCGCACGACGCTCTACGACGAAGCGCCCACCTACGACAACACCGGACGCATCACCGGCTATCGGCAGATTCCACGGTTGAGAGCGGAACGTCTCGGCATCGCCAGCGCGCTGCGCATCACGTCGTTTTCGCTGAACTTTTCGACGTCATTCAACCAAAGCGGCATTCTCCCGCCGACACAATCGCAACCGACGACACCGCAGCACGACACGACCGCCGAACAGCTCGGCGAGCGTTTCCGTGCGCGGCTCGACAGCGACCAAGCCGCTGCCGATATCTGGGGGCAGCACTCACCCGGATGGTCGCCGCCGCGTTTTCCCTGGGACGTCACGCTCAACGCATCGTACTCCTACTCGCGTCCGTTCGAAGCATTGCCGGCATCGGAGCAATTCAACCTCTCGGCAGCGATGAACGTGCAGCTTACACGAACGTGGAATGCCTCGTGCGGTTTTGCCTACGACGCCATCAGCCGCACGCTCAGCGGCATCAACATTCGCATCACCAAACAGCTCCACTGCTGGGCGTTGAGTTTCGTCTGGTATCCCGTCGGGATCAACAGCGGCTTTTACCTCGTGCTCAACCCGATCGCCAGCGTGCTGCGCGACCTGAAGATCGAAAAGCGAAGCACACCGGTGTTTCAATGATGTGGTGCGCTGGCGGCTATCGCTAATTTTGAATCGAACACTACCGACACGACGTTCAATGTGCGGCATCATCGGATACATCGGCTCTCGAGAGGCGCTCCCGATCGTGCTCGAAGGGCTTCGGAACTTGGAATACCGCGGGTACGATTCTGCCGGCATCGCCATTGGCGACGGTCGAACGATCCGCATTCGCAAACGTGCCGGCAAGGTCGCCCAACTTGCCGCCGATCTCGAACACGAGCATCTCCCCGGCACGCTCGGTATCGGTCATACGCGCTGGGCAACCCACGGCGAACCGACCGACATCAATGCACATCCGCACACCGACCGAGCCGGACGCATCGTGCTCATTCACAACGGCATCATCGAGAACTACGCTGTGCTCAAAACGCAGCTCGAGCGCGAAGGGTACACGTTCCGCTCCGAGACCGATACGGAAGTGCTCGCGGTTTTCATCGGAATGCTCTACGATCGCTTGGGCGATTTCGAGCTGGCAGTCCGCACCGCACTGCAAGAAGTCGAGGGAACGTTCGGTCTGGCGATCCTTTCGAGCGACGATCCGGATTGTCTGATTGCAGCGCGTCGCGGTTCGCCGATCGTGCTCGGCATCGGCGACGGCGAATACATCGTCGCATCCGATGCATCGGCGATCGTGGCGCACACGCGGCGAGTGGTGTATTTGCGCGACGACGAAATGGCGATTCTCCGCCGCGACGGCTACGTGACGAAAACGATCAGCGATGAGTTCATCTCGCCGGAAATTCACGAACTCGACTTCGAGCTGGAGCAAATACAGCGCGGCAACTTTCCGCATTTCATGCTCAAAGAAATCTTCGAGCAACCGGCGACGTTTCGCGATTCGATACGCGGGCGGCTGCTGGTCGAACAGGGCAATGCAAAGCTCGGCGGACTGACGCCCGTCGCCGATAAACTCCGCGCTGCACGCCGCATCATCTTGACCGGTTGCGGCACCTCGTGGCATTCGGCGCTCGTCGGCGAGTACATCATCGAACAGCTCGCCCGTATTCCGGTCGAAGTCGAGTACGCATCGGAGCTCCGCTACCGCAATCCGGTGATCTATCCCGACGACATCGTCATCGGCATATCTCAGTCGGGCGAAACGATCGACACGCTCGCTGCTCTCCGCGAAGCCAAACTCAAAGGCGCGACGATACTCGGCATCGTCAACGTCGTCGGTTCGACGATCGCACGCGAAACCGATGCCGGCGTTTACCTCCACGCTGGACCGGAAATCGGCGTCGCTTCGACGAAAGCGTTCACCTCGCAACTGGCAGTGCTCGCATTGCTGGGGCTGTACTTGGGTCGTCAGCGCGACCTTTCGCCAAGCGAGGGTCGGCACTTGGCAAAAGAATTGAGCGCCATTCCCGATCGCATCGCGCGCATACTCGACAATGCCGCGGCGATCGAACGCATCGCGCTCGAATACGCCGACAGCACCAACGCGCTGTACTTGGGTCGCGGCGTCAATTATCCCGTTGCACTCGAAGGCGCACTCAAGCTCAAGGAAATTTCCTACGTCCACGCCGAAGGGTATCCGGCAGCGGAAATGAAGCACGGTCCTATCGCGCTCATCGACAGAAACATGCCCGTCGTGTTCATCGCCACGCGCGACGACATCTACGACAAAATCGTGTCGAACATCCAGGAAGTCAAAGCGCGCCGCGGTCGCATCATCGCCATCGCGACCGAGGGAGACGAGCGCATCGCCGAGCTCGCCGATCACGTTATTTCCGTTCCGGCGACGCACCCGCTTCTGACGCCGATACTGACGACGATACCGCTGCAACTGCTGGCGTACTACATCGCTGTCGCGCGCGGTTGCGACGTGGACAAGCCGCGCAATCTCGCCAAATCGGTCACCGTCGAGTAGCGCTCGATGCACTGGGAAGCTCTCGGCGGCATCGTCGCTTGCATCGTTTGCGCACGGCTGCTGGCTGTGCGAGGAAGTCGCTTTCCGTGGCGCATCGTAGCGTGGGGTTTGGGACTGCAATTGACGCTCGGTGTGTGGCTCCTCAAAAGCGACACAGGCGTGGCACTTTTCCAGCAAGTCGGCACTGCTGTCACCGGATTTTTAGGCTTTGCCAACAAGGGAGCCGAGTTCTTGTTCGGCAATCTCGTCAAGCCGGAATATCGCAGTACGTTCGGCATGCAGGTGGCGCTCATCATCGCGCCGACGATCATCTTTTTTTCGTCGGTCATTGCGATACTGTACCATCTCGGCATCATCCAGCGCGTCGTGTACGCCGTCGCATGGATCATGGCGAAGACGATGGGCACATCGGGTCCGGAATCCCTCTCAGCAGCAGCGAACATCTTCCTTGGGCAAACGGAAGCGCCGATTCTGGTCAGGCACTATCTGGCAACGGCGAGCATATCGGAAATTCACGCCATCATGGTCGGTGGCTTTGCGACGATAGCCGGCTCCGTGCTCGGCGCATACGTCCAGCTCGGCATTTCGGCGCAGGCGTTGATCACTGCGTCGCTCCTTTCTGCTCCCGGCGGACTGATGCTCGCCAAGATCGCACTGCCACCGACAGGAACCGAACGCTCGCTCGACTCCTACCGCACGATGCGAACGACAACGACGCTGCTCGACGCCGCCACCAGCGGTGCTCGCGACGGACTGATGCTCGCACTGAACGTCATCGCGATGCTGCTGGCATTCATCGCGCTGATGGCGTTGCTCGATGCTGGTTTCGGGTGGCTTCACTCGCTGCTGCCGTGGATGCCTGGTTCGCTGCGGCAATTGCTCGGCTGGGCGTTTCTGCCGTTGGCGTATCTCATCGGGGTGCCGAGCAGCGATGCAGCGAGCGTTGCGCAACTGCTCGGCACAAAAATCATCGCCAACGAGTTCGTCGCGTACACCGATCTTTCGACGATGATTCATGCTGGGACGATCTCGCCGCGCGGTGCGATGATAGCGACGTTCGCGCTCTGCGGTTTTGCCAACATCAGCTCGATCGCCATTCAAATCGGGGGCATCGGATCGCTTGCTCCCGAGCGGCGCAGCGAGATCGTCCAGCTCGGTTGGCGTGCGATGGCGGTCGGTGCGCTGACGAATCTGCTCAGTGCTTCGATTGCCTCGTTGCTCGGTTAGTCCGGTTCCTCCAGCGGCGGCACACGACGACGATCCCGCTCAGCCGGACCGCGTTTTCCCGGACCATCTCCTTCCGGACCGCCGCGTCGGAGGAGCGCACGCTGGAGCGCTTCGGTAAAGCGCACCTCGAAGACGACGAGCTTGGCGTACTGTTGCGGCGACAACAGCGGGCGCACGGCGTTGAGACGTTCCGTTATCGCCTGCGAAAATTGCTGAATGCGTTTGACGACCTGCTCGCTTTTGCCGTTGAGTTCGGCGTCGGAGACTTTCGCTTTCACTGCAGCTTCCAGCTCACCGACAGCCTCCTGCAAATCTTTGCGTGCCTGGTCTATCTTCTTTTGCCCTTCGTTGTAGCGCACAAAAAACTTTTCGGCGGTCTGCTCGTCGAGATCGAGCACTTCGATGAGTCGGAGCTTTTTGAATTGTGCAAGCCGTTCGGCTCCTTTCTCGCGCGGACCTTCCGGTCGGGGTTGAGCCACGACTGCTGTGGTCACGAGTGCAGCGAGGGCAATCGCCCACGCGTTATTCGAGCGACGCATCGCTGAATACCTCCACGAAATGTTGAACAAACTGAGAATCGAGTTGACTGTAGGGGAATGTGGCCGCAGCAACGGCATCGAAGGAATACACGTTGCTGTCGCCGTCCGTCTCGTCGCCTGGAGCGCTGGAATGAGCCGGCAGCGGAGGCTGTGCAGCCAGGTACGTACCGACGAGCGGCTCTGCAACGATCGTCACTGTATCGCTGGTAGCCAGTTCCGGGAGCGAATCGAGCACGACGATCGGCAGTTGCTGGCTCGCCGGAGGCTTCGGCTGGACAGCGATGGCAACCAAAGCGGCAACCGTCACCGCACCGGCGATGCCCAAGCGCCACCAGTGCCGGACCGATCGCCGTCTCGCTGCGACCTGCTCGGCGACAGCGACGCTGACATACCGTGCACGCAGTTGCATCAGGGCACGTATGCGCTCGACCGGCAACGCCTCGAAGACTGTGCGGATGTCGTCCAGCTCGCAGCGCAACTCGTCAGATTCGCTGAGCGCTTTTTCGACTGCGCGACGTTCATCGTCGGTCAACCTGCCGGCGAGGTAATCCGGTAGCATTGTGCGAATGCGATCGGCGTTCATCGCTTTGCTCCTTTGGGAATGGGACGTCCGAGCATCTCGGCGATTCTGCGAACAGCGTGGTAGTAATTCGCCTTCAATCCGCTGACGCTCGTTCCGAGAATGTCCGAAATTTCTTCGTAGCTGAGTCCCTCGACGTAACGCAAGTAGAACGTCTCGCGCTGTTTCGGCGGAAGCTTTGCAAGCATCGCATGGAAGCGCTCGATGAACTCGTCGTCTTCGAGCTGGCGATCGGGCGTCGGCAGATGCGATGCAAGATCGTCGTCGGTTTCGACGACTTCC
>JAOAGY010000009.1 GCA_026415505.1 Chlorobiota bacterium | reverse complement strand
GAGCTGCTCGCACGATGGATACGAGGTGAATTTACCATCCCAGGCAGGCGGCAAGCTCGTGTGTCCAGCCCATGGAGCTGAGTACGACCCGATGACAGGCAATCAAACGAAGCCACCAGCGGGGAGAAGTTCGACTGGTCCCCTCCAAAAGTTCACTGCGACGTTCGATCCCCAGACCAACATTTTGACGATCACATTCTAAGATCGGCGAACAAACGAAAAAGCGGCGACTTACCGACAAGTCGCCGCTACTTTTTTCGAGAGCGAAAAACGTTACGTATCGTTGCTGCACGAGCAGCTACCACTGGCACAGCTCGATGAGGTGCTCGAGCTGCTTTCCGACGAGCCGGAACGTTTGTAGTCGGTGATATAGAATCCGCTGCCGTTGAAGATGAGCCCGGCACCGCCACTGATGATCCGCTCGACTTTTCCGCGACCTTTTGCAGTGGGATCGGTGCAGACGGTCTCCAAGCAATGCTCCAACGGTGCGGCACTGATCGGCTGGAAGACGTCGAACGTCTGACCGCACGTCGTACAGCGGTATTCGTAGGTCGGCATAGTGACTACCCGTTAGTTGTTCGACAAGTACCGGTGGGAATAAATCGAATTCCGTGCCGTTTTCGTGTAAAAAAGCCCCCACCGCGGTGGGGGCTGCTTGTGGGCTGTAGAGGATTCGAACCTCTGACCTCTACTGTGTGAAAGTAGCGCTCTGAACCAACTGAGCTAACAGCCCGATACCGGTACAAAAATACGTCACGGGAAAAATCGAAGGGCTTCCGCATCGCGTGGAAGCCCTTCGGTACATGGATTGCTCTGGCGTGATTTAGCCGCGGGGACCGCGTCCCTTGCCTTTGCATGGATCTTGGCCGTTGAGCCATTGCTGCCAGATTACCAGCTGCTCTGGAGTCAAAATAGACTCGACATTGCGCAAAAATTGCTGGTAGTTTGCATCGAGCTGTGGTTTGATCGAATCCATCAGTGCTTTTCGCTCCTGCGCGATAGCATCGAGCGCTGCTTTGAGTGCCGCGCGTGCATCGGCTGTCGAATCGATGATCGCCTTGCGTGCAGCGTTGAAGTCTTGCGCAATCTGTTTGAGTGCAGCACGCGCATCTTCCTTGCTCATCGCGCCTGAGCGCACAAGCTTGCGAATCGAATCAACTTGTGTGCGGAATTGCTGGTAAAGTGCGACGAGCTGATCGCGCTGACTTGCTGTTGCTTGGCGGTATGCTTCCCAGGCTGCTTGCTCGCGCTGGCGGAGGGCGTCGAGTTGGTCCTGAATCGTCGCCATCACGGCTGAGTTCGCCGAATCGAGTTGTGCTTGGAATTGCCGTAGCAGTGCCATCTGTTCGGGAGTCAAGCCCAAGCATGGAATCGGCAATGGACGCTTCCCACGGCTGGGATTGCCTGGAGAAACGGTATCATCGCTGCCGTGACCGATGCCACCGCCGATCGGATTGAGTGGCAGCACGTCGCTGTCTTCCTTTTGCCATTGTTCGATCGGCTGATTGGAGACCATGAGAGTTGCTGCGACATCGTCGGTCGTCGTGACCGATGGACTCGTCGCCATGTCGCTCGACGACGAGCAGCTCGACAGAAACAGCGGTCCTGCGACCATGAGCAATGCTGCGGCACCCAGCCACAGCCGCCGAGAAAGAGAGGGTTTCATACAGAACCTCGTGAAATGGTGGAACATTTATCGTTCGACGCGATCGCGTCCATTCGACTCGGCTGCAGTAACAACGGTTGAAATGGGAAGGTAACAGAGTCTCGTTTTTTTTTGACGATTCGCGTATGAGAGGGGCGCAAATGCCCTATGGGGTCACTGTGATTGTCGCAGATGGGCATAGATCAGCCACAACGCACCGCTCGCAGTGTGGCTTGCGTGCCGTGCAGACTTTTCGCCCGTGCGTGATGAAGAGTTTCCCGATATCGTTCCACCGCGATTGTGGCGTGATCTCCATCAGTGCCAGCTCGATTGCCAAGGGGTCTTTCGTCGAAACGAAACCGAGACGGTTTGCCAAGCGCGCTACGTGCGTGTCCACGGTGATCGCTTGCTCGCCGAACGCTTGACTCAAAATGACGTTCGCCGTCTTGCGCCCGACGCCCGGAAGCTGCATCAGCTCTTCGCGCGTGCGCGGAACGACACCACCGAATCGTTCGAGGAGCACGCGGCAGCATGATTGGATGTTGCGCGCTTTGGCGTTGTAGTAACCGGTCGGTCTGATGTCGCGTGCCAATTCCTCGATCGGTGCGGTCGCGAATGCTTCCGGTGTCGGGTATTTGGAAAAAAGTGTCGGCGTAATACTGTTGACGCGTTCGTCGGTGCATTGAGCCGAAAGAATCGTCGCGATCACCAACTCGAAGGGCGACGAGTAGTTCAAACCTTCGAACTTGCCGGGATATTCTTTCGCCAGCCGATCGAGTATGGCGAGCATTCGCCGGCGCTCTGCCGTGGTTTTTGCGTGTGCCGAAGTTGTCCGTGACATGGGACTGCGTATTCAAGTTTTTCCGATACTCACCGAAAAAATACGCAGCGACCGCCAGCAGGGACAGCATGCGGTACCGACGATCAGGGAGGATACGGTAGTGCTCACCATGACCGAAGCGAGCCATGATTGCCATCCGACGTATCCTGTGGTTGATGCTTGCGACATGCTGTACCGCTGTTTGCCGCTCTCCTGTCGAGGCAAGTTCACTCGAGGCACCGCGCCAGCTCATCGCTTCGTACAACGACGAGCAAAGCGCGACTCTTCGCTGGGAAGCTGTGCCCGGTGCGCGATACTACCGCTTTCAGATTTCCGAACAACGAGATTTCTCGGTCGTTCGCACCGATGCACTCATACTGCAGGGGAAAACGTGGGTTCGTGCGACCGTCGGCGGATTGGAGCCGAGACGACCCTACTGGTGGCGCGTACAGGCATTGGGCGAGGGTGTGCAGAGTTCGTGGAGCGTCCCGGTGCGAATCGCCACGGGCGAATGGGGCGTCGAACAACCGCAATCGCTCGTACCAGCCGATGGCAGCACGCTGGCGTACTGCGGCAGCCTGCGCCTTGGTTGGAAATCGTGCGATGGCGCGACGACGTATCGTGTACAGATCGCTTCCGGCGAACGCTTCGACGATCCGATCGAGCTGGTCACATCTGAGCCGTTCGTCGTCGCAGCGAATCTGATCGCTGGGCGCACGTACTACTGGCGCGTTGCGGCACAGCGCGGTTCGCAGTCGAGCGCCTGGTCGAATGTGCAGCGCTTCTCGATTGCGCCGTTGCTTCCTGGAACCGAGAGCATCTCATCGAACAGCGGTCTTCGTCTCCTCAGCGACGAGGATCGCAAGCAAGCGATCGTCGTCGCGCCGAATCCTGTTTCGGATGTGGTCACGATTCGATCGGCTTTACTGGAATCAGGCGATGCAGACGTTACGCTCTTCGACGTTGCCGGTCGTCGCGTGCTCACGATGCCGCTTCCGACGACACAGACAGCATCGGTGCCGGTCGGACAGTTGCCCGCTGGCTCGTACACGATGGTGATACGGACGGGCACGACCAAGTGGATCGGCACCGTCGATGTTCTTCGCTAAGTCGGGGGATGTTCCGATCGAGCCAGGCTGGCGATGTCGCCGAGTTTTTCGACAACGCTCCCATCGGGGGCAATGACGTAACCGAACGGAATGCCCGTCGGGATTTCGGTCGAGACGATTTGTTCGGGGGTGAGCCGCTCCAGCAGCATAACCAAAGCGCGGAGCGAGTTGCCGTGCGCGACGACGAGTATGTTTTTGCCGTCGCGCAGGCGGGGTAGAATCTCTCGCTCGTAGTAGGGGACGACACGCTCTTGCGTCATCTTGAGCGATTCGCCGTTCGGTGGCGGCACGTCGTAGCTCCGACGCCAGAGCTTGAATTGCTCTTCGCCGAAATGGCGGGCGACCTCGTCTTTGTTCATCCCTTGCAAATCGCCGTAGTGGCGCTCGTTGAGCGCTTCGTTTTCGATGATCGGCAAGTGCGATTTCCCGGCGACTTCCAGTGCGATCGTCGCAGTGCGTTTGGCGCGTTTGAGGGCAGATGTGAACACGATGTCGATCGGAATGCCGCGTAGCAACTCGCCTGCTGCGCGTGCTTCTTCGACGCCGCGTTCGGAAAGATCGACGTCGATCCAGCCGGTGAAGCGGTTCTCCTTGTTCCATTCCGATTGACCGTGACGGAGCAGAATCAACAGTGCCATCGAAGTCGCTGCAGAGTGATTACACAACGGGTCGTTGAAGGTCGGACGTCCACGTGACCGTGCAACCGCTTGCGCGGAGCGTCGCCCATGCGCTGCAGTATTTCTGCTCGCTCAATTCGATCGCGCGATGAAATTGCTGCTCGGTCGCATTCGGACTGACGAGCACAAAGTGCAGATGAATCGCAGTGAACACGCGAGGATGGTCGCTTGCGCGCTCGCCGCGTGCATGTGCGCTGAAGGCGACGATCTCGACACGCTGCTTGCGGAGGATGCTTACGATGTCCATCGCGGCGCATGCGGGAACCGATGTCAGAAGCAATTGCATCGGCGCAGGTCCGTGCGGCGTGTCGCTGTGTGCATCGACGTCGAATTCGATGCCGCTGCCAGTCCGCGCGTGGAGGTGAAAACCTTCGACGAGTTCGAGAGAAACTTCCATCGCTTGGTCACAATAGTTTGCGGAAGATCATCAGTCGTTCGCGTCCGGCGCGTGCAGGATGTGATTCGAGCGGAATTTCGCTGCTGAGAAGCACCAGTCCGGCGTGTTCGAAGTTGTTGCGTACTTCGTCTTCGCGCACGGTGAACGGTGGCTCGGTGCGCACGATGTCGTCGAGCGGGAAAAACAACCCTGCCAGCAGTCCATTCGGTTTGAGCACGCGCGCAATGACGCCAGCGTATTCGGCGCGTCGCGATGGGGCAATGGCGCAATAGCACGTGTACTCGAGCACGATGTCGAAAGCGTTGTCGAACTGCTCGGGGAGGTCGAATACATCGTCACACACGGTTTCGATCTCCACTCCTGCGATGTGTGCGGTTCGCTGCAGGTACGCGATCGGCTCCGGCGCGAAATCGACGGCAGTGACCGCATAGCCACGCTGCGCCATCATCAGTGCATCGTGACCGTAGCCACAGCCAGGAACCAGCACGCGTGGTCGGAAGTGTTCGCTCGGTTTCGGAAAATCGAGCCGTTCGACGAGTGCGACGAATGCCGGTGTTTCACTGCCGAGGTCCCACTGCGTGTTACCTGTCCGATACCGCTCGGACCAGTACTGTGGCGAATTGACGTCAGCGCCTGTTTGTGCCGATTGCGTTTCCACGCCTGGGGCAATGGTGGTGGCTATCTTTGCGTGCATACTACGAGATTGCGCCATGGATATTGTTGCCAAGTACCTCGAGCCCCGCATCGCATCGCAGCTTGCGACGATGGAGCTGCGTGCACGGCTCATCGTCGAGGGATTCCTCACGGGCTTGCATCGCTCGCCGTTTCACGGCTTCAGCGCAGAGTTCTCCGAGCATCGGGCGTATCATCCGGGCGACGATCTGCGCTATCTCGATTGGAAGGTGCTCGGTCGTACCGATCGCTACTACGTCAAGCAGTTCGAGGAAGAAACCAATCTCCGCGCCGTGATAGCCGTCGATCGAAGCGCCTCGATGGCATACGGGTCCGATGGTTCTGTCACCAAGTTCACCTATGCGACGTATCTGGCAGCAGCACTGGCGTATTTGGCGATGCTGCAAAAAGACGCCGTTGGCTTGGCGCTCTACGACGACACACTCGAAACGTACTATCCACCGCGTGCTCGCCGGTCGTACATCGGGCAATTGCTCGCTGTGCTCGATCGTGCAATGCCATCGCAGACGACCGATACGGCGCGGTCGTTGGAGCTGCTGGCTGAACGGCTCAATCGTCGCAGTTTGGTGATCGTCATCAGCGACTTTTTCGACGATCTCGAGCGTATCGCAACGAGCTTGAAACACTTCCGCCACGATCACCACGACGTGATCGCCATTCAAGTGCTCGACCGCCGAGAGTTGGATTTTCGATTCGGTATCGCTGCGACGTTCCGCGACATGGAAACCGGCGAAGAGATGATCACACAACCGATGCAATTGCGCGCGGCATATTCCGATGCGGTCAACCGGTTCGTCGAACAGCTCAAGGCGATCTGCTACGCAGCGAACATCGACTTTGTGCAAGCCATTACCGACCAACCCTTCGACCGAACCTTGCGCGAATACTTGGTCCGACGGCAACGAGTGCGGTAGGCGATGCGACTGTCGATTCGCACAGCAGCGTTTTCGTTCGTGCTCAGCGTGATGCTGTGGCTCTACATCACGCTCCAAGCCGAATACGAAGTGACCGTGCCGGTTCGGCTCGACGTGCAGTTGCCACCGCAGCGCTCGCTGCGGGAGCCGCTGCCCGATCGAGTGTACGTCAAACTGCGGGGCAGTGGCTGGAGCTTGCTCAACGCCATGTATCTCGATCGTTCGGCACGAGTGGTGGTCAGTATCCCACCACACACGCAGCGTGGAACGATAGGCGAATCCGAGCTGCGTGCAGGTTTTCGCTCGTCGGCATCGGTTGCGGTGGCGATCATCGAACCGACTGCGATCGAGTACGATCTCGGCACGATTGTACAGAAGAAAGTTCCCCTGGTGCCGAACGTCGAATACGAACCTGCCGATGGCTATGTGCTGGCACGCCGGCTATTCGTCGTTCCCGACTCGGTCGTTGTGATCGGCTCCGAGAGTGTGCTCGATACCGTCACGCATTGGACGACGCGACCGCTCGTGCGCAAGCAGTTGCGGCGAACGACTGTCGATGTCGTCGAGGTCGTCTCGTCGCCGATCGTGCGTGTGCTACCGGAAAAAATTCTCGTCAAAGGCATTGTGCAGCAAGTTGCCGAGGTGACGTACTACGATGTTCCGGTCCGTATCGAATCGGCATTGCCGTCGTCGGTGCGCGTCGCTCCATTGATGGTAACGGTGACACTCCGCGGCGGAATCGAGGACATCGTGCGCCTCCTCGATCGCGACGAGGTACCCGTATCGGTCAGCATCAGTCGGGAGCAACTGCGTCGAACAGGTGAGCTGATCGAGCCGCGTGTGGATGCACCTCCCTGGGCAGCGGCAGTGATCGTCGAGCCACGTTTTCTGCACTATCGTACGATCCTAGACCGACCCTCGGAGCGCGGTGCGATGAGCAGCGACGCATCGCCGTAGCTCAAGAAGCGATAGCTGCGGTCGAGAGCTTCGCGATAGATCGTGCGCCACCAATCCCCCACGAATGCTGCAACTAAAAGCAGCAACGTGCTGCGCGGCTGATGGAAGTTCGTGATCATCCCTTGAACGATGCGATACCGATAGCCGGGCACGATGTAGAGCTGTGTCGAGGCATCGAGCACCGATTGCCCGTGCCGATCGAGCCAGCCGACGAGCTGTTCGAGCGCATCGCTGGGTGAGAGCGTCGCTTTCTGCTGCAATGAATACGGCTCCTCTTGCCGAAGGTAGAACGGGGAAGCATCGGCATCGGTGTGGAGTTTGACACCGAGCCAATAGAGCGTCTCGATCGTTCGCACCGACGTCGTGCCGATGCAAATGCACATGCGGTTCGGATCGCGTGTCAACTCACCAAGCCGTGCGATCGTATCGCGTTCGATGCGGATGCGCTCTGCGTGCATGGTGTGATGCCAGGCATCGTCGGCGCGCAGTGGCTGGAACGTGCCAGGTCCGACGTGCAGCACGACGTCGAGTATCTCGACGCCGCGGCGATCGAGTTCGGCAAATACGCGCTCGGTAAAGTGCAAACCTGCCGTCGGCGCTGCTACCGAGCCTGCGATGCGTGCATAGATGGTCTGGTAGCGTTCGATGTCCGCGTCGGTCGGGCTGCGGCGGATATAGGGCGGAAGAGGCATTTGACCCAAATGCATCAGTTGCTCGGCTATCGTCGTTTCTTCCGGGGTACATGCGATTGCCACACGAGCGAACATGCCGTCGCGTTCGAGCACGTGTGCTCGTATGCCTGATCCGCGCCATTCAGCCGTCAGCGTAGTGCCGGCAGCGATTCGCCGCCCGCTCGTCATGCATGTCCACTCGCCCCAGCTCCGCTGCAGAGCTTGCTCCGGTGGAAGTCCATCGGCGGGTTCGACCAGCAGCAGCTCGACGACACCGCCGCTGGGTTTTCGGGCGATGATGCGTGCGGGAATGACTTTCGTCGTGTTGCGCACCAAAAATGCGCCGGACGGAAGCAGCGATGGGAGCTCGTGGAAAATGCGGTGTTCGATTGTACTGCTACGCGCATCGGCGAGGAGCAATTTGCTTTCGTCCCGTACTGCCAACGGCTCTTGCGCGATGCGATCGGCTGGAAGGTCGTAGTCGAATTCGGCAGTCTCGATGCGGGGAAGTGTGCGTTCGCTCACGTATCGAAATGCGTCACTGAAACATGCGGCGGTTACAGACGTACATTTGCGCGTGATTGTTGAACGCTTTTGGAGACACTGATGGCGAACTCGATGTCGGTACCACTTCCACCGCAACGCCAGCGCTCGCGATGGTGGATACCGCTGGCGATCATTGCTGCATTGCTCGGTGGCATTGTGATCGGAATCTTTCTCTTTGTCGGCCTGATCGTTTTGGCGATATCGTCAGCGGGACCGGTTTCGGTCGGTAGCAGTGAAACGCCGAGCGTGCGCGAGCATTCGATCCTGGTGCTCAATTTAGAATCGGGTGTGCGGGAGTATCAGTATGCTCCGATCTTCGCTGGAACGGGGCGACCGAGCATGCTCGACGTCATCACCGCTGTTCGCTATGCAGCGGGGGATAGCAAAATGGACGGCATCGTCATACGCAGCGCGCGTGGACTCGGCATGGCTCAAGCAAGCGAGCTTCGCCGCGAATTGCTCCAGTTCAAAAAGTCCAACAAGTGGATTTATGCGTTCCTCGATGCGGGCAACGAAGCCGACTACTACATCGCCTCCGTTGCCGATTCCATCTTCGTTGCACCGCTGGGAATGCTCGAATTCAACGGTTTCGGCGGTGCAGTACCGTTTTTCAAAAATGTCAGCGACAAGCTCGGCATCAGTTGGACGGTCATTCAGCGCGAAGAATTCAAATCGGCGGGCGAACAGTTCAGTCGCACGCGATTCAGCGAGCCTGCACGACAAGAAATACTCGACGTCCTCGGACAGCGGCATCGCATGTTCGTCGACAGTGTCGCATCGTCGCGGAGGCTTCCTCCAGAGACGGTCGTGCAACTTCTGGCTGGTGGTGTCTATCGTGCAGAAGACTTCGTGCGTTTCAAATTAGCCGATGCGATTGCGACCGAAGCGCAGTTCGAAGATTTTCTCCGACGCAAAACGTTCGACAAGGACACATCGAAAAAACTGCGCTGGGTGCGTCCTTCGGCGTATGCTCGCTACGCGCGGGCGCAAACGTCCGAAAGTGTGGATGAGACCCGGGCGATCGCTATCGTTTCTGCGGTCGGCACCATCAGAAGCGGTAAACGTAGCGGCGAAAGCGACGAAATCGCCTCGGCATCGCTGTGCAAGGATATTCGCAAAGCCGCCGACGATACAACGATCAAAGCAATCATCGTTCGCATCGAATCTCCGGGTGGCTCGGCACAAGCGAGCGAAGAAATTTGGCAGGAGATACAACGAGCACGCACGAAAAAGCCCGTGTACGCTTCGATGAGCAACGTCGCAGCATCCGGTGGATACTACATCGCCAGCGCATGCGATACCATCATCGCTGCCAGCGAGACGATCACCGGTTCGATCGGCGTCATCGCGGCTCTTCCGAATTTTTCGAAAACGATGAATTCGGTCGGGGTGACGTTCGATACCGTTTCGACATCGCCGAGTGCAACGTTCATGAATCCGGTTCTACCATTCCGCGAGGGCGATCGCAGAATCGTCGAGCAGATGATCGACAGCATTTACGTGCGCTTTTTGGAGCGTGTCTCGGCAGGTCGGAAGCGGTCGCTATCGGATGTGCGCAGTGTCGCGCGTGGGCGTGTCTGGACCGGGCAAGCAGCAGCACAGCACGGTTTGGTGGATGTCGTCGGTGGTTTTGCCGATGCGATCGAGATCGCCAAACGTCGTATCGGCGTCGCTCCGGACAAACGTCCGCGCTTGAAGTATTTCCCCGAACAGGAAGATTTGTCCACTGTGATCGCTCGAATGATTCGCCGCTTTACCGGCGAGGACGATGGCGATGACGACGAAGCGATGCTCCATGCGTTTGCACCGTCTCGGTGGCTTTTGTCCGACATCGCCAGCCAGAGCGAGCGACGTCAGCTTCGCAATGCGCTCGACATCCTGCGGCTGGTTCGCCGAGAGCCGGTCGTGATGCTCATGCCGATCGAGATTCCGTATCCGTAGCACGCTGGCGACGGATCTCGAAAAGCACGATCCCTGCGGCGACACTGGCGTTGAGCGATTCGATGTTACCGGCGAGCGGTATCCGAACGACCGTATCGCAAAGCCGAAGAATACTTCGCCGAATACCACTGCCTTCGCTACCGATGACGACGATCACCGGACGGTCGTAGAGCGGGTCGGTATAAAGATGCGTGCCGTCGCTGCCAGTGCCGATGATCCACCACCCAACGTTTTTCGCGTCGGCAAGGGCAGTAACGAGCGAACGCACGCGGACGATCGGAATGTGCTCGAACGCTCCGCTCGCCGCGCTGATGGCAGCCGGAGTAATGGGAGCGGTGTCGTGTATCGGCGTAATGAGAGCCGTCGCTTCGGCAGCAGCAGCAGTGCGTGCAATTGCACCGAAGTTGTGTGGGTCGGTGATTCGGTCGCATGCAACGACGAGCGCACGGTCGCTCAACGCTGTGCGTCGAAATTCTTCCCACTCCCAGTTGCGGTAAGCCCGTCGCAGTGCGATGATGTTCTGATGGTGTTTGACTGCACCGATGCGCCGGGCGAGGTCGTCGAATTTGTTGTGTGCCAACGAGGCGATCGGAATCTCAGCGTTGCGCGCCAGACGTTCCAGATGCGGCGGCAGCGATGTCCCGTGCCGCACGTACAGTTTCTCGATCGGTGCATCGGCACGCAATGCTTCGACGATCGGATTGATACCGGCGATGTACAAGCCTTCAGAGTCGTTCATCGTGTCGCGAAAGCACGGTTCGTAATGCATTCAATGTCGCGACTTTCCGGGCATAATCCGATGGCGAGAGCACCGTGCCGAGGCGCAACAATTCGATGGCGGCACGTCGCCACAGATTCATAGCTCGATAGCCGAGACGCATTGCAGGAAAAGCGCGTGCGTGATGGAGCTGGAGAAATCGGAGCTTCGCCTGCATGTTTTTGATTTCGTAAGCAATTGCCTCGTTCGGATCGCGTTGGCGTGTTGCGCCGCGATGGTGCACGACTTGTGCTGAAGGAAGAAAGTGGCAATGCCAGCCGTGCAACCACATTCGATAGCAAAGATCGGCATCCTCGCCGAAGAATGCGAAGCGTTCGTCCATCCCGCCGAGCTGCTCGTAGGCGCTGCGACGGCAGAACAACACCGCACCGTCGCAGTACGGCACAGCTCGCCAGTGGGCGCCGGTGTGTCCATGGCGATTGTGGAGTGCCTCGATTCCGAGCATCACTGCTGCGATTTCGCCCCAGCCGGGATAGTAACCCCAACTCCGCTGCGGACGACCGCTGGGATAGTGTTGCCGAGGGCAGCTTACGCCGGCAGGCGGGTGCGATTCCATGTGCCGATACAACGCACCGAGCGCATCGGGGCAGTATTCCACATCGGAGTTCGAAAGCACCACGTACCGTGCCGTCCCGAGCCGAGCACCGCGATTGCAAGCAGCGGCATAACTGAGAGGCTCTCGGCTACGCTCGATGCGAACGGTCGGAAACTGCGCACGTAGCGCTTCGCTGCTTCCATCGGTAGAGGCATTGTCCACGACGACGATGGAAGCGATCGTATCGCCAGCCGTTTCTATGAGCGTTTGGATACAACGATTTGTCAGCTCGAGCGTGTTGTGATGGACGATAACGACATCGACCACGAGTACGGGTGCCGGGAGTGCATCGAATGTTGCAATTTACACGTTCGGCGAGAACGAGCTTCGTATCTTTGCTCCGCACACTTTGTCCCACCAGTGGCACGACTGCATGGCACGCGCCAAAACACAAACGCTCGGCATTGCGACGATCGAAACGGCGAACGGGCATCCGCTTCGCTTGGAGGTCGAACACTACCTGCCGACGAAAGAGGAGATTCTCCGCGATTATGCCCTCTGTGTCGCCAGTCGCAAAGCCAGCGTGATCGGTCGCCGCGAAGTGCTCTCGGGCAAAGCCAAATTCGGCATCTTCGGCGACGGCAAAGAAGTGCCGCAAGTTGCAATGGCGCGTGCATTCGAACCAGGGGACATTCGCTCCGGCTATTACCGTGACCAAACTTTCATGTTCGCCGCCGGCATGGCGACGATCGAGGAGTTCTTCGCGCAGCTCTACGCAATCGCCGATGACGAAAAAGAGCCGTCGTCGGCGGGACGCTCGATGAACGGGCATTTTGCGACGCGCATGCTCCATCCGGATGGGTCGTGGAAACCGATCGCGACGATGAAAAACTCGTCGGCAGATGTGTCGCCGACCGGTTCGCAAATGCCTCGATTGGTGGGATTGGCGTATGCTTCGCGGCTTTATCGCGAAGTGCCGGAGCTGCGATCGTTTGCCGATTTTTCTCGTGACGGTCGAGAGATCGCCTGGGGCACTATCGGGAATGCAAGCTGCGCCGAGGGGATGTTCTGGGAGGCTGTCAACGCCATCGGTGTGCTCCGTGCGCCGGCGATCATCTCGATTTGGGACGACGAGTACGGCATTTCGGTGCCGAACGAATACCAAATCACCAAAGGCAATCTCAGCGAGATTCTGCGCGGTTTCCAGCGGCGCGAGGGCGACACTCAAGGGTTCGACATTTACACCGTTCCCGGTTGGGATTATCCGCGACTGGTTGCGCTCTATGCGTATGCAGCCCAGCGCGTCCGCCAGGAAGGATTCCCGGCTATCGTTCACGTCGTCGAGTTGACACAACCGCAAGGACATTCGACGTCCGGTTCTCACGAGCGCTACAAGTCGAAAGAGCGGCTCCAGTGGGAAGCAGAACACGACTGCAACCGTCGCATGCGGCAGTGGATCATCGCCAGCGGGATTGCAAGCGAAGAGGAAGTCGCCGCTATTGAACAGCAAGCCGAAGCCGATGCAATCGCAGCCAAAGAACGCGCCTGGAACGATTACATCACGCCGATACGCAGCGAGCTCGGCGAGGTCATTGCCATGATCGAGGCGATGCAGCACGAAAGCCGCTCACCGGAAAAATTCCAACCGCTGCTCGACCGATTGCGTTCGCTCCGCGAACCGTTCCGTGCCGACTATTTCGCTGCGATCCACGAAGCGCTCACATTGACCTTCGACGAACCGCTTTCGTCGGCAGCACGCTTGATCGAATGGCGCGACAGGATGGACGCAATACAGCGCGAGCGCTACGGTTCGCATCTGTACAGCCAATCCAGCGAGCGCGCAGAACTCGTTCCGGTCGTCGCGCCGGTCTATTCGGAGTCGTCCCCACTGGTCAATGGTTTCGAAGTGCTCAATGCGAACTTCCGGTACTGGCTCCAACGCGATCCACGCGTGATCGCCTTTGGCGAAGACGTCGGACGGCTCGGCGACGTCAACCAAGGATTTGCCGGACTGCAACAGGTGTTCGGACCGCTGCGCGTCAGCGATACCGGCATTCGCGAATGCACCATCGTCGGGCAAGCTATCGGCATGGCGATGCGCGGACTGCGCCCGATCGCGGAGGTTCAGTACCTCGATTACTTGCTCTACGCTCTGCAAATCATGAGCGACGATTTGGCGACGGTGCAATGGCGCACGAAAGGGGGACAAAAAGCACCCGTCATCATCCGGACGCGGGGACACCGACTCGAAGGCATTTGGCACAGCGGTTCGCCGATGGCAGGCATCATCAATCTGGTGCGTGGCATGTACGTCTGCGTCCCACGCGACATGACGCGAGCAGCGGGTTTCTACAACACGCTCCTTCGCAGCGACGAACCGGCGCTCATCGTCGAAGTGCTCAACGGCTACCGGCTCAAGGAACGCTTGCCCGACAACATCGGTGAGTTCACTGTCCCGATCGGTGTTCCGGAAATCTTGCGTGAAGGAACGGACGTGACGATCGTCACCTACGGAGCGCTTTGCCGAATAGCATTGACAGCAGCCGAACAGCTCCAGCGCTGCGGTATCAATGCCGAGGTCATCGACGTACAAACGCTCGTGCCGTTCGACCGACCGGGCATCATCGTCGGTTCGCTCGAAAAAACTGGTCGCATTCTCTTCGTTGATGAAGATGTTCCCGGCGGAACTACTGCGTACATGCTCCAGCAGGTCATCGAGCGTCAAGGGGGCTATCGCTACCTCGATTCGCCACCGCGAACGCTCTCGGCTGCCGAGCATCGTCCCGCATACGGAACAGATGGGAATTACTGGTCGAAGCCGGAAGCCGAGCATATTTTCCGTGCAGCCTACGAACTGATTCACGAAGCCGATCGGCGTCGTTTCCCGCTATTCTACGACGCCCGCTACCACCGTTCGAATTGACGCTACCTCGTTTAAGACCCTGAACCGAGTTCAGGGTGACATGCTCTGCAGCGTGCCTCTGCCTGTCATGCCGAACTTGTTTCGGCATCTCTTCACCGCCGCTTGTCATGCCGAACTTGTTTCGGCATCTGGCGAATCGAGGACGGGACCCTGAAACAAGTTCAGGGTGACGGGAAGTGCGACTAGACCCTGAAACAAGTTCAGGGTGACGGGAAGTGCGACGAGACCCTGAAACAAGTTCAAGGTGACGGGAAGTGCGACGAGACCCTGAAACAAGTTCAGGGTGACGGGAAGTGCGACGGGACCCTGAAACAAGTTCAGGGTGACAGAGGACAAGAAGAGACTCTGAACCGAGTTCAGGGTGATCAGTCGTAGGATCAAAACTGCAGTGGTTGCTGCAGCCTGCGGTATTTTTGCAGTGCCGTCGAAAGCAAGATTTTCCAGCTTTTTCGGACTGTTCATGGACATCACCCGCTCCGGACATATCGTCCCTGTGCTCTTTGAAGACGAGATGCGGTCGGCGTATCTCGACTACGCCATGTCGGTCATCGTTGCACGTGCACTGCCGGACGTGCGCGATGGACTCAAGCCTGTCCAGCGCCGCATCCTCTACGCGATGAACGAACTGGGGCTGCTCCCCAATCGTCCGTATCGAAAATCGGCACGTTTGGTCGGAGAAGTGCTCGGGAAATACCACCCTCACGGCGATGCATCCGTTTACGACGCGATGGTGCGCATGGCGCAAGAATGGACTTTGCGCTATCCGCTTGTGGACGGACAAGGAAATTTCGGCTCGATAGACAACGACGCACCCGCAGCGATGCGGTACACCGAAGCGCGACTTGCGCCGATCGCGATGGAAGTGCTGCGGGACATCGAGAAAAACACCGTTGACTTCCGTCCCAACTTCGACGAGTCGCTCCAGGAGCCGAAAGTACTGCCGACGGCGGTGCCGCTGCTGCTCGTCAACGGTGCCGAGGGCATCGCAGTCGGGATGAGCACGAAAATCCCGCCACACAACCTGCGCGAAATCGCTGCAGCCCTGCAAGCACTCATCGCCAATCCGGCAATCGGCGACGACGAATTGCTTCAGTACGTCAAGGCGCCAGATTTTCCCACCGGTGGCATCATCTACGGCTACGAAGGAGTTCGGGATGCGTACTTGACCGGTCGCGGCTCGATCATTGTGCGTGCGCGTGCGACGATCGAGGTGGCAAAGTCCGGCAAGGAATCCATCGTGATCACCGAAATTCCCTTCGGTGTAACCAAATCGGGACTCATCGAAAAAATCGCCGATTTGGTGCGCAGTAAATCGCTCGACGGCATTACCGACATCCGCGACGAGTCCGACCGCGACGGTATTCGTATCGTGCTCGAATTGCGCCGCGACGCAATACCGCGCGTCATCTTGAACAACCTCTACAAAAAAACGCAGCTACAAACGACATTCGCTGCGAACATGATCGCTCTCGTCGGCGGACGCCCAAGACTACTCACACTGCGGCAGTTGCTCGAACACTTCCTCGAATTCCGCAACGAGGTCGTCGTCCGTCGCACCCAATACGAACTCGACCAAGCCGAACGTCGTGCGCATATCCTCGAAGGGTTCATCATCGCGCTCGACAACATCGACGCGGTCATCGAAACGATCAAGAAATCGGAAACGCCCGAGATCGCTTCAGTCCGACTCCAAGAGCGCTTCGGATTGAGCGAAATCCAGGCGAAAGCCATTCTCGACATGCGTCTGCAACGTTTGACCGGCTTGGAGCGCGAGAAAATTCAGCAAGAGTACCGCGAGTTGCTCAAAACGATCGAGCGACTGCGTGCGATTCTGGCGAGCAAAGAACTCCAACTGCAAGTCATCAGCGAAGAACTGGCACATATCGCCGACAAGTACGGCGACGAGCGCCGCACCGAGATTGTGTACAACGCGCGCGAGTTCACCATCGAGGACATGATCGCCAACGAAGACGTCATCGTGACGATCTCGCGCAAGGGCATGATCAAGCGGACTCCGCTGTCGAGTTTCCGACGTCAAGGGCGCGGCGGCAAAGGTTTGAGCGGCGCCAGTACCTACGATGATGATTTTGTGCAACACTTGCTTCGCGCTTCGACGCACGACTATCTGCTCTTTTTCACCGACCGCGGGCGTGTCTTCCGCATCAAGGTGTATGACATCCCCGAAGGCGGTCGCACTGCGAAAGGACGTTCGATCGCCAACATCGTCAACGTCGAATCCGGCGAACGCGTGACGGCACACTTACTGGTGCAGGGTAACTTTTCCGCCGACAAGTACATCTTCATGTGCACACGGCACGGCGTCGTCAAAAAGACAGTGCTTTCGGAGTTCGAAAGCGTCCGTTCGAGCGGCAAAATCGCGATCACACTCGACGAAGGCGACGTTCTGCTCGATGCGCGGTTGACCGATGGAACGTGCGACATCATCATCGGGACGCATCACGGCATAGCGTGTCGTTTCCGCGAAAGCGACGTCCGCCCGATGGGGCGCACCGCTGCTGGTGTGCGGGGAATCAAGCTCGAAGACGGCGACTACGTCGTCTCGATGGTCGCCATCAAGCATCCCGACACGCAAGTCGTCGTCGTCAGCGAAAAAGGTTACGGCAAACGCACTCGCTACCAAGATTTCCGCCTGACGCGCCGCGGTGCAAAGGGTGTCATCTCGATGAACATCACCGAGAAAACCGGCAACGTCGTCGCATTGCTCGAAATCACCGACGACGACGACTTGGTGGTCATCACCAAGAACGGTCGTTTGATCCGTCAGCCGGCGCGCGATATACGGCTCATCGGTCGCAACACGCAAGGTGTGCGGCTCATTCGGCTCGAAGAAGGCGAAGAAATCGCCGACATCGCGGTCGCTCCACAGGACAACGATGCAGACGAGCAGAACGGCGATGAGCCGCAGTCGCCCGATGCCACCGGTGCCGACGGGTTGCCGGCTCACCAGCTCAATTGAACCGCGCCACGCGAGCGTGCATCGAATGCATACTGCATAAACAACGACACCTGAGGTTATGGACACTGTTCGTCACGCAGACATCGCTATTATCGGCTCCGGACCGGCAGGGCTGACGGCAGCGCTCTATGCCGCGCGTGCGCAGCTCAGCGTTCTCGTTCTCGAGGGTAATCAACCCGGTGGGCAACTGACCATCACGACGGAGGTCGAAAATTATCCGGGCTTCGAGCACGGAATCATGGGACCGGAGCTGATGGACATCATGCGAAAGCAGGCGCAACGCTTCGGTGCAGAGTCCATCTTCGAACACGTCGTCGAGGTGCATCTCGACGAGCGTCCCTTTGTCGTCCGGACCGACCGCGAACGTCGCTACAGTGCCGACGCGCTCATCGTTGCGACCGGCGCCAGTGCGAAAATGCTCGGTGTGCCGGGCGAAGCAGAGTACATGGGTTACGGCGTGTCGGCTTGTGCGACGTGCGACGGATTCTTCTTCCGCAATCAGCGCGTGGCGGTGATCGGTGGTGGCGACACGGCGATGGAAGAGGCGCTGTACTTGACACGCTTTGCGTCCGAAGTGGTGGTCATCCATCGCCGCGAGGAATTTCGGGCATCGAAAATCATGCTCGCGCGTGCGCGGTCGAACGAGAAAATTCGCTGGATCACCTCGACCGTCGTCGAGGAATTCCTCGGCGAAACTTTGCCGAGTGGCATTCGCCGCTTGACTGGATTGCGGCTTCGCAATGTGGCTACGGGGAACGTTTGGACGGAGCCGTTCGATGGTGCCTTCGTGGCAATCGGTCACAAACCGAACACCGACATTTTCCGCGGCAAACTCGCGATGGACGACAATGGGTACATCGTCACCGAGTGCAAATCCACGCGCACATCGGTCGAGGGAGTGTTCGCCTGTGGCGACGTGCAAGATCACGTCTATCGCCAAGCGATCACGGCAGCCGGCAGCGGTTGTATGGCAGCGATAGACGCCACGCGCTGGCTCGAAACCATCCGCCACACTGCGGAGGCTGCTGCGTAGCTCGCAATGGAGCCGTGGCGGAAAAATCTGTGGTCGCTCTGGACTGCTCAGGTCCTGGCGATGATCGGGATGAGTGCTGTCGTGCCGTTTCTGCCGCTTTTCATCCGTCAATTGGGCGTTTCCGATCCGGTCGCAGCACACCACTGGAGCGGTTACGTTTTCTCGGCGCCGTTTTTGACCGCGATCGTTGCGCAGCCGATTTGGGGAGCGCTTGCCGATCGTTACAGTCGCAAAACGATGGTTGTTCGTGCAGTGTTCGGCATAGCCGTTGCGCTGGCGCTCATGGGGTTTTCGCGAAGTGTCGAGGAGCTACTTGTCTGGCGGTTGTTACAGGGAGCCATCAGCGGTTTCATCTCGGCTGCGCTTGGATTCATCGTTGCCGAAACACCTCAGGCGCATCGCGGCTATGCGATCGGTGTCTTGCAAACGTCGCAATCGGTCGGTGCGGTCGTCGGTCCGTTCCTCGGCGGCGTGATCTCGCAGTACGCCGGTATGCGAACGGTATTCTGGACGATGAGCGGACTCAGTATCGTTAGTGGTCTGCTCGTCATTGGGTTCGTACACGAACGCAATCGCGGGCAGTCGCAAGCAGGAGGGCGCACGAGTGCTGTGGAAAACCTCCGGATGGCATGGCAGATACCGGGATTCGCGGTTGCGCTGGCGTGTATCGTGCTTTCGCAGATGGGAACAGTGATGCCCAGCCCGCAGATGCCGTTTTTCCTCGAACACATCGGCGTTCCGGATTCGCAATTGCAAATCGCAACAGGTGTCGTCGTCGGCATCACAGGTCTGAGCACGCTCGTTGCCGCACCGATCATCGGAAAGCAAGTGGACCGCCGCGGAGCACGTGCGGTCGTGCAGTGGAGCGCACTGGTTGCGACAGTTGCGCTGATAGGTCAAGCCATCGCCGATTCGATCGTCGCTATCGTAGTCGTTCGAGCGATTCTCGGTATCGCACTGGCAGGTCTGGTTCCGGCGCTCAACGCGTACTTGAGCACACGCATTCCGGACGGACGGCAAAGCGGCATGATGTCGCTCGCATCGAGTGCGATGCTGCTGGGCAATCTCGTCGCGCCACCGATCGGCGGTTGGATTGCAGCACACGTCGGCTTGCGACCGATGTTCATTGCCGCTGCGCTCTGCGCTGCGAGCATTCCACCGTTGCTGTGGTGGGTAAGACGCCGCCGTCAGGTTCAACACGCTGCGTGAAGTATTTTTGCACCGTTCGGAGTGTAGCGCAGCCCGGTAGCGCACACCTTTGGGGTGGGTGTGGTCGCGGGTTCGAATCCCGCCACTCCGACCGGAAGCGTCCGTCGCATCGTGTGGCGGACGCTTTTCGTTTGCGATTGGCTAACTTTGTCATGGTTGTTCGTTCCCGGAGCGACTCAGCGTGAATCTTTCAGCGTTCGGTTACGTGCGCGTTGCAGCAGTCAGTCCTGCCGTTCGTGTCGCCGATGTCGAGTTCAATCTCGCTGCCATTGTCGAAGCATACCGCACTCTTCGAGCCGAGGGTGTGCAGATCGCGGTATTCCCGGAACTGGCAACGGTCGGCTACACCTGCGGAGACTTGCTGTTGCACACGCCGTTGCTCGATGCGTCCGATCGCGCTCTCGACGAGCTGGCGGAATTGGTTCGCATCGAGGGAGGATTGCTCGTCGTTGGTGCGCCGATTCGTGCGTTGGGAAGGTTGTACAACTGTGCCGCAGTGTTCGGTCGTGGCGGACTCCTGGCTATCGTGCCGAAACGATTCGTCCCGAACTACGGCGAGTATTACGAGCAGCGTTGGTTCAGCCGTCCGACAGGCAGCGAGCCTGAGAGTGTTCGCTGGGGCGATCGTGTGGTACCGTTCGGCACGGACATTCTGGTGGAAGCGCGCAGCGACGAACGTTCAGCGATCGTCGGTATCGAACTGTGCGAGGACCTCTGGGCAGTCACACCGCCGAGCGAGCGTTTGGCGATCGCTGGTGCCGACGTTCTGCTCAATCTCTCTGCCAGCAACGAAGTGCTCGCAAAATCCGATTACCGTCGGGACCTCGTTCGGATGCAGTCGGCGCGCTGCATCGCGGCATACGTGTACGCCTCGGCGGGGGCAGGGGAATCGACGACCGACACGGTCTTCAGCGGTCATTGCATCGTCGCAGAAAACGGAACGATTCTGGCGGAAGATCGCGCCTTTTCGTTCGACACGCGGTGGGTGGTTGCCGATGTCGATCTCGACCGACTCGCATTCGATCGTCGTCGCATCGCAACGTTCGGGCAGCATTCTGTCGAGTCGTGTCGCCGCATCGTAACCGAGATGCCGGTTCTCGATCGGGAGCGGCTGATGCGGACTATCGAGCAGTATCCTTTCGTGCCGAGCGATGCTGCCCAGCGTGCCGATCGCTGCCGTGAAATCGTGACGATTCAGCAAACGGCATTGGCGAAGCGATTGCTGCACGTCGGCGTCCGTTCAGTCGTGCTCGGCATATCGGGTGGATTGGATTCGGCGTTGGCGCTTTTGGTCTGCGTCGAAGCATTCGATCGGCTCGGATACGATCGCCGTGGAATTCACGCTGCCATCCTGCCAGGACCGGGCACGAGCGAGCAGACGCGCATGCAAGCCGAGCAGCTTGCTCGTTCGCTGAGCGCGAGTGTCCACGTGGTTTCGATAACGGATGCTGTCGAACGGCATTTGCGGGATATCGGGCACGGTGGACAGCACGATGCGACCTACGAAAATGCTCAGGCTCGCGAGCGAACGCAGATTCTCATGGACTTGGCAAATCGTCACGGTGCAATCATGATCGGCACGAGCGATCTTTCGGAGCTGGCGCTCGGCTGGACGACCTACGGCGGCGATCACATGAGCATGTACGGCGTCAATGCAGGTGTTCCCAAAACGCTCGTGCGCTCGATCATCGAGTGGTGGATGGATCGCACAGCCGATAACGATGTTCGCGGTGCATTGTCTTCGATACTGGCAACGCCGATCAGTCCGGAATTGTTACCGCCGACGTCCGACGGCGGCATCGTTCAGCGTACCGAGGAGGTGCTCGGTCCCTACGTCGTGCATGATTTTTTCCTCTACAACTTCGTTCGGTGGGGATATTCAGCCGAAAAAGTTCTCGTGCTTGCCCAGTGGGCATTCGAGGGGATGTACACGAAAGGGGAACTTTCCCGGTGGCTCGATACGTTCGTCGAACGGTTTTTCGGCAATCAGTTCAAGCGTTCATGTTTGCCAGATGGACCGAAAATCGGTTCGATTGCTTTATCGCCACGCGCCGATTGGCGTATGCCGAGCGATGCCAATCCGACTGCGTGGAAGCGGCTGTTTTTGTAAGTTTGTATGGTGTGGGTGCGAGGAGAGTAAACTTTGGGTCGGTTCTTCCGACAATATCGCATGAAGCAGTCTCAAAACAATCGCATGGGACGACGATCAGTGGCGGCTTATGATCCAATTCGAGTCGTGATTACCGATGATCATGAATTGGCGCGGGTCGGGCTCCGTCGCTTGCTTGCAGCAGATGCTACTGTCGAAGTCGTTGGCGAAGCATCCGACGGCGACGAAGCACTCGGTCTGGTCGAACGCCACAAGCCCGATGTGCTGTTGCTCGACATTCTGATGCCGCGCCGCAATGGTCTGGAGGCGGCAAAAGAATTGCGCTCGCGCGTTCCGGTCGGTAAACCGTACATCATCATGCTCACGACGTTCGAGGATCGTTACTATCTCGAGCAGGCACTTGCAATTGGAGCCGATGGGTACTTATCGAAGGACGTCACGCAACAAGAATTGCTCGATGCGATACGTTCGGTGGTCAAAGGCGAGCGCGTGTTTTCGCGAACGGTACTCACACTCATGCAAGGATTGCACGGCAAACATTCCCACCACGACCAGGTACCGACGGTGACGTTGACAAAACGTGAGGAGGAGATTCTGCAACTTGTTGCACAGGGGCTGACGAGCAACGAGATCGCCGATCGGCTTTTCATCAGCCCTCGTACCGTGGAGACGCACCGCGCACACCTGATGGAGAAGCTCGGCGCAAAAAATGCTGCCACGCTCGTTCGATATGCATTACTGCACACGATGTACTTCAGCGCCAAACAACAACCAGACGCTCGATCCGAGTCCCTCTAAGATCAGGCAGCACAATCGCTTTTCGCACCGGGGAGAAATTACGTAGTAGTACGTATTGTCGCCTGTCTGCAGCGAGGTCTAATTTGCAATCGTATCGTGGAGTGGTTCTGTGTTCCGATACGACTGCTCCAGGTGCACATTGACGGTGCAAAAGGTCTCACTACAGAGTCAGGTCCGACGATGCGAGAGCGCTTCTTCCGTTGGCGATTGCTCGTGCAAGTCTCAGTGATAGTTGCCATGCTATCGGGTCCTCTGTGGGCGGACGGCAATGTCGGTATCGGGACGACGTCACCGGATACGTCAGCATTGCTCGAACTGCGCTCGACACGACAAGGCTTGCTCATTCCACGTATGACGTCCGCCCAACGCGATGCAATCGTACTGCCAGCGAAAAGTTTGGTCATCTTCAACACAACGACCAATCGTTTCGAATACAACGACGGTACGCCGACATCGCCGAATTGGGTCCCATTTGCAACGGGGTCGGGAAGCTTTTGGTCGCTGCAAGGCAACAGCGGCACCAATCCGACGGTGAATTTTCTGGGTACGACGGATTCGCAGCCTCTGGTGCTGAAAACAGATGGTCAAGAACGGCTTCGCATCATGCCGTCGGGCAATGTCGGGATTGGAACGAGCAATCCGCTGGGGCTGCTCTCGGTCGGTAACGCTTCGCAATTTCAGGTGAATGCTGGCGGGCAAGTGACTGCAGCAGGATTGAACTTGCAAGGACCGACAGCACTTCTTCGGCTCAGCGGCAATGCCGGTCAGCCGGGAGAATTGCTCGTCAGCAGTGGTCCATCAGCGCAACCACAATGGACACGCTCGCTCGATTCGCTCAGTGTGCGAGTCCTCACGTTGCGTCAGTTATCGGTGGATTCGCTTTATGCTCGCGCCGGTCGAATCGATACGCTCTATACCAAACTCGGACGCTTCGACACGCTTTTTACGCGCGACGGTCGAGTGGATACGCTTTGGAGTAGAATTGGACACATCGATAGTCTTGTCGGACGCTTTGGACGCTTCGATACGCTCTACGTTCGAGACGGGAGGATAGACACGCTGTGGAGTCACATTGCGCGGTTGGATAGTTTGGTCGGACGCTTCGGACGCTTCGATACGCTCGTCGTGCGCGATACGCTGATTGCACGAGATGGACGTATCGACACTCTTCGCAGTATCGTTGCGCGGATCGACAGTTTGATTGGACGCTTCGGACGCTTCGACACGCTCTACGTTCGAGATGGAAGAATAGACACGCTCTCGGTTTCAGTTTTGCGAACAGACTCGCTTATTATCACGCAACCGATCCGAATTGCGGTACCGTTCGATTCGATCAAGACTGGTACGAATACGGGGCAGACGCTCACCGTCGGAAACGGCTCGATTCTGGCTCCAGGTGGTACGGGGATCGTGCGTGCCAATCAATTCGTCGGCTCAGGTTCGCTGACGAACGCTGTGGATTTGGGCACTGCAGAGGTCGCCGGCGTTCTGACTGTGGACAAAGGAGGAACGGGAACGACATCGGTCGGCGGTGCAGGTTCGATTGCTTACTCGAATGGAAGCACACTCGCATTTACCAGCATCGGCTCTCCTGGGCAAGTGTTGATTTCCAACGGCAGCAGTGCGCCGACGTGGCAAACGATCACCGCAGCTTCGCTCGGTGCATGGACGATTCTCGGCAACAGCGGGACCAATCCTGATGCGCCGCAGTTCAATTTCCTCGGCACGACCGACAATCGCGCCTTGGCGATCCGCACCAATAACACCGAGCGGATGCGGATCAAAGCCGATGGGAAAATCGCAATTGGTCTCAGTCCTGCTTCATCGGCAAGTAATGCATTCGGTACGGTCCAAATCAACGATAACACGACGCAAGCCAACTACAGCACACTGGCGGTGTATTCGATCGGAAGTGTACCGGGATCGGACGCATCCAGTACCGTGACGATGGCGTTCCAAGCATCCAAGCAAGCGACATCGTATCTCAACGTCGGCGGATATTTGGTTGCTGCAGGAGGGACGAACAACTATGCACTCGTCGCTGGTGCTGGCGGCAATGTGTACTTGGGGCATGTCGATTCGCTTACGCCGACCCCGCTCCGCAACACACTTCTGCCCAATGGTAATCCCAATCGCACGTATGTCCATCATCTGAACATTTCAGGTGAACTCGTCGCATCGCTGCAAGGCGGCGGATTCGGTCCGGGGGCACCGGGACAAGTGCTCATCTCGCAAGGTTTGTCGGCAGCTCCACAATGGGTTTCGCCATCGAGTATCTTCGGCGGAACGACATGGTTGCTCGGTGGCAATACGCTCGGCACAGAGCAAGCGTTCGGTTCCAAAGACAACGTTGCATTGCCCATCATTACCAACAACCAAGAGCGATTGCGGATTACGAGCGATGGTCGAATTGGTATCGGCACGAATGCACCGAATTCGTCCGCGCTCGTCGAGCTTTCAAGCACAACGAAAGGTTTGCTTCCGCCGCGTATGACTGCAAGCGAACGCGATGCAATTGCTTCACCGGCTAAAGGCTTGCTCGTTTACGTGACGACCGCCAGCGAAGAAGGTTACTGGTACTACGATGGCACTCGATGGCTCCCGCTCATCAGTACGGTATCGGCGAACTCGACCGTCGTAACGCGTTACAAAACAAGCGACGAAAGCGTCAGCAATTCGAACACGCTCCAGGACGATGATCACCTTTTTGCGACACTCGGTGCCAACCAAGTCTGGGAAGTCGAAGGTATGATGGATTTCAGTTCGACCTCGGCGACACCTGGTGTTCTCTTCGGACTGAGTGTTCCGGCTGGTGCGACGTTCAAACTCAGTTACCATGCCAACGACGGCTCAGCGACGGCATTCCGAAGTGGTGTTCTGTCTGGTGGCACTGCATCGCTCGGCGTTCCAGCGGGTGGCTCGGCGATCGTCTTCGTGCGCGGCATCGTCGTCATGGGCAGCAGCAGTGGAACGGTCCGTCTGCAATGGGCGCAAAACACCGCCGACGCTACGCCGACGACAGCACGAACGAATTCGTATCTCAAGTTCACGCGAATTCAGTAGTTTCCCGTAGTAAAGCTGAGTCCCTTCGATGCCGATACTTGCGATGGCAACAACGACGATGACAACCATGCTTCGACGATGGGCGCTGTTCGGTAGCCTGCTGGCAATCGTCGCCAGCGGCTCCAGCGCACAGATTATGACCAACAACGGCGGAACAGTGTACCTTTCACCGCGAGCAGTGATGCAGGTCAATGGCACTTACACCAGCATCGCCAACGGTCAACTCACTGCTGAAGACAGTGCATCGCTGCGTGTCACTGGGTCCATGCACATTGCGTCGGGACGGGCAACATTCAACGGTCGTTCGACCGCCGTTGTCGACAGCAATCTCACCACCGGCGGAGTGCCGTGCACTGTAGCATACGGATTTTTGATTTGCAATTCCCAAAGTTTGGTGACGGTCAAAGGTAATCTCGCAAGCGATGGCGAGGTTCAAAATCGGGCAACGATCTACGTCTGGCGAGACTTCGTCAACCGCGGCTCGCTGACCAACGGTGGTCTCATCGAGGTGGGGCAGCCATGACGATTGTGCGATTGCTCGCCGCTTTGCTCGTGCTCGTAGCTATCGGGTCGGCGCAGAACATCGTCAACGACACGTGCGGGCGCATTGCCAACACGGGAACGATTCGCTTGCGCACGATCAATGCTGAATTCCGCAACGAAGCGCCGACTGCACAAGTGACCAATGACGGCACGATCGAAATGGCGGCGATTGGGAATCGCTTTACCGGTAGCAAACCTCTCGGTGCGACCGCTGCCAGCCGCATCGGTGGAATCGTGCTCTGGTCGGCGACCGCCGACAACCAGCGCGTACAAGCGCGGTGGTACACGAACCTGTCGCTATTCGGCGGAACGAAAGCGATGAGCGATTCGATATTCGTCGGTGGGCAATACTCGATCGCAGCCGGTACTGGCAGACGCGACTACGAAGGGACGTTCTACTACGACGGCAGCGCCCAACAACGTGTCGTGCCGGAAAAAGGCGTCAATGCGTATCTCAGCCTCGTGTTGCTCGCTGGCGCGTCGGGGCAGCCGAAGGTGCTGTCGAACGATACAGCGACGGTTCGCGAGTTTTTCCTCAATCATGCGTCGAACGTCGGTGGCTTCAGCGTCAACAGTAACGGTGTACTCGATCTTCGGGGTGAATCCCGCAGCGAGTCGGCGATGGCGGTCGTCGGCAGTGGCAGTGCAATACTTGTGACGGTGCCGACTGCGTGGCTACGCATCACCAACGGTTCGACACTCAACGCCGATGGCAGCGGACATGTCGTCGCATCGAGCACGCATCAGCCAGCGGCGATCGTCATTGATTCGGGTTCGACGCTCCGGCTCGGTGTGACGGGTACTGCTGGATTGTTCTCGCTGCTCGGAACTGCAGCCATGAACGTCGCCGGCACGTATCTGAACACCTCGCCGTCGCTGCTGAACGCTATCTACGAATGCGGCACGACAGTGCGCTACATCGCAACACGCGATGGACAAATTCTCCAGGCAACTGCCGCAGAGCCCGATCATCGCTACGGCAAGCTCGAAACCAGCGGCGGCGACAAACGCGCCAACGGCGATGTGCACGTCGGCTGTGGTCTATGGGTCAACACAGGCAGCGAGCCGCACGCAATCGTGATGGGAGATTACACGCTCACCGTACATCACAGCGATTCTGCTCTGACGCCGATAGTGTACGATCGCCGGCTCGACGATTGCCAATCTGGATCGGAAGTCATCGGATTGTTCCGTAACGAAGGGTTGAAAAGCAGTGTCGTCGGCAACCGAACGTTGACGTTCAACAATCGCCATACGACAATCGCATTTACCGACACCACGGGAATGCCAGGCAGCATCACGCTCGGCGTTCTACCACAAACGGCACCGAACAGCTTCAACGCATCCACTGACGTTCAACGCAAGATCACAGTCGGATACGGTCCCAGCACGACTGCACCGGCATGGTCGGCAACGATACGTGCAGGATTCCGAGCCGATGAAGCACGCTCGCTCAGTGGGCTTGCCTCGCTCCGTGGATTGCGCACCTACAATGCACCGCGGAATGTCGAGCCGAATCGCATCGGGCGAGGCTACACGCGCCAGCTCGACACAAACTGTGCACTGTTGTGGGTGGAAGCCGGCTCGATAACGCCGACCGGTGCCGACGGGCTGCTCGACGGCAGCGATCTTCTCTTGCGTGCAGCGCCCTCGCGGGTGATCTCTGCACGACATGGGCGCTGGTCGAATCCCGAAACGTGGATCGACCGAAGCGAACCGCTTCCATACGATACAGCGGTCGTGCTGCACAACGTGTGGGTCGGGTTTGTACGCCCCGCTGCCAATGGGTGGGATGGTTATGCAGTGCCGGAAGCGTATCCGCTCGCTATGGCAGCACGCGTCATCGTCGATCACAACGGGCGAGACGCAGCGCTCATTTTCGGCAGTGACTCGACCGCGCCGGCGACGAACGGGCTGTTCATCATCGGTGGTGCAAGCGAGTATCTAACGACGACGATCGGACGCAATGGAACGCTCGACATTACCGGATGCGATACGCTCGGTACCCCGCGCGAGAACCTGAGTAGGAGCGACTTCGAGCGCTTCGCTCGGATGACGACAGCGTCCGAGCCGAAAGAACGCGGTTTGGTCATCTTCGCCAGCGAGCCGCGTCCGACGGTTCGCGTCAACACACTGCACAACACAGGCTGGATTCAGAATGCTGGACGTTTGCAAGTCGGCGATGAATAACACGATCGCAATTGCTGCGGTATTGCTGGTAGCCGTCGCGTTCGACGCTTCGGCACAGCGAGTGCTCGACAACAGCACCTGCGGTCGCATCGTCAACGCCGGACTCGTCGAGATACGCGGCGAGCTGCGCAGCCACTCGGGCGGTCGTATCGCCAACGATCGCGGCGTGGTGACCATCACCGGCAACGCGCAAATCGAGCAAGACGTCATGGCTGGGCGAACCGAGTTCATCGGCGATACAGCGAGCGGCGCACAACGTGTTCCGCAAATCACCTATTCGGTGCTCTACTTCCGCGGCAGAAGCACCAAACAGCTCGATACATCTTCCGGACGTTCGCTCGTCAGCGCCGATACGCTCGTGACCGAAGCGCCGAGTCAACTCGTCATCGCCGAACGATATCCGTTGATTGCACACGGTCGCGTTCACCACGACGGCTCGGTCAACGACAACGGCGCCTACGGTGCAGTGATTCTCCGTGGCAGCGGAGAGCAACTGCTGACCGGTCGCGGACGAATGAGCGCACTGGAAGTGGACAATCCTGCTGGCGCTCGAATGGACGATTCCGCCGACATTGCAATTCGACACACGCTCTATCTCCACCGCGGCGAGCTTCGCAACTCGACTGCGAGCAACGTCACCATGGACGATCGCTCGCTCGTGATTCGAACCGATTCGGGTTCGGTCACGGACTTTCTGCGTTACGTCGGTGGTTATTCGATCCGCTACGAAGGAGCTTCGCGGATCGTCACAGGTAACGAAGTACCCGCTGCCGAGAACGTGCTGCGTTCGCTGACCGTCGTCACTGGCGGCGGACTCCAGCTCGATCGCCATGTGACGGTGAACGATTCGCTCGTCGTCGGTACGGCTGATCGTGCGACGTTCATTTACACCGAGCGTGATACGAGCGAGCGTTATGTGTTGACGTACACACCGCAGGCGCTCGATCCTTTCTACGTGCATCCGCGCTCGGAAGTCATTGGTTCGCTACGGCGAACGGGTATCGCAGGCGACAGTACGCCGCAACTGTTTACCAATCGCTTTACGTGGCTCGCTGTGCGACAGCCTGCTGCTGCCGTACCGGCATCGCTTACTGTGCGGACGTTACCACAGACATTTCCGCCGTATCCCGAAGGCACGACGAAAGCACGCCGAGCGTTTTTCGTTACCGCAACCGATCGAACAGGGTCGCCGCTCGGCTCGCTACCGTACACCTTCGGGTATGCATGGCTCGACACACCAAACGAGCCGGCGACCGACGAAGCCAACGGTCTCGATCGCCAGCGTGTGATTCTGCTGCACTGGAACGGTGCACGGTGGCGGAACATCCGCTCGTCGAGAGTCCCTGCGGCGCTCGATTCAAGTGGTTGGGCATATTCATTGGCGGACACTCTCTCTCAGCTCGGACCTTTTGCTATCGGTTATCCGGTGCCGGTTCAAGTATGCCTCGATGCACGCGTGTTGCTCGAAGGTCCGTACCGCAATGGCTCGATGGCAACCGATCTTGCGCGCCGCCGGTTGATTCCGCCGACGCCACCGAACATCTACCCGTACAACCGCGATCCGAATCGCACCGCGATCAATACACCAGCGATGGATTCGGCGATCGTCGATTGGGTGCTCATCGAGTTGCGCCCGAATCCCACAAGCCCGCAGCGTGTCTATCGCACAGCGCTGCTCCGTGCCAATGGAACGATCGTCGATGTCGACGGGAGCTCTCGACTGTGTTTCGATCCGACGGTTGATACGACGACCTATTACGTTGCGATTCACCACCGAACACATCTTGCGATTATCACTGCAGCGCCGTTGCGTCTTGCCAGTGACGACCAGCCAGCTCAAGCGGTCGTGCTGAGTTCGCCGACACTCGTCTCCGGTGGTGCAGCAGCGCTCAAGCCGATTGACTACTCGCCGACCGATGGCGTCATCTTCGGTATGGTCGCCGGCGATGTCAATGGCGACGGATCGGTTGACATCGGCGACCGAACCGACTACGATGCAATCTGGAACGGCTGCGTCGAGGAAGGCTATCTCAATCGCGACACCGATATGAGCGGTATCGTCACCACGCGCGATGCGAACAAGACGTGGAATAATCGCGGTCGAACGACGAACGTGCCCCGATGAAACGAGTAGTGCTGACAGTATTCGGGTTTTTCGCGCTGGCAGGACTTGTCCGAACGTCCAGCGCACAGACGATCGAGCGCGAAATTCTCTCCATCGTTTCTATCGAGGACGTCGCGATTGTCGATCCGCAGACGATCGAATTTTCGCTCACGCTCCGCCGAACATCGAACGTTTGGGAACGATGGGCAAACGGTACCTTCCAGTTTCAGATCGTCGGAGTTGCAAGTAGCCGATACACACCGTCGGCGATGCGCGTCGAGCTGCTGCCGAATAGCTCCGATCTTCCGATCGCTTCGTATGCGAATGCACCGTTGACGGCATACAGCTACTGCATCAGCTTGCACGACGGCTGGATTTCCGTGTTCATCTACGGTCCAGATGAGTTTCGTGATGCGAAGTATTTCCCGCTCGATTCGACGCTGCGGCTGGGGCGTTTCCGTGTGACGATGACCGACGGCGGGCGCATCGGTAGCTCGATCGCGTGGATGGAACCACACGACTACTACCAAGCCAATGCCTACAAGCTCGAAGTGGACAGCATAGCCTACGGTGTTCGTTGGTATCGGGCGGACGACAACATCGAGATGCGAAACTATCCACGGATTGACAGCACACTCGATCGAGTTGTCGTGCGAACCGATTCGTTTCGTGTCGCACCGGCGCCCGAGCCGTGCTTGACGCTCGAAGCGGGAAGTTTCCGCGCGGAGTATTTGGGCGATCGGCTCGTGCAGCTTCATTGGAAGACGTTGTGCGAACAAGGCGTTCGCGGTTTCGTCATCCGTCGGCGGTGTTTGTGTTCGACTCTTCCTCCGAGCCAAACCGAGTTCACCGAGATTCGGCGCTTCGGGGTACCGTTCGATACTGCACTCTTTTCGAAGGGCACGACGACGGTGGGATTCGACTACACGATGTCCACGCCCGATACGGTCAACTTCCGCGACATCGAGTACGAATACGAGCTGTCGGCAATCATGTACGACGGCAGTCGGCGATTTCTCGATACGACCTCGATTCGTATCCCGATCAGCGTAATCTCGTCGGCGACCGTGTACCCGAATCCGACGACGACCCAAGCGACGATTCGATACACGGTCGAAGATCGCGTTCGAATCACTGCGAAGGTGTACGACGTAACCGGTAAAGAACTGGCATTGCTGCTCGATAATGTCGTCGTACCACGAACGACATCCGGCAGCGTCAATACGATCGTGTGGAATGCTCCCGATCAAGCCTCACAGGGACTGTACACCGTCGTGTTGATCGCGCGTCCGGTGGACGATCCGACTGTCGAGCTGTCGCGCGCGATTTTGAAGATTCAACTGTTGCGATAGCGAGCCATGCGTTCGATTCGTGTCCTGATGGTTGTGTTGTTTGCAAGTGTGCCGCTCTGGTCGCAGGTGGCAGGGATCGACACACTCGGCTTGCGATTCGTCCGCGACGACGGCGATACAGTCATCATGATGCGTTCGCCCGGTGATTGGCGCGTCGGTCCGATGATTTCCGGCACATACCACATGCATTTTGGCAAGCTCATCATACCGGCAAATCTGGTTTGCCCGACCGATGGGTACTTGTTGCTCAACAGTGGCGGTGTCGGCGGTGGCGGTATCGGCATCGGCGGCGAGTATGTGTACCACCCGATGGGGTCTCGGTGGGGAGTCTCGTTTATGGCGAGCATATTCGACGTTCGGCAAACGACTTCAGTGACGCGTGTTCCAGGACTGCCGGTCAATCCATCGTTCGAGCTGGACAACACGATCGTCGCCCAGAACGTGCTCACATACGTCACCTTCATGCCGCGGGCACGCTACAACTACTCCGATTATCCCGGTCTTCATTTTCTGGCGGGTTTGGATGTCGATGTGTTGACGACGAAATCTCTCGAACGGACCGATGTACGCTACAATGAAGAACGTATCGACGTTCAACGTACCGTCGGTTTCCAACCGAACTATCTTCGTGTCGGTGGTCACATCGGTGCGGGTTGGGATTTGTTCGCTGGGCTCATCGGCAATTGGCGGATGACGCTGACGCCGTTCGTAACGCTGCACATTGGAACGACGATCTATTCGAAAAATGGATCGAACTGGAACAGTGCCTATCTCCGTGGCGGTGCCAGTCTGACCTTCGGCGAGGACGTCGTCACCGAAATGATTCTGCCGCGCAATCCGAATGCTCTGCAGCAAGCAGCACCGCCGATCGCGGGTGTACATCAACTGACCGTTCCGGTCCGACCGACGCAGGGTCTTTACATCGCGACGCTGTTGCCGACGATCGCAGAAGCCGACATTGTGCCTCCACCTGCACCGACTCCAGCGGTATCTCGACCGCTTCCGCGTATCGTGCCGAATCAATTGCAAATCTTCAGTGGTTACAGCAGCCCGACCGATACAGCGTTGACCGACGAAATGCGACGCTACCTCGATGCTGTCGCTGAGTACCTCAAGCAAAATCCGCGAGCGGAAGTACGCATCGTCGGGCACTCGGATAACTTTGGCGGCTCCCCGGCACAAACGCAGCGTGTATCCGACGAAAGAGCTTTGCAGGTGGTTCGTTACTTGCTGAGCAAGGGTATCCCGCGCGAACGACTGTTGGCGTCAGGCTTGGGAGCACGCAGTCCGATTCAGAGCAACCGAACACCGCAAGGTCGTGCTGCGAACCGCCGCGTCGAAATCACCATCGTTCAATAGCGGCAGGGACTCAACAGGACTGTCGAGTGTCGCTTGCCCTACATTTTTCCCGCAAATCGCCGATACACTAACCTGCCCACAAGCGACAGGTTAGGTCGTTATGTACACTGCACAAACAGTTGCCCGCAGCGATACGAGCGTTCGATTGCCGTTGCGAAAGTATCTCCAAGTGTTATTGATCGCAGTCGCAGGGATTGCGCTCAGCTATGGCATTATGCGGCTGCTCGATAGCTCGCTTCAAACGCGTCGTCAAATGGAGTTCGACAAGGCTGTCAATTCGGTCGTCACACGATTGGAGCAGGGGACGACAACCTACGAGAATGTGCTGCGCAATCTCGATGCACTCTATCGCAACAGCGTGCAAGTGGTGCGCGATGTCTTCGAGTTGTATTCGACGGTACCGGCAGAATCGAATCCAGCCATTCGCAGTATCGGGTATGCGAACATCGTCTCAGCGCGGGAGCTTGGCGAGTTCACGTTCTATGCGCGGTCGGAGCGATACTACGACTATGCAGTACGTCCTCCTGGTTCGCGACCGCAGTACATACCAGTGCTCTACGTCGTGCCGTATCCCGAACGGAAGGATGTCGTCGGCTACGATTTGCTCAGTCGAGTCGAACTTGCCGATGCCATTAGCCGTGCGCAGCAGAAACGCACGATCGTTGCATCGAAGGTATTTCGTTTCAGCTCCGACACGGCGAGTCTCTTTCTGATGATCGCCACTCAGCAAAAAGGCAATCGAAACGACGTTCTGTTGCCGACTGCGCACACGCGTTTCGATGGTATCCTCTTTGTCGAGATGGATGTCGCTCGTTTTCTCCGCACCTCGCTCGGCGATAGTGTCGCGTCCGATCGTAACGTCGAGTTCCGTGTCCTCGACGAATGGACAACACAATCGCCAGTGGTCATTGCATCGTTCGGTCTCGGTGCAAGCGGTTGGGACCGCAACGATCCGAGCGCATTCCGAACGGAGCGCACCATCGCGATCGGTGACCGCCAATTCAAGTTGGAGTTCCAAAGCGCACCAGCACTGACGCACGGGATAGAGAACTACTTCGGGATATTCGCTCTCGTCGGCGGATTGATAACGACAGCGGTGCTGTGCGGTTTTGTGCTATCGGTAATGAGTGGGCACCAGCGTGCAATCGCGCTTGCCGATCGCATCACGGAAGGCAACCGACGCATTCTCGAATCCTCGCGCGACATCATCGGCACCATCACGCTCGATGGTCGCTGGCAGAGCGTCAATCCTGCGATCGAGCACACGCTCGGATATGCACCATCGGATGTCGTCGGAACGCTTGCGACGCAGTACGTCGCCACCGAGCCAGAGCGAATCAAGCTCCTGAGCACGCTGGCTGATCGCACCAGCGACGAACATTCCGTCGAGCTCGGTATGCTCGCCCGCGACGGGTCGCTGCGATGGATCGGTTGGAACATCTCGATCGTACGCACGGAGGGAGTGGCATACGTCGTCGCACGCGATATCACACTCGAACGCCAAGCACAGCAAGAACTGCAGCTCCGCGCTCGGCAAGTGCAACTGGCAGAACAATTGGCTCAAGAAGCCAACGCATCGAAATCAGCGTTCATCCGACGACTGACGCGCTACCTGCGTTCGTCGCTGGTGACGACACTCGACGGGATGCATCAGATGGTGATGACGATGGACGCAAGCGACGACCGACAAATGCGGTTTGTCAAGCTTGCAAACGAAAGCTCCGACAGACTCTTTGCCATCGTCAGCGATCTGCTCGATATTGCGCAGGATGAGTTGCAACAGAGCGAGTGCGCCACGGAACTGCAAACGATTCTCCGCAGCGCTGAGAATAGCTACAAGAGCAACGGCGGTAGCTGCTCGTTTATCGAACGAAGTGTGGATGGAACAGCCAAGATTGGTGTGGATGAAGCTCTCGTGGCGGCTGGACTTGCAAACCTTTTTACCGCACTCAGCCGTGGCGTACAAGGCGGTGCGATCGAAATCACGACAATTGTCAATACTCAAGAGCACGTGCTCGAGCTTCAGGTGCTGTCGCCCTTTGCTCGTCAAGTTTCCACGATGATCTCTCGCTACAACCGCTGTCTGAATCAATTGGTCGAGGCGTTGAGCGACGATTGCGAAGATATCCTCTACCATCTCGGATTAGCAGCAACCCAGATACGGCGAGTAGGGGGCACGCTCAGCGTCGAAACGCTCGGCGAGGAGGGGAATGTTGCACTGATCACGTTGCCGATGGCATAAAAACGAGCGAGGCACTCTGCAACAGTGCCGAGTGCCCCGCATAGTTTGTATCGCGTGGTGGTACCCACACACGTTTCGGTACCGAGCTATCGGTGTCGCGTCACCTGATCAGCGAACAATGAGGAGCTGACGTGTCGCGCTGACTGGACCGCTCTCGAAGCGAACGAAGTACAGTCCGCTGCTCATGCCGCCGATAGGTACTTCGACGCTGTATGAACCTTTCGGTAAATCTCCGTCGAGGATTGTCCGTTGTGGTGTGCCGAGTGCGTCGTAAAGACGTATGCTCGTTGGCGCATCGAAACCGACGCTGAAACGAAGAGTGACCGACTCGCCGCTGGCGGGATGCGGATCGACATCCATGATCGAAAATGGTGTCTCACTGATGACCACGAAGCGACCGTCCATGAAACAGGTCGTTGGTAGCACGCTGTCGGCGAACAAAGTCGGGATGATGCAGCGTCGAGGTGTGTTGGTTGTTCCCGAGCCGATGAATTCGACTGCTTCGAGTCGCGCGAATCGCTGTGAGGGCATATCGCTTACGAGCACCGTAAAGCGCATGTCCGCCAAATTTCCGTCTCTGGCGATAGGTGTTTGTCCGTTGCCGTGCACTCTCAGTTCGAAAGTCTGGGTCGCTGCATCGAGCAATTGCTCATCAGCCGTTATTTGCCAACTGCCATCGAGAGCAGAGCCACGTTGGATGCTGTTGGGCACATAGAGCAACTGTTTGCCATTGTAGCGGAGCTTGAGATCGAAGGAAGTAACTGCTGCACTGTTCCAATCTCGCGACGATGCTCGAATGCCGGCACCTACATCGCTGCCTTGACGGAAATTGACCAGCTTCATGGCAAATTGCGGGACGATCTCGACCGGAATGACATAGCCGACGCCTTGCACGATCGCACTGTCGGTCTGTCCGCCACGGTACGTGACGCGGATGAGAGCCTGATAACCGCGGGGCTGATCGGGCGAGAATCGTATCTCGATCGGTCGAGTTTCGCCAGCCGGTACAATAAGCGGTGAAGCCGGCGTCGGCGGACTGGTAAGCGTAAAGTATGCAGCATCGGCACCCGTTATCGTCGCATCAATGACCTCGATATCGGCGCTCGGTGTGCCAGCGGGAGCCGTATTGCGAACCGTAGCAGAACCGATAGGCTGATCGCAAGTCGTCACTGATCCGAAATCGTAGCCGGTCAGCTCCGGCACGTTGACCGTATAGCCATAGCCAACGAGAACTACCGTGGTGTCGGTCTGTCCCGTCGGGGATGCAATCGGTGGCTCCGCGTTATGGTAAATGCGAACAAGCGCTCGTCGCTCGCCTGCACCCGATGGAGTGAATTGAACACGGAGCAATTCGGGGGACGAACCGATCGGGAGTGTTATGTCCTGCGGTGTGTCGAGCAGGACAAAATCTTCGGGGTAGATGTTCTGATTCGGATCGCGGACCGGTAGAATCTCGACACGATACACCTTCAGATCAGCCGATTGACTGGTGTTCGTGATCGTGACGAATTGTTCGAGTGTGCCTACCTGGCTTTGAACGCTTGTTCCGACGAGGACAGGGGTCCGGAAAATTGCTCCCGTTGCTGCGATTTTCTCCAGGTAACCAAATGCTGTCAAGGCGTCGTCGCGAGTTCCGACCCCAGTAAAGTCACCGATGAGTCGGCTTGTCAGATCGAATTCGGTTGTGGGTGTACAGGCGATCTGTACCTTGACGACATCTTGTCCGTTCGGGAACAGCGTAAATGGCGGATTGCGATCCTGACCGACGATGCGGAAGTTCCGTTCTCCAGTAGGGAGATACAGTGCCGTGCACTCGACGTTGTCTTGTCCGTCGTTGCGCACGAGTCCATCGAGAACCTTCGTTGTACCCACGCGAACGCGTCCCCAGTTGTTACCGACGACGACCGGTCCCGGCAAGATAGAACGCCCCTTCCACTGGGACCACGGTTTGTCACCAGCAGTACCTGGCGCATCGCTTTCAAAGTGGACGACGATCGAAAACGTGTCTTGGGTCGTCGGGGAGAAACACAGCTCCGTCAGATATGCTTCGCCGCCAGGCGGAATGACGATCGGAAGCGGAGGAGTTGTCGGATCGGTCAGCGTAAATGGCGGTTGGATAGTCGAGCGATCAATTGCACTCACCGTCAATGTGTCGGTACCCGGATTGCGTATCCGCAGACCGCGAGAGAGTTGCTGTGAATGGCAGCGTGTCGAACCAACCGATACCGTACCGGCATCCCAGTCGTCCACGACGATGTGCGGCTGTACGCCCTTACCGATCACGAGGACGGCAAATGGCGTGCACTGTTCGACGACAAAAAGCGAGTCTTCGTCACGTTCGTTGTCCCGCAGGTGTTCGGTGGTCGGTGTGTAGCTGAGCTTGACGACGAGAGAACCACGCGGAGGCAGTGGAAGTCCACTCGGTGGTACGATCGGCTCGGTGATTCGGAACGCAGTTCCTTTTTGCAATCGCAGCTCCTTGATCAGAAACGTCGAATCAGCCAAATTCGAGATCGTCGCAGTCAGCTCGACTGTACGCCCGACGCGCACTTTCCCTGCATCAATCGGATTGGGCGAGATCGTGATTTGCGGCGGTACCCAAAAGACGCTGTCGTAGCTGAAATTGAGTGCTCGATCGGAGACGTAGAAATATGCTTGCGCTGGTTTGCTTTTATCAATGACGCGGAGACGAAACGTTACGATACTGTTTTTGCGGTCGTTAGGTACGAGATTGTTCTCGACCGGCTGTCCATCGGAATCGAGTATTTCGATTGCGTAGTTGAACGATTGCTTGCCCTCGACGAAATCGATCGCGCTGACACCGGTACCGGTATGGTTGAGCGTGTCGTTGATGCGGAAATCCTGTCCTGTTTCGCGAGCAGTATAGGTGTAGTCACCGCATTCGACACTGCGCGACAACGGCGGTGGTATCGTGTCGAATTCATTGAGCTTGCGATAGGCTGTCGCTGCTGGCCAGCCATATGAGTCGAAACTACCCCAACCATAGATGTAACCGCCGAAGGGAGCATTGCCCTCGATGACATGTGGTCCGTTATTGATGAAGATGCGCGCATAATGGATGTTCGTTCCCGGTATGCGATTGCCCAATATGTTCGGCGCTAATGACACGACCGGTACTCCATCGATTTTGATCGAGCGGATATCGCTCTGCGTCGGATCGTTGACATCCGCTGAAACAAGGAGGTTGAATCTGTGGCGAGAATAGGCGGGATTCGATGGTGATTGAAAAATTGTTGCTTTCGTGTACTGCTCGACCGGTACGATGTAAATCATGAACGGGTCGAAAAGATTGTTGTTATCCCACTCTGCCGATGCAGAGTATTGCATGAGGAGAAATGGCTTGTTGGCTCTCCATACCGACATACCTCGAACTCCGGTCATTTGACCAGGTCCGTCGGTAGCAACATCTGCACTCGGAATACCACGTACTTCTCCGCGTCTCAAGCCGGAAAGTATGTTCTCTTCCAATTTCTGCTTATTGCCGAAGTCATACGACGTACAGACAACCGTGGTACCATCTTCCAGTGCGACGACGCGGAAAAAGTCACCATATCCACCGCGTTCGTATTCGACGCTGATGTACATCCGTCCCCACGTTGATGTCGGCGGGAGCATCTCGATCATGTGGTCACGACCGTTGTATATGCAACAACTGGGAATCATCGTCCGCTGATGGTAACTCAAAAAGCCGATCGGTTTGTTCGATCGAACGATGCTGCCAGATAGGTCGAACTGTCCACGAGTTGTGCCATCGCCTTGGACGAGATAGCATTGACCGGGTTGCAGAGTTACCGTCCAGCTATCTCCATAGCGGCGTCCCTTCTCGGTCCGGGCTGAGGTGATGCCGAATTCACCGACATTCGGTTTCCGTAGCTGGATACTCACCCGTGTATCGGGATAGGCAGCGATAATGCAGAAGCCGGATTTCCAATTGCGGAACTCGTTGAAATCGGGCCAGCTCAGGTGCATGTACTCCGTACCCCACGATTGGACAGGAATCGCTAAGTAACCGTCCGATGTGACAACTTTACCATTGTACACGTACACCGAGATCGGATCGGCAGCAGTGATATGGATCACATCATTGGAAATCATTTCGCTTTCACCGATTTCAGGCAGTGCTACATCGGGTTCTTTCAGCACGAGCACCTTCATCGCCTGGACAGTGAAAACTTTGACAGTACCCTTGCACTCATAGCGAACGCGAGTGTTGCGCGACGATGCGATGTAAATCTCGCGCGCGGTCGGTGGTTGTGCGGGGTTGTCGTTGAGCGGATAGCAGACGAAAAATTCCTTGCCTTGAGAACCGTTCGTGAGCAGTTCCACTGCCGACGGAACTCGGCTTGCCGTTCGTGGTGCATGGGCGGACTGTGCTACTGCACCCTGGGCAGATAAACACAAAACTGCTACGCTGGCTGCGAGAAATATCGAACGTGTGTGCATGATCCTCCTCCAATCCTGACCATAGTGGACATACCGAGACCGAAAATAATGCCAAATGATAAAATAACCAAACGAATGTGAACTTGCGATACTGCCGCATAAACAATTCACAAGCCTTGTGGGTTGTTTCGCATTCAGTCGTCGAGTGTTTCGGGCGTTGACTATTTTCGCGTACCGCAACTGCATTCCCTACGTAATCGTGATGAGCGCAGAATTCCCGATCGTCTTCGATCCAACCACGTTCGACAACCGCCGGCGACAACCGCATGAATTCGCCGAAATCGCACGGATGATTCGTCGCGACATCATCAAGTCGCTCGTCCTGGCTGGCTCCGGACACAGCGGCGGTCCGCTCGGGTCAACCGACATTTTCGCGGTGCTCTATTTCGGCGGATACATGCGGTACAATCCACACGACTGGTGGACGCCGCGCGACCGCTTCGTGCTCAGTGCAGGGCACATGTGTCCGGTGCTCTACGCCACGCTCGCCAACACCGGTGCATTCCCGAAAGAAGAACTCCGCACGCTCCGCAAGTACAACTCCCGTTTGCAAGGTCATCCCGGACGAGATATGGGATTGCCGGGGATCGAAACCTCGACCGGCTCGCTCGGTCAGGGTATCTCGATCGCCGTCGGTATGGCGATGGCGGACAAACTGCTCGACAAAAACGGCTACCGTGTTTTCACGCTCACCGGCGACGGCGAACTGCAAGAAGGAAGCGTTTGGGAAGCTGCGATGGCTGCATCGAACTTCAAGCTCGACAATTTCTGCTGGATCATCGACAACAACGATTGCCAAATCGACGGTCGCGTTCACGACGTGATGAACATCTATCCGCTCCAAGACAAGTGCCGTGCGTTCGGCTTCGACGTCGTGACCGCCAACGGTCACGACTACGCCGAGCTGTGTGCTGCGTTCGATCGCTTTATCGCCAACAGTGAGCAACGATGCGGCAAACCGACCGCGATCATCGCGAAAACGCTGATGGGGAAAGGCGTGTCGTTCATGGAAGACCGCTACGAATGGCACGGCAAACCCCCGACGTGGGAACAAGCTCGTATCGCACTTGGCGAACTGGGCGAAGACATTCCCGAATCGGTCGAAGCATAAACCACCACCACTGACGAACCAATGAGCGAACCCTTCACACTCCGCGGCTCCAAACCGACACGACAAGGATTCGGCGAAGGACTCGTCGTTCTCGGCGAGCGCTACGACAACGTCGTCGTTCTCGGTGGCGACATCACTGGCTCGGTGATGACCTCGCTGTTCAAGGAGCGTTTCCCCGATCGTTTCTTCTCGATCGGTGTTGCCGAACAGAATGCCACGACCATCGCCGCAGGTCTTGCGCTGAGCGGCAAGATTCCGTTCTTTGCTTCCTACGGCGCGTTCTGTGCGCTGCGCAATGCCGATCAACTCCGCATCAGCGTTTGCTACAACGAAGTGAACGTCAAAATCGGCGGCGGGCATGCTGGCATCAGTGTCGGTCCCGACGGCGCGACACACCAAGTTCTCGAAGAGATCGCGTACTTGCGCACGCTTCCGCACATGACGCTCGTAGTGCCGTGCGACTACCTGGAAGCGAAAAAAGCGACCATCGCCATCGGTGAAATGGTCGGTCCGGCGTACATCCGCTTCGGGCGGGCGGCGGTACCGTTTTTCACTCGCGACGACACGCCGTTCGAACTCGGCAAAGCGCAGGTTTTTCGCGATGGAAGCGACGTCGCACTCGTTGCCTGCGGTGCAATGGTTTGGGAGTCGCTCGTCGCCGCTGAAAAGCTCGCCCAGCGCGGCATTCGAGCGCGCGTGATCAACGTCTCGACGATCAAACCGTTCGACGTGCAGACGATCGTGGACGCAGCACGCCAGTGCGGCGCGATCGTCACAGCAGAGGAGCACCAGGTGCATGCCGGACTCGGTGGCGCCGTTGCCGAAGTCGTTGCGAAAAACTATCCGGTCCCGATCGAATTCGTCGGAGTAAAAGACACCTTCGGCGGCAGCGGCGAACCGGAAGAGCTGATGGAAAAGTTCGGCTTGACATGGAAAGAAATCTATGCTGCAGCGCTCGTTGCAATGGAACGACGCGATCGCGGATTTATCGGATACCGTGCTGTCAAGGAGGTGCCGCGCTATGAAGAGCTGCCGATCGGCTCCGATGGTCAACCTGTTGCGTAGCGTTTTGCTCGTGGCGATTGCATCCGCAGTCGTCCACGCACAAAGCATCGTCGTGAGCGCCGATTCCGCCGCACGAACGGCGATGACGCTTTATTCGAACGCAGCCATCGTCCGCCACTGGTTCGACGTGACGCTCCCGAAAGGCGAGCGCTCGATTCGGATCGAACGTCTGCCGGAGATGATTTCGCCGACGAGCGTCGTCGTGCGACCGAGCACAGCAGACGTCGTCGTGACCTGGCAAACGCTCAACACGTCGTCGGTTTCTGCCAGTGACATGCTGCAATCGTATGTCGGGCGCAGCGTCGTGCTTCGCCAGCCGAGCGGCATCGTCGAAGGGGAATTGCTCGCTCCGCCGGTGACGATGGTCGGCGGCGGTCAGCCGTGTTACGTCGGTGCTGTGATCCGAACGCGTAGCGGCGAACTGCTCGTCTCTCCGTGCGGCGAGCTCGTTCTTCCCGCTCCCGCGCCGGCAGTGAATCTAACCCCGACGCTCGTTGCAAGTCTTGTCAACCGCGGTAGCTCCACCCGATCCTCACTCGAGACGGTGTACCAGTGCGATGGCTTGCAGTGGGAGGCGACCTATACTGCGACACTGCTCGACGACCGACAGTTGCAACTGGAAGGACGGGTGCACATCCTCAACTCGACACGCTCGTCCTTCCGATGCGATCGGCTCCAGCTCGTCGCTGGTTCGGTGAATCTGCGCCGCAAGCTCGCTCGCCCGAACGTCGAGTTCATGACAGCGGCTCGCACGATGGCTGCCAGCGACGATGTGCCAGCACGCGAACAACTCGACGAATACCACCTCTACACGATTTCGTCGGGAGCAACGATTGCCGCCAATACGACGACGACACTGGCACTTCGTCCGCCGACAACGCTGCCCTACGTGCGTCGTGCAATCGTGTGGGGACGGTACTATCCCGCCTATCAGATGCGCGAAAGCGACAGTGTCGAATTGGCTGTCTCGAATGTCGTCGAGTTCGTCAACACGCCGTCCGATTCGCAGCCGCTGCCGGCGGGAACGGTGCGTGTCTGGCGTCGCGATCAGGGTGGCACACTTCAACTGCTCGGCGAAGACGACATCAGCCACACGCCGTTCGGCGACAAGATCGCACTCACAATCGGCGATGTTTTCGATTTGCGTGCAGTGCGAAAGGAGGTCAACTACGCACGCATCGCCGACCGAGCTGCTCAGTACACCGTCGAGTACACCGTTCGCAACGGCTCGCCGAGCGCGCGAGACGTAACGGTCGTCGAATCGTTCGCAGGTGCGTGGACGATAACCGACAGCACGGTGCCGTTTGCCAAGCGTTCCTCGTCGCGAGCCGAGTTCACCGTCAATGTTCCCGCTCGCGGTGCGACGACGTTTCGCTACACGGTGCGTCACTCATGGTAGGCGATGGGATTCCGCATCCTCGCAATCGAAAGCTCCTGTGACGAGACGGCTGCCGCCGTCATCGTCGATCGCCATGTCGTCAGCAACATCATCGCCTCGCAGCAGGAACATCGTCGGTGGGGAGGAATCGTGCCCGAACTCGCCTCGCGTGCGCATATCGAGCGGATTTGGTCTGTCGTCGCCGATGCGATCGAACGTGCGCACATGCGATGCGAGCAGCTCGATGCCGTCGCGTGTACTGTTCAGCCGGGGCTTGCCGGTTCGTTGTTGGTGGGTGCCAATTTCGCCAAAGGACTCGCCGTGCGCTATCGGCTGCCGTGTGTGCCGGTGCATCACTTGGAAGGGCACTTGCTGTCGGGATTCCTTGCAGAGCCGCACCTGCAACTGCCTGCCGTCGTGTTGATCGCCAGCGGCGGTCACACGTTGCTCTGTCTGCTCGAATCGCCGAGCACATATCGCCTGCTCGGTTCGACGCGCGACGATGCGGCGGGCGAAGCGTTCGACAAAGTAGCGACGTTGTTCGGATTGGAGTATCCTGGCGGACCGGCGATCGAACGATTGGCAAAGTCGGGGACGCCGTCGATCGCGTTTCCACGCCCACTGCTGGACGACCCCGGATACGAGTTCAGTTTCAGCGGTTTGAAAACGGCGGTGCGTCGGTATCTGGTCGAACATCCCATCGGCGACGAACGCCATCGCGCCGATCTTGCAGCGTCGGTTCAAGAGGCGATTATAGATGTGCTCGTGGGCAAAACGATTCGTGCGGCGCGGCAGTACGATGTGCCGACGATCGTCGTCGCTGGAGGCGTGGCAGCCAATGCGCGGCTACGGGAGCAAATGCAGCAGGCCGCAGCACGCATCGGTGCAACGGTCGTCGTTCCCGAACGCCAATACGTGCTCGACAACGCTGCGATGATCGGGCTGGTGGCGCATCTCAAGCTCGAACTGCACGGACCCGATCGGTATCGGCGGCTCGATTTCGTGGTGGACCCGACGCCGTGGCGAATCCATCGGCACGGTGCGCCGAGCAACGCCCGCTACGACGCTGTGTTTTCCTTGTAGAACGCCGGCAACCCGCGCTCGTCGAGCCGCGCGACGATGCGATCGCCTGCGACGAATTCTCCCGCCAAAATTTTGAGCGAGAGCGGATCGGTGATGTGTCGCTGAATCGCACGCTTGAGCGGTCGCGCGCCGAACTGGGGATCGAAACCGACCGTGCCGAGCCAATCGGCTACCTCGTCGGTCATCTCGAAATGGATGCCGTTCTGTTCGAGCCGCTTTTGGAGCGAGCGGACTTGCAGCAAAACGATCTGCCGGATTTCGCTGCGCGTGAGCGGCTTGAAGACGATGATTTCGTCGATGCGGTTGAGAAACTCCGGACGGAAGCGCTGGCGCAAAATCTCGGCAATGCGCACCCGGGCTTCGCGCATGATCTCGTCGCGATTGTCTTCTGTCACTTCGTGCAGCCGCTCGAGCAAGACCTCTGTGCCGAGATTCGACGTCATGATGATGATCGTGTTGCGGAAGTTGACCGTTCGCCCTTTGTTGTCGGTCAGTCGTCCGTCGTCGAGTACCTGGAGCAGAACGTTGAACACGTCGTTGTGCGCTTTTTCGATTTCGTCGAAAAGCACCACCGAGTACGGACGGCGACGCACTGCCTCGGTCAGTTGCCCACCTTCTTCGTAGCCGACGTAGCCAGGCGGCGCACCGATCAAGCGGGAGACGGAGTGCTTCTCCATGTACTCGCTCATATCGATGCGAACGATGGCGTTTTCGTCGTCGAAGAGAAACTCCGCCAGAGCTTTCGCCATCTCGGTTTTGCCGACGCCGGTCGTGCCGAGAAAGATGAACGAACCGATGGGACGATTGGGATCGGAAAGCCCTGCGCGCGCGCGACGAATGGCATTGGCGATCGTCGTAATCGCTTCGTCTTGGTCCACGATGCGTTGGTGCAGGCGCTCTTCCATTTTGAGCAGCTTGGTTCGCTCCGATTCGAGCATGCGTTGGACGGGTATGCCGGTCCATTTGGCGACGATTTCGGCAATGTCTTCGGCGCCGACTTCTTCTTTGAGCATGGCGCCTTCGGCTTGAAGCTTGGCGAGCTGCTCGTTGAGTTGGTCGAGTTCTTTTTGCAACTGGAGCAGCACACCGTAGCGCAGCTCGGCTACCCGACCGTAATCGCCGATGCGTTCGGCGTCGGCGGCTTCGAGCTTAGTCTGCTCGATCTGCTCTTTGATGCTCCGAATGCGGCTGATGAGGGATTTTTCCTCTTCCCATCGTGCTTTCAGCCGCGCGTATTCTTCGCGGAGCGATGCCAGCTCACGCTCGATTTCTTCGAGACGGCGACGCGTCGCGGTCAAAGTGTCGTTCATTGGTCGAAATGTGCGATGGTGCAAACGTGCCACAAGACGGATAGCACACGCAAATATGTTGACGTCCGTCCTGGCACGCGATAATTTTGCGCGCATGTTTCACGATTGCATTGGCGCACGATGGTTTTCGAATCACCCGAACGGCTGCTTGCAGTCGCGGTGATCAGCTACTTGCTCGGTTCGTTTCCGACGGCGGTCGTCGTCAGTCGGCTCTTTTTCGGATTCGACATACGCACGCGCGGCAGCGGCAACATGGGAAGCACGAATGCATTCCGCGTGCTCGGATGGAAGTGGGGACTGCTCGTGCAAGTCGTGGACGTGCTCAAAGGTGTCGCGGCAGTGACGCTCGTGGCGCAGTTGATGACCGATCATGTGCTCCCGTTCACCAACTACACGCCGTTCGAAGACATCACTGTGGTGCGCTTGATCGCCGGTACAGCGGCGGTCATCGGGCACATCTTCAGCGTTTTCGTCGGATTCCGCGGCGGCAAAGGTGTCAACACGGCAGCAGGGATGCTCATCGGGATCGCACCGGTCGAAATCGCCATCGCCGTCGGCGTGTTTTTGCTCGCCGTCATGCTCAGTGGCTACATTTCGCTCGGTTCGATCTCGGCGGCGATCGTCTTCCCCAGTGCGATGCTCGTGCGGCACAACATCTGTGGCGTGGACATCAACGGCTACGACGTTCTCATTTGGTTTTCCGTTGCGGTCTCGCTGCTGGTGATCTACGCTCACCGGAGCAACATCAAGCGGCTGCTCGAAGGGCGGGAGCATCGTTTCGAGAAACTCTGGCTCATTCGCATACGGTGCGCATTCAAGCACAAATGACGAGCGTCCGACCGCGATGAACATTGCCATTCTCGGTGCCGGCGGATGGGGAACGGCGCTGGCGTGCGTCGCTGCCGCCAACAGCCATCGCGTCGTGCTCTGGACGCGACACGATACACTCGCCGATGAAATCGCCAAACGGCGCGAGAATCCGCAATACCTGCCGGCTATCCGCATTCCCGATGGTATCGAAATCACGACGTCGCTCCACTCCATCGAACGCGCCGATCTGGTCATTGTCGCAGTGCCGACGCAACACATGCGCGCGGTGCTGACACACTACAACCCGCCGCTGCGAGGCAAGCTCGTCGTCAACGCTGCCAAAGGTATCGAGCGCGGCACACATCTCCGGATTTCGCAGCTTCTGCGGAGCGTCGCCGGTGTGGCAAGCGACGAATACGTCGTGCTCAGCGGTCCGAGCCACGCCGAAGAAGTCGCCCGCGGTGTACCGACGACGGTCGTCGCTGCATCCACGAGCGAAAGCGCTGCCGAGATCGTCCAGCGCGCGCTCAGTACGCCGACGTTCCGCATTTACCGCTCGCTCGATGTCGTGGGAGTCGAACTCGGCGGTGCACTCAAAAACGTCATCGCGATCGCTGCGGGCATCATCGACGGACTGGAAATGGGAGACAACACGAAAGCAGCGCTCGTCACGCGCGGCTTGGCAGAGATGACCCGACTCGGAACCGAACTCGGCGCCAATCCACTGACCTTCAGCGGACTGAGCGGACTGGGAGATTTGTTCGTCACGTGTACGTCCCGACACTCGCGCAATCGGCTCGTCGGCGAACGCATCGGACGCGGTGAATCGCTCGAATCCATCGTCGCTTCGATGAAGATGGTCGCCGAAGGCATCGCGACGACTGTTTCGGCACTCGAGCTGGCGGGCGATTACGGCGTCGAAATGCCGATCGCAGAGCAAGTCTATCGCATCTTGTTCGAGGGGAAAGACCCGCGCCAGGCGATCACGGAACTGATGACTCGCCAGATGAAACGGGAGCATTAGCCCTCGTCGGCAGTGGAGCGATCGGCGCCGATTTGCTCGCCGAGTGTGACGATGCGCTGGCGGATCGCTTGGAGTTTTTCGCGAATGCTCTTGGCAAGCTCGATGCCTACTTCGTAGAGCTGGACGAGCTGTTCGATCGGGCGATCGCCGCTTTCGAGGATCAGGCGGATTTCTTCCAAGCGTCGCAGTTGTTCATCGATCGTCGGTTGTTTTTTTGCCATGGCTGAACCAGTGATCGTCGGTTGTCGTATCGGTAACGAGTGCTGATGCGCTGTCGGTGCGACGATGAATGCGAATGCGATCGCCGGTGTGCAACGGCATGTCGGGGGAGAGAATCGTTCCATCGCGTTCGACGATCGCAAATCCTCGCTGGAGCGGCGCCAGAGGATGCAAGAGCGCGAGTGCATGCTCGGCGCGGTCGAGTCGCTGGTGAAAACGCTCCACGTGCTGCACCAGAGACGTCGTTGCAAAGTGTGCGAGATTGCCTGCGTGATAGGCGAGATGATCGCAGTGTTGCATCAGCATTCGGTGCGTTGCCGGTGATGCGAATTGCTGCGCACGCAGTGCAGCCTCGTCGAGTGCATCGAGCAGTGCGCCGAGCGAGCGTTCGTGCCATTCGTCGAGCCAGTAGAGGATGTCGTCGCGTCGAATCGGCGTGCACAGTTCGGCGGCTGCCGTCGGCGTCGCAGCACGAACGTCGGCGACGAAATCGGCGATCGTCACATCGGTTTCGTGTCCGACTGCCGAGACGACCGGCACACTGCAGCGATAGATCGCATCGGCGACAGTGCGCGTGTTGAATGCCCAGAGGTCCTCGATCGAACCGCCGCCGCGACCGACGATGATGACGTCGCAGCCGTAGGCTTCCAGCTCAGCGATTGCGCGTGCGATGTCGGCTGCTGCGTCGGCGCCCTGAACGAGCGTCGGTCGGAAGACGACCGTTGCTGCGGGATTGCGCCGTTCGAGTGTCGTGAGAATGTCGCGAATCGCTGCGCCTGTCGGCGAGGTTGCAACTCCAATCGTGCGCGGTAGTCGTGGCAGCGGGCGTTTGCGTGCTGGGTCGAAGTATCCGGCGGCTGCAAGCTCGCGTTTGAGTTGTTCGAATGCGACGTAGAGATCGCCGATACCAGCCGGAACGACGTCGTAGCAGTCGATTTGATAGTTGCCCTGCAGCGGATAGACCGTCACACGTCCGCGGACTCTGACAAGCATGCCGTCGCGGAGTTCGACAGGAACGGGACGTCCGCGCCAGAGAACGCAGCGGATTTGTGCACCTTCGTCCTTGAGCGTAAAGTAGCGATGTCCCGACTGGTGGTGCTTGAAGTTCGACACTTCGCCGACGACCTGCACGAGCGGGAATTCGTCCTCGAGCGTCTGGCGAATCGCTTGTGTCAGCAGTGTGACTGTCAGCACGTGTTCGTTCATGTTGTGCAAATTAGCAGTGTCGAATTATTCCGGGCTTGCCGATGCGCATAGGTTTTGGCTTCGATGTTCATCGCTTCGCGTCGGGCGATCATCTGATGCTCGGTGGTGTGCGGGTGCCGGCTCCGTTCGGCGCTTGCGCGCACAGCGATGGCGATGTCGTTCTCCATGCCCTCTGCGATGCGCTGTTGGGTGCTGCTGCGCTCGGCGACATCGGCGAGCATTTTCCCGATACCGACTCGCAGTGGAAGAATGCACCGAGCGAAAAGTTCGTCGAGCACGTCTGCCGCATGGTACACGAGCGGTCGCTGGGCATCGTGAATGTGGATGTAACGGTGCTGCTGGAATCACCGAAAATCGCGCCGTACAAAGTTGCGATGCGAGAGAAGATCGCACATCTGTGCCGTGTGCCGATCGAGGCGGTATCGGTCAAGGCGACAACGAGCGAAGGCGTCGGATTCGTCGGTCGTGGAGAGGGTGTCGCAGCGTACTGCGTCTGTTTGCTCGAGGAATTGCGATGAAAGTGTGCTGGGCGATTGCAGTCGTTCTGTGTCTCTGTGGCTGCATCCCTGCTGAGCAGTCGCGGTATCGGCTGTCGCTGAGCGTCGCTCGACTTCCCGACACACTCGGTGCAGTAACGATAGGACCGGACAACGCTGCTGTTGTCGGGCTCGACCGATCACGCTCGGCTGTGATTGTTGTTGCTGGCACAACGAGCCACAGGCTAACGATCACTGCTCCGATACTCGATGCTTTCCCGACGGCTGTCGGTTACGTCCTGGCGATCGGCAGCGGGGATTCGACGTGTTTTCTTTGCTGGAGACATGCAAAGCGATTCGATACTCTCGGCGTTCACGTCGGACGCAATGGCAGATTCATTGCTGCGACAGACGGCAGCCGTTGTTTGTGGATTGCGGACGATGGCGACGCTCTCATTCTCGATGCTGCTACGCTTAGCGTATTCACGCTCGGGAAAATCGGACTCCGCACCGCTGCAAAATCTATCGCATCGGTGCCCGATAGTGTGGTCACCATGTTGATATCGCTCGCACCGCAGCTGATGGTATGGGAAGGAATCCACGTACCTACTGCGCGAAAACAATTCTCGACTTTTGTGCCGGGTCGTCTCGAATACGCTGTTGCCGATGCCCACCGAGCCGCCACGATTGTCGCGACACGGTCGGGATATGCTATCGAATGGTACACCCGAAACGAACGCGGCGAGGCAGTCGTTGCACAGACTCTTTTGATGCCGTCGGCACTTTACGAACCACAGGCACTCGTGCTGGTCGGTGATACAGCAGTGGCACTTTTCCGCAGCGGAGTAGTACTGGCGACACCGCAGCAGGTGCTCGCTGTCCACGGTGGGACGACGATCGGGTTGCCGCGAACGATTCGTTGGGCATTCCGTCGAGCCGATAAAATTGTCGTCGGTGGCGATGATGGAGCGCTTTCGATCGTTGTGGCGTCGAACCCGATGTGGTGGTTGGAGCAGAGCATACCGGTCGTGTATCGGATCGCGATCGGGCTTGCTGTCGCGATTGTACTCGGCATTGTCCTTCGCCGGATCGGTCGGCATCGCAGATTGCTCGGCACGTTGCTCGAGCGAAGTGCGGGTGCTGCCTTGCTATTGTTGGATCGGGGAATGCGGCTCCAGCGTCTCAACACGATGGCACGGCAACTCTTCGATATACAGCCGAGCGCTCCGCTGGGGCGCTTGCTCGGCGATTATCTCGATGGTCGCTGGGAACGAATCGCTCGCGTTGTCGAGCAGGCGATCGCCGAGCGCACGTCGATCGTCGAGGAGGTCGCAGCCGAGACCAATGCTGGTGAGCGGCGGTACATCGTCAATGTTGAACCGCTCGTCAACAATTTCGACCGACTCGAGGGCGTGTTGGTGTCCGTGTTCGACGTCACCGCTCAGTACGAGCATTGGCGATTGCTCAACTGGGCACAGTTGGCGCACGACATGCAAACCAATTTGGCAACGATCCGACTCTCTGCAGAGCAACTCACAAGCTCGCTCTCGGACGACCGCCGAGGACCGCTCCAGCGCATTCTCCGTCAGACGAACATCCTTCTCGATCGTGTTCGCGACTTGCTCGCACTGGGTCGAGGCGATTCGGTCCGACTCGAAGAGTGCGCACTGATGGATGTGCTCAGCGAGTCCGTCGAGGAACTCCGCCCGATTGCTGATGCACAGATTTCGCTCGTTGTTCGTCCTACGACGCTGGTGGTACGACTCGATCGCCGTCGAATCGCGCGAGCGCTCCACAATGCGTTGACCAATGCCGTCAAAGCTCTCGGCAACGACGGCGGAACGATCGAACTGTGGGCAGAGTTGACAGCGAACGATATCGTCGTGGGTGTGCGCGATACAGGACGCGGTATGGACGTCGAAACGCTGCGCCGATTTCAGCAGCCGTTTTTTACGACCAGCCGCACAGGTCATGGTTTCGGCTCGATGATCATGCAACAAATGATCGCGCTCCACGGCGGTACGGTCGAGGTCCGCTCCGAACTCGGTCGAGGTACCACCGTGCTGTTTCACCTTCCACGAACGCTGTATGTTCGACACGAGCGTTGATCCTCGAACGCTCCGTCAATTGGTGCACCGCCGGCGTGGTGCGGCATTCGACTACGGACGCAAACGCATCGGCTGGGCAATTTGCGACGAGTACCATGTGACGATAACACCGAAAGGGACATTCCAACGGCAGTCTCCGACGTTGTGGGACGACATTCTCGAAGCGTTGCATCGCGAGCGCATCCACTTTTGTTTGGTCGGTGTACCGCTCCGCGACGATGGGACGATTTCTCCGCTGGTACTGGAAATCAACAACTTTGCCGAGCGACTGGAGCGAATCAGTGAGCTGCCGGTGATGCTCGTTGACGAGTCGTTCACGTCGCGTCGTGCTGTTGCGACGATGGTCGAAATCGGAGTCCGACGTAGCCAGCGCCTGCGTCGGGGACGCACCGACGAGATCGCTGCCGCTCTGATCCTTCGCGACTTCCTCGAAGATGCCGGATGAAGTGGGTACTGTTGACGACTGCGATTGCTTCGATTGTCTTGGCACAGCCGAGAGATCGTCGGATTGCGCAGGCAGCGTTGCCAGTGGTCAACAATCTCACCGGCATATTCCATGCCTACCCCGCCCAGTCGCCCGATTCGAGCATTTGCATCATTGGCTACCGACTGTATGCGGGCGATTTGTTCTTTACCCGACGCGAAGGTGCTCGCACCGAGTACGTCGCTTCGTACGTCGTGACGATCGAACTGCGCGATACGTTGGGAGTCGTTCGCTTAGCACGTGTCTTCAGCGATAGTATCGTCCGCCCACGACAACCTTCCCGCCAGGCAGAGGATGCAGTCGCCAATACAGCTATCGTGACCATTGCCAACGGTCGGTACACACTGAGCGTAGATGTCGCGCAGTATCAGCGCCAGCGTATGCTCTGGCAACGAACGCTGACTGTCGAGTCTCTGGCTGAATCCATCGCGATCAACTCTCTTACGTTCGTTTATCCCACGACCAAAGAGCGATTCGATTGTGTCGAACCGTGGGGTAGCGTTGTCCCGTTTGGCACACGGCGCACGACTGCGCTCGTGCTTGTGCCTCGAGCATGGTCGGGTCGCGACGAACTGAAAATTGTTTGTAGTTTGGACCGCCAGTATTTCCCGTTCTATCGAGGTTCCGATACGGTAGTGACACTTCCTGCTGTGTCGGACGGCGAGCGCAGATTTGTTCTTGTCGTACCGAATCTCGCTGACGAGCACGTCTGCTTGCAGCAGTTGCCGAACGACCAGTATCGTCTTCTCGAGTGCGATCTCGATCTCCGGCGTGCAATTCCGGGGGATTACCGACTCCAACTCATCAGAGCTGCGACTGCAGATACAGTGACGATACCGTTTCGTGTCCAGTGGTTTATGCCACCGCTGCCTTTGTTGTCGAGCCGTTATGGTCTCGATGTCATGCAGTATGTCCTCACCGACGATGAGTACCGCACGCTTCAAGCACTACCTGATAGCGATCGCACGGCTGCACTGATCGCATGGTGGTCTGCGCACGATCCGACACCTGCGACACGGTACAACGAAGCGATGATCGAATATTTCCGTCGCGCAACCGATGCGCGAACAAAATTCGCCACACCACGAGAAGCCGACGGTGCCCTCACCGATCGTGGCAAGGTGTACATCCTCTTCGGTGAACCGACGCGTGTCGAAACGAATCTCGAGCCGGGCAAAGCTGGTACTGAAGCGTGGTATTACACCAACGCTGTCCATAAACGCTTCAGATTCGAGATCACCGACGATGGGCGGTATCGTCTCGCTGCGGTCGAGCAGTTATGACGGTTCCCAATCGTCGCCCCCGCAGGGAATGTGATCGGGGCGAACGTGCTCGTCGTAAAGCTGGCAGAATTGTCCGCTGGGGTTGAAATGGCGGCAACTGCTACAGAGGATTTCTTCTTTGATGACGTCGGATACTTCGCTGAACACGACAAATTGCCGATACGCTGGATACACGGCATAGCCCCAGAGCAATGCCAGCGAGATCGGAATCGAGAGTTCGACGCCGCCATAGTGCCAAACGACGAATCCCACAATGATGACCGCCAACGAGCGGAGCAGCGCACCGAAGACGATCGTCCCAGTCGTCAGACGTGGTCGCCCGCTTTCATCGTAGAATCCGCGTTTCAGCAAGAGTTGATCGGTCAAAAAATCGAGCATAGAGGTCGGGAAATCGGTGTATTTTCGCTTCGATTGCTACTCCATTCAAAGCTACAGTATCGCTGACGATTTCAATGGATGAGCCGCTCATTCACATCTTGCCCGAGCACATCGCTAATCAAATCGCCGCAGGCGAGGTCGTCCAGCGTCCGGAATCGGTCGTCAAGGAGCTGGTCGAAAACGCTCTCGATGCGGGAAGTAGCACGATAACAGTGTTCGTGCGTGAAGGAGGCAAAGCGCTCGTCCATGTTCTCGACAACGGCTGCGGAATGAGCCGCGCCGATCTGGAGTTGGTGCTTCGCCGGCACGCGACATCTAAAATTCGATCGCTCGACGACCTTCATAGGCTGCGCACACTGGGTTTCCGCGGAGAAGCGCTCGCTTCAATTGCCTCTGTTGCTGATGTCGAGATTATCACCCGGCGTTCCAACGACGAGCACGGTTGGCGTTTGATCAGCCAACCGTTGAAGCCCCACCGAATCGAGCCAGCAGACTGTAGCGCCGGCACACAGGTCATCGTTCGCAATCTGTTTTTCGACGTCCCAGCGCGGCGCAAGTTTCTCCGATCCGATACAACCGAACTGCGCTATATCAGCGAAACGATGATTCGCTACGGCTTGAGCTATCCGGAGCTGTCGTGGAAGTTTCACGATGGCAATAGTATGGTCTTCGATGTGCAACCACAATCGTTGCTCGAACGGATCGACAGTCTCTTTGGAGCAGACATCGCCGAGTCTCTCGTTCCGGTGGATTACACCAGTGACCTCGTCCGCATCGAAGGATACATCGGATTGCCCGCGCTCGCCCGCACGACAAAAGCTTCGCAGTATCTGTTCTTGAATCATCGTCCGATCGTCAACCGAGCATTGAACCATGCGATTTATCAAGGGTACGAACACCTCATCGAGAAGTCAGCCCACCCGTTCTATGTGCTGTTTCTGTGGCTCGATCCAGAGCGAGTCGATGTCAACGTTCATCCGCAGAAGCACGAGGTGAAATTCGACGACGAGCGTGCGATGTACCATGCGATGCTCGAGGCAGTGCTCGGCAGTATGCGAGAACACGACTTGATCCCGCACCTTCGAGTCCGAGAGGCTGAGTCCGTTGCGCCGCTCGTTTCTGCACAGTCCGCAACGAATCCGCAGCCACTGCTCGTCAACAGGCTGACGGGGGAGATTGTTTCGCTGCAGCAACCTGCGACCAAGCAGAGTCGGTTGCCGTCGAATCAATCGCTCCGGACTGAACCGCTGCGGTGGCGGACTGCAACAAGCGAGCATCTCCCGTCGCTGTACAATCGGCCAGTAACCAACGAGCTGGAGCAACGGACGGTAGAGCCTCATGTGCTCCCTCGCATGTGGCAAATGCACAACAAGTACATCTTCGTGCAGACCGACGACGGCATCGTCATCATTGATCAACACATCGCCCACGAGCGCATTCTCTATGAACGCGCGCTCGATGCGATGGAGCGGGCGACTCCCGAACGAACCCAGCGGTTGATGTTCCCGGTCGAAGTGGAACTGACGGCACGCGAACTGGCGATCTTTCGTGAAGTCGAGCATGATCTCCATCGGTTGGGCTACGAGTGTCGGCTTGTGCAAGGGCGCTCGACGGTCGAAATCGCCGCCGTACCGATCGAAATTGCCTCAGGCAAAGAAGCTGAATCGCTCCGTGAAATCCTCGATCAATATGCCGAGTATCAGACGATCCGACCAGCATCGGCGCGAGACAATTTGGCTGCATCGTTTGGTTGTCGTGCTGCTATCAAAGCGGGCGACCCTCTCTCGCCGGCACAGATGCAAGAACTCGTTGCCGAGTTATTCCGTTGTCGTACACCGGAGGTTTGCCCGCACGGACGTCCAGTGATGATTCATTTCCCGTTGCGCGAGCTCGATCGTCGTTTCGGTCGTACTTCTTGATTGCACACGGCATGAAACACATTCACTTCGTCGGTATCGGCGGCATTGGCATGAGCGGTTTGGCTGAAGTGGTCCACGCGCGTGGATTCATCGTGACAGGGTCCGACATGACGGTATCGGAAAACACGCGGTTGCTCGCCGATCGCGGTATCCCGGTCACGATCGGGCATCGTGCCGACAACATCGGTGATGCCGACATTGTGGTGTATTCGAGCGCAGTCGTTGCGGAGACAAATCCCGAAACGCTCGAAGCTCGCCGACGCGGCATTCCGTTGTTGCGACGCGCTGAGCTGTTGGCGCACGTAACACGGCTCGGTAAATCGCTCGCGATCGCTGGAACGCACGGGAAAACGACGACAACGTCACTGTGTGGACTGATTCTGATCGAAGCTGGATACGATCCCACCGTTATCGTGGGCGGCAGACTCCACGATTTCGGTGGTTCCAATGCGCGTATCGGTACCGGCGAATGGTTCGTCGTCGAAGCTGACGAATACGATCGTTCCTTTCTGCAATTGACTCCGACGGTTGCTGTCATTACCAACGTCGAAGCTGAGCACTTGGACGTGTACGGTACTGCCGATGCCGTCGAGGAAGCGTTCGTCGAGTTCGGAAATCGAGTTTCGTTGCTGGGCACAGTCATCGTCTGTGGAGACGATCCCGGTTGTCGCCGAGTTGCGGCGCGATTGCCGCACCGTATCGTCAGCTACGGATTTGGAGAAGGATGCGATCTGCGGGCGATACCGAGCAGCAGCGGTGCCGATGTCGTCTGGCGCGGTGAGCGACTCGGTTCGTTACGACTGCGCATTCCGGGTCGGCACAACATCGCCAACGCGCTTGCTGCAATCGCTGTCGGTTTGGAACTCGATGTCCCCTTTGAAACGATGCAGCGCGCGCTGTCGAGCTTTACCGGCGTCGCGCGTCGGTTCCACATTCTCGGAGAGCGAGCGGGCATCGTTGTCGTGGACGATTATGCGCATCATCCGACCGAAGTGCGTGCGACGTTGCAGGCAGCTCGTCAGGCATTCCCCGATCGTCGGATCGTTGCGGTGTTCCAGCCTCACACCTACACCCGCACCCGCGATTTTGCCAGAGCGTTTGCCGACGAGCTCGAACGAGCCGATGTGGCTATCGTCACCGATGTCTATGCCGCTCGTGAACAACCTCTCGATGGTATCAGCGGCGAAACGATCGTTCGGTGCTCGATGAACGGCACTGTCATCTATGCGCCGACGTTCGACGATGTACTCAGTCGAATCGGCTCGTTGCTGCGTTCCGGCGATGTGCTGTTGACGATGGGGGCTGGAAATATCGTTCGAGTGGCTGAACGGTATTTGCACGATCCGGCGCTTGGCGGTGGGGGCGTCTAATTTTGTAATTCGTTGATGCAATGTTCACTCATCGGTAGGCTATTTCATGCGCAGTGTATCGTTGGTTCTCGCCCTCTGTTCGGTCGTCATCGTGCTCGATGCCCAGCCGGCACGCCATAACCGTGCCGGTAATTCCAAGAAAACCCTTCCGACACCGTCGCTGACGACAGTTCTGGCGCGAGTCGGTCCGGAAGTCGTCACCTATGAAGACATCGAAGCGACATATCTGCGCAACTCGAACCGGAGCAACAAATCCTTGTCTTCTCAGCCGCGCGATACGGTGTTGGAGTTTCTCCGGCTCTACACAAACTATCGGCTCAAGGTGCTCGATGCCATCAGCCGCGGTTACGATAAGGATTCGAGCATTCTCGCTGAAGTCGCTGCCAATCGGCGTCTGGTTGCCGAGACGTACCTCTACGAGAAACGAATCATCGAGCCACGGGTCGAGGAAGAACTCCGGCGCCGTCAGTTCGAAGTAAAACCGGCTGTCATCGTCATTGCGATACCGCAAGGCGACAATGCCGACACCACTGCTGCGTATGCCAAGGCGTTGGCGTGTTTGCGAGTGGTGCAAAACGGCGCATCCTTCGAGCAGGTGGCAAAGGATTCTTCCGACGACAAAGAAACCGGCAAGAATGGCGGTATCTTGCCGTACATTACGGCGCTGTCCGGAGTCATTCGTGAGCTGGAAGATGCAGCATATGCGCTCCAGCCGGGTCAAGTCTATCCGCAACCGATTCGCACACGATTTGTGTATCTCATCGTCAAACTGCTCGACAAAAAGCCGCGCGAGTTGGTACGCATTCGACACATTCTGCTGACCCCGACGGAGACGCTCGACTCGATGGCAATCGAACATCTGGCTGATAGTCTGGCTGCAGCACTCAAAGGCAAAACAGCCGAGGAGTTCGCTGCTGCTGCTCGCCGCTGGTCGAGCGACAAGTCCTCTGCAGACAAGGGTGGATTGCTCGGCAATGGCGGTTTCTACAGTCGATCGCTTGGGTTCGATGGCGACAACCGCCGCCTATTGCCGCAATTCGAAGACGTCCTCTTCTCGTTGCGGGATGGTGAAATCGGCATTGCGCGAACGGTCTATGGCGTCCACGTGATACGGCGCGATTCGACGAAGCCATTCAATCCTGTCGAAGAACGGGAGAACGTTCGGAAGGCATACCGCCGATACAATTTCGAAGACGACAAACGTGCATTCCTCGATGCCGAAAAGCGACGGCTCGGCTGGGCATTGCGCGAGAATGTGCTCGACCAAGTGCTCGCAGCAGTCAATCCCTCCCGCACCACGCGCGATAGTGCTTGGGATGCCGGTATCGGAGCGGTGTTGAAAACAGAAGTGATCTATTCGTTCGGCGCAACGGGCGGACTGACGGTCGGTGCGTTTGCCGACTCGCTCAAGAAACGGCGCGAACCGTACACACTCAACCGACAAGGCTTGACGACGGCACTCAACAAGATTACCGATCCGATGATCATCGAGCGTTTGACAGCCAATCTCGAACATGAGTATCCACAGTTCGCGCGGCTTGTGCGGGAGTTCCGCGACGGCATACTTTTGTTCAAGGTCGAAGATCAGGAGGTCTGGTCGAAACTCAAATTCGATACGACGCTTGCCAGAGCATACTACGACTCGACAAAATCGCGCTACATGACCGAGTTGAGCTACGACCTGAGCGAGATTTACCTGCTCAGCGACAGTGTCGCAAAAGTGGTCGCCGAGCGTGCGCGGCAAACACATACGAAAGAGGACTTCGAAAAACTCGCTGAAGAGTTCACTCAACGTGCCGGCTATCGCGAGAAAAAAGGATACTGGGGCAAGCTTGTCGTGCGGACATCGCAGTTGGCGTCGCTCGTTGCCAAGTCAACCCCGAAAGAAGGCGACATCGTCGGTCCTCTGCCGTTCGAGAAAGGATATGCTATCGTCCGGGTCAATGCGATCTACCCGCCGAGGCAGAAAACATTCGAGGAAGCCATTGCCGACATCGCCTCCGCTGTGCAGGAAATCAAACAACGCCAGTTGACCGAGCAGTGGTTGACATCGTTACGGACACGCTTCCCGGTCCGCTACGAGACTGCAACCATCAACAAACTCTTCCGACCGTGATGCGAGCAATCGCACTGGCGCTTGTCGTGGTTGTGTCGCTGGCGGCACAGCAGAGCATCCTTCACGAAGGTGACGTGCTCGACCGCGTTGAAGCAGTTGCTGCGGGCGAGCCGATCCTCAAAAGCGAAGTCGATGCACAACTGTTGTTGCTGGCGCAGCAGAACCCAACGATCAAACCGACCGATCCCGATGTGCGCCAGCGTGTGCTCGATGCTCTCATCAACGATCGGCTCATGTACGTGCAAGCACAGCTCGATAGCATTAGCGTCAGCGACGACGAGGTGACTGCCCAGCTTGATGCGACGATTCAACAGCTCGTCAGTCAAGTTGGCTCAGAGGAGCGATTGGAGAACATTTATCAGATGCCGATGTGGAAAATCCGTCGCGATGGACGCGAAGAAATTCGCAAGCGTCTGTTGACGGAGCGATACCGCCAGTCGAAGCTCGGCGATATCCGTGTCTCGCCGCGCGAGGTCGAAGAACTCTACCAGCGGTACAAGGATTCGCTACCGGTCATCGGCAAGCAGTACGAACTGTATCACATCGTTCGCTATGTCCAGCCCGCACAGGATGCACGTCAAACAGCGCTCCTGCGTGCCAAATCGATCCGCGACTCGATCTTGGCAGGTGCGGATTTCTGTGCCATGGCGGCGCGTCATTCGGACGATGCAAACACACGTGCAACGTGCGGCGATCTCGGTATGCGGAAATGCGACGATTTTGTCCCTGAGTTCTGTTCGGCGTGCAAGAAGCTCCAAAACGGCGAAATTTCGATGCCGATCGAAACACCATTCGGCTTCCACATCGTGCGTATGCTGGAACGAACGCTCGATCAGATACACGTCAACCATATCCTTGTCAGCATTCCACGTGGCGAAAGCGATCGTGATCGTGCTCGCACTGACCTTGAGCGATTGCGCCAGCGCATCGTCAACGGAGAAATCGGCTTCGAGGATGCAGCCCGCATGTACTCGGACGAACAGGACACTCGTGGATTCGGCGGATACCTCGGCAAACTCGCTGCATCGAACTTGGAACCGACGTTGCAGCAACTGCTCGACACGCTCGCCGATGGGGCGGTGACATCGCCGCTCCCGTATTCGACGAACCCGACCAAGCAAGGCTTCCACATCATCTGGAAAAAACGCAGCATACCGCCACACAAACCGACACTCGAAACCGATTACAAGGAGCTGGAAAACTTCGCGCTCACGATCAAGCAGCAACAAGCCTACGAACGGCTCGTCGCGACACTGCGACGTCAACTGCACTGGGAAGTTCTTCGCTGAAAAGCTCTCTTGTCCCTCGTATTTTTGCATCCCACCGGAGAGGTGCGAGAGTGGCTGAATCGGGCGGTCTCGAAAACCGTTAGGTCCGGCAACGGGCCTCGTGGGTTCGAATCCCACCCTCTCCGCATGATGCGTGCCCGGATGGCGGAATTGGCAGACGCGCTACATTCAGGGTGTAGTGTCCGTAAGGACGTGCAGGTTCGACTCCTGTTCCGGGCACTCTTCGTTTGTGCCTTTGCAGCATCGCTCGGTGCGCAAACGCTCCAGCGCATTCCTCAGACGCTGGTGGCAACCAGCACCGCGCGCGAACGAGCTGACGCATTCCTCAAAATGGGAAACAGCGATTCGGCGCTCGTCTATCTACGGCTGTGGACATCAGCAAATCCGCGAGACACAACGGCTCTTGTAACCTTGAGCAAATTGCTCGCTCAGCGTAATCAACACGAGGCTGCGCTCGACGCGCTGGCGAGCGCAGCAGCAGCCGGCTTCGGCGGCAGCACTGCCATCGCACTCGATTCGACACTGGCGCCGCTCTGCAGAAATGGACGGGGACGAGCGATCGCTGAACGGATCGAGGCGAATGCTCGTGAGCAATCTCAGTACCCCGCGCGGTTCGCTCGCCAAGAACGCATCGGTCGCTACCGCGTGTTGTATCCGCCGCAATTCGATTCGCTCCAGCGCTATCATCTCGTACTGTTGCTCCACGGCAACGGCAACGAGCCGGTCATGATGCTCCGCTGGGCGAAAGCACTCGGTTTGAAGCGGGCAATTGTCGTTTGTCCCGAAGCGCCTTACGTCAAGGTCGCCGAAACGATCGCCCAAGGACGCTTGCGATTGTCAGCCGCCGGTGAGGATTTAGCTGCGCCCGACACGATGAATCCGACGATCGTCGAACTGTCGGCACGATGGTATATGAGCGTGCTCGACGATGCCGAACGATCGCTTCCAGTCGTCCGTGCGTCGCTTCCCGTCGTTGTCGGTTTTTCGCAAGGTGGATTCTACGCGCAGGTACTCGTGTCGCGCTATCCGGAACGTTTTCGTGCTGCAGTGTTGCTTGCACCGAGCTACTACAGTTGGGGAGGCATTGCCGATCGGCTCGATGGCGTTCGTCGTTATGGCATCGAGATACTCCATGTTCACGGTCGAAGCGATCCAATCGTGCCGATCCAAACAGGATGGCTCATCGCCGACATGTACCGGCGGGCAGAGATTCCCTACACGCTGCTCGAATTCAACGGTGAACATTGGATTCCGGACGACCTTGCAACTCGCGTCGGGCGTTGGATCGAGGAGCGTTTTCGCTGACAATAATTCGTCGGTAGCATTCGTTTGAGGCGTACTGTTGCATCACCGATGCAGAGCTATGAACAAAGCAGTGTTTACCGTTGGACTGGTTCTTCTATCGGTAATCGGTATCGCGACCAGTTGTAATGCGCACCGGTCGTCGGAACATCCGCTCTACGAGGAGTCATCGAATCGTTCGACCGTTTCGGCAACAGCCGCGATTGACAACTCACGTCGCACGGTGATTTCCGAGGTCGCTGCTCGCTGTTCGCCTGCGATAGTCGGGATCAACGTGATCGAAGTTCGCGAAATTGTCAGCAGCCCGTTCAGCGATTTTTTTGCGAACGACCCGTTCTTTCGATACTTCTTTCGTGACATTCCACAGTTCCGTCAGCGTCAACAGCTTCGTTCTCTCGGTTCGGGGTTCATCATTTCTCCTGATGGTTACATCGTCACCAACGATCACGTTGCCGGTCGTGCAACCAAGATTGTCGTTACCACCGTCGGTGGCAAAAAGTACGATGCTGAAATCATCGGCAGCGATCCAGTTACCGACGTCGCACTGCTGAAGATCAAAGGAGACAACTTGCCGTATCTCCGGCTCGGCAATTCCGACGATGTCATGGTCGGCGAGTGGGCGATCGCGTTCGGCAACCCATTCGGTTTGTTCGATCGCAACGCAAAGCCGACAGTGACATTGGGTGTGGTCAGCAATGTCGGTGTCAACTTGGTCGAATCATCCCCTGATGTTCCGAACGGGAAGCGGATCTATCGCGGGATGATCCAGACCGATGCAGCGATCAGTTCGGGCAATTCCGGGGGTCCGCTCGTCAATGCAAACGGCGATGTGATCGGCGTCAATACGATCATCTTCTCGACAGCGACGTCGTACCAAGGTGCTGGCTCGATAGGTATCGGATTTGCGATTCCGATCAACCGGGTCAAGCGGATCGTCACGCTTCTCAAAAACGGTCAACAGCTCGACCGGAATTTTTATACCGGATTGACGGTGGATTTTCTCTCCGACGAGTACAAACGCACCTATCGGACCGATCGCGACGAGGGAGTGATCGTTACGCAGGTTGCACGAAATTCTCCTGCTGACAAAGCTGGTATCGAGCCGGGCGATATTATCGTCGAAATTGACGGAGTACCTATCCATACACGTGACGACCTCGACGTAGCGATCAACGATGGTACAGTAGGGCAAACTCTCAAGATCGTCCTGGAGCGAGACGGCCGGCTTGTCACCAAGTCGCTCGTTCTCGAACGTCGTCCATAACGCACGCTCCGATTGCTGGCATGGAACACCGAAGCATTCTCGAAGCACATGAGCTGGTGAAAGTGTACAAAAAGCGCGCAGTTGTGCAGGGAGCCAGTTACGCTGTTCGTCAAGGAGAGTGCGTGGGGTTGCTCGGTCCGAACGGAGCAGGGAAAACGACCTCGTTCTACATGATCGTCGGCATGATTCGCCCCGACGGAGGAAGGGTGCTGCTCGATGGACGAGATATTACCTACTTTCCCATGTACAAGCGCGCCCGAATGGGTATTGCGTATCTACCGCAGGAGCCCTCGATTTTTCGGCGGTTGACGGTCGAACAGAACATTCTTGCTGTGCTGCAATTGCAACCGATCCCACGCCAGCAACGCCGGCAACGACTCGAACAGCTTTTGGAAGAATTCGGCATAGCACATATCCGCAAAAGCAAAGGCTACATGCTCTCCGGTGGCGAACGACGCCGAACGGAGATCGCACGAGCATTGGCTGCCAATCCCCGATTTGTTCTGCTGGACGAACCGTTCGCCGGAATCGATCCGATTGCGGTCGAGGACATCATGACAATGGTGCGGCGGCTCAAGGAACGTAACATCGGTGTGCTCATTACCGATCACAATGTCCACGAAACGCTCTCCATTACCGACAGAGCGTACATCCTTATCGAGGGGCGAGTCTTTTGTGCCGGCACGCCGGAAGAGATCGCAGACAATCCCGATGTACGGCGGCTCTACTTGGGTCAGCACTTCACGCTCGAGCGGTACGGTAGCTCCGAATAAAACGCGCTATGAATCTGCGGTCGTCTGTCCGAATTGCGCCGGTAGCGACTGCTGCCATGACAGCAATTCCAACCATCGCGATAAGCCGAGCCATCACGTTATCGAGGTGTATCGAAGCAAGACCGATCAGTGGACCGGTGACGCCGATCCAGATTCCCGATCTGGCGAGTGCGATCGTGATGCGCTCGTAGCCATCGCGCCGAAACATCACTGCTGCACACGTTATCGCCAGCACGTGAGAGAGAACCTTCGCCACGAAAATTCCCTGTGTTCCCAACGTACCGATTAGCCACCAATCGAAGACTACCGAACCGACCACCAACAGTGCCGACGTGATGGCGGCGATACGGTATCGCTCCACAAGCGATGCATAATGCTGAACACCGAAGACGATAGCGCTGAAGCTGAGTGCCCATAGCTGGAGCAAAAATTCCAGTGTGTGATCGGCATACGCACCGTTGGTAAGCAATCCGATGATGAAGGGCATAGCAGCAGCCATGATGCAGCCTGCGAGCACGATCGCCACGGTTGCCAATCGAAAGACGCGCTCCATATCGGCATGAGCTTCTCTATGTGCAGCCAGCAATCTCTGGCTCAACAGTGGTATGAGCGGCGACCAGACGATGCCCTGCAATATGCTCATCGGCAGTGACGCAGAGCTTGCTGCACCGAAGATACCGACCATTGTGCGATTACCGACCAGGTCGAGCAATGTCACATCCAACAGCATATGGGCATAAATGAAGATCGCGGTTGTACCGAGCCACCCAGTATTGCCGAGAAGTGTGCCGAGAGCTTGCTTACTGAGTCGGACGCGGAATACACCGTCTTTCCAAGTCAGGGCGATCAAAGCGACAAAACCGGGCAATGCCCCAATCGCTTGTATCGCCAAGACAGTGGCGGCGTCGAGTCCGCTACGGTACCACCACAGAAGCGTTACGATCAACACAATGTCGAGGATATTGAGTGCGGCTGGAAGCTCGAAGCGCATGCGTGCGTGGAAGGGCAGCTCGAATGTCGAGCGAAGAGCCATCCCGCGGCTGAGAACGAGTGTAGCAAGAGAAGCGACCAGGGTGGTGGTGTACGGAACTTCGCCGACAAAAGAAAGGGTCACTGCCAAAACCAACGACACCGCTGCACCTATCAACGCACGGAGCGTGACGACGGTCGAGAACAATTCGATCGCATTCGACTCGCTCCGAAGGCGTTTGATGATGAGTGTGTTGTATCCGTTCAGCATCGCGATCGAGAGCACTGCGCTTGTCCACTGTTGGACGTACGTGAGCAATCCATTCTCGCCCTTCGGTAGGGTACTCAGTATCAGGCGCATTCCCCACAAGTACACCGCGTAGTACGCAAGTTGACCGAGGAGAACAGCACCGCTGGCGCGGGCGTAGAGTTTCGCGGCAGATTGCTCCGCAGGCATCAGTTGACGTCGAAACGGAAGGTGATGATACCGACGACGGGGGTGTCACTCGCCAGCGGTCTGAAGCGCCACTGTCGTAATGCGCGGATCGCTGCGGCTTCTGCTTCCGGAATGCCTCGCACAAGGGGGCGGATATCTATGACATCGCCTCCGGGCGAAACTGTAAAACGCAGCTTGACTATTGTCGATCGAGAGAGATTTTCCGGCGCTGAGGGTATAACCTTTCGGACGACGATAGCGCTACCGCCGCCACCCCATTCGATGTCACCGAAACCGAGTCCGCTACCAGCACCGGAACCTTTCGTTCCGCGTCCGCTTCCTTCTGGGCTGCCGTCGCGATCGCCGATGGAGCGCTCGGCAGTACCGCTGGATTTCTCTCGTGCGTCTGCAGTGTCTCGCCTCGATGGTCGTTGCACCTCACGCTGCGAAATCGAGACGAATTTTCCGCCATCTTGTACTGCTCGTATTTTTTTCGACGTGCGTGCTCGGCGCCGGGATGCGTTCGCTGCATCAGCCAATTGCTGAGCTGTGCGGTGTGAGCGATATGCGAGTCCTTCCGGCGAGAGATTCCCTTTGCTTCTTCCCGTGCCGTCGCCATCACCGAATGTGATGGTCGCCAGTACTTCGTATGGAAGTGTCGAGGGCTTCTGCGAAGGTGTCGGAATAAACCATACCAACAACGCGAGCAATCCCAACAATACCAGCGACGCTGCGAATCCTATCGCAGTGTTGCTATCCCATGGAATTCGCACTCGTAATTCCAGCGATGGGTATTGTTCGATCGAGCGTTTCATGTCGAGGTATATGTACGCATGTGCCAATGGAAAATTGCTCGCTACTCGATGCGCACAATCCACACTGCCGCAGGATTCAAACCGAGTTCAACGGCGGCGCGCCGAGCTTCCGCTTCCGAACGAAACAACCCTGCTCGAACGCGATAATAGATGCCATCACGGATTCGTCGCTCGACGATCGTTACGTCGAACTTTCCATTCTGCTGTAACAGTTGCTTCCACCGTGTCGCTTCGCTATACGATGGCGTCGAACAGACTTGCAGAGTAAAAAGTGCCTTGCCTACAGGGTACTCCAGACTTGGAGGCTTCACGATCGTTACCGATTCGGTGTTGCTTTCAGCCGATACATCTGCGATCTGATTTCGGCGCGTTGCGGTCCGGTTCTTGACGATCGTCGGAAGCGGCGAGCGATCCAATGAGTGTGATTGAGCAGCGCGATCGCTATGCTCTGTAGCAGGTGATGTGCGGTGTGAATCGAGCGGTATTGCTTTCTGCGTAACATCCGTGTGCGATGTGGTGTCGCGGGATGTGGGTGTATCCACACTGGCAGTAGCCGAGAGCTTACTCGGCGTTCGAGTTGTCATCAGCTCAGTTGTTGTCGCTGTCGGTTGCTGTACCGGTGTTCGATGTGATGCGATGCGTGGAGCAATGACGATGATGCTCGCTGTGGCGATGACGAGGATGCCGATCAACAGGGCGTACCGGCCGCGCCTGCGCGACGATTTCGGCGTCTGAGGCTCGGTGGTTGCTGGCTGAGGTTGTTGTGGTGTCGTCTCGTCTTCTATCGGCAAATCCTCGATCGGTGAGCTCTCGATTGTCGGCTCGCTTGCGATTGGCTCAGCCTCGATGAGAGGGTGTACTTCATCCAACTGTTGAGCGAGCCGGTCGAGAGGGTCGTCGGTAACAACGCCGCGAGCTGATTTCCCCCGTTCGATGTCCTCGGCAAGTACGGATGCTAAAGCGGAGGAGATTCGCAGTGCCTCGCCTGGTGATTCGGACGTTACTGCCTCGACAGTCGGCGAAAAAGGTAAGCGACCAGGATAGCGGTCGAGTCGGTCGAGCTGGAAATGCTCCTCCTCACGGCTCGGAGCGGCATAGTCTGCAGAGAGAGATTCGAGTGCGTCGAGTATGCCTTCGTGCATCGCCGGCAAATCGAAGTTAGAATCGTACGACGGCACCGATGGAGACAAAACTACCACGCTCACGGTAGCCGCGCCAAAGTTCGATCGTGCTGCTGGCAAGATTGTCCACTGTTGCGGTCAATCCAATTACGTCGTTCAACCGATACTCCGCGCGACCAGCGATTGCAAGATAGGCAGGTATCTCTTCATCGGTCAATGCGGAGGTTCTCCGAGACGAGACGTAACCAATTCGTGCGCTCACAGTGAACCGTTCGGTCAGTATCCGACCGTACTCGATGGAGGCTCGCAGAAGCGGTTGGTATGGTGCGCGGCGTCCGTTGTCGAGTCGTACGTCATTGTAGGTGATTTCGGCAGTGAAAATGTCGAACGGTGTGTACTGGTACCACCCGCGGATGTGGACGTTACGCTCTGACTGGGCTCGGTAGATTGGGGCAAACGTAGCCGATGCGATTAGCGACTCCCAGTACGGCGCACTTGTAAGCGATGCGATGCCCAATCCAAGCGTTATTCGGAGACGCGTCGTCGGAGTGTATGTTGCATTTGTCGCAATGCGGTAGCCGATTGTACGCACTGCGATTGCAGCGGTATCGGTGATGTAGGGACACGCCGAAAGCATATCGCCGAAGCGGACCGGCTCCATGCCGCTTGTGAGCTCGGCATCGAGCGTCATTGCATCGGTGGTACGCCATTCGGTGCGGAAATGGAGCAAGGGTGCAAATTCCGTCGTACGTCGGGAGGTTGTCGCGAGCTGACCGCCGAGCTGTGCTGTCAGTGAAAGGGCTGAGTCGCCGTAGATACCCCGAGCAGCAAGCGTATGGAAGTGAATCGGTGTCGCTCGGTAATTACGGAAACTCGCATCGGCAGAAAAACCTAATTGGACACTACCGATACGCAATGGATCGAGGGTGAAACGTCCGCCGAGTTCGCTTTCGTCGGTGCGCCCGGAGTCGCTGTACTGCAAACGCGTCGTGCCGATATTGAGTGCTGCCTCCATCGGTGCAGTGCCGATCGCTGCGTTCTGCGTTAGATTGAAACGAATCGTTCGGCTACTTCGCTCCGGCGCCATTGGGAGAGCAAACAGACTGTAGGTTCGTGTCTCGACATCGAGGGCACCGCTACCGCTCGTAGGTTGGACAGTTTGCAGTGCATCGTGTACTGTGCGGGCGACGATGCGGAAACGAGTGCGGAAATAGTCGGCATTCGGTAGATACGCACCGCCGCGATCGAGCAATCCGTCGAGGTCGAATGTATAGCGATCGAGATGTGTTGCATACTGCCCCGACAACGTCGCAAAGCCGTACAGTCCCGCAGAAGCGGTCAGTGCCGCGACAGTGCTATCTCTGGCGACGATCTGACGCGGATATTCGAGCGGTTCGCTTCGGAAGAGCGGTACTTTCTCCAGCGGGTTGATACTGTCGAGTTCGCTGCGGTGATAGGGAGGCGGTAACTGCGGCGGCTGTTTGACGAGGCTTTTGGGAAGGTGCAGCGATTCTTTGCCCTCGATGACAATTGTCATGAAGTCGATCGGTTCGCCGTCGCGCTGCTGCTGCGCAAGAGCTGCGATCGTTATCAACGGCACAAGCAGCCGGATTGGTATGCGGTAGTTCATCGGCGCTTCTCCAATCGTCGTCGTCGTGCAGCGGCAGTGCGACCGTAATCATCGTCCGGTCGCAGAATCATCAGTGTCTGGTAGAGCTGGCGTGCTTTGTCGATGTTGCCGAGAACCTCGGAGCATTCAGCCAGACCCAGTAACGACAGTGAATACCAATCTTCGATTCCTTCGAATCGGTCGAGTACGAGCGCAAACGTATCGGCTGCGGCGGCACAGTTGCCCTCGCGTTGCCATAGCTCGGCGATTCGGTAGGCGGACTCTGCCGCAAGCGTTGGATTGTCGGTGTAGGCAATGATTGCCCGGAACATCGCACGCGCACTGTCGTTTTGGGCGCGATCGCGATACCACATGCCGAGACGGTAGCGTGCTTGGTAGGCGTATTCGCCTTGTGCGGCAGATGCACTCCGCAAGAGAGCGATCGCCGTTGCTGTATCTCCTCGCGCAAGTGCCAATCGTCCGCGCTCGAATGCAGCTTTTGCAAAACTTTGTCCGCCGGGATAACGATTCATGATGATGGCAAATAGCGAATCGGCGCGTTGGGTGAAGGCACGATCAGCCAGTGCCGAAGCGACATCGAGCAAGGCAAGCTCGGTGAATTCGCTATTCGGATATTGTTGCTCCAGACGAGTCAGCACTCGTTCAGCCTGTTCCTGATGCCCGATAGCCAGTGCGCTCTTGAGCAACCCGTAGAGCGCTTCGGGCACATGCCGACTGTCGGGGTATTGTTCGAGAAATCGTTCGTATTCCCGTATGGCTGCTTCGTAGTTGCGGTCGCGAACGAAGATATCGGTCGTGCGCAACAGCACCTGTGCGCTTTGTTCCGATGCAGGATTTTTCTCGACAAATTCGCGAGCGACTTCGATGGCGAGCGAATCTTGTCCGAGATTGATGTATGCATCTTGGATCGCTTCGATCGCTTGTCCCGCGAGCGAGCTGGAAGGATAGTCAGCCAAAAACTGCCGATACAAGTCTATGGCGCGGACGTACTGACCGCTGTTGTAGGCACACTGCGCGATGTAGAAACGTGCATAGGGGGCAAGTTCGCTTTGGCTGTACGAACGCAGCAACGTCTCCAGCATCGTCGTGGCATCGGACCATCGTCCTTGGAGCATGCGTATCCACGCGATATTGTAGAGCGCGTCGTCGGCGATCGCCGATTCGGGAAATGTTCGTACGAAGCTGCGGAATTGTTCTGCCGCGTTGTTGTAGTCACCCAGACGGTAAAGGGATTGTCCGATCTGGAAACTTGCGTATTCGCCGTCATCGCTTGTCGGCGTCGCTTTGGCAACCTGTCGGTACAATCGCGCGGCATCGGCGTATTTTTTCGACAGGTATGCGATGTCGGCTTTACGAAGTGTGACATCCATCGCATAGCGACTACGAGGAAATTCGCTCAAGAGACGGTCGAATATTACTGTCGCATCCGCGAACCGTCGCAAACGGAACTGTGCCCAACCGAGATTGTAGAGTGCCTCCTCGCGATAGCGCGAATTGGGATACGCATCGAGCAATTGCTGTAGAGCATCGGCTGCGTTTTCGACCATGTTGGCTCGTTCGTAGGATTCAGCCAGCCAGAGCAATCCTTCATCGCGGCGAGGATGGCTGCGATATCGAGCGACGAATTGACCCAAATCTGCAATCGCTTCGGCATAGCGGGACTCGTTGCAAGTGGCAATACCGCGAAACAACAGTGCGTCGGCGATGAGCAAGCCAACATTGGGAACGGTCGTCGAGTCTATCCGATGAGCCAGTGAGGCGAGGTCGTTCCAAAGGCGCACCGCAGCCGACCAATGCTGCATATCGAACTCGGTTCGGGCGCGCAGCGCTAACGCGCGGATCATCGTCGCTGGATTGTTCGCGCTTCGATATGCGCGTTCGAAGAGCGCAGCCGCAGTTGTAAACTGTCCCCGTTCGTACTCGATTTGTCCGCGTTCGATCATCGCTTGAGAACGCAGAGGGTATTGCTCGTCGGTGATGAGTGCGTCGAATCGTTCGATTGCTGTGAGTACATCGCCGCTGCGTGCAATTGCAACCGCGGTAAAGAGCTGTGCCTGCGCTCGTTGAAGGGAAAGCAGGTCGTTGACGGAGTCTATGACGACTCGGTATGCGGCGATCGCTTCGGACTCGTGTTTCTGATTCAATTCTGCCCATCCGATACCCAGGTAAGCTTGCCAGCGCAGAAGCGGTGACGCATCGTGCTGCGCAATTACTGCCCGATACCGTTCGATCGCTTGTTGGTATTGCCCCACTTGAAGCAGTGCTTCGGCAGTGAGAAGTTCAAGCACTGCGCGTGCATGGGGTGGAAGCTGCTGTCCTGTCGCGGCGGCGATCGTTTGCTCGGCGGCTGACAGTCGCTGCAGTGCTCGACGTGGCTGGCGAAGGAGTATCAATTGCTGCGCTGCGCGGAGATGTGCGACTGCGACCAGCTCCCCCGCCGGGGCGACGACGAGAACGCTATCGTAGTACGTCAGCGCTTGCCGAAAATCGCCTCTGAACTCAGCAATCGAAGCCAATCCGACGTATGCATCGTCATCGTACGACGAATGCAGGTCGAGCAAGTCGCGAAACGTTCGTTCGGCGCGTTCGAAGGCTGAATGGTGCACCGATGCGATTGCGGACCAATAAAGCGAGCGCCGCTGCAGTTCGACATCGCTGGAGTCGCTGGTTCGTTGATAGCGAAACGCGGCGATTGCTGCAGCAGAATCGAAGAGATCGGCTGCTTGCTCGTAACGTCGCTGTTGAAAGTATGCAATGCCATCGAGATAGTACGCTTCAGCGCGGAAGGGCAGACGAGGAACGCGCTCCCGATACAATCGAAGCCGACCGTGCACGAGATCGTATCGCCCTTGTTCGATGTCCAATCGGGCTGCTCGGAGCTGAGGTTCAGCCTCGAAGACCGATGTGATCCGAGACGGAAGAGAATGCTCGAGCATTGCGTTCGCTCGGAAAAATTGGCGTGAGCTTTCGAGCAATGTCGCTTGTAGCGAGCGATCGAGATCGCGGTCGGGAAACGATGACAACAATTGCGCCGACATGCTCACAATCGTTGCCTGTAAGACGACCGCGAGGGTAAGCGGACGATTACGCATGATTGTCCCCCCCGACGCGTTGACGGCTGATGTTGAGCAATATGCCCAGTGCTGCTGCTGTGACTACGATGCTGCTGCCTCCGTAGCTGACCAGTGGCAGCGGAATGCCCGTAGTCGGCAAGAGTCCACAACCAACGGCAATGTTGACCAATGCGTAGGTACCGATGACGAGCGAGATCGCCCATGCGAGCAAATAGCCCAGCGTATCGGGTGCATGTCGAGCAATGATGATCCCTCGCGCGACGATGACTGCGTAGCAGATCAGGAGTCCGACCATACCGAGCAATCCATATTCCTCGCCGATCACAGCCGCGATGAAGTCGCCGTAAGATTCGGGCAAGAACAAATCACGCTGCCTGCTTTGTCCAGGTCCGACACCAAGCACTCCGCCACGAGCGAAGCCGATGAGCGCTTGTTGAAGCTGGTACGATTCGACAGACTCGCCGCCATCCCGACCGAAATAGCTTGTGAGCCTTTCCATTCGGTATTCTGCTCCGACGGCATATATCGCCAACGCTCCGATACCTGCCACAGCAACGGTCGCGACATGAGGCAATCGCGCCCCTCCGAGAAAGAGCAGCATCAATGCCAGCGCTGAGATCAACGCAGCGGTCGAAAGATTCGGCTGCAACGCAACGAGCACGGCGACGACAACAGCCCAGCCCACCAGTGGCAAAAATCCGCGTTTCCAATCCCACAGCTCGACGTCCACAATGCTCATGCGAACCGACAAATGGAACAGGAGCGCAAACTTTGCCAGCTCGGAAGGCTGCAAGCTGACACCGGCGATTTCCAACCACCGTACAGCACCTTTGAGCTGGGTCCCCTCGACGAGTACAAAAAGCAGCAATACCAAGCTGAGCACGAGTATCGGGCGGCTCAATTGCACGAGGACATGGTAGTCCATCCTGCTCAGCAGAAGCATAGCTGCAAGCGACAGCGCGACACGAATGCTATGGTTGACGACCAACCGCTCCGATGCTCCGAGTTTGATGCTGGCGAATTCTGCGCTTGCCGAGTACACGAACGCAATACCGGCAACGAGCAGCAGTATCGCCACAAAGAGCGTCGGTCGGTCGCTGGAGAGTGAACGGCGTTGCATGATCAGTCGGGGAGCTGATAGACGAGTTCCTTGAAGACCGTGCCGCGATGTTCGAAATTGATGAACTGATCGAACGACTTACACGCTGGAGAAAACAAGACGACATCGCCCGATTCGGCAGCGTCGTGGGCAGAGTGAACCGCTTCTGCGAGCGTCTCGACGCGAATGCATCTGACCGTCGAGCTGAAGTGATTGAAAATCGTCTCGGCTTCTTCCCCGAAGGCGATGATGCAACGGCATCGCTGGCGCACAAGATCGTCGAGTATCGAATAGTCGTTCGACTCACCGCGCCCGCCGAGCACCAATACGATCGGTCGTTCGAACGCTTGGAGTGCATACCACGTCGCGTTGACGTTCGTCGCCTTCGAGTCGTTGACGTACTCGACGCCACGCACGATGCGCACGTGCTCGAGGCGATGTTCGACGCCTGCGAACGAGACGAGACTGTCGCGGAGATTTTCGTTGGTCACTTCGAATGCGCGGGCAGCGAGCGCGGCAGCCATCGAGTTGTACACGTTGTGCCTGCCGCGGAGAGAAAGCTCGCAGGTGTGCATCAGTTTTACCTCCGTTGTGCTGCTGACCAGGACGATGCTCTCATCGTCGCCTCGCATATACATCCCTGCTGCGACAGGATGCATGCTGAACCATTCGATGCGCGACCGAGCATGCCGCGATGCCCCTGCTGCATAGGGATCGTCGGCGCACAAAATTAGTACATCGTCGTGCGTCTGATTGCGAAAAATTCTCCACTTGGCACGGACGTATTCCTCCATCGAGCCGTGATATGCCAAATGGTCGGGGGTGATGTTCAAGATCACAGCGACGGCGGGGTGAAACATATCGGTCCAGACGAGCTGATACGAACTGGCTTCGACGATATAAATTCGACGAGACGGAAGTTGCTCCAGATCACGGCGTACAACGTCGGACAGAGGCAGTCCGATGTTCCCGCAGGCGACAGCGTCGTAGCCTGCCGATCGAAGAATGTGTGCCGTTAGAGCAGTTGTCGTCGTTTTCCCATTCGTCCCCGTGATCGCGATGATGGGAGAGCGAGTGTACCGACTGGCGAATTCCAATTCGCCGATGACGGGAATGCCGCGATCGCGAGCATGTGTGACGATTGGTGCCGACGGTGGAATGCCAGGCGAGACAATCACGACATCGGTCTCGACTGCCCGTTCGATGGTATGGGTGCCCAGCTCGATTGTGATGCGCGGGTGCGACAGTGCCGGTTCGACCGAGGCTGGATCGAGCTCTTCGATTTCGGTGAGAAAAACATCCCAGCCAAGTTCTGCTGCTAACAACGAAGCCGCCAATCCGCTTCGCCGTGCGCCGACAACGGTGCATCGCAGTGAGCCTGTGGGCAGAGAATGCTGTGGCTGGACCGTTGCAAGTGGGTGCAAGCGCTGCATGTTGTCCTTTATCCAGACGTGCGGCACAAAACTACGAGCGTTCTCAAGTCCCCTTCGAAGCCTGCCGATACTTTGCACAGGTTCGATTCAATGGAATGTGGTCATCGAATGGCTGCACGAAGCAGACTTCTCCAGCGATTTTTCCGTCGAGGTGATGACGGAGCGGTGTACTTTGTTGTGCCATCCGGTGGTGCGTCACACGACAAGTGCGCCACTCTGCTCGATCGTGCAGCATACCATTGGCGCCGAGGGGAGAACGATCGTGCTATCGAATTTGCCGAAGCTGCGACAAAACTCGATCCGGATTCCGACGTCGCTGCGCTGATGCTTGCGTGCTATGCCATCGAGAACGAGCGCTTCGACATACTCGGCAGGCTTCTGGAGCGATTGCCTCAAGAAGCAACGGCACATATGCCGTTCGCCGCGCTCAGAGCTGTACACATCGCTGCGATGCAGGAAATCAGCCGTTCCGATGCTCTCATCGAGCAGCTCGCTGCACATCATCGCAACGACAGCATTTTTCTCTACGCCAGAGCCGAACTGTATCGCCAACGGCGACGCTGGGAAGATTCCGCCGAGCAGTACCGCTTGCTCTATGAATTGCAAGCGGACTTCCCGTACGGGCACGTTCACGCAGCAGAGGTGTTGACGGCGGTCGGTCGTTATCGCGAAGCGATCGAGTATCTCAATCGTCGCTTGCAATCTCAGCCGCGCAATGCAGATGTCTATCATTGGTTGGGCGTCTGCTTCGAATCGCTCGGCGAAACCAGCAATGCTTTGCAAGCATATCGTGAGGCGCTCAGTATCGCGCCGGAACGATACCAAACTCATCTGCGGCTCGGTACGATCGAGCGGAACATCGGGCATCATGTTGCGGCGCTGCAACATTTGCGGATAGCGTTCAACGGGATGCCCCAGGATATCGAGTGTCGGCGTCAGCTCGTCGCAACACTCGTCGAAACCGAGCAGTGGGATGATGCAGCCGCTCTTGCAGGGGAATTGCTCGCGGGCGATTCGCCCCGGTCCGATGTCGAGATGATTCTCGCTATCGTAGAGCACGCTTCGGCGAGCGAGGCGCTCAATCGCAGAATCGACGAGTGTCTCCTTGCCAATCCCGACAACCCATGGTTGCATTATGCAAAAGGTGTCGTCAGCCTCCGACAGCATCACTATTTGGATGCGCAATCGTCGTTCGAGGAGAGCATCCGGCGGCAGCCCTCGGTCGAGGCATACCGTGGGTTGGGGACAGTGCTCAGTGAGCTTGGCGATATTGCCGGTGCTATCGCTCAATTCACTGCTGCTCTCGATCTGGATCGGAACGACCTTGCATCGTGGCGCGGGCGATGCTGGCTGTATCTACGCGCGAAACGTCCAGAGCTGGCGTTGGCTGATGCTGTGCGCATGATCGAGCTGGCACCGGATGCAGGCGAACCGTACTACCTTCACGCGCGGTGTTTGCTCGAATTGGGTAACGAAGCCGATGCACTCACGAGTCTTACAGCGGCGTTGCAGCGCGATCCGAACTGTACCGATGCTTGGTTGACGATCAGCCAGCTTTGGCGCAAACAGGGAGAGTATGCTCAGGCAATCTATGCGCTCAAGCAAGTGCTATCTGCGATACCGGATCATGTCGCCGCACACATAGCGATGGCTGAAACGCAGCTTGCATTGGGTCGCTACAATGCCGCCAAGCAACACATCGGACGCGTGCTCCAACTCCGCCCGGACCAAGGCGAAACGCTGTATTTGACGCTCGGAAAATTCCTCGAGTCGCGCCACCTCTATAGTCGTGCACTCGAACTTTACGAGGATGCAATCGAGCGGTATCCCGATTCGGGAGACTTGCGATTCCGGTACGGTTACGTCGCGCTCAAAAGCGGTGCGCTCCATCTCTGCTCGCGCCAGATCGAAGAACTGGTCACACTCGATCCGATTCGAGCCGCAACACTGCGCGATGTGTACACTGCGTTCACTCAGCCTCGCCGCGAAAGGTAACGGCTCGTTGCAGACCAAAGCTGAACAGAGGCAGCAAGCTTCCCGATCGTGAGTGCTCCAGCAATAGCGTAAACTCCGACAATCGGTACCCGAGCAACAGCGAAAAGACCAGCGACAACGACGGTAACCACTGCCTCGACGAGGGTCGAATACGTAACCTGTTCCGGATGGTGAGCTACGATCAATGCTGCGCGGTGGATTGAATACACTGCGCTCACAAGCGGGAGAGGCAAGAGTATCGCTGTTGCAATTGTCGCTACTCCGACCGATGATACGTCGAGCCGATACGGGAACGTCCCGTACACGAAGTCAGCCATCGGTGTGAACGTGATGAGCACCAAGACAACGGTTGCAAATGCAGCTATCCCATATCCCGTTCGTGCAATCGTCCGATCGAGGAAACCGTGTGTTGCAAATAGTGAGATCGCCAATTCCTGGTATGCGAACAAGGGAGCGCGGAACTGAAACACAAGACCGTCCACAACAGGATACACTGCCAGCGACACGATCGCAGCAGGAAAGCGGCTCATAAACCCAACCAAGACCGGACCGAGCCCCATCGCAATGATACTCGTTAGCGCCAGTGGTGTGTACAATCGCAGCAGCCGTAGTGCTGTCAGGTTGTAGTTGTCGGGGTCGGTTGTCTCCAGAGTCAGTCGAACTGCGCGGCGAGCCATGAACCATGTCGCGATCGTTTCGATGGCAACGGCGCTACCAAGTATCGCTGCAGCAACGACGGCGCTTTTGGTACCGGTGCTCGCCAGTAGCGCAATGCCGCCAGCGAGAATTGTCGCCAGTCGAAACATCGTACCGAAGGCGATATATCGGTTCATCCGTGCGCGAATGATAACGCCCTGATAGAAGCGACGAATACCGATCGCGCCGGGCCAGAATACGAGTGCGATGAGGCAATGCTGAACACGCTCGGCGATATGTGGAGGTAGTGCCAGAATCGAAGTGGCAATCAATGCGTACACGGGCGGAAACACCAGCAGAAGCATTGCGATCGTTACAGCGAGCGATAGACCCAGCGACACGCGATGAACGACACGATAACTTTCCGCCCCCTTGACGTAGGCGGTGCTTGCACTCAGCAACATGATAATGGGAGATTCGACGACGAAGGCGATGCCGATGGCAACTCCGAATGCAGCCAAATTTGTCGCTGCATCTGGAAGACGCGATACGACGCTTTGGAGAATCGGACCTTCGAGCGACATCATCGCCCAGGTCAGTGCTAACGGTACCCACAGCCGAAGCACAGTAGTGGGACGGAGAGCGATGTGGTTCATCGGCGATGATCGAGTTCGATCTGAATCGTCCGACTGTAGAACCGACCCTCCGGGAGCGAGTTGTCGTAGAGCAACGTGCGGCTGCCCTCGGCACGAATCGACGCAGAAGACGATACACCCAATGCGCGTGCGACTGCCGTTGCCCGACGTTCTGCCAGTCGCTGATTGTGTTCCGCATCTCCAAGTCTATCGGTATAGCCCGTAATGCGAACTCGTGTGTCGGGCTCGATACGTCGTCGGATCGAATCGAGCATCGGCTGTTGGGACGAGGGAATGGTGGCGTCGTCGAAATCGAACAGGATCAAGCTGTATTGCTCGATGTCTGCTCGCGCCGATTCCGACCGACGGTGAATCGTCAAAACATCGCCTGCGACCGATGATGAGGCTGTGATGATGCCTTCCAACTCGACCCGAACAGTATCGCCAGCGATGGATTGCCACGGTACCGACAACCGAACAAGCGATGGTATCTTGCCGTGGTATCGTTGCTCTGCGAGTGTCGTTTGCCCGCTTACGACACGCCACCGCCACTGATCGAGTCGGTACACATTGCTGTGCATCCGGACAAAGACGCTCGCTGGAGACACGATGTACTCCTCGTCCGTACCGACAATCGGCTCGAGCAATGCCGCGGAGGTACTCGATAGCTCAGCTCGTGCATTCTCGGCATTGCCATCGGGATGCCCGACAAATGAAGGGTGTGCCGGCAAGTTTCGAGCTACGAGCCGAAGCCGTGCGGTGTCAATTGCCCACACGTCGTGCAAGTAGTCGCGAATGCTTTTGGCGCGCTCGAGTGCGAGATCGAGGCGATTGCTTTCGCTGCCGACACCCATCGTGCAACCAGTTATGGTCAACACTGCGTCCGGCATGCGCCTCATCCGCGCACCGATAATGTTGAGCAAGTTGTAGTACGCTTCCAGTGTGGATTGTCCCGCAACGATGGATTCGTCAAATGTCGCCGTAGCAGGTGGCTCCAGGCGTACATAGCGCGATGGTAACGTCGAGCTTCCTTCGTCGAAAAACACATATGGTAGCAAGGGACGAATGATTTGTCGCTTTCGAGTCACAACCGTGACGCTATCGACAGGAACGAGCCTACCCGAACTGTCCATCGCTACAAAATCAACATCGAGTCTGAGTGTCGGCTGTTCTGGTCGTGTAAGCTCGGTAGGCTCGTTGTTCGGGACGTATGGTGGCGGATCGGTGCGCTGTTCAGAAGGCGATACGCGTTCCGGCAGTGGAAGCAACAGCGCTATACCGGCGCGAGCGGAAAAGGTGCGCCAGGACAATCCGGTCACAGCAGATGTTAGCGGTAGCGAGATACTTGCCTCTGGTCGAATGGTGGTGCGACCGATTCGCGCAACATTCCATCCAGCTACCGCTGTTGCTCCGAATTGGAACGGTGCTCGTGCGGTGAATTGCCCGTGTACGACGTTCCGCGTTCGGGTACCTGTCTCGGCGAATCGCCCTCTATCGGATGGTTCTACCAGATATTCTCCCTGCTCGAACGGTGCAACGAATGCATATGCAGCCCACAGTCCAGCCTCGATGTACAGGTTGTCGGCGACATGCGTGCTTGCGCCGATCGTCAACTTGGTGCGCGAGAATTCGACAGATGCACGATGCTCGATCGTCGCGGTCGAAACAGATGCATCGAGCGCAATCGGTTGATGCTCGCGTGCAGTAAACTGAACCGACGCTCGATCGTAGCTGAGCCGAAATGTCGGCACGACTACACTCGGCAATCCGATAGCTGTGGCAAGCTGCGGTATCATTGCTGTCGTTCCAATTTCCCATACGTGTCCGACGCTCGTCGAAAAGCCCGGAGAGCAACTGAACGTTCCCGGCAGAGATTGGAACTCGGTAATGTGAAAGTCCGTGCCTGCATCGAAAACAATACCGACGCGCAACGGTTGCGACATCGTGCTTGCAGCGGTCAGTATCGCTACGCTGAGGAATACGTACCGCTTCATCGCACGATCACAAGGGGTGACGTGGCGATCATCGTTGCCGAGCGGAGCACAACCTGATAGCGACCCTGGGGCAGCATGCTCACATCGAGTGCGGTGATGTATCTGCCTGCACGTAGAATCAGTGGAATTCGATGGAGCACTTTCCCCTCGACATCGATGATCTCGATAGTGTGCGGCGAATCTTCGATCGCGACGAATTCAATAGCGGCTGCATCGTGACTCGGCTGTGGTGCAATTGTACGAATGCCGAATTGTCCGGTGTCGTCGAACAATCGAGTCGTACCAGCCTTGCAGAAACCGGTCAACCATACCGTCCCATTGCGCCACGTTGTCGTGACAGTGGGAGTATCCCAAGAGACACGTGTTATCGCAACATCGGATGATTCGGCATTCCCCCACAGAGCGACGAACTCCAGGACAACGATCGTATCGTTGGCAAGGGCGGTGGTGGTGATAGTTGCGTGTGCGGTATGGTCGGCATCGGGAGGCAAAGCGACAATGCGGATGCTATCGGATGACGATGGGAGCAGATGCAGTACCGATGCGTTGTAGGTTATCTCGATTCTCCCTTGCCCAATACCGAGCTGGTCGAGTCTCCTCGATGTGCTCATCTGTATCGGGATGTGCACCGTCTCGCCGATAGCTACCGTTGCAGAAGCGACTTCCAAATGCACCTGTGCGGAAAGCTCGACGGCAAGGGGGTCGGATATGCCGCTACAGCCGTCCGCCTCGACCAACACGCGATACTTTCCGCTGCGCTGCGGTTCGAGCGTCGGAGCTGTCTCGCCTGCGATGAGCGAATCATCGAGCATCCACTGGTACCGATCGAAGCGTTCTGTCGTTGCAAGCTTCGAACCGTCGAATATGAGCGATGGTTTCGGACGCGCTTTGACGGCAATAGCGACGGTGTCGGTGTAACCTTCGCAGCCGCTCGGCAGGGAGAGCACTGCAAAGTACTGTCCACTGGTGCGAACTGTAATCGTTGGCGTTGTCTCGCCTGTGTTCCAGCGTATTGACCCGATATCGTTCGGTACCGATAAAATTGCCGAGTCGCCCTCACAGAAACTGCGCTGACCCTCGATTGCAATCGGCAAGCGAGAAATCGGCAATACGAGTACTGTGAACGATTGCTCGGCAGTGCAGCCATTGGCATCGGTGACATGCACCGTGTACGTGGTGGTCGTTGCAGGATGCACCAATGGTGCACGCGAGGTGGGATCGTCCGGTGGTGGCTCGCCGGACCATCGGTATCGCAAGGGTTCGATACCAGTGATCGGAATCGAATCGAGGCGTATCGGATCGCCGTAACAAATCACAAATTGCCGACTGCCGATCGTCGGCAGCGGGTTGATACGAACAACGATGGTATCGGTCACAGCCGGGCATCGAGCCGTATTCGTAACACGACAGACGTAGCGGTATGTACCGGAATCGAGCGTTGCCGGTATCGTGTACGTCGGTTCGGTTGCCCCAGAGATCGGTACGCCACCGAGCTCCCATTGGTACGAGTCGTATTGCACGGAGCTACTGCCAGTTGCCGTAAGGATGCGAGATTCTCCGCGACAGAACTCTGGCGTACCTGAAACGATCGCTGTCGGAATGACGATGTTGCAGAACTTGACGAGCACGCCATCGTCTATGCCGGATGGATTGCCCAATTGAGCTTGTGGAGCCGTACCGAGTATCGGAAAATCAGCACTGGCAGATTGCCCGACAACGACGAAGTTGGTGTTCCCGTCAATTGCGACGTCGGATGCTCGGTCACGGAAGCTTCCACCGACGTATGTCGCCCACTGTACCTTGCCATCAGGTGTCAGCTTGGCGACGAAGATGTCGCCGCCGCCGCCGCGATAGTCGGGCTGTGGCGCTGCTTTGGTTGGATACTCTCCGAGTGTTCGACCGACCGCGATGATGAAGTTGTTCGGGTCTATTGCTACTGCGGTCAGCTCGTCGAAATTCGTGCCGCCGTGATATGCTACCCATTGTCCAGCACCATTGCGTCCATCGAGTGCTGCGATGAAGCCGTCGCTACTGCCGCCGAGTGTTTTTCCTTCGGCAGCTCGATACCACATGTCGGTGCTGCTCGTTGTGCCGCCGACGATCAAGCGCCGATCGAACGACGAGTCGAGCGCAAGCGATGTGCAGTAATCTTCGCCATTGCCCCCGAGAAGCGTCGCCCATTGCAATTGTCCCAGCCCATCGAGCTTGATGACGAAACCGTCGTTGCCAGCAGTTTTGATGCTTTGATACACACCAGCTCCGAATGTGGGGAAGTCCACACTTTGCGTATAACCGCACACGTAAACTCCGCCCCTGGTGTCGGTGACAATGTCGGTTGCTGTTTCGACGTTAGCGCCACCAATGAAGTACACCCACAGCGGCTGTCGCTGGGGAGATAATTTGAGGATGAATACATCCTGTGAACCTGTCGGCTTACGAGCAACGACCGGTGTCGCAGGCGTTGTGATCGGCAGCACATCGGAAGATGTGTGTCCGGCGACGTAGATATTGCCAGTTCTGTCGGTAGCGATACCGAATGCATCTTCGTTGTCGTGCCCGCCGCAATAGCTCGACCATACCAATTGTCCGTTCGGCGAAAATTCCGCCAGAAAGAGGTCGTAACCACTGGGCATCGAGGAAGCTTTCGATCGTTGAAACGCAGTGGGTGTCATCGGTAGGTCGTCGCTTTGCGTACAGCCGGTGATGACGACGTTACCGCTCGTAGCGATCACCAAATCGCAGTGATCGAGGTTGTGAATCTCTCGCCGCAAGCCACCGTAGTACGTCGCCCACAGCAATGTGCCGCTTGCGCTGTATTTGGCAATGAACGCGTCGTAGTCGCCACGCAAGGTCGCCGTGTATCCCATTCGCGTGGGGAAGTCGAGCGATTGCGTTCGTCCCAGCACGACGATGCTGCGGTCCCGATCGGTTCGCACGTGTGCGACTTGATCGGAAGCACTGCCCCCGATGAAGCTCGACCACTCGATTTCGGGGTCTATCGTCAGTGGTGCGTCAGTCGTGATGAAGTCGTCGAACGCGAACCGAAGCGTTGTGCCATCGAGGACGTATCGTGTGCGAACGGTTCGTCCGTCTTGGTACGACACCGGCGCCGCTTCGACGATCGTACCAAGAGACGTCCGAAGGTGCAGCTTCTGACTTTCGCCGATGCTCGGCTCAGCAGCGACGACGCTGAATGCGATGCGCGACGGATCGGAACCGGCACTGACGATGTAGTCACACTTGATTCGCCCGCTGGGGTGGTACGTCAGCACTGCGTCAATGCCAGGAAACAGCTCGCCGAGCACGACACGACGGAAAACGCGCACACCCTCGTATCGCACATTGCCCCGGTAGAAATTCAGTGTTGCGAAGTGTTGATCGGTCGCTTCGATGCGAGCCGGCTGCTGGCTCTGCGTGCGAAGCTCGATGCGCGACGCCGCAAATCTCTGCGTCATGCGCAGATGCTGGCGGTAGAGAACGTAGCCATAGCCGCGTGCGGTCACGTACAGCATTCCACTGCCGAGCGGTGCGTAATACCGGACTTCCGACGGTAGCTGCCCGACGTTTTCGATAAAACCTTGCACCATTGGCACAGCACTTGCTGAACTTCCGATCAGGAATGCCAGTGCCCAGTGCACACGGAACATTCGATACATGCGCGAGCGATTCCGAGCATAGCGTTCGAGAGCAAAATTACCGTTGCATGTTTCATCATCGCCCGGAGCGGCAATGGAATACGCTCACCCAGAGATGCTGATGACGACCGATCAGGTCGAAGCGATACTGCACGATACCGAACACTACCGGATCATCGAAGCGGACGAAAATCCGCTGCTCTATTCTGCCGGTCACATTCCCGGTGCGGTGCAGGTGGACTGGCTGACGAACTTTTGGCATCCAGTCCGACGGGAATTCATCGAGCCGGAAGAATTCGCACGCTTGTGTTCGCGGCTCGGGATCACGCCCGAAACGACGGTGATTTTCTACGGCGATCAGTCGAATTGGTGGGCATGTCATGCGTTGTGGGTGTTCAACTACTTCGGGCACTCCAAATGCTGCATTATGGACGGCGGACGGTCGAAATGGTTCAACGAGCGAAAACCGGTCTCGTGGGATGTCCCGACCTATCCGGAGACGAACTATCCCGTCCCGACGATCGTGTCGAGTATTCGCGCCTATCGGGACGACGTCCTGCGTCATATCGAGCGACGGGGGAAACTGGTGGACGTCCGCTCCAGAAGCGAATTCGATGGCGTCGTCACACACAATCCGGATTTCCCGCAGGAATCGGCGCTGCGAGCAGGGCATATTCCAGGTGCCATCAACGTGCCGTGGAATATGGCGGTTCGCGAGAACGGCACGTTCAAAACCGCCGACGAACTCTACCGCATCTACTGCAACGAGGGCAGGCTATCGCCCGACGACGATGTCGTCGTCTATTGCCGCATCGGCGAGCGATCGAGCCATACGTGGTTCGTTCTGCGGTACCTGCTCGGATTCCGATCGGTGCGCAATTACGACGGTTCGTGGACGGAGTGGGGCAATTTGGTCGGTGTACCGATCGAGCGCTCTTCGGTCAGCTCGACGCCGGCTGAACCATTTATGCATACTGCGGAATCGTAGCGTAGGGGATAGGATCGGGAATTCCGGCACGCTGGAAACCACGCAATCGCAATGCGCACGAGTCGCACTGACCGCAGGCAACGTCGCTCCGCTGGTAACAGCTCCACGACAGGTGGAACGGTGCATCGAGTTCGGCGCCACGGCGGACGATCTCGTCTTTGCGCATGTGGATCACTGGTGTCAAAATCGAGATGTTCGTGTCGGGCTTGGTGCCGAGCGCAATGACGCGTTCGAATGCGCGGAAAAACTCCTGGCGACAATCGGGGTATCCACTCGAATCTTCCTCGACCGCGCCGATCGCGATTGCACGAGCGCCGAGGACTTCTGCCCAACTGGTGGCGATAGCCAAGATGTTCGCATTGCGGAACGGCACGTAGCTGCTGGGAATGCCGCGGCGCTCCAGATTGGCTCGTTCGACCTCGATGCGAGGATCGGTCAAACTGCTTCCGCCGATTGCCGATAGGTAGCCGACGTCGACGACCAAACGGTCGCCGATTCCGTAGTGGTCGCAAATGTCGGTGAACGCACGAAGTTCTCGCTCCTGGGTGCGCTGTCCGTAGTTGAGGTGCAATGCTGCGGCGTCGTACCCTTCGGCACGCACGATCGCCAGCGTTACGAGCGAATCCATTCCGCCCGAGAGCAACACCACGGCTTTCATTGCGCCTGGTCCGTTCGATAGTGCACGAGAAGATCGGGTCGTCGTTGCTGCGTGCGAAGCAAGGCTTGCTCGTAGCGCCAGCGACGAATTGCCTCGTGATCGCCGCTGCGCAGCACCGGTGGCACTTCCATGCCGCGAAACACCGCCGGTCTGGTGTACACAGGTGCCGACAGCAGACCATCCTGGAACGAATCGTCGAGCGCACTTTCGGCATCGCTGATTGCGCCGGGAACGAGTCGCACGATCGCATCCACGAGCACGGCAGCGGCAAGTTCACCGCTGCTGATGACGTAGTCGCCGATGGAAATCTCCCGCGTGACGAGCGCGTCGCGAATGCGTTGATCGACGCCTTTGTAGCGTCCGGCGAGCACGATGATATTCCGCTCGAGCGACAGCTCGTTGACCACCGACTGTGTCAGCGTCTGACCATCGGGCGTCATGTAAATCACGTCGTCGTACTGCCGCTCGGCGAGCAACCGCTCGATGCACGCAAAGACCGGCTCGCAGCGAATCACCATGCCAGCGCCGCCACCGTATGGTTCGTCGTCGATGTGACCGAAACGGTTGTCGGCGTAGTCGTGCAAGTTGTGGAGCACGATTTCGACGATTCCACGATCGCGGGCACGCCCGACGATGCCGGTGGTCACCAGCGATTCGATGGACTGCGGGACAGGACAAACCAGATCGATTCGCATCAGGATGCTGCTCGATGAAAACGTGCGTGGCAATTGACGAACGACCGCACGCGGCATTGACTGCCAGCCGACAAAGCGCTGGTATATTTGCGCCCATCGGCTCAACTGTTGACACTTTCCGACATGAGCATCGAATTCGAGAACGACCAAATTCGCCGCCGCTACGAAGAGCTGGACGAGCTCATCGCCCGCGGCGTCGAACCGTACCCGCACAGCTTCGATCGAACGCACACTTCGCGACAGATTCTCGAAACGTTCCGTGACGACGATCCATCGCCGCTTGCCGACGTGGCTGTCGCCGGTCGCATCATGGCGATTCGGCGGATGGGGAAAGCGACGTTCTTCCACATTCAGGATGCCGACGGCAAGATTCAGTGCTACATCAAAGCCGACGAACTGCCGAGCCAATACGAGATGCTGCGCTTGCTCGACATCGGCGACATCGTGGGTGTCCGTGGATTCGTTTTTCGCACACGCGCTGGCGAAATCACCGTTCATGCGCGCTTGCTGGCGTTGCTCTGCAAGTCGCTCCGACCGCTGCCGGTGGTCAAAGAAGAGCGCGACGAGCACGGGAACGTCATCGTTCACGATGCATTCACCGACAAAGAACAGCGATACCGTCGGCGCTATCTCGACCTGATCGTCAATTCGCACGTGCGACAAACGTTCATCCAGCGGAGCCGCATGATTACAGCCATCCGCCGCTTCTTCGACGAACGCGGTTGGCTCGAAGTCGAAACGCCGGTTCTGCAACCGATCTACGGCGGAGCCACTGCGCGACCGTTCGTGACGCATCTCAATGCGCTCGACATGCCGCTCTACTTGCGCATCGCCGACGAATTGTACCTCAAGCGACTCATCGTCGGGGGCTTCGAGGGCGTGTACGAAATCTCGAAGAACTTCCGCAACGAAGGCATAGACCGGATGCACAATCCGGAATTCACGGCGCTCGAAATCTACGTCGCCTATCGCGACTATCACTGGCTCATGGACATGACCGAAGAGCTGCTGGTGACCGTCACCAGCCAGGTGCGAGGCGAGCCGACGCTTCTCCGCGCCGACGGCACGGGGATACCGCTGGAGCGACCGTTCCGCCGCGTTCGGTTGCTCGATGCGATCAGCGATGCGATCGGTCAGCGCATCGAGTCGCTCTCTCGCGAAGAACTCTACACGCTCTGCCGCCGCCACGATGTAGATGTCGCACCCTCGGCATCGAAAGCCAAGCTCATCGACGAACTCTTCAGCACGCTCGTTCAACCGACACTGGTTGCACCGACGTTCGTCACCGATCATCCGGTGGAAATGTCGCCGCTTGCCAAGCGGCACCGGGACGATCCAATGCTCGTCGAGCGCTTCGAGTTGTACATCGGCGGGATGGAGATCGCCAATGCGTTCAGCGAGCTCAACGACCCCCGCGACCAACGCCAACGTTTCGAAGAGCAAGCGCGGCTTCGTGCCGGTGGCGACGACGAAGCGATGGTGCTCGACGAAGATTTCCTCATGGCACTCGAAGTCGGTATGCCGCCGACAGCCGGTCTCGGCATCGGCATCGACCGACTGGCGATGCTGATGACCGGTGCTGCCTCGATTCGCGACGTGATTCTCTTCCCGCTGATGCGTCCGGAACATTCCCAACGACCGATCGAAGCCTGATGGGTTACACGCGCATCGTTCCTGCTGGCGTTGCACCACCGCCGGACCGGCAGCGATACGTCCTGCATGCAGTACTTTTCGTGGCGACGTTCTTTTCGACATTGATGGCTGGCACTGCATGGGCTGGACGCGATTTTACCGCAGTAGAAAACTGGGGCGCTGGACTGACCTACGCGGTACTGCTGATGACGTTCATTTCGGTGCACGAATTCGGGCACTACTTTGCCGCTCGCGCGCACGGTGTCGCGGCAACATTGCCGTACTACATCCCGATGCCGATGCCCTGGCTGATGCCGTTCGGTACGCTCGGTGCCGTGATTCGGACACGCTCGCCGATTCGATCGCGTGCGGCATTGTTCGACATCGGCGTCGCTGGTCCGTTGGCTGGTTTTGTCGTCTGTGTCGTGTATCTGGTCGTCGGCTTTCTCACGCTGCCCGGCAAAGAATACCTTTTCACGATCCATCCGGAGTATCGCTCGCTGCCGGAGATACCGACCTATGGTTTGACGTTCGGCGATACGCTGCTCTTTGCAGCACTGCGCCATGCGCTCGCTGCACCGGATGCATTCGTGCCACCGATGAACGAGGTGTACCACTATCCGTTTCTGTGCGTCGGCTGGTTCGGGCTGTTCGTCACTGCGCTCAATCTTTTGCCGATCGGGCAGCTCGATGGTGGGCATGTGCTTTATGCGATGGTCGGTCGCTGGCAACATCGTATCGGGCGTTGGGTGGTCATTGCACTGGCGGTCGTCGGGATCGGTCCGATACTCGATGCACTGCGTGTGATGCTTCACGGCGATCATCCCGATACGTTGATGCAACTGCTGCAGCAACTGCTTTTGCCGCCGCTCGACACTGTCGCCCGGATTGTTCCGTGGGCGTATTCGGGCTGGTCGGGGTGGTTGATGTGGGCAGTGTTGGCGCGGTTTCTCTTCGGCATCGCTCATCCGCCGATCGATGATCCCCGACCGCTCGACAGCCGGCGCATGGCGATCGGAATTCTCGCGATGGTGATTTTTGTTTGCTCGATCGCGCCTGCTGGCATCTACGACGTTCCGCGTCTCGATACCGGCGGTGTCATCGGACTCGTTCTCGGCATGCTATGGTGATCGAACGCGATATCGAATCGCACCAACTGACCACGTTCCGCACTCGCGGCGCAGTCGTGCGAGAGCTGTATCGCCTCGGCTCGCTCGACGATGCGATTGCGTTCGCCAGCGAGATTGCTCCCAAGACGTCGCATTGGCTGGTGCTCGGCGGCGGCAGCAATGTTCTCTTGGTTCGTTCGATACCGTGTGCGGCGCGAATGGAAATCGCCGATCGCAGCGTCGTCGAAGAAAGCTCGACGCGCGTTGTGCTGCGACTCGGTGGTGGGCTCTCGTGGCATTCATGCGTCGAGTGGGCGGTATCCAATGGCTGGGCGGGAATCGAGGCGATGGCGCTCATTCCCGGTACCGTCGGAGCTGCACCGATTCAAAACATCGGCGCCTACGGACAGCAGCTTTCCGACGTGTGTCGGTGGGTGGAAGGCGTCGAGGTTCCCAGCGGGCGAGCGGTGACTTTGTCGGCTGCCGAATGTCGTTTCGGCTACCGCGATTCGGTTTTCAAGCGCCAGCGGAAAGGTGCATTCATCGTCACGGCGATCGGCATCGAGCTGGAAAAGCGCACCGAAGCACACGTCGCTTACGACGAGCTTGCGCGGCGTTTGTCCGATCGTCGCAGCGTGACGATCGGCGACGTTTTCGAAGCGGTCGTCGCAGTCCGTCGCAGCAAGCTTCCACCCGACGAGCTCGGCAGTGCGGGCAGCTTTTTCAAAAATCCCGTCGTCGAACCGGATGTTGCGTCAGCGCTCCTCGAACGATTCCCTACGATGCCGCACTACCAGCAAAACGGCGCCGTGAAACTCTCGGCTGGATGGCTCATCGAGCAGTGCGGCTTCAAAGGCGTTCGTCGCGGCGATGCTGGCGTCTATGAGCGGCATGCACTGGTACTCGTCAATCACGGTGCTGCTCGTGGTGCCGACATTCTCACGCTCGCCGACGAAATCAAAGCCGCCGTTCGAGAGCGCTTCGGTGTCGAACTCGAAGAAGAAGTCAACATCATCTGAGGCTCCGCGATGAAACCGACCATTTCGACGCTCGGCGAATTGAAAGCCAGCGGCTACCGCCTTCGTTCGGTCAAGGACGAGATACGCGACAATCTCATCGCTAAACTCCGGCGACGCGAAGCGCTCTTTCCGGGCATCATCGGTTTCGATGAAACGGTCATCCCGGAGCTGGTCAATGCGCTGCTGGCGCGCCACGACATACTGCTGCTCGGGTTGCGCGGCCAAGCCAAGACGCGGCTTGCGCGGTCGCTGGTCAACTTGCTCGACGAATACGTGCCGATCGTCGCCGGTTCGGAAATCAACGACGACCCACTGCGCCCGATTTCACGATACGCGCGCGATCGTGTCGCCAGCGACGGCGATGCGACGCCCATCGAGTGGATTCACTGCAGCGAACGCTACGGCGAAAAGCTCGCCACACCCGACGTGACGGTCGCAGACCTCATCGGCGACATCGACCCGATCAAAGCTGCGGTGCGACGGCTGTCGTACTCGGACGAAGGCGCGATGCATTTCGGCATCGTTCCGCGCACCAATCGCGGCATTTTCGTCATCAACGAGCTACCCGATTTGCAGCCGCGGATTCAAGTGGCGCTGTTCAACATTCTCCAAGAGCGCGACGTTCAGATTCGCGGTTTCGCCGTTCGTTTGCCGCTCGACCTGCTCATGGTTTTCACCGCGAACCCCGAGGACTACACCAGCCGCGGACGCATCGTCACTCCGCTCAAAGACCGCATCGAGTCGCAGATCATCACGCACTATCCGCGCACGCTCGACGATGCCATCGCCATCACACGCGAGAACGCATGGATCGCTCGCAGCGATCGCGTCGTCGTTCCGCGCTTCATCGCCGAACTTGTCGAAATGGTCGGCTTCGTCGCGCGCCAGAGCGAGTACGTTGACCAGTCGTCCGGTGTGTCGGCGCGGATGACGATCGCACTGATAGAGCTGGTCGTCTCGAATGCCGAACGTCGGGCGATCGTCACGGGCGAACCCACGGTCGCAGTGCGCATCCTCGATTTCCAGCGAGCGCTGCCGGCGATTACAGGCAAGATCGAGCTCGTCTTCGAGGGCGAACAGGAAGGTGCCGTCAAAGTCGCCAAAGCACTCGTCGGTCGAGCGGTACGCGAGCTATTCGTGCGGTACGCACCCGATCCGCTGGCGAAAGTGCGAAGCGGCGAACGCGACGTGTACGCGCCGATCGTCGCATATTTCGAGCAGGGCAATGCGGTCGAACTCGGCGACGAGATGCCGCTCGACGAGTATTATGCGCGACTTGCGGCGGTGCCGGATTTGGAGAAAATCGCCGGCACGTACATCGCTCCCGATACCGACGATCGTGCCGTTCGAGCAGCCGCGATGGAGCTGGTGCTCGAAGCGCTTCACAACTGTTCGAAGATCGCCAAAGAGGAAAGCCCGACGAGCGCGACGTACACCGGCATGCTCGGAACGTTGCTGCGCGGTCGGCGGTTGGAAGACGACGACGAGGAGTAGTCACCGATACCAGACGACACTGCCGAACGACACGGCGGATTTGGTCGGCAGGTCGTTCCACTGCCCGTAATCGAGCGCGACTCCGCTACCGGGAGCGAACGCATCGAGAAAAGTCATCGCCGGTGGAAAGCCGCAGATGCGGCGAGCATCCTGCGCACGTGCGATCGTGTCGAAAAGAGCGCTGCTTTTGCCGCGCGCGATCGCATCGAGTACCTCGTAATCCTCTCCTCGAAGCCGATCGAGCATCGGTGCTGCGTCCCAATCGTCGCCGAAGCGGCGCCCGATGTGCGCAAGATCGCCACTGACGAGAACGATCGCCCTCCGCCCGCTTTGCTCGACGACACGGCGGAGCGCAGACGTAAACGCAGCGTACTTGGCATCGGTACTCGGATGCTGACCCGATACGACGAAATCGTGAAACGACGTCACGAGCACCGGCAGAACGGTGAACTCACGATCGGGGAAGAGATACTGAATGAACACGTGGTGCAACTCCAGCGCATGTTCGGGTTGGTAGGCGAGATCGTTTCGCACAAGCGGTACGCCTGCCTCGCGTCGGAGCGCTTCGACGAGTTCGACGTCGGTGCGGATTCTGCCGAACGGTGTTTCGAAATCTTTCGTCGTCAACAGGAAGCGATCTTGCCAGCCGTAATGCGACGTCCCGATGTGCACGATCAAATCGAACTCCGCTTGGCGCAGCGCATTGAACGGATAGGCGTAATGTTCGGCGGCGACGCGGTAGTCGATGTGCGGAATGAATGCCGCCCATGCGTTCTGTGGATACGCTCGTGCCGGTGCCGATTGAAGAACGCCGTCGAGAAAATCGTGCAGGCGGTCCGGTTCGGCTGGATAGACGCTGCCGGCACACACCGCAGCGATGACGTCGGATTCCAAAAACTGCCGTGCGCGGCGAAAGTGCGGCGAGTCGAGCACGAGCTCTTCGTCGAGCCAGAGGACAAGTTGCGCGATCTGCTGAGCAGTGATGTCGGAGCCGAAGAGTTCCCGTGTCGCCGATACGATGCCGTCGAATTCTCTTGTGCCGTCGAGCAACTCGATCAGCGGCTGGAGTTCCTGCTCCAGCATCAAGTCGGGGCGAACGTAGCCGAGCGGATCGTCGAATGCGATCGTGCCCCGGTCGCTGTGATGCACAATCGTTACGTCGCGGCGAACGGTCGGCGTCTTTGGCACTCTCATCGCTGCGATGCATCGAGTTTGCGTTCGACATGCCGCATGAATGCGTAGAAGCCGACGCCCGCTGCAACCGACAATGCTGCCGCGATCAAAAACCACACTTCCAAACCGTCGCTGCCCAGCAGAGCCGCTGCTGCCATGACGGCTGCCGTTGCATAGTGTGCAAGCGGGACGTAACGACGAACCTTCGCGATGTTGCTTCGCAGTGACATGGTGTACAAAAAATGTTCGACTTCGGAGTACTACCGCAGCGCCGATTCGAGCACCGTTCGCGCGTCGGTGCGGTCGTCGCGGTACTTGACGATGAGCGCACACGCAAGACCGAGACCGTGCTCGCGTGCAAAAGACGAATCGGCGAGCATTCGTGTGCCGGCGACGACGACGGCACCTGCCGGTATTTCGAGACAGCCTTCGGCATCGGCACGAATGAGACGCTCGCGAACCAGATCGAAAACTGGAATCGAAGCGGTCAGTTGAACGCCAGCGCCGATGACTGCACGCGAACGAACGAGCACTCCTTCGAAGATGCCGACGTTGCCGCCGATGAAGGCATCGTCCTCGACGATGACTGGACGGGCGCTCGATGGTTCGAGCACGCCGCCGATTTGCGCTCCGGCACTGACGTGCACGCGAGCGCCGATTTGCGCACACGAACCGACGAGTGCATGCGAATCCACCATCGTGCCTTCGCCGATGTACGCACCGATGTTGATGTACATCGGCGGCATGCAGATCACTCCGGGCGCCACGTATGCACCGCGACGAATCGCCGAGCCACCAGGCACGATGCGGATGCCACGGTCGAGCGTCAGTCGCTGCGGAGGCACGGTGTGCTTGTCGAAAAATCGTTCGCCGAAAAAGTCGGTAGCGACGACGCGACCGAAACGAAAGAGCAGCAGGATGCCGCGTTTGACCCATTCGTTGACGCGCCAAGAGCCATCGTCGGTCAGCTCAGCAGCGCGGATAATTCCGCGTTCGAGCGCGTCGAGTAGCGATTCGGCGAACTCGGCGATGGCGTCGTCGGACGGTGTCGAATTATGCGCGAGAGCTTCGACGCGGTTTCGGAGAGCGTCGGCTGCTTTTGGGTCGTTCATGGAAAAACGCGATGTTCAACAGTTTGTACACCAAGCGCGCAGCGACCAAATCGGCAAAGTGAAGCCGTTTGATCGGTGCCAACTCGACCACGTCGAATCCGACGATGCGACGACCGCTTTCGACGACGCGACGGACGAGGGCAATGCATTCAGAGTAGGTCAAGCCTTCCGGTTCGGGAGTGCCTGTGGCGGGCATGATGCTCGGATCGAGTGCATCGACGTCGAAGGTGAGGTACACTTTTTCGCCCAACGTTTCGACGACGCGCTCGATCCACTCGTCGCCATAGCGCCCGCGCCGAATTCCGCTGGCGAAAAACGTGTGGACACCTCGCTTGCGGATGAACGCAGCTTCTTCCTTGCAAAGCGCGCGGATGCCGACTTGCGTGATGCGGTCGGGCGGGAGAAATTCGGCGACGCGTGCCATCACGCAGGCGTGCGACAGCGGCGTGCCGTCGTATTCGTCGCGCAGGTCCGAGTGGGCGTCCAGTTGCAGCACGCTCACGTCGGGATAGCGTTCGATGTGTGCGCGGACGAGCGGTGCCGTGACGGTGTGCTCGCCGCCGAGCGCAACGCAGAATTTTCCCGATGCGAGAATCTCTCGCGTGCGCGCTTCGATGAGCGAGAGTGCTTCCGGCGGTGGTAGCTTTTTCAGTGGCAGCGATTCCAGCGTCGCGATGCCGACATCGAAGCACAGCTCGCGATCGAACTCGTCGTCGTAGAATTCCACGTAATGGCTCGCGCGGAGAATCGCACGCGGACCGTCTTTGGTGCCTTTGCCGTAGCTGGTGGTGCGTTCCAGTGGAAGCGGAAGGATGGCAATCTGCGCTCGATCGGTGCTGTGTTCGGCTGCTATGCCGAGAAAATTTTCGTCGGGTGGCAAATAGCTGAGCATGCTGTTCGTTCAATTGCGGTCGTGGTGGCGCGAAAATACCATCGTCGCCCGGCGTGTCTGTTCAACGAACGGTCGGAAAAAGCCCCGTGTTCACGATCGAACATCTCGTCGGTTTCCTGACGCTCACTGCGTTGGAAATCGTCCTGGGCATCGACAACATCATCTTCGTCAGCATCGTCACGTCGCGTTTGCCAGCCGATCGCCAGCAAGCGGCGCGTCGGTTGGGACTGTCGCTGGCATTGCTGTTCCGGGTGATGCTTCTTCTGGGCATTACATGGGTTGCGGGTTTGACCGCACCGCTGTTTGCAATTGCCGGTCATGACGTCAGTGGGCGAGACATCATTCTGTTCGGCGGGGGACTGTTTCTGCTCGCCAAAGCGACGCGTGAAATTCACCATCGCGTCGAGGGACTCGACGTTGACGGTCACGATGAGCGTCGTGCGCCGTCGTTCGGTTCGGCGATCGTGCAAATCATCGTGCTCGATGTCGTGTTCTCGCTCGATTCGGTGATCACGGCGGTGGGATTGTCGCAGCATGTGGTCGTCATGATCGCTGCAATCGTTGCGGCGATGATCGTCATGATCGTCAGCAGCAATGCGATCGCCGAGTTTCTCCATCGCCATCCGACACTGGTGATGCTGGCACTGGCGTTCTTGATTCTGGTCGGGTTCGTCTTGGTGCTCGACGGCGTCGGGGTCGAGGTCAGCCGAGGGTATGTGTACACCGCAATGGCGTTTTCGGTCGGGGTCGAGTTGCTGAACATGCGTCGCCAGCAACGGATTCAGCAACGACGCACGCAGAACGCTACTTCAGCGCCGGAACGAGCTTCTTGACGGCAGCAGGGAGCACTTCGAAGATGTGTTCCGGTGCCTTGAACAGGTTGCGCGCAGCGTTGGTTTGATCGGCGAGTTTGGTTGCGACGTCGTAGGCGTAGAGGTTGAGCACCATTCGCCCGCCGGTGATCTCGAACGAACCGGTGATGGCGTATTTGCAGTCGAGCTTGGCGATACCGCGCCAAAGGTCCGACTCGAACTGTGGCGATGCGGGATCGAGATTGAACTCGGCTAGTGCTTGCTCCATCGAGTCGGCGGGGATGACGGAAAAGCTCCTGCCGTGCTCGGGATGCTTCATCAGAAGCGAACGCAGAGAGTCCGCAATGGCGTAGCTGTAGGTGAGGAGCTGCATGTTGCCGTCGAGGTTTTTGATCGGCAGCACTGCCACGCGCACTTGCGCGATCGCTGGAACGAACGCAGCCAGCCACACTACAACGAGCAATCGTTTCATCGCATCCTCACAGATTGGTGCTACTGCTTGTCGGTATCGTCATGCCGTGTTGCCGAGCCAGTAGTTCGAGCGCGTCGAGGAGTTCGCGCGCGGTTGCGATTGTTTCATCGAGCCGATCCCACAGGTTTTCGCGAGCGATGCTCATGATTTCGGCGCCGATGTCCGCCAGTTCAGCGAAACCGAACTGACGAGCGGAGCCTTTGAGCGTATGCCCGAAGCGATAGAGTTCGTCGCGGTTTCTCTCGGCGACAATCGCTGGCAATTGATCGGCGATGTCGCGCCGCCAGGAAACGACGAACTCCGGAACGAGTTCGAGCAGAATCGGATCGTCGGGCAATGTCATCGCTCGCTGCTCCACAGTGAAGAAAACCACAGGCGAAAGGTCCTGTAAGCCGGATTCTGTCGGTGCCCGGAGTGAGCCGAGCACGTGCAGCCATGAACCTTGGACGACGCATTGCTGCGCGCCTCTTGTGCGACCTACCCGATGCGTGCTTCCTGATTAGGAAGCGCCTGCCACGCACAGGACGAACGCATCTGCTCGGTCTTGCACCGCGTGGGGTTTGCCCTGCCACACGTGTCGCCACGTGTGCGGTGCGCTCTTACCGCACCATTTCACCCTTACCGCAGCCCCGAAGGGCAGCGGCGGTGTCGTTTCTGTGGCACTTTCCGTCGGCTTTGCCTTGGGGCATCGCCGCCTCGACGTTATCGAGCACGCTGCGTGGTGGTGTCCGGACTTTCCTCACCGGTCGAGCCGGCGCGGCTGCACGGACCTCCCGCCAGTGGCTAAATGATTTCTTCCTCTTCGATTCGGTAGTGCTCCGGGTAAAGAATACGCCCGCAGTGCTCACAGACGAACATGCGTTCGGGTTGATTGCGCATTTCCACCAGCATTTGCGGTGGAATCGCGCTGAAGCAACCGCTGCAGCTACCTTTATGGACGTACACTGCTGCATCGGAATGGTACGTGCGAATGCGTTCGTATTCGGCATACCATTCCGCTGCCAGTTGTTCGATAATTGCCTTGCGTTCGGCTTGGAGCGTGCGGAATTCGTTGTCTTGCTCTGTCGAGAGTGCGTTGAGTTCCTCTTCGCGCTCCTGCAGCTCTTTGCGCACGTCCTCGACGTCGGCTTGCTGGCGCTGGAGCAGCCCGTGGAGGTTCTCTTCTTTGATTTGGTTCTGTGCGAGTTCTTGTTCGATCCGCAAACGTTCTTGACGGATGAATTCGATCTCGTGAGTTATTGCATCGAATTCGCGATTGTTGCGGACCTGACCGCTGAATTGAGTTTCCTGAAGCTTTGCTTCCTTGTCGGCAAGCTCCTGCAATCGCAACCGCATCGTTGTGCGATAGTGGGCGATGTCTTCGAGAGCTTTTTGCGTCTCTTCGACCTGTCGCATGTGCTGCCGCAGCTTGTCTTCGAGCTTTTTGACGAGCTTCGGTAGATCGCCCAGCTCGGCGTGCATGTCGTCGAGCTTTTCGTCGATGTGCGCCAAGCGGGCAATGAGTTCGACGTTCGATGGCATATCAATGCAGTGAAATGGTGGAACTTTCGATGTCGCTCGGAAAAAGTGTTCGGTGCACTATCGGTGTCGTTCGGACAGTGCTCGCAGTGACGGGTATCTCGACACTGTGCTGTGCAAATATCCGACGCACGATGCGTGCTAATGCAGCGGGCACGTGCTGCTCCATCTCGAAGTGCCCGGGGTCGATGATTGCAATGCGACCGTGCGCCTGGTGAAACGTGTGGTACTTGACGTCGGCAGTGATGAAAGCATCGGCACGACTTTCGATGGCAGCCTCGAGCAGCGATGCGCCGCTACCGGCAACGATCGCGATCCGCTCGACCGTATCACGTGCACCAGCGCTGTATCGAACTGGAACGCCGAGAGCCGCTGCGACGTGCCGCGCGAATTCGTCGAGCACGAGTGGCTCCGGCAAGCTGCCGACGATGCCGATTCCGTACCCGCTGCGCAGCTTCGATGGCACGAGCGGACGTTCGACCGTCACACCGAGCATGCGAGCAAGCTCAGCATTGGTGCCTTCCGGATGCGCATCGAGTGTCGTGTGTATGCTGACGACCGCGATTCCGGATGCCGCTGCACGCATCGCACACCGCGCAACGCGATCGTATGGACGCAGTGCAACGAGCGGCGCAAAGATCAACGGGTGAAATGTGACGATGCAGTTGCAGCCGAGACGTTCGGCTTCGTCGAGCACTGCGTCGGTAACTTCCAGGCACGTGAGAATGCGTTGCACCGTGTAACCCGGCGGCTCGATCTGTACACCGAGCCGATCGCCTGCCATTGCTTCGTCGGCGGGCAATTCGGTTTGCAGCAGTGCGTAGAGTTCGTCGGCTGTCATCGCAGTGCGAAGCGCGCTCGTTGATGTTCGGCGTCGTTGCAAAACTACGACGTTCGGCTATCGCTCTCTGGTGTCGCTCGACCCGACCGATGGTCAGTAGCGATCGCGATGCCGAGTTCATCGAGCTGTTCCGGTGAGACTTCCGACGGCGCCCCATCCATCAACGACAGTCCGCTTGTGGTTTTCGGGAACGCAATGACGTCGCGGATATTGTCGGTGCCCGCAAGGAGCATGATCCAGCGGTCGAAGCCGAGCGCGATGCCGCCGTGGGGCGGTGCGCCGTAGCGCAATGCATCGAGCAAGAAACCGAAGCGCTCGTGTGCGTGCTCGCGGGAGAAACCGAGTAGTTCGAGCATGCGCTCTTGCAGGTCGGTGCGATGAATGCGAATGCTGCCGCCACCGATTTCATGACCGTTGCACACCAGGTCGTATGCTTGCGCGCGGACGCTGAGCGGATCGCGATCGAGCAACGGCAGGTCTTCTTCCATCGGTGCAGTGAATGGGTGATGGCGCGCGACGTAGCGCTGCTGGTCGCCGTCCCATTCGAGCAAAGGAAAATCCACGATCCAGGCAAAGCGAAACGTGCTCGAATCGGCAAGATTCAATCGGTGGGCGATCGCTGTACGCAGCGCACCGAGAGCCACCAGCGATCGCTCCCACTCGCCGGCAACGATGAGCGCAAGATCGCCATCGCGTGCGCCGATTGCCTGGCGAATCCGATCGAGCACCGCATCGCCGAGGAACTTCGCGATCGGTGATTGGACGGCACCATCGGTCCATTTTATCCACGCCAAGCCGCCAGCGCCGTGTTTTTTCGCCAGCTCGGCGAGTTCGTCAATCTGCTTGCGCGAATAGCCGGCGCATCCGGGCGCAACGAGCGCTGCAACGATGCCTGAATCGCTCGCAGCCTTACGGAAGACTTCGAATGCGGTGTCGGCGACGATAGCGGTGATGTCGGTCAGCTCCAGTCCGAAACGCAAGTCCGGCTTGTCGCTGCCGTATCGCTCCAGTGCTTGCCGCCACGACAGGCGAGGGAACGGACGCTCGACCGCGATGCCGAGAATCTCGTGCCACACCGTCGCAGTGAAGCCTTCGATCAGCTCGAGCACATCGTCGCGCGTGACGAACGACATTTCCAGGTCGATTTGCGTGAACTCTGGCTGGCGGTCGGCGCGGAGGTCTTCGTCGCGGAAACACTTGGCGATTTGCATGTAGCGATCGAAGCCGGCGACCATCAGAATCTGCTTGTAGAGCTGCGGCGATTGCGGCAGTGCGTAGAACTTGCCCTTGTGAATGCGGCTGGGCACCAAAAAATCACGTGCGCCTTCGGGAGTGGACTTCATCAAGATGGGTGTCTCGACCTCGACGAAGCCGTGTTCGGCAAAGTAGCGGTGAGCGATTTGGTACACGGCGCTGCGGAGCACAAAATTTCGCTGCAACGACGGACGACGCAGGTCGAGATACCGATACTGCAGTCGCAATTCCTCGCTGGCGAGCGGTTTTTCGTCGTGCTCGGCGATCTCGAACGGAGGAAGCTCCGATTGCGCAAGAACGACGATGCTCTCGGCAACGATTTCGATTTCTCCGGTCGCGCGGCGCGGGTTGGGGTTTTCGCGACGACGAACGATACCCTCGATGGCGACGACGTATTCGGTGCCGAGCGAGCCGAGCACCTGTCGGACGTGGTCGGGACTGCTTTCGTCAGCGACGATTTGTGTGATGCCGTAGCGGTCGCGAATGTCCACGAACGTAACGCCACCGAACGATCGGAGCGCATGCACCCAACCGTTGAGAACAACGCGGGCGCCGATGTGTGCGGGACGTAACTCTCCGCACGTATGAGTTCGCTTGGGGAACGTCATCGAATGCTGCTTTCCGAGTGAGAAGACCGAGCAAAGATACGCTCCATGTGCGATGGCTCTTTGCCCGAAAGCAGCTCCTGCGCGGCTTCGACGACGACATCGGGCGAGACGGCTGCGACGCTTTCGTGCTCGCGAACGACCAAAGCACGATACGGTGCGCCGTAAGGGTACCACGGCATGAGTGCTGGATTGCCCTGATGGTAGAGCACCACCGACGGAACGTTCATCGCGGCTGCAACGTGAACGATCGCCGTATCGGGCGAAACGAGCAACCGCGCAAAGTGCATCAGTGCTGCGTAGCGATGGAACGGCAGCATCGGCAAAACGAATGCGCCCGTTCGGTGTGCGATCTCTTCGGCTGCTGTGCGGTCGTCGCTGCTCGAACCGATGCCGATCGCAAGCTCGGGCATTTGTGCGCGGAGTTCGGCAATCGCCATGCAGTAACGCTCCCATCCCCATTGCAAGGGTGCGTGACGTGTGCTGATGTGCACGAAGACGAAACCGACGCGCTCCGGACAGCGCTGCAGATCGAGCGCTGAAGCCGCTTCGGCGACATCGGTGGTGCTCAATGGATAGCGCAGCTTCAGTGAACATTGCATCGGATCGATCCCGAACGGCAACAGCAATTGTGCGATGCGTTCGACGTAGTGAATGCGCGAGCGATCGAGCAGCGGCACGCAGTGCGTGTACACCCACGCATTGTCTTTGACGATACCGATGCGAATCGGCGATCCTATCTCGCGCAGAAACAGCGTCGAGGTCGTCGAAGGATTGTCCATCAGGTCCACGACGACATCGTATCGCTGGCGACGGAGTTCTCGTCGCAACCGAAGGAACGACACGAGCGTTTTGTCGTAGCACCACACGCGGTCGCACCAATTCTGCACCAGATTCGCCAGCGCGATATTGTTCCGGCTGAGCAGCACGTCGAGCCGTCCACGCGGGAAGTGTTCGCGAAGTGCGTGGAGAACCGGCGTCGAGCAAATCACGTCGCCGAGTCGGTCCTGACGCAACAGCAGAATGCGTGGTGTCGGTGTGTTGACAATCGGTGCCGGAGACTGCACCAGCTTTCCGGTGAACGGTTTGCGACTGTGCTCGATGAAACGTCGCCGGATGAGCAGCTCGGCTCGTTTGAGAACGTGCTTCATGACTGTGTTCCGGTGGTACGTCGGCGTGCTGGCGGTCTCATCGCACCTCGATGAAGTTCCGATACTCGCCGATCCGCCAGCCGGTGTGCTTTTCGATCCAATCGCTTACGGCAACTGCGAGCGGCTTGCGTGGGCGACGGTTCGGATCGAAATGCCGACACCAGACGCGATCGCGCTCGATGCGGTCGTGCATCACTGCCGGGTGTGTGCCTTCGTAGCGAGCCAGCTCGTAACAGTGGTGCGGGAAATCTTCTGCGGTCGGCAAGTTCGCTGCGATCCATGCGTCGTCGTGGAAGAGACTATCGAGCGCGCGTTGTTTGGCAAGATGAGCGCGGGGATGCCGCACCCAGCCGTAGTGGAAGATGCGAACGTCGGTTTGTCGTGCGCGCAGCTTGCGGATACGTCCGCGTTCGTCCCGCGTGCGGAAGCCTTGCGCATCGCCCCACGACATGACAAGTCCAGTATTGCGAAACGCCCGGATTTCGCGGCGATACCACTGCCGCCCGATGCCGATGTAGTCGTAGCTGCCGTAGAAGTGCAGCCAGCGAAAAAGGAGTGCTTCGACGTGACGATCTCGATCGGCGCGTGCGATTTCGTCGAGCAGCAGCCAGTAGTCGTCTTCATGGATGATCTCGTCGCCTTGGAGGTAGAGACACCACTGGCCACTAGCATTCCGGAGTGCGATGTTCGTTTGACGAGCCAGCTCGGTCCCGCCGGTGCGGTTGGTGTCGTCCCAGACAGTGTCGAGAATGCGAACGTTCGAAAATCCTGCAGCGACGATCGCCTCGCGCGTGCCGTCGGTCGAATTGCCGACCGCAACGACGACTTCATCGCACAATGCCGCAAGCGTCGCGATCGCTTCGATGAACGGATAGCCGCGCTCGATGCCGTTGCGAATGAACGTGATTCCGGAAAGTGTTGGCATGGTCCTGGCGAGTCGTTGACCGGGCGCAAAACTAACAGCACCGGGCGACGTATTTTCGCAGTGCGTTCATCGCAGGTGCCCGCTCGAAACGCGGGAGAATAGGGAAGCAGGTGCAAATCCTGCGCGGTTGCGCCGCCGTAACGGGCGACGACGCGTTCACACGTGCCACTGCAGCCACCGTGCTGTGGGAAGGCGAACGCCGAGGATGACCCCGAAGCCGGAAGACCTGCCTGCGATGCTCATCGGTACGCTCGTACAGCGCTGCGCACACAGCGCGATGAGAGAGACGCTCCCGCACGCTCTCGCCCCGCAGAGCAAACGCTGGAGTTCTCTTTCATCCTTTTCGATCGAGTGTAAGCCATGTGCTTGCGCACGTGGATATGTTCAACTTTCTTCGGAGGACTTATGCGTTTGCACCATCTTCGATTGCTCGTCGTTGCAGCGATGCTGCTTGTACTGTCTGCATGTGGGTCCAACACAACGACGGAACCGACCCCAGAACCGACTCCTGCCGATAGCGTTGCTCTTGTGGTCAATCAAGGAACTTTCGGGCAAGACAATGCCAGCTTGACGCGCATAAACTTTCGCACCGGTGCAGTGGATCTCGATTGGTTCGGTGCAGCCAACAACGGACAGAAACTCGGCGCGATAGCCAACGACGTCGCGCTCAAAGGCGACACGGCTTTCATCACCGTGACGACCTCGAAAACCATCGAAGCGATCAATATTCGCACAGGCAAATCGGTCGGTAGGATTCAATTCACCGGACAAAGCGAGCCGTGGCGAATCACGATCGTATCGCCGACGCTCGGCGTTGTGACGACGACCAACGGCGACGGCATCGCGATCTTCGATCCGACGACGATCCAACTGGTGACGACGATCACCACAGGTCCTGCGACCGAAGGTGTCGTCGTGCGTGGCAACTACGCGTTCGTTGCCAACAGTGGCTTTGGCGACTTGCGGCAAGGCGAGCCACATGCGGGCACAATCGCGGTTGTCAATCTCACCACCAGGCAAGTCGAGCGCTACCTGAATGCCGGACCGAACGTGCGCGAGCTTGTGCTGTCCGACGATGGCAAGCGGCTCTATGCCTTCTATCAGCACATCTACAGCCAGCCCGATTCGCTGCAAGGTATCGTCGAGTACGACGCCGAGACCTACCAGGAGCTCCGGCGCTGGCGACTGCGTTGCGGCGGATCGTTGCAGTTCTATCGCGGCTCGCTCTATGCGTTCGATTACGACCCAGCCATTTACAGCGCAAAGAACATTCTTCGCTTCGACGTGTCGCAACAGACGGTCAATCCGACGAGCATTCCACTGCCGACGGGCACAACACCGAGCGGTTTCGTATTCAACCGGCGCGATGGCTCGATAGTGCTATTCGATGCCCGCGACTATCAAAGCAATGGTCGTGTGATTGTGCTGAGCTCGAGCGGTCAAGTTCTGCGTGAGTACGAGTGCGGCGTTGCACCAGTGCGAGCGGTTCTGTACTGACGCGGCTAATCGAGCGATGAGAACGTGGAGTGGACAGGTCCTCGCGCTGGCGATTGCGACTGCCCATCTTTTCGCACAGCGCGGGGATTCTGTCCGCTACGTGTTTCGCCCTGTCGTCGTCGAGGATTCGCTTCGTCGCGTCGTCTATGCAGTGCCGCGTGCCGAGCTGAACCGGAACGAGCTTGTGCAATTGCCGGCTACGACCGTCGGCGATGCCGTGCAGGCGATGCCGGGAGTCTTTGTGCGGAACTACGGGGGCTTGGGCGGATTGAAAACGGTCTCGCTGCGGGGAGCATCTGCAACGCATACGGTCGTCGTGCTCGACGGCATTCGCCTCAACGTCGCAGCCAATGGTCTTGTGGACCTGGGACAAATCCCGACGTCGCTCGTCGAGCACGTCGCGATCGAACGTGGCAGCCGGAGCGCCGCATGGGGAGCAGGAGCGATCGGCGGCGTGCTGGAACTCTCGCTCCACCGAGCAACCAACGAGGCTGCGATCGTCGGCGGTATCGGCGCGTTCGGAGAGCGGTCGCTGCGATTCGAACTCGCCCACGGGTTCGGACGACACAGCATCTCGGTTGCGGGCGATCTTCAGTACAGCCGTGGCAACTATCCTTTCACGTTTTCGGAGTTCGGCACCGTCCGACGCGTCGAACGTACCAACGGCGATGCGTTGCTCGGCAGTGCCGTGCTGCAATGGTCGTGGCAATTGCCGTCGGTTGCAACGTCGCTCGTTGTGTTCGGTCGCACCAGCGAGCGCGGAGCGCCGGGTGCAGTGTTGCAAGGCGCCATCGAAAATGCAGCAGCACGGCTCGACGATCGTGAACTGCTCGCGATCGGTCGTGTTGAGACAGGCACGGAGTCACAGCGACGCTGGACGTTCCGTTTTGCGCTGCGGCGATTCGATCAACACTATCGCGATTCACTGGCGCGATTTCGTGGACCGAGCGGCGCTGACGATCGCTTCTCGGCGTTCGATGTTGCGTCGGTAATCGAAGCGCCGCGGCTGCGCTCGTCGGAGTGGTGGATCGCTCCGAAAGCCGAAGCATACCTCAACACGCTCAGGGGCAACCTCTATCGCATCGGGGCAGGCTCGTATGCCGAGCGACTGCAGCTCGGAGCGGCGATCGAGGCGGGTTGGTCGCACCTGCTCGATTCGGCACAGCTCGTTGCGGTCGAGTCGGCACTGCGCGGCGATCGGTACTCGGACGTCGGCAGCGCAGTGACGGGTTCGCTGCAACTGCGGTGGTTACCTCGAACGTTTCCTGTCGGTGGACGCGCCAGCATCGGTACCAGTTACCGTCCGCCCTCGTTCAACGAACTGTACTACCAAAACTTCGGATCGACCGACGTTCGTCCCGAGCGCTCCTTCGATGTCAATCTCGGTGCGTCGCTGGTCGGCAGCACGCTTCGCTGCGATCTGGATGCATTCGCACTGTGGATTCGCGATCAAATCATCGCCGTGCCGCGAAGCGCGATCACATGGTCTGTGCAAAATGCCGGACGTGTGTTTTCGCGCGGAGCGGAACTGTTGCTCGATTGGCGCGACGATCGTTGGCGCATGGTCGCATCGGGGACGTACCAGCGCGTGACTTACGACGATCGGTCGAGCTTTACCTACGGTCGGCAAGTGATCTACACTCCGGAGCTCGTCGGCATGGCGCGCTTGGAGCATCGGCTGTGGGATGCTGTCGTGGTCACGGGACAGGTGACCTACCTCGGCACGCGATACACACAGACCGACAACGCACCGTCGTCTGCGCTCGATCCGGCGGTGACCTTCGATCTATCGCTTCGCGTTGGGCTACCGATGGAACCACTCGTGCTCGTGCTCGAAGCCGATGCGCTCAATCTGTTCGATGCACAGTACGCGATCGTGCGGAATTTCCCGATGCCCGGACGAAGCTGGCGTCTGCGCGTGGGGGCACGCTGGAACGGCGGGGCGTAGTTTTGCGTTCCTGCATCGGTCTTTCGCTCCGTATCATGCCGACGAAAACACAACGCCGTGTGCACACCGACGCAGCGATCGAGATCGTCGGGGCACAGGTGAACAATCTCAAGAACGTAAGCGTGCGTATTCCACGGAATCGGCTGACTGTCGTTACCGGCGTCAGCGGTTCGGGGAAATCCTCGCTTGCATTCGACACGCTCTACGCCGAGGGGCAACGGCGCTTTGTCGAGTCGCTGTCCGCATACGCACGGCAGTTTCTCGAACGCAAAGGGCGTCCTGCAGTCGAACGAATCACCGGCTTGCCGCCAGCGATCGCGCTCGAACAAAAGCCATTGGCACGAAATCCGCGTTCGATCGTCGCGACGACGACCGAAGTGTACGATTACATCCGGTTGCTCTACGGGCACATCGGCAAGACCTACTGTCACGAGTGCGGTCAGCGTGTGCGGAAGGACACGCCGCAACTCGTTGCCGACGAGGTTCGGCAGTGGGACGATGGGGAGCGGATCGTCGTCGCTTTCGTACCGAGCGACGGAATGTTCGATCCGGCTGCATTTCGCGCGAGCGGATTCGTTCGGTATGTCGATCTTCGTCGCTGGGAAGTGTTGCCGCTCGACGATACTGCGACGTTCCCCGATCCATCGGCTACCGCTATTGTCGCCGATCGGTTGGTCGTGCGCCGCGATGACGGCGATTTTGCCATGCGACTCGGCGATGCGCTCGAGACGGCGTTTCGATTGGGGACGAAAGTCGCTGTCCATCGCCTTGGCAGCGGACAGACGCGCTGGTATTCGCCACGGTACGAGTGCAGCTCTTGTGGTATTCCGTTCGAAGAACCGTCGCCGCGATTGTTTTCGTTCAACAGTCCCTACGGTGCGTGTCCGACGTGCGAAGGATTCGGTCGGACAATCGGCATAGACGAGGATTTGGTCATTCCCGATCGGTCGCGTTCGCTTGCGATGGGAGCAGTACATCCGTTCCGCAACTATCCGGTTCAAGCGGAAATGCTCGCTGCTGCGCGCAAGCGCGGCATACCGACCGATGTTCCCGTCTCGAAATTGACGCCGGAGCAGTATCGGTGGCTGTGGGAAGGAGACGATGAATTCATCGGCATTCGCGGGTATTTCAAATTTCTCGAAGATCATGCGTACAAGGTGCAGAACCGCATCGCGCTGGCGCGCTACCGCGGTTACACGCGCTGTCCGAGCTGCGAGGGTTCCCGCCTGCGACGTTCGGCGCGACAGGTGTTCGTCGGTGGCGTCAATGTCCCGACACTCCTGCGCATGACGATCGAGCAAGCGCGGGACTTCTTCGACCGGCTTCAGCTCGACGATGCCGAGCTTGCGATCGTCGAACATGTGCTGCGCGAAATACGGTGGCGATTGCAACTGCTGTGCGACATCGGCGTGGAGTATCTGACGCTCGACCGAACATCGCACACGCTCAGCGGCGGCGAAGCACAACGGCTCAGTATCGCGACGTCGCTCGGCTCGACGCTCGTCGGGACGCTGTACGTGCTCGACGAACCGAGTATCGGTTTGCACTGGCGCGATACCGGTCGGCTCATCGGGATGCTCCACCGCTTGCGCAATCTTGGCAATACGGTCGTCGTCGTCGAGCACGATCCCGACATCATTCGTTCAGCCGATTTCATTGTGGACATGGGACCAGGTGCTGGAGAAGCCGGCGGGCGCGTCGTCGCGTGTGGTACGGTCGAGGAGATTTGTTCGCATTCCGAATCGCTGACGGGTGCATATTTGTCCGGACGCATGCGTATCGAACCGCCACGCCGCCGCCGAAGTAGCGATCGAGCGATCACGATCGTCGGTGCGTGCGAGCACAACCTCCGGATCGAGCAGCTCGACATTCCGCTCGGGTGTTTGGTCGTCGTCACGGGTGTGAGCGGCTCCGGCAAAAGCACGCTCGTCGAAAGCGTTCTCTACGGCAATGCGAAGCGTCACTTCGGCGGTGCATCGGTTCCAGCAGGGCGTTGCCAGGAAATCCGCGGTTTGGATCAGCTCACCGATGTCGTGCTCGTGGATCAATCGCCGGTCGGACGATCGTCGCGTTCGACGCCTGCGACGTACACAAAAGCATTCGACGCCATTCGCGAAGTGTTCGCCGAAACGCCTGCTGCACGCGAGCTGGGGTGGACGAGCAGTCATTTTTCGTTCAACGTCCCTGGTGGTCGCTGTGACGTTTGCGAGGGTGCAGGAAACGTGTTGATCGAGATGCAATTTCTGCCCGATATCGAAGTGCCGTGCGAAGCGTGCAAAGGCACGCGCTACAAACACCAAGCACGCTCGATACTCTACAACGGCAAATCCATCGTGGACGTGCTCGACATGACCGTGGACGAGGCTGCCGAGTTTTTCAAGGGCAAGCGAAACGTCGTCCAACGTCTCAAAGTGCTGCAAGATGTCGGTCTGGGATATGTACGGCTCGGGCAGTCGAGCATGACGCTCAGCGGCGGCGAAGCGCAGCGGCTCAAACTCGCGTCGTATCTGGATTCCTCCGCCACCGGACACGTTCTGTACCTGTTCGACGAACCGACGACGGGACTGCATCTGCACGACATCGCAACGCTCATCGGTTGTTTTCAGCGGTTGATCGAGCGAGGGCAGAGCATCGTCGTCATCGAACACAATTTGCACGTCATTGCAGCAGCCGATTGGGTTATCGATCTCGGACCCGAAGGCGGCGAACGCGGCGGTCGAGTCGTTTGTGTCGGCACGCCCGAGCAAATCGCGGCATGCGAGGAATCCTGGACAGGCAAAGCGCTGCGCGACTTTTTCGCGACGATGACTCCGTCGAAACCGAAAACACGTCGTGGCGGGAAGAAACGATGATTGCGGTCGAACGGTGGGGTCTGATCGAATACGTCGCTGCATGGGAACGCCAACGCCGCTACGTGCAGGAAATCCAACGCGGTGAGCGGTGCAGCACACTCGTGCTATGCGAGCATCCTGCGGTGATAACGATCGGACGTGCCGGATCGGCAGCGAACGTGCTCTGCACCGACGAAGAGCTTTCTCGACGCGGTATCCAGTTGGTCGAGACCGATCGTGGCGGCGATGTGACGCTCCACAATCCGGGGCAGCTCGTCGGTTATCCGATCTTCGATCTGACGGCGTTTCGTCAGGACTTGCACTGGTTCGTGCGGCAAATCGAGCGATGTATCATCGGTGCAATCGCTCGCTGGGGCATCCATGGCGAGCAGGTCGAGGGACTCACGGGTGTATGGGTCGAGCAGCAAAGGAAAATTTGCGCCATCGGTATTCGCTGCTCGCGGTGGGTGACCTCGCACGGCTTTGCGCTCAATGTCGTCAACGACTTGAGCCAGTTCGAGTGCATCGTTCCGTGCGGCATTCGCGATCGCGATGTGACGTCCATGGAGCGTGAGCTTGGCACAAAGATTGCGCTCGATGACGTCGCGCATGCAGTCGCCGAGGAGTTCATTGCAGCGTTCTCGTAACGAGGACTTGCAGAAATCCGGTCGGAGCTGTATTTTTGCGCCGTGATCTTCGAGGTGCGGGAATAGCTCAGTTGGTAGAGCACAACCTTGCCAAGGTTGGGGTCGCGGGTTCGAGTCCCGTTTCCCGCTCGAGGTTCGAAATGTCGGCCTCAGTTTTGCCTCCCTTATGCTGCATGTCCGGCAGTCGCTTTCCCCCCAGACTGTCGGGCATTTTTTTTCGCCGTCGTCGTATTTTGGAGTCGGATGTAGAATTACCGACGCCCGTTGCGATGATTCGTTTCGATTCGATTCTCGTTCCGACCGACTTTTCCGATTGTGCGCGCTACGCCGAACAGTACGGCGTGGAGCTTGCTCGGACATTCGGTTCGACGTTGCATTACCTTTACGCTGTCGAGCCGATCGATACGTTCGCCACGATCAACGGGGTCGAGCAGAGCATTTACTTCGACGTGCTCAAAGACCTTCGGGCATCGGCAGAAGAGCGGCTGGCGCAGATCGCCACCGAACTGGGTAACGCAGGGTTGACGGTTCATACTGCTGTGCGCGAAGGAAGAGCCTCGGAAGCGATCGTCGAGTACGCACAGCAGCATGCGATTTCGCTGATTTGCATTTCGACGCACGGGCGGAGAGGGTTCAGCCATTTGATTCTGGGGAGCACGACCGAGCGCGTGGTTCGCCGTGCGCCGTGTCCGGTCTTCGTCGTGCGGGCAAGCAGTTAGCCGATCACTACAATCGCACCAAGCGACCGATACCGAAGCGGACTGCTGCGTACACCAAGGCGACAAAAAGAATCACGGCAAGCAGAATGCTCACCTCTTGCCCGATGACGACGAGCGCGATCGTGCAGAAGAAAACAGCAACGGCAAGCAGCAACAGTGCAAGCAGCGTTTTCATTCTTCCGGTGTCGTTGATTCGACCAGTTGCGCCGTCGCCGTGGCGAGCATCGACCGAATAGCATGCTCGCGAGCGCGTGGTGCACGCACTTCGATCGCGATGCCCTCGGGCGTGTCCTCGCGATGTTCGACGACGGTGTGCTCGTAAAGATACGACAACTCTTTCATCGCGCTGTAGGGGAGCACTGCTGCAATGCGAACGCTGCTATCGAGAACGAGCTGTTCCATCCGACGGAGAAGGGAATGCACGTTGTAGCCCGTTTCTGCCGATACCAACATTGCCGTGGGATAATGCTCTCGCAATGCTACGATCGCATCGCGATCGGTGAGTCGGTCGATTTTGTTGAGCACCAGAATAGTCGGTTTCGATGCGATACCGAGCGTCAGCAGTGTTTCTTCGACAGTTCGGACGTGGCGCTCGAGCGCGGGGTGCGATGCATCGGCGACGTGCACGAGAATGTCCGACTCGACTGCTTCGGCGAGCGTGCTGTGGAACGAGGCGACCAGATGTGCCGGCAGTTTGCGGATGAATCCCACCGTGTCCGAGATCAACGCCTCGATACCGCTTGGCAGCGTAAAACGGCGCACCGTCGTATCGAGCGTCGCAAAGAGCTTGTCTTCGGCTTCGACGCCGGCGCCGGTGATCAGGTTGAACAGCGTGGATTTCCCCGCATTGGTATAGCCGACGAGCGCGAAGCGAATCAGGCGATGACGTTCCTTTCGCTGTTGGTGGCGCTGCTGTTCGATGTCTTCCAGTCGCCGTTGAAGGTGTGCGATGCGCTCTTTGATCAAGCGGCGGTCGGTTTCGATCTGCGTTTCACCGGGTCCTTTTGTGCCGATGCCACCGTACTGGCGCGACAGGTGCGTCCACAGTCGTGTCAGGCGAGGGTAGAGGTATTGCAACTGCGCCAGTTCGACCTGTGTTTTGGCTTCGGTCGTTCGTGCATGTTTGGCGAAAATGTCGAGAATGAGCATCGAACGATCGAGAACCTTCACCTCGAGCGCTTGTTGAAGGTTGCGTACCTGCACCGGCGAGAGGCTTTCGTCGAAGATGACGAACTGCACGCCGTACTCGCTAACGAGCTCTTGCAGCTCGGCGACTTTCCCTTTGCCGATGAAAGTGGCTGGATCGAGCCGCTCACGCTCCTGCACGATGCGCAGGACGATCTCTGCTCCGGCTGTGTGGCACAGTTGCTCGATTTCGTCGAGATATTCGTTGACGATGTCGCGATCAGTACCTTTGCGAACGACGGCGACGGCAATTCCGCGTTCGCGTTGTTGTTCGTCGCGCCGTTCGATTTCGTTGAGCGATAGCAATGTCCGCATGTACTCGTCTGCAGCTCCGATGCGCGTCGTTCGACTTTGGCAATGGCTATTGACGCTCGTGTGCATGGTTTTCGTGCTGCACACCGGCTGGGGACAAATTACGGAGCGCACGCCGCTGGTCATTCGCCATGCCGATGAGATGGTCGGCTTCGAGACCGACGCCGGGGCGGTGCGCGAGTTGCACGGAAACGTCGTGATGACACACGGTGACGTCGAAATCCGCTGCGATCGAGCGCGGCAAGAACTCGCCACCGGTCGGGCTGAATTGATCGGCAATGTCGTGATCGTTCAGGGAGCGCTTCGGATGACCATGCAGCGCGGCGAATATCTTTCGGCTCAGCGTGTGGCGCGCGGCGTCGGCGATGTCACGATTCGCGACAGCATCGCAACGCTCGAAGCACCACAGGGAGAGTACCTGCTCGACCGACGTCGTGCAGTGTTCCATGGCGGCGTTCGACTCCGCGACAGCAGCACGACGATCGTTGCCGATAGCATGGCGTACAATCGCACGACCGGTGAGCGCTGGGCGTGGGGACGCGTTCGACTCGATGCGACATGGCAACATGCGACGGTGCGGAGCGATTCTGCGTATCAGTATCCAGCTACTCGAGTGGCTGTGTTCGGCGGGCGAACGTTGCTCGTCGAGTGGGATTCGACTGCGAGCGATACGCTGTTTCTTCGTGCGGAGCGACTTCGGCTGCGCGACGATTCGCTGTCGCGTCGCGTGTCGAGAGCGGAAGGAAATGTTCGCCTGGTGCGAGGAGCTATCCGAGCGCGGAGCGATAGTGCAGAGTTAGTCGGCGAAGAAACGATCGTTCTCGTCGGCAATCCGATCGTGTGGGCAGATTCGGCGCAGTTGACCGGCGAGACGATCCGTGCGGAGCTCGTCCGGCGGCGGCTTCGCATCGTTCGAGCCGATGGAAATGCAGCGTTAGGAATCGTCGAAGATTCGGTAGCGAGCGCGCCGCATCAGCTCATGGCGCATTCGATCGTGCTGGAGTTCGACAGCGATTCGCTCCGCACGGTCAGAGGAAGCGGTCAGGTGTACACGCTTTACCAAAACCGAACCGATGACGGCAAACCCGACGGCATCACGCGAGTCGCCAGCGATAGCATCGTCATCGCGTTCGGCAGTGGACGCATCCAGCGGTGCACATGGCTCGGCGGCGTCGAGAGCGAATACGTGCCGGAGCACCGGACGACGCCAGCGGAACGATATTTGCGTGGCTTCGTTTGGCGCACCGAAACAAAACCGTCGCGCGATGAATTACTGCACGCGAGCGCAGAATCGAAAACCCACTGACCACCGGTGCATCGTGCAGTGGACGCTTGCCGCAATCGTGCTCGTGCTGAGCCCGCTGCTATTGCCGATGCGGACGATTGCACAAGTGCTCGACACTCTTCCCGTCCAACGACCGAGCCAAATGGAGGGGACGCGCTTTCTCGTGTCGTTCATGGAAAACGAGATCACCATTCAGTCGTCCGGATTGCGACTGCGAGTACTGGTAGCATCGGCTTATCCGAACACGATTACGGTCGTGTATCCGGATGGTCGGCAGCAGAGCGTTCGGCTATCGGCAGGCGAAACACTACCGCTGCTGCTTGCCGACACGTTCGAGGTTCGACAGTCGGAAATGCCTCTCCGTCGCGCTGTCGAGATTCGTTCGGAGCTACCGGTCTCGGTGTTCGCCATGAGCAGCCAATACACCACCAGCGATAGCTACACGGCATTGCCGGTGGATCTGTGGGGCACCGAGTACGTCGTCGTATCGCTGCCGAACGACACCTACGGCGATGGTCTCGGTACACCGGTCGATCCGCTCGACATTCGTCAATCGGAATTCATGATCATCGCTGCCGAGAACGGCACACAGGTCGAATTCAAACCGAAAGCACCTACCGAGAACGGCAAACAACCGGGAACGTGGCACTCCGTGATGCTCGATGCAGGTCAGTGTTATTTGGTCAAGGCGTATCCATCACAGCAAGGAACGGGAGATTTGTCGGGAACGCTCATCCGCTCGAACAAACCGATCGGTGTGTTGGCGGGGCATGTGCGTGCGTCGGTGCCGATCGGATTGCCGCAGCGACTCGACAGCAAAGATCATCTGTGCGAAATGCTGTTGCCCAAGAGTCTCTTGGGTTCGAGTTATGTGACAGTGCCGTTTGCAACAGGTGGCAGGATTCCCGCGGGTGACTATTTGCGTGCAGTCGCTATCGAGCCGGACACACGCATCACGGTGTACACCGAGCGTGCCGATTTGACGTTCGTTCTCGCAAGCGAAGGGGACACGCTGACGCTGCCCGGCGTGAATTCGCCGACCTGGTGGTATTCGACCAAGCCATTCGTATTGGCGCAGTTCATGACGACGGGGACGGTTGCCAACTCGATCATGTTCGATCCGGCGATGGCAATCGCGATGCCGATCGGGCGCTATGTCTCGCGTGCGGTGTTTCAAGCACCGGCGAACCTCACCGATGCAACGTTTTCGCGGCAGTTCGATCGGCACTGGATCAACGTGATTTGCGACGAGCGGGCAAGTCGTTCACTCAAGCTCGATGGTGCTGTCGTCGCAAATACGATCGCGCCCGGACTTGCCACGCAAAAATTCCGCAGCAGCGGCATGTTCTGGGCGCAAATACCGGTTTCTCCCGGTGTGCATGTGCTCGAAGCAGACAGTGGCGTTTTCACCGGTGTGCTCTACGGCATGGGCTACACCGACTCGTATGCGCATCCGATCGGTGTGACCTCGTTCGTCGGTCGCGACACGATCGTACCATCGCTCAGCGTTCGCGATAGTTGCGGCTGGCTCATCGGTATCGCGCGCGACGCAGGTGGTTCCGGCTTAGCATACGTCACGATCGAACCTGACAGCACGACCAATTACGAGCTGCATGTGACTTCCCTTGCCGACGGCATGGGCTTTCGCGCGGCTCTGGGCGATCCGTACCGTGATGCCAAGATTGCAATCGTCGTGCGCGATCGAGCAGGCAATGGTGTGCGGTATCGGTATCGCTACGCGGCGCCAGTCGTGGACATTGTGCCGCGTCCCTTGCGGTTGACTGCTACTGCAATGGGGCAGCAGCTTTGCCAGGATGCAATTCTGCGCAATTTCAGCTTTCGCGACACACTGATCGTCACTGCTGCGTCGTTGGTCGGCAGCAGCGGAGGAATATTCTCCGTCACTGGAACATTCCCGCTGATCTGCCCGCCACGTCGCGAGGTGAAAGTAACGGTGTGCTATACTGCTGCAGTCGAAGGTGAGCAGCGAGATACGCTCGTGTGGGATGTCGGATGTGGTCGAACGTTTCGCCAGCCGCTGCAGGGGCGGACGCCCCTGCCCGAATTGACGATCGCCGATGCCGATTTCGGCGAAGTATTCGTCGGCGATTCGGTGTGCAGAGAACTTGCGATCGTCAACACCGGCACCGAGCCTGTCACGGTGACCGGGGTGCAGCTTGCTGATGCTGTCTTTCGTGCATTTGCACCGACGTTGCCATCATTGCTTGCACCAGGAGATACGCTCCGCATCCGCGTGTGTTTTACACCTGGCGACACCGGCAGCGTTCTCGCCACGATGACGATCGTCAATGACAAGCAGCTCAACGTTCTCGCTCGACTGACTGGACGAGGCATTAGGGCAATTCTCGTAGCTGAATCGCTCAATTGTGGGCTGCGTCGCGTTGGAGTTCGATTCGATACCGTGGCTCGCATTGTCAATCGCGGCAGTGCCGACGCGACGCTGACATTTCGCTCGCAGGCGGGCGATCGAGCGTCCTTCCTTCATTCGTTGCAAGCGGGCGATCGGCTCATCGTGCCACGATACGGAGTAGCGACCATACCGATACGATTCGCGCCACAAGGGATCGGATCGGTGACGAGCTGGCTCGAATTTTCCAGCGGCGACAGCACGACGCTGACGGTTGCGCTCAGCGGGGTCGGTACATTGCCGGCTCTCTCGATGCGCGATACAACACTCGGTCCGGTCACGGTCGGCGATCGAAGACCGTATGGTGTCGTTGTGCTTCGTTCCGAGGGGAACGAGGAGCTCACGCTCGATTCGATGTGGCTCGATGGTCCTGACCGGACGTCGTTTTGGTTTCAGCAAACACCGTCGTTCCCAATTCGCGTCAAGCCCGATAGCGAACTCGTCGTTCCGATCGTCTTCGAGCCGAGTCGCGCTGGGTTGCACAGTGTTTCGATGCATGTCGTTCACGATGCACGTCCGAACTATCTTCGCGCGACAGCCAGCTCGGCGATATGGGGCATCGGTGTCGCTCGCGATACGAGCGGCGGCGGTCCGACCGATACGACCGAGATCACCGATACGCTCGACTTTCGATTCGATGTCGAGTACGATCCGAATCCGCATCGTTGCAGCGAGCTGCCGATAACGTTGATCGTTACGAACACCGGCAATACGACCGTTCGAATCACCGCAGCAGAGCTGATCGAGGGAAGCACGCGAACGAGCATTCGTCAGCGGTTCCCCGATTCGCTCATGAGCGGCGAGCAGCTCCGGATCAAGATCACGATACCGCCCGTGCAGGTGCGCCGCGATTTGCTCGTTCGGATCGTCGCCAACGACACGATCGTGCGGCAACGCCTGGTGCGTATCGTGCCGAACGACGGTCTTCTCCGGTTTATGATCGAGGATGTACAAGGGAGCATTGATAGCACAGTGTCGTTACGTGTGCAGGGGCTTTTGACGGGTGGTTCGGCAGTACCGTTCGATGTCGGTGTGGACATTACCTTGCCCGATCTGATTGCCGAGTATCGCGGAGGTATTGGGTTGCCTGTTTCGATACACAGTGATGGTGCTCTGCTGCAGACGACTGCTTCGATTGCGTTCGATGGTCCGATGTTGCGTTGCCGCTGGACTTTGCCGGCGTTTACCGATACGTGTCGCTGGGAGCTTGCAGTCCCGCTCCGCTTGCTTTACGCGCTCGTTCCAACTGGCGATGTGGTCGGGTACTTCTCAGCAGGTCCGTGTTTTCGATCGGACACTGCTCGTGCCGTCGTAACGACCGATCGAGTCTGCGGGCATTCCCTGCGAGCAGTCAGGCTCGATGGATTCGCTCTTGTGAACATCGCTCCGAATCCGATCGGCAGTTCCGTGCACGTCGAGGTAGATGTGTACTCACCACAACAACTGCGATTGCAAGCGACCGATCTTGCTGGCAGGCGAATTTTTATTGGGCAAACCGAGCGTTTGGATGTGGGGAGGCGAGTTGTTATTTTTGACACCGAGCACCTACCGAGCGGCTGGTACGCATTCATCGTCGAATCTGCCGACGGTAGGGGATACGTTGAATGTTGTTTCCTCAAACACTAATGGAGTCGGTACCATGTCCAAATTGCGCGCTGTATCGGTAGCCATTGGGCTTCTCGGTGCAACTATGACCGCTGCTGCCCAGGACCTTGCCAATCCTCTCGAGCCGGCGAAAGCTCCGTCGCGCATTTTTGTCGGTCCGGTTATCGGGTACAACCGAGTGATGCAGACCGGCGGATTCCAATACTACGCCAACCCGGACAATGCTCCGCTTTGCCCGACGTTGGAAGATGGAAGCGCCAACGGGTTTTTTGTGGGGATCAATGCTGAAATCATTTTGGGCAATCCGAAAGATTCTCGCTCTTCTCTCATTTTTCGTCTTCTCTACGATCGCTTGCCGTCGTCCTTCACACAGATCAACGATAAATTGCCAAGTCGTGCAATCGTGGGGAACGATACACGCACCATCTTGACCACGACCGAGTTCACTGCCGACGTGACATATACACTGATTGACTTCGAAGCAATGTATCGCTTCGGCATCGGAACGAGCGGCTTCGGTATCCAAGCCGGACCGGTTATCAGCTATGCTCTCGAAAAGAAGGTCGAGCAATTGCTCAAGCTCGTCGATCCGCCGAATGCGCAATTCGTCCCTGACCCGAACTATCAGTATCGTGATTTCAATCGTACCGTGGTGATTTACAGTGGCGACATCCCCGAATCGAACGCTCTGCGCATCGGCTTGAAAGCTGGTATCCAGTACGAAATCTTCCTCCGCCGGATGACGATCGTACCGTCGCTCAACTACAACTTTGGCATTACGAACTTGACACGAAACGAAAGCTGGCGTGTCAGCGCAATTCAAGCACAAGTAGATGTGCGTTTTGCGTTCTGATTCTTACCTCTAACGCCAGAGCAGAAGATTTCACGATGCTCACTCCTGCTTCAGGGAGTGAGCATCAATTTTTCTGCAACGGTTCGAGAACCGATTGTCGCACGAGCGATATAAACGCCCGCCGGCAACGACGGCAACTGCAATACGCAGACATCGTTGTCACTACGTACACGGCTCGTCCAGGTCTGGATGGATCGTCCGTCGAGCGAGTGCAATGACGCTACGATCGGAGTGCCTTCCGCAAAATCATCTGCTTCGATGACTAAGCGATCGGTCGCTGTGTAAACACGTATGCGTTCCCGATTGGACGATGCTGTAACCTGGCTTGCTTCGTTGTGGAGAAAACGTAGTGCATACCATGCCGTGCGATCAGCCCGTTGGTCGAGAGTAAACCGAAAGCGTCCACTGGATGCTTTACCAACACCTCGTGCACGAGAAGAGAGAGGAGTACCGGCGGAATCGAGCGGAATGATGATCAACGAATCGGCGCTGTGCCGCCATGTGACCGTCAGTGTCATCGCTTCCATTTGCATCGGAGCTGTCCCCCAGTTACGGTAGATCGAAGAATCCCCGCTCCATACTGCACCGCTGGTACAACTGCGAGTGATGAGCGATAGAAGAACCGCACTCGATGAATCGAGCGAAAGGGTGTCTCGTGAGAGAAATTCGACGGTACCCATCCAACCATTATCGAGCCGCTCGACGGTGTGTGTGTTGCGACCGCTGATGTCGAGAATTTTGCCGCGTAAAATGCCTGATGCAGCTCGGTAATACGGCGTTCGAACAAGGAGCACTGTATCATTGGCATTCCAAAGTAGCTCATCGGTGTCGCTGCGCAAATCGGCGGTATTGACGCTGCCTTGATCTGCAAGTGCAGGTATCTCTCGGTGTGGCTGATAGCTCTGCAGCGATGCCGTAAACGAATCAATTGCAACACGACGGAAGAGGGGAATTCGTGCGTCGGCACCGCTGGCGATGAAAAATGCTCCGAATTGGTTGTACGGAGGATAATCCAACACTTCACGTGTATGCTCCAGCAAAAGCGTTTCGCGTGCTGGTGCGATCAGACCGTTTCTGAATACATGCGACGATAGCGACAGTGACGATGTGACCGTGGGGTTGCCGGCATATTCGTAATGCGTAATTGTTCCTGCAGCATTGGGTCCATAGCGATCGCGAACCCACGGAGTCGTCAGACTCGACCGATTGTACGCGTAATACGCCAACGTGTAAATGTCGGCATCTTGATAGGCGAGATAGACGGGCAGTAGCACGGTCATTTCGCTGAGCGATGCATGAGGATACGGCATGCTGAATGCATCGAGCATGAGCGGCTTACCCACCAATCGGGCACGTGCTGGGACGTAGATGATGCCGCCATTGCGATTGCCGAGTTGAGGATCGTTGAGGATATACCATGCCGAGTCGCTGGTTGCACCGGTTATGCGACGATAGGGGCTATCCCAGCCCGTACCGACGGACGGCAGATCGAGCAGGCGAGACGCGTAGATTTCGTTGAGCAATACGTGCTGGTTGCCTGGTGCGATCAATGCTTGGCAGCGAATCGTGTCCTTGATAAGCCGTCGCATCCACTCGAACCACGATTCAGTCAGAGTCTGGTAAAACTCCAAATTGTCACGCCACCGTGCCAGCGAATACACTGCATGTTGATCGTACCGGCTGCGAGCGACGGTGTAAGACGAGAACGATTCCCCGCTTTGCAAGGCAGGTTCCGATAGAGCCGTGACGCGAACGTTGTCGAGCCAGACGTCGCCGCTTGTTCCACCGACATCGGCAACGAACGCAGCGGCTCCTTCGACGTTGTTGCGGAATGTATAAGTGTACTCCTTCCACGAAGGAGTCAGTGTATCGCGAAACGAGAAATTCGCAATCGAGAATGTCGCCAGACGGCGTGTTGCGTCGGTCCTTGCCCAGAACTGGATTCGGTAGAGGGCGTAACGCTGCAACTGTGGAGCCTGATTGATGAATCGAATGCTCGATGCTCGCGTACCGGGCTGTGAAATGCGAATCCGCATGGAATAGCCGCCGTCTTTTTTATCGAGAGGATCGCGTTCGGTAATTGCGAGCGCATTGTTGTTGAGAGTGAGCGTCCATGAATTGTCGAACGGATCTTCGAAACTTGGATTGCCGATGACATTCGCCGTCGATCGCGGAGAGAATTGCCATGCCGACTGCACCGCTTGGGCACTTCGATATTTCGTCAACAGAAAGCGCACGAACATCGTATCGAGTAGTCTCGAATGGTGATAGGAGAGTTGTCCGCCTTGTGGAATCGGGAACACTGTGTTGATGTACCATTGGGTCAGCAGCGAATTGTCTTGGTCGAGCTCGACGATAGCAATTGTCGGATCGTCTTTGTACGGGATGCCGGTGAACTGATTCCGGCGTGTAAGGAGATCGTACACAAAGTCCCGTACAAGCATTTGATATCCTGGCAGGAAGTACGAGTAAATACGTCCCGCGTAGCGTACCGAATCCCATCCAGTAACCCCATCGTCGCGCCGTGCCTGACGAACAGATCGCAGCACGAGCGATACATAGATGCCATTCTGGCGGAGTTGCGCGATGAACCAATCGAACCGTCGCAGCATGCTGCTGTCGAATCCGCGACTAATGGTATTGGAACGCACCAGAATCGAAGCATCGTTGTAGTATGTGTAATCGAAGTACGTCAAGCGAACAAGGTTGACCCCGAGACTACGGAGGCGTTGGGCGACGGCGATTGCTTGCGCACTGTCTGGGAAAACTGCTGGACCCGCAATAGTGACACCATACAGTCGCGCTCGTGATCCATCGGGATAGACGAGCTTGCCATCGCGGATGCTGATTCTGCCGCTTACCGCGGTGCTACGATTCGGCAAACCAGGAAGAAACGTATTGTCGAGTGGACGCCATGGATCGAGTGTCCAGTCGAAGGCATTTTGCAATGGTTGCGCACCGACCACCACCGTGACAAAGACAAAAACAACAAAACAGCGCATGACATGCCTCGAAACGTAAGTCAACTCGAAATTACTTTCCAGTGCGTTCAATAAAAAGCGTGCCCTTCTGCACGGAGGCAAAAGGGCACAGGGGATGGAGGAGGAACCACGAAACGTGCTACGTACCCATGAGGCGCAGCACTTTGTCCATGATAGCGATCGCTTCGTCTATTCGTTGGCGTGTAATGTCGAGTGTGGGACGGAAACGAACGCTCCGCTCACCGCTGCCGAGTACGAGTAAACCCTCGGCAAAACAGCGCTGGAGAAAATCTTTTCGCACTTGAGGTGAGGGAAGATCGAACGCACAAAACAATCCGCGTCCTCGTGGATTGCTGATGAGCTGTGGATATGTCTCTCCCAGTTGTATGAGCTGACTTTGCAGGTATTCGCCGATCTGCCGAGCATTGTCGAGGTAACCGCGCCGAGCGATAATCTCCAAGAATGCTGTCGCTCGCGCCATATCCACGATGTTGCCGCCCCAGGTCGAGTTGATGCGACTGGATACGTGGAAGACATTGTCAGGAATATCATCTATCCGTTCGGTGCAGACCAACCCGCACACTTGCATTTTCTTGCCAAACGTCATAATGTCGGGCACAACGCCCATCTGCTCGTATGCCCACCACGTACCAGTGATACCGACCCCGGTTTGCACTTCGTCGAAGATCAAGAGGATGTCGTGCTCGTCGCAGATCCGTCGAAGCTGCTGCAGAAATTCGGGACGAAAATGATTATCGCCTCCTTCGCCTTGGATCGGTTCGATGATGAGCGCAGCGATGTCGTCGCCATGCTCACGGAGAGCAGTTTCGATTTGCTTGATGGCAAGTTTCTCGTCGGCGATCGTTTGGGCGAGCGATTCTTCCGTCAGCGGAAAATGAAGCTTCGGATTGATGATGCGCGGCCAATCGAACTTCGGGAAATATGCAGTTTTTGTCGGGTCGGTGTTCGTCAGCGATAGTGTATAACCACTCCGGCCGTGAAATGCTTGCCGGAAGTGAAGAACTCTATGTCCAACTTCGCGTGTGTAGCCTTTGCGGAAATTCTTCCGCACCTTCCAGTCGAACGCGATCTTCAGAGCGTTTTCGTTAGCCAGTGCACCGCCTTCGACGAAAAATGCGTATTTGAACGGTGGCGACGGTACGGCGATACGAAACAGCGTCTCGACGAACGTCGCATAGACGTGGGTGTAGAGATCCGAATTGGTGATTTTATGGAGCGCAATCGTGCCGAGTTGCTCTATGAATTCCGGTGTCCGGATATCGGGATGATTGAGCGATAGCGGCAGCGAGGCGAAACATGAAAACATATCCACATAACGTCTGCCGCTGCGTGCATCAACAAAATAGCCACACTTGCTGTGTTCGAGATCGAGCACAAGATCGAATCCATCTACCAGCAAGTGCGACCGAAGAATCGGAAAAACCTGAGAAGTGTCCACCAACGGCAACTTCATAGCGCACAGTGCAGAAAAATCAACTACGAACAGCGAAACAAACAAAAAAGTGCGAGTTATTACGCCGCTGAGGCGTTACGCTACCGAGGAGGGTGTGCCGGCGTGAGGGAGGCTGGAAAGAATGACAGCCGCCAGCAGCGCGTTCCGTACCGAATGCGCGCTGACGAACGAACTGCCACGGATTGTACCGTGTCCAATTCGAACTGTCGAACCAACTAAAGTGCACGTTCTCATACGGTAGCAAATATACAGCGCGGGAAGCGGCACTTGTCGGTCGCAGATTTTTTTGCCTGTGAAATAAATGGTTGCTATTTTTGCTGTGCAACGATGCTGCCTTCACTGAAGTAGCATTTTCGTCAACGTTGTTTGTTCAATCGTCGAAGGAAGGTTCTCTCCATGAACGCACGTACCAATCCGAACGCGCCGGAGCATACGCTCTACAAAGCTGGGGTGGTGCATTACGTGGTCTTTTTCGCGGTCTTCTTGGCGACAGCAGTGATTTTCCACAAGCTCTTGCTCGTCCGCATCGTCGAAAGTTTCGTGGTGTTCCAATTCAAGCCAGAACGCGAGCAACTGGCAGACTTCAACGGCGTCAAAGCGGTACCCACTGCAGAAGGCGAAAAGCACATCGGCGAAGATGTGCGGCGTGAGTACATCAAACCGGAGTACATCTTCGATTTTACTGGCAAGGCGCGTGATGAGAAAGTACACGGCTACACGAAAGCACCAAACGAGTGGGTCGTCAAAGCTCCCAAGCTCGGCGACGATCCGATCTATCTCGATCCGGACGTCGGATTCATAATTTTCTCGATTGATATCGGTTTCGTTGTAGCCCTGCTGGTGACCCTTGTGCTCCCGCCCAGTCTGGGGATCATGTCGCTGAAAGTTGTTCGCGAGATTCACAACAACAAAGCAAAGGTTCGTTTGCAAACGGGCTTTTCGGAAGAGATCGTCGAATTGCTGGTCATGCCCGATGATCGGCTTGCAGCGCTCGCTGAAACCGATCGCCGGAAAGTCGTCGAAGCATTTCGCATCGTGTGGAATCGAACGATCCCGGAAGAAGAGGTCGGCGGCTCGCAACGGCACATTGTTTCATTCGACGAAGCGTTCGATCGGAATACCGATCCGGTGGTGTTTCGAAATACGGTGCTGTACATCCGCATTCGTGAACACTTCAGCGAATTCGTCGAGCGCAGTATCGAGGATTTGAAGGCAGCACTCGATTGGCAACGAAATCGCCTGCGGATTACAGCCGCACTCCGCCTATACATGGCACACCACTTCACAGAACAATACTCGAACAACGTCACAGGTTTGGCATACGGTGGTGCGGCATTGCTCATTGTAGCGGTCGGTATCCGTGGGCTGAAGTTCATACCGCCTACTCGCCCGTCGTTGATTCTCGGCGCGATATTTCTGGAGTTCTCGATGCTCTCGCTGTTAGCGTTCACGCTGCTCTACACCGAAGAAGAAGAGCGCATGGACAAGATGCTCAAGAAAATGGAAGATGCCAGCAGGAGCCAGCTCGACATTCTCCAAGAGCAACAGCGAGACATTCGCTTGTTCGTCGACAAGCTCATCGGTGAGTCGTCCGAGATGATCAAACGCCGTGTCGAGGAGGCGCTCAGCGAGCATCTCTCCAACGATGAAGCAATGCGCGAGAAGATCAGCAAAGCGATCGTCGAAAACCTCAAGATCGGTTTCAAAGAACAACTCGATCAATAAGATTCGTCGCATCGGGTTGTAGTTGGTTGGGCAGCGCTGGGCTTTCTGTGTCCAGCGCTGCCGTCATTTCTGACTGGATCGAAACTGGTGCCGCCCGTGGTGTATTATTGCCTGTTGTCACTGGTACGCATTCACGATGTTACGTCTCAGCGCGGTCTTGCCTGTTCTTCTTGTCACGCTCATGCAGCTCGGCGTTTCGATGCCACAGCATCGAAAGGAGAACAATTCACGTGTGCAACAATTTCCTGCCCTGCCGATTGCATACATCGAGACAAGCCGCGATGGTGTCGCGATGCTTCCGATTGCCGAATTGTTGTCGGTTGAACCCGAATTGCGGGGAATGCCGAGCCGTGGACTTCACCTTGTGCGGCGATCGCAAAGCATTCCGCTGGCGCTCGCCGATAACAACGGCATTCTCGATGACGGCGATACGCTGTACTTCGTAGGCTCACGTCCTTCGGGCGATACGACGTATTTCGATGCCTATTCATCGGTCGCCGCATTCGAAGTATGGTTCGATACGACTCGGAATCCACTTCGCATGTGGAGAGACACCACCACTAATCTTCCCACCACCGTTCGGACGCGTCTGTTTGTCGCTCGACACATCGAAGAAGAACACGAATACGTCCAAGGCTGGCTCGACAATGGTCGGTATAGTCAAACGAATACGACGTTCGTAACCGAAACTGTACCCGGTGAAGGTTGGGCGTGGGCGGTCACATACTCGCTGCGTCCATTCCGTACTGTGCTTTTTACTGCGCCAGAACCCGATCACGATGACAGCATCCGCGTAACACTGCGGTATTCATCCATCAGCGACGACGCCTACACTACTCCAGACAATCGGTTGCAATTGCTCTATGGCGGCGCAGTTCGCGATAGTGCGACGTACGATGGCGTGCGCGACAGCACGATGAGTTTTTGGCTGCGACCCGATCGCGATGGGTGTTCGGTGGACTCGCTGATATTTCGTAATACGGTTGCAACGACTGCCGCCCAAGCAGTGGACTACATTACCACTGCTGGCATTGAACGAGCTGTCGCATATCGTGACCAGATCGTCGGCTCGTGCCATTCTGCTCAGGCTGAACGCTTGAACCTTGAAAATTTCCGATCGTCGCGCGTGATAATGTGCGATACCGTCGCCATGCGGTGGAATATTCTCGATCGCACTGAGCAAGGGGCATTGTTCCGACTGGCAGCGCGCACACAGCCGGCACGATTGAGTATCGGCGTCGGTGATACGGCGTTCGTTGTCCTGCGTGATCCGATTGCCATTGCGTGGATTGATGTTAGAGGTAACGTTCAACTCTACACCGATCGCAATGCGTCATCGGCTGCAGCATTTATCGGTGCGCTCGGTGTAGGAACCCCGTTTGTGATCGCGATTGCTGATGGCGGCGTCCTCGATGATCAGCTTCGCTCCAGATTGGAGAGTGAGGGTAGTACGACGATCGCGACTGTCTCGGCACAGCAGGCATACGTTGCAGTTGGTATTCGCGGTGATCGTACTGTGTATCGAGAAGAATCTGGGTTGGGAGCAGCAGCAATGATTGACTGGCTTCCGACAAGCCGGGGTGCCGCGTACAAGACGATCGTACCGCTCGACAGCGGCGACCATGCACTCGTGATAACGGGTGTTGCGGCGGTCGAGCATGCTCGCCTCAGAAAAGCAACCGGCGCCGAGTTGTTCGCCGATACCAACAGAGCCGACTATCTGGTCATTACGCATCGGAATTTCCGATCAGCCGCTGAGCGGTTGGCATCGTTCCGCTCGGCTCGTAACGGTGTGTTTGCGCGTGTTGTGGACATCGCCGACGTTTTCGATGCTTTCGGCAGAGGGGAAAAATCGCCGCACGCCCTCAAATCGTTTCTCCGCTATGCTTACGAGCAGTGGCGAAAACCAGCACCCCGAGCAGTGTTGCTCGTCGGCGATGCATCGTGGGATCCGCGAAAAGTCTCCAGCGATGCGATCAACGACGACTTCATTCCGTCTTACGGCAAGCCTGTCAGCGACTTCTGGTACACACTGATCGAAGGCGACGATTTCATTCCCGAAATGAGCATCGGCAGATTACCAGTGAAAACGCCCGAGCAAGCCGACGCAATCACTGACAAACTCATCGAGAACGACACCATGCCATGGCAACGCTGGCAAAAACAATTTCTCCTCATCACTGGTGGCGCCGATCCGAGCGAGCAGTACGATTTCTACCAATCTGCTATTTACACACTTGTGCCGTTACTGGTCGAACCAGTTCAGCGAGCACTCTGTGCCGATACGACCATCGTCTCGTCGTATGCAGGAACGACGAGCGGGCTACCTCTACCGACAGCGATAGTCGAACGCATCAATGCTGGAACGGGCTGGGTCAATTACATCGGTCACGGTGCACCGCGTTCGTTGGAGGTCGGCGGCTGGGAACCTGAGCGACTCAACAACAAGGGGCGCTATCCGATACTTGCGAGTTTTTCATGCCAAATCGGCGCCTTCGCTGAACCGACCACACAAGCGCTCGGCGAAGATTTCCTCTCTGCACCGTCTGCAGGTATGGCTGCCGTCATAGCGACTACCGGTTTCGGCATCCGTTCTTATGACGACATCGTCAATGCAGGACTCCTCGCAACGATAGCCCGGACCCCTGTCCGCACGGTTGGCGACGTACTGAACAGGGCAAAGCAATTTCTTTTCGACGGTACGCAAACGGCGATCAATACAATCATGCAGACGACGCTGTTGGGAGATCCGCTCATGCGTGTGCCCATAGATTCCGTTCCGCATCCTGTACTCGACCAGTCGTCTTTGCATGTATCGAGTATTCCGCCAGCGCAGTTACTTACCTCCGATGCCGACAGCGTCAGAATCGAAGCTACCGTCTTCAATGCTGGTCTCTATGCCGATTCCGCGTTCGACGTCCGCATCGTTCGAACATACAGGGATCGCTCCGATACTGCAAGCACGACGATCGAGGCGCTGTGTCATTCCGAACGTATCGGTATCGTTTTCCCGATTCGAGATATGCCTGGCGAACATCGCCTTCGGTTCGAGATCGATCCTGAGGGGAAACTCGGGCAGTCATACCCGCCGTTCGAAATACCGCTCTATGTCTATGCCGATAGGCTGTATCCTGTTCAGCCGCAAGCGGGGTGGAATGTGTCCCCACACGATACGATTGTCCGATTTCTCAATCCCACCTCCGCTCGTGTACCGTTCCGGTACCAAGCTCTGTTGCTGTCATCGAATGGCGATACGCTGCAATCGAGCGATCGGGAGCCGGTCGTCGAGCTTGCGACTCACTGCCAGTGGCGTCTTGTGTCAACGCTCAGTCCAGGCAAACGCTACACGATTTTGCTCCGAGGATACAACACTCAACGACAAGTTTGGACACCGTGGCTCCTACTTCCTGTTTTCGTTACCGATACTGCGGAGACAGACCGTATCGAACATGCCGAGGGGATCGGTGGAGACTGGTCCAGCGCGACCGCCATTGGTTTCGAGCAACGTTCCACCGGTGAATTGTTCCTCGGCACTCATATTCCCGTCGAGCTGATGTCCGCCGGCGGCTACCAGTACCTGCATGGCGATACCGTCAGTGTCGCTGTGCAACCTGGCTACCGTCTTCGCGTCAATGGTACGAATGTCGCAACAGAACGAAGTGACGAAGTCGGCGTGCACCTTGCGGTCATCCCCGCTGCCGACAGTGTACCGCGAACAGTACGATGGTACACGACCTGGACGACGTCAGCAGTCGGACGTAGCTGGGGTGGAGCGGCATCGCTGATCAGCTTTCTTCGCGACAGCGTTCGTGACGATGAATACATCCTGCTGACCTCTTGCGGGAATGCCTGGGCGCTGCAGTTTGCGCAATATGCTGACCAGTTCAGTCGTGTTCTTGCCGACTTTGGTGCACAGCGTGCATCCCAGTTGAGCGGATCGCGCTCGTACATTTTCATCGGCATGCGGTCGCAATCGCGCCCCTACGTGTTCGAAAAAATCAATCTCGACACACTCGGTGGCGGAGGCGATACGATTGCCGCATCAGTTGCGCTTCCGATCTTCCCGCTTCGAGCAGAACTCGATCTGCCGGTCGCTGGTCCAGCCGAGCGTTGGGAAAATGCGACTGTCGTTAGTCAATGCAGCGACAAGCGCATTCACATTGCTGCATACGGAAGCGACGCGCCAGATGGTCAGCAAACTCTTATTGTCGAACGCGATGCAGACTCGATCTCGCTCGTCGAAATTCCAGCCGAACGCTTTCGATACCTTCGCCTCTATGTGACATTCGAACGCGATAGCGGAGATTTCTCGCCATGCTCGATATCGAAAGCGCTTGTTCGATATGTTCCGCTGCCGGAATTTGTTGTTCGGTTCGATTCTCTCGACTCAGCACCGCTGCGTGGCGATACACTGATTGCCTCGATGCGGTTGGTCAATCTCGTCACTCGATGCGGAATCCGTCGTGGTGTAGCGCGTTTCGAACTCAAAGGCAGCGATGGCGCACCGATTCCGCTCGCTACACTTCCCGACAGCATCGCTGTCTTTTCGCCCGACACAACGGTAGCCATGCAAATCCCGACACTCAGCCTGCCTGAGTTGTGCACGCTCGGTGTCGAATTGAAATCGCCCATGGATCTCTACGACTTCAACGACAACGCGGTGCTATCGTTTGCAGTGCGAACCGACGACGTACCCCCAGACATCATCGGATATGCAAGTGGGAGTCAACTGGGCGATACGACGCTTGTCCCGCTGCGCACGACGCTCGAGTGTGCATTGCTCGATTCGTCGCGCATTGCCATCACCGACAGCACCGCGCTCGTGCTTCGTCTCAACGGAGTCCGATTGCCCGCAGGGGCGATGCGATACGTCTTCTATCCGACTCCCCAAGCAACGATGCTCGATCGCTGGCGCAGCCGGTTGCTCGTGCGAGCTGCCGTCGAAGCAGACGTCGAACTCGAACGCGGCACGAATGTCCTCATCGTCACAGCCCGCGATGCATCGGGCAACACGACGACGCAGCAGTACGTTCTGCTCGTGCCGAACTACCTGTCGCTCGATAGCTCCTCGGTCGCACCGAATCCCTCGGTCAGTGGTAGCGAAGCAACGTTCCGCATTGTCTATCGCGGTTTCGACCAGACAGCCGCGGCAATGCTCGAACTCTACGATGTACTCGGGCGACGCGTCCACTCGCAGCCGTTGCAGCTTCGATTCGGCACCAACGAGATTGTATTGCCGCTGGTGGATCAATCGAGCGGGGGAGCGTTGCAGAGCGGCGCATATTACTGGCGCGTGTGGCTCGAATCGCTCGGAGCAGACGAGGCGATCGGTGGGATGCTCGTCGTCGTGCGATGAGCGGTGCTGCTATCTTTGCAGCGCTGAACCAATGGCAACCGAATTTCCACTATGCAGCGTCGTTTCGAACGTCAGTACGATCCATCGGCTGTCGAGGGATCGTGGTACGAGCATTGGCTCTCGCTCGATTTGTTCTCGTGTCCGGACGAAACAGACAAGCCACGCTACAGCATTTTGATGCCCCCGCCGAACGTCACCGGCGTTCTGACGATGGGGCACGTACTCAACAACACGATCCAAGACCTCTACATTCGCTATCACCGCAAGCTCGGCAAGGTAGCGTGCTGGTTTCCTGGTCTCGATCACGCCGGTATCGCCACGCAAAGCAAGGTGGAAGCCGAGCTGATGCGCACCGAAGGCAAAACGCGCTGGGATCTCGGTCGCGAGGAATTTCTGCGTCGCGTCTGGCAATGGAAGGAGCAGTACGGCGGCATCATCTTGCGGCAGCTTCGTTCGCTCGGTGTCTCGTGCGATTGGAAGCGCACGCTCTTTACGATGGACGAAAGCGCCTCGAACGCTGTCCGCGAAGTGTTCATTCGTTTGTTCGACGCCGGCTTGATCTATCGCGGCAAACGCATCATCAATTGGTCGCCGCGACTACAGTCGGCACTGTCGGACGAAGAGGTCGTCTATCGTCCGGTCGAGGATACGCTCTACACGCTCCGCTACCAGCTCGAGGGGTCCGATACCGACTATCTCGCGGTCGCGACGGTCAGACCGGAAACGATCTTCGGCGATGTCGCCGTTGCCGTTCATCCGGACGACGAGCGCTACCGCCACTTCGTCGGCAAGCGCGTCCGCGTGCCGCTGACCGATCGCTTCGTGCCAGTGATCGCCGATAGCTACGTCGATCCGACGTTCGGCACTGGATGCCTGAAAATCACTCCGGCGCACGATCCGAACGACTACGAGGTCGGTATGCGCCATGGTTTGCCTGTACTGGTGTCCATCGATGCCGACGGAACGCTCAACCACGTCGCCGGGCGCTATGCAGGATTGGAACGATTCGAGGCGCGTCGGCGCATCGTCGAAGATTTGCGCTCGGCTGGTCTGATTCTCGCCGAAGAACCGTACACGCACAATGTCGGATTCTCCGAGCGCAGCGGCGAGCCGATCGAACCGTTCTACAGCGATCAGTGGTTCGTTCAGATGAAGCCACTGGCTGAACCGGCATTGCACGTCGTGCTCGACGGGCAGATTCGATTTTTCCCCGAACACTGGGTGAAAACCTACGAGCACTGGATGCGCAACATCCGCGATTGGTGCATTTCGCGTCAGCTTTGGTGGGGGCATCGCATCCCGGTGTACTACACACCCGACGGGCGCTACACCGCAGCACGCGACGAGCAGCATGCTCGCGAAAAACTCGGTGTCGGTTCCGAAGTTCCGCTGCGTCAGGACGAAGACTCGCTCGACACGTGGTTTTCGTCGTGGCTGTGGATGCTGACCACCATGCGCTGGCTCCACGACGGCAAGACCGAGGATACGCCGGTACTGCGCACCTATTTGCCGACCGATTTGCTCGTGACGGGACCGGACATCATCTTTTTCTGGGTGGCGCGCATGATCATGGCATCGCTGTATTTCCGCGGTGTCGTGCCGTTTCGCGACGTGTACTTTACGAGCATCATTCGCGACGACAAAGGGCGAAAAATGTCCAAGTCGCTAGGCAATTCACCTGACCCGCTGCAACTCATCGCCAAATACGGTGCCGATGCTGTGCGGTACACGGTGCTGTACCTTGCGCCGGTGGGGCAGGACGTCCGCATCACAGTCGACCCCGTCACGCAAGATGCGCCGCAAATGGAATTGGGGCGAAACTTCGCCAACAAACTCTGGAATGCCGCGCGATTTTTGGCGCTCAATGCCGATCAAGCCGGCGTCGGCGGCGAGCGCTCGCCTCCACCCAGCGACGACGAGCTCGGCATCACTGAACGCTGGATTCGCTCGCGTTTGCATGCGACGATGCGCAGCGTGGACGAGCATCTCGGTCGCTACCGCATCAACGAGTACGTCCGCACGCTCTACGACTTTTTCTGGCACGACTACTGCGACTGGTACATCGAGATGCTCAAAGTCCGCCTGCAATCGGTCGAATCATTGGAGCAACGGCAGCGCTTGGTACGCTTTGCGCTCGCCGTCTTCGAGGATGCGCTCGGACTGTTGCATCCACTGATGCCGTTCGTAACGGAAGAAATCTGGCATCGGCTCGGCGAGCGCGATCGGAACGAGTCGCTCTGCACGACGCTTCTGCCGCAGTATCGCGCCGAGTACGAGCAGCCGGAGGTCGAACGCGACATGGAACTTGTCATGCTCGCCGTCGAGCAATTCCGCATGCTCAAAGCGACCGCCGGTCTGAAGCCGAGCGAGCAACCGCCAGCGCTGGTGCGCTGCTCCGACACCACCGCTGCACTTATCGCCGACTCGGCACCGTTGATCGCAGCGTTGGCGCGGATTGCATCGCCGAGTATTCTCGATCGTGACGCCGCCAAACCGAGCGGTGCTCTGTCGGCACTCGCACGCGATGCGGAGTTGTTCCTCGTCGTCGGCGACCACGTGCTCGAACGCGAGCGGCAGCGCCTTGTAGCCGAACGCCAGCGGCTCGCCGCCCTGCTCGAACAAACACGCGCGCGGCTGGCGAACAAAAATTTCGTCGAGCGTGCAAAACCCGAAGTCGTCGCTGCCGAACGCGCCAAAGAAGCATCGTTCGCCGAATCGCTTGCGAAAGTCGAAGATAGTTTGCGTCACCTTTCAGAGCAGTCGTGATGCGCCAGGTGTACTTGTGCAGTCCGCTTCGCACACCGGTCGGCAAATACGGCGGTGCGCTCAGCTCCGTTCGTCCCGACGATATGGCAGCGCTCGTGCTTCGTGCGATCGTCGAGCGCAATCGGCTCGATCCGGCAGCAGTGGACGACGTCGTGCTCGGCTGCGCCAATCAAGCCGGCGAGGACAATCGCAACGTCGCACGCATGGCATTGCTGTTGGCTGGATTTCCTCACAGCGTGCCCGGTGTGACGGTCAATCGTTTGTGTGCATCGTCGCTCGAAGCGATCATCGTCGCAGCTCGTGCGATACGTGCGGGAGAAGCCGAGTTGATCATTGCTGGCGGTGTCGAATCCATGTCGCGTGCGCCGTATGCGCTGCCGAAGAACGTCAGCGGTCGAGCGGTTTTCGGCAATCTCACGGCATACGACACTGCACTCGGCTGGCGATTCCCCAACCCGGCGATGGAAAAACTTTTCCCACTCGAATCAATGGGTGAAACGGCTGAAAACGTCGCCGAACGATACGGCATCGAACGCCGCGACCAAGACGAATATGCGCTCCGCTCGCACCAGCTCGCACTGGCAGCCTACGACGATGGTTTCTTGCAGGAAGAGATCGTTCCGGTGCCGATTCGCGATGCGAGGGGCAACGAAACGCTCGTCGAACGCGACGAAGGACCGCGTGCCGATACATCACTGGAAAAGCTCTCGACTCTGCCGCCCGCATTCCGAAAAGGCGGAAGCGTCACGGCGGGAAATTCATCGTCGCTCAACGACGGAGCAGGTGCGATAATCGTCGCCAGCGAGGAAGCGGTGCGTCGGCACAATCTCCGTCCGCTGGCACGGTACCTTGCAGGTCACGCAGCCGGTGTCGATCCACGCTGCATGGGCATCGGACCGGTCGAAGCGATACCGGGCGCTCTTCGCAAGGCAGGATTGGCGATCGGTGACATCGGGCTGTTCGAAATCAACGAAGCTTTCGCTGCACAGGTGCTCGCATGTCAGCGCTTGCTCGGCATACCGCTCGACAAACTCAACGTCCACGGCGGAGCGATCGCGATCGGTCATCCGCTCGGCATGAGCGGTGTGCGCATCATGGGAACGCTCGTGCGCGCGCTCCATCGCCATTCGGTGCAGTACGGCGTTGCCTCGCTCTGCATCGGCGTCGGTCAAGGGTTGGCTGCAGTCGTCGAACGTGTGTGATCGCCGGCAGTGAGCAGCGCAGAAGAACGCCTCGCTGGAAGCATCGGTGCCGAAAAAGTTTCGACATCGCTGCTCGATCGGGTTGCGTATTCGTGCGATGCCAGCCTCTATCGGCTCGTGCCGCGTGTCGTCGTCCGCGCAGAAACGATTGCCGACGTGCAAGAAATTTTTCGGTGGAGCAGAACGGAACGCATACCGCTGACGTTCCGAGCAGCAGGGACGAGCCTTTCGGGACAAGCGGTCACCGAACACGCGCTCGTGGTCGTTCGCCGCTTCGAGGAGCTGCGCATTGAAAAAGGCGGCGAGCTGGTCACCGCTGGATGCTCGCTTCGTGGGGGATTCGTCAACGGGCGACTGCGAGCGTACCATCGCCGCATCGGTCCCGATCCCGCTTCGATCGATGCGTGCACGATCGGTGGTATCGTCGCCAACAACGCCAGCGGCATGTGTTGCGGGATCGCGCAGAACGCCTACCATACGCTCCGTGCGATGACGCTCGTGCTGCCATCGGGACTGGTACTCTCGACGCGCGACATCTCCGAAGCCGACCGCCTGCTCGCAGAGCGCGAACCAGGAGTCTATGAACAGTTGACGACGCTGCGCGATCGAACACGAGGCGATGCCGAGCTTGTGCGAACGATCCGCCATCGAACGCGACTGAAGAACACGATGGGATATTCGATCGCTGCGTTTCTCGACTTCGATCGCCCTGCGGACATTCTCCAGCACTTGATGGTCGGCAGCGAAGGAACGCTCGGCTTCATCGCCGACGTGACGCTCGAGACGATACCCGAACCGCCGTTTGCAACGACTGCTTTGGTCGGTTTCGATTCGCTTGCCGATGCGTGCGCCGCCGTATCGGCATTCGACAGCGAGGGCGCGGTTGCGATCGAGCTGATGGACGATGCGACGCTCCGCGCAATCGCACGTCATGCTCGGTCGAGCGCATCGGTCGAGTTGCCGCAGCATGCTGCGTTGTTGGTCGAATTCCGTTTCGACGATCCTGCCTTGCAGAGCGTCGTTCGCTTGCGACTCGAAGAGTTGGCGCGCAAGCTCCCTGTGCGCACCTTGACCGTTGCCAAAGACGAGCGCGAGCGTGCGGTGCTGTGGAAATTGCGCAAGGGTGCGATGCCGGCTGTCGGGGCAGCGCGTCCCGATGGCACTGCACTCATCAACGAGGACGTTGCATTCCCGCGCGATCGCTTGGCGAGTGCCACCAGCGATCTCAAACGACTGCTGGCTGCGTATCGTTTCGACGATGCCGTCGTCTTCGGTCACGCGCGCGACGGCAACATGCATTTTGCTTTTTCGCTCGACAGCTCGCCGCGCTCGATCGAACACTATGGCGAGTTCATGGATCGCCTTGCCGAACTCGTTGTCGCCCGCTACGACGGCTCGCTCAAAGCCGAGCACAGCACCGGTCGCAATATGGCGCCGTACCTCGAAGCGCAGTGGGGCGAGCGTGCAACGATGCTCATGCGCCAAGTCAAACAGTTGCTCGATCCCGATGGTCTGCTCGGTCCCGACGTGATTTTCACACGCGATCGGACGATCCACCTGCAAAACATCAAGCAGCTACCGGCAGTGCATCCGCTCGTGGATCGGTGCATCGAGTGCGGTTTCTGCGAGCGGGTTTGTCCCTCGACAGAATTGACGCTCTCGCCGCGACAGCGCATCGTCGTCCAGCGCGAAATCGTTCGTCGCGGCGGTGATCGCAGTGCCCGGTCGCTCGAACGCGACTTCGGCTATGCTGGCAACGCTACGTGCGCTGCCGACGGCATGTGTATGCTCGCATGTCCGGTAGGCATCAACACAGGCGATTACATCGTCGAGCACCGCTCGCAAACTTTGTCGAGCAGTATTGTCTGGAATGTCGCTTCGCGCAACGTCGGAGTGTGGATCGGAGCGGTCGGGGTTGGATTGCGGCTTACGCAGAAAGCTGCGAGCGTGTTCGGCAGCACTCGTGTTCATCGCGCGATGGGATGGTTTGCCGAGCGTTTGCGCCTGCCGTCGTGGCTGCCGACGATGGGAGTGCCGGATGCGTTTCCCGTTTCGTATCGTGCCGATGCCGAGCTGATCTACGTCCCCTCGTGTATGGCATGTTTCGGTGGGCAGAGCGCTGATGGTTCGTCACAAACCCGAGTACTTATGGAGCTCGCCGAGCGAGCCGGTATCGGAATCGCCATCGCATCGGCAGCGGGAAAAATCTGTTGCGGACATCCGTGGCATACGAATGGACTCGATCGGCAGTACCGCCGAGTATTGCAACAGTGGTGCGAAGCGGTGTATGCCGAAAGCGATCACGGGCGCGTTCTGGTGGTCACCGATAGCAGCTCGTGCCTCCACTTGCTTCGCCATGCAGCGGAGCAACGTGCCGATGAACGTTTGTTAGCGATGCGCATTTTGGGTCCAGTCGAATTGGCTACGCTCATCGTCGAGCGGCTCGGTCGCGCATCCCGCAGCGTGCGTGTGCTGCTTCATCCGACGTGTTCGCAGAGCCGACTCGGTCACGACCAGCGAGCTGTCGAGCTTCTCCGGCAAGCAGGGTGTCAGGTGGTCGTTCCGCAGACTGCCTCGTGCTGTGGTATGGCGGGCGATCGAGGATTGCGGTATCCAGAGTTGCCCGCTGCTGCGTTGCGCTGGGAAGCAACCGAAATTGCCACGAGCGATGCCGAGCTGCATGCGAGCACGAATCTGCCGTGTCAGTGGCAGTTGTCGTATCGAACGGGAAAGCGCTTCGTTTCGCTGTGGGAAGCACTCCATCGTCTGTACCGATGACGTTGCCGCCACCGCTCGATCGTCATTACGAGCGCTTCGCCGATGCGATTGCGGAACGACTGCGCCAATTTGCTGCGCCGAAGGACGAGCGCAAGGTGTTCTACGAGTTCTGTTACTGCATCTGCACACCCCAAAGCAAGGCGCGTCATGCCTGGCACGTCGAGCGCATCTTGCGCGAGCGAGAGTTCTTCGAGCGCCCGTTCGACCCGACGCCGGTGCTCGCCGATCGAACGCACTACATTCGTTTCCATCGCACAAAGGCAGCACGACTGTTGGCTCTGCGGGAGAGATTCGGCGAGATCGTCGCAGCGCTGAACTCTGCTTGCGATGCACGCCAGTTGCGAACCTGGATCACTGACAACGTCGAAGGCTTCGGGATGAAGGAAGCCAGCCACGTCTTGCGCAATCTCGGTCGTCTCGAGCTGGCGATACTCGATCGGCACATCCTGCGGCATCTTGAGCTGCTCGGCGTGATCGCAACGTCCGAGCCGCCGCGCACCAGACTCGAATACGAAGCGATCGAGTCGGCATTCAGCAATTTCGCGTCCCGCTGTAGTATCGAACTTCAAGCACTCGATCTGTTGTTATGGGCAATCGAAGCCGGCGAGGTTCTCAAGTAGCGACGAACAGCATTACCGAGTACGTCACGAAGCAGTGCGCATTCGTCGCGCCCGATGGCACGCGTTGCCGACGGCTGACGACTATCACGCATCCGTACTGTGCGCATCACACGCGCATGGTGCACGGAGTCGAGGTGCGCCGCTCGACGATTCCCGGTGCAGGCATGGGGCTGTTCGCTGTTCGGCACATTCCGAAGGACGTGTACTTGTTCGACTACGACGGCGACCGACTATCGGTGAGCGAGTACACCGAGCGTTATGCCGAACTCGGTTTCGGTCCATATGCGATCGAGCTGTCGCCGTCGGTCATCATCGATGCATACCGCACCGATGCCGGTATCGCCCGGTATATCTGCACGTATCACGGCTCCGGACGCAGACCGAATGTGCGCTACTACAGCACCGGTCGACGTGTCGAAATCTGGACGATCCGTCCCATCGAACCGGGCGATGAGCTGCTTGCCGACTACGGCAGGGAAATGGTCGTCGCGTTAGGGTTGGTGCGGTAGTTCGATACCGTGTCGGGCGTAGGTGGAGCGGATTTTTTCTTCGATTGCCGATGCCGGAAGTACGATTTGCGTCTGTGTGCCGCGTGCAATTTCTGCGTGATCGGTACGCGCGACGATAGTGCACACGATGCGATTTTCCTCGACACTGGTCACCGTCGCGGTCACATGAACCTGAGCGCCGATCGGACACATCGCGCGATGCTCGATCGTGATTCCGGCACCGAGGGCATTCTCGCCCTCGTCGAAATACGGCTCGATCGCTTTGCGCGCGGCGACTTCGGCGTGGTATGCAAGCCAAAACGTCGAGTAGAGCGGATGGATGCGGTGTCCGTCGAGCGATGCCGCCATATCGCACGTGACGGTGACCGATACTGTCGCACTGCTGCGCTGCACTTCTGATTTCATGCCGATGAGCTTCTGCGAAAGCGACTAATTTTGCGACGATGAAAGCTGCCATCTACACATTCGGTTGCAAGCAAAACTACGCCGAAAGCTCGGCGCTGGCACGGCAACTGGAACAGCTCGGTTATGCGATCGTGCCGTTCGGCGACGATGCCGACGTCGTCGTCGTCAACACGTGCACGGTCACCGAGACTGCCGACCGGGAATGCCACAAGATCGTGCGCCGTGCGTTGCGCCGATCGCCGCATGCCGCGATCGTCGTCACCGGCTGCTATGCGCAACTGCATCCGGAGGCGATCGCTCGGATGGACGGTGTGCGATTGGTCGTCGGCAATGCGGAAAAACACGCGCTCGGCGAGCTGCTCGAACGTGCACTGACGACCGACCGTCCGATCGTCGAGTGCAGCGACGATCTTCGCTCGCGCGATGTGGCGTTCGTTCCTGCGGCATTTTCCGAGCACGACAGTCGCACACGTGCATTCTTGAAGCTGCAAGACGGCTGCGACTATTCGTGTTCGTTCTGCACGATACCGCATGCACGGGGAAAAAGTCGCTCCATGCCGTTCGACGAAATCAGCCATCACGTCGAGCGCTTGACGAAGGCTGGCTACCGGGAGATCGTGCTGACGGGCATCAACCTCGGCGAGTATCGCTCTCCGACGGGCGAACGTTTGCTCGATGTTCTCGAGCTCCTGGTGTCGCTCGACCTCGGCTGTCGCTTTCGACTCAGTTCGGTCGAGCCGAATCGCATGCATCCGGACATCGTCGAATTCATCGCCGAACATCCGCAAGTGTGTCCGCACTTTCACATGCCGCTCCAGAGCGGTTCGCCGGAAATCCTACGCCGCATGCGCCGGCGCTACAAACGCGAGTTGTACGCCGAGCGCGTGCACCGGATCAAAGAGCTCATGCCGCATGCGTGCATCGGTGCGGACGTCCTGACGGGGTTTCCCGGTGAGACCGACCGTCACTTCGAGGAAACGTATGCATTCATTGCGTCGCTGCCGATTTCGTACTTGCACGTGTTCACCTACAGCGAGCGGGAACGCACCGATGCCGCACACTACCACGATCGTGTTCCGCTTCGCGTCCGCAAAGAGCGCACGGCTCGTTTGCGTCAGCTCGGCGAGAACAAACGCCGCGACTTTTACCAGAGCAACGTCGGGGTACGATTGACGGTGCTGGTGGAATCCTACGACGTCGCCGCAGGCGGCTGGGTCGGTTACTCGGAAAACTACTGTCGCGTCGTCGTGCCCGATGCCACCGAAGGAGAAGCTGTGGAAGTCGCGATCGAACGCTTCGACGGTGCGTTGCTGCGTGCTGCAGCCCACTCGACGCGACCGAGCCAGCCGCACTACATCGCACTGCCGGTTGTCGCATAAAGCGGCGGTGAAAACGCTCGTACTCAAAATCGCCTACGACGGAACCGATTTCGTCGGCATGCAACGCCAGCCGAACGGACGAACGGTCGAGGAAGTCCTCACAGCAGCAGTCGAGCGACTCTACGGCGAACGGACGACGATCGTTGCTGCGGGGCGCACCGATGCTGGCGTTCACGCGCGCGGCATGGTCGTTCATGCGCGTTTGGAGCGAGCCGATCGAATTCCGCTCGATCGAATCCAGCGAGCCTTCAACGGCGTGCTGCCGGACGACGTCCGCGTCGTCGGTGTTCATCTTCGCCAGGATTGCACGTTCCACGCGCGCTACGATGCCCTTCGCCGCACGTACAGCTACACGATTTCCCGCTGCGACGATCCGCTTCTGCGGCGCTACACCTGGCATCAGTGCGCACCGTTTCGCGAGGACGTTTTGCAGCAGTGTGCCGGCGTTTTTCTCGGCACGCACGACTTTACGACCTTTTCGAAGCTCAACCCCGAACAGCGCTCGTACATTTGCACCGTTGAGCAGTGCACGTGGCACGATCTCGGCGGAGGGCGCTTTCGGCTGGTCATCACTGCCAATCGGTTCGTGTACGGCATGGTGCGTGCGCTCGTCGGTGCGATGCTCGATTGTGCGCGCGGCAAACGCACGCTCGACGAGATCGCCGACGCACTCCGGCTCTGCGATCGCCGGCACGCGAGTCCGCTGGCGCCACCACACGGCTTGGTCTTCGAATCGGTCGAATATCCTGCTCGGCTCGGTGTGACGTTTCACTCCAACTGCGAGGAACGATGAAGCAGATTCTCTTGCGTGCAGCGATTGCCATTGCAGTGACGATCGGTGCGGTCACGTGCGGTGTCAACATCTTTCCGGCGTCGTACGATGCGCAGCTCGGTGCCAATCTCGACCAGGAAATTCGCCGCAATCCGCGCGAATACCCGGTCTTGAACGACGAGCGCGTGCGATCGGCGGTGCAAGCGATGGTCAACGAAATCATTCGCTCGCCGCTGGTGGAGTATCGCGATCGCTTCGCTTACAAGGTCAGCATCATCAACGATCCGAACACGCTCAACGCGTTCTGCACGCCCGGCGGTTACATCTACGTGTACACTGGCTTGATGAAGGTGGTGGACAACGAAGCGACGCTCGCAGCAGTGCTCGGACACGAGATCGCTCATGCCGAACGGCGCCACGCGACCAAACGCATGACGAAAGCGCTCGGCGCGCAACTGTTGCTCGACATCGCATTGGGGAACAACTCTTCGCGCACGACCGAGCTTGCCGCGAATCTCTTCGTCGGATTGGCGCTGCTCAAAAACAGTCGCGACGACGAAGCCGAAAGCGACGAGTACTCGTTCCGCTACTTGCAAACGACGCGGTGGTATCCGGGAGCGCTCGGCTTTTTCTTCGAGAAAATCAAAAGCCGCAGCGGCGGTGCGATCGAGCGTTTGTTGAGCACGCATCCTCTGCCGCAGGACCGCATCGAAGCCAACGCCGAACGCGTGCGCAAAGCGAATCTGCCGCCGCCGACCGAAGCGAACCTCCGCTCGCAGCCGTATCAGGAACTCAAAAGACTCTTGCCATGACGAGCAGAGAAAAACTCGTCGCAGCGATCGCCGATGCGGGAACGTATCTCTGCGTCGGGTTCGATCCGCCGCTCGACGTCTATCGCTCGCCCGATGCACTGATCGAAGCGGGACGAACACTCGTCCGAATCGCCAGCGATTACTGCGCCGCGTTCAAGTTCAACAGCGCGTTCTTCGAAGCCCACGGTGGAGCCGGCTTCGATGCGCTCGCAGAGTTGATCGCATCGGTTCCCGAACGTCGCTACGTCATCGTGGATGCCAAGAGAGCCGACATCGGCTCGACTGCAGAAGCCTATGCGCACGCGCTTTTTGCTCGGCTCGGTGCCGATGCCGTAACGGTCAATCCGTACATGGGACGCGATGCCGTCGAGCCGTTCGTGCGCACGCCAGAGCAGCTCGCGTTCGTGCTGGCGGTGACGTCCAATTCCGGTGCCGACGATTTCCAAATGCTCGACTGCGGGGGAGTGCCGTTGTACGAGCATGTCGTTCGGACGTTCGACCGGACCGAGTGGCGCGATCGACTCGGTTATGTGGTCGGAGCCACTCGTGCCGAACTTTTGGCGGCAGTCCGGAAGATCGTCGGCAGTGACGTGCCACTGCTCGTTCCTGGCGTCGGTGCGCAAGGCGGCGACATCGCTGCTGTCCTCGATGCAAATGCCGGCGGTATCATGCTCGTCAATGTTTCGCGCGCGCTGCACGAACGTTTCGCTGGCGGCACGGCAGGAGAGTTCGCCGCAGTGCTCGATCGGTACCGACGCTTGCTTGCAACGCGATGAACCAGGACATCGAAGCAATCGTGTCCCGACACGAATCGGAATTGCACGCTGCCGTTCATCGGTGGATGAGCGATCCTTCTCGCGTTCATCGAACCGTATCGGGCAGACGGTTGCAGATACTGTCGCCCGGCATGCTCAACCCGCACGAAGGACCGGATTTTCTGGGTGCTGCGATCATGCTCGATGCAAGCGTTCTCACCGGTTCGATCGAGTTCGACAAACGCCGCAGTTATTGGCGCCAGCACGGGCACAGTAGCCGCGCGGAGTATCGTCGCGTCGTGCTCCACGCCGTGATCGAATGCGATGCGGAAGGGGACGATCTGCCCGAAGCGGTCGTCGTTCCTGCCGACGAGCTTGCGGCGATCGTGGAGCAGCATCGCGCGGATTTGCCGCACCATGTGCCGCTCGAAGAAGTGCAGAGCTATGCGCTGGCGAGGCTCCTCCGGATGAGCACCGAGCACGTCGCGTATTTCCACATGCGGTCGGTCAAGGAAGGATTCGCTCTCTCGGTTCGAGCGTTTCTTCGTCGCTTTGCCGAAAAGCAGCGGCGTCCGGCGTATGCGGCAGCCCAGCTCGATCGCATTGCTGCACGGGCTGCCGAATCCGAACACGTGCGGTTTTTGGAGTCGCTTGTGCTGCGCAGTGTCGCCGACGTCGCCAAACGGCTTGCGGAGCTGTCCACACGATCGATCGCCGACGAAGGCACTCATCTTCGCGGTGAGATCATGACCAACTGTGTGTTGCCGTCGGCATGTGTGCTCGCTTCCGACGCCGATCGTATCGGTGTGTTCACATGGTACTGGAGCGCACCGGCAACATGCCGCTACGGTGTGATCGGTCGCCGCTATCCCGACATGCCGCAGAAGTACGTTTGGCAACAGCAAGGTTTGCTCGAACTGATGCGCCGACCGACAGAGACGACGATCGGAGAAATCTTCCGCAGCTATGGGACGCTCGTGGCGCTCGACTTTTACCGATCGGCTGAAGAGCCGCCGTTGCTCGAGGACGAACGCTGACCGGCTGCAAGCGGCGTTCTATTTTTGCACGCCAACCAACCACAGTGTCGAATGTCCACACCGACAATTCTCATCACCGGTGCCGGCGGCGAAATGGGACATGCACTCATCGAGGCGCTCGCCGACGCCGAGGTCGCGATTGTCGCAACCGATCTGCGACCGCTGCCATCGAACATAGCCGAGCGTTGCGTCGCAGTGCTGCACGGTCGCGATGGCGATGTGACCGATCCAGCATTCGTCCGCGCTGCTGCCGAATACCCGATCGAGCGCATCTTCCACTTGGCTGCAGTTCTCTCGACTGCTGCCGAACGCGATCCGGTAGCTGCGCATCGTGTCAACGTCGAGGGAACGTTGAACGTATTGGAGCTTGCGCAGATGCTCGGTCGTCGCCACGATCGTTCGGTACGCGTGCTGTTCCCCAGTACGATCGCTGTGTACGGTTTTGCCTCGCTCGACGACAAAGTGCGCTGCGGTCGTGTCCGCGAAAACGATGCGTTGGAGCCACAGACGCTCTACGGCATCGCAAAGCTTCATTGCGAACGGCTCGGCATTTACTACAGCAGTTTTTATCGTCGGCTCTCCGGTGAGAAGCCGCGTGTGGATTTTCGTGCGCTCCGTTTTCCCGGACTCATCAGTGCCGACACGCTTCCGACAGGCGGCACGAGCGACTACGCACCGGAAATGCTCCATGCAGCAGCTCGCGGCGAGCCGTATGCTTGCTTTGTCCGCCCGGACACGCAAATCCCGTTTATGGCGATGCCCGATGGCGTGCGAGCGTTGCTTCAACTTGCAGAAGCACCCGTCGAGCGGCTCTCGCGGCGCGTTTACAACATCGGTGCATTCGCACCGACCGCTGCCGAGATTGCGGCGGCGGTGCGCCGATATTTCCCCGACGCTTCGATCGAATTCGCTCCCGATGTGCACCGACAAGCGATCGTCGATTCGTGGTGTGCCGATGTGGACGATTCTGCCGCACGTCACGACTGGGGATGGCAGCCGCAGTACGACTTCGAACGTGCATTCGCCGAGTACTTGGTGCCGGCAGTCACGCGCCGATACGCGAGCGTCGAAACAACGGAACGTCGCTGATTGCATCATGCCGAATGCACTCGCAACGGAACGCTCGCTGTACTTGCGTCAGCACGCACACAATCCCGTTCCCTGGCACCCGTGGAGCGACGAGGTTTTCGAGCACGCCAGGCGCGAAGACAAGCTCGTGTTCCTGAGCATCGGTTATTCGTCGTGCCACTGGTGCCATGTGATGGAACACGAATCGTTCGCCGATGACCAGGTCGCTGCGATTCTCGATCGGTGGTATGTTCCCGTCAAAGTCGATCGCGAAGAACGACCCGACATCGACGCAGTGTACATGAGCGTGTGTCAAGCGATGACGGGGCATGGGGGTTGGCCGCTGACCGTCGTTCTCACGCCGGACAAAGAGGTGGTGTTCGTCGGGACGTATTTCCCCAAGCGCAGCACGCCGTATCGCATCGGGCTCATCGAACTGCTCGAACGCATCGCAGAACTGTGGCAGACCGACCGCGAGCGGCTCGTATCGAATGCCCGCGAAGTCATGCGACGCATCGCCGACCATCTTCGCAGTGCCGATCGCGGTCGTATCACGCTCGAGACCTGTCGGCATGCTGCGGAGACATTTCGGCGTGCCTTCGATCCGGAGTACGGCGGCTTCGGTCATCAGCCGAAATTCCCGATGCCCGCAGCATTGTGGTTTCTGCTCGCATGGAGCCAAGCCAGCGGCGATGCGGATGGGCGCCGCATGGTTTTCCGCACGCTCGAAGCTATGCGGTGGGGCGGATTGTGGGATCACGTCGGTGGCGGCTTCCATCGCTATTCGACCGATCGGCGGTGGTTTCTGCCGCACTTCGAAAAAATGCTCTACGACCAAGCACTGCTTCTGCTCGTTTATGCCGAGTCAGCCGCACTCGGTGGCAACGAGCTGTTCCGCCGCACCGCTTGGGATATCGCACGCTATCTCGATGCCGAAATGGTGCTCGATTGCGGTGCCTTCGCTGCATCGGAAGATGCCGACACTGCCGAGGGGGAAGGTGCGTTCTATCAGTGGCGCTACGAAGAGCTGGCGGCGCTTCTTGGTCCGGATGATCTCGATCGGTTCGCCGTCGCATTTTCGGTGCATCCGGATGGCAACGCACACGACGAAGCGACCGGTAAACCGACAGGGCGAAACATTCTCTTCGCCGGCTCCGGCACCGATGATGTTCTCGAGCGGCTCGGCGGTGAGAGTCTCGACGAATTTTTTGCGTGGTGGGAACCGATTCGCCAGCAGTTGTACGCGGCGCGTGCAAAGCGACAGCGTCCGATGCGCGACGACAAAGTGCTCTGCGATTGGAATGCACTCGCTGCGCTGGCATTGGCGCGAGCCGGACGTGTGTTCGGCGAGAGGTGGTTCGTCGAGCGTGCCGAGCGTGTGTGGGCATATCTCGATCGAACGCACCGCCAGCCATCGGGATTGCTCGCTCACTGTTCGTACGACGGCGAACCGACCCAGCTTGCGACGCTCGACGATCAGGCTACTGCTGCATGGGCGGCGATCGAGCTGTACCAAGCTACCGGCACCCGCAGCTATTTCGACCGCGCACGCGAGCTTCTGTCCTTGGTCGAGCAGCATTTCGTCGGTGCCGACGGTGTACTGGTCAACGTTCCCAGTGCCGACGTTCTGCCGGTGACGGAAGCCGCCGACGGTGCGACGGTATCGGCAGTCGGTGCGATTGCGTGGACTGCTACTGCGCTCGGTTTCTTCGATGGTGGCGAGCATTTCCGCCAGAGTGCAATGCGCATTTTCGAGCGGTACGGGGGAACGGTTTCGTCCGATCCTGCTTCGCACTCGACGATGTTGGCGGCGTGGCTGCTCGCCGAGCACGGACGTGCGATCGAATTCCGAGCTGCGGCTCATGACAAGCAGCGACTGCATGCAATCGTGCAGCGCACTTGCAATCCGCTGACGCTTGTGACGATCGAAACGGTCGCCGACGGGATGTCGCCGCAAGCAACCATCTGCACAGCGACCGAGTGCACGCCGCCGATCGTCGGTTGGGACGAAATCGAACGCGCACTGACGAACGTGCCGCAAACGAACCATCAGCGAACGGATGTGCAATGATTCTGCTCGACGGAAAAGCACTGGCTGCCGAGATTCACCAGGAACTGCGTGCCGAGGTCGCGCGGCTCGGTCAGCGAGGTATCCGTCCGCATATCGCGCTGCTGCTCGTCGGTGACAACCCGGCATCGCTGTCGTATGTCCGCTCGAAAAGTCGTGCCTGCGAGCACGTCGGCATTCGTTCGACCGTCTTGCATCTGCCAGCAGAGACGACGCACGAAGAGGTGCTCGGTATCGTGCAACGGTGGAACGCAGACCCCGATATTCACGGCATCTTGGTTCAACTGCCGCTGCCGCCGCACGTGAACGCCGACGACATTCTGCAGACGATCGATCCGCAGAAAGACGTGGACGGCTTTCATCCAGTCAACGTCGGGCGATTGGTTCTGGGGCTACCGACGCTCGTTCCGTGCACCCCTGCGGGAATCGTCGAATTGCTTCGGCGCTACAGGCAATCGGTACGCGGCAAACACGTCGTTGTCGTCGGTCGGAGCAACATCGTGGGCAAACCGATCGCGAACCTGCTCGTGCAAAAAGCCGAGTGGGCCGATGCGGTCGTGACGATCTGCCACAGCGCAGCCGCAGACCTGCGCGCGCTCACGCGCAATGCCGATGTGCTCATCGTCGCAATCGGGCGTGCAGGGTTCATCACAGGCGACGATGTCCGCGATGGAGCCGTCGTGGTGGATGTCGGCATCAATCGTATCGAGGACCCGTCCTCGCCGAAAGGTTATCGCATCGTCGGCGACGTCGAGTGGGCAAGTGTCGCACCGAAAGCATCGGCGATAACACCCGTTCCGGGCGGTGTCGGTCCGATGACGATTGCGATGCTCCTTCGGAATACTGTCATCGCTGCAGAGGGTAACGCATGGCAAAAGCCGCTGTTCCAGTGATTCTCCACGAAGACGAGGCGATCGTCGCTATTGCCAAACCGCCGTCGTTGCATACGCTGCCCGACCGGTTCCGTCACGATCTACCGAACGTGCGCGATTGGCTCCGTCGGCGTTACGGCGAGATTTTCGTCGTGCACCGCCTCGATCACGACACCAGCGGTGCAATGGTCTTTGCTCGTACTGCAGAAGCGCATCGGGATTTGTCGTTGCAGTTCGAACATCGCACGGTGGAAAAAATCTACCATGCCGTCGTTGTCGGCGTCGTCGAAACGGACGAGTTCGACGTGGACATTCCGCTGATGGCTGACCCAGCCAAACCAGGAAAGGTCATACCATCGGCGCGCGGGAAAGAGTCGCTCACGCGCGTGCGCGTGCTCGAACGCTTCAACGGTTCGACGCTGCTCGAATGCCAGCCGGTGACCGGGCGGCAACATCAAGTGCGCGTGCACATGGCAGCGATCGGTCATCCGTTGCTCGTCGATCCGCTCTACGGAGTCGGCGACGGTGTGTACATGTCGGCACTGAAGCACCGATACAAGAAGTCGAAGGATGAACCGGAGCGCCCGATCATCGAGCGAGCCACATTGCATGCATCGAGCATTGCCATCGTTCATCCCGCCAGTGGCGAGCGAGTTCGGTTTGTCGCGGAGTATCCGAAGGACTTCCGCGCGTTACTGCAGGTGCTGCGGAAATACGCATCGCCCGTTGTTGCAGGTCGGTTTAGTAACTTGTAGCGTGTCAATTCTGGAATCGAGTCGAATGAACGTCGTACTGTTCGGTCCGCCTGGTGCGGGGAAAGGCACTCAAGCGGCGCTTTTGCGCGAGCGTTTGGGCATGGCGCATTTTTCGACGGGCGAAGAATTCCGCCGACACATCGCAAGCGGTTCCGAATTGGGGAATCGCATTCGTGCCATCGTCGAATCGGGCGATTTGGTCCCCGACGAGATTGTCCTCGAAGTGGTCGAGCGTGCACTCGACGATCCGGCGTTTGCCAGCGGCGTCGTTTTCGACGGCTTCCCACGCACGCTGGAGCAAGCACGCGCGCTCGATCGCATGCTCGCCGAGCGCGGACAAAAAATCGAATCGGTGTTGACGATCGAAGTGCCTGAAGAAGAGCTCGTTCGTCGCATGCTGCAGCGTGGACGCAGCGACGATACCGAGCAAGTCATCCGCGAGCGTCTTCGTGTGTACGAGGAACGGACGGCACCTGTGCTGGATTACTACGCGCGGCAGGGAAAATTGCAGCGGATTGCCGGCGATATGGCAGTCGAAGATGTTCATCGAGCGATCGTCGAAGCCATCAAATCCGTGACAGTAGATGCGAACATGTCCAATAATCGCTGAGGCTGCTATGAGACGCTTTACTTATCTCGTATTGGCACTCGGGTGTATCGGTGGAGTACGGCTGAGTGCGCAGTACGATGCACGGTGTGTGCCGATTTATCTGCGCCCGTCGGTCGAGCAAGACAACGTCGGTTTTCGCAAGCCGACCATGTGGATGAAAGCACCGTCGTATCCGCCGGGCACCGAAAAACACGTCCCGCGGTTTCTCAACGGACTCGTATCGCCAGACGGCTTTCCGATCGCCAATGCAAGTGTCGGCGCACCGTACGACCAAACCGAGACGTGGATCGCGGTCAATCCGCTCGATCCGAACAACATCGTCGCCAATTCGAACGACACGCAATACAACGGCATCAACGGGTACAGAATGACGGCGTTCGTCAGCAAAGACGGTGGGAGGACGTGGACGCGAACGCTGCTGCCGAGCAATGCCAATATCGGCACGCCTGCCGGCGGCGGACAAACGAATTTCGATCCGGCTCTGGCATTCGATGCCAATGGCAATCTCTATTACGGCTACGGCTGGGCACGTCTGTCGCAGAACGATGGAAACGGCGACAACTACGTGATCGTGTGCAAGTCCACTGATGGTGGCATGACGTGGACGATGCTGCCTTATGTGTGGTACTACGAGGGGCAGCAGAATCCACCCTTCAACGACAAGTGGCTTATGGATGCCGATAACGACCCTACCTCGCCATACAAAAACAACATCTACATCGCATGGACGCATTTCAGCAAAGGTTCTCAGCCGAACTATATCGCTTTTTCTCGTTCAGGCGATGGGGGACAGACATGGGATCAGCCTCCACTCGAACTCGGTTATGGTTCTGTTCAATCGCCAATGCCATGTGTCGGACCAAACGGCATTCTCTACGTTGCGTATCGTTCTCAGTCTGGAGGTAGGACCGATGCAGTCGTTCGTGTCAGTACAAACGGCGGAGCGTCGTTCCAGCCGTCGCGAGTAGCGCAAACTGTCCTCAATATCGGTACGTACAACTCCAGCAACGGACGCTACGAGCTTGCACAAAAGCAGAACATGCGCATCAGCTCATATCCAGCAATTGCGGTTGATCGCTCGAATGGTCCGCGACGAGGATGGGTCTATGTGGTCCAAGCTGGTAAACACCCAACGACGCAGCAACCTGGAGTGTACCTTGCTCGTTCGACCGATCAAGGGCAAACCTGGTCGGCATCTATCAGAGTGGACGACAACCAGCTCAACAACGACGTGTTCATGCCGGCGATTGCGGTGGAACCGATGACCGGTGCGATCGGTGTGCTCTACTACAGCTCTCAGAATTCGCCGGACAATACAGGTGCCGATGCGTATTTAGCGATTTCTCGTGATGGCGGCTCGACATGGCGGCGTCTCCGGTTGACTCCACAGACGTGGTATTTCCGTACGCCGAGCACTGTCTCGCCACAAGGTGGCAGTGGTGGGTACTACTGGGGCGATTATACCAGCATCGCTGCGAGAAACGGAAAATTTTTCCCGTGCTTCTGGATGCCCGATTCTCCTACTGGGGCGATGTCCACTAACGATACGTATGTCGCGATCGTGACGCTCGGTCCGCGACCGATCGAGAATTTGACATCGGAGAATTCGTACCAGGACCCAACACGCGTCATCCTCAGATGGACGAACCCAACAACGACAATGCTCGGTGACCCGATCGGTGATTATTCGATCATCGTGCGTCGCAACGGGCAGCAAATTGCCGTGCTACCTGCTGGCACCACCACCTATACCGATACTGGATTGATGGACGGCGCTCTTTACACGTACGAATTCGTGGTCCGATCGAGCGATGGGCTCGAAAGCAATCCTGTTAGTACAAGTGTCGTAACGGGCGGCGGACTCGAGCCGCAGAGACCGAGCGATGTCGTTGCCAAACCGCACACTGACGGTATCGAGCTTGTCTGGACCAATCCCAGCCAACACACCGATAGCACGTATTTCCACGACTTTGATCGCATCGTGTTCTACAACGATGGTGTGCCCGTGGACAGTATCTCGGTACCACAAGTGCAGGCGGGCGCGTCCAGCCGATACGTACTCCAACTGCCGACGAAGCGATTCTACTGGATCACACTTCGAGCTGTCGGAAAGCGTGGCGACCGAATTACCTACAGTGCACCGACCGATCCAGTGCTCGCCTACAGTGGCCGTCCGCTCGAAGACCTGCGAATGAGTTTCGACCGTGATGCCAGCGATACGATCGCATTCTATGGTTACAACATCCGTACAAGCGACGGGCAGATCGTCCCATCCAATCCAGAGTGGGCACGCACAACAGTCCGCTCGCTGTCACCACCGAATTCACTGACCGATTCTCCGAGTGGTAACTACGTGCCAGGAACAATGAACTATCTTGCTCTGGCGCCATTTGTTGTGCCGGCAGCAAAGACAACTTTCTCCTTCGCGCATATCGCCTTGATTCGCGCATCGTCGTCCCACTTCGGCGGTGTGCAGTACAGCACCGATTTCGGTCGTTCGTGGCAGTGGTGGGGCTCGTTCAATCGTTCCTCGGTAACCGAATGGGGCAACAACGCCACCGTGCAAAATGCACCGTGGTATTGGGTGCATCGCTCGCTTGCCGATCATGTCGGCGATACGGTCTATGTTCGCTTTGTTCTCGTCGCTGGGGCGCTCGGTGCCGACGATGGATGGTATCTCGACAACATCGCCTTGACCGACAGCGTCGCATCGGTCGAGCAACGAGCGGCGGCGCCCGGTGCGAGCGTCGAAGTTCTGCCGAATCCTGCTTCGGATGCGGTGGTCGTTCGTGCACATGCATCGCAGCCGAGCACTGCTTCGATTGCGCTCTACGACGCGATGGGTCGCCAGTTGCTCGTTGCATCCGATGTTCCGCTTGTGCCGACCCCGACAGAGCTGCGTTTCGATGTTTCGCAGTTCCCACCGGGCGTGTACTTTGTCCATTGCATCAGCCGAGATGGTGTCACCGTCGAAAAGTTCACCGTCGCACGCTGAACCGATGACCGACAACGCTTCGGATCGAGGAGCGTCGAAGCCGATTCTGTGGAAGATCGTCGTCGGTGGCGTCGTCTTTGCCGCCGTAATTCTCTGGGTCGCATCGGTTCTCGATCTGCAACGAGTCTGGCAGACGCTCGGCTCGGTCAACTATCCGCTTGCCATTCTCGGTGCTGTGCCGGTCATCGCATCGCACTGGATGCGAGCTGTGCGTTGGAAAACGATGCTCCGCTCGGTCCCCGATCTTGCACCGATGCCACTGTTGGATTTGTTTTCCGCCATTATGCTCGGCTACGTCGCCAACAATATCGTGCCGCGCAGTGGGGAGATCGTTCGCCCGTATATCGTCGCACGGCGCCACCGGCTTCCGACGACACTCCTGCTTGCATCGGTGTTCGCTGAGCGACTGGTGGACGTAACGCAGTTGCTTTTTTTCTTGGGGGTCGCGATGCTGTTGCTGCCGGGTGTCACCAGCGCTGCACTGCCGCCGTGGCTTGTCGGAGAGGGCATGCGCTCGCTGGCGATCGTCTTGCTCGTGCTCGCTGCTGGCGTGGTCATCCTCGGCGTCACGACGATCGGCGAGCGCGTCGCTGTTCTGGTCGTCAGGCTCTTTTCGCGCCAGCTATCGGAACGAATCGCGGCTGTGTTCGCATCGTTCCGACGCGGGCTGCGCATCGCAAGGAGCGGTGGCGATGTCGCTTTGTTGCTCGTCGAGTCAGTGGCGATTTGGGTGCTCTATGCATTGCCGCTGTGGATAACGCTGCTGGCAGTACCGCTGCACACGCCAGACGGTCACGCCTGGACGTTCGTCGATGCATGCATCGTGCTGTTGGCGGTCGCTGTCGGGACGATGATTGCGCCGACTCCTGGAGCGATCGGCGTCGTTCATGCACTCGTCGCCGAAGCGATGACGCGTTTGTATGCAGCGCCGCTGGAAGAAGCGTTCGTCTTCATCACGGTCGCTCATGCGGTCAATTACGTTTCCGTCATGCTCGTCGGAGGCATCTTCGCGGCGCGCGAGGGGATTTCGCTCGTCGCACTGACACAACCGGCACTCACTTCTGAAACTGCACCGAGCGCCACTGAGCAAACAAGTGCTTGACGCGATTGCGCTGGTACTTGCCGGTCGAGGTCACCGGCAGCGCATCGGTGAAGAGCACGACTTTCGGGCATTTGTGGAACGGCAGATGCTGCCGACAGAATGCCAGAATCGCTTCTTCGCTTGCACCTGCTTCGGGAATCACCAGTGCGCCGACCTCTTCGCCGTAAAGGTCGTGCTCGAAGCCGACCGCAATGCCAGCTTTGACGCCCGGTGCACGCGCGAGAACTTCGTCTATCTCCAGCGGTGCGATGTTGACGCCGCCACGAATGATCAGCTCCTTGATGCGACCGGTGATGAAAAAGTACGGTTTGCCGTCGCGTGAACGGATGAAGAATCCTTCGTCGCCGCTGCGGAACCAACCGTGCGTGAATGCTGCGTAGTTGGCGTCTGGGTTGGCGTCGTAGCCTTTCATGACGTTCCAGCCGCGGATGACGATTTCGCCGCGCTCGCCTTCGCCGAGCGGATTGCCGTTGGGGTCGTGGATCGCCATTTCGTTTTGCGGTATCGGAGCGCCGATCGAAGGAAAACCGTAGTCCTGCATCCAATGGCGATGATCCTCGCCGGAAAGATCGAGTTCGAGAAAGCACGAATAGCAAGTCGTTTCGGAGAGTCCGTAGCCATGAACGATCGGAATGCGATACCGTTCCTCGAAACGATCAGCAAGCTCGCACGTGAGCGGACCTGCACCGCAAATGATGTGACGGAATCCGCGCTCTCGAACGCCGCACAAATCGGCGTTCGCTTCGAGGAGAAATGCCAGCAGTGTGGGTACGACCGAGACGATCGTTACGCCCTCTGCTGCGATGCGCGGGAAGAAATGCTCGGTTTGGAATTTCCGGTTCAGGACAACCGACGCACCGGCGAAAAACGGCGTGACGTGGGTGACGATCGTCCCATTGACGTGGTGCACCGGCAGGACGCACATCATCCGATCGCTCGGAGTGATGCGATGCCATGATGCGATTCCTTCCGCATCGGCGATGAGATTGCGCTGCACGAGTACGACGCCTTTCGGGTTGCCTGTTGTGCCGCTGGTGAAGACTAGCAGCGCTTCGGTCTCCATCTCGTCGGTCGTTGCGTCGAGCGCCAGTGGTTCGGTGTTACGAACTTGCTCGCGATAGTCATCGCCGACGACGACAGTTTCGATCGTTGTGTCGGCGGTGATCGCAGGGAGACGCTCGACGTAATCCGGACGACACAGCAACAATCGAGCGCCGGACGTTTTGAGGATGTAGTTCAATCGCGCGTCGTCTTCGGTCATGTTGAGCGGAACGACGCATGAGCCGAGCATCCAGCCAGCAAAATATTGCACGATCGTGTCGGCGTGATTGTGGGCGGCAGTGGCGTAGCGGTCGCCGCGTCCCAGTCCATACGAGCGAAGCAATGCCGCGGTACGCAAGACTTCTTCGATGAACTCGCGGTAGGTCCACTGTCGCCGCGTGCCGTGTTCGTCGTAGTGCACCAGGAACTGTCGGTCGCGGTGCTCCCGGAGTCGTGCGGCAGCCATCTCTGCGACCGAGCGATAGCGTAGCGGTGCCGATTGCGGCGGTATGCCGCGGACCGATTGTGCTTGAAGGATGAGCGATGCCAGATCGGTCATTGCAGTTCGTGCGACGTTTCGACGAGGGCGAATTTCGCAATCGGCAAACGTTTTTTGCTCGGTCTCGGGCGTCTGGTATTTTTGTGCCGTATGAGAAACGAATCCATCGATCTGCGCAGCGATACTGTTACGACGCCCACCGAGCCCATGCGCCGGGCGATGGCGTTCGCCGACGTCGGCGACGATGTCTTCGGCGAGGACCCGACGACGAATCTGCTCGAAGAGCGTATCGCGACGCTTCTCGGGAAAGAATCAGCGTTGTTCGTTCCGAGCGGAACGATGGGAAATCAACTTGCGTTGGCGGTGCAGGCTGCAGCAGGTGATGAAGTCATCCTCGACAGCGAAAGTCACATCGTTCACTACGAGACGGGAGCGCCGTCGTTGATCTCTCGTGTGCAACTACGTCCGATACCGCTGCAATCGGCAGCGGACGATCCGATAGCTGCATTGGAGGAAGCAGTCCGACCGCCGCAGTACTACTATCCGCGTACCCGCGGTGTCTGCATCGAGAACACGCACAATCGTCTCAGCGGTGCGATCCTGTCGCTCGAAACCGTTCGTGCAATCGGCGCATGGTGCCGGCAGCACGGTTTTTTCTTGCACTGCGACGGTGCGCGGCTTTGGAATGCCTCTGTCGCGACGGGCATTTCGCTCGCCGATTACGCCGCTCCATGTACGACGGTGATGGTGTGCTTGTCGAAAGGTCTCGGTGCGCCGGTGGGATCGCTGCTCGTCGGTCCGCGCGATCTGATCGTGGCGGCACGGCGGTGGAGAAAAATGCTCGGCGGCGGCATGCGGCAGACAGGCATTCTGGCAGCGGCGGGTTTGTATGCGCTCGACCATCACATCGAGCGATTGGCTGACGACCATGCGCGTGCCCGTCGTTTTGCCGAAGCGATCGCCGACGATTTCGAAATCATGCTCGATCCGCCACCGACGAACATCGTGCTTTTCCGTTCGCGTCGCCGCGTGTCGTCTGCATTGCTCATGACTGCACTTGCCGAGCGCGACATTCTCGTATCGCCGGGTCCGTCGGATTGGCTTCGCGCGGTCTTTCACCTGGGCATCGACGACGACCGGTTGCTCGTTGCAGCGACGACAATGCTTCGTGTTCACTCGGAACTTGCCGGACGTGCAACAACTGTTTTGGAGCGACAATGAGTGTCGGTATCGTTCGTACTCACCCAACACCGAGCGCATCGGAGCGCGCGCAAGTGATCATCGAAAAGGAGCGTCCGCTCTACAGACACGCTGTGCGGACGCGTGTCCGCACCTACGATGTGGATCGGCAGGGAATCGTTCACAATGCGGTGTACTTCTACTGGCTGGAAGCCGCACGTGTCGAGTATTTCCGCGCGATCGGATTGCCCATCGATCGCGATACGTTCGTCACGAAGCATCGCTTCGTCGTCGCACATCAGGAGATAGACTATTTCGCGGCTGCTCAATTCGACGATGAATACGAAGTCCTGACGCGTATTCCTCTGGTCAGGCGGTCGTCGCTGGTTTTCGATCAGCTGGTTGTATTGGTCGAAGGGCAACTGCTCGTCAAAGCCAGCGCCGTCCTGGTTCATCTCAACCCGGCGACGAATCTGCCGGAGCGAATACCCGATGCGTACCGGTCCTTGATTGCGGAATTCGAAGGTGAGCACGTTGTCTTCGCCGATGAATCTCAATGATCGCTCGACAGACACGACACTGTCGATCCATCGAGTTGCCGAACTGGTGTCGTGTCGCTCGATCGAGCAGGTACTCGAAACGCTTTGCAGCGTCGCCATCGAATGCGGTAGTCGGTGGTGTGTTGCAACGTTGAGCGCCGACGAAGGCGAGCGGATTGTCGCATGTCGCGGCATCGAGCACTCCGATGCAGAGCAGCTCGTTAGCGGGGATGAGGCGAGTAATGCCGTTTCCTACAGACTCTCCGGAGCGAATGCGACCATTGTCGTGCCCGAATCGAACACTCTTGTGACTGCATCTTTTGCGATCGCGGAGCGAGCGATTGCAGCGATTGCTGCAGAGCAGCGATGCCGCTCGCTCGAACACGCGCTGGTCGAACGCGACCAGCTTCTGGAGACAATGTTCGAGATTGCTCGCGATGCGACACTGGCGACATCGCGCGAGCGTTTACTCTACCGAGCCGGTCTGCGTTTGATGGCGCACGCGATGACGTCGCGCGTCGTACTCATCGCTGCCGACGGCAACCGCCGATGTGTCATCTGGTCGCGTGGCGTACACCTCAGCCAGGACGATGCTCAGCTTTTGATCGAACATCTCGACCACTCGATTCGAACATCCGAGCTGGCACGTGCATCTTTGCGCCAGACGTTGTTGCATCAGCGAATCGCCGATTTAGTTCCGATGGTAGTTCGAGGACGCACGATCGGAGCGATCGGCATCGGGCAATCGTTGTCAGGTGACCAGCGCCGCTACGATGAGGCATTCGTGACCGCCTACGCAAACGCTTTGGCATTATCACTCGATCAACTGACGCTTGTCGAGCAACTCGTCGAGAGAGAATCACTGGAGCGCGAGTTGGCACTGGCAAGGCACATCCAACGGCGATTGCTGCCGCCCGAATCTCTCGATGTCGCTGGTGACATCGAAATCGCTGTGCACGTCGAAGCTGCTCGTCACGTCAGCGGTGACTATTGCGACGTTGTCGTGCGCGATGGCAACGTTCTTACCGTTGTTGCTGACGTCTGTGGGAAAGGCATCGGAGCAGCGCTCATTATGGCACATCTTCACGCCGCATTCCATCTGTTGGCAAGGAAAGCAGCGACGCCATCCCAAATTCTGTCGGAGTTGAACCGCATGTTAGTAGAGCACACCGATAGCGGGTCGTTCGTGACCGCAGTTGTTGCCGAGTACGATCCTGCTCTCGCGCAGATACGCTATGCAAACGCCGGACATCCGATGCCATTGCTTCTGTTGCCCGATGGTTCTGTGCAGCGATTGGATGTCGGTTCGATTGTGCTCGGTGTTCTCGACGACGCCGACTACACAGAATCGGCACTATCGTTGCCTCCCGGAGCAGCGCTTTGTCTCTATTCCGATGGCGTCATCGAAGCAGTCGGCACAGATGGTAACGAATTCGGCGAGGAACGAATGATCGGCGTCTTGGCTGGAGCTGCCGATAAGAATGCTCAAGAAATAGCAAAAGCACTGGCGGTCAGCTTGTCGTGCCACCGTGGCACTGCTGCGCTTTCGGATGACTGTACGTTTCTCATCATGCGGAGACTGCCATGATCGTTCGGCTCGAAGGGACGTTGCTCGAAAAATCGCCGTCGCACGCGGTCATAGCATGCGGTGGCGTAGGGTATCGCGCGAGTATTTCGTTGGTAACGTCCGAGCAATTGCCGGCAGTCGGAGAGCGAGCACTGCTCCATACACACTTGATCGTTCGCGACGATGGAATGGAACTTGTCGGCTTTGCCACTCCGAGCGAGCGCGATGCCTTCCTGCTTTTGACTGCTATCCCTGGTGTCGGGACGCGGATTGCGTTGAGCATTCTTTCGACGATGAGTATCGGCGAGCTCCAGAATGCGATCCTCACCAACAATGTGCTCCAGTTGCAGCGTATTCCCGGTGTCGGTCGAAAGACAGCCGAGCGTGTCGCGTTGGAGTTGCGCGAGAAGATCGGCGCGATTAGCCTTGCCAGCGAGGCGGGGGGAGGAGATTCGTCCATATTGACCAGCGAAGCGCTCAGCGCGATGGTTGTGCTGGGTTACAATCGTTCGCTGGCTGAAAAGGCGTTGCGTTCTGCTGTCGAATCCTGCCGTCAGGAAGGTATCGAGCCGAGCGTCGAAGTTCTCGTCAAGCGTGCGCTTCGTGTTCTTCACCAAGCAGGGTAGCGATGATACTCGTCATTCCAGCGATCGAACTGACCAATGGACGTTGCCGTCGTCGTATCATCGGCGAAGCAGGGATGGTGCCGTACTACGAACACTTGCAACGTCACCCCGCCGAGTTAGCGCAATTGTATCGGCAAGAAAACGCACGGTCGTTGCACATCGTTGACCTCGATGCGATCGAGGGATTTCCCTCGGAAGCGAATCGGAAAGCAATTGTCGAGATTGCCCGGAGCGTTGATATTCCAATCGAACTCGTCACGACAACGTCGAGCGACGAGGATTGCCATCGTTGGCTCGGCGAAGGCATTTTCCGCATCGTCCTCAGTGATCTTGTCGTTCGGATTCCTGCACACGTGGAACGGTTGGTCAATCGCTATTCCGCATCACGCATCGTTGCGGGTATTCGTGCCCGATCCCGGCGTGTCTGGGTCGGGGGACAGTGGATGGATGATGTGACGTTCGCACTGGCTGCTAAATCGCTCGGCATACGTCGCGTGATCTACAGCGACATCGAGTGGGAAGGAACTTATCACGGTCCAGACTTCGCACTTATCGAGGAGTTTGCACGTGCAGTAGATATGAGCATCACGATCGCTGGCGGTATAGACAGCCCGGAAGAGCTTTGGCAGTGCAATCGGTTGCGCTCGGTCGGTGTGGATTCGGTCGTCGTTGGACGTGCGCTGACCGAGAACCGATTCCCTTGCCAGCACATTTGGCGTCGAGTGGAAGCAGCGTTAGAAAAAAATTTTATTCAGCCCCCAAAAAGTTCTTGACAAGCGCTGCTCGATGCACTATTTTTGCCACGCGTTCGCAGTAGATGCAGCACTACTGCGACTGGCTCAAACCGAGCAGTTCCTTCACAGGTCGGAAAAGATGTAACAGCGCAGACGTGTATTCAACGCGTTGGAAGCGTATCGTTTGACAGCGCGTTCTGCACGGCTGCTGGAGTTACTGCCGGCGTGTGTTCACATTGCGATTGCCCATGCAAACAACGAGCGAACAACAATCGTTCGGGCTTGCCGAGTTCCTCACCGTCACGGTACTTGCTGTTGCCGTGTTGGCGGCTGCAGTGATGTGGAATCGCCATCGCCCGATGTCCACAGTGCAGCTCGACGGCTGGGATGTCGTCGCAAGCCAGTATCGCGATTCGGTAGCGATTGCACTCAGTACAGCGGTCAAGAGCGGTGCGATCGAGCGTTTGGCGGATGCAGAACGATTAGTCGAGCGCTTCCCGTTTGTTCGTTCCGCGACGGCCCGCCGAATTGGAGCGACGCTCGCGGTGACTGTGGTCGAGCGTCAACCGCTGGCTCTTGTGCAGCTCGGCAACGATTCCTTGGGGTGGTTGACTGTTGACAGCACATTGATCCAATATGGTGCGTATTATCGGCGCTGCGATGTTCCATTGCTTGCAGTGCCCGATGGTCGTCGAGCTCTTCGCATGGTACCCGTGCTTGGCACGCTGTCAACCGACGGGGGCGTGTATTCGCAGTGCTCGGAAATTGGTTGCGATAGCCAGGGAAATGTTTCGCTTCGGCTTGCGCACTCGGCAACGAATGTATTGCTCGGAACTGCCGACGACCTCGACAGCAAGTTGGAGCGATTGGCATTTATCGTACGGTCGCCGTGGCTTTGTAGCGGCGTTCGTTCGATCGATCTGCGATGGCAGAATCGTATCGTGCTGTCGGCAACGAATCGTCCCATCAGCGGAAAGGTGAGTGTATGACCGTGCAGCAATCGTCTCTGCGGCGTTCTGCTCGCTCGCTTCGTGCGCGTCAAGACGTTATCGTGGGTCTCGACATTGGGACAACGAAAGTATGCGTCCTTGTCGCTGCGCCGGACGAACGTTCGAATGCGCTGACGGTGCTTGGTGTCGGAACAGCCGAGAATGCTGGATTGGCACGCGGTATCGTTGTCAACATCGAGAAAACCGTTCGTGCGATCGAAGAAGCAGTCGAACAAGCCGAAGCAGCGTCGGGTGTTGCCGTCTCCGATGTCGTCGTCGGTATCGCTGGCGATCACGTGCAATCGTTCCAGAGCCGCAACGCGATCGCCATTTCTGGATTCGAGCGCGAAATCACAGCCGGCGATCTGGAGCGCTTGCTCGACGATGCACGGACTATTGCTCTGCCGTCCGATCGCACGATTGTACATCTCTTCCCGCAGGACTACATTCTCGATGGGCAGGATGGCATCAACGATCCGATCGGGATGAGCGGCGTTCGATTGGAGGCGAATGTGCACATCGTCACTGCTGCACGAACGGCGATTGACAATCTCGAACGTTGTGTCGAGCGCGCGGGACTTCATGCTGCCGATATCGTCTTGCAGCCGGTTGCCAGCAGTTTGGCGGTGCTCGATAGCGCCGAGCGAGAAGTCGGTGTCGCTCTCATTGACATCGGCGGCGGAACGACCGACATCGCCATCTTCGACGAAGGAGTCCTCCGTCATACCGCGATGTTCGCTATCGCTGGCAACAAGGTTACCGACGACATCAAAAAAGGATTGGGTATTGTCCATGCCCAAGCCGAGCAAATCAAGATCGCATACGGTCACGCGCTGCAAGAAAGCATCCTCGACGACGAGGTGTTCATGATACCGGGGATCAACGGACGCAAGCCGATCGAGGTCTCCAAAAGCCTTCTTTGCCAAATCATCCAGCCACGGATGGAAGAAATTTTCGAGTTTGCATTCGCCGAAATTCGTCGCAGCGGTTATGCGCGTGAATTATCGGCGGGGATAGTGCTGACAGGCGGCTGCGCCCAGCTTCGTGGTGCTGCAGAACTGGCTGAGCGCATTTTCGGCATGCCGGTCAAAGTCGGCGTACCGTCTGTCGGGCTCGATGGCGGATTCGCGCCTGAAGTGCAATCGCCAATCTATGCTACAGCAGTCGGACTCGTTCTCTTTGCGAGTCAGTCGCAACAACGTCGGTCCGATATGTTCGGCATGAGCTATCGGCACATGCAACGACGACAACACCGATCGCGACTCGGTTATCGCACAGTAATCGAGCGCATCAAGCATTTTTTCGAACACTTGTAATCACCATTGGCGGGGGCGATTATGACTCCACAGCAACAACAATCGGATGTTCGCATCCATCTCGACGGTCCCACAATCGCCGGTGCATGCATCCGGGTCATCGGTGTCGGTGGTGGCGGCAGCAATGCAGTCAACAGCATGATCCGTCGTGGGCTTGTCGGTGTTGATTTCATCGTCGCCAACACCGATGCCCAGGCACTTGCTGCTAGCCCTGCACCGACCAAAATTCAGCTCGGGCGCCAACTCACGCGTGGCTTGGGTGCCGGTGCCGACCCGACAATCGGTCAACGCGCCGTCGAAGAAAGCATTGACGAGGTCCGCGAGGCGCTCGCCGGCAGCGATATGATCTTCGTGACTGCCGGCATGGGCGGCGGTACTGGAACAGGGGCAGCACCGGTTATCGCGCAGATCGGTCGCGAATTGGGTGCACTCGTCGTCGGAATCGTCACAAAACCCTTCCAATGGGAAGCACGACGGCGCATGAACGTCGCGCTCGAAGGTATCGAATTGCTCCGCCGCCAAGTGGACGCACTTATCGTGATCCCGAATCAACGATTGATGGATATCATCGAGCGAACGACAACGTTCATCGAGGCGTTCCAGCGTGTTGACGATGTTCTCTACAATGCAACGCGCGGCATTGCCGACATCATCAGCGGCAATGGCTACGTCAACGTTGACTTTGCCGATGTTCGCACCATCATGAAAAACAAAGGCGATGCGATTATGGGCATCGGGAGTGCGACGGGAGAATATCGCGCACGCGAAGCTGCAATCAATGCGATCAATTCGCCGTTGCTCGACGGCATTTCGATCGCGGGTGCCGAGGGTGTCCTGGTCAATATCACTGCTCGCGACGACGTCAGCATGGCAGAGATCGGCGAAGCAGTGCAAACGATCGAAGAAGCCGCCGGTGAACAGTCCAATCTGATTTTCGGCGTTGTTTTCAGCGATAGCATCGGCGATGCAATGATGGTGACGGTCGTCGCAACTGGTTTCAACCAGTCCCCGATGGCGATAGCCGAACCGTCGATATCGCAGCAACACAACGTCGAAACGCGTCGAGACGAAGTCTTGCCTGAACGTGAGCAGCAGCGATTGGCGGTCAATGGACCGACAATTGTCTATCCGGTATCCCCTGAACGGGATTTGCCTGAATCTGCTCCGATTGGCCACCTCGAAACTGCCAAGTACAATTCACCGGCATACCTGCGCCGAAACAGTTCTGTGCCGCTGTCGAATTCGTCGTCCGAAACGTCGCAAAAGCCACCCAGCGACAAACCAGCATTCTTGCGACGGATCATGGATTAGCCAAGGACCGCCAATTGAACGAGGGGACATGGTACACCACAGGTGCCGGTTGCTCGACCGAGGGCAGCCGGCATTCTGTCTTCCATTGCGCGTACACGGAGCGACGGTTGTTTCCGTTTATGCACACGAACACACGTTCCGCAAGATCAACAATGAGACTCTTGCTGCTGGCTGCGGTGGCAGCGACAACGATTCTCGCCCAAGAACCGATTCCCGGACGCAGCGGTCGGGATTCGACAGCTGGTGAAGTCGTTCCACCGGATACAGTGTTTGTGTTTTCGTCGCCACGTCCATTGATCGCAGCGACACCAGGGGGTCAACGCTCGACAGTGTGGGGGCTGCAAATTCTGTTTTCGCAAAGCGGATTCGGTGCTGGATTCTTCGTCAGCCATGCGTTGACCGAGCAGCTTGCTCTCTTTGCAGACATCGGCGCATCGGGCGCCAGAAATTCCAGCGAAATCGAGACGATGTACGATCCGATCACAGGACGGTTGCTCGTGCCCGGCAAAATCAATCGCTTGTTCATATTTCCGATGACCGTCGGGGTACAACACCGGCTGTTCTCCGAAAGCCTGGGCGAGACGATGCGTCCGTTTGCAATCGGCGGATTTGGTCCTACGCTCGTTGTTTCGACGCCCTACGAATACGAATTCTTCCAGTCGTGGAGTTATGCACGTGGCTATGTGCGCTTTGGAGCGTTCGTCGGTGTCGGTACGTTTATCGGACCGCCATCACGAGGCGAAGCAGCGCTGCAAGTGCGTTACTACTACATCCCCTTCGGAGGAGCTGGACTGGAGAGTATTCGGGGACAACCAATCAAAGATTTTGGCGGGATTTTCTTGACATTTGCAGTCGGCTTCAACTGAAAAGCCGGCTGTATCTTTGCTGTTCGTTCACACCACCATCGTCAATTGCAATGAATCAGACGCGTATCGAATCCGATACAATGGGTACGGTAGAGGTACCGGCGGACAAATACTACGGTGCACAAACCGCACGTTCGCTGATGCACTTTGCAATCGGCACTGAACGCATGCCGCGAGAACTTCTCCGCGCGTTCGGCATTCTCAAAAAAGCTGCAGCGATAGTCAATGCAGAGCTGGGTTTGCTGTCGCCCGATAAGCGCGACCTGATTGTTCGCGCAGCCGACGAAGTCATCGCTGGTGCGCTCGACGAGCATTTCCCTTTGTCGGTGTGGCAAACAGGTTCGGGTACGCAAACGAACATGAATGTCAACGAAGTCATCGCCAATCGAGCGATCGAACTGGCTGGTGGCGTCCTCGGTTCGAAAACACCGATACATCCCAACGACGATGTCAACAAATCTCAAAGTTCCAACGACACATTCCCGACCGCGATGCATATCGCCGCTGCAGAGCGATTGGTCAACCATCTTCTTCCGGCAGTTGCGCAGCTTCGAGATACCCTCGCGGCGAAAGCGGAGCTTTTTTCCGACATCATCAAAATCGGACGCACCCACCTTATGGATGCTGTGCCGCTGACGCTCGGTCAAGAATTCAGCGGATACGTTCACCAATTGACGCTGGCGATCGAGCGCATCGAATCGTCGCTGCCGCGATTGTATGAACTGGCGATCGGTGGTACCGCCGTGGGTACCGGACTCAACACGCATCCCGAATTCGCCGAGCGCGTGGCGGCGAAAATTGCAGAATTGACCGGCTTGCCATTCCGCAGCGCACCGAACAAGTTCGAATCCCTCGCCGCACACGATGCGCTCGTGTTCGCTCACGGTGCCCTCAAAACGCTGGCATGTTCTCTCATGAAAATCGCCAACGATATCCGGTGGATGGCGTCGGGTCCGCGTTGCGGTCTGAACGAAATTTTTATTCCGGAGAACGAACCAGGCAGCTCGATCATGCCTGGGAAAGTCAATCCGACCCAGAGCGAAGCGATGACGATGGTCTGTGCCCAAGTACTCGGCAACGACGTTGCTGTCAACGTCGGTGGCGCATCGGGGAATTTCGAATTGAACGTGTTCAAGCCGTTGATCGCATACAATTTTCTCCAGAGTACGCGATTGCTCGGCGATGCATGCCGAATGTTCGACCTACACTGTGCTCGTGGTATCGAACCGAATCGTCAGCGTCTCGAATACTACGTCAACAATTCGCTCATGCTCGTCACCGCGCTCAATCCCTACATCGGCTACGACAATGCTGCGCGGATCGCCAAACACGCTTACAAAACCGGCAAATCGCTCAAGGAAGCCGCCGTCGAGCTGGGAATCTTGGATGGCGAGACCTTCGATCGTATCGTGCGTCCCGAAACGATGCTCGGACCGAACGTCGGTAGGGAATGAGAACGCTCGTCGTACTCGTTGTTGTCGCCGGCATCTGTTGCTGTGGGAGCGTCCATGCGCAGCCACCATCAGCCAAGCGCGAGTTGGATCGAGCCATCAGCGCAATGAATGCCGGTCGGTATCCCGAAGCCGAGAAAACTCTGCGCCGGTTGGTGCGGCGCTATCCGTCCTATGACGATGCACGGTACGAGCTGGCACTCGTGCTATCGCTTCAACAAAGGTTCGACGACGCTATCGGCGAGTGCAAGATTCTGTGCGATACCTCCCGACCAAAAGAGCGGCAACGCGATCTTTACTTTCAACTCTTGGGCAATCTCTACGCACAGAAAGACGACACAGCAAATGCCGATGCTACGTACCGACTCGGCGTGCAGCGATTCCCCACGTCAGCACGGTTGCATGTCGAGATTGCTATCCGCCATGCCATGCACGGCGATCTCGATGAAGCGCTCGACGAAATCGAAACTGCCATCAGTGGCGACCCGACGTATCCGCTCAGCTACTACTGGGGAGCGCGTTTCTACCGTGCTTCCTCCGAGCGAATTTGGGCGATATTCTACGCCGAGATTTTTCTCAACATACGTCCCAACAGCCCGAAAGCCGACGAAATCAGCTCTCTCTGGTACAATCTGTTTCGCGAGGCGGTCGAGCAGTTTGATCAAGAAGGTCGTATTGTCCTCTCGCGCGAAATTCGTGGTACCATTGGTGATGGTGCAGCTCCGACGCGTCCCTTCGCTGAAGCGTACACGGAGGTGTTGACCGACGCGGCTCGCCAGTTACGGTTCAATCGCGATTTCGAGCTGCCGGTTGCCTCGATTGATACAATGCTGACCCGCTTTGTCGAGCTTTGGCACGAGCGTGGATACGATCGGCGCTACTCCAACGTTGTCATCGAACGGTATCGTCAGCTTCGCCAGGAAGGTTTGCTCTCGGCATATGTTCACGTACTGGCACAGCACGGCAAGCCCATGCAGTACGAGGAGTATGCCAAACACAACCGCGATGCGTTGCAGCGCTTGGAACGATGGATCGAACGCAATCGGCTCATCATCACACGCGACAATTACATCAGCCGCTACCGATAGCGATTGCTAATTTCGCCGTCGAGTTTGTTCACTACCGATTCTGAATGCGATGAAAGTTGACGTTGTCATGCCCAAGATGGGCGAGTCGGTTCAGGAAGGCAAGATTTTGCGATGGGTCAAGAAAGTCGGCGACCGAGTCGAACGGGACGAAGTGTTGCTGGAGATATCTACCGACAAGGTGGATACAGAAGTGCCA
>JAOAGY010000017.1 GCA_026415505.1 Chlorobiota bacterium | reverse complement strand
ACGCCGACCTTTCCCAACGAAGCGCCGTGGGGATGCTACTTTTTGTCGGCGACGACCGGCGTCGTGCTCGGAGGAGGATGTGTCGGCTCGCAGAATTTTTTCCGCACGACCAACGGCGGGCAATCGTGGTCGCTGTTCCAGAGCAATCAACCCAGCAGCGGTCTGACCGATGCGCTGCTCTATGCCGATGGCAGCGGCTATGCGGTCAGTAGCGGCTTGCTATGGCAGACGACCGACGGTGGCTCCAGTTGGAGCGTCGTTGCGAGCACTGGACCGAACTACTGGAACGAAGAGATCACTCGCCGCGGCTCGTCGCTGCTGATTCCATGGGCAGGGAGCAATTGCAGCGGGCAGGGAAACGGCGGCGGCGGTCGCTTCAGCACCGATGGCGGGCAGACGTGGCGAAGCTACTCGACCGGTGTGCCGATGTTCGGCGCGTTTCTCCACGATGCCCAGCGTGGCTGGATTTGCGGCTACGCACGCCAAGTGTGGTACACCAGCGACGCCGGGCAGAATTGGCAGTATCGCGGCTGCGGTACCGACGGCGATCTCGACGACATCTGGATGATCGACGACACGACAGGATTCGTCGTCGGCGAGGGTATCTACCGCTACGCACGAGCGCAACGCAGCGCCAGCAAAACGACACTCGATTTCGGCTCGCTCTGTCCGCCGGTGCTGCGATACGACACGCTCTACGTGCGGAATCGCTCGTGGAATGCGACCACCGTGCGGCTGTCGCTCAGCGGCAACAATGCCGGAGCGTTCGCGATCGTGCAGCCGACGTGGCAAACCGCTGCCGTTCCCTCGTGCGATTCGTTGATGATCGTCGTGCGGTATCAGCCGACGAGCGACAGTGTGCACACGGGGGCGCTCGTGGCGGAATTTCCCAGCGGGGAGACCGTCACCGTCACGCTTCGCGGCGAGCGCATCGGTCGAACTGTCTCGGTCCGCGATACGCTCGTCGAGGTCGTCGGTGTACCGGCAGGCGAGGGGGTGAGCCTGTCGCTGCTGGTGGACAATCGCTCCGGCATCGCAGCGCAGGTCAGCGCGGTGACGCCGATCGGTGGCTCGGCGTTTTTGCTGGAATCGGCGCTGCCACTCTCCATTCCGCCAGGCGGTGGAACGCTCCGTTTCCGTTTCGTACCGCCCGACACGGGCTGGTACAGCGCACGTTTCCGCATTCGTACCGAGCCGTGCAGTCGCGATACGACCGTCACGCTGCGTGTCTATGCGCGATCGCCGATCGTCGCAGCGCGGGCGCCGATTTGGAACAGCGCCTGCGGTGGTGCAGCGCTCGATTCGGTGCTGGTGACCAACACCGGCAACAGCGATTTGCTCATCAGCGCCATGGGCATCGAGCCGCTCGGCGCGCCGATGACGATTGTCGGCACAAGTCGCGGCATGCTGCCCATTGTCGTGCCGCCGCAGGAATCGCTCTGGGTGTACGTGCGATTCGACGGCTACGGCAGCGGCACCGCGATGCTCGTGATCGATCACAACGACGGAACGCTCGTGCGAAACGTTGCCCGTCCGTTGCGCGTGACACTCGCGTATGGTTCGGCGCGACCGACCTGGCAACGATCGCCGGCAGTGCTCGATTTCGGCACGCTCTGCGTGGGCGAGTCGCGCGTTCTCTTTGCCGATGTCGCCAACACCGGGAGCATTCCGATCGATCTCAGCCTGCAGGCGAGCGCACCGTTTGCCATTACGACGAATCGGCTGACGCTTGCACCGACGGCACGCGCACAGGTGGGAGTATCCTTTGCGCCGAGTGGGGCGGGAGTGTGGAGCGGCGTGCTCGTGCTGGCGATCGAGCCGTGCGATCTTGCCGATACGATCGCTCTGCGCGGTCGTGCGGAGACGGCGGCGCTGGCGTTCGATACATCGCCGGTGAATGTCGCGGTTCGCGTCGGTGAGCAGCGGCGCGTTCCGATCGTCGTTCGTTCGGTGGGAAGCGCACCGGCGCGGATTGTGCGCTTGCGACTTGTGCCCGCCGATCCGCAGTGGCGATTGCAATTGCCGTCGCTGCCGCTGGTGCTGGCTCCTGCAGCGAGCGACACGCTCTGGTTGGAGATCGCAGCGGGTTCGTCTCCGATGGTGCTCAGCGGGCAGCTCTGCGTGGAAGCCGATTCGATGTGTCCAGTGGTCGAGTGCGTCGAGCTGCGGTGCAGCGTCGAGCCGCTCCAGTTTCACCGACTGGAGCTCGATCCGTCGGCGCTGGCGTTTTCGCCGCAGCGATGCCAACCGTTGAGGCAGCGGCAAAGCGTGACGATTGCCAACACAGGAACATTTGCCGAAGCGATCACCGCTGCACGGATTGTGCCGTCCGATGCGCCGTTTGCGGTTGTCTCGCCGCCGCTGCCGGTGACCGTCGAGCCAGGGCAGAATGTTCGCATCGAGATCGAATACGCGCCGACAGCAGAAGGCGTTCACACCGCTGTGCTCGAACTGGAAAGTCCGGATGCGTGGGCTGCGCCTGTGCAGGTGATGCTGTCGGGAAGCTTTGCGCGGGTGACGACGACGCTCGATCCGCAGCGCACCGATCGCGGCATTCTCGAGCCCTGCTCGCCGCTGCAGGAAATCGCCGTGACGTTTCGTGCGCGCGGTATGCTCGGCGATACGCTCCAGTTGGTCGCAGAACCGAGCTCGCCGGGGTGGCGTCTGGTGCCGACGGTGCGTCGCATCGAGATCGCCCCGAATGACTCCGCTACGGTCGTGTTGATGCTCGATCCATCGCAGGCGACCGTCGCCTTGCCGTCTGCCGATCGGTTCGTGTGGGAAAGCCGCGTTTGTCCTGCACAAGTGACGACGGTCGTCGAGTACGTGGTCCTTCGCTCGCGATTGACCTATGCACCGACGGAGCTGCGCTGGAATGGCGCCATGCAGAATGCAGCCGTCGGTGGGAAAATCGAGGTACACAATCCGTCGCCGATCGATCGCACGATCGTTGCTGCCGAGATTGTGCCGATAGTCGGTACTGCCGATGCGACGGTGCGGACAGCATTGCCGCTGCGAATCGGTTCGGGAGAGCGGCAGTGGCTCGACGTCGAGATCGTACCGCGGCAGGAGGGCGACTATCGCGCCATGCTGCGGCTCGTCGAGCGATCGGCATGTACCGATACTGCCGAACTGACGCTTGCAGCCACCGTAACGCGAGAACTGTATCGTGCGCGACTTTCCATGCATCGGCATGCGGGACTGGTCGGCGATACGATCGGTGTGCCGGTCGTGCTGACGACGCGCGATAGCAGTGCCGATGCGCTGTGGCGAGCCGATCCAGAGGAGATCGGTTTCGAGGTGCAATACGATCCGTTCGTGCTCGATGCACTCGGCGCGGAAAGCCCACAGGGCATCGCGTTGCCGGTCGAGCGCGAGTTGGGCATCGTTCGCGTGCGAGTGCCGCGCCAGTCCGCTCGGTTGCTCGGTGCCAGCGATACGATTGCGATACTGCACTTTCTGGGCTTGCAATCGCCGCCGTTGCGATCGGAGCTGCATTTTTCGCGCTCGTGGGCGACGACGCCCAAGCCGTACCTCATCGAGCACGACGATGGGGCAGTCGTTCTCGATGCCTGTGTGCCGTGGATGAAGGTGGTGTTCGGCGAAGGTGTGCAGTTTCGTGTGGTGCCGAATCCCGTCGTAGCCGGAGAAAATGCTACTCTCGTTGTCGAATCGAAACGTGCCGAACTGATCGTTTGCGAGTTGTTCGACGAGCGTGGGGGAATTGTTCGGCGATGGAAATTCAGCGCCGACAACCAGCACTCGGAAATGCTGGTGCTACCGTCGAGCGGTGTGTATTACCTGCGTGCGGAAAGCTCCGCCAGCGGTGCCCATGTGATTCTACCGATCGTCGTGCTACGGTAGCAGTATTTTGCGGTCGTTGCACCGACAGCGGAAACGTTCTCTGTGAGACGAAAGAAGAAGTACACCGAGCCGTTCGAGGTTCCGCGCGATCCGAGCGAGCGTCGCAGCCAGCGATTTTTTAACGAGCTGTACGATCGCTACGCCGCGACCTTGTACGGCATCTTGCAAACGATCGTTCACGATCAGGAAACGGCAAAAGATCTGTTGCAGGAGAGCTTTGTCAAGATTTGGCAGGCGCTGCACACCTACGACGCGGCGCGGGGAGCGATTTTCACATGGATGCTCAACATCGTCCGAAACACTGCGATTGACTATCTCCGTTCGCGGTATCGCAACGAGCAGCAGAAAACCGATACACTACCCGACTACGTAAATGAGCATGAGAATTGGAGTGTACAACCAGAGGTCGACCATATAGGCGTCGGTGAACTGCTCGATACGTTGAGCTGCGATCACCGCCGCATCGTCGAACTGGCATACTACAAAGGCTATACCCATTCCGAAATTGCCGAGGAGTTGGGCATACCGATCGGTACTGTGAAAACGCGCCTCCGTGCTGCGATTGTACACCTCCGCCACCTTTTGTGCAACGAGCTATGAACGTCCGCGACATTATCGAATCAGGTATGCTCGAAAGCTACGTGCTGGGAATCCTCAGCGACGAAGAGCGGTTGCAAGTGGAAGAATGGTTGCGACGGTTTCCAGAATTACAAAAGGAGCTCGCTCGCATCGAAGCGACAATCGAGTTGTTCTCCGAGCGGCATGCAGTCGCCCCGCCTCCAGAGCTTCGAGAGCAAATCTGGGAATCACTCAACCGAAGCGTTCCCTCTGATTCCCAGCAGCCGGTACAGATAGCCGATACTGCTATGCGGTGGCTCCGTCTTGTGACAGCACTCGCGATAGTCGAGCTGATAATCGTCATCGGTAGCGGGATTTGGCTGTGGAATCTTTCCGCCCAGTTCGCTCAGTTTCGCCTCGCGTCGGAACAAGAGCTGCAAAAGATGGGCGAGCGTATCCAGACATTGGAATCCCACCTGTCGGACTTTCGTCATTATGTTCGAACGATGTGGGGAATAGCAAAGGTCGTTCCTCTCTATGGCACCGGGCAACAGCCAACGGCACGAGCATCGGTGTGTTGGGACACGTCGAGTGGGAAGCTGTTCGTGGCTTTGCCGATACTCGATCCACTTCCCGACGACAAGCAGTATCAATTGTGGGCTTTGGTCGATGGCAAGCCGAGCGATGCCGGCGTTTTTACGCTGGATACCAATCGGCTGCTCTATCCCATGAAGAGTGTCGGGGCTGCCGATGGATTTGCTGTCACGATCGAGCCACACGGCGGTAGTGCCGAGCCAACGCTGTCGAATATGGTGTTGGTCAGCAAACCTCCCAAGCCGAAACCACGCATGACGGAACGGGGGACGCGGTAGTTCTCCCTCTGCTGACGAAAGAAGTTGCACTTTCTGAAAAACCGAATCCGTTCGACCTCCGTAGGTATGGGCGTCATGTTTCACAAATTCTTCGGAGGTCGTCATGCTATCTCGGTTTCTCGTTCCGATCGCGATCGCGGTCGTGTATCAAGCGGCGTGGGCATCGTCGTATGCGGAGGCGAACCTGAGTTCGCAAGTGCTCCTGGTTGCCACACTCAGCGGCAGCAAAGTGGTACCTGCTGTTCAAACGCAGGCACGCGGACTTGTGGCAGTGCTGTTGAATTTCCAAAAAGACAGCGCGTTCGTTACTGGCACACTCACGGGTACAACGAGCGCGATCACAGGAATTCATTTGCATCGTGGTCGCGAGGGGGAAAACGGTGATGTTGTCCTCGACTTGACCTCGTCGCTGAATGGAAATATCGTCGCGAGCGCGACTCGACTGAGCAATTTGCCGTCGGCGTTGGTCGCCGCTGCTTTGAACGGAGAGCTTTACGTCGCCGTTCACACGATGACCAACCCGGGAGGCGAATTGCGGGGGCAGCTTCAAGCGGAAACGGACGTGCAGCTATCGGCGATGCTCAGCGGTGCTCAGCAAGTGCCGCCAGTGATGACCGATGCACGAGGCATGGTGATAGCGACTTTGCGACAGGACGGTAAGAAACTGCGCATCTGGGCTGTCTTCGAAGGCACTGCCCAAGTGACAGCAGCGCATCTGCATCGAGGATCCCTGGGTCAAAACGGCGAGGTGGTTGCCGATCTATCGAGTATGATCGCGGGCAATGCGATCGTCGGGGAAGTTGAGTCGTCGAGTTTTGTGCAAGCCCTCTTGGCTGGCGAGATCTACCTGAACATCCACACGACAGCACATCCGAACGGCGAGCTGCGAGGACAACTCGTTGCGACGGCTACCAGTCAGCTGGCATTCGAGACATGGCTCGACGGCACTCAACAGGTGCCAACGGTCTCGACGATGGCACGGGGTGTGGGGCGTTTCTGGCTGAATGCATCGCTCGATACGTTGTACTGGAATATCGCTGTGACGGGACTGAGCAGCACGGTGACAGGGGTCCACTTGCATCGTGGTAAGCCAGGAGTTAGTGGTGATGTCCTCCTCGATCTCAGCGCCACTGTACAAAGCAATGGTACTATCTCCGGCTCCGCCGGAAATCCGAGCCGTACCCTCGTCGAAGCACTGTTGCAGGGCGATGTGTATATCAACGTGCATACCCAGAACTACCCGCAAGGAGAAATTCGCGGGCAAGTGTGGCGTTTGGTGCGCGAGGGATTTGTCGTATCACTCGACGGCACACAACAAGTGCCGCCTGTGATTACGACAGCAAGGGGAACAGGTATCGTTTCGATCGATCGTTCCGGTAGCAGCGTGCACTTCGAATTCGTCATCAATGGTACCACTACTGATGCTGTGCACTTCCACAAAGGCAAACGCGGCGAAAATGGCGATGTACTCTTCGATTTGACGGGATACTTCAATGCGGTCGCAATGGTGGGAGCCTATGCATCGGGCTATTGGACGACGGAAAGCATGCCGGCACTCGATGACGAAGCAGTCGAATTGTTCTTCCGCGACAGTGTGTACGTCAATGTCCACACAATGCGTCATCCCAATGGCGAGTGTCGGGGGCAAGTGGCTCGTCAATATGCACCGATGGGCGTCAGCAGTATCGACGACGATGTCAGTGGACAGAATGCAACCGTTTACCCGAATCCGGCTACAACACAGTTGTGGATAGAAGTCGGCACAACCGATGGTAGCGCAGTCGAATGGACGGTCTATACTCTCCGTGGCGAAACAGTGCTGCGTGGAACCAGCCAAACGCGGGGTGGGAAAATCACGATCGAAGTTGACAATCTGCCTCAGGGCTTTTACATCGTCCGCTGCGGATCGCCGGAGAGCCGTGTGCGCTCGGTTGCATTTCTCAAACAATAGTGCATCTCTGTGTTCCACCCGCGGAGCGCTCTACGGCTCCGACTGCAGGCGGGGTGTCCAGTAGGGCACTCCGCTCTGCTTGAGGAACAATTTCGGCGGCATCGAGTCTAAGCCGCCGCACGCTCCTCCTACCCACACCAGCAGCGGGGCGCCCAGTGCCGACAGCGGCGGGCGCCCCGTTCGTTTTTGCACCGCCAATAGGGTTCGCTGCATCAAATCTTATTGAGAAAAAGACGACAAGCTCGTAATTTTGCCGTGGTGCTGCATGCACCGATCACTTGTTCCACCCATCCGGAGGTTGGTACGATGAACGAGCAGGTTTCCGGCGAGCGATTCGTGCCGAAAGGTGCGATCGCATTTTTTGTCGCATTGGCGGTTCTCTACGCCATGCTGTGGTTTGCCATGTATGCTGAACTTTTAGGTCGGAGGTAGCCATGGATCGAATCGAAAAGCTCGTGATGGCAAGCGGCATTGCTCTGTTGCTGGTGTTTTTCGGTGCGATCGTCGTCGCTGCGACCAGCTACGGTGTGGACGTGCCGACGTGCGTTACCGACCGCAAACCGTTCACCGAAGGACAAGCGCCGTTCAAGACATCCGACCAACCGCTTCGCTACGAAGTGCACACCGTCGCGCGCATGTGGATGTTCGATCCGCCGGAGATTACCGTCCCACCGGGCGCGGAAGTGGATCTCTATCTCAGCTCGGCTGACGTGGTGCACGGCTATTACGTCGAAGGCACGAACATCAACTTGATGGCGGTACCGGGTGCGGTGACATACCGGCGCGTCAAATTCGATCGCGAAGGCACGTACCGCATTCTCTGCCACGAGTACTGCGGAACGGCACACCACTTGATGGCAGGAACGATCGTTGTTTCATCGTCGCCGGTGGAGGAGCAATGAACGGTACACTGAGGCTTCCCGTCGAACCCTGGGCTCGACGGCTCGTCTTGACCGAGATCATCGTTCCCGTCGTGCTGCTGGTGTTGGGTATCTACGCGGGCTTGTTGCAAGTGCTCTTTCGAGCGGGCGTCATTCAAGCAGCGGAATTCGCCGGCTGGGAGTACTACCAAGCGCTGACACTGCATGGTGTGGTCAATGCGGTCGTGTTCACGACGTTCTTCGCCGTCGCCTTCGGCAATGCGCTCGTGCCGTATGCGCTCGGAATGAAACTGCCCCTGCGCTGGGCGTGGGTGTCGGGTGTGACGATGCTCGCCGGCACGCTCATGGCAGCATGGGCGATTCTGGCAGGTAAGGCATCGGTGCTCTACACGTTCTATCCGCCGCTGATGGCGCATCCGCTCTTCTACATCGGTGCAGCGCTGCTCATCGTCGGCTCGTGGATCGCGTTTTTCAACTGGATTCCGCTCTATCTCCGCTGGCGGCGCGAGCATCCCGGCGAAAAAACGCCGCTGGCAGTCGTCGGCATGTTCGCAACGTTCATCGTGTGGCTGATCGCTACACTGGCGGTCGCAATCGAAGTCGTCGTCTTGCTCATTCCATGGTCGCTCGGCTGGACACAAGAGGTCAACGTTCCGCTGGCGCGAATGCTGTTTTGGTTCTTCGGGCATCCGCTGGTGTACTTCTGGTTGCTCCCGGCGTACACGATGTACTACACGATGTTGCCACGTCTGGCAGGCGGCAAACTCTACTCGGACAAAGTCGGGCGGCTGGCGTTCATGCTGCTGATTTTGTTTTCGATTCCGGTCGGCGCGCACCATCAGTACACCGAACCTGTCGTCAGCTCTGGCTCGAAGCTGTTGCACGCGTTTTTGACGTTTGCTGTTGCATTGCCGAGTTTGATGACGGCATTCACCTTGGCAGCATCGCTCGAATACGGCGCACGCCAGCGCGGTGCGCGCGGTTTGTTCGACTGGATGTTCAAACAGCCGTTTTTCAGCACCGATGCGTGGCTGTTTTCGTACATGATCGCCGGGCTCGTCATCTTCATCATGGGCGGCATTTCGGGCATCGTCAATGCATCGTACAGCATGAACCTGGTGGTGCACAATACAAGCTGGATTCCGGGACACTTCCATTTGACGGTCGCCGGTCCGGTGCTGCTGGCGTTTTTGGGTATGAGCTTGCATCTGGTCTCGACCTACGCCGGCAAAGAGCTTCGGCTCAAGCGATTGGCAGTGGCGGTGCCGTATCTGTGGCTCGTCGGTGTGTTCGTGTTCTCGTGGGGAATGATGCGTGGCGGGTTGCACGGCGAACCGCGGCGGTCGAATCTGGGCATGTCGTACCTCAACCCCGACAGCCCGTTCTACCATCCGGAGTGGAAGCTGTACGTCACCGTGGCGATGATCGGTGGCATCGTCATGACGCTGGCGATGATCGCCTATTTCGTCGTGTTTTTCGCGACGGCGCTCAGCCGACGCCAACGCGAGGCAGCCGCTGAATTTCCGCTGTCGGAAGCCTACCACGACGAGCCAGCAGGTGCGCTGATGAATCTGCGCCCGTGGTTGATCGCAGCGGTAGTCCTCATCGCGATCGCCTACACGCCGATGGTGCGCGACGTCGTGCGCGGTACCTTCAACAACGCGCCGGGCTACGAGCCACACAATCCCGCGCCGGTCAATCAGTCCGAACAACTGGAGGAATCGCCGTCGCCGTGAGCTGGCGCACGTATGCCGCCACCGTCGTCCTGGGGCTGCTCGTCGGATGCAGCAGCGATGCGCCGCCGGCGAGCAGCCCGCTGCGTGCGACCGACGGTCGAACCTACGATTTCCCGGCAGACCTGCGCGGCAAAGTCGTCGTGGCGAGTTTCATCTACACACACTGCCCGGACATCTGCCGGATGACGATCGGTCACTTGCTCGATCTGTGGGAACGAGTCGGCGGTGATACGAACGTCGTCTTTGCGACGGTGACGCTCGATCCGGCACGCGACACGATCGCAGCACTCCACCAGTACGCCGAGGTCTGGGGCCTTCCCACCGAGCGATGGCTGCTATTGACCGGAACGATTGCCGACGTCGAGCGTGTTCTGTCGGCGTTCGGTGTCGTGGCGCGAAAAAGCTACACCGAGCGCTTGCCCAGCGGCGAAGAGGTCTATTTCATTGACCACACCGATGCAGTGTTTCTGCTCGATCGCGACGGCATCGTGCGCGATCGTCGCGAAGGCAGCTCGCTCGACGTTGCTGACTATGCTCGACTTGTTCAACGATACGCTGCACAGCGATGAAACGACTTTTCACGATCCTGCTGGTCGTCGCTGCTGGCACGACCTTTGCCCAGCAACGCTCGCTCGTAGAGCTGCGCGATGGCTGGATGTACAGCGCCGATAGCGGCATGGTGACCGGTGCGTTCATGACGATCGTCAATCGCTCGAACCAGCCCGACACGATCGTCGCTGCCAAAGCCGACTGCGCCGAGCACGCCGAAATCCATACGACCATCCGCAACAGCGACGGCACGATGGGCATGCGCCCGATTGGCGAGCTCATTGTTCCAGCGCAACAAACGGTGGTGCTCAAACCGCGAAGTTTGCATGTGATGCTCTATGGCTTGCGGCGCTCGCTTCGTCCGGGCGATCGCTGCATCTTATCGCTCGAAACGAAACACTCCGGCACGCTGCGGATCGACCTGCGTGTGCGCCGGTGAATTCTCGCTGATATGTTCAACACCTTTCACCACATTTCGATGAAGACGCTACATTCGGTTTTTCTGCTCGTCTCGCTTGTGCTTGCATGGTCGGTGGCTATCGCCGGTGCCGACAAAGCAACGATGGAACGCGGCGCGAAAGTGTACAAAGGCTACTGCAGCACCTGCCATCAAGCCAACGGGCAGGGTCTTTCGACAATCTATCCGCCGCTGGCGAAATCCGACTACCTCAAAAATCAACCGAAGGAAAAAGTCATCGAGTCGGTCGTATTCGGTTTGAAAGGACCGATCACGGTCAACGGCAAAAAGTACAACGGCGTAATGAATCCGATGCCGAGCACGTACAAAGACGAAGACATCGCTGCAGTGATCACCTACGTGTACAACTCGTGGGGCAATCCGGGAACGGTCGTCACTGTCGAGGATGTTCGGAAGGTGAAAGCTGCCAAAAAAGGCGGCAAGAAGTGATCGGCTGCTGTCGGCATTGTCGTGCGAAGTGGTATTTTCGCTCGCCGCGACGACGAGCAGCGGCAGAAGATACGTTGGACTGTCGAGCTATCTGACGCATCATGAAAGCTTCATCCGGACAAGCATTCGGCTACGCGGCGTTTCTGCTGGTGTTCACGGCGATCGCTGCGTACACCGTCGCCAACAAAACGTGGTGGTTCCCACCGCTGGCGTCGGTGCAGGGTGCCGAGATCGACAATTTGTTCATGATCACCTTGTTGCTGACCGGCATCGTGTTCATCGCAGTGCACGTCGTGCTGGCGTACTTCGTGTGGCGCTATCGCGGCAGGAGCGAGCGCAAAGCGGCGTACATCACGCATAACACACCGTTCGAAGTATCGGCAGCAGCGACGGTCGCACTGGCGCTGGTCATTCTCGTCGGCGGTGGAACGACTCTCTGGACGAAAATCCAAAGTCCGCCACCAAGCGATGCATTCACCGTCGAAGTGTGGGCAGAGCAATTCCGCTGGACGTTCCACTACCCCGGCGCCGATGGACGCATGGGCAACACCGACGTCAAATTCATCAGCGACGAGAATCCTTACGGGCTCGATCCGAACGACCCATACGCCAAGGACGACATTTTCGCCAGCGAAATGCACGTGCCCTACGGCAAACCGATCGCGGTGATCCTGCGCTCGAAGGACGTGTTGCACAGCTTTTTCCTGCCGCATTTCCGGATGAAGATGGACGTCGTGCCCGGCATGAAAACGCGCTTGTGGTTTACGCCGACGCAATCGGGCACGTTCGAAATTCCGTGTGCTGAACTCTGCGGCGTCGGTCACTACATCATGCGAGGTGTGCTCACGATCGAACCGCCCGCAGCGTTCAACGAATGGCTCAGCCAGCAAACTCCCGTTGGAATGTCCCAGTAACGTCGAGTCCCTGTCAACGATGGAAACACCCAACATCGCTCACGCGGAAGCTGCTGTCGAAGCGCATCATCACGAGCCGCAGAGCTTTTGGACGAAGTACGTCTTCAGCCAGGATCACAAAGTCATCGCCATGCAGTACATGATCACCGCGCTGGTGATGGGATTCATCGGCATGGTGATGTCGTGGCTGTTTCGCATTCAGCTCGCCTGGCCCGATCATAATCTGCCGTTTCTGCGCTTTTTGATGCCGACCAACATGGAAAGCGGCACCTTGCAGACGCCGGGCTATTACATGCTCGTGACCATGCATGGCACGATCATGATCTTTTTCTTGCTGACGGCGATTCTCACCGGCGGGTTCGGTAACTTTCTCATTCCGCTGCAGGTCGGCGCGCGCGATATGGCGTTTCCCTTCCTGAATATGCTCAGCTACTGGTTCTACTTTCTCTCGTGTGTCGTTGTCACGATTTCGTTGTTCGTTTCGACCGGTGCAGCATCGGGAGGCTGGACGTCGTATCCGCCGCTGAGTGCGCTGGCAAAAGCAACGCCCGGTTCGGGACTTGGACAGGACCTGTGGCTCGTTTCGATCGCGCTGTTTATCGTCGCTTCGACAATGGGGAGCTTGAACTACGTGACGACGGCGCTCAACATGCGCGCCAAGGGCATGACGCTGATGCGAATGCCGCTGACGGTTTGGGGCATCATCGTCGCAGCAGTGCTGGGACTTTTTGCGTTCCCGGCGCTGTTTGCCGGTGCCGTGCTGCTGCTCTTGGATCGGCATCTGGGCACGAGCTTTTTCCTGCCGCACTTGGTACTCGGTGGCGAGCATATCGTGCGCGACGGCGGCAGCCCGCTACTGTGGCAGCACCTGTTCTGGTTCTTGGGTCACCCGGAAGTGTACATCCTCATTTTGCCGGCGATGGGGATTACCTCGGAGATACTGTCCAATGGCGCACGCAAGCCGATCTTCGGCTACAAGGTGATGGTGGCGTCGCTCGTTGCGATTGCGTTCCTGAGCTTTATCGTGTGGGGTCACCACATGTTCGTCAGCGGGATGAATCCGTGGCTGGGTTTTGCATTCGTCATCACTACGCTCATTATCGCTATCCCGTCGGCGATCAAAACGTTCAACTGGCTCGGCACGCTCTGGAAAGGGAACATACGCTTTACCACTCCGATGCTTTATGCCATCGGTTTCATTTCGACGTTCGTCACCGGTGGTTTGACGGGACTGTTTCTGGGTAACTCGGCGCTCGACATCCCGCTGCACGATACGTATTTCGTTGTGGCGCATTTCCATGTTGTCATGGGCTTGAGTTCGGTATTCGGCATCTTCGCCGGCATTTACTACTGGTTCCCGAAAATGACCGGAAAAATGATGAGCGAGCGCTGGGGGAAGGTTCACTTCTGGCTGACGTTCATCGGTTCGTACGGCGTGTTCTGGACGATGCACTATCTCGGCTTCATGGGAATGCCGCGGCGTTACTACAGCTACGATAGTTACCAGTTTTTGCCGCCGAGCATGCATACGCTGCAGATGATCATCACCATCAGCGCATTGATCGTCGGTGCGGCGCAGTTTATCTTCATCGTGAACTTCCTCGGTAGCTGGCTGCGCGGCAAGAAAGCACCCGACAATCCATGGCAAGCCAATTCCCTCGAATGGCAAGCGCCGACCCCGCCGCCGCACGGTAACTGGGGTCCGAAACTGCCGGAAGTGCATCGCTGGCCCTACGACTACAGCGTGCCCGGTGCTTCGGCGGACTTCGTACCGCAGACAGTACCGGTCGAGGTCGAACCGAGCGGCGAACATCATAGCGCTGCGGTTGCAGTGAACGGTCACGGACACACCAACGGCCACGGCAATGGTCACCACGCTTGAGAAAACGAGCATTCGCCGCCCGATCGGACCGCCACCGCACAACGGGAACGGCTGGTGGTGGAGCGACGGCGACGATCCGCAAGCACTGGCGGTGCCGAGTTGGAAACTCGGCACATGGCTTGGGCTGGGGACACTCACAGTGCTTTTTGCGGCGCTATCGAGTGCCTACGTGGTTCGTATCGGCGGCGAGCGCTTGGCGTTCGCGCTGCCGGCGACGGTATGGCTCAGCACCGCACTGCTCGTCGCCAACAGCGTGGCACTGACGATCGCACAACGTCGCTTGAGGCGCAAAGACCGGCGGTTCGTTGCGTGGCTCGGGGTCGCTGCGCTGCTGAGCATCGGATTTTTGATCTCCCAGGTGGCGACATGGCAGACCTTGGCAGCGCAAGGCTTGTTTTTCACGAGCAACCCACACAGCAGCTTCTTCTACGTGCTGACAGCGGTGCACGCCGCCCACGTTCTCGGCGGACTCGGAGCGCTGGTGCGGTGTGTCTATCATGTTCGCGTTCGCAGCAGCTTCGGTCGTCTTCGCCGTGCGCTCGGCATGACCGCCACGTACTGGCATTTTGTGGACGCTGTCTGGCTGTGGATCGTCGCACTGTTTCTGTGGACATCGCTTTGAGATAGGTTTCACCGATCACCGATGACGATGGCAACGGCAGAACTCTCGCTCCAACAGGAATTTCACGAGTACGCGCTCCGATCGCCGTTCAAGGCGAGCTGGCAAAAGGTGATGATGTGGGTGTTCATCGTCGTCGATGCGCTCACATTCGGCAGTTTGCTCGTCAGCTACGGTTTTACGCGCGTGAGCATCGGCACGTGGGCAAATCCTGCCGAGGTGTTCGCGCTCCACATCGGCGGCAAAGAAATTCCGCTCTTGCTGATCGCGATCATGACGTTCATCCTGGTCAGCTCCAGCGGAACGATGGCGCTGGCAGTTGCGAATGCTTACGAACGCAAGAAGAAGCAGACCGTGCTCTTTCTGACGCTGACGATGCTGCTCGGCTTGACGTTCGTCGGTTGCCAGGTGTACGAATGGACGCACCTGATCATGCACGGTACGCGCCCATGGTGGAATCCTTACGGACCGCCGCAGTTCGGTGCGTACTTTTTCACGCTGACCGGTTTCCACGGCATGCACGTGTTGAGCGGTGTGATCTATCTGGCGATCGTCGCACGCATGGTCGCAAACGGCACGCTCGATCGGCGTGGCTCGTACCAGCTCGTCGAGATCGCCGGATTGTACTGGCACTTTGTGGACTTGATCTGGGTGTTCATCTTCACGATGTTTTACTTGTTCTGAGCGAAAGCGATGGCAGAAGGCACACATGTACCGATTCGCAAGTACCTGACCGTTTGGCTGTGGCTGTTCATCCTGAGTGCGCTGGCGTATTTCATCGACGTCGTGCACGTGCCCGCACCGTGGAAGGCGATTCTGCTCGTCGTCGTTGCGCTCATGAAGGCGGGCATGATCATGGCAGTGTTCATGCACTTGGGCTACGAGCGGCTCAGCCTGATCTACGCGGTCGTCGCACCGCTGCTGTTTTTGGTGGTCATGACGATCGCCTTTTTGCCCGAGGGTACAGCGATCTTGGGTAGTCATTCGATCGTGGCACCATGAAGCGGCGCATCCTCACAATGCTGCTTGCGGTCGTCGCCAGTGTCGCGACGGCAGCAGCGCAGTGCGCCATGTGCAAATCGGCAGTCGAAACGACCGACAACGCCGGTTTCGTCACGGCACTGCGCGACGGAATTTACCTGATGCTCGTCACGCCGTACCTGATCGCCGCTGCGATCGCGATCGGGGTGTATCTGCATTGGCGCAAGCGCCGAAAGCAGTTCAATCCCTGGCTCAACTGATGCCCCTCGTTTTTCGACTTCTGCGCGCCGGAGCAGCCGTCGCGGTGGCAGTGCTGGTGGTCGCATGTCGCACTGCGCAGCCAGCCGTTCCACCCGATGCGGTCGTGCTGACCGGTCGCATAAATCCGATGCTCGGTCCCCAGGGAAACGTGCTCTGCTGGGTGCTCGAAAGCGGCACTGACCTTCGCTCGCTCAAATATTACGTGCTGACCGGTCCGGAAGAACTCGTCAGTCGTCTTCGCCATGAAGATGCGACCGTAACTTTGCGGGCAGTCGTCCGCAACGATGTCCACACCGATTGCCCGGTCGGTACGGTCGCCGAAGTGTATGAAATCATCGCGCTCCGCACACCGCACGATTAGTCGGCTGGCAGCAGCAGTGCTCGCAGTCGCGCTGTCGGGGTGTCCCCAAACACTCGTCAAGCGTATCGAGCAACTTCGTCCGCCGCCGAATTACCGTCCCGTCTATACCGACACCACCGCCGAAATCAGCGCCGATACCTTGCTCCGACGTGCTGCAGCAGGCGAAATCCCGACCACTGCGCCGAGCGATACGGCACTGCTCGATCATCGGGTAGCGACAAGCGATGCCGACAGCATCCCCCGTCCGCCGAGCAGTGGCTGCATCGTCGAACTCCACCCGCGACAGCTCGACGATGGGGAGTATCCCCATCAGATCACCTTCGACGTCATCGTTACCGACCAACAAGGGCGATTGGTGAGGGGCTTAGCGCCACCGACATATCGCGGCGAGCAACCGTGGCGGCAGATGTGGTTCTGGCTTTCCGACTCGTGCAAAGGCACAATAACCGTGCTCGACTCGTTCGATGTGCGAGAACTTCGTGCCACACGAAGCCAGCGGTTCGCCGTGGCGTTCGTGCTCGATCATTCGCCTTCCATGGGGCAAGCGCGCGTGCTGCTCCTGCGACAGGCGATCGCGCGTGTGTTGCAGGAGTTCATCCCCGGCGATGCAGCGACGGTGATCAGCTTCGGGGGACGTGCGAGCGTCGAGCTTCCGATCACCGCCGACAGCACTGTGTATCGCCGCTTCGATCCGCAAGCGGGAAAGATGATCGGCGGAACGGCGGTGTACGATGCCGTCGCTGCGGCGGTGTCCGAGTTGCGCAAGGTGCCGTCGCAATATCGGCGCGTCGTCGTGCTGCTGACCGACGGCGAGGACAACTCCTCGAAACTGACGCTCCGACAGGCTGTTCGTCGCGCGCTCGACAGCAACGTGACGGTGTACACCATCGCCTACGGCTGGTTCGAGGAAGAGCCGCTGCGACTGTTGGCAGAGGGCACGCGAGGGCAGATGTACCGCATCTATTCGGTGCGCGAATTCCCGCACATTTTCGCACGTATCTACCGGGCGCTCCGCAGCTACTACCGGATCAGCTACCGTCCGCCCGAATGCGCCGGCAAACACACGGTCCGCGTCGGACTGCGGCTGGCACAGTGCACCACGTTCGCCGCGGCGACCTACGACCGGTCGGTGCTGCGCGCGCTCGATACGGTGGGCACGATGGTGTTTTTGCCCATCGAGTTCGATTTCGACCGCGCGACGATTCGACCGGAATCGCTGCCGCTGCTCGAACGGATCGCCGATGCGATGAAAGCCAACCCATCGCTGGCGATCGAAGTACGCGGGCACACCGACGATCGCGGCTCGGACGAGTACAACATGCGTCTGTCGCAGCGGCGCGCCGAAGCGGTTGTCGAGGCGCTCGTAGCCATGGGAATCGAGCGCAAGCGGCTCAGTGCGGTCGGCTTCGGCAAAACGCGTCCGCTGGTGCCGAATACCAGCGAGGAAAATCGTGCCCGCAACCGTCGCACCGAATTCGTCATCATCGGCAATTGAGGCTGGCTGTGATCGTCTCGCTCATCGTCGCTTACGACCGCGCACGCGGTATCGGTCGCAACGGTCAACTTCCGTGGCGCATTCCTGCCGACTTGCGGCTGTTCAAGCGCTTGACGTGGGGGCACCACATCGTCATGGGACGCCGAACGTGGGAATCCATCGGACGCCCGTTGCCCGGTCGCACCAGCATTGTCGTGGCGCGGTCGCAGATCGTGGTGCCGCCGGAATGTTTCGTCGTACCGTCGCTGGACGAAGCGCTCGCGGTTGCACAGCAACGCGGCGAAACCGAGTGCTTCGTTATCGGGGGCGGCATGCTTTACCGTGAAGCACTGCACCGAGCCGATCGGATTTACGCCAGCGAAGTGAAAGGAGAGTTCGAGTGCGATACGTATTTTCCCGCATTGGAACCGACCGAGTGGGTAGAGCGTGCGGCAATCGAGTTTCCGGCATCGGATGCGACGACGCCAGCGTTTCGATTCCGCGTGCTCGATCGAGTGGGCACCGATCTGCCGCTACCAGCGATCGCTACCGAATCGGCAGACCCACGTTGACGCCGAGCAGTACTCCCAAATTCGAAGCTACCTGTCCGGAGTAGAGCAATGCGCTGCCGTCGAGTCCGAGGTCGAGTTGGAAACCGTTCGAAATCGGGAAACTCAATCCTGCCGCAAGTGCCGCAACTGGACCGAGCTGGCTGATTCCCACCGTCGGCTGGACGAAGGGCATTCCGCCGAGGATGCGCACGTCGGGTTCGCGGAACGAGTAGGCGACCGCCACCGACGAAAGGAGCGTTGTCGTCAGCGTGCCCGTCGGTTGTGCGATGTTCAGCGTGTACGGTGCACGGCGGAATTCGACTCCGAGCCGATGATTCTCGTCGAAGCGATAGAGAACGACGATGCTAAAGTTCTGCGGCGATGCAGCCGGTCCACTGGCTGCCAATAACGAACCGCGATACGAAAATTGTGCGCTCAGGAGCGGCAGCTCGCTCGCAACGGCGCGGGCAATCGGAACGCTGACCATGCCGAGCCGCCATGTGGCGCTCCGCACCAGCGGCGATGCCGTGCTGACGCGAGGACCGAAACGTTCGACGATGAACTCGTCGGCGTCGAACGTCGGTGACAACGACTCATGCGTGGTCGCAGCCTCGTTGGTCGGTGCAGGCTCTGGGGCAGGCGTTGCGGCGGTCGCAGCCAGCCGCTCGGAGCGCTCCGGGTTGTGCGGCGGTGTCGCCACAACCGACGCTGCGATCGGGCGGCGATCGGTTGCAGCGACGGTTTCGGGCGATGGTTTCGGTGCACTCGCCGACGAAAGCCACAGGTACACACCGACTGCCACTGCGGCAACGGCTGCGGTCGAGTACGGCACCACGCGGCGCCACAGCGGTTCTGTCGGCACAAGACCGATGGCTGCGTACACTGCATGCTTGACCTCGTCGGGCGCTTTCGTGGTGAGACGTTCGGCATCGATGGCGCGATGGAGCTGCAACGCTTGCTGAAACTCGTGCTGGAGCTCCTCGTCGCGACCGAGCGCTTCGAACAACTCTCGTTGTTCTTCCGGCGTCGCTTCGCCGTCGAGGTAGAGAAAGATCAGCTCCGAGTACTTACTCATGATGCTTCAAACGCGTTGATTTCGTTGTTTCCGTTCGATGATCGTCGCTCGTGCTGCTGCCGCCGTCGTCCCAGTAGGGTTCCAAAATTTTCCGTAGCTGTGCTTTGGCACGGACGATCCAGTTTCGCGCGGTGCTCAGCGGGACACCGAGCATGTCGGCGACCTCTTGGTAGCTGAGACCGTTGTAGCATTGCAACACCACCGCCTCGCGGTAGTGTTCGGGCAGCAGTTCCAATGCCATGGTCACGAGTTCTGCCAGTTCGTTCCGCTCGACGGCGGCTTCGCCGAGAGGGTTGAAGATGTCGGTCGTATCGAGTGCGTTCTCGTCGAACTGGCTCGTCGGTCGTAGGTGCGTGCTTCGTTTGGCGACGAGGCACGTGTTGCGAGCGATGCGCAGAAGGTAGCCGCGCAAGTTCGTCATTTGGCGTTCCGGACCGGACGAACGCCAGAAAGCGATGAACACATCTTGACACGCATCGCGCGCTGCTGCCTGGTCTCCCAGTGTTTTTGCGCAATAGAGGTACACCCTCGCGCTGTGGCGATTGTAGATTTCCTCGAACGCGTCGTTGCGTTCGCGCTCGGTACCGCTCACGACGAGGGCGTAGAGCTCTTCATCGGTGAGCGCATGGTATTTGCGTTTGCGAAACGGCATGCGCTCCAGGCGTCATGGTACAGAACAGGCGACTGCTTCCGACGGCAATAATACAGCGCTGCCGAGTTTTGTTTCAGTTGCGTTCGACCAGTGCCCAGAAAAAACCGTCGGTATCGTGCTGATCCGGTTCGAAGCGCCCCGAGCGCAGCAGTGTGAATTCGGAACGTTCGGCGACGAGACATTCGATCAGCCGCTCGCCTTCGTCGGGGAAGATGCTGCAGGTGCACACGAGCGCGATGCCCCCGGGCGCCAGCATCGAGGTGTAGCGCCGCACAAGGTCGCGTTGGGTCTGCTGAAGCCGCGCCAGGTCGTCGGCGCTCAGATGCCATTTGCCGTCCGGATTGCGGCGCCAGACGCCCGACCCGCTACACGGCAAATCGAGCAACAAACGATCGGCACTTGCGGCAAGGCGTTTGATTGTTTTTGACGACGTAATTGCGCGTGTTTCGATGATGCTGACGTGCGCACGTGCCGCCCGGCGCCGCAGCTCGGTCAGTTTCCATGCTGCCGTGTCGAGTGCGACGATGCGACCGCGATTCTGCATGAGCGCGGCGATGTGGAGCGTCTTGCCGCCGCTGCCCGCGCAGGCATCCACGACGCGCATGCCCGGTTCGACGCCGAGCAGGTGCACGATTGCTTGGGATGCAGCGTCCTGCATCTCGAACAAGCCAGCGTGGAATTCTTCGAGCGCGAAGACGTTGACGTGCCCTTCGATGGCGATCGCTTCCGGCGAGAGGGGATGCGGACGAGCAGCGATGCCGCGACTGTGGAGCGCTGCCAGAAGCTGCTCGCGCGTGGTGCAGAGCGTATTGGTGCGGAGTACGATCTGCGGCTCGCGCTCGAACGCTGCCAGCAGTGTATCCCAGCGGCTGCCGCACTGCTCGGCGCCGTAGCGATCGAGCCAATCGGACACCGAATAGCGCACCGCACGCGTCGGCGCTGCATGCCACCGGTCGAGCAATTGCCTCCGCGGCGGTAGCCCTGTGCGGAGCGATTTGCTCAGAGGAACGTCCTCGACGATCCACCATGCACGCACGCAGTCAGCGATCTGTCGCTCGTCGAACCGTTCGCTCTCGCCGAGCGCCCACACGAGCCGCCGAAGATGTCGCACGACGCCGTACACCGTCCGGGCAACGAGACTCCGGCGCTCGTCGTGCGGCGGCAGCGGACGCAACAACCGTTCGATGACGCGGTCGGCATGGCGCCGCTCGCCGATGACAGCGGCGATGCCGTGTGCGAGTTGGCTGAGAAGATGCTGCGTCACCATGCGGCAGCGATCCCGATGCCACCGACCGCAGGAACGAGCATCCACGCACGCGAGCCGCTATCGGACCGCGCAAGGCTGTAGCCGATCGCCGCGCCGATCGTGGCGCCGACGAGTGTGTCGCTCGTCCAGTGCTTGTCGCTCCAGATGCGCGCTGCCATCGTCGTCAGTGCTGCTGCCATTGCTGCCGATCGCACCAGCCACGAATCGCTCCGAGCGAAAGCGACACCGGCGATCGTGCCGGCGACCGTCGAGTGCCCGGATGGAAACGACCATTGCCCGTCGTCGAATCGGAGCGGCAGAAAGTATCCATCGCCACGGTCGCGAAAAGGACGCGCTCTGCCGATGGCGATCTTGAGTGTCGTCGTCGCTGCACCGGCGAGCACGAGTGCTTCGAGAAGTCGGCGCCCGCTCGTTGTCGTGTGTTCCGAGCCGAATGCTGCGCCGCCGGCGATGAGCGCCAGCGAGAGCGCTGCTGCCGAGGGAACGTCCCCGATCGTATTGCCGATGCGAGCGATGGCGTCGAGTGTTTCGCTGCGGCTACGGAGAACGATGCGGCGGATGTGCTGGTCGCCCCCGCCGAGCCAGACGATCGCACCGACGCTCGCCGCACTGGCAGCGATCGTGGGAATCGGCTCGGTTGCAAGACCCCGCGGTGTGCGTGCGATGTCGCCAGCGATGCGCTCGACGAGCGTCGAATCGGCAGCCAGCAATCGCATGCCGAGTGTCGCAATAGCGAGGAAGCGGTACATGGTCGCTCGTAGTTTTGGAGCCGCAAAATTGCACGTGTCCCACCAGTGGCGGTGATTTTTTCGTGAAAGCTTCTCGCTGCGGTCGTTCTGCCGGCGCCTTGGCAGCGCTGCTTGCGATTGTGTGTGCGCTCGCGAGCAACGCCAATGCGCAGTCGCTCGTGGATGCGCCGGTGAGTGTGTGCGGTTTTCTCGGCGTCGCGCGCGGTGCCAACGAAGTTCCTGCCAGCAAGCAACGCTGGGACATTGCCGGCGGTATCTCGGCGCTCGTGCAGGAGAGTCGCTCGCGCTTGCTCGCCGGCGAGATGAATTTCTGGTACGCCCAAACGAGCGCTGCCGAGCCGTTTCGCTATGCGACCGGCGCCATCGTCGTGGACGTGCGCGGACGGCTTGCGGTGAACGTGCCGCTGGAAGTTCCGGCGGTGGTGTTTCTCTCGGGCGGTGTCGGTGCGCTCTTTCCACTCAATCAGCGCGTGTTGGCGCAGCCGCCGTCGCCCGATTTCGAGCCGAACACACCGGCGCTGGCACTGCCGCTGGCTGCTGGTGTGCGCGTGTCGCTCGACGATCAGTACGGCGTCGAGCTGCGCGCAACGTATGTGCTGACGACGACCGACAATCTCAACGCCCCGCACGACGGACAGAACGACGGCGTTTTTGCCCTCACGCTCGGTGTCGTCGTGCGCGTCGGCTATTAGCTGGTAGATTTGCCGCGTGTGTCGAACGACGAGAGGCGATCGCTATGCGTCCTCCGCTTTTGGAACCTGCACAGATCGAACGATTGCTCGCCGAACGTCCGCTGTGGCGATTGGACGATTCGTCGCTACCGCCGCAGCGCATCGTGCGCGAGATCGTCGCACCGAATTTTTTGGCTGCTGTCGGTATCGTCAACGCCATCGCGCTGGCAGCCGAAAAGCTCGACCATCACCCCGACATTCTGCTCTACGGCTGGAACAAGCTGCGCGTGACGACGACGACGCACGACCAGGGCGGCTTGACCGAGCTGGATTTTCGTTTGGCGGCTGAGGTGGATGCAATCGTTGGCGATTAGACGTTCCAGAATTGCCGGTCGAGGCTGCGGTACTGGATCGCTTCGCTGATGTGGGCGGCGGTGATCGGTTCGCTCCCGTCGAGATCGGCGATCGTGCGGGCGACTTTCAGGATGCGTTCGTAGGCGCGCGCCGACAGCCCCAGCCGATGCATGGCTGCATCGAGCAATGCGCGTGCGTCGCCGTCGAGTTTGCAGAAGCGCTCCAGCTGTTTTGGTCCCATGTCGGCGTTTTTGTAGATGCCGCCCAGACCGGCAAAGCGTGCGGCTTGGCGCTGCCGCGCTCGGACGACGCGCTCGCGAATCGCTGCCGAGGGCTCGCCGCGTCGTGCAGCCGATAGCTCGCGGTGATCGACCGGCTGCACCTCGATGTGGATGTCGATACGATCGAGCAGCGGTCCGGAAATTTTCGCCATGTAGCGCTGAATCTGCTGCGGGGTGCACGTGCACTCGTGTTTGGGGTTGCCGTAGTTGCCGCACGGGCAGGGATTCATCGAACACACGAGCATGACGTTGCACGGATACTCGACGGTCATTTTCGTGCGCGAGATCGTGATGCGGCGCTCTTCGAGCGGCTGGCGGAGCACTTCGAGCACGTTGCGAGCGAACTCGGGCAGTTCGTCGAGAAAGAGTACGCCGTGATGCGCCAGCGAGATTTCGCCGGCGCGAATCGTCGTCATGCCGCCGCCGACGAGTGCGGCGTCGCTGATGGTGTGGTGCGGCGCGCGGAACGGGCGTTCGGTCACGAGCGCTTTGCCTGGTTCGAGCAGTCCGGCAACGGAGTGAATGCGCGTGGTTTCGAGCGCTTCCGCCAGCGAGAGCGGTGGCAGAATGCTCGGCAATCGGCGTGCGAGCATTGTTTTGCCCGAACCTGGCGGACCGATCATGATGACGTTGTGACCGCCGGCTGCAGCGACCTCGAGCGCGCGCTTGACGGCTTCTTGTCCTTTGACGTCGGCAAAATCGGGTTGGTGGTGGCTGCGTTGTTCCTCGAACAGCGCGGCGGGATCGACGCGTACAGGTTCGGGGTCGAGCTGTCCGGTGAGAATCGAGACCACGTCGCCGAGCGTTTCGGCGGCGATGACGTCGAGCGCTTGGGCTAAGGCAGCTTCTTCGGCGTTCGCCGCCGGAACGATCATGCGCCGAAAACCACGCGTGCCGGCTTCAATGGCGATCGAGAGTGCACCATGAATCGGTCGCAGCGAGCCGTCGAGCGCCAATTCGCCGATGACGAGCGTTCCGTCGAGTGCAGCCGAGGGAATCGTCCCCGTTGCTGCCAGGATACCGATGGCGATGGGCAGATCGAAGCCGGAACCTTCTTTGCGGACGTCGGCGGGCGCCAAGTTGACGGTGATTTTTCGCTGGGGGAACGCAAAGCCACTGGACTTGATTGCTGCCATCACGCGTTCGCGCGATTCACGCACGGCTGAATCGGGCAGTCCCACGACAACGAATCCGGGCAATTGCTGCTCCATGTGTGTTTCGACTTCGACGATGAATGCCGAAATCCCCACCACCGATGCCGACGAAAGCCGTGCGTACATGTTCGTTTGGTGCACAGTGAACCGACCGCGCCGAAATTACAATCGCTGCCTGCTTGTGCGCGCCTCTCCTGATCGTTGTGAGGGTGGTTGTATCTGTCATGCTGAACTTGTTTCAGCATCTCATCGCACCGCACTGCCTGTCATGCCGAATTTATTTCGGCATCTCATCGCACCGCACTGCTCGCTGTCATGCCGAACTTGTTTCGGCATCTCAAGAGACCCTGAGGCAAGCTCAGGGTGACGGTGCGTGTGTTCAGGGTGACGTGGTGTGCACATTCAACCGCGCGACTACTGCACCAGAAGTAGCCGCCGCAGCATCTCGCCGCTGGAACACTGCACCACCACGGCATAGACGCCCGGTTGAAGCTGCAGCGGGGCAACGGTGCCGACGAAGCGCTCGGATGCGACCGTTCCACCGCCGAGCGTATAAATGCGCACCTGTGCCGCTCCGCACGACAGCGGAAGCTCGATGCCGACAACATCCCCGGATGTTGCATCGAACCTGGTTTCACCGCTCGAAGGGACCGAGAGTATCCCCAAACTCCCCACACGGAGTACGAAGCCATCCATTGCGCCGCTCGACGAGCCGTCCAGCGGCGAAAAGCTCGTGCTCGTCGTCGTGCCCACGACGGCGATCGAACTGTCGGGCATGTAACCGATCGCGACCGGCAGGTCGGCGCCACTGCCACCGTAGAGCAGCGATGCGTAGCGCCGCGTGCCGTCGGGCGAGAAAAAGCCGACGAACGCATCCTCTCCGCCGACGATCGCGGTATTGTCGCTGTGGGCGGTCGGAAAGTCACTGGAATTCGTCCAGCCGGTCACGAGAACGTAGCCGCGCGAGTCCATCGCAGCACCGGTGCTGCGATCCGAGCCACTGCCACCGTAGTACGATCCCCACAGCCGCGTGCCATCGGGACGCAGCACAGCGACGAAACCGTCCCACTCGCCTCCGGCAAAGTTGTTCTGTGCTGCCTGTGCCTCGGCGATGTAGCTTCGTGCGGTGTTCGTGCCATTTGTCATGCCGGTAATCAGAATTGCCCCCGATGGCGTCACCGACAGACTCGTGATCGAGTCCTGTCCGTCGGAGCCATAGTAGCGTCCCCACAGGCGCTGACCGTTAGCGTCGAACCGTGCGAGGAATCCATCGGGTGGAGCCATGCGGTCCGAGCCTTCGCCGATGCCTGCAGCAATCGCTTGTCCGGTGTTCGGGCTGGTCGTCACGCCAGCGACGACAATGCTCCCATCGCCGAGTATCCCGACGCCGCGTGCTTCGTCCAATCCGCGTCCGCCGTAATACGTGCTCCACTGGCGCGAGGTAAGCTGCGGTGAAAGCGCAATGATGTAGCCATCCTGCACCCCACCGAATTGCTGTTGGTGTACTGTCGCTGCAAGTGTGCTGCTGGTGGTTCCTCCAGCGACGACGATCCGATTCGACGTTGCAGCGACGGCATAGAGCGCATCGCTGCCGTCGCCACCGATGAACGTTGCCGCACGTCGTGTGCCGCTGGTCGGATCGAACGTTGCAACGAATCCATCGGCATCGCCGCTACCGTAGCTCGGTTGCACGGTGCCCGAGGTCGTCGGGAAGTTGCTCGATCGTGTTGTGCCAGCAATCACGACTGCATCGCCGCCAAAGGCGATGGCAAATGCTGCGTCGTCGTACGATCCGCCGATGAGCGTTGCCCATGCGAGCGTACCGTCGGCAGCGAGTTTGGCGACCAGTGCGTCGCGCCCGCCGCTCGGTGAACCGCTTGCGGCGGGGAACGAAGGACTATCGGTCCAACCTGCCACGACGATGCTGCCGCCGGTGAATGCTGCCGCTGCGATCGAATCGCGTCCGCTGCCGCCGAGAAATCGTCCGCCCAATCCCCATGCGAGGAGTCCGGTGCGACCGCGCAGCAACAGTGGATCAATTGCTGCTTCCGTTACGTCTGCGTGCAGTGCCTCGCCGCTCGTCGTCAGCGCATTTCCGCGCCAGGCGAGCGTTCCGACCACGTGACCATTCCGCTCGATGCGCAGCGATGCGAACGCCGGCACACCTTCGATGGAACCTGCGGGCGTGTAGTAGTTCAGCACAGCCGGCAGCATGCCCTCGGCGACGATGTGGCACGAATCGAGCGCAATCGCTGTGCGACAGCCGTGCGTACGGACCTCGATCGCACTCGGTGTGACGACAATCTCTCCCGCAGCGCTTGCGAACAACACACGGCTATCCCATTGCCCGCGATTTTCGATGAAGCATTGTGCCGATGCCGAGGGCACGATGTCAAAAAACGTCAACAGTGTCAAGAAAACGACACACGCTCGGAGACTGCAATGATCGGTCACGTGCGGAAAAACAGTGGTGAAGTGTGCGCTCCAAAATTATGGCGTTCGATGAGCATAAAAGACCCTGAAACAAGTTCAGGGTGACGAGTGAGGGAATGAGACCCTGAAACGAGTTCAGGGTGACTGGGTGTGTGTTCAGGGTGACGAGGCGTTTGCGCGAGCCCGAAGTGGTGTGCAGTAAAGAATCGGTTACGACTACCGAAAATGTCTTGCATCGAAATTGTTCGCTGTTGTATCTTCGCGCTGGGTCGGAGAGCATGACAACCGCACACGAGAACATCCGCAGAGCAGCGGCGACGTGCGACGCTGTTTGGATGTCGGGGGTGCGTGTTGTATTTTTGCCGCGCAGTCGGGTGGGACGAGCGTGCACACGTTTCACCAGCGGTATCGAACAGTAATGCAACGAAGACATATACGGTGCGGTGCACCAGTTCAACCCACTGCTTGCGATGCTGCTCGATGCAGCACGAGCGGCAAACAACCTCCGACGGTCGGCATTGCCGAGCTCCGAGGGACAACAGCCGGCGCTCAAGCCCACCGAGTGGGCACAGCCGGTCAACCGACTTTCTCGATCGGACGTGTGGCAACGACCCAGTTGTACGAACCGGAGAAATTTGTGACCAGTTTCGACTCTGCTTTCTTTTTGCATCACAGCGAGCGCCTTACAGCCGATCCACTGGTACGGTCTTTGCATGGAGAAGGCGCTATCGTATCGCATTCACTCGACACCAATCGTTCGAATATGTCAGATTGTTCCACTTTCGTTCCCGGAGGCACAATGTATCGAGTGTCCCGCATTGCTACACGCGTAGCAACATTGGTCGCTTTCTTGCTGGTTGGGAGTTCCGTGCTCATGGCGCAATCGTCGCCAGCCTCGTCGCGTTCGACGAACCAGGGGCGCAATCCCGCGCTCACTGCTCCAGCGCAAGGCTTGGAGTTCCTCGAAAACAAGGGGCAGGTCCGCGATGACCAGGGACGCCCGGTTGAACGTGTGCGATTTACCGCACACTCGAACGGTGCGAAACTGTTCTTCATGCCCGATCGCATCACGCAGGTCTTCTACACCGTCGAAGGTCCCGCTGCGCGCTTCGAGCCGGGCAAGGGCGTTTCGTCGAAAGAACTCGACCAGACGCGCCTCCGCTACCAACGAGTGGATATGGAGCTGGTCGGCGCCAGCACAAGCGTCAATCTCCGCGCCGAAGGGCTGCTGCCCGGTGTGACGAACTTCTTCACCGCATCGGCAGGACC
>JAOAGY010000012.1 GCA_026415505.1 Chlorobiota bacterium | reverse complement strand
CTGCGACGGTACCACCGAACGCATCACCACGCCCGCCGAATAACTCGACGGTCCAGCCTGCAACTGACGAACGTCAGGCTCGAACGTAAACGTCGGCGAGATGTACCGAACTACCGGCAAATCGCTCGCATACGATGCCGACGATTGCGGCCAGTTCTCGATCAAACAGTTCCGTACCGTCACGTTCGAGGCGCCCGTCCCCAAGTAAAACACCGCACGGTGCGGCAACTGCTGCGGCGTCGCACTCCCAACGTCCAACAAAAACCGCAACGACTTCTGATCGCCACCGTCAAAGCGTATGTACGGCGTCGGATTCGAGTAAAGCTGCGAGTTTTTGAAGTAGTTCTGCACGGCGTATTGGTTGGTTGGGTTGATATTCTGTGCGATGTACACGCCCACGCCGGTCTGCGTCTGCAGCCGAATCATCACCGACCCACGCGTCAAGCTCCGCATCAACGACGGCTTGAACGTCACCGTGTTCGTCGCACTCACTCCCAGTATCCGCGAACTCAAGTCCAATGCCGGACTCGGAGGTCCGCTCAAACTCCCAACCGTATAACTGGCATCGGTCAGCTCGAACGTCACCGGACCAGTCACACCCATCCGATACAACGCATCCACCGCATCCTGTATCGTCAAAAAGTTCCGCGGACTACCAGCATTCGCCGTCCCAATCGTGTACGTCCCCGACAAACCGTCGTTGACCGTGAACGTCTCGCACAACGTGTTGTTGCTCGTCACAGGATCCCCAGGCGCACTGATCGTCACGCACACACGGTGCAGACCCGTCTGCTGCGGCGTCCACGGATCGTAAACGAGATCGGCTGTATTCGGCGGCGTAGCAGAAATGTCCGACAAGATTTTGCTTGTTTGGAACACCAATTCCCAGCTGCTGCCGTTCCATCGCTCGATGGTCATCGTCGTCGGTACATCCGATTGGTCGGCGGCACCGTTGTTGCGAAAACGCGCGACAACATTGTACGGACGGTTGACAACAACATTGTTACTGCTCGATGTCGGTTGCAGAATTGCGTTCGTCTCGACTTCGGTGTCGTACTGCACGTCGAACGTCCACTGGCTCACGCCGGAGGGCAACAGCGAAGCAATACCGTTGTTCCCCGGATTTTGATCATTACCATTGAGCAATTCGACCCACGTTTCGAAGACAAACGTACCCGCCTGCAATGAATTGAAAGGCGCAAAGTTGGCTGTGAATGTTTGCCCCGTCGTAAGCCCTGGTGTTTGGTTGTACACCACCGTATCCGGTCCGCGGACGATTGTGCCTTGGTACTTGATCTGCGAAATCACACGGAAGTTCGTCGCTGGATTGAGTCCGACATTCTGCACTTGTACGGCAATGGGGATATTGACACCGCGCAAGTATTTGAAAGGCGATCGCCTCGGTGCCAGAATGTTGTAGAGCGCGATGTCGTTGCTGTAAGCGATGATAAATTGCTTCGACCATACCTGCGTGTAGTTGATCGATGGCAACTTGTATTCAGCCTCGACACGATATGACCCACCGACAGCAAGCGTCGTTTGCAATGTGCCGTTGCCAATTTGCCCGTTGCCTCCACCGAGAGGTCCAGTCGAGTAGTTGAACGTTCGCGTCACCAATCCCGATACACCCGAGACCGTAATGACCGTGTCGTTGACGTTCGCAGAATTGAGCGCACGATAGACGACGTTGGTCGAGGGCAGTGGTCCAACAATCTTGTACTTGATTTGCACACTCTGCCCGCTCGGCACACGGAAGGTTAGCGATGGCTTCGGATACTGGCTGCTGGAACCATCGTAGTCATTGTCCGTCCGCAGAATGCGTCGCGGATCGACATCGTCGGGGAACGACTGTTCAATCCCACTCAAAACCGAAAAGCGCATGTTGGGACGAATTGCATAGTAACCATAGCCGGTGGCTTGGCTACATGTGTTACAATTACCGTCTGTGTAGTAGTAGAGTGTCGCGTTATAGCTGACACTCGTCATGTACACGCCGCAATTGAGCGTATAGCCGCAACACGTACCGCACGAACCACTGGGTATCTGTGAGCACACCTCGACGAGCAAGTTCGATGTTCCGTCCCACAAAAAGGGCGTGCTAAATTGATGGCGGTTCCACCCCATTGTTGGGATACCGATATCCTGTGGACCGAACACCGTCGTTGCACCGCTGTAAAAAGTTGTCGATGTAAAGCTGCTAAAATTGACGTTTGCCATCTTGATCGTAAATGCCGGGATCGCGTCCCCCTGCACACTGCAGACATTGAACGAGAGAGCGACAATCTGCCCCGGCGGCATTCCTGCTGCGTTCAGCTCGGAAGCAGGAATGATGTACTGTGTGCGCCAGCCGCTGTACCACCGCGAATACGGAGTCAAACCAGTGTACCCAGTTCCTCCACCCAGACACGACGTTCCTGTCCCGACATCGACATCCATCTGTGCCATGACTGGAAATGGAACCAGCATTGCCGCAAAGAAAGCGACGAATGCACTCACCATCGTTGCAATGCGTTTCATGGGAGAACCCATCAGAAGTAGTGAAACAATCAAGAAATACTTTCGACGATGTTCGACGACAATAATGCACCGCCACGCAACGTTGTTTCGCATTGTCCTTGCGTAAGGGCGGCTATCCAACGACAAACTTACGACAACGTTTCTCAAATATGCAAGTGCTCGTCGAAAAAATAGCTTCGCTTCGCTTGGAAATCGAGACGATTGCACGCGCAGTCGGTCGCGATCCCGACACGATAACCATCGTCGCTGTCGCCAAGGGGCACCCTGTAGAGCAGATCGCTGCGGCTGTCGCTGCCGGTATTGCCGACATCGGCGAAAACTACGTGCAAGAGCTTCGCTCCAAGCACCAACAATTGGCACATTTGCCGATCCGGTGGCATTTTATCGGACGGCTCCAGACAAACAAAGCCAAGTACATCGCCCCGATCGTCCATCTGGTGCATTCGCTCGATCGGGAGAACGCTGCTTTCGAGTTGGCACGTCAGGCAGAGCGCACCGGACGCACGCTCGACGTCCTCCTGCAAGTCAACACCTCCGATGAAACAACTAAAGGTGGCATCGCTCCCCATGCTGCACATCAGTTGCTCGGCACCGTGCTTGGTTTGAAGCATCTTCGTCCTCGCGGACTGATGACGCTCGCTGGCTTGGAGCATTCTGCCGAGCAGGTTCGCGCTGAATTCCGCCTTCTTCGCTCGTTGCGCGACGAACTTGCACGAGACTTCGGATTGGAATATTTCACTGAGCTTTCGATGGGTATGTCGGGCGACTACGCGATCGCCATCGAAGAAGGCGCTACCATCCTCCGCATCGGCACACGCATCTTCGGCAAGCGCCCGCGAGCTTGACCCGCAAACAAATCCTGCGCTAACGTTTCTCTTCGTTCGTCTTTCCGCGCCGCAGACGCTCACCATCGACGTAGGTTCAATGCCGGTTCCCTCTGCTGGTTCTCTCCTCCGCCTCCTGAGCTTGTTCGTTTCACTGTTGACACTCACACTATCGGCACAGAATACAGCGACGCTGCGCGGAACGGTCCTCGAGCGAGGTAGCGGCAAACCGATTGGTTATGCCACAGTCGGACTCTACGCAATCGGCGACACATCACATCGTCCGGTGCGCGGAGCGCTATCGCTCAAAGACGGTACGTTTCTTCTCCGCAACGTTCCGCCAGGCATCTACCGCATTCGTGTTCGGCTTGTCGGTTATGCTGTTGCGACGAAAGATTCCGTTCGCGTCAGAGAAGCTGGCACCTTCGACATCGGGAGCATTCTGCTCGATCAAGAAGCAATCGAGCAGCGCGCCGTCGAAGTCAGTGCCGAACGCGAGCTGATCGAGGTCGCGCCCGATCGGCGAGTGTATCAAGTCGGCAAGGATCTCACCGTTGCTGGCGGCATGGCAACCGATGCATTGCAGAACGTTCCAGGCATTACGGTTGACCAAGATCGAACAGTGCAGCTCCGCGGCTCCAGCAACGTCACCGTTTTGGTGGACGGCAAGCCGACCACGCTCACCGGTGGTGACCGCAGTGGCGGTACAGGTCTCGACAATATTCCCGCCGATGCCATCGAAGCAATCGAAGTCATCACCGCACCTGGTGCCAATTATGACGCTGAAGGCGGCGCCGGCATCATCAACATCATCTTGAAGCGTGAGCATCGCCAACCGCTGAGCGCCTTCGGGAGTGCCACTGTCGGTACTCGCGACAAGTACACCGGGTTCGTTTCGGTCGGTGTGCGCAACGGCATCGTTCGCGCCAACGGTTCGTACAGCCTCTCGCTACAGAACTACGACTTCGATCGCCACATCGCGTTGACTCCCGCCGTGCCGATGGATCGGTATCCAGGCGACGTCGCTGGTGCTCGTCCGGTTCGAACGCTGACCCACTCACCTCGGCTCGACTTCGAAGCAGACGTTGCCGGTGGTACGCTCTCGGCGACGTTGGGCGCACTTCTGGAGCGGCAACGAACCACTGCGACGATGAGCTACACCGATTACCGGCGCTTCGAGACTGGCAGCTCACTCCAGAGCAGTCCGACCGGCAGAGTGGAACTGCGCACAGGTACACAGCAGGACACAACGACGGGCTTCGATGCAGCACTCGGTTATCGCCGGACACTCACACAAGATTGGACAGTCTCGGCGGACGTCCGCTCGATGGTAAGCGACAGCCGTTCGGGTTACACTGGCTCGATGAGCATTCGCCAAGACGGCATCACGGCACAAAGCATATCATCGTGGGCGAGTCGTATCGAGCTGCTCTCAGCGCAAGCCGACACGCGGTATCGCTTCGGGAACAGTGGACAAATCGAAGGCGGAGTCAAAGTGACATGGCGCCGATTGCACAGCGAGCAAGTAGCAGCGACCGATACCACCGATCCAATCGCTCGCACGCTGACGCTTTCCACCAGCGCCGATGTGTCCGAACGTGTCGCTGCAGCATACGCACAAACGACGCTACCCATCGGTGCACTGCAGCTTGCCGCCGGCTTGCGCGCCGAAGCAACGGACTTCTCCGTCGAAATACTCGATTCGAGCGGAACGTTCACGCAACGCTACTGGAATCTTTTCCCGACGCTGAGCGTGTCGTACTCGCCCGATCAGCTACACCGTCTCTTTCTCCGGTACTCACGCCGAATCAGTCGTCCACAGAACGATGCACTCATGCCGATCGTCCGACTCGACGATCCCTACAACCAGCGAATCGGAACGCCGAACTTGCGTCCGGAACTGGTGCATTCGATCGAACTCGGTGGCACGTTCGTTCTCCCATGGGCGACACTGGCGCCGACAGTGTATTGGCGTTCCAGTACCGATGCGATCGGTCGTTACCGCACGTTCGATTCGACGACTGGTGTCACACGATTGGCGTTTGCCAACTGGGACCGCGTGAACGCATCAGGAATCGAGCTTCTCGTGCAAGCACCGATTCTGTCGTGGTGGCGCACAACGCTGGGTGGGAGCATTGCGTATCAGCGTATCGAAGCAAGCTCGATGCAAGCGGGGCTATCGAATACGGGATGGAACGCAACGCTCAATTGGCAAAACGTGTTCAATTTCGGCGATGGGTGGAGCGGGCAAATCGGCTACAACCTCCGCCGTATCGGTCCGATTGCACAAGGCAACATCGGCACCATCCGCGCAGGGGAAATCGCTCTGCGCTACGAATTTCTCGACGGGAGAGCAGCAGTAGCATTGCGCGTGAGCGATCCACTCGACGAACGTGTGTTCACGATCGCAATGCGAACACCGGAATTCGACCAGGACCTTCGCATGAAGCGTGAGTCGCGTGTGGCGTTCCTGACGCTATCGTACCTGTTCGGCAGCGGACAGCAGCCGAAGGACGGTACCGAGTCTCGCCCACCGTCGGACGAAATGTAAGCAGATTGTCTTCGGCGGTACCTGCGCGTCGTGCTACCGTCGGCGCAGCCGATAGACGTATGCCAACACGCGCGCGACCGCACGGAAGAGCGTTTCGGGGATTTCGTCGTCGATGTCGCACGATGAGTACAGCGCCCGCGCCAGCGGCGGGTCTTCGACGATCGGCACGTTGTGTTCTTCGGCGATCGTGCGGATTTGCTGCGCCAGATAATCCACCCCTTTGGCGACGACACGCGGTGCGTTCATCCGTCCGCGCTCGTAGAGCAGCGCAACGGCGTAGTGCGTCGGGTTGGTCACCACCACGTCGGCTGTCTTGACCCGCTGAAGCATCAGCTTGCGCAGACGCTGACGGGCGATCTGGCGAATGCGTTGTTTGATTTGGGTGTCGCCTTCCTGTTGCTTGAGTTCGTCTTTGACTTCCTGCTTGGTCATCTTCATTTCTTGCCGGAAGCGGCGCCGCTGGTAGAGAAAATCCACGATCGCAATCGCTGCATACACGAGGCTCACCTTGAGCACCAACTCGAAACCGAGCCGGGCGATCGTCGTCGCCAGCGATTCGATCGGCAGTGCCATGAGCGTGAGCACTTCCTCGCTGCGGCGGCGAAGCACGTCCCAGACGACGATGCCCACCACCAAGACCTTCGCCAGATTTTTCCCCAGTTGCATGGCGGTGTCTTTCGAAAGAAAAATGCGCCGCAGCCCGGTCATCGGGTGAAACAGCGGTGCGTTCTTGAGACCTTCGGTGAACTTTTTGCTCGCCCAACGAAGCCCGACCTGCCCGATTTCCGTTGCCAGCCCGATCGCGAGCGCAACGGCGAGCAACGGAACGATGAGCACGGCGAGGTATCCCACAAGGTGCTCGGCAAGCGGCGGTAGTGTCGCATCGCTGATGGCGATCTCGGCAGCGTGACGGAAGACATACCGAAACAGCTCCGCCAGGCGCTGTCCCATGTGCGCCCCGTAGGTGTAGAGGAACCAACCGCCCAGCAACAGCAGTGCAGCGCTGGTCAGCTCCATGCTCTTGGCGACCTGACCGCGCTCGCGTGCATCGCTCAAGCGTTTCGGCGTCGCTTCTTCGGTTCGTTCTTGACCGTCGGGTGTTTCGGGCATCGCTCAGCGTGAACGCAGTGCAACCAAAAGAGTCGAAAGCTGCTCGTCGAACCAGCCGAGCGCGTTTTTCATGACGAGCACCACCAGCGGCACCGTCGCCAGCAAGACCAAAAGACCGACGACGATCTTGACGTGCATCGAGAGCGCGAAGATGTTCACTTGCGGGGCGATGCGTGCCAGCAACGACAACGCGATGTGCACGAGAAAAATCGCGACGATCACCGGTGCAGCGATCTTGACGCCGAGCACGAGCGCACCCGTTGCCATGCGCACCAGAAACGCTGCATCCATCTCGCCGAGCGCGAAGCGATCGAGCGGAACGAGCTGGGCACTGGCAAAGACCGCTTCGATGAGCGCGTGATGCCCGCCGAGTCCCAAAAAGAGCATCAGCATCATCATCGCTTGGAGTTCGCCCAGTAGCGTCGGCACGCCGGCATTCGGATCGAAGAGCAGCGCCGTCTGGAAGCCGATCTCGATGTCAGCGAGTCCACCGGCGAATCGGGCTGCCATCATCACCATCGAAGCGGAAAAGCCGATGAGCGCGCCGACGAGCGTTTCTTTGAGCACCAGTGGCACCAGTGCGAACGGTTCGACGACGATCGTCGGCTGCAGCGGTGCTGCCACCATCGCCATCGCCACGGCGATAATTGCCGCCAGCCCGACTTTGACCAATGGCGGTATCCCGAGCGCGCTCAAGAGCGGTCCGGCAACCATCGTCGCCAGCACCCGCACGAAAAACAGGATGCCGACGATGAACTTGCCCATGAGGTATTCGAGAACGTTGCCCGATGGAAACAACATATCGCTCGTTGTCAGTGATCGAATGCGCCTTCGTGCAAGACCCTGAAACAAGTTCAGGGTGATAACGTGTGCATGTGGTGACATGCCTTTTGCCCGTCATGCTGAACTTGTTTCAGCATCTCACGCCTTCCAGCGTTCAAAGAACCAGCCATGCCATGTCGGCTCGATGCAGGAGCACCTACTTGAGCGTAGGGATCATCGAGAAAATCGCGATGGTGAATGTTTTCAGATTCCTGATCATGAACGGTAGCACGAGCACCGTCACCAGGAACGTCACGAGCAGCTTCGGCACATATGTCAGCGTTTGCTCGCTGATCGAGGTCGCCGCTTGGAAGATAGCGATCGCCAATCCGACCACCAACGACAGCAGCAGCAGCGGTCCACTGACGAGCAGCACGTAGTAGAACGCATCGCGAACGATTTGCACGACCATTGCATCGGTCATCGGTCATCGTATCAGAGTGGAACCAAACTTTTCATGAGCGATTCGACGAGCAAATGCCACCCATCGACGAGGAGAAAGAGCAGCACTTTGATCGGTAGCGAAATCACTTGCGGAGGGAGCATGAGCATACCGAGCGACATCAGCGTGCTCGAGACGATCATATCCACGACCAAAAACGGCACGAAGATGACAAAGCCGATCTGGAACGCAATGCGGAGTTCGCTGAGCGTGTAGGCAGGAATCACTGCCCACGTGCTCACCTCGTCGAGCGAGCGGGGCTTGTCTTTGCCGCTGAGTTTGACGAACAGCCGCAGGTCGTCTTCTCGCGTGTGACGGAGCATGAACTCGCGAAACGGCTGCACCATTCGAGCGACGGCGGTGTCTTGACTGATTTCTTGTCGCAGGTAGGGCTGCAAGCCTTCGCGGTTGGCGCGGTCGAGCACGGGCTGCATCACGAAGAATGTCAGGAAGAGCGCCAAACCCACAAGAAGCTGAGCTGGTGGTTGAGCCTGTGTGCCGAGCGCTTGCTTCATGAAGTAGAACACCACCACGATGCGGGTAAAACAGGTCATCATGACCAGTATCGACGGTGCCAGTGCCAGCACGGTGAGCACCAGCAGAATTTGCAGTGCGGTGGTGAATTCTTTCGGACTCTGTGTTTGCTGCACGCCGATCGTCACCGTCGGCAGCGGCAGTCCTGACGGCTGCTGCGCCAGGGCACTGGCTGTGCCGAGTGCCAGCAGCAGTGCGGCGAGTAACACAACGTGGCGTCCGTGCCTCATGTTTTTGCGAGTGTGTCCGATAACTATTGCCTTTTTCCTGCAAGCAATGTGCCAACGTTGTTGTGCGGGTGTTTTGCCCTTCGCTGCGTCAGAGGTGTTTCGGTGTCCCACCACCGCCGTCATGCTGAACTCGTTTCAGCATCTGACAGAGACCCCGAAACGAGTTCGGGGTGACAGCCTCAAAAGCAGAGACCCTGAAACAAGTTCAGGGTGACGTGCTTTGCAGCGTGCCACTGCCTGTCATGCCGAACTCGTTTCGGCATCCCATCGCACCA
>JAOAGY010000042.1 GCA_026415505.1 Chlorobiota bacterium | reverse complement strand
AAGTTCGGGGTGACAACTGGGGGAGCGAAAGACCCTGAACCGAGTTCAGGGTGACAGGCTGTGGTGTGTGTATGCTCTTCCGCCCGTCATGCTGAACTTGTTTCAGCATCTCTCCACACTCCTTACCCGTCATGCTGAACTCGTTTCAGCATCTCGTGAAGACCCTGAAACAAGTTCAGGGTGACGGTGAGGCGAGAAGACCCCGAAACAAGTTCGGGGTGACAACTGGGGGAGCGAAAGACCCTGAACCGAGTTCAGGGTGACAGGCTGTGGTGTGTGTATGCTCTTCCGCCCGTCATGCTGAACTTGTTTCGGCATCTCCTCTATTTTCGCTGCGCATGTCGTCATGGCTCGATCGCATCACCGCTCGGCATATTCTCTGGCTGTGCATCGCCAGCGCAGCAGCACGGCTGGTGTTCGTTGTGGCGTTTCGACCGGCAATCCCGGCAGCAGAGGATTTCGCCATTGCCCAGCATCTTGCTGCCGGTGAAGGTTTTTCGATTTACGACCGCGGACCGACGAGCATCAAAGGTCCGCTCTATCCGGCATTCTTGGCGCTGTGGCTGTGGTTGTTCGGCGATCGTGGCGGACTGGTCGCCGCTGCTGTGGTGCAGCATCTGGCAATGGCAGCGATACCGTGGATTCTCTACCAGCTCGGCATGGCGATCGGGCGCAAGCGTCTGGGCAGCGGAGCGGCGATTCTTTTTGCCCTGCATCCGTCGTACTTCTACCATCCCACCGTTGCAGAGAACACTGCGTGGGTGGTTTTCATCGGTGCGCTGTGGTGTGTGCTGCTGTTTCGCTTCGAACCGTCGAAATATCGGCTGGGTGTTGCTGTCGCTCTCGGCGCGATCGTCGGAGCGTTCGTACTCGAAAAACCACCGCTGGTCGTGCCGATGCTCGCTGCACTGGCAGTTCGTTTTCGCCGGCGACCGGCGCTGCTGGCGGCGATCGCCGTTGTGGCTGGTGTGTCGGTCGCGCCGTGGGTCGTGCGCGGCTGGATCGTGTTCGGCGAGCCGACGTTGACCAAGTCGTATTCGGGTTACCTGACGTTCATCCATTCGTGGCTGCCGAGCATGGCGGTGCATCCGCGCTATGCCGTCGCCGATTCGGTCGAGCGCAGGCTCGATTCGCTGGGACGACTGCCCGAAGCACGGGCGCTTCCGGCGTTGCGCTCGCTGGCTGCAGAGATTTTCCGCCAGCGATGGCACCAGCTTCCCGAACGCACACTCGTTCACGCACTGGTTTTCTGGACGATCCCGCCGCGCTACTGGGGAAATTGGTCGCCGGCGTTCATCGCTGTACGAATTGTGCCGGTTGTCGTGCTGTCGGTGTTGCTTGTGTGGGGAACGGTACTGCTCTGGCGATACGATCGGCGCTTGCTCGTGGCGATCGGCGGCGTGCTGGTGTGGACGACGGCGTTCTATTCGCTCTACCACGTGCTCAACATTCGCTACAAGCTCGAGGTCGAGTGGCTGCAATTGCTCATTTGCGCTGCTCCCTTTGCCAGGAAGCCATAGCAGTATTTTTGACCGAGCGTGCTGGATCGAGCACGAATGTTTCACTATTGTCGGAACGGTGTCATGTTTGCTTTTCTTCGATGCATCGTGATTGTGGGAGCGGTACTGATCGGATTCGGTGGCTGCACGTCGTCTTCCGATTCGAACACCGGGAGCAGCTCGATGAGCGCGACGATCGGCTCGGATAACTGGACCGCCACCACGGTGCAAGCGACCAACAGCAATGGTGTCGTTGCAATCGCGGGGATCAATACCACAACGACGACGCAAATTCAGCTCCGCACGGTCGGTCTCTCGCAGCCTGGCACGGCGCAAATTGGGCAAGGTATGCCACACACGGCATTGTTGTTCGAGAGCAACACGACATACACTGCCAGTGCAGTGATCGGCTCAGGGACGATCACGTTCACTAAGCTGACCAGTCAAGAAGCCGAGGGAACGTTCTCGTTCACCGCTGTCAGCGACAAGCAGACCTCGCGCACGGTGACTAACGGTAAATTCTCGGTACGTTTCCAGTAGTCCTCGGCAGCACTGCGGCAAGCCGGAGACCCTGAACCGAGTTCAGGGTGACAAGCGGTGTTTCTGTCATGCTGAACTTGTTTCAGCATCTCTCCGCACTCCTCCTCGCCCGTCATGCCGAACTCGGTTCGGCATCTCACCGAGACCCTGAAACAAGTTCAGGGTGACAACAAGAAGGACGAGACCCCGAAACACGTTCGGGGTGACGCGGTGCTTTGCGTGTGTCTTCCGTCGTCATGCCGAACTTGTTTCAGCATCTCTCCGCACTCCTCCTCGCCCATCATGCCGAACTTGTTTCGGCATCTCGCAAAGACCCTGAACCAAGTTCAGGGTGACATGCTTTTGCGATGACCGCGTCCCTAAGCCGTCATGCTGAACTCGGTTCGGCATCTCTCCGCACTCCTCCTCGCCCGTCATGCCGAACTCGGTTCGGCATCTCACCGAGACCCTGAAACAAGTTCAGGGTGACGACAAGAAGGACGAGACCCCGAAACGAGTTCGGGGTGACAAGGAATGCAGAGAGACCCTGTAGCACGTCCAGGGTGACACCCATGACACAGCCGATTCATGAGACCCCGGACTACGACCGTGACGGGAACAGTGCGACACCGCCGCTGCCATCGCTCCGACGCCAAGCGCGCGCCATGCTTGTGGTCGTAAACGGCATGGCGACGTTTCCCGCCGAGTCGAGCGCAATCATACCGCCGCGACCGCCGAGTGCCGCGACCTGCGCAAGAACCTCGTCTGCCGCCTCGACGACCGAACACTCCGCCATCTCGACGAGCATCGCAAGACGCATCGCCGCTCCGACGCGAATGAAATACTCGCCATAGCCTGTGCACGCAACGGCGACGCGACGATCGGCATACGTTCCAGCACCGATGATCGGCGTATCGCCGACACGCCCGGGCAGCTTTCCCGTCACACCACCGGTCGAATTGCCCGCCGCCAGATGACCGCGCACGTCGAGCGCGACCGCACCGACCGTGCCGAGTTCGACGCGATGGTGCTGCTGGCGGTAGCGCTCCAACGCCGCTCGCGCACGCTCGGTCACGAAATACGCTGGCTCGACCGGATCGCAGCCATGCTCGATGGCGAAACGCTCGGCGCCGTCGCCTGCCATGATCACGTGCGGCGAATGATCGAGCACTGCACGCGCCGCTGCTATCGGATACCGCACCCGACGCACACCGATGACCGCACCCGCACGCAGCGAGGCACCATCGGCGAGCGCTGCATCGAGTTCGACCGAACCATCGAGCGCGAGCGCTGCACCGCGTCCGGCATTGAACAGCGGCTCGTCTTCGAGCACGCCGATCGCGACCTGCACGGCATCGAGCGCCGTCCCGCCGGTTTCGAGTACTGCCCAGCCAGCATCGAGTGCTTGTTCCAACGCTCGCAGGATGCGTGCGTCGTCGGCTGACGGCTGCCGATCGCCCGCGCCACCGTGTACACACAGCGCGATCATCGTTCCTCCAGCAGCGACAGTGCACCTTCGAGCACAAGATGCGGCACAACGGCAGCCCCGATCGAGAGCCTGTCCAGCGCCTCGCGGAGCGATTCGACGTGCCCACCGGTGAATATCACCGACACATGCGGCGTTCGAACAAAGGTTTTCGTTTCGGACACGACCATACCGACAAATGCGATTGTTTCCAGAACAATGCCCGAACCGATGGCAGAAGCCGTTCGGCTGCCCGGCTGCGTGGAAAATCCCACCACCGAATCGGGCACCGAAAGATGCGGCAGACGCTCGCGCAGTACCGTCAATTGCAAACCGATGCCCGGCACGATGTAGCCACCGACGAGCCGGCGATCGGTGTCGAGAATCGTCACCGTCGTCGCTGTGCCGAAATCGAACACCACCAGCGGCGGATCGGCATACCGGAGCGCACCGAGTACGCCGAGGATTCGATCGGCACCGACGCCGTCTGCGACGACTTCGAACGGGAGATTTCCTCCCGCGATCGCCCGGCGCACGTCGAGCAGTTCCCACCGCGAGCCGAGCAATTCCACCAGGGACCGCTCTGCACTCGGATTGACCGAGCACACCGCAATTCGTCCGACGGGGGAGAGAAGCTGCTCGATCTCTCTCTGATCGAGCAACGGGAGCTCCCAGGCGGCATACGCACCGTCGCTGCGGAGCAGTTTCAGTCGGCTGTTGCCCAGATCGAGTGCTGCGTTCATAGCGCAAAGGGGTCGTAGTGCACACTCTCGCCGTCGGTGATGACCCGCGACGTGCCGCTTTCGACGTCGGTCACACGTAGTCCGCCGTCGTCGGTAAAGCCGACGATTCGCACAGCACTGCCGCTATTGCGAAGCAGCACCGTCCGACCGGGCAACGACAGATTCTCCTGCCACCGAGCGACGATCGCCGCTGTCGGCTCGTGCACGAGCATATCGAGCACACGTTCGGCGATGCGTTCGGCAAGTTCGGTTGGTTCCGGCAACACACCGGCAGCGACGTCGGCAAGGCACCGCACAGGATACGGCGCATCGGCGATCGTCGGCACCGAACGAAGATTGATGCCGATCCCGATCGCGCACACGCCACGCGCTGTGCCGGTGTAGTCGGCTTCGATGAGCATACCGGCGAGTTTGCCGCTGGGTCGGTCGGGGGGTTTCGCCCAAATGTCGTTGGGATATTTCAACCGCAATGCATCCGGTTGCGCATAGCGCAGCAGCTCGCCGAGCACACCGAGTGCCGCTGCTCCCATCAGCGCCACACTGGGGAATGCCGCCTCCGACCATGACGAGGGCAGCGCCAGCGTCATCAGCACCGCCGAGCCCGGTTCGTCCTGCCAGGTGCGACCGTGCCGACCGCGCCCGCGCCGCTGATGATCGGCTGTCACCAGCACCGGGCAATCGAGTTCGGCGCAGAGCGTTCGCGCGCGATCGTTGGTCGAGTCGAGTTCGATCCAGTGCTCGACAGCCAGGTGTATCGAACCGACGCTACGCCAAAAGGCAGTGTGCTGCGTCTTTTCCATCTGCGCAAAAATCCGACATCGTTCCATGCACTCGTCGGCAGCCGACACTATTTGTGCGCTCTCGACACCGCCCGGCATCGGCGGATTGGCGGTCGTGCGCGTGTCCGGACCGCAGGCGATCGCCATTGCCGACTCATGCTTCCGCGGCAAGGTACGGCTCACCGATGCCCGCTCGCACACGATCCACTACGGACAGCTCGTGCGCAACGACGGCTCGACGGTTGACTACGTCACAGCGGCAATCTTTCGCTCACCGCACAGCTACACCGGTGAAGACGTCGTCGAAATCACCTGCCACGGCGGATACGTCATGTACCGGCTCGTCATCGAAACGCTTTTGGAAGGCGGGGCGCGGTTGGCAGAACCGGGTGAATTCACGCGCCGCGCATTTCTCAACGGCAAGATGGATCTGGTGCAGGTGGAATCGGTCGCCGAAATAATCCACGCTCAAGTAAATGCGGCACAAGAACTTGCAGTGAGACAGCTCGGTGGATCGTTCACGCGCTGGGTTCGGACCATCCGCGACGAACTCCAGCAGGTGGCAGCTCTGATCGAAGCCGAACTGGATTTTGCAAACGAGGACATCGAGTTCGCCGATCGTGCCGAACTTGCGCGGCGGCTGGAAGCGATACTCGACGAGTGCCGGCGACTTGCGCGGTCGTACACCGGTGCCGAAATTTTGCGGCATGGCTTGCGCGTCGGGATCGTCGGTTTTCCGAATGCGGGAAAAAGCTCGCTGTTCAACGCGCTGCTCGGCAGGCAACGGGCGCTCGTTTCGCCGCAGCCGGGCACGACGCGCGACTACATCGAGGAAGCACTGCCGATCGGACGAGCATTGCTTCGGCTTTACGATACCGCCGGTTTTCGCGAAAGCACCGATGCGATCGAAGTCGAAGGTATCGCGCTGGCGCGGTCGGTCGTCGAGCGCTGCCACGTCGTCGTGGTCGTCAACGACCTCACCGAAGGGCTGGAGCACTCCGACGCGCTTGCGGCGTCGCTTCGAGCGGAGTTTCCCGACATCGAGCATCTTTTGGTGCACAACAAATGCGACTGCGTCCCCGCATCGCCGCGCAATGCCGAGGAAGTGGTCGTTTCGGCTCGAACGGGCGAGGGAATCGAGACCTTACTCGATCGCCTCCAGCAGTACGTCGAGCGAGCGACTGCCGAACTCGATCGTGCACTCGTCAACGAGCGGCATGTCGCTTCGCTGCGACGCATCGAGCACAGTCTCGCCTCTGCCCTCGTCGCACTCGAGCAGCAATTGCCCGGCGAGTGCGTCGCACTCGATTTGCGCACTGCCTCCGAAGAGTTGAGCACACTCATCGGCGAGCGGTGGACGAACGATTTGCTCGATCGGATATTCGCGCAGTTCTGCATTGGCAAATAGACCGTTGCGGCACAGGTCGCACCATGCTCGATTTCACAATTCGGCGAGGGTCCATGGAAATCGTTTTTCAGTCCACGCTCACATGCCCGGCGTGTGGTTTCCGCTACGAGCGGGAAATGCCGGCTGATAGCTGCGTGTTCTTTGAGGAATGCCCGAACTGCCACACGGTGTACCGTCCGAAAGAAGGCGATTGCTGCGTGTTTTGCAGTTACGGGACGGTTCCATGCCCGCCTATGCAGCGGGAGCGCTCCGGCGGCGAGCAGCAACCTGACTGAGGAAATCCGCTAACTTCCCGCCGACTGTCAGCAGGTCGTGATTCGTTTCCGCGAAACGGCGCGCATTCCGACCGAGCGTTTCGATTGCGTCGCGGTCGCCGAGCAAACGGCACACACAGCGAGCGAAGTCTTCGGTGGTGTCTGCGATGAACATGTCGCGACCCGGCTCGCACTCGATGCCTTCGGCACCGATTCTCGTCGAGACGATCGCTTTGCCGATTGCCATTGCTTCGACGATCTTGACCCGAACGCCGCTGCCTGCACGGAGCGGAACGACGAGAACGCTTCGCTGTTGCATGAATTGTGCAGCATCGGGGACTCGTCCGTGGACAACGACGCCAGCACTCGTCGGCAGACGATACCGTTCGGGGAGAAAACCTGCAACGTGAAACTCCGCAGCGGGAAATTCACGTCGAACCTGCGGTAGCACTTCGCGGACGAACCATTCGATGCCGTTCCGATTCGGTTGCCACTCGAGCGAGCCGATGTGGAAGAGGGTGGGAAGTGTTTCGGGCGCATACGACGGGTGGTACTTTTCAAGCGGAACAGCGAACGGCTTGACGTGCACGGCACCGCTGAAGCCGAGCGAGCGAATTGCTTCGGCGTCGGTGCGGGTAAACGTCACGACGGCATCGAGGCGCCCATCGGTGAGTATTGCACGCTCATAGCGTTCCAGCCGGCGCACTTGCTCTGCCAGATACAGCCGTTTGAGCCGATTCGATTCTGCTGCGACGAGGCGCTGCCAGATGCGATACTCGACGTTGTGCGCATGATAGACGATCGCGGCATCGGTCGCTGAACGGATCACCGGAACGTAGTGAGTCAGCGGCAGACCCTGAAGCAGGACGACGTCCGGACGAAACGATCGGATTGCCGAGGTCAGTAACTCCGCAAATGCTGGCGATACGAAGCGCGAGATATGGTACGGTTTACTGCCGAGAAGGTTGGCAAGGGCACCGTGAGGCGTGATTCGATTGTCCACTCGTGCCCACCAATGGGGAATGCTGCGGTAGATGTCTGCGATCGTCTCCAGTTCGACCCAATGACGGGCAGTATTCATCGCCACGACGGCGTATTCGACGTCCGGGCGACGGGAGAGCATCTCGGTCACGATCCACATGCCGAGCGCTCCACCGTCGTGAAGCGGATAGGGAACGCGTCCTTGGACGTCGAGAATTCGGAGTCTTGCCATCGGGCTGCGAAAATACCGATTCGACACGTCGAACGGTTCTCGTTCGTCTTGACCGCCCGCAACGGATGCTGTTGATGTTTCACGTGAAACACCCTTGATGCGGAGCAGTTCGCTTTCAGGCAATTTTTACGACGTTGTCGTCATCGGCGGCGGACATGCCGGCATTGAAGCTGCCGCCGCTGCAGGCAGAATGGGGTGCTCAACGTTGTTACTGACTATGAGCATTCACACAATTGGGCGACTGTCGTGCAATCCCTCTATCGGCGGGACTGCAAAAGGGCACTTGGTCAAGGAACTCGACGCTCTCGGCGGATTGATGCCGTTGATCGCCGACCGCACGGGATTGCACTTCAAGCTGCTCAATCGCTCGAAAGGACCGGCGGTTTGGTCGCCGCGGAGTCAGAACGACAAGGACATGTATCCGCTCGTCGCTCGTTGGTTGCTCGGCAAAACGCCAAACGTCACGATCGCCGAAGGCACGGTCGAAGAAATCCTCGTTCGTGGCGATCGTGTCCGGGGCGTTCGGTTGACCGACGGCAGCGAGATTTTCTGCGCAGCCGTGATCCTGTGCGGCGGGACGTTTTTGAACGCTGTGATGTACACCGGGCTTGTGGCAACGCCCGGCGGTCGCGTCGGCGAAAGACGCGCCGAAAAGATTTCGGATTTGCTCGCGAGCGTCGGACTCGAACGGGGAAGACTTAAAACCGGTACACCACCACGCATCGACGGCAGAACGATCGACTTTTCGAAAACGACGCTTCAGCCGGGCGACGATCCGCCGCGTCCGTTCTCGCTACGCACTGGACGAGTTTGCAATCGGATCGTGTGTTACGGGACTACAACCAACGAACGGACGCACGAGATTCTCCGCACCGGCTTCGACCGCTCGCCGATGTTCACCGGCTTGATCAAAGGGAAAGGTCCGCGTTATTGTCCGTCCATCGAAGACAAAATCGCGCGTTTCGCCGAACGCACGTCGCACCAAATCGTGCTCGAACCGGAAGGCTTGCACACGGCGTCGTACTATGTCAATGGCTTTTCGACGAGCTTGCCGGCGGACGTGCAAGAAGCTGCGCTGCGAACGATCCCCGGTTTGGAACACGCAAGGATTCTCCGCTACGGCTACGCCGTCGAATACGACTTCTTTTTCCCGTACCAACTCCATCACACCCTCGAAACGAAAGCAATCGCCGGACTTTACTTCGCCGGTCAGATCAACGGCACGTCCGGTTACGAAGAAGCTGCGGCACAAGGCATCGTCGCTGGCATCAATGCTGCGCTCAAGATCAGAGGCGAGGGGGATTTTCGGCTGCTCCGCTCGGAAGCGTACATCGGCGTGCTCATCGACGACTTGATCAACAAGAGCAGCGACGAACCGTACCGTATCTTCACGTCGCTGGCGGAATATCGCCTGCTCCTACGCCAGGACAACGCCTACGAACGACTCGCGCAATACGGTCTGGAGTTGGGGTTTCTCGAACACCACGTGTACGACCGCATCCAACATCGCATCGAGCGGAAAAATGCACTGATCGCCTGGTGCCGTTCGACGAAACTTTCTCCAGCGATTGCCAATCCGCTGTTGGACAGTCACGGCGAGTCCCGCATCGCCGAATCGCTCCCGATCGCACAACTTGCCCTGCGTCCCACACTCTCGCTCAGCCAACTGCTCGATTGGTATGCCGCACACCTCGATGGGCAAGGTACGCTCCCTCCAACAGACACCGAAACGATCGAGCATGCGGAAATCGAGTTGAAGTATGCTGGCTACATCGAGCGCCAGCGGCGAGAGGTTGAATCGCTCCTCCAAAACGAGACAAAGCGCATCCCGGAGAACTTCGACTTCTCGGCTGTTTCGTCCCTTTCGAAAGAAGCACGTGAAAAACTCTCCCGCATTCGCCCAGCGACTCTCGGACAAGCATCACGCATACCCGGCGTTTCACCATCGGACGTCGCTATTCTCGCACTTCACTTGCGTTAACTTGCCATTGTTTCACGTGAAACAGCGAAAATCGCGTGTTTTTCGAGGTTTTTGCAAGACATTTTGACTTACAACACCTACCAAAACCAGGTATGCCAGTTTGTCACCGCATCAAAAAGAGCGCTTTTCGCAGTTTTGACAGCCGCTCTATTCAGCATCTTTGCACCATCGTGAAACACATCAGTTGGGCATGATGAAAATCGCGATCACCGGAGCAAGCGGAAAAATCGCCTCGGCTCTCCTCGAAGCTTACAGAACCCGCCGCGACGTCGAGCTGCTTTTGCTATCGTCGAAAACGGTGACGTTCGACGAGTGCCTCTGCACGGTCCACGTCGAGAACGTTGCACCGCACGAGACGGAACGCTACAAGCAAACGCTCAAGACGTTCCGCCCCGATGCAATCATCAACACGATCGGCTACACCGATGTCGATGGCTGCGAAACAAACCGAGCACTGGCGCAACTGCTCAACGCACAGTTTCCCGAAATGCTCGCCCGCTACGCACGAACGTTCGACGTGCATTTGGTGCACTACTCGACCGACTACGTCTTCGACGGTACCGCTGGTCCCTACGACGAAGCACAGCTCCCGAACCCGATCAACTACTACGGCAAAACGAAACTCGCCGGCGAAAACGCAATCCGCTCGCTCGGCTGTCGGCACACGATCATTCGCACCAACGTCGTGTACGGATTCGGCGGGAGCGCCAAGAGCGATTTCGTCGAATGGGTGATCCGGTCGTGCTCGGCGAATCTGCCGATCTTTGTTGCAACCGATCAGCTATCGAATCCGACCTTTTCGGGCGACATTGCATGGGCAACGATCGCATTCCTCGACAAAGGAAAAATGGGATTGTTTCACGTTGGGGGTGCGGACTACTGCAGTCGCTACGATTTCGCGCGTGCTATCGCCCAAGCGTTCGATGTGCGCGACGATCTCATCACGCCGATAGCGACAGCCGAACTCGGACAAAAAGCACCGCGACCGCTTCGTGCTGGACTCGTTTCGCTCAAAGCCGAAGTCATACTCGGACGACGCTTTTCTGGTATTGCCGAAGGACTCGCACTCTACCGGCGCCACTTCCGAAACAAGGGGAAAGGTTGATTCTCTTTTGCACAAAAACCACATAGTCGCCTGTGGAAATGTGGAAAAGGTATTCGCTTTTTGGCTGGAATGTCCGTCTATAGCAGCTTTGCGGGCGCCGGAGCGATCGAGCCATCGAGTGGAAAACGTGGGGAATGCAGGCACTCTTTTCGACAGGGGTGTGGAGAGTTTTTTCCGCAACGCCGACGGTATGGGAAATCCCCGCACAAATACACCCGATTTCGACAGGATTTTTTCCACGTGTGTTGAAAGCAGTGTGGAAACGTCCGAAAACTCATCGCAAGAGGGACGCGCGGGCTAATTTTGCAGACGTACTTGTGTTCGTGAACGCAGCATGGAGTTTCTGCAACTCGACTCACCGACAAACGGAATCGCGCGCGTTCGGCTGAATCGTCCCGACAAGCGCAATGCGCTCAGTCCGAAGGTGCTCACCGAACTCTTTGTCGCCTTCGAACAGCTTTGTGCAGACGACCGCGTTCGCGTTATCGTTCTGGAAGGCAGTGGCTCGGCATTTTGCGCAGGCGCCGATCTCGATTACCTTCGTTCGATGTCGGCGTATTCGTCGCTGGAGAATCTCGACGATTCGCAATTGCTCGAACGCACCTTCCGGACGATTTACACGTGCCCGAAAGCGACGATCGCAAAGGTTCACGGTCCGGCGATTGCAGGCGGTTGCGGGCTGGCGACGGTGTGTGATTTCGTCGTCGCCTCGCGCCAGAAGGCGATGTTCGGTTACACGGAAGTGCGAATCGGTTTCATTCCGGCAGTCGTCGGGGCGTATCTGCTGCGGAAGGTCGGTGATGCGGTCGCGCGGCGCTTGCTTCTGAGTGCGGAGTTGATTGGCGCAGAGGAAGCCTGGCGCCTGGGGCTGGTCACGCATATCGCCGAACACGACCAGCTCGAATCGGCGGTCGGCGAACTTGCTGCCAAGCTCTGCGAAAACAGTGCAAGTTCGATTCGGCTGACCAAGCAGCTTTTGACCGATATGCACGGCATGAGCCTCGATGCAGCGTTGCAATATGCCACGGCGCTCAACGTAATCGCTCGCGGTACAGACGATTGCCGCCAGCGTATCGCGGAATTTCTCGACCAACCGAAAGGATCGCGATGAAACACGCCATTGTTTTCGCTTTGATTACGCTCCAACTCTGTGCGCAAAATGCGCTCGTCAACATCAAGGGCACGGTGCTCGACGAACGCACCGGCAAACCGCTCGGACACGAAATGGACATGGTGATAACGTCGGAGAAGACGGGGAAAAAATTCGTCGTCAAGGTCAACAGTAGCACGGGAGAGTATCTCCAGCCGCTCGAATCGGGACAGCGCTATTCGGTGGTGTTCTCCAGCTATGCGATCTATCGCAAGACGGCGACCATCGAAATACCGCCGATGCAGAAATTCAAGGAGCTGACGTTCGATTTCACCGTTCGGTCGCTCAAAGAAGGCGAGTCACTTGCCGAAGTGCGCGCGTTTGCTGCCGGCAGCGCAGAATTGAACGCAGAAGCACGGTCGGCGATTACGCGTGTGCACGATCTGCTGAAGGAAAATCGCCAGATGCGGATCGTCGTCGAACTGGCGCGGGAGCTGACGCAGCCGCCACCGCCGCCACCAGTGACGAAAAAGAAAGCCGCATCCAAGAAAACCAAGAAAGGAGCCAAGACGCAACCGGAACAGCCGCCACCCCCGCCACCGGCAGTGACGGTCAACGATTCGCTCTACACAGCACGACTCGAGGCAATCAAGTCGCTGTTTGCCGATATTCGCGATGCGGAAATTCGCGTGCAGTATCGCGCCGGCAGCGAGCAACCGTTTGCGAGTACCGAACCGAATCTCCGCATCCTGACCGGTCCGGTCAAAAGCATTTTCGACGAGTGATGTTTCACACTGGCACTTTAGAGCAATGAGTCTTTTTCTGCTTGCACTGTGCGCATCGTTTTCGATGGTGACGATGCTTCACGCCGACGACACCTACACACCGCCCGAGGTGCCGGCACCGCCGCCGGATGTCGAGCGCCCGCAATACAAAATCACCGTTACGCAAAAAGGCAAGGCGCTCGGCTCGATCATCGTTGAGTTGTTTCCCGACATAGCACCGAAGCACGTCGCCAATTTCGACAGCCTCGTGGCGATCGGTTTCTACAACGGCACGGCATTCCACCGTGTCATTCCGAACTTCATGATCCAGGGTGGCGATCCCAACAGCAAGACCAAACCGCGCGAGCAGTGGGGATTCGGCGATCCGTCGCAAAAGCGCGTACCTGCCGAGTTCAGCAAGATTTCGCATCGGCGCGGCATCGTGTCGGCGGCACGTGCTGCCGATCCGAACAGCGCAACCTCGCAATTTTTCATTTGTGTCGCCGACGCCCCATGGCTCGATGGGCAATATTCGGTCTTCGGTCGGGTGTTGAAAGGTATGGAAGTCGCCGATATCGTGGTCAACGTCCCGCGTGACCAGCGCGACAATCCCATCGACAAAGTCGAGATGACGATCGTCAAGCTCGAAGGCAGGGAACGTGTACCCGTACACACGTCGAAATAAGGTGGAGCATGAATTCACCTCGATAAATTACACTGCGCTCATACGTTGGTATGGTGGGGCGCTTGCGACGGCTCTGCTCGTTATCGGCTGTCGCTCGGCGCCGCAGCCGCAACCGGAGCGCATCGAGGTGCAGCTTCCCGTCGCTGCCGTAGCGGTCGAAACCGCGAGAGATGCCGAAGCCGTCGCTGCCGACTTTGCGTTCGATCTTGCGGCACCGATGGGGACGATCGGCGAAGTGCATGTTGCTTTTTTCGATGCCGAGCGCGACGATGTGCGCCGCTGGCTCGATGCCGTTGCTCTCGGTGCGATGCCGATCACCCGCTTTCGCCCACACGAGGCGATGACGATTGGCAAACCGTCGCCGAAACGTCCGCAAAAATTTGCTTCGTCTGCCGAAGCGCCGCGCGGCACCGTTGGTTTCGCAGCCGATGGAACACTGCTCATTGTGCTCGGCGATGCGCCGCCGCTGCAAATCGAGCCGATCGGACGAGTGGTGCGGGGAATGGAGCATCTCGACGCGCTCGAACAACTGGTGCGCCCTGACGAAACGATCGGCGAAGACGTCCGCGTTACGGTTCGCCGCCTGCGCTAAAGTTTTCGCATGATGCCGCGAACGATTCCGACGATGCGCACCGTGGCGGGGTCGTAGGGAAGCGGTGCGATAGTGCGCCGACTCGCCCGCAGCTCGGCAGAGGAATCCCCCTGGATCGCCAAACGCCGAACGATCATCCGATCGCCGACAAAGCACACCACGATCGCCCCGTCGTCGGCACGCTCGCTGTGCTCGACGACGAGAACGTCGCCCGCGGCGATACCGGCATCGCGCATGGTGTCGTCCGGCGCGATCGCAGCAAAGCAACTCCGACCGCCAAGTTGGAAAAATTCCGTGTCCACAGCGACCAGACCGCGGGGACGCAGAAACGCCGCCATTGGGCTTGCAGCCGAACCGCTGCCGATGATCGCAATCGTTTCGCACGGTCGCATCGGCGGCTCGTCATCGCGATCGCTTCGTATCACGATTGCGCGGGAGCGTCCGGCAACACGCTCGATTGCCCCCTTACGCTCGAGAGCAGCGAGCATGTCGTACACCGCGTTGAGCGATACCACGCCCATCGCTTGCCGAATTTCCTCGTAGCTCGGCGCAAATCCATGTTCGCCGATGTAGCGACAGATGAAATCGAGCACTTGCTGTTGTCGTTCGGTCAACCGAGTGCCGGGCATGCGGTACTGCAGAGAGTTTCCGTCGTTCAAAAATACTGAACATTTTTCCAGCCAAAAACACGCTCTTCCGATTTGCCTGAAAATTGTTTCAGTGCCAGCTTCCTGTTCAGCAAAAGGGTGGGTCGAAACGCTCGATTGAGGTGTGAAAAAAATGAATAACGGCGTTATGTAGCTGGAAAACCTGCGAAAACAGTGCGAAATCGCAATTTTCTGCGAAAACGAAAAAATTTTTGCGGTTTTCTCTTGCGCGAGTGTGATTGTGAGCGTGTTTTGCAGCCGTGCGGTGGGAGAAAGTGGGAGACGACGCCGACTTTCTCTGCCGCGTGGGTGATGGTGGTTCGTGCCATCGCCCGATGTCGAACGGTTCGGTTGCGCTCGCTCGGTGAGTGGGTTCAAAGGACAGGAAACCTATTCGGTCGACGCCAAAGGACGGGTGAACATTCCCGCCAAGATGCGTCGGGTGCTTGCGCCGGAGGCGCAGGATACGTTCGTGCTCACGCGCGGTACCGATCGGTGTATTGTCGCGTACCCACTCGACCAGTGGCGTCGTTACGAAGAGCGTTTTGCGCAACTGAACCAGTACGACGAACGGCACCGGTTCTTTCTCCGCATGATACTGTCGTGGTGCGAGGAGGTGGTTCTCGATCCACAGCAGCGGATCGCTGTGCCGCGCCGCTTGCTCGAGTTCGCCGGTATCGAGGGCAAAGTGACGATCGTCGGGATGATGGACCACATCGAGCTATGGAATCCCGACGAATTCGAGCGATACCTGAACAGCTTCGGCGATAACTACGAGCAAGTGGCAGCCGCTGTGATGAAGTGACCGGGGGGAAACTTCGCATGGCGGACCAGGAAAGCACAGTCGATCGCAGCGGGCAGCGTTACCATCAGCCCGTGATGCTGCGCCAGGTGGTCGAGCTTCTCGTGACCGATCCCGATGGTGTGTACATCGACGGCACTATCGGCGGCGGCGGACATGCAGCGGCAATCGTCGAACGATTGCGGGAAGGCAAACTGATCGGCTTCGACGGCGATCCGGATGCTATCGCGGAGTGTCGGGGGGCATTCCGCGAGGAATTGGCGTCAGGATCGCGGTCGCGCGTGGAACTGGTGCTGGGGTCGTATCTGCTGGCATGCAGCAGGGAGGATTTGCGTGCTCGGCTTGCCGGGCAGGTGTGCGGGATATTGCTCGATCTGGGTGTATCGTCACACCAGCTCGACGAGCCGACGCGCGGGTTCAGCTACCGCGCCGACTCGCCGCTCGATTTGCGCTTCGGCGGCAGTGCGTCGGATGCACCACCGGCGAGCGAGTTGCTGGCGGAGCTATCCGAGCGCGAGCTTGCCGACGTGCTCTATCGCTACGGCGAGGAGCGATCGAGTCGGCGCATCGCACGAGCGATCGTCACGGCGCGTCGGATCGCGCCGATTCGCACGACCGGTCAGCTCCGCGCGATCGTCGAGCGGTGTGTGCCGCCTCGGCAGCGCACCGATGTGCTCAGCCGGGTATTCCAAGCGTTGCGGATTGCGGTCAATCGGGAGTTGGAGCAGCTCGAAGAATTTCTCGGATGTGTACCGGAGCTGTTGCGACCGGGCGGGCGCATCGTGGTGATTTCGTATCATTCGCTCGAAGATCGCATCGTCAAGCAGACGTTTCGGCGCTTGGCGAAAGAGACCGCACCGCCGCTTTTGCGTATTCTCACGCCGAAGCCGCTTGTGCCGAGCGCCGAGGAAATCGCCGCCAACCGTCGCAGCCGTTCGGCAAAACTCCGCGCAGCGGAGCGGGTGGGGTGGAAGCGCTTGTTATGCCCCGACTGCATTCATACTGGCATGAAACGAGTAGCGGGAGAAATCTTCGCCTGTAAGGCTTCCAAGATTTGATTGAGTTCTAATCTGGCTTCAGCTTGTAATCCAAGACAAGTGGCGATTCCGTCTGCATCCGTGCTAAGCCGCGATTGCAAGGCTAACTTGAATGATCCGTCATGTTGCCGAGTAATCCGATAAGAATGAAAATGCATGGAATCTCCAAGCACAGCTGGGTTCTTGAGATGTGCAAAATTGAACTTCTTGGCCATATATTCAAGAAGCCTATCTTGCACGACCAAGACAAGCTTTTTATTGACATGCTCAAAGGTGTTAATTTTGTGGTGCATCTGAACCAAAATGGTCTTTGCTGTCATTTTCCAATTCATGCCGTATGGTTTATCAGAGTTCTCGGCATCATCTGGCCGTGGAATTCCTATCTCGCTCAGAAACCTTTGCCGCTCTGGCCATACTGTGCCAGTTGTGTCCAACGTCTGGATTTCAATGCCGACAAAGTCTTTGACCTTTCCGTCACTGACTGAAACCAAAAAATAATCAACGCTGCCACCCGGGATGGGCACTTCCGAGACAATGTGCAATTCGTTGCCAGGTTGATGTGTGGTGAGGAGATGCAGAGCGTCAGTAAAAACCTGTCGCCGCTCGGTCAAACGGGTTGGACATATAAGAATGGGTGCGGCTGGTTTCCCATAGAGAACTGTACATGTTCCTATTGAAGTGTTGGGGTCGCTCTTTCTCACTTTATAACATTTCCTTCCCAGAAAAGGACAGAGTTGTTCGCGAACAATCCGACTCCAATTTTCTTCTTTTCTCTCAGTTGAGATACCAAACAGCTCGACAATCTTGCTCATAGTAACGTGGCGCACCTTTCTTGTGCGAATTCAAGATACTTGCGTGATATGTCAATTCCAACTGATTTGCGGCCAAGACTGAGTGCAGCATAGAGAGTAGTTCCCGTACCGCAGAAAGGGTCTAAAACGACACCTTCTGGCGGGCATGTAGCGAGGATTGGTATTCGGCAAAGGTCAACAGGGTAAGGCGCAAAGTGCAAGTTTCTCTTCTGAGTATCTTCTGGAAGGATATCCCAAACGTCGCTTGGTTTGCAGCCCTTCGGATGATAGCGTAGGAAATAGAATCCTTTTTCACGCAATTCTTTTGCGCGTCCTGACACCTTTTCACTATCTGAATGCGTTGTACGCTGCTGACCGCGAATAATCATACGAAAGTCGGAAACACGCCCCGCTGCAACTTCTGCAAGCATTTTATCTAGCGCTTCATAAGCAGCGGCTTTTTCCTGTTCAGATAAAGCTGTAGATAGTTCGATTTGGCGTCTATAGCGCACTCCCGATACCCCTGTTGCAGAAACAACCGTACCATTTACAACTTTCGCTTCACGCGGCTTCGAGCGGATAGCGTCTACGTCATAGTAATAACCTTTGGGTTGCTTGACGAAATGAAAAACCATTTCATAAATATTACCAAGGCGGTCGGTTGTATTATCCATACCGCTTTTGACTTTATTCCACACAACGGCATTTCGGAGAATCCAGCCTTGATTGTCCGTCAGTTCAAAAGCAACGCGCCAAGGAATTCCAAGCAAATTCTTACGTTGATAGCTATCACCGATATTTAGCCAGAATGATCCTGTGGGTTTCAATACACGCTTGAGCTCAAGAAAAATCTCAGCCAAGTGTTGTACATAGTCACGATAATCTTTTTCAAGCCCAATTCCACCATTCTCATATTCTCGCTTTCCCCAATACGGTGGCGAGGTCATAACGCAATCAATGGAACAATCGGGGAGCTCCCTGAGCACAGCAAGAGCATCCCCTAATAAGAGAAGTGGCGCTATCCGTTTTTGTTCAATGTAATTCTCAAATGCTGGTCGATAGTCTTCGGTGATTATCACAATTGTCATGGAAGATTATCCTGCCACATTTGATACTTATCCTTGCACTGGACGCAGTGTTGGGCAGGGCGCAGACTGCCCACGCCGAGCCCAAAACCACACAGCCTGCGCGCCGGAATGAGCCTGAACCTGCCCTGAGCAGCATTCGCAGAATACTTGCCGAGGGGCCTAAACGCACCAGAACGCTGCGACTGCGTCGCGCCAACGCCCAACCGACCATGCTCGAAATTACAACTTGCTTCGCTGCTCTCCAACTGTGCTCAACATCTCCAACAACTGTCCTACGGCTGTCCGCTGTTTGCCCAGACAGTTGCTGTTCGAGAGTAGTTTGCACCACTGACCCTGACGCCGTGCAGGCCACTCTGACCGTGATGGTGCTGCTTTGCCTTTCTGGCGCCGACGTCGCTGACTACCTTCGCACTACGACACAATTGCGCTGTGACCAAGCCACAACGTGGCGGGCAGCCTTCAACCACTCAGCGCTTGCCCACGTACAGATATGCCCAACGCTCAGCATCAGCGGCGGCGCGAGGCGGACCGTCCACAGCAACCGGTTGTTAAACGCACGAAAACAATAAACTACCGTGCCCGCACATAGCGGCAGACTTGGGCGCCGGTGCTCGCCTGCACAGCAGAAACAAGGTCGAACGGCAGTGGCATGTTTATCGCCGGGAACAGCCTCTTGCTGCTCCCGATGACTAGGGGCACGACCGTGAGCACCAGCTCATCCACCAGATCAGCGGCGAGAAGCGACTGCACCATCGTGGGGCTGCCATACACGTAGATGTAGCCACCCGGCTGCGCCCGCAGGTCGGCCACGGCCTTCAGAAAGTCCTTGCCGCGGATGATGGTGGTCGGGTGCCAGATGATGTCAGACTCGGTGAGCGTGTTGGAGACTACATACTTTTGCAACGCGGTTGATCCAGTCGGCGAATGAGAATCCCGACTGGTGATGAACTCTGTGATGAGCGTTTTCATAGATTCTCCTGATTCTGTGAAAAAAGCTTGTCACTCGTTGGGCTGAGCGTGCAGTTTGGGAGCCGGCAAATGCTCTGGTTATGCCGCGCGGTTTGACGGTTTACGTGGTTTTCGACAACTACGCATCGGCGTTGAATTTGTTTCATTGCAGAACACTGTATGTGCAAGCGCTGCCCTTTGTATGCTGGTGTTGGACGGCGTTCTCCGCGATTCGATACTCCACGATCTTGCGAACGAGAGTTGCAGGCAAGGGGTTGTCAGCATCAAAGCGAATCGTGCCTTTGCTTTCCAGGTACCACTCGCTTGCTACCGGGCAGACTTGGAAAGCTTAGCAGTACCCTTGCTTAGAACTCCACATCGGTAAGAAGCCGAGCTTGCATTCCAGAGTCGCACCCACCGATTCATGTCCCTACACCCACATTCGTTCCAGTCCAGCCGCTCGGCGGGCATCTGCCAAGTGTCCGCGGTGCATGTACCAGTGGTCAGACACATACTGCAGGCAAAGGCGGTAGGTGCCGAACATCGCGTCGAAGCCGTTGGGCGGCTTCGCACTCACCCTATCGAGATCCTGTTCACTAAGTGAGTCCAAGAGCGCAAGTGTCAGCGCACGCATCTCGCGACACTTGGCGAGTACCTGGTCGAACGGAGGGTACCGACTTGTTTCCCCGCTCACGTCTGCGCCGTCGAAGAGTTCCTCCCATTCAGCCAGAGGGTTCACTTCTCCGAGCATGAATGTGTGGATGACCAACCCCTCGATGTAAGCTAAGTGACCGAGCACCCACAGCGTGTGGCAGCCCCCGTTAGGGGTGGGGAACACAAAGCAGTGTTCTCGCATTTCTTCGATTCGAGCCAGGACGCGCTTCTCGCTCTTGATCAAGTTGTCGCGTATGAGTTCAATTGACAGCATGTTATTTAGGGGTATACAAACGTTGCAATGCTTAGAGACAACCAAGTGTTGTTATGTTGTTAGGTAACGTCAGCCGCTGATCGTGTGCCGTAACGCGCAACGATGTAACCGAGCCATGCGAAGGGGAAGTACGCCGCGATCAGATCAAGTGCAATGAACCATGTAGGTGCGGGAATCATGCGTGCGGCAATGACGCCACCGACAAAGAACAGACCGCCCACAGCCAAAGCAGCGACTTGTTTGTAGTGCCAGGTGATCTTGACAGCAACAAAAGCACCAACCAGAGTTCCAAGCGCATGGGCAAGGAAGGGAAACAGGTAGTGGCGTGCTTCCAGTTGTGGAAGCGCTGCTCGGATTCCCTCGGCAGTTGACATGTCAGCGCCTGCAGGAGGGGTGATGAAATAACCACCTATTGCGACAAGTGCCATGTTGACGATACCACCAAGTGCCAATCCGATAGCAATGGCGAGCACGAGCTTTAAAATGTTCACCGGTGATTCCTGCTGTGATTGTTATCTCAATCAGTCGTGCAAACCAAGCAATATGCATGCTCGACAGCGTTGCGAGTCGTTTTGGGCGAAAAATACACCGCCCCGTTCCTCCTCGCAACAGCGAGCTGCGCCCCTACCGCTTTTTGGCGCGAATGGCAGCAGCGCGCCGCTCCAATTCTTCGGCTTCGCCAGCACGGTTTGTGGCACGGTACAAAGCTGCAAGGTGCTCGAGTACGGTTGCAACATTTGGGTGATCGGGACCGAGCGTTTTTTCGTAAATCGAAAGGCTACGTTTGTAGAGCGGCTCAGCTTTGGCGTAGTCGCCTTGGTCATGGTAGAGTGTCGCCAGGTTGTTCAGATTTGTTGCAACATTTGGGTGATCGGGACCGAGCGTTTTTTCGTAAATCGAAAGGCTTCGTTTGAGAAGCAGTTCGGCTTTGGCGTAGTCGCCTTGGGCTTGGTAGAGTGACCCCAGGCTGTTCAGACTCGTTGCAACAT
>JAOAGY010000024.1 GCA_026415505.1 Chlorobiota bacterium | reverse complement strand
TCGTTTCAGGGTCCCATGCTCCGCACTCTGTCACCCTGAACTCGTTTCAGGGTCTGATGCACTCCCTCCGTCACCCTGAACTTGTTTCAGGGTCTTGGCAAGATGCCGAAACACGTTCGGCATGACAGGCAAAAAGACGCGGGATGCTGAAACAAGTTCAGCATGACGGAAAGGGAGCACGCGTAAGATGCTGAACCACGTTCAGCATGACGGACAGTGGACACACGCTCGACAAAAGCCAGTCACCCCGAACCCGTTTCAGGGTCTCATGTGCGCTGAGCGAGCACAACGCCAGCGATCGCGATCGAACCACCGATCCAGAATTCGACCGGCGGCAGTTCTCCGAACGCAAGCCACGCCAGCACGACTGTCATCGCCGGTTGGAGATTGTTGAACACCGCAAGCCGACCGGCTTCCATCCGCCGCAGAAGCACGTACCACAGCGCCCAGCCGATACCGCTGGTGACCACTCCCAGGTAGGCGATCTCGATCCACTGCTGCGTGCCGATCTCTCCGGGCAAAACGATCCCTTGCGGTACCACTGCTGCAATCGGCGCAAAAAGCACCAATCCCCAGAGCATCCCGATCGCTGTCGTCCGCACTGCGCCATAGCGCTGCACGAGCGGACGTCCCCAGACGGTGTAGAGCGACCACGAAAAACTCGCTGCCAGTTCCATCACATTGCCGAGTGCAGCGTCGGCACCGAGCCGTGCACCGCGACCGAAGGCAACGATCGCTGCACCGCCGATAGCCAACACAACGCCGATGAGTTTGAGCGGTGTGAGTCGTTCGCCGAGCAGCCATCGCGCCAGAACGAGCACGAACGCCGGAGAAAGCGCAAACGCCAGTGCCGCATTCGGCGCCGTCGTGTAATGCAGACCAGCGACGAACAGGTACTGGTTGAGCGGCATATTGACGAGCCCAAGCAGAGCAAATCGCCACCAATCGTTCCGCGCGATGGGCGGCAGCCCAAACGGTTGCTTCCGCAATCCGAGCCACGCAGCATAGGTGAGTACCGAGAGCACACCGCGATAGAGCACGATACTCGTGGCGGGAAGCACGGTCGCCACCGATCGCGCGACGACGTGCGTGCTCGATGCAACCAGTTGTTGAACAGCGACCAGGGCGTAGAGATTCATTTCCGGCGCAAAGACTGCATGGCGCGAAAATGCGCCGAGCCTTGCGATACAGTCGAGCCGTATCTTTGCGGCGGCAACGTTTCCACTACGACAGCAGCGCATGAAAAGCATGACGGCGCTCAGCACTGCGACGCTGAGCGAGCACGGTATTCGTACAACGGTCGAAATACGCACAGTCAACGGGCGCTATCTGGAAATCACCTGCCGCCTTCCCAAGCAGCTTTCGCACAAGGAAATCGAGTTGCGCGAGCTCGTTCGCGCAACGATCCAGCGCGGCACCGTTCACGTCACTGTCAAAACCGAAAGCGATGCCCCGCCGGCGACGACACTCAGCCCCGAACGCATCGAAGCGTACTGGACGCAACTGGAAAAGCTCCGCAAGAAACTCAAAATTTCCGAGCCGCTTTCGCTCGGCGACATCTTGCGCATCCCCGACGTCTTCACGACCGACGATACCGCTGCGCTCGAGCGCGCCGAGCAGGAATGGAAGGTCGTCGCTAAAGCAGTCCGCGCCGCGCTGTCGAGTCTGGACACCATGCGCAAGAACGAAGGCAAAGAACTCGCCCGCGACATTCGTGCTCGCATCAAGGCAATCGAGGAACGGCTCGACCGCATCGAACAACGCAGTATGCAGCGCGTGCCCGAAGAGCGCGAACGGCTGCGCACGCGCGTGGCACAACTGTTCGAGTCGGACGAAATCGACGAGCAACGGCTGCAACTGGAAATCTTGCTCCTTGCCGACAAGCTCGACTGCTCCGAGGAAATCGTTCGCTTGCGCAGTCACATCAAGTTCTTTATCGAAGCGCTCAAGAGTTCCGAGCCTGTCGGTCGTCAGCTCACCTTTCTGCTGCAAGAGATGCACCGCGAGATCAACACGATCGGCTCGAAGGCAAACGATGCGGAAATCAGCCAGCACGTCGTTTTCGTCAAAGAGGAGCTCGAGCGCATCCGCGAACAAGTGCAGAATATCGAGTGATGCATCCGCGGCGGCTCATCGTTCTTTCTGCACCGAGCGGCGCTGGTAAAACGACCGTTGCACGCTACCTGCTCGAGACGATTCCTGGCGCTGTTTTTTCGGTCTCGGCGACGACGCGTCCTCGGCGCAACGGCGAAGTGGACGGACGCGACTACCATTTCCTCAGCCGCGAAGAATTCCAGCGCTGCATCGAACGCGGAGAGCTCGTCGAATACGAAGAAATTTTCGGCAACTACTACGGCACGCTCCGTTCGGCGACCGAGCAGGCATTGGCTGAGGGCAAAGCGATGATCTTCGACGTGGACGTCAAAGGGGCGCTGTCGCTCAAGCGGGCATTTCCCGACGATACGTTCTTGCTGTTCATTGCACCGCCGTCGCTGGAGGAACTCGAACGACGCCTGCGCCATCGGGGCACCGAAACCGACGAACAAATCCGCCGCCGTCTCGACCGTGCAGTGCTCGAGATGAGCTATCGCGACCAGTTCGATGCTGTCATCGTCAACGACGACCTGCCGACAACACTCGAACGCGCACGGGAGCTCGTCGAGCGAGCGATTGCGGGCACGTAAGGATTTCGGCAAGGAGCCGACCGGACGCGCGATACTCGCGATGCTGCCGACCAATCCGCACCGAGTCAGGCTCACTGTCGTGCATGCGCCGCTTACCGTCGGCAATAGAGCACGGCATGACGTCGCGCACCATTCCGATGAACCGTCGCACGCTCGACACGACCGCTGCCGTGTATCTCCACTGTCGCACCGGCTGCGTGCGCGAGCGCGACGGCATTGCGAAGCGGTAACCCGACAAGTGGCAGAGTACCGAGCGTGTCGAGCCGGGCAGTCGTCAGGCGGACTCGATCGCCACGACGGACAAATGTGCCCGCCGGCGGCTGCTGTTCGACGACGATGCCGCCATCGGATGCGAACACACTGGCAACACCGAGATCGAAGCGGCCGAGAACGTCTGTTGCTTCGCCGACCGATAGCCCCCGTACATCGGGAACGATAACGCTGTCTCGCATTGCTGCACCAGCCAGCGACGAGCTTCCCAATCGGTACTGTGCTGCTAGCCGCGGAATGTTGAGCATCGCAGCGACCACACGACGAAACAGCGGTGCCGCCGTATTGCCACCGTAAATGTCCGTGCGCGGGCGATCGAGCATGACGACCATGACGAGTTCCGGACGATCAGCCGGGACCATGCCCACGAACGATGCAGTGTAATCGCGCTTGGAATAGCTGCCCTCGATCCACTGCTGCGCTGTGCCGGTCTTGCCTGCGATCGGAATTCCTTCGATACGCGCATTCGTTCCGGTGCCACGCTCGACGACAGCAGTGAGCATGGTGCGAAGCGTTCGGGCAACGTCCGGCGAGACGACCCGCCGGATGCGCTGCGGCTGCGGTTGATAGAGCACTTCCCCATCGGGCGAGACGATGCGCCGAACCAGGTGCGGTTGCATGAGCACGCCGTCGTTGGCGATCGCGGCATACGCACACGCCAATTGCAGCGGTGTACAGGCAATGCCGTAGCCGAAACCCATGAACAGCAGGTCGCTCCGATCAAGCTGGCGCGCGAGCTTGAGCATGCCACGCGCTTCGCCGGGCAACTCGACGTCGGTGCGAACACCAAAGCCGAAGTCGCGTGCGTAGCGATAGAGCATTCGTGCGCCGAGCTGTGCCGCCAGTTCTGCGAACACGACGTTGCTCGAATGCGCAAGTGCATCGGTCAGCGTACACCAGCCGAGCGGTTCGTGGTCGGCGATCGTGCGTCCGTCAGCCAAGCGGAGCTGTCCGCCGTGCCCATCGAAGAGCCGATCCGGCTGCACACGCTGCTCGGCGAGCGCAGCGGCTGCGACGATCGCTTTGAACGTCGAGCCAGGCTCGTACATGTCCGTCACGGCACGCAAGCGAAGCGCATCGGCATCGGAGCGACGGCAATGCGAAAATGCCGGTTGCTGGGCGCACGCGATGATTTCGCCGGTGGAGGGACGAATCGCGATGACGATGCCGGCTGCTGCGCCGGTTTGTGCGACGCTGCGGGCAAGCTCTTGTTCGACCAGTTGCTGAACGTCCGCATCGAGCGTGAGCTGAATCGAAGCACCGGGGCGTGCGGTGCGCTCTCGATCGCCGAGCGTCGGACGCAGTCGCCCGCGTCCGATGCGCTCCATGATGCGTTCGCCGATCGAGCCACGGAGCAGCGAGTCGTACTCCAGCTCGATACCGGCGATGCCGCGTCCGTCGAGATCGGTCGTGCCGATCACCTGTGCTGCCAGAGAGTCGAGCACGTATGCACGCTGCATTTCGCGAATGCGGATCAGCCCGGGGTCGTCGAGCGTATCGAGCTTCGAGGCGACATCGAGCGGCACGCCACGCACCAGCCACACGAAATTTCGGTCGCGTGCTGCCGCGATGCGTGCGTGCAGCTCTTGGCTTTGCGCAAGACCCAACTGCTCGAGTGCTGCGACGATTGCATCGGTCGAGCGCACCATCTTCGGATCGAGTGCCAGGGAAACCGTTGCCACGCTGGTTGCCAGCACCGTGCCGTTCCGATCGGCGATCGTGCCGCGTTCGCCGCTGATGCGGATGCGGGCGCGGTATTGCTGCTCGCCGAGAGAGATCCATCGCTGTCGGTCGAGGATTTGCACGGTCACCAGCCGCACGAGAATCGCCACAGCCATCGCCGCCATCGCTCCGACGACGATGCGGCGTCGCCAGCGCAACGCTTGCGGTCGGTACGAGATCAAATGCTCGATGCTCATGGCGACTGCATGCGAACGACGATCGGCGGTTGGGTCGGTTCGATCAATCCGAGTCGCTCGCGGGCGATCCGGCGAATGCGCTCAGCCGATTCGAGTTGTGCAATGGCGATGCGTTCCTGCCGGCTGAGCCACTGGAGCGAATCGAGCGTGTGTTGTTTGCGCTCGACGGTCACCAGTAGCTGATTGATCCGAACGACATTGCTCACTTGCCACAAAATCAGCGCGACAAGTCCGAGTGCGCCAAACGCGACGACGACAGTGCGGCGATTCATCGGTTGCGTGCGAGGAGCGGTACATGCTGCAAATGCAAATTACGCCGGCGGAACGATTTTCTTTCGCTTATCATTCTCCAAGTGTCATGCCGGACTCGGTTCGGCATCTCACGTCTTTTTGCCCGTCATGCCGAACTTGTTTCGGCATCTCACGTCTTTTGCCTGTGTCATGCCGAACTTGTTTCGGTATCTCGAAAAGACCCTGAACCAAGTTCAGGGTGGACTGGCTTGGTGAACGCCTCCTGACCGTCATGCTGAACTCGGTTCAGCATTTCGCCTCTCCGTCGTCATGCCGAACGTGTTTCGGCATCTCAAAAAGACCCTGAAACAAGTTCAGGGTGACAGAGTGCAGTGCATGAGACCCTGAAACAAGTTCAGGGTGACGCAAGGAGGAGAAAACGCAAAGAGGAGAACAAGACCCCGAAACAAGTTCGGGGTGACAGGCTGTGATTGATATGTGCTTCAAGCGTCTTCGGCGCGCAAGGCTCGGTTAGCAAGCACTGGACAGACGCAGCCTTGCGCCGTCGGCGCCGAACAGCAGCACTCCGCTGCGATCGAAGCGTATGCCGACTGTTTCCCCAGCGGCAATGGACGTCCCATCCGTAAGCCGCATCAACACACGCTCACCGCCGACGCGGATGGATGCCAGTCGCTCGTGCCCGATGAACTCTACCCTTTCGACGATGCCGCGGCAGTCAGCATCGGTGTCGCCCGTTACACGAACATGCTCGGGTCGAACTGCGAGCGTCACTGCCTGCCGTTGTGGCGAAAGACTCTCTTGTCCTGCACCGAGCACGATCTGCACACCAGCAGTCGGCGCGGAAACGGCTACTGCTCCGGTGTCCGTGTATCGGAGCACGCCAGCAATGGTGTTGATCGTCGGTGTTCCGAGAAACGTCGCAACGAAAAGATCGTCCGGATCGCGGTAGAGCTGTTCCGGCGTACCCACCTGGACGAGCCGCCCACCACGCACGACGGCGAGCCGATCGCCCATCGTCATCGCTTCGATGTGGTCGTGTGTGACGTACAGGGTCGTGATTCCCACTTGCCGTTGAAGCGTTGCCAGCTCGGTGCGCATTTCAGCACGCAGGTTTGCATCGAGATTCGATAGCGGTTCGTCGAACAAAAAAACTCTCGGCGAACGCACCAATGCACGTCCGACAGCGACGCGTTGCTGCTGCCCACCCGAAAGCTGCTTGGGCAGGCGGTCGAGGAGTCCTTCCAAACCGAGCATGAGAGCGACGCGTCGGACGCGCTCTTCGCGTTCGGCTTTCGGTACCTTGCGAACACGGAGTGGAAACGCGAGATTTTCTGCCACTGTCATGTGAGGGTAGAGCGCATAGTTCTGGAAGACCATGCCGACGTCGCGTTGCTGCGGAGGCTGGTCGGTCATGCGCTCGTGGTCGAAGTATATGTCCCCGCCGGTGACACTGTCGAGACCGGCAATCACACGGAGCAGCGTGCTTTTCCCACAACCGGACGGACCGACAACGACGAGAAATTCACCTGGCTCGACCTCGAGCGTCAGCTCGTCGAGTGCCGCAACAGAGCCGTAGTACTTGGTCAGTCGCTCCAGCCGCAAACGGGTCATCGTTCGGCGCCAGAGCGAGGTTCGTTCTGATGCGCCAGCAACGATGCGACTTCCCCGACGAGCGTCATCATTTTGGCGTAGTTCATGCGCTTGGGTCCGACGACACCGATCGCATAGGATGCCGAACCGAGCCGGTACCGCGTCGCGATCAATGCGTACTCGTTCAATTGTCGGTCCCCCAATTCCGAGCCGATTTTGATTTGCACCCCATACGGCTCGGTATCACTGGTCCCCTCGAGCAGGTGAATGATCATCTCCTCGTTTTCGAGCAATTCGATGACGGCACGAAAACGCTCGGGAGACGAAAATTCGGGCTGTTGTACCAACTGCTGAGCACCGGCGATAAAGACGCGTTGACTTTCGTGCTGCGCAAAGAGGACGTCTATCGAGTCGGCAAAGACACGCAACACAGGATGGCTGAGCCGATCCCGCATGAGCAAAGCGAAGTTCTGGCGCACAAAATCGAGCGTGCGTCCCGAGAGTCGTTCGTTGAGCAATTGCGAGAGCTGCTGCAACTGAACAGGTTCGAGTTCGACGTCGGTTTCGAGCGTGATCGTGCGAACGACGTCCGAATCGAGATCGACAACGACAGCGAATCGCTGCGACGACAGCGGCACCAGCTCGACGCGACGGACGACCAAATCGCGCAAGCTCGGCAGTTGTGCGACTCCGAGCAGATGCGACAATTCGCCGAGGATACGCGAAGCAGTGCGGAGCGCCAGCTCGCCGCTGACGCTGGCAAGATTGGCGCGCAGCGTTTGTTCTTCGCGCTGACTGAGCCGCCCCTGCTGCATCAGGTAATCCACGTAGAGCCGATAGCCTTTGTCGGTCGGGATACGTCCGGCGGACGTGTGCGGATGCGTGATGTAGCCGCGGTCTTCCAGATCAGCCATCACGTTGCGGATCGTCGCCGGCGACAGTCGTAGCGTTCGCGCCAGCATCCTCGCCAGCGTATGCGAGCCAATCGGCGCCGCACGGAGCACGTACGCCTGCACGATTGCACGGAGGATGACCTGTTCACGTTCGCTCAGGTCGAGTTCGGCACGCCGCACCGTCGGTGCTCGTGTGTGGAGCGCGTTCATTGCACACCGTAAACGATGTTCGACCGACGAAAAAAACGCACAATCGCCGCGTTCATTTTACGGGAAAAACAGCGTCACGAAATGCCCCAGATAGGTAACCAGCGCCGTTTGGAGCTGGAGAATACCGAGCACAATACCACCGACGGCGGCGATACTACCGACACCGATCGAATAGACAAGCAGTGGCGGCGCTTCGAAAACAATCGTCACTGCACGCAGCAGCCGCGCAATGCTCCAGATGGTCACCACACCGAGCACTGCAAACCACAAGATCGGTGGAGTCATCGTCAGCAAGCGGAACAGTACAGCCGCCAGCGGCAGGAAAAGAACAATCGGAATGAGCGACCACACGACCATCGTCAGCGCATCGGCGAACAGCACCGTTCGATCGGTGAGTGCAGCTATGCCCCGCAACACGAGAGCAAGAGCGACGATTTTGACCAGCACCACAAGCAGAACGACCGTCACCGCCAGTTCGGGCGACCATGCAAGCTGAATATAGAGCGCTTTGCCCTGGGGCGAGAGCGTCAACAGATTGCTCAAGTAATCGGCAGCCGGATCGTGACGCGTGACGTAAAAAAGCGTTCCCAGCACGAGCGCATAGGTCAAAGCGATCGCCAGAGCCAGCAGCAATGTTTGCCCCTGCATCAAGATCCGCTGATCGCGGACATCGGTAAAAAAGTTGTGCGGATGGATCAGAGACCGTAGCACGTACTGGCGAAAACGTCGCGAGCGATTGAGCAACCAGAATACCAACAAGACACCGCCCAGACCGCCCCCCAGCAACACGTATGGTGTACCCGGATCGTAGCTACCTGGCTGGAGCAACGGTGCGGTTTCACCGGTGTTGAGCGCCCGCACAAGCTCGAATGCCAGCCGGTGTTGCCTGGACAAATTGACCAATCCTTCCGAACACACACCCTGCTCGCCCGCATTCGTCGTCAGCACCGGATAGACCGACATGTAATCGTTCAGAGTGCGGATGACGATACCAGCCGAACCCAGCTCGGTCGCCAGACGATAGAGTTGGCTGACATACTCGGCTTGTCCCTCGACCGAAAGCGGATCGGCATAACCGTTGCGGTTCCACGGTTGCACAAGCGAACCGCCGACGAGCATCCACGGCTGGCGTAGCGAGCCGATGGTTCGCTCGAAGTATTGCTTTTGCTCGTGCCGCCTCCCGTGCGCGAGGATATCGTCGCTAACGAGCACCGCATCGCTCGGCAGACCATCCGGCAGCGTGTGCCCAGCAGGAACGGACACCACACGCAACCACTGTTGTTGTCGCACCAGTGCACCAATTGCGCCGACATACTCCCGCACAGCAGCACTCCCGTAGTCGAGGTTGGATGCTAAAACGCAGCCAACGACACTCGGTGCTCCCGCATAGGCGTCACGCAGACGTATTGCCATGTTCTGTGCGCGGGCGGGCAATTCCTCTTGGCTAAAGTACCGCGCCGGTATATCGCCGAACGGTACATCGAGCAGCACGAGTATTCCCGCGTGACTGCACAGCTCCACAAAACGCGGCGACGGCGGCAGCCACGCACAGTACACGACATTGACGCCCAATTGCTGCAGTAACCGCACATCGCGCTCGTAATCGGGCGGACGGAGCGTGCCGTCGTCGTTGCGCATCCATTGGTCCACGTACACGACACCACGCAACGACAGAGGCACGCCATCGAGCACGAGCACTCGACCGCTGCCCGAAGCTGGCTCGATACGCCGGAATGCAATGCTGCGGGAGAGGTCATCGGCAACGGCGCCGTCGGCGATCAATTCCACTCGGAGATCGTACAGCTCCGGTGATTGCGGCGACCAGTGTTGCGGTGAGGCAACGTCGAGTTCGACCGTCACCGGCAACTGTCGGTCAACGATCGGCACAAGCGGAGTCGCCGCGGTCGCTACTGTTGCGCCGCCGCGGAGAATCGTCGCGCGCACCGACATCGCACGCTGCGCTCCTTGCTGCTGGCACGCCACGTATGCGGTCACTCTGATGTGGGCACGATCGGCGGCAGTGTGTTGCTCGATCGTCGCATGTTCGATGAAAACAGGAGTGCTCCCCACCAGCGAAATCGGACGGACAATCCCGATCGGTCGCCATGGTGAACGCCACTGCATGCGATATTGAAGGAGAGCCTCGTCCGAGGACGGCACTGCCGCCAGTTCGATCGTGTTGTGACCGGCATGGAGTACCCGCGAAGGCAACGTCACCACGATCGGCACTTGACCACTGAACAGCCGACCGATGTACTGCCCGTTGATCGTCACCTCGACAGCATCACGCACACCGTCGAAAGAAAGTTGCCACCCGCGTTTGAGCGCGTTGCTGTCGAGATAAAGCGTCTTGCGATAGAGCATCCGCTTCGGCGGATCGAGCTCGACGTACGGCAATGCGACTGATCGCCACGAACGACCGCCGTCGAGCGAACATTGCCACTGCCCGCCGAGCGGTATGCCGACACGTGTGTTCGATCGCCATAGCCCGATATCGGTTTGCGCTGCAATCGCAACGCAGACCGCAATCATCGTTGTAAGTATGCCGACGATGTTCACAATTGGTTCTCGCTGACATGGTGGCACCCTCCGCTCCCAACCATTCAGGGAGCGGTCGTCTTCGGTCCAATTCGACGAAAGAGCGAGCGAAAATACGGGAGCTTGTGCCGCTACCGGAAGCGAGCACAACATGCCGCTGCATTGTTCGTCGAAGTCGCTCGAACGGCGTCCCGTACCGATATTGTCCAACGGGCGTATTTTTGGGTTGCAGCAATCATGTACCATTAGCGCGCCAACGCTACCGATCGTCGTGAATTGATACCCGCTCGATCAGAATCGTAGAACCGCACCGTCCCCAACGATGGACAGTTGCGCCTGGTTGCGTTTTGATTTGTCAGTTGCCCTGTGAACCGATCCGCGTACAATTCGGCGACGATCGCGTGTCGAGCGGCATGTGCACTCATCGGGATTGCATGTGCAATCGGCAGCATGTGTGCGTTTACCCTGCGCAGCAACGCACACCTACGATGGACAGCGCCTCCCGATACCGTCCGACCGATGCGACGTACTCCATTGCGGTATGGGGACAGCACTGGACTGGCTCGTCGTCGTCCGTCAGGATTGGAGATTCTCCGACAGCTCGACTCCAGCGGAACCGTCCAAATTCGCGAGCAGATCGGCGGCACGGATGTCTCGCTCCCGCGCTACGTCGAACTCGATGCATACCTTGCCGAGCGCCGGCGCCAGACCAGCCGGCAACTGTGGGATTCGCTCTCGACCAGCTACGATCTCAAACGAGCGCTCAGCGGTGGAAACCTTGCAAAGCTGCTCTCGCAATCGTCGGGTATTTCGATTCCTCTGCCGCCGAATCCGCTGACGACGATTTTCGGCAAACCGGAGATCAGCATCACCGTCAACGGCGAGGTCAATCTGCGCGCCGGCTGGCGATGGGACTCGCAGAACCTGGGAGCATCGAGTGCGTTCGGACAGAGTCAATCGGCGCCGCTGTTTTCGCAGAACATCCAACTCAACGTTAGCGCACGCATTGGCGACAAATTCCGGCTCGGCACCGACTGGAACACGATGCGTCAATTCGAATTCGACAATCGTTTCAAGATCGGCTACGAAGGCTACGACGACGACATCGTCAAACTCGTCGAGCTGGGCAATGTGCAACTGCCGACGACGAGCACGTTCATCAGCGGATCGCAGGCTCTCTTCGGCGCACGAGCCGATTTCCAGTTCGGTCCGCTCTATCTGAAAACGATCGGTGCCCAACGCCGCGCCGATCGCCGTATTCTCCGTGCCAACAGCGGTAGTGCACGGACAAGCTTCGCGCTCCGCGCTTACGACTACGCCGAAAACCACTACTTCCTCGACACCGCTTACAAGCGGCTCTATCGGCAGTATTGGCAACTGACGACACCCGTACCGGTTCCCGCCGGACCGCTCCTGGTCAAGGAAATCGAGGTGTACGAAAGCACCGCCGACGTCCGCGATCAAGCCGTCGGCGGCATCGAGGTCATCGCCTACGACACGCTCTCGCCGATTCGTTTTGCGCAAGGCGAGCGGTATCCGGCAGCAATGAAAAGCCCGACCGTTCGCATCGAACAGGGCAAGGTCGAGCGCGGACGCTTCGTGCGACTCGATCCATCGCGCTTTACGTTCAACCCCAATCTCGGCACGCTCGACATCTGGGGATTCCGTCGCGACCGTACCTATGCCGTCGCCTATCGCACCGAAGGAGATTCGCCCTCGAAAGACGACGACCTCTATCACGGCACGCTTTCGGCGACCGCCAAAGACGGCGACACGCTCATCTTGAAGCTCATCTACCGACCGAATCTGCAGCCCGGTTTTACGAACCTGTGGGCGCGGCAAATGCGCAACATCTACTTCATCAACGCGACAAATGTCTCGACCCAAGATGCACGGATCAACATCTACTACCTGCGCACCAATAACGACTCGACCGACATTCTCGACGGTACATCCGACAAGCTCGTCACAGCTCTCGGCGTGGACCGCGTCAACAACGCAACAGGACAACCACCGGGCGACGGTTTGTTCGACTTTACCGGCGGCGCACCGCCAGCTCAGCAGCAAGCCGGTGCTGGCTTTACACCAGGACAAGGGACGCTCCCCGGACAGCAACAACAGTTCGCCACTGGCAGTCCCTATTTCAACGCGGTACGGGGCGAAATCATCTTCCCTTGGATCGAACCGTTTCGGGAAGGCTTGGATTCGGCATTCGCACGCCGCGGCAATCCTGCGCTGGCAAAGCAGTACTATTACAGCGCTGTCTATGACGTACAAAAAGCCCTCGCTCAACAGCAGACCGCACAGGATCGCTGGCTCATCATCGGCGATGTACAAGGGCAATCAGCCGGTCGTATCACGCTCGGACCGTATGTCGCCCCAGGCAGTGTGCGTGTGTATTTGAGCGGACGCCAACTCCGCGAAAACGACGACTATGTCGTGGACTACTACTCGGGCATCGTCAGCATTCGCAATCCACAGGCGCAAGCAGCCGGCAGCGATCTGGTCATCGAGTACGAATCGAACGACGTGATGAACATCCAAACGCGCACGCTGCTGGGAATGCGTGCCGACCTGGTGCTCTCGCGTACACGCAACGCAACACTGACGCTCGGCAGCACGCTGATGAATTTCAGCACCGCTGCACTCGTCGATCGCGTCCGCCTCGGCGAAGAGCCGATCTCGAACACGATGCTCGGTTTCGACGCCAATCTGAACTGGAACGCACAATGGCTCACCGATGCGCTCAACTGGCTGCCGTTCTACAGCACCAAAGAGCACTCGACGATCACCTTCCGCGGCGAATGGGCACAGCAAATGCCGACGCCGAACAAACGCATCTCGGAAATCCCCGTCGACAACAACCAAGCTGCCGCCTACATCGACGATTTCGAAGGTGCGCAACGCTTCATCTCGATGGGCTTGACAAGCACACTCTGGACACACTCATCGCCGCCCGTTGATTCGACAATTGACTCACAACACGAGCGGCGGGCGCTCTACCGCGGCAAGCTCTACTGGTACAACTTCTTTTTGCCGCGCGTGCCGATCGCCGAAGTCTATCCCAATCGCCAAACCGTTCAGGGGCAATCGCGCATTTCGCCGCTGGTGATTACCTTCGATCCCGATCGGCGCGGTATCTACAACCCCAACCCCGACTACATCGACACGCTCAATCCTCGATGGGACTCGGTCAAGATCAATCCCTGGCAGCAGCGCCCAGCCAACCGCGAACGCCTCTGGGCAGGCATGCAACGGCTGATCTCGACGTTCAATTCGAACTTCGACCTGGAAAACATCGACTTCATCGACATCATGATGCGCATCGAGGATCGCGAGCCCGGTGCGCGCATGTTCATCGACTTGGGGCAAATCAGCGAAGACATCATTCCGAACTACCGGCTCAACACCGAAGACGGCATCACTGCCGGCGCTCCCATCCCCAACGGACGTATCGACCCCGGCGAGGACGTCGGCATTGACGCGCTCGACAATGCCGGCGAACGTGCTGCATACCCGTATCCGCTCAACCTCGAAAGCGACCCATCGCGCGACGATTACTTTTTCAACTTCACCAAACCAAACGAGCAGCAAGTTGACCAAGACTTCGTGCAGTGGAACAACTACGAAGGCAACGCCTCGCAATCGGAACTGGGGCAGTTCCCCGACACCGAAGTGCTCAACAAACAGAACGGACAAACCATCTCGCTCGACGACAGCTATTTCAGCTACGAAGTCAATCTCGATCCATCGGACGCCAATCCCCAAGTCGTCGGCGGTGGCACCAACGGGTGGCGACTCTACCGCATTCCGCTGCGCGGGGCAAAGCGCATCGTCGGCAATCCGCTGTTTTCGAACATCCAGTATGTGCGCGTCTGGTTCAAGGGCGGGCGCATCAAAGTTTCGATCGCCGATTGGCGATTCGTCGGCTCGCAGTGGCAGCGCGTCAACTATGCGCAAGTGCAAAACAGCGCCGTCGCCAACGACACGGTCGTTCGTGTTTCGTTCGTCAATCGCGAAGAGAACGCCGGTCCGCCCGACTACTACACCATGCCGCCGGGTGTGCAGCCGCCGCGGAACCTTGCCAATCCCGACTTTCAAAACGACATCCTGCTCAACGAGCAATCGCTGGCGATCGGCGTGACCAATCTCCAGTGCGGCGACGAGCGCAAAGCCACACGCTTTCTCTTCCGCCCGATGGACTTTTTCTACTACCGCTCGCTGAAGGTGTTCATCAAAGGCGTCGGCGGTCAGGACTACGTTCCGCCCGACTCGCTCTTTCTGACTCCCGGCGACACTGCCGCACCGCAATTTTTCATCCGCTTCGGCATCGACACCGCCAATTACTACGAGTACCGCGCGCCGATCGTGCGTCAATGGCGCAACGTCTCGATTCCGCTCCAGACACTGGCGGCACTCAAAGCACAGCGCGACAGCATGATGCAGTGGCAGCGCGTCACCTATCCCGTGCCTGGCGAGCCGCTGGCACGCTTTGCCATTCAGGGCAATCCGCTGCTGACGCGCGTGATGTTCATTTCGATCGGCATCGCCAATCCGCGCGAGCGCTGTCCGCAAGCGCTCAGCACGACGATTTGGGCTGACGAGCTGCGCTTGGTCGAACCCGACGCCCGCACCGATTGGGCAGCCACTGCCAATCTCGACGTCAAGCTCGCCGACTTGGGCGCCATTCGCACAGCGTACACCCAAGCCAACCCCTTCTTCCACCGCCTCGAAGAGCGCTTCGGCACGCGCGAGCAGTCTCGCGATTTCACCTTCACGCTCGAACTCGGCATGGAAAAATTCCTGCCGAAAGACTGGAAAGACGCTCGCATTCCCTTCGCACTGACGCGCACGGTTCGCGAGCGGACACCCATCTTCGCCGCGCAAAGCGACGTCAACATCGAAGAAGCTGCGATGATGGCGTATAACAGCGTGCTCTCATCTGGCGGAACGCAGCAGGAAGCGCTCGATCGCGCCGACTACGTCCGCCGTCGCGCACGCACGCGCATCGCACAGTTGCAGTGGAGCATCCTCGGCTTTCGCTTCGGCATTCCGACGTCGCTGTGGTTGGTGCGCGAGACGCTCAATCGCTTGGTGCTCGGCTACTCTTATGCCCAGGAAGCCGAGCAATCGCCCGTCTATGCCGAACGTTTCCGCTGGCAGTGGGATTTCACGGCGCAGTATTCGCTACCGCTGCCGGCGACGTTGGCGCAACTGTCGCTCGGCGGCTGGATGAGCGGCATTCCGCTGCTGGACACCTACGCCGGCTGGAAAATCAACTTGTTGCCGCAGAACATCTCGTTTTCGACGCGGCTGTCCCGCTATCGGCGGACCGAACAATCGTGGTTTCTGCCGTTCCCCTCGCCGGTCGAACGGGGATTCACGGCGACCAACTCCGCCTCGCTGCAGTGGAAGTTCACCGAAGGCGGCTTGCTCTCGCCGATGCTCGACTATCAGCTCTCGCAAACCAATACGCTCGTGCCGCTCGAACTCGATCCGTTCGGACGGCAACGCACCGGCTCGGAGATCGTTCGCCAGATGTTCTTCAACAACGATCGCTGGATCGACTTCGGCACGCCGACATCGGTGCAACAGACGACCACACTGACGTTCCGACCGCTGCTGCCGAACATCGGCAATCTCAACCGCTTTTTGGACCTGTCGGGCACGTTCACGACGACCTATTCGTGGAACGATCCGCTTCAGCCCGATCCCCGTCTGCGCGACGCCGTCAAGCAGGTCAGCTACAACAACACGATTCGCTGGAACGCCAATCTCCGGCTCCAAGCGATGAGCAACGCGTGGTTCGGCATCACACCGCCAGCGCAGCAGCGCCCGGGTCAGCGCGACACAACAGCGAAAAGTTCGAGCGTGCTCGGCGATGTGCTCGATGTGCTGCGTTCGATCTTTTTCGACTACCAGCAAGTGACGCTGAGCTTCACGCAAAACAACACCGCCAATACACCCGGTGCGTTCGGCGGCACTGGCGTCAGCAACCTGTGGGGACGCATGCTGACCGGACGCGGCAGCGAGCTCCTTCTTGGACCATCGGCAGCCTACCAGCTCGGATTGGTGCGCTATCCGCACGCGAGCATCGGCGCACGTTTGACCGGACGTTTCCCCTTCGTGCAGTTCTGGGAAGACTACGGCATCCGTCCGCCGAACGCGCAGTTCCAGGACAACATCTCGCAGCAAACCGGACTGGAAATCCGCACCACACGTCCGCTCTGGAAAGGCGCCACGCTCGAACTGAACTGGCGCACACAGTTCGGCATCAACCGCAATCAACTGACCACGACCGATGCCCAAGGAGCGATGACGTTCACCAACGTCACGCTCAGCGAGCAGTACCAGCGGACGTTTCTCTCGGCGCCGTACTGGCTCTTTCTGGCTGGCTTCAACAATCGCCCCGAAACGGTCGTCGAGCGTTATCGCCAGCTTCGAGCGCAGATCATCGGCACCAAAAACGAAGACTCGCTTTCGATCGCCGAACAGATGGCGTTGCAGAACGCCATGACCGATGCGTTCATTTCGGGATTGCAAGCGTTCGAATTTTTGCCGGGTGTCTTGCAGCGATACTTGCCGCAGGTCAATTGGTCGCTTCGGTGGGAAGGCATCGAGAAATTCTGGCTGCTCGAAAAGTTCGCGCAACGCATCACGCTGGAGCACTCGTACCAGACGCTCTACTCCGAAAGCGCCTACACGACCGACAACGGGCGCGTGGTCAATGCGCAAACCGTTCAGATGCAGTTCCAACCGCTGGTGGGCGCGATCTTTTCGTTCGACGAGAAAAAGCTCAAAGGGCTACTGACGGCGAACCTTCGCTACAACACGCGCACCAACTACAGCATCGCCGCATCGGCACGCACGCTGACCGAAGAAGTACAGAACGAACTGGCGCTCAACGCCAACTACGCGCTGCGGGGATTCAGCTTCCCGCTGTTGGGCATCGAGCTGAAAAACGACGTCGAGTTTTCGTTCATCGCCTCCTACCGCGCATCGAGCCGTCGTGCATTCTTGCTCGGCGAGCGACGCGACGCCCAACAGACCGGCAACGGCACCGAAGTGGACGGGCGGCGCTCGATCCTCATCGAACCGCGAGCGCGCTACACGCTGAGCCGCTTGGTGACGGCGACAGCCTTTTTCCGCTACAACGGCGAGTTCACCACCGGCGCTTCCAATCCCGGTTTCAGCGTGACCGAAGTCGGCGTCGAACTCCGCATCTCGATCAGCGGCGGACGGTGAGCGCTACTATCGCACCGCCAGCGTCCAACCGATCGGGCGACCGTCGAGTTCGGCAACGATCATGACTGCACCGTTGCACGAACCGATATCGAACGTACAGCGATGCTCGCCGGCGTCGAGAATGCCGCTCCAGAGCTGCCCCAGTCGGCGCCCGTCGAGCGTGAATGCATCCAGCACGAGCTGTCCGCCATGCGGTAGTCGTAGGACCGCTGTCGCGACAGTATTCTCGCCCAGCGGCTGGGGAAAAAGCACAAGCGGCACATCGGACAGTTCTGGTCGGTGTCGCTCGTCTTCGACGCTGCTGACCCCGGTCAACCAACGTGCAAACGATGCCGATGCGCGCCCTCCGGCAGTCGCGAAACTGCCGCCGACGCAGAGTGCACCGCCTGCGATCGTCATTGCGCGAACCGCTGCTGACGATCCGCCCAGCCCGCTTCCCATGCGGTACCACTGACTGGATTGGGGATCGTAACGAGCTATCAAACTCGCCGTCGTGTCGCCAGCCCGCGTGAAGCTTCCCCCGACGATGAGCTGGTTGCCGTACGAAGCCAATGCGTAGATCGTCCCATCAGTACCGCCGCCGAGCGATTCCCATTCGGCACGATCGAGATTCCACCGCGCGATATTGGCACAGGGCAGCGAGCCAGCACGATCGAAGTTGCCAGCGACGTACAGCGAGCGCCCTTCTACCCACAGCGCATAGACTGTGCCTTGCTGTGATCCGAGCGCGATGCCGTCGGATAGTGCGCGCCACCGGTTTCCGTCCCACCGTGCAATCGAGCGAGCGCTCTCGCCACCGATCGTCGAAAAATTACCTGCTGCGACGACAGACCCATCCGGTAGCACTGCGATTGCGTTGATTTGTCCCGACGAGATGCCACCACCCATGCTCGCCCACCGTTGCCCGTCGAAAACAGCAATCCCGCGGACCGTATCACCATTGAGCGTGAGAAAATTCCCGCCACAGTAGAGCCGATCACGCACAGCATCGTATGTCAGTGCGAAGATCGAGCGTGCGTTGATACTTCCGCCGACAGTGGCGAGTTGGGTGTAGCTGCTACTGGTAAGGTCGTACTGGAGGACTGCCGATACTGCCTGCGCGTTGAGATTGAAGACAGCAGCGACCGCGAGCGTTCCTTGCCGATAGCGTGTCATGGCATGGAATGTCCGTTGCTGGTTGTTGAACGGAAGTCCGCTGATGGCTTCCCAACGTGTCCCCGTGAATCGAGCCATACGCGGTGCAGCAACTGGTCCAGCTCTGTTGAACGTCCCCAGCGCATACACCGAACCGGCATCGTCGCTGGCGAGCGCGAAAATCGTTCCATCCATCCCATTGCCACGGTTGCCGCCCATACCGACCCATGCGGAACCGTTCCATAGTGCCAATCCTCTGAGCGTGAAGCCGTTGTCGAGCGATGCGTCGAAACCACCGCCACCGAGGATGCCCATCGGAGTCGGCTGGAGAACCATCATCGTGCTGTTGAGCTGGTCGCCACCCATCGAACGCCATTGGGAACCGTCCCACCATGCTGCCAAGAATATCTCGCTGCCGCCGACCGTTTCGAAACCGCCGCTGATGTAGAGATTGCTGCCCTTGACAGCAACGGCGGTAACGACGCCGTCGGGCGGTCCGATTTCTTGCCACTGCTGACCGTCCCACACTGCCAGGTAACGAACCAGCCGCGAGCCGCTACGGTAGAATTCTCCGCCGATGACGATCTGACCCGATGCGAGCATGTCGATGTCGAACACCTGGGGTGTGACGTTGGGCGTCTCGCCACGCAATGCATCGCCCATCGCATGCCACTGGGTGCCGTCCCATCGTGCGATTGCCGTTGCCGCTACCCCACTGACGCTACTGAACGAACCACCGACGTAGAGATCGTTACCGACTGCGAAGAGCGCAGAAACATTGCCATCGTCCACACCGCTACCGAGCGGGTACCACTGGGTACCGTCCCACCGTGCGATACTCTGTGTGCCAGCGACGCCGTTGATGTCCCTGAATGCACCGCCGACGTAGAGATCGTTGCCAATGAACGTCATCGCCGCAATCCCGCCACTCAACGTTGCTGGGAGTGGCTGCACGGTTTGCCAATCGTAGCGGACGAGATTGGAAGCAGCGACATTGCCGATTCTGGCGAACTGCCCGGCGATGTAGAGATCGCCATTGGGTGCGAGTGCCAAAGCGGTGATGTTTCCTGCTTGTCCAGTCGTCGTAAGCGCGCCGCCGGTGACAAGCGGCTTCCACCGACTACCGTCCCACAGCGCAAGCGAATTGACCGGGATACCCTGCAGCGTGCGGAAATATCCGCCAATGACGATCGAGTCACCCTTCGTCACGATAGCCTGCACCACGAGCGTATCGCCCGTCGGCGGTCCGAACTGCGGGTCCCAGTACCGATCATCGGAATCGGCAGCCAGGATGCTCGACGATGGTATCGCGTCGGTGCGGAACGGCACACTCGCCCACTTCGGTGTTCCGCTCGGCGATGGGATGTGGAGCCGGTCCAGATTGTGAGCGGTCGGGTTATCGAATGCTCGCGCAGAAGCTGTAAGCCAGAAGCCGACTGCAAGCAGGAGAATTCCGAAAAGCTCGACAGCGACAGTACGACCGAAAGAGCGCATACCAGCAAGTGTTGCGATGGTGAAAAAACGAGGCGGACAAATATAGCGAGCTTTGCTTTGCAAAAAAGCTAATTTCGCTGGCGATGCTTCGGATAGTCTTCCACACAATTGTGACCGCAGCGTTTCTGCTCTACTCGCAGAGCCTGCTGGTGATGTGGTGCCTCTACTTTGTCGAGAAGCAGGACATCGTTCTCTACTTCTGCCCTGACGAACTCGGCTCGACCAACCCATTCGCCGGTGCACGGTACGTGCACGAAATGTCCGATGCCCAGCACGGACAAGCCGAGGGAGCGCTCTCGCTGATCACAATCGTCGAACGCAGCGTCGCCTATACGCTGCCCCTGCAACAATCATCGGTATCGGTGCAACAGTTCCGCGCAGAAACACCGATTCTTCACGCGCCGATACCGCTGGACGGCTACTCTTCGCCTCCGTTCGTTCCTCCGCGTCTGCCGTCGTAGGAACTTCCCCTTCCGCTTGCAAGCGCGTACTGCCGGTCGGCTGGTACGCACGTTTATCTGCTCTGGTGCATCGAAAGAATTCGGTGTCGCCAGAGTAGCACGCCGACCATCGAATATGTTCCACTTTCCCAACACTGAAACGATGCGAAACTATTGCACACTCATTTGGCATGCAGTAGCACTGATCGCCGTTCTTCTTCCAGCCGCTGCGCAGCAGAAATCGTCCATCGGTGCTCGCGACACGCTCCAGTACAACGCAGCAGCGGTGACAGTCGTCGCGATGCGTCAACCGGAGTACAACCTCGAAGTGCCGCTGGCGACGACCGTCGTACCACAAGAGCAGTTTCGACTCAACCGCAACTACGGCTTGGACGAGGCACTGTCGCTGGTGCCGGGCGCGCTCGTGCAATCGCGCACAGGTAACCACGACGTGCGGGTGCTCATTCGCGGCTTCGGTGCACGCGGCGCTGGTGAGCGATCCAACGCCGGGACATCGCGGGGAGTACGGTTTTACATCGACGGCTTTCCCGAAACCGAACCCGACGGACGCACCGCATTCGATCTGCTCGATTTGGGTGCCACACAGACTATCGAAGTGCTCCGCTCCAATGCCTCGGCGTTGTGGGGAAATGCATCCGGCGGCGTCGTGCAGCTATCGACAGTACCGGCGTTCGGCTCCCGCTATGCTGTAGCGGAAGTCACCGGCGGTTCGTTCGGCTTTCTGCGGACGGCAGCACGTCTGGCAGCACCGCTTGGTGCCGACGGTGTGGTCTATGCCAACCTCACCAACACATCGTTCGATGGCTGGCGAGAGCACTCGCATTCGTCGAATTTTCAGCTCACCGCTGGTGCAGTCGCCCACCTCGCCGAGCGGACAAGGTTAGGGATGTTCGTCGTCGGTGCATCGAATACGTTCCGCATTCCTGGTCCGTTGACAGAAGCGGAATTCCAGACCAATCCGCAGAAGGCGCAAGACGATCCGGCAGTGTACAACCCCACCTATGTTGCCCGCGACGAACGACGGTCGAACCGGCTCGGACGGATCGGCATCCGGCTCGAACAGGGCATCGGAGAGGGAGAATTGATGGTGCAACTGTTCGCCCAGCCGAAGTTTCTCCAACGCTCCGAGCGAAATACATTCCGCGACTTTACGCGCTACCACGTCGGCGGCAGTGCCACGTATAGCCTGACGTCGGCTCTCGGCGAGACCGCGCGCAACCGATTGCTCCTTGGCGCCGACGAGCAATATCAAGACGGTGCGATTCTGTTCTATCGCTACGACCTGACAACCGGCGGGCGCGGTCCGCTTCAAACCAATAAACGCGAAGGTGCCGAGAATACCGGCGTTTTCCTGCAAGACGAACTGACAATCGGTGCGTGGAGCATCGTCGTAGGGCTACGCCACGATTGGCTCACCTACTACTACGGCGACTTTCTCAATCCGCGACTCAACGATCGTCGCACCTTCGCCCAGCTATCGCCGAAAGTGGGCATCACATACCGGCTCGCTGAACTGGCGAGCGTGTACGTCAACTATGGACGAGGCGTCGAAATTCCCGCTGGTAACGAAACCGATCCGGCGAGTGTCTTCGGCGAGGATACCGTGCGCGCGATCAATCCATTGCTCGATGCGATCCGATCGGAGACGTACGAAATCGGCGTCAAACACATTCTCTTCGTCGGCGACGGGCTACTGCGGACGCTCAGTTACGACGTCGCTGCATACTTCATCCGCACGTGGAACGATCTGATCCCGTACCGAGGAGGGCGGTTCTATCTTCCGGCAGGGCGCACCGAACGTATCGGCATCGAACTCGGCTTTCGGAGCGACTTTGCCGAAGGCATTGCCGTACTCGGAGCTGTCACGGTGATGCGAACACGTCTTGCCGAGTACGTCATTGACTCGATCTACACGCAGGCAAGCTACAACCCTGCTCTCGACGGCAAAACAGCCGACCTTTCGGGGAATGCGATGCCGGGTGTGCCGGATGTTTTTGCGACACTGCGCGTGCAGTATCAACCACGCTGGTTTGATCGGCTCCGGTTCGAGATCGAAATGCGCCATGTCGGTAGTTACTACGCCGACGATCGAAACCGGTATCGGGTGCCTGCCTACACCGTCTTCGACGCTGGCGTACAGTATCGTCAGCCGCTGCTCGACGGGACAACGCTCGTTGCCGAAGTACGCGGGATGAATCTTAGCGATGAGCGGTACGTCGCCAGTGTGTGGATCAATCCGGACATCACGAGCGCTGGAGCAGCCTACATCGAGCCGGGTTTGCCGCGCAATGCAATGGTGAGGGTCGGTATCCAGCAGCGATGGTAACATCATCGCCATGCGGTGAGTCAGCGGCGCACGGCGGCTGTTGCCGTGCGCCATTTTTTCGTTTGCCCGACGGTGGAAAAAATTTTTTGCACGGTCGAGGCGTTGTGCAGTAAATTGCACTTGCGTGCGGGAGGCAGCATACCGCACGTTGCGACAACCAGCCAATCAACCCGCGGAAGTGACGATGTCACCGGAGAGCCGATCACGGCTTGGAATGGTGCGCCCTGAGCGCATTGCCGAGGTGTGTTTCCATGTGCATGAATGCTTTGCCGACGGCGAGCGAGAGGGCACTTTTGTACCGCTTTTCCACACGCTCGCACTCCTGACGTTGCATCGCTTCGACCGCTTGCCACCGCACCGGCAATCGCTGGCAGCAATCGCCGGCAACATCGCCGGTGCGCTTGCTCGGCTGAGCGGCTCCGACGAGCGCTTGAGCGGGGTTGCAACCGCTTGGCAATTCGGTGTCCGCGCATGCGGTCAGCCCTACGAACCGCAACGGATACGCCAGGCGGTACAAGCAGTGACAGCTCTCCGGACACTCGAACCGTCGGCATTCGCCGCCGGTGTCGCCGATTATGTCGCCCGTGTCGAACTGGAACGGCGAGGACTTCCGCCGTCGGTTCCGTTGCTGGCATACCGACTGCTTCAGCCGCCACCGTGGGCATCGCTGCTCGAATGCGGCAGCGTGTATAGCTCGTTGTTGTGGAACATGACGGCACTTCTCGGAACCTTCTCACCACCAGCGGCGCCCGCAGTTCGTTTTACGATCGCCGATTGCGACCGTCGTCACGAAGCGATCGTTCGTATGCTCGCGACGGCTGCTTCGATGTCGGTGCCAATTGCACTGGCTGAATCGTTCAATGCGTGCGCGAAGTCCTCGCTCCGGTTCGACCGTATCGTCGCTATTGCCGATGCTGCAACAGAAGGCTATCTGGAGGCGTGCTGGCAATTGCTCCACCCCGGTGGCAAAGCGCTGGTGATGATTCCCACAGCTCATATCGAGCGGTGGTGGAACGACCAGCTGCGTGCTGCGATGGACAGCGACCGTCTGGAAGCAATCATCGAATGGACGCCGCAGCAGCGGAACAGCGGCTGGACATTCGTACTGCTGCGGACTACCGCACCGGTCCACTTGCGGAGGCGGGTGCTCAATGGAACCCTCGCAGGCGAGTTTTCAATCGAGCGCATCGAAGAACTCTGCGACGCGATCACCCGCGGCGACAGCAATTACCAGTGGCTGGCGTGGAAAAGCAGTAGTGCAGCGTCATTGTCGGCTGCGCCCAACGACACGGCACTGTCCGACGTGCTGCATCGTTGGAGCCAGCGGGGACTCGATTTCGGCAACCTTGTCATCGGAAACAACGGCTCGCTTCGCTTCGATGACCGCATCGCTACTGCTGCGATGCTCGGAAGTGCTGTTCGTTCCTCGGCTGGGCTGCGGACGCACGAGATGCGATTCTACTACACGCTGCACTTGTGGTGGAATCGCATTCGTCCACTGCTCCGCCAGTACGGACGCATGCTCTGGCAGACTGCTGAAAGCTCACTTGTCGAGCATGTCGCGAGTGTACCGAGTTTGACTATTCCGCAGGCACGATCACTGGCAATCAATTGGTGGCTTGCCATCGAGCCAGACCTGGTGGGCGCAGAGCGATACGGTGCGCGCGCTGTTGTCGAGAGCATCTTTGCCAACGTCGAACGGAAGTTGCGCGGCGTCGGCGTCAAACTCTGGCGAGAGCTCGACCATCGCGAGCAGCACATAGTAGCGGCGTCTGTGCCCGGACTCTACGACCGCGTTCGTGAAGAGTTGCGGCGCCGTGTTCATCAACGCCAGTCCGAGTTACAAGAGCTGGACGCCCGGATTGCTGCGCTCCAACGGCAATTGGCTGAATGTCGCACCCGCATGGCAGAGCTGCATGCACGAGCCAAGGCTCACGATGTCCCACACGATGCGCCGGAGCTTATTGATAGCACACTGCCTCTCCAGAACGAACTCAGCGAGCTGCTCAAACACATGGTCGTCGTACAGAGCGAACTGAAGATGCTCCAGCAAAACCGCGCTGCGGCTGCGACACAGGACAGCGAGGATTGGTTCTCGCCTGTCGTCGCGCGCTGTACGGCGCAGCTACTGCCAGCCCTTCAAAGCGTCCGGCGCTCGCTCGACGAAGAAAGCGCCTGGTCGCTGTTGGTGACGGTGTGGGAGGAACACCTCCGTTCTTGTGCCGATGCACTGTGGGAGTCGTTCGTTGCAGAGGTCATCGCCGATTTCGAACAATGTTGGCGGGCGCTACGCTCGGCACCCGCCAACCGCGATTCGACCTCGCTTGCTGTTGCGCAGTAATGCGGGAGTTTACCGCACCACGTGCAGCAACTGCCGCTGGAGTTTACCACCTGATTCCGCAACAACCACGTAACTGCCCGTCGAAAGCATCTGCACATCGAGCCATGCATTCGAGCCGTAGCTGAGCAGTGGCACCGAATGTGCGCGCCCGTGCATGTCGTAGAGTGTCACACGCTCGATGGGACGATCGTCGCTTGTCCGCACAAGGACACCATCGCTGGCAGGATTCGGCAAAAGGACAAGCGATGCATTGACCGTTGCTTCGGGCGTACTGTTGATCTGACTGAAACACGTAGCAAACGGCTGTGAGCTTTCTTCCAGATTACACCAGCATCCCAACCGTGCTGTATGGCCGTTCTCATTGCGTGCGACTGCGTAGAACAGCCAAATTGCTGTTCCGACTGGTTGACCAACGACCGCTGCGCCATCGGGTCGAAGGCGACCACCGACAAGCATAATTGTATCAAGCTGAAATTGCTGCACAACGTTGCGATACCCTTCAGTTTGCCGGATGCGCTCCATTGCTGTGGTGCTGTTGATCCAGCCACTTTGGAACGGATTGGCGCGGAAGTAGAGCGGTAGATCGCTGGTGGTGTCTTCGACCGGCATGCGCGACGAAGAGTACACACCTTCCGACACGATCGAGGTGTAAGCTCCGACGATCGAATCACCGGCGGGGAAAATATACATCCACGCGCGCGCCAGTCCGTTTGTATCAGTGCCCATCCCGCTGACCAAACATGGATGCTCGGTGGTACTTACTGCACCTTGGGCAGACCCCAATCCGTCGTGCGCAGAAAACCGTGCGTTCGGATCGATGCTCATGCATCCGCTGCCGTTGCCATCGGCGCCGCACCAGCAGATCAGCTGCTTATCGGCTCTCTCGCTTGCGATAAAAACCCATGCCGGGGTACCTGCCGGCGGCAACATCATCGGGAGCTGTGCCCATTCTTCGTTGACTCGCCCTGCCAACAGGAGCACTTGCTCGACCTGGTGCATCGCCATCCAGTTTTGATACACGGCATTGGCGGAAATGATTGCCATGGCGCTGTCGCTGTCGATGAGCTCGTCCGGCAGCGGTTCGGCGTTGACATAGATCGGCAGATTGGTCGTGTCGGTATTGCTCAATTGACTCGCTTGGAACGAGTTCTCCATCGGTTGGACAACCTGTGCACCGGTGATTTGACCGTTTTGTGGGAAGGCGTACATCCACATCATCGCTTTGCCATCGGCGGCGGTGTTCGGATCGAGCGGGGCACCGAGCGCCGATGGCATCGTCGTCGCTCCAGCAAATCCTTTTGCTGCGCCCAAGCCCTTGAGGGCTGTGAAGGGAATTTGTGCTTTCAGCAATGCGGCAAGGAGAAGAAACAGTGTCACAAATCGCGTCGCATGGATCACCATAGCATCCTCCAAAAGAAGTTGAACATTCCCGCACAACTGCACAAATCCGGACGAAAAACTATCGCCGTTGTTGCGTGCGCCGCGCAGCGGCACTGGCGCGTGCCAGCGACGGCTTGCCGTACACGCCGGCAGGCGAGCGCAGAACGATGCGGTAGTAGTACGCTTCGGTGATTTCGGCACCGCCGTCGGTATAGCGAGTTGTTGTCGCCGCCGGCAGTAACGGACTGATCGGCGAAAATGATTCACCGTCGGTGCTGCGCTCGACCACTGCGACGGTTCCTTCGGCAACATAGCCGACGTAGTGCCACGTGACCGTCACACCGTCGGCAGTGACGATGAGCGTATCCACTTCCGGCACGGGCGGTGTGCGCAGGTCGTAACATTTTGCCGAGATGCGCCGCGAGGGTTTCGAGCGATTCCCTGCGCTGTCGTAGGCGACGACTGCATACGTGTAGAGCACGCCGGCACGGACGCTCGAATCGGTGAATGTGCGTGCCGTCGCGGGCAATCCCGTCGGTGTCAGCGGCACGTCGTTGCCGTCGTCGTCACGGCGGAGAATCGAGAAGCCGGCGACATCGCTTTCGGGCTGCGGTTGCGACCAGCGCAGCGTGATGACACCATCGCCAGGAATGGCTTCCTCCAATTGCGGACGCTGCGGCGGAACGACATCCGGCAGAACGACACGCACCGGCAAACTCCACGTGCCGCGATTGCCCTGCCGATCGACAGCACGAATGCGGTACCAGTACGCCACCGGCACGCTCGCCAGCGGCAGCGTTTCGACGAACGTCGTGTCGGTGACGACTTCGAGCGAAACGATCGTCAGTGCCGAGTCGTGCGGAGACAGCGAGCGTGCGATTTCATAGCCCCACACACTGGGCGAGGGACTTTTCGTCCAACGTAGGCGTGCTTGACCGACCTCGCCTTTGCCCTCGATCATCAGCGGGAGCAATGGTGCATCGCCTGCAGCACTCGTCACACTTGCGACGATCACCGTCACCACCAGTACAACGCTCCACCGGATCATCGCCCCACCTCCCCGATTGGTGGTACCTGACCCTGCTGGAGTGTGTTGTTCCCCTCGCCGTCGTCGTCGGTAACTGGCGGTCGCGGCAGCATCGTTATCCGCACGCCGAGAATGCGACATCGGCTCGGCAGCCAGATCGTGTGCCCGATGGCTGCCGTGGTGCGAGACGGCAACGATGCTGCGAGCGCATATCGCTGCTGCTCGACGAGATACTGCCGCGTACCATCGGGCAATTCGACGTATGCACCGATTCCCAAATCGAACGGCATCCCGCGTGGGATCGAACGAGTTCCGGTGTTCTCCAGCTCGAAGCGCAGCAGCACCGAATCAGCGACAACCGCAACAGGAAACGACTGTGGCGAGACCCACCGCAACGCAGTGCGAATGCTCGCGGCTGTGTCGCCTGCCACCATGAACCCACCGCTCGATGCACCGAGCACCGGCGCCGCTTCGACTTCCGACAATTCGATCTCGCCGGTGTTCCATATCCGGAGTCCGGATACATTGGCAACACCGTGACTGTTCGACGCAGGAATGTGAATAGCGACGCTTCCGAACTCGATATATCCCCGTCGCTGCCCGCTGGGTGGTTCGATCGTCTCGATGGTGGGATTTTCCAGCGCCAGTGCCACGAACTGCCCTGCGTTGATTTCGACCCCACGGGCAGGCACCGTCAGCGTCGAATTCCATCGCCATCGTGTTCCGTCGTCGTAGGCTGCAAGCTGCGCCCCGATGCTGTCGAGTGCTCCCCACGAGCCGGCGCGTTGCAATGCTGGCGGCATCAGCACAACTCCGCGTGCCGAGATGCTTTGGATCGTGCTGCGGCACAATCGCACGGTGATCGAATCGGCGCGCACACCGAAGCCGCCGACCGTCAGCGTATCCGGCGTTGTACTTCCAGCGGCGATACTCACATCGAGACGATTGCCGACGCCTTGATCGAATATCGCCGCACCGGTGACCGCAACGGTATCACTACCGACAAACAACCGTGCCTGCAGCGACGGCGCATAGATGCCGCGCCAGCGAGGATCGCTCCACGCAGGATTGGCACACAACGATTCGGGCGGAAAACGTCGAGGATTCGCCTGGCTCGATAAATCGACGACGAGCGTATCGGCATCCAGTCGCAGGTGTGGCATCCCCTGCAGCCGTGCATCGCGGACGCGTACCGAAAGAATCGCCACAAGATCGGCTCTCCCCCGATCGAGGCGAAGGCGCACTCCCGCACGCACTGGCGCGCCACCGGCGACGATGCACGGTAGCGTCGCCTCGCCGATAGCCAGCAGTTGCGGCGCGATCGTCGGCGGACGGTTGGCAGTGTCCACGTCCACTCGCACATCGAGCGTGTCGAAGCGCAATTCGATGCACGGTCCGACCAGGAGACCTTCGCCGCTGCACATCCACGGCATCGGTAGCGGGAGAGTTTGGCGCGGCATGCCCCACGCATAGAACGGCGCACGCACGATCGGCACGCTATCGAGAATGCGACAGCTCCAGTCCCACTGGCTCCACTGCGCAACCCACGCACCATCGAGTGTGACCGAAGTCGGTGTCGCTGTCAATCGGCGCACTGCGAGCGTGAGCAATCCCATCGGCACATTCGCACCGACCGGCACGGCGATGGTTCCCGATTGCAGCACTGCTGTGCCGTTGCTGTTGGGACGCCGCACCGTGATGCCGTCGAAGGTCACTCGCACCGAATCGCCGAGCAGCGGAACGTAGAGCGCGCCGCTGCCGCTGATCGTGCAGCTTGCGCTCGTACAAGCGATCTCCCTACCGAGCACGATCGAAAAACCGTGCGGTAGCTCGATGCGCCGGATGGTGCTTCCTTCGCCACCGGATGGAAGCGACGGAGCTTCGCCGAGGGTTTTCGTGTCGGTGCTGCCGGATGCGGTCGTCGTATCGCTCGTTGCTGTTTCTCCGCCGATCGCCGCTGGTGCGAACCGAAAGCGGAAGATTTCGCTCTTGCCGTTGTTGCGCGTGGCGGGTCGTCCCGCCGCATCGAGCGCCGACACTTGCCAGATGAATCCAATCGCTTGTGGGAATGCCGTAAACGGCACATCGGTCGGTACGTACTGATACAGCGGCGCCACCAGTCCGCTGACGTTCAGCACTGCAGCATTGACGTTGAGGGCATCTTGCGGAGCTTGACCGGGAAACTGCGGCACCACGCGGAGTGTGTACGTCACCGGCACAGCCGATCCCATTACCGGTGCCCAGATGAACATCGGCATCGTTCCGGCGGCAAGCGTGCTGTCGTTGCGCGGATGGATGAGCATCGGCGGATCGGGGAGCATCACCACTGTGCGCGGACAAATCGCACCGGTCGAGCCGATCTGGTTCCCTTGCGCATCGAGCACACGTGCACAGAATTCGTACTCCCCTTCGGGAAGTTGACCGCTCGCCTGTGCTTGTTGGCGAACTGTTTCGTCGTCGAATGCGACGGCACTTTCGTGGATGATTTGCGGACCGGTCAGTACGAGTGTGCCATTGGGCGGGATCGTAAAGCGCGGCTGGAGAGGATGGAAATCTTTGCTGTGGGCAACGATGGTACCGGAAGGCTGGCGGCGTATCACGAACGAGACGATCGCACCGTCGTAGAGGGTCGGCGTCGTATTGCGCAGCACGACTTGCACGATGCTCGGATCGCTCGCCCACACAGGGAGTGCGCCTGGAGCGGGCGTGCGCAGTGTCACGGTCACTTGCACCGGCTGCGCATGTGCCAGCACACCGAGGGCAACCAGCAGCACAGCGATCGCCTTTTTCATCGCGCGACCTCGATGGTCAGTTCGACATGCCGAAGCGGCGCGTTTCTACTTTCGTGCTGCGATAGACGTTTCATTGCGCGGCAAAATTATTTCGAGCGTCCACGAACGAACGACAGCGCATCGGGAATGCTCCGGAAAAAGTCGCGCACGCCGAGCCGCACTATCCCGAATCGTCGCAGTGCCCACCAGTCGCCTGTGCCCAAAATCGCGTAGTAGGCGATCACACCGAAGGGGAAAAAGCTCGGCGCTCCGAAAGAGCCACTGACGACAAAACACACCGTCGCCGCAGTCGCTGCAACAAGCGCAACCGCTGCATGGACTCCGCTGCGTCCGCTGGCAATCAAAACGATGCCCGCTTGAGCCAGTGGCATCGCAATGCCTGCGAGCGCAAGCACACGCAGCATGCCGACTGCCGCCGCATAACGGTGACCGAGCACCGCACCGACCAGATCGCCACCGAGCCATACGAGTACCGCTGCGGCGACATACGCGACCGACAGCACCGAGATTGCCTTGCTCGCCAGCGCGTGGAGCGACGTTCGATCGCCCTTGTGGTAGTAGGCGACCGCAGCAGGATAGAGCACACTGCTGGCGGCATCGGCGCCGACTTCGAACAATCGGAAAATCGTCTTGGCTGCTTGGTACGTTCCCACCACCGCCGTACCGAAGAACGCTTGCGCGAGCACGACGTCGAGTTGTCGCACGCTCGTGTGGATGGCACTGGCGCTCATCTGCTGCATGCCGAATCCGAGTAGCCGCCGCGCCATCGGAACGCTCGGTATTGCCAGCCGAATCATCCCACGACACACCCACAGCGCTGCGACCGAACTGAGCGCGATACCGCCGATCGCGATCGCAGCGAGCGACGCGAAATGACGCAACCATCCCGTTGCGATGCCGTGCACGGTCGCTATGCTCATCGAACCTATCCACACCGCATCGATCCAGAACATCTGTCGCGTTTGGACGTCGCGCTGGAGAAGGCGCAAACAGAACGTGCGCGGAACGGTTACGGCACAAAACACTGCCTCGAGTGCCACCACGCCGGCAAAGCGCGGCTCGCCCAATAGCGCTGTTAGCCACGGTTCGGCGAACACAACACCACCGACGACAACGGCGATCGCCACGACGTACAGCACTGCGACCGTGCCGTCGAGCACCGGACGCTCGTTTCGATCGGCGCCGAACTGCACGATGCCTTGCAAAACCAGTCCATCGGCGAGCACAAAAACCCACGTTTGAATGCTGACCAGCAGTGCGTAGAGTCCGTACTCCGCCGGCGGCAGTGCACGTATTTGCAGCAGCGCGACCAGACCGTAGCCGATCAGCAAGAGCCTATCGGCGGCGATCCACGACAGTTTCGGCAGATGGTCTTGAATGCGGGGCATACCAGGTAGCTCGGCATGACGACACGCAAAGTTAGGCGAGCCATCGAAACGATCGCATTCCGCGAAGCGGCAGGAACGCTTTCTATCGCCTCACAGCCGACGATACCGGCTGATCCCCTGTGGGCGATCGGGCTTCAGTCAGTGCTTGAGAGCGTGTTTTGCCTCATCGAGCAGTTTCAGTTCGGTCAACACGAGCGCATGGAGCGCTTTGACCTTGGGAGTATGCTTATCCGATCTTGCTTGAGGCAAGTCGAGGTAGCGCGTGATCGCCTGGACAAGCTCCAACAGTTTTTTGCGACGTTCGGCAATTGCTCGATCGGCGTAATCGTTATTGCCACCCACAATCTGTAATTGACGGCACAGCCTGATTTCGCGAGCGGTCAAGCGCAAGCATTCATCAACGACAGCGTCCACGGTGTGCAGCAGCGATCGGTTCCCCAAGCGAATGCTGCTGAACTTTTGCCATGTCATGCTGTCCATCGGTTCTTTGCTCAGAATTGCATCGTGCGCATATTGCGCGACTCGTGGATTCATCCTTTCGACGGGTTTCTCGGTATGGTAATCTTTGACTTTTCGCAATCCGAGCGTGACAATCGGTCGTTTGGTCTTTGGGGTAGCGTTATAATCTTTGACCATCGGCGAGTTTCCCGATCGCAGCGTTGCCATGTCCTCGCTGATCTCCTCGACGACGGTTGCCAACCTTTTGAGATTCGATTCGATCAAGGACGTTGTGAGGATTATCGGCGGCATTTGGACTGGGGGCGGCACTATAGGAGAAACGCCACATTTGCCCAATAATTCCGGTGTGAATACGCTCAATTGGGCAGCGACACTTTCCCACCCAAGTTCAGCAAGATCGACGAGCATTGCGTTATAGATGCGCCGCGGCCCGACATCGAGCTCGTTCCATTTGGCATTCCCCGTCGGGCTGTACTTCTGCCGCGCACCGAATTTGTGGTATCCTCCGGTCTGGTCGGGTGTGAACAATTCTGGACCGCCTCCCATTTTCTTCGGCAAGTGGTCTTTCGACCACGCCACAGCCCCATAGGCGCCTCCGCCGAGCTTTCCCAACCGCTGGGGCGAGCCGGGCGTGTGTCCTAAACCACGATTATCCCAGGCATCGATCGGTGCGGAGCCTTCAAGCCCGATGAGTAGTCCTCCATAGCTGTCTGCCGTCGGAGCCAGATAGTACACGTAGAGATGTCCATGCTCACCGTTGGAGGCGATTGTATTGCCCGAAATTGGATTGATGTTTCCGGTTCCACCCAAGCTGATGTTGACACCGTAATGACGCCCATTCCCTCCGCTTTTGGTCTCGTTGAGACGATGCCATCGGTGCAGCCCGCGAAGGGGAATGGGTACGGCGAACGGCTCGATCCCGTGTGTGGCTGCAAGTCGTGAGTTGCGGCTGATAATACCGCTCGGTGCCTGGAGCCAACGGAAGAAAGCATCCGGCTCACCACTGCTTGCTCTTGGAAGCTGGATCAGCACCCGTCCGCCATGCGAGAGCGCTGCCGCAATGGGAATGTTGCTGCGCGACCATTGATCCCAACCGCTGCTACCGTAGTAAAGCAATCCGCCGTAGTAGAGTATCGTGAAGACACGCCGGAGCAACTCGATTTCTTCGTGTTTACCTTCGGTAAGTGCACCGTACCAGAACGCCACATCCAACTCGAATTGTTCTTGCGCAGAACGCGGTCGCTGTCTGTGACCGCCAGCCAGCGTAGTTTCTGCTGTTAGTTTGTACTTGCCGTCTTTCTGTTGTCTATTCAGCACAACGGCTGTATCCCACAGCGGCACGCGTTGTCTCTCTTGCCCAAAGTACTTTTCGTACGCTGCTTTTGCATTGACTTCCATTTTTCACACCACAGAGTGTTCCGATGTTTTCACACTTTGCCGCGGACTCTCACGAGCCGATATTTGCAGCGAAATTCGTTTGCCGATCGCGGACAACATCGAAAAAAAATTCCCCATTTTTTCCCGTCGAGGGTTAGCCCAATTGTGTTTCATACCAACCGCAACAGAACTCTGCTCGCTGCCACAAATGAGCTCCGCCGAACAACGATTATGCGATGAACTGCCCCTGCAACTTCTCCGAGAAGGAAAATGAAGAATCGTTCGTTCATGTGTCGGCGAAGCTATTTTTGTCATGGTGCGATCGCATTCCCGGTGCTGTGGAGGGAATAGTTCGACCTACTTTTGCCTGACGCTCAATCTCAGCATACCGAATGGTTGTCGTCATCACTAAGGATGGTTATGGACCTCCGTGATCGCTATCGTGGTTGCCTTTGTGGGCTCGCTGTCGGCGATGCGCTGGGAGCGACCAACATGTCCCAAAGCCGCTGGACACTGGAACCGATCGACGACATGGTCGGCGGTGGCGTCTTCGACCTGCAACCCGGACAGTGGACCGACGACACCTCGATGGCGCTGTGTCTGGCAGCCAGTCTGGTCGAGCTCGACGGTTTCGACGCTCGGGACCAGATGGAACGCTACTGGCGCTGGGTCGAGACCGGCTACATGAGCAGCACCGGCTACAGTTTCGACAAAGGTCGCACCGTCATGGCGTCGCTGCAGCGATACCGGCAGACAGACGATCCGTATGCCGGTTCGAGCGATCCAAACACCGCCGGCAACGGCTGCATCATGCGGTTGGCGCCGATCCCGCTGTTCTACTTTCCCGATCTCGAAGCGACCGAGCACTACGCGGTGGAAAGCTCCCGCACCACGCACGGCACGCGCGAGTGTCTCGATGCCTGCCGCTTGCTGGCGCGGATCATTCATCGTGCGTTGCAGGGACTGCCCAAAGAAGAAGTCGTGCTCGGCGATCGCGACACGTTCGAGGGCGCCGAAAAGATCGTGGCGATCGCACGCGGGGAGTATTGGAACAAGTCGAACCCGGAAATCCGCAGCACCGGCTACGTCGTGGACACGCTGGAAGCGGCGCTGTGGTGTTTCGTCCATGCCGATTCGTTCCGCGATGCGGTGTTGGCGGCTGCCAATCTCGGTTGGGATTCGGACACCGCCGCGGCAGTCTGCGGACAGATTGCCGGTGCCTATTGGGGCATCGGTCAAATCCCATCGTCGTGGCTCAGCAAACTCGCCCTCGGCGAGACGATCACCGCGCTTGCCGATCGATTGTACGAGGCAAGCATGCAGCGAATGTGAATCCCCCTCTCTTGGCGCTCCGTCCGATAACGTGCGTCAATGGCGTACCAGCATTCGATAACGCGCGCACGCCTGTTGCCGTCGTTTTCCGTAAATTGCTCGTGCCTCAGGTCGATCACAAGGATACCGCCATGAAACGTGCGCGAATCATTCGGGCGATTGCGACACTGATCTCCGCGCTGTGTGTTGCTGCGACGACAGCCTACGCCCAAGGGGCTGGCATCGAGTGGGAAACCCTTTACAACGAGGCACTCGAGCTGTACAAAGCTGGGAAATACGATCGTGCAGCAACCCTTGCCGAGAAAGCCCTTCAGGTTGCCGAAGAAAATGTCGGTCCGATGCATCTCGATGTTGGAGCAAGTCTGAACCTTTTGGGTTTGATTTATCACGCCCAAGGCGACTACGCCAAAGCCGAACCGCTTCTCAAACGAAGCCTTTCGATTTACGAAAAAACGCTCGGTCCCGAGCACCCAAATGTTGCAACAAGTCTGAACAACCTGGCGGAACTCTACCGAGCCCAAGGCGACTACGCCAAAGCCGAGCCGCTCTACAAACAAAGCTTAGCCATTCTCGAAAAAACGCTCGGTCCCGATCACCCAAATGTTGCAAAAAGTCTGAACAACCTGGCGTCACTCTACCAAGACCAAGGCGACTACGCCAAAGCCGAGCCGCTCTACAAACGAAGCTTAGCTATTCGCGAAAAAACGCTCGGTCCCGATCACCCCGATGTTGCAACAAGTCTGAACAACCTGGCGGGACTCTACTATGCCCAAGGCGACTACGCCAAAGCTGAGCCGCTTCTCAAACGAAGCCTTTCGATTTTGGAAAAAACGCTCGGTCCCGATCACCCAAATGTTGCAACAATTCTGAACAGCCTGGGGTCACTCTACCAAGCCCAAGGCGATTACGCCAAAGCCGAGCCGCTCTACAAACGAAGCTTAGCTATTCGCGAAAAAACGCTCGGTCCCGATCACCCCGATGTTGCAAAAAGTCTGAACAACCTGGCGGAACTCTACCGAGCCCAAGGCGACTACGCCAAAGCCGAGCCGCTCTACAAACAAAGCTTAGCCATTCTCGAAAAAACGCTCGGTCCCGATCACCCCGATGTTGCAAAAAGTCTGAACAACCTGGCGTCACTCTACCAAGACCAAGGCGACTACGCCAAAGCCGAGCCGCTCTACAAACGAAGCCTCTCGATTTTGGAAAAAGCGCTCGGTCCCGATCACCCCGATGTTGCAACGAGTCTGAACAGCCTGGGGTCACTCTACAAAGCCCAAGGCGACTACGCCAAAGCCGAGCCGCTTCTCAAACGAAGCCTCTCGATTTACGAAAAAACGCTCGGTCCCGATCACCCAAATGTTGCAACGAGTCTGAACAGCCTGGGGTCACTCTACCAAGCCCAAGGCGACTACGCCAAAGCCGA
>JAOAGY010000007.1 GCA_026415505.1 Chlorobiota bacterium | reverse complement strand
TTTCTCGATGCGATGATCGAATGGTGGCAGATGCAGGTCGATCGTCGGAACAGCTCTCGCTACGAGGAAGTGTTCCTGCAAAAAGTCGAACGCGTCATTACGCTCTGCGATTCCATCTTGGAACGTAACCCGTACGACATCGCTGGACTGTTTTTCAAAGGCGGTGCACTCGGTTATCGCGGACGCTATTATGCAACCGTACAGAGTTGGCTCAAAGCTGCCAACGATGGACGACTCGCGCTCGACATTCTCATCAAGTGCAGCCAATTGGCACCCGGGAATCACGACATCATGCTCGGCACCGGCATCTACAACTACTACGCCGCTGCTTTGCCCGAAAAGTACCCCGTGCTCAAACCCATCATGGTGTTTTTACCGAGCGGTGACAAACGCATTGGCATTCTGCAACTGGAGGCGGCAGCTCGCAATGCGACCTACGCCGACATCGAAGCGAAAGTCTTACTCCAACAAGTGTACAGTTCCCAGTTCGAGAATCAACCTCACGACTATTTGCGCATCAGCAGTGAGTTGTACGAGCGTTATCCCACCAATCCGCTTTTCCATCGCCGGTACGCCGTCGCGCTACTCCAAGTAGGCAACCTCGATAGCAGCGTCGCGCATTGGCACCGCATACTCGATGCCTACCGTACCAAGCAGCCATACTACGACGCCTATGCGGCACGAGAAGCGCTCTACTATATCGGCTGGTACCTGTTCACTGTCGGTAGATACGACGAAGCACTGCCTTACTTCTACAAGTGCGACGAAGCGTGCCGTCTTCTCGACGAGGACCCATCGGGTTTCATGGTCAAGCTCAATCTTTACATCGGAAAAATCTACGATCTTCAAGGCAAACGCGAGCTGGCAGTGATGCAGTACAAGAAAGTCCTCTCGTGGAAAGATGTCCAGAACTCGCACGCCGAAGCCGAGCAGTACTTGCAGACACCTTATGCTCGGTAATAACGCGACGCTCTGTCCGTCGCTACACGTCGGAACACGTATCTGAACAATCGCAATCACACCCATGTCACAACGCAAACGCAGTCGGCATATCGTACCCGTGCTTCCCTTGCGGGAGATGGTGCTTCTCCCGACCCAACGGATGTGGGTGCTGGTCGGACGACCAGCATCCATCGCCGCGATCGAGTACGCAATGGAGCACGGTCATGCGATTGCTGTCACGATGCAACGCACCGACGCCGACATTCCCGGCTTTGACGATCTTCACACAGTCGGCACACTGGCGCATATCGTCGGTATCCAGCGTGCACCCAACAATATACTCCGCGTCAAGCTCTCCGGTCAGCAGCGGATACGACTCGAACCACATCGAAGCGACAAATCGTTTTTGATGGTCAAAGCGCACGACTACCCGCTCGAAGGCGAGCTGTCCCGCGACGCACTCGATCGCTTGGAAGAAACGATGGAACGCTACGCGCTGCAAACCGGCGCTAACGATCAAGAGCGGCGCCAACTGACTGCCCACGTCGGTTTGGCGAAAGCGCTCGACACGATTTATCCGGCAGTGTGGGAATTCACAACTCGACTGCCGGAGAAGGTACAAGCCATTCTCGAAGCTCCGACAGCCGAGCAACAAACCGAGCTGGCATTCAACCTGCTCAACGAAGCAATCGCTCAAGCCGAAATCGAAGAGGACGTCATCGAAAAAGTCACCGACACTCTCCATCAAACGCAACGTCAGCATTTCATCAGGGAGCAAATTCGTGCGCTACAAAAAGAACTCGGCGAGGATGAAGAATCTCTCCAATCGAGCGAGGTCGAGCGTTTCCGCGAGGCGATCGAACGTGCCGGCATGCCTGAGCCGGTTCACGCACGTGCATTGGAAGAACTCGACCGTCTCCGCAAGACATTCCCCATGTCGCCAGAGTACGGCGTCATTCGCTCGTACTTGGAGTGGCTGACGGCGTTGCCGTGGTCGGTTCGCTCCGACGACAACCTCAGTATCGCCAACGCGCAAGCCGTCCTCGATGCCGATCATTACGATCTGGAAAAGCCGAAAGAGCGCATCATCGAGTACATCTCCGTGCTGAACCTGACCGGCTCGATGCGCGGTCAAATACTCTGTTTCGTCGGACCGCCCGGTGTCGGGAAAACCTCGTTGGCTGCTTCGATCGCGCGTGCGTTGGGACGGCAGTTCGTGCGCATTTCACTCGGCGGTGTTCGTGACGAGGCTGAAATTCGCGGTCACCGTCGCACCTACGTCGGCGCTATGCCGGGCAAGATCATTCAAGCAATGAAACGCGCCGGAACGATCAATCCCGTGATCTTGCTCGACGAAGTGGACAAGCTCGGTTTGGATTTTCGCGGCGATCCAGCAGCAGCGCTGCTCGAAGTGCTCGATCCCGAACAGAACCGCGCGTTCAACGATCACTTCCTCGAAGTTGATTACGACCTGTCGCAGGTGCTGTTCATCGCGACAGCGAACGTTCTCTACGACATTCCTGCACCGCTGCTGGACCGCATGGACGTCATTGAGTTGACGTCGTATCTCGACAACGACAAACTCGAAATCGCCAAGCGTCACATCATCCCCAAACAATTAGCTCAACTGGGTCTCCAAGACATTGCCGTCGAGTTTACCGACGACGCCATTTTGACTATCGTGCGGGAATACACTCGCGAAGCTGGCGTGCGGAATCTCGAACGCGAGATCAGTCGCATCCTTCGCAAGGTAGCTCAGCGCATTGTCAGCGACGTTGCTTCGTCGGATACCGCACCGAATACATCCGTTCGCGCTCTGCCGAAATTCCGTCGCTACGTGCGCGCCCACCGTTTCACAATCGACACGGAGGCAGTGCATTCGATGCTGAAGGCGCCAAAGTTCCGCGCCACTCACGCCGAGCGCACCGACCGAATCGGCGTTGCTCTCGGACTCGCGTGGACAAGTACAGGAGGAGATATTCTGCCGGTCGAAGCGACAATCATGCCCGGCACGGAAAAGTTGTTGCTGACTGGCAAACTCGGCGACGTGATGAAAGAATCGGCTCATGCTGCGCTCTCCTATGTTCGATCCAATGCCACATCGTTCGGCATCGAGGAAGGATTTGCAACCGGCAAAGACATTCACATCCACGTCCCAGAAGGCGCCATTCCGAAAGACGGACCGAGCGCCGGTATCACGATGACCATCGCGCTCATCTCGGCGGCACGCGGTATTCCTGTCCGCTGCGATGTCGCGATGACCGGAGAAGTCACACTCCGTGGCATTGTGCTGCCTGTCGGCGGACTCAACGAGAAATTGCTCGCTGCCAAACGGAACGGCATCACGACGGTCATTGTCCCTGCCGACAATCGCAGCGACATCGAGGAACTACCGTCACACTTGACGAGCGATATGACGATTTGGTACGTCAGCTCGGTTCAAGAGACGATTCCGTTAGTATTTCGCACACCGCTCGGTAGCGTCAATGGCAGCAGCGATGGACAACGAACGGCGTCGGCACATGCGACGTCTCGGTAGCGCCGCGCTGATTCTGTGCTCCATCGTGGTCGCATCGTGCAGCAACGACGATGAGCGCTTCGTCGATGCATATACCGACGTGCTCGTCGCCCGTGCGGTCGAAACCGACTCGGTACGTGCCGATAGTAGCGTCATGAAAGCACTCGCACGATACGGCTACACCGAAGCGGAATTCCGACGCGAATTTTTCGACCGTGCGCGCGAGCCGATACAGTTGCGGGAGCTTGTAGATTCGGCGCGTGCCCGCGCAGCACGGCGATTGTCAGAACCGAAATCTGACCACCGCTAGTGCCAGCGACAGTACGGGATGCTTGCCGAATACCAACGACGCAATGTCTTGCGCCGATGCACCGATTTCCCAACGACCGTTCCACAGCGATACTTGAACCGACAGCGGTACCGCCCACTCTGCGACTGTACCGATGCGCACACCACCGCTGACGACCACTTGAGCGCTCAACGAATAGCGAGTTCCGATCGTCGCAAAAAATGGTGATGCACCTGGTGCATTCGGGCGCAATGGGATAGTCAATTCGATTCCGATGTTGCGCTCGATCCCAATGGCGTAGCAAGTGCCCAGCCGCAATCGTGTCGGCAACATCGTGCGAATTCCTGGCAATCCTGCCCATTTGAAGTAACCGCCCTCGCCCGTGATGTTCTGCGCTTCGGAGAAGATGTCGTAGCTGGACAATCCCGTCGTGATCAGTCCGTTGAGGACGGTATCCTGCACAGCGAAGACGTTGCCGTCCCACCACACCGACCCGATATCGAGCACGGCAATTGCTGTACTCCATCGTTCGCCGATTGTTGCAGTAATTCCGAGGTCTGTACCGAAGCCGCTGCCGACCGGCACCAATCCGTTGCCCGGACGGAGCGAAGGGGTTGTCGCTTTGCCGTAGCTTACCCCGAAATACGGCGAGATCGCCGAGTATGCAGTTATTGTGCGATTCTCGATTCTCCCGTCGAGCAATGCATATCCCTCGATCAAGCGTGCTGTGAAACCACCGTACAGTTGCAGGGTGCGCCCGCTGTAAATCCGCACGCCATAGCCAATCGCAAAATCGCGAAGCCAACTCATGGCGATACGACTGGAATCGAACAGCTCCGAGTAATACTTCGGATGGCGTGCATAGCCGACCGTATCGCCACGCCAATTGAGAGCCGTCGAATCGAAATACGCATCGAGCCGACCCAAGAACGCAATCCGCGCCAACATCGAATTGAGCTGGAATTCGGCGCTGAGACGATCGCGTACACCGATGGCAATTCCGCCCCATGACGAACTCTGATAGGCGACACCGATGATCTGTGCATCGAGGTTGAACGAGATGCCTCGACCGGCGAAATCACTGGCGATGCGGCGCTTGTCATCCATCGAAAAGCGTTGTTGATCGAAGCGGAACACCATCGAGGCAAGCTCACCGAGGTTCAATGCGTTCGATTCAATGCTCGCACCGACTTCGCCGACACCGATGCTCCAATGCCGTGCGATGCGGTACGAGCCGTACTCCATCGGCGAACCGAGCGTGAACGTAACGGTGGTCGGTACAAATCCGAGATTGGCAGGATTGACCCACAGTGCTCGGTAGTCGCTCGTCAGCATCGGCGCCAGCACGAGCGCACCCGAACGAGGAGAATCGCTCAGTTCCACCTGCGCAAGCGAACTCGACACGACGACGACACCAAGCCATACCCAGCGCATCACTCTGAGCGAAGTGTTTGCATTCTCTCGACGATTGCATGTTCGATCTGGAGCGCCAGCCGGAGAGCAGCTATGCCGTCGTTCAACGACACGACTGCTGGGACATCATCGAGAATACTGGCGATGAACGCTCGATGCTCGTCGGCAATCGCATTGACAGGGGCGATTGTCGGTTGCTCACGGACAATCGCCTTGGACAACTGCAGTTCGCTCCCGATTTCAGCGAGAGCGGCTCGATCCTCGGCAAACCGATAGACCTCGATACCAGGCTCGGAAAAGTCGAGCGAGATGTATGCGCTCGGCTGAAAGATCCGCAGTTTCCGCAGTGGCTTCGGCGTCAGTCGAGATGCGGTCAAATTGGCGATGCAACCGCCCGAAAACTCGATGCGTGCATTGGCTATGTCGATCGAGTCGCTCATGACCGCCACACCGTGTGCTTCGACGCGGATGACCGGCTGCCGTACCAATGCCAGTACCAAATCCAGATCGTGGATCATCAAGTCGCTGATGACCGAGACATCGGTTCCGCGAACGCGAAAAGGGCTGAGCCGATGAGCTTCGATAAACAGCGGACGTGTGACGTAGCCCAATGCTCGGCGAAAAGCGGCGTTGTATCGCTCGACATGACCGACATGAACGACTGTTCCGGCGCGCTCGGCAGCAGCAGCGATCGCTTCGGCATCGGCGATCGTTGCGGCAACAGGCTTTTCGAGCAAAACGTGTTTGCCGTGCTCGATCGCAGCAAGTGTCACGCTGGCATGATGCACTGTCGGGACAGCGACTGTCACTGCATCGCATGCATCGAGCGCGCTATCGAGCGACGGGAACGCAACGACGCCCAGCTCTTGCGCCAGCGATTCGGCGCGCTGGGAGAGGGTGTCGTGCACACCGACCAATACGGCACGCTCATTCTGCATCCACAATCGCGCGTGAATGCTCCCCAAGTAACCGCATCCGACGACAACGACTCTGACAGCGTTCATTGCTTCGGCTGCTGGTTGTAATCAACGTTTGCCCGCGGATGAGCCTGTTCATACGCTGCGCGAAGACGCTCGATCGAAACGTGGGTGTACACCTGCGTCGAGCGCAACGATGCATGCCCGAGCAATTGCGAGACTGCTTGCAGTTCGGCGCCACGATCGAGCAAATGCGTCGCGAAGCTGTGCCGGAAAATATGGGGAGAACGGCGAGGAGCATCGGTTACTCCGCAGAGCAGCGCACGAATTGCACGCCACGCTTGAGAAGCTCGAAGCGGCTTGCCACGCGGCGAGAGAAACAGTGCACCCTCGCGCGGATCGGCAAGGAGTTCATGGCGACGCTCCACGTATCTGTCGAGCGACTCGATCGCACGCCGACCGAGCAAGACGACACGCTCGACGCCGCCTTTGCCGATGACGCGGACCGACATGGACGAACGATCAATATCGCCGCATCGCAGAGCGAGTGCCTCACTGATGCGCATCCCGCTGCTGTAGAGCACTTCGACCAGTGCAGCCAAACACAGCCCCCACGGCGTCGAACGGTCTATACGCTCGAGTGCTATAGAAACTTCATCCTCTCGCAGAACACTCGGTAGCGGGCGATCGAGTTTCGGCATCGCGACAGCAGATGCAGGATTGCGCTCGCACCAGCGTCGCTGTTGGCAATAGCGGAAAAACGTTCGCAGTGCGCTCAGCTTAGTGACAATCGTTCGTTTGGAATTTTGCTTGTCGTGGAGGTACGCTAAAAAACCGCGGATGTGTGCTGGTTCGATGTCGCTGACGTTACAATTCTGCTTCAGATACGTCACCAGCTCGCTCATGGCATCGGCGTACCGCCGCTGTGTGTGGGGTCTGTATCCGTTCGCCGCGAGCCAAGCGACAAACTGCATCCGAGCTGAGGTGATGTCCATCATTGTTGGGGATCGGTTGATTCATTGAGCAAAATACAACAGTTGTGCCACCTTCTGGGAAGAGCAATTGAGTATCTTCGCTGCAGCAATAACACCACCGCATCTTGGGATGGAACAGCTCTGTCACTACATCGGTGGCGAATTCCTTCCTTCGACCGATTGGATAGACGTTTATGAACCTGCGACAGGCAGCGTTTATTGCCGCGTCGCACGCGGGACGATGTCGGAGGTCGAAGCTGCCGTCGAAGCAGCCACGAACGCCTTCCCTGCGTGGTCGGAGCGTGCTGCCGCTGAGCGTGCTGCAGTGCTTGCTCGCATCGCCGATGCACTCGAATCACGATTGGATGAATTCGCTCGCGCAGAGTCGCAGGATCAAGGCAAGCCAGTCTCGCTTGCTCGCTCGCTGGACATTCCGCGTTCGATCGCCAATCTGCGGTTTTTCGCTGCCGCAGCGATGCACGCATGGAGCGAGTCCCACACAGCGCCTGCAATGCTCAACTACACGCTCCGCCAGCCGATCGGTGTTGTCGGGTGTATTTCGCCGTGGAATTTACCGCTATATCTCCTGACGTGGAAAATCGCACCCGCATTGGCGTTCGGCAACACGGTCGTGGCGAAGCCGTCCGAGCTGACACCGTTGACCGCAACAAAATTCGCCGAGTTGTGCGCTGAATGTGGTTTGCCCGCCGGCGTTCTCAACATCGTGCATGGCTACGGCAGCGAAGCGGGCAGTGCCATCGTCGAGCACCGCAGCATACGCGCGATCTCCTTTACCGGAAGTACGGCAACAGGACAATACATCGCGCGAACAGCCGGACCGATGTTCAAGAAGCTCTCGCTCGAACTCGGCGGGAAGAATCCGACGATCGTTTTTGCAGATGCGGACCTCGACGATGCTCTCCCACAAATTGTCCGAGCCGGTTTTCTCAATCAAGGTGAAATTTGCCTTTGCGGTTCACGCATTCTGGTCGAGCGCTCGATTTTCGATCGGTTTCTCGATTCCTTCTGTGAGCGAGTGGCTGCGCTCAAGGTAGGCGACCCTCTCGATGACGATACCGACGTCGGTGCGCTGGTCTCGCAGGCACACTATCACAAGGTGCTCACCGCTATCGAGAATGCACGCGCTGATGGCGGTCGAATTGTCGTCGGTGGTTCGGCAGCGCGTGTGCCGGGTCGTTGTGCCAACGGCTGGTTCGTCGAACCGACAGTTATTGTTGGACTCGATGCCACCTGTTCGGCAAATCAAGAAGAAATTTTCGGTCCTGTCGTGACGATATTACCGTTCGATTCCGACGACGAGGCGATCACGCTCGCTAACAGTGTCCGCTACGGCTTAGCTGCAAGCATCTGGACCCAGAATCTTCGCCGTGCACACACCGTTGCAGCACGACTCGCATGTGGAGTCGTTTGGATCAATTGCTGGATGGTACGCGATCTCCGGACGCCGTTCGGCGGTACAAAGGATAGCGGTATCGGGCGCGAAGGCGGGTGGGAAGCGTACCGATTTTTCACTGAACCCAAAAACGTGTGCATCAAGTTATGACAATGTTGCTCAACGGAGGACGCTCACAATGAACCGTCGCATTCATCTCGTGCTGGCACTCGTACTGTTTTCGGTGCCGTCGCTCATCGCACAATGGCAACTTGTGGCACGAAAAGACGGTGCCGATGTACGCCGATTCTATCGGAGTTCATCTGGAACGCTCTACGCACAACTTTCGAGTGGCATGAAGATATTTCGCTCGTACGATGGCGGTGTTTCATGGTCGGAACTTCAATTGCCACAAGCGACGGGCATCTCGCTGTTTGCTCCCTGTTCCGATTCTCTCGGACTGGAAGCATTGGTGTTCATGAGCGGAGGCACCTTTTACCGATCTACCGACAATGGCTTTTCGTGGCAAGAAATCGCCCGACCATCGGGCATTCAAACGAGCGAGGAAATCAGCGGACTCGAGGGACTCCGCTATGGCGTGCTCGTCATCGCCGCTGGCTCGGCAAATGGAGTCGCTGTGTATCTCTCGCGCGACAATGGCCGGAGTGCGATCCGAATCGGCGAGCTACCAGCGGGACAATGGCATTTCTATCAAGCCCACGATTCGGTGATATACTGCTACGGCAACGGACTGTATCGAATCGAGCGGCAATCGGGGCAACTTGTCAGGCTGTCGAGCGACTCGCATACCGCAATGGTATCGAGCCAAGAGTACTCCGGCGCGCCCGTCGTACTCTGGAGCATACGCAGCGGTACAGTCGTTCGAACAACCGATGGAGGTTCACAGTGGAGCGACGCCAGCGCAGGACTACCGCCGCTGCAAGCAGGGACACTCTTGCTGAGCGGACGCGAAGGAGCAATGTTCTGCATCCTTCCCGATCAGTCCGGTGATTCGAGTTACGTCTATCGCCGATTCGCAGCAGCTACCCAGTGGTCGCTCGTATCGCGACAACGATTCATCGTCGCCGATGCCCTCTCGACACTGAGCGGCACGCTTCTGGTCGCGACAACGGACGGCGTATTCAGCTCCGAAGAAAGCGGCATGTTCTGGACGAACTCGTCGAGCGGGATTCAAGGGATCGGTCTGGAATTCGCTGCATACGTACCGTCGGTACTTTTGATCGCTGCTGCTACTGGCGGCAATGTTTTTCGATCGGTAAACAATGGTTTGAGCTGGACAAGTTCGCTTCGGCTTCCCGCTAATGCGCATGTGAACGATATCTGCATTCGTACACGCGATCAAGTGCTGCTCGGCACCACACATGGTTTATGGTGTTCCAGCGACGAGGGAGTTACCTTTGCGCGATGCTCGACGGCGGCAGGACCGATCACGGATACGATCGTCGGTATTGCGATATTTCGAGCAACAACAATCGCTGCTTCGACGGGCGGCATTTTCGTTTCGACCGATGGGCTGCTATGGAATGCCGTAAATGTCCCGCTTCCGGTTGGTGTTCGTATCATCGCACTCCGCAGTAACGACTCCGTCGTGGTAGTAGCCACCCAGCATACCGTCATGGCAATAGACAATGTCGCTCCTGTTGGGGTGCGCCTTCAGATACCGATCGCAGAGACCCTGCGCTGGTGCGATATTGCCGAGGATGGAACAATCGGAGTCGTTCTCGATTCGGGCGGAACGACACTTTACCGACGCTATCGGTTCGATGGGACGGTAGAACGCAGCGTGCAATTGCCAGCAGTTACTGTAAGCAGCATGGCGCTCAGCCGTGGCGGTCGGGCATGGATCGCTGCTGAGGGCGATAACCGTTTCTACACTGTCGGGCGCACCAGTGATACATACACACTCGATACGAGCATCGGTGAACCTGTACTCAGTGTGCGTCGCCAAACCGATGGTGCCCTTGTCTCGACGACGGCATACGGTGCTGTGTATCGTGCTGCTCCCGATTCGATCACATCCGTCGAATTCTCGGAACCCGGAGAAACACTGCTCATGCCCAATCCTGCATCGGAGCAGGTAACGATCGTTGCTCCGGGCACTCTCGTAGAGGAAGTACGCATCAGCGACGCAGTCGGACGAACTGTTCTCCAAGCGACACCGTCGGTTCCGGCGCCCGTATTCGTCGTGAAACTGCCGACCATCGCAGCAGGTTATTACATCGCTTCGATTCGGACACCGAGTGGCACTGTCGTTCGTATGCTCATCGTCGTCCCATAAAGCACATGAAGAGGATCATCACCAGCGACGAAGCACCGCGCCCGGTCGGCGCATATCCACATGCCCGGCGTGTCGGCGATTTTGTGTTTCTTTCCGGCGTCGGTCCTCGTCTGCCCGGCACAGATGAAATACCAGGCAATCGCTACGACGAGGAGGGCAACCTTGTCGAGTACGATATCGCTGCGCAAACTCTGTCGGTGTTTCGCAACGTCCGCGCGATATTGGAAGATGCTGGCGCACGATGGGAGGACATCGTTGACGTTACGGTTTTTCTGACGAACATGCAGCGTGATTTTCCGGTGTTCAATCAGCTCTGGGCACAGCATTTTTCTGAAGTGCGTGCATGCCGCACGACGATCGAGGTCGGCTCACTACCGACACCTATTGCAGTCGAACTGAAAGTAATTGCATATGTCGGCTCGTAGCATCATCGGTATCGTTCTTGGGTTGGTCGCAATTGTGAGCATTTCTGCTCAACCGGTTTTGTCGTATCTCATCCCCGATATCGGCGCACCGGGAATGGCTGTGTACGTCGAATTCATTGCACCGAACGCTGCCGACATCAATGGTTCTGCATTCAGTGCCAGCGACGGTATCTTTTTGAACAATCCCAGTGATCCACTTCGCATCGAATTAGTGCGTCCGGAGGACTCGTCCATCGTCGTTTTCGGTCCGTGTGTCGTGTCGTGGCAAGGGCGTGTGATAAGTACGGTGGTCTTCGTGTCGCCAACAGCCACCCCAAATTCGTGGGACTGGCGTCAACTTAGCTCGCGATGGCGAATTCCGATTCGCATTCGTACTCCCAACGGTGTGACGGTAGCCGACACGTTCTATGTCGTTCAGCCGACACCTGCTGGCGATCTGCGGAGCCGATCGGAAACAGTGCTGGGTCGTCCTCCGCTCGGCATCCGTTCTCGGCGAGGCGCATTGTTGTTCGATAGCCTCCTGCTCGGTGGGCGAGCCTATACGATAGCGACCGACGATCCGGACGGCAATTCCGCCAATGGCAACCAGGGCTATTTACCGGTTGTGTTGATGTGCACAGGACCAATCCGCGGAGTGTCAGCCTCACAAACCCGATTGAGCGTGGACGCCAACGGTATCGATGCTGGTCCTGGTGGTGGCGGCGGCGGTGGTGAGTTCTGCGACATCGCCGGTGGCGGCAGCAGAGGCGGCAATGGTTTCACTGCTGGCGGGCGCGGCGGGAACAATTCGCCGAACAGCTACCAGAGCATCGGAACTGCCAGTGGACGCAATGGCGCATCGCTCAACGAAACAGGTGGTGGTACCGATGGTGGTGCCTACGAATCTGCCGGCGGCGGAACAGGACATCCGTTCGGAGCAAGCGGTGTCGGCTGTTCGAGCGGACCCGACTGCTCGCCTGATGGTGCACGTGGGGGTGCCAGCGGGGTCTCAGACAACCGCGATGGCGCCGGTGGCGGCTACGGTACCGATGGAGGTGCGACGAGCACAGCATCGAACAACGGTGGCAAAACGCACGGCGATACGACACTCGTTCCGTTGGCAGGCGGATCGGGCGGCGCAAGTGGTAACCCACGCAACTCATCGTTTCCCTTCGTAGCGTGCGGCGGTCGTGGTGGGGGTGGTGGAGGCGCGATTGCTCTCGTCGGTTCCGTCATCGAACAACTCACCATCACCGCCAACGGAGCCGACGGAGCCGGCAGTGGCACGACGTCATCGCGGCGGGGCGGCAGCGGCAGCGGTGGTGGAATCATCGCCGCTGGCGGAAACGGTATTTCTCAAATCAATCTATCCGCTCAAGGTGGAGGGCAAAGTGCTCCCACCGGAAAAGGCGGAACAGGTCGTATTCGCTACGATGCACCGGGCACTCCGAGCATCGTTGCACAACCACCGAGCGGCTATCGCGGACCAACGATGGATACCGTTACTGTCGCACGTGGCAACTTCACCATCGGCGGTAGCGGATCACCGGGGAAAACCGTTCTACTGTTTGCGAAGCCTTCCAATGGAGTGTGGCAACTGCTCGATTCGGTCATCATTGGCGCCGATGCACAGTGGCGCTACAATCTATCCACGCCCCCAGGCGCCGAATACCTCTACCTCGCAGCCGCACAACGCGAGCAGTCACTAATTGTCCCAACTCGGTATGCGGCACGTCCAGCGGCTGTGTTTTCCCACACTTCGGCACGAATTGTTCGGGTGTTGACGACACCGCTCACCGTGCGACCGAACCAACTCGACATGGGACGCATTTCGTGCGCCGTCAACGGTGGGGTCGCGCGCGATTCCGTGCTGGTGAGCAATCCGGGTAATCAACCATTCACGCTTACGAACGGATTTTTCCTCGACCCATCGAGTGGTTTTCGCATCGTTCGTCCGCAGCCATTGCGAGCCACCATCGCTGCAGGCGATTCGCTGTGGATCGTGATCGAATTCCGCACTACTCCTGGTCGCTTCGGCAGCACCAGCGATACACTCGTTATCAGTGGCGGCACACCAGAGCAAGTCGTCGCTCGCGTACCGGTTCGCATCGTTACCGACAGCGCAACGGTCGTTGTCACCGAAGTATCGAACACAGTGCCGATCGGCGCGATTGATTTCGCTGAAGCGTGTCGCGGTAGCGCCAAAGAGCGCACCTTTGTGTTGCGATTAGTGGGCACCAATCCTGCCACGATCACGAGTATCGCAACGGGTACGTCTCTGTTCTCCGTCGTTCAGCCGTCGCGTTTGCGACTCGGCGTCGGCGACACCGTACACATCCGCATTCGTGCTGTTCCGCCCGATGCTGGCGATTATTACGACACGCTCGCTATCGCCATTGATTTGTGTCAGCAGACCATTTCGATTCCGATCCACATTCGTGGTATTACCACCAAGATCGTTGCCATCGGGATCGGTGCTGGCAATACCGTTGATTTCGGCGATCTGCGAATTGGCAATACTCGAACAATTCGCGTTGGTATTGCAAACACCAGTACCAGCGACTCGGTGGTGATCGCTCCTCCGGTGCAACCTCGATCGCCCTTTGCCTGGCAGACAGTACCGCCGGGACGATCGTTTCCTCGCTCGATAGCTGCTCGCGACACACTGTGGATAGACGTCATCTTCACGCCGCCTGCAATAGGCACCTACAGCGATTCGCTTGTTTTCGTATCGCAACAAATCGGCGCGACATGCCCCGATACGGTTCGATTCCGCTTGGTCGGACGCGGCACGCTTGCGTCGATAGTTCCGAGCAAAGCCCTGATGGATTTCGGCACGATTGCATGTGGCACACGACGCGATACACTGTGGCTGAAAAACTCCGGCAATAGCGATGCTCAGGTATTCTTCCCAGCGACGATCGGTGGTACCGACCAGCAGTATTTCGACATCGTCGAGCAACCGGCGTCGGCTGTCACGGTGCGGGCAGGCGATTCGGTGCGTGTGGTCATCGAAGCACACATCTTCCCGCAAAACAACGACGGCATCAAAACAGCGACCCTCAGTGTTACGATCCGCGATGATTCGACACGAGTGCTCGACGTGCAACTCCAACTTCAGCAACAAGCCCTCGTGCTGGAATTCACACCGCAACCGTACATTTTGGTTGACGTTCCGGTGAACTATACCTCGCAATCGCAACCGCCGCTGACGGTGCGCAATACGAGCAGCGTCGAGGCATGCATTGCCGACATTCGCACGACTCGTCCCGAAATCGTGCCGTTGCAACGTATTCTCAGAGTGCCGCCATATTCAGCCAGCCGCGATCTCTACTTCAGCATAACGCCGACATCGCTGTCGCCCATCGAGGATACGATCACGATCGTGTTGTCGTGTCCATGCGTGGATTCGTTCAAGATTCCAATTCGCGTCGAACCAACCAACAATGCATTGTCGTTGACGCCACGTCCACTCGATTTCGGCGTCGCTGTTCCGTGTACGACGATTCGACGTACACTTACCATCAAGAACAACGATCCACTCAGCAGTGCATCGCTCGAAGGCGTCGCCATTGTCGGCGCCGACAGCGGGACATACCGAATCACCAGCAGGCCCTGGGGCACTTTGCCCTTTTCCATACCTTCAGGATTCAGCATCACCATAGAAATCGAGTTCGATCCACATGGGACTCGCGCTGGCACGAGGACAGCCGCTCTTGCGATACACTACATCATCAACGGTCAAGACGTGCGCGACACAGTCATCCTCACTGGCGAGCGGACTGTCCCGATCGATGCCGATACCCTGCTCGACTTCGGCGAAGTCAAACAAGGCGACACCCGCACACTCCCGCTGCGGCTGACGAACAACTACACACGAAGCATGACCTACACGTTCGGCGTCGCGCAGTGGACCGGATATTTCGCCGTCTCGCCGCCGGTCGTCAACATCGACGTCGTGACGAAGAACTCTACCGCCGACGTCGAATTCAATGCACGCGACATCGGCGAGTTCGACGATACGCTCTGGGTTCGCTTCACGAGTCTGGGAATGAACTGCACCGATAGCGTTCCGGTCCTTCTCCATGCCGTTTCGATTCCGGGTATCGGCTTTCGGATATGGCTCGATTCGCTCCGCATCCTCAATCCACGCGATCGCGACGTGGCACTCGACATCTACGCACAGCTCGATACGAATCTTGTGCTGCCGAACGCACAACTGCTGCTCGTCCTCGATCTTCCCAATCAGCTCTTCATGCCGACAGGCGTTCGCGCGCGCGGCGGACGCATCCTCTCGTTCAACAGCCGCACGCACGAGCGGCACAACATCACCGTCACCATCGATACGTTGCTTGTCCCGATTTCCAATCAGCCACAAGTCATCGCACAGCTCATCGGCGATGCGATGCTCGGCGATCGGCAGTGCGATTCGATCGCGATCGACCAGGCACGATGGACGAACTCCGGCATCAAGCCGACAACCTGGCTCAATCCAGGACTCGGCAACGGTCGTCTCTGCGTGACGTTGTGCGGTGCTGGCGGTCCGCGACTGTTGGGATCGAGTCTCCAACTGCCGCTGATGACGGTCGCTCCGAATCCACTGGAAGACAACGCCCAACTCACCATCGCACCGAACGAATCGGGCGACTACCGACTCGACCTGGTCGCTGCCGATGGTACAGTTCTGGCGAGCACGTGGCTCGGCAGACTCTCCGCCGGTTCTGCCTACGAAATGACGTTCGATATGTCGCCCTACGCTGCCGGCGCATACTGGTTCCGGCTTCGCACGCCGAGTGCAGTTCGGCATTATCCCGTTACGCGCATGAAGTAATTTTGCACCGATGACAGCCGCCGAGAACATACGCCGAAGCTTCGCTGCCGTTCTGCTCGCCTGCGTTGCAGGTTTCCTGCTCGCCAGTGCGTGGCATTCGCACGAGATCGTCTCGCGCGACACACCGGCGATCGTCAGTGCGGATGCCCAACATTGCTCGCTGTGCCATCTGACACTCGACTCGCCTGCGACCGATCACTGCAGCGACTGGCAGCTCTTGCCGATCGTGCGGCTCGTGCAGCGCTTCGATGGCGACCCCGCCATCACGACACCGAATTTCCAACTGTACTCCCCTCGCTCGCCTCCGGTCGAAGCTTAGCGCCGATTGCCATCGCTCGACTGAGGTTTCACATCGCACCACTTCTCGATGCTGCTTTTTGCGGCGCTTGCCATCATCGGCATTCAAAGCGCTTTTGCCGACACCCGACCGGTGCACCTTCACGGTATCGTTCGCGACAGTAGCGATGCCACTCCGATAGCAGGAGCACAGGTCGTTATCGTCGGAACGAAAAATTCCCAGCAGACCAGTAGCGACGGACGATTCTTCTTTGAGCGTCTGGAGCCGGGCAGCTATCGCCTGGGCATTCGCCGACTCGGCTACTACGACCGCGTCATCGAGATCGAGCTGCAGCGGGATACGAGCATCACCGTTTCAATGGTACCATTGAGCATCGAAATGCATCGCGTCGTCGTCGAAGCCGAATCGCCTCTTGCACGCGGGACCGAGCATGCGAGCGAACAGACACTTGGTCAGCTCGACCGCCATCGCGGATCGACGTTCGCTGACTTGATCGCCGGCGTCCCGTCGGTGTCGCTTCTTCGAAGCGGAACAGCGATAGCCAAGCCGGTCATTCGCGGTCTGCACAGCCAACGCGTCGTCGTCACGACCGACGGCATCCAGCATCAGGCGCAAGAGTGGGGACTCGATCATGCACCGGCGCTCGATCCGTTTCTGCCGACCAGTATCGCAGTCGTCTCCGGTGCAGCGAGCATCGAAGAATCGTATGCTGCCATCGGCGGCATCGTGCGTGTCGAATTGCCCGAGTTGGAGTACCACGCACCGACGACTGCGAGCGCCTACATGCTCGGCGCGACGAACAACGGTTTGCTTGCGCTCAGCGGTACTCTCCGCAGTAGCGACATTCTTGTTCGGAACACTGCACTTGCGTTTCAGATCGGCGCACACATCGCTGGCGACGACCGTGCGCCGTCGTATGTGCTGTCGAACACTGGCTCGCGTCGCATCAGCTCCCTGCTTCGGATCGGATACGAGCATGACCAGTGGCGCCACGAGATGAGCTACTCGCTGTTTGCAACGGAGATCGGCATCCTCGCTGCCTCGCACATCGGTAACCCTGACGACCTTCGCCGCGCCATTGCAAGCGGTACACCACTGGTCGTTCGACCGTGGACGTACACAATCGGCTATCCGCGCCAAGAGATCGTTCACCATGCCGTTCAACTCCACAGCACAATGTCGAGCAGCGCAGGCACGATCGAGTTGCTTTACGGCTGGCAACTCAACGACCGCCGCGAATACGACGCACACAATCTCCGCACGAGCGACAGCACGACACTTGCTCGACTCCTCCAACAACCAGCGATCGAGCTTTTGCTTGCATCGTATCAGCTCGATGCACGCTATCGCAGTACTGTCGCCGGTGCGAACACGACCATCGGCATCCATGTGTTGCGGCAGGTCAACGATCGAAGCGGCGCGGTCTTTCTGATTCCCGATTACACCATCCTCGAAGGCGGCATCTACGCAACAGCAACGACACAGCTCGGCTCGTGGCTCCTCAGCGCTGGTATTCGCGGCGACGTGCATCGGCTCTCCGCACGACCGCAGAATCGCACGACAGGAACTGTGACCGACACGATTGCGTTGTTTTCCGGAATCGCATCGCACATCGGAGCCGAATATCCACTCGGCAAACACTCGCGACTGACGGTGAACCTCGCTTCGCACTGGCGACCGCCTCAGCCGGTGGAGCTTTATGCCAACGACCTCCATCACGGCACAGCACAGTTCGAAATCGGCAATCCCACGATGCGCAGCGAGCGTTCCTACCAACTCGACGTGCGTTTTGCCGGCGATGCTGGACGACTGAGCTACGACGTCTCAGTGTTCGGCAACTACATGCCTCGCTTCATCCAACTGCTGCCCGATTCGACACCGACAGTGACATTCCGTGGTGTCTTTCCGACGATGCGATACGCCCAGCGCTCGGCGACATTGTTCGGTGGCGATGTAACGCTCGGCTATGCACTGACAGCCGCTGTTCGGATGGAGTGTCGAGCATCGGCAGTACGAGGCTTCGACAACGCCACAGCCGACTACATCCCATTCCTTCCCGCTGATCGTGCTCGCTTGGCATTGCATTGGCACCCGGAAGGAATACGCGCTCTCGGAGAACCGTACATCGAGTTCGCACTCGATGCGGTTCGCCGGCAGACTGCAATCTCACCGACGACCTTCGACTACGCACCGCCGCCGCCCGGCTATGTCACAGCGAACATCGAACTCGGCGGAACGCTGACGCTGGCGAGCACCGAAGTTCGGTTTTCGCTATCGGTCACGAATCTTTTCGACACGCCATATCGCGACTACTTGAGTCGCTATCGCTACTTTGCACTCGATCCTGGACGAAACATCACACTTCGGCTCAGTGTCCCTTTCGGTATATCTCACCATTTGTCCGATTTGCCATGAAGCACCCACTGTTGTACGCTGCAGTCATCGCAGCATTTGTTTTGGTCGGCTGCGATCCACATAGGAACGATCACGGCGACGACCATGCCGTGCCCGGTCGTTTCACGCTCCGATTGACCAGCGACCGGGACACCGTCGTCGCAAACTGGAGCGATCTCGATGGACCAGGCGGACAAGCTCCGGTGATCGACACCATCGCCCTTCGACCTGGCGAGTACAGCGGAACGTTGTCGATCATGACGACATCCGGCGACAGTCTCACGCCGACGATTCGCGCTCAGGCGACCGAGCACCAACTGTTTTACACCGTAAGCGGCACGACAGCAGGCGTCGTCACGATCACGATCACCGATCGCGACTCGCGCGGCATGCCGCTCGGCTTGGACACGCGCTGGCAGGTCGGGACAGTTCAAGCACCGCTGTCGGGAACGGTCAACATCAAGCTCTACCATTACGAGCCCAACAAAAAAGACGGCGCAAGTCCATCGCCCGAGACGGACGCAGACATTACGTTCCCGCTGCGAGTGCAGCCTTAGACGAACACGTTGCGGAAGGCTTCTTCTGCCGGTGGAAACGGGCGCTCGAGGGCACGGTCTATGGCGTCGGTCATCGCACGTGCGATTTCCGCATGCCAGCGGTCGAGTTCGTCACGCGTGACGATTCCCCGCTCGACCAAGAACGCTTCGTACCGTGCGATGGGATCGCGCTTTTCCCAATACTGCAGCATCTGGCGCGGCACGTAGCGGAAGTCGTCGTGTTCGGCGTGACCGCGCATGCGCATGGTAATCGTTTCGACGAGCGCTGGTCCCCCGCCACTGCGAGCACGCTCGACGTATGAACGAACGGTGTCATAGACCAGCTCGACGTCGGTGCCATCGATCGTAACGCCGGGGCAGCCATAGCCGATCGCACGGTCGCTAAGACGCTCGCAGGCGTATTCCAACTCGCGCGGTGTGGAGTAGGCATACTGGTTGTTCTCGATGACGACGACCAGCGGCACACGCTGCACTGCTGCGAAGTTCATCGCTTCGTGGAATTCGCCGACGTTCGACCCACCATCGCCGATCGTCGTGAGAACGACGATCGGTTCTCTTTTCATCTTGGCAGCCAGTGCATAGCCGGCAGCGACGGGCATCATCGCCGCAAGGTGCGAGATGTTGCCGTAAATGCGCAAGCGCGGGTCGGCGTAGTGACCGGTTCCATCGGTACCGCGCATTTGGCTCCCCTGGCGAGCCAAGAAATTCAGCATCAGTTGGTCGAGATCGGCGCCGAAAACGAAGTGCATACCGATGTCGCGATGCATCGGGAAAATCACGTCGCGTGTTCGATCGAGCGCATAACTGGCACCGACCGAGGTCGCTTCGTTGCCGATTTGCGAATAGACACCGCCGAACGCTCGCCCTTGCCGATAGAGGCGAATCATCGCGTTGTCGAACTCGCGCGCAGTGATCATGAAACGCACGATCGCGCGGCGATCGTCGTCGCTGAGGAGCTCGGAAACATGCAGCGGTGGTACGGGCTCGTCGAGATCGTACTGTTGCATCATCGCTTCGATGAGGGTTTGACTCGATAGCCGAAACTTCGCAGATACGTCGGGTCGTTGCGCCAATGCTCGCGCACCTTGACGTAGAGGTCCAGGTACACCGGCACGCCCAGGTGAGCTTCGATGCGTTTGCGGGCACCTTCGCCGATGCGTTTGATCATCGAACCGCCGGCACCGATGAGAATTTTCTTCTGCGAATGTCGCTCGACGATCAGCTCGGCAGCGATGTACCAGGGTCCGTCGGTGCGCTCGTCGAAATCGGTCACGACGACCTCGACCGAATAGGGAATTTCCTGTTGGCAATGGCGATACACTTGCTCGCGGATGAACTCGGCGACGAAAAAGCGCTCTTGCTGCGTCGAAAGCTCGTCGGGATCGTAGAGGAACTCTCCTTCCGGCAAATGCTCGACGATCACACGCACGAGTTCGTCGAGAAATTTGCCTTTGAGCGCCGAGACTGCGACACTAGTGCGAAACAGTCCGGACTGCATCGCAAGCTCGATGATCGGGAGAGCGGCTGTTTTCTCCTCGAGCGCATCCATTTTCGTGAGCACCAAGATGGCAGGTTTGCCGCTCGAGCGGACATCTTCCATGATGGGCTCTGCCAGCAGTCGTTCTGCTTCGGTGATACCGCCGGTGGAATCGAGCAATACCAACAGCACGTCGGCATCTTCGATCGCCTGATGAATCTCAGCCAGCATTTGACGATGTAGCTCGAATTTGGGATGCTCGACGATGCCAGGGGTGTCGAGAAACACCATCTGCGCATCGTCGCGTGTGAGGATGCCGACAACCGGACGCCGTGTCGTTTCGGGCTTCGGAGAGACGATCGCCAGCGGCTCGCCGACGAGTGCGTTGAGCAGCGTGGATTTGCCCGCGTTCGGTTTGCCGAGTATCGCAACGAACCCCGCACGCCTCATCGCGCGAGCGTGCGAAGGTGTTCGACGATTCTCTCGGCAGCGCGACCGTCACCGAAAGGATTGCGTGCTTGTGCCATTGCGTCGTAGAGCGTTCGATCGTGAAGCAACTGCCGAACGGTCGTGACGATCCGTTCGACGTCGGTGCCCACAAGACGTGCTGTGCCGGCTTCGATTGCTTCGGGACGTTCGGTTACATCGCGCATCACCAAGACCGGTTTGCCGAGTGCTGGTGCTTCTTCTTGAATGCCGCCCGAATCGGTCAGAATCACCGTCGCATGCAACATCAGATAGGCGAATTCGCGGTACGGCAGAGGATCGAGCAAGCGGATGTTGCCGTGCCCCGAAAGGTAGCGCTCGACCGGCTGGCGAACGTTCGGATTGAGGTGCACCGGATAGACGATCGTCACATCCGGCTCGATGCGCGCCAAACGCGAGAGCGCCGTGCAAATGCGCTCGAAACCTTCGCCGAAATTCTCGCGACGATGGCCGGTGACCAGCACGATACGCGCCGAGTCGCTTTCGCATTGTTCGACGATGTCGCTCGGCAACGCACCGAGCTGCCGGCGACGGTCATCGCTATCGAGCGTACGCAGTCGAGCGACGACCCACTGCAGCGCGTCGATCGCCGTGTTGCCCGTGACACGAATGCGTTCGTCGGGGATACCTTCGGCGAGCAAGTTTCGCCGCGCACGTTCGGTCGGTGCGTAGTGCCACTCGGCAAGATGCGATGTGAGAACGCGGTTGATTTCTTCCGGAAACGGTGCGTATTTGTCGAAGGTCCGCAAGCCCGCTTCGACGTGCGCGACCGCGATGCGCTCGTAGAATGCCGCCAGTGCTGCAGCGAACGTAGTCGTCGTATCGCCCTGGACGATGACAATGTCCGGACGATGTGCCCGGAAGTCTGCAGCGAGTCCAGCAATCGCACGAACGGTGACCTCGTCGAGCCGCTGACCCGGCTGCATGATCGCCAAATCGGCATCCGGTACGATACCGAACGTTTCGAGCATCTGGTCGAGCATTTCATCGTGCTGACCGGTAACGACCACGCGCACGTTGCACCACTGCTTAGAGCGAAGCTGCTCGATGACGGGTGCGAGTTTGATTGCTTCTGGACGTGTACCGAAAACGACGGTTATCTTCAACACAAGAACGAAAGCAGATTGCACTTTTGCACATCGAAGCGGCGCAAAGATAGCAGCGCCCCTCTGTCGGAACGTCTGTGCACTCGAGACGTGAACACACTTCGCCGGTATCAGCTTCGCGTGCTGCCACCGAGCATCGTCGTGCGGAAAGCAGTACGTCGAGCGTGCGAACCGATCGCTCGACATTTTACCCGTACCGAGCAGGTGCAGCCTTATTCCACTTGCCAGCACGTGCCATGGGATGCGACGCGACCGCTTTCGCATGTGATCGAAGTGCCGCCGGTCGAGCTGCTCGAGCGCGTCGGCGAAACAACGGCAGCGATCGCAGAACACTGCACGAGTGGACGATGGTACGTTCTCGGTTGCGGTTGGGTCGAAACCCGCCACGGCTTCAGCGCTCCTGGTTTCGAGGGTCATCGGTACGATGCACTGCCGATTCCCGACGAGCTGATCGAAGGCGGACGCTGGCTCGTCTCGTTACATCCGCCGTCTGCTGTCCCGCGTGCGCAGTGGCTGTGGAACATGATCGAGCGATCGCACTCGCCGCTGGATTGGCAACGCGACTTCCGCAGTGGCTATCGCTGGAGCGAATCGGTTCCGCACGAACGCATCCGGCTCGACGCCGCAGCAGGTGCCGATCCGAAGGTACCGTGGGAGCTGGGACGATTGCAGCTCCTGCCGATTCTCGCACTCGAAGCACATCGCAGCGAGGATGCAGCATACCGGAGAGAACTCGTTCAGACGATCGAAACGGTGTTGCTCGACTTTGCAGCACAGAATCCGCCCGGCTTCGGCATCCAGTGGGCATCGGCGATGGACGCAGCGATTCGCATGGCAAACATCCTCGTCACGCTCGATCTGGTGCGCCCGCTCGGTCTGCGCAGCAACGTCGTCGAAGCGATCACGCTGTCGCTGTACGATCACGCTCGTTTCGTTCTCGGCAATCTCGAATGGTCCGACGGCATGCGCGGCAATCATTACCTGGCGTGTGTCGCGGGGCTGTCAGTTGCAGCAGCGTACTTTCCGGAGTGTCGCTGGACGGAGCAGCTTCGCATGTGGTGTGCCGAACAAGTTCTGCAAGAGGTTGCGTATCAGTTCCTCCCCGATGGTGGCAACTTCGAAGCATCGCTCGCATATCATCGGCTCGCTGCGGAGATGCTCGCGTGGGCAGTGTGGTTTCTGCGACGCACGCCCGAAGGTCGCGCGGTGTTCGAGCAAGATCGCTCGTTCCCATCGCGCCTCGAAACGATTGCGGACTTCACCGTTCATACGACGTACCGCTCGAGCATCGCACCTCAAATCGGCGACAACGACAGCGGACGCTTCCTTCAGTTCATTCCGTTCGGCGACGAACTTTCGATCGAACATCATTGGTGTGGCGCAGCGCATCCCTATCTATCGCAGCGGAGTCATCGCGAAACGTGTGCATTGCTGCACGCAGTGACAAGCGATCGAACGGACATTCTCGCAGCGCTCTACGGAAGCACCGATCAGGAACGAAAAAACAGCCATGTCGCGCCAAGCTTCGGCATTGCTGGCGTTCGCACCAGTGCCTGGGAAGTGTTCGTGCGTGCCGGCTCGATCGGGCAACGCGGCAAAGGCGGTCACACACACAACGATCAGCTTTCCGTCACGATCGCGTTCGATGGCAACGAAATCATCGCCGATACGGGCACGGGCGCGTACTTGCCATCGCCGAGACTGCGGAACGAGTTTCGCTCGACTTGTGCACACAACACGCTCTGCTACGCCGGACTCGAACAGAATTCGTGGTCCGACCGCTCCAGCGAGGCGCTGTTCTGGCTCACAAGCGATCGTGCGCATGCGCGAATCCTGATTTGCGACGAACACACGATCGTTGCCGAACACAAGGCGTATGGAGTGCCACACCGCCGAATCGTCACCGTAAGCAGCGAGACTGTGATGGTAACGGACTTCTTCCAGTCCTGGAACGATGCAGAGATTCGATTTCACGTGCACCCATCGCTCAGCGTCGAGCGATCGAACGACGGAGTGATTCTGCACAGTGGGAGCGTAGCGATCGAATGCTGCGCCGATGGTGCAGCGCTCGACCTCGTCGAATCGCTCTACAGTCACTCCTACGGCGTGTGGTCGCCGTCGCGCGCGATCGCCATTCGTCCGGCATCGGTTGCAACGCGGACGGTATTTCGGCTGCTCGACCGCTCGTAAGTTTGCACCCATTGTCACTGTCGCTACCGGCTGCATGCAGCTCCGCAAGCACATCCGGCTTCTGTCGTGGACGGCTGGCGACAAGCTGCTGTTTCTCGGCTACGGCGTCGTCACGTGGTTGCAGATTCGTGCATTGTCGCCGGTCGAATACGGTCTCGCCGCACAGTTGCTGACGCTGCAGGCATGGATCGCGATCGTTACGGAAGGTTCGCTTCTCCAGAGCGTCATCCAATACGGTCACGACGAGCGACAACGCGCACGCGCCGATACAATCGCGCTCGGACTGCACACGGCGTTCACGCTCGCCATCGCACTGACGATCGCAGCTTTCGGCGCTCAACTGGCGCGCGTGTTCGACGAGCCGCGCTTCCAAGAAGTCGCACAGATATTGCCGCTGTACTGCTTCCTCGGCATACCGCGCTCGTTCGCGCTGAAACTTTTGCAACGCGAGTTTCGCGTTCGCGAGGTGTTCGCTACGAACATCGCCTGGCTCGGCACGAGCACGCTACTGACGGTCGTGTTTTTGGCGAGAGGACAATTGCGTTCGTTCAGCGACATGGCGATCATCGCGTGTAGTGGCATGGCTGTCGGCTCGATCGTCGGGTCGTTTCTGGCACGCGATCTCTATCGCTGGTCGCTCGACGGCACGTTGACGCTACGATCGGTGTTGCGTTTCAGTCTACCGCAAGCGGTGATGATGGCTCTGGCGACGAGCATCCGCCAACTCGACATTTTTCTGGTGCAACTGTTTTTCTCGACCGGTGCGGCAGGTGTGTACAACGCAGCGAAGATGCTCTACCGCGTGTTCGAAACCGGCGCCGATGCAGCCACCTGGCTGATGTATCCTGCTGCCGTTCGCTTGTTGCACGAAGAACAGCACGACAAGCTGCGATCGCTGATCGGCAAATCGGTCGTCGTGCAATTCGCAGTCGCTTTCGTCGCTGTCGTCGTTCTGGAAGCCGGCGGTACGAAATTGATCGTCGGTTTTCTCGGCGGAAGTTACCGCGAAGCGACAACGGTCTTCAACGTCATGGCGCTGGGTGCACTGTTTTTGCCGCTCGTTGCGTTGCAATCGGTGCTGCTGGCACTTCACCGCGTCGAGCAGCTTTTAGGCATTACGTCGCTCGGTGTGGCTGCTGCACTCGTTACGTACACGGTCTTCGGTGCGCTCGATCTGTTCGCGTTCGTCGGTAGTGGCGTCGTCGTTTATGCAGCGGTCGTCGGCGTTCTCTTGTGGCGTGCTGTCGCAGCATTGGGATCGCTCTCACGTGTGGATGTGGTGCGCGCTGTGTCGGATATTCGCACCGCGATCGGCGCAATCGTTCGGCACCGATCGCAGATTGTCGGACCAACGGAGCAAAGAGGCAACCGATGATATTTCGCTTGGCGTGGCAGCTGTGGCGATACCGCATCTGGCAGTCGGTGCGGATTTCGTTCATCATTGCCGTGCTGGTGCTCGCTGCACTGGCAGGGTTCGTATGGTTGCATCAACAGCAGCTTCGACTCGACGCCGATAAACGAGACATTGCGGTATCTCTCGTCCTGGAGGGATCGGTCACTGCCGATGCAGCACGAGCGTTAGCCGCCGACCTTCGGTCGCTCGCTCCGAGCCTTGTCGAGCGCATCGAAATCATCAGCGATTCTGCTTTGATCGAGCATATCCAATCGCGACACGGTATCGCACTTTCCGATCTGCTCGGCGATAGCATCGTGCCGACGATTCTCCGTGTGCACTTCGTTTCCTCGGCACTCGATGCATCGTCGCTGGCGGCATTCATCGAAGAATGCCGCACCATTCCCGACATCGCCGACATTACCTATCCCGTCACGCGGAGCGTTCGTGTTTTCGAAGAAGAAACACGGCTCCGCTGGATCGGCGGAGCCGCTGTAGCACTATGGCTCGTTGTCGTCGGAGTCGTGTTGTGGCTGTATTTCCGCTCCGTCCTTCCGCTGGTGCGACGCGAAAGGGAATCGCTCGTGCTTCTCGGCGCGAGCGCGCCAACCGTACGACTGGTGCGTATGCTATACGCATCGTATTCAATCGTCGTCGGCATGGCAATCGCTGCGGCGATCGTTGCTGCCGTGTGGCTGCTCCATATCTACCCTTCGATTGAACCGGTAGCGATCGCCGTTGCAGGTGCCGTCATCGCGTCGGTTGTTGCCGTCGTCGGCATCGCTGCGGGATTTGCCGTCGAGCCGAAGTGATCGACACCCGCGTTAGCGCTTTTGTTGACTTTGCTGAGATTGCTGCGGCGAGGCGGATGCGTAGAGTGCCTGCTTGACCGCTTGGAATCGCTCGGCTGCCGAACCCGGAATGCTCGCCCGTTGGAAGAGCATCAGAAAGTTGTTCGCCGTCAGCAGATTCATTTCGATCGTCACAGGGTCGGATTCCGCTTTCTTTGCTTTCTGTGCCTCTTGCGCTGCTTTGACGAACACGTTCTTGACGTCGAGGAATGCCTCGACCTCGTTGCCCTTGATCTCGACCGTGTTGAGAACGTTGATCGCAAAGAGCACATCGCCGAGCGTCATCGTCGGCTTCAAAATCGTGTTTTGCGGGGACGACTGCTCGCTGTTTTGTTGTTGGCTTACAGCAGTTGCAACCATCACAATGCTGGCGATCGCGCATCCGAGCACGAAACGAATTGCATGCATAGGGACCCAATCGAAAGAGTGAAACATCCTGTGCAATCCCGCGCTGGGGATTATTTGTCGCTGTCGAAAATTTTGTCGAGCGCTAAGCCGCACGAAACGCGGTGAACGAGCGCCGGCAAGCTGAGCGTCGTCATCGTGTAATCGAGCACGAGCGACGGCAAGACAACACCGGCACCGAGCGACATACCGCTGAGCACGCTCGCTGTTGCCGACGATTGCGACGAGCGAATGCCGTTGTCGTAGCCGACGCGCAGTTGCACGGTCTTGCCGAGATAGAGTTCACCGCCGAGCGCAAAGTTGCGAAGTCGATCGCCAAACGATTGCTGCTGCTCGGCAAGTCGCGTCAAGCTGAAGTTGACCAACAGCGGCAATCCGCGCAAGCGATGGCTGACACCGATGCGTACATCGGTCGGCAGCGATGCATCCTCGCCGTTCATTCGTGCAAGCTGAACGCCCAGGTATCGAACCGATGCACCGACCGTCGTTCGAATACGCGGCAGTTGGTAGAGTAGCCCAACATTGGCAATCAGTGCGCTCGCTGCAAGTCGGTCGAGCGTCGTCTGGACGTAGCCGAGCGTGACGCCGTAATATGCGTTCGTGTCGATCCGATTGGCATACGACACATGCAGAGCGACGTGCGATGCGCCGAAGCTTCCGAGCGAATTGCCGAACGCGTCGCTTCGCGTGAAACTCCCGTAGCTGGTAAACGCAGCCGCCGCACCCCACCAGCCGCTGCCGACTCGCCCGGCATATGTCGCCAAACCGGCGTTGATGTCCAGCACGTGCTTGATGAACGTCAGTGAAAGCGAATGTTCCGGGACCGTCGGGAGAACAGCCGGGTTGTACACCTGTGCAGCCACATCGCCACCGATTGCAACGAATGCGCCGGCAAGTCCGGCAGCGCGTGCGCTTTCGGTCGAACGCAAAAAGTCGAACGGCGAGAGCGTCTGAGATTTCGCCACAATCGCCGTTGCCACAAGGAGCAGAACAAGACGAATGCACATCATCGGGCGACCTGGAGCAGTCGTTCGAAGAACCACCGCGGTGGGCGCACGGCTCGACGTTGTTGGCGACTGACAAAACTGTGCACGGTATAACCTTCGGCTATAAGCTCGCTGCCGCGCAAAATACGGTAGTCGAGCCTGAGCGTCGCCGCGTAGCGAATGCAACACGACGTCTCGATGGTCAGCAAATCGTCGTAGTATGCTGGCGAGCGATAGACGACATGCGCTTCGAGAACCGGAAGCAGCAAGCCGCTCGATTCGATTTCGACGTACGGAATGCCCGCCCATCGCAACAGCTCGGTCCGTCCGATCTCGAACAGCCGCAGGTAATGACCGTTGTACATGTACTCCATGCGGTCCGTATCGGCGTAGCGAACGCGGTAGGGATAATCGTGTCGGATGATCGGTGCTGCGGTGTTGTCCATGCCTCCCTACGGACGAACCGAACGCTCGATGAGTACGAACAAGTCGAGCAAGCGCTCCAGGTCTTCGATCGAATAGAAGTCGATCTCGATCGTGCCAGCACCGGTGCTGCTTTTGGATTTGACACGCACGTTCGTTGCGAAGATCGCTCGCAATTGTCGCTCGATATCGGCGAGCGCCGAACGAACTTCGGGTGTCTCGGCTGCTGCTGGCGCTTTTTTGACGACTTGCTTGCCGTTGTCGTAGCGAATCTTGCCGAGCTCGACATCGCGCACGAGTGCTTCGGTCGCACGAACCGACAAGTCCTTGGCGACGATGTCGTCGAGGATGCGTTCTTGCAGGTGCGGGTCTTCGATCGCCAACAGCGCACGTGCATGCCCCATGGTGATTTTTTTCGTTCGCAGTGCTTCCTGCACCGGTTCGCTGAGCTTGAGCAAGCGCAGGAAATTCGTCACCGTCGTGCGATCCTTTCCCACTTTTGCGGCGACTTGCTCTTGCGTCAGATGGCACTCTTCGATGAGGCGCTGATAGCCGAGCGCGACTTCGATCGGGTTGAGGTTTTCGCGCTGAACGTTCTCGATCAGCGCCAGTTCGAGCATGTCCGTGTCGCGCTCGACGTCGAGGATGTACGCCGGTATCATCGTCAAACCGGCTTCGATCGAAGCGCGAACGCGGCGTTCTCCTGCGATCAGCTCGTAGCCATCGGCAACACGTCGAACAGTGATCGGTTGGATGACGCCTTTTTCCTTGATGCTGCGCGTGAGTTCTTCGAGCGCCTCGGCGTCGAAATCTTGGCGCGGCTGGTAGCGATTCGGACGAACTTTGGTGATCTCGATGAGCGCTGTCGCACCGGTGATCGTGCCGTCGTCAACTTTGAGCGTGCCGACGTTTTCCATCGGCGGCAGCTCGCGCGGGATCAACGCTCCCAACCCTTTGCCCAACCCGATCGGCTTGGCTTTTTTCATAGCAGAGCTGTGCTCCATCATTGTTGGACGTGTACGGCAGTGTGAGACGAACGGTGGAGCTGCGGATTACGCTCCATGATTTCGCGTGCCAATTCGAGGTAGTTCCGTGCACCCAGGCTGAGCGCGTCGTAGAGCAACACTGGCTTGCCGTAGCTGGGTGCTTCCGACAGACGCACGTTTCGACTGATCACCGTCGCGCACGCTTTTTCCTGGAAATGCTTGCGCACTTCTTCGACGACCTGATTGGAGAGCCGCAGGCGACTGTCGTACATCGTCAACAACACGCCCTCGATGTCGAGTTGCGGGTTCAAATGCCGCCGCACGATCGAGATCGTGTGAAGCAATTGCCCGAGACCTTCGAGCGCGTAGTATTCGCATTGCACGGGGATGAGCACCGAATCGGCTGCCGTCAAGGCATTGAGCGTCAGCAGTCCGAGCGACGGCGGACAATCGATGAGAATGTACGTGTATTTCCGTCGCACGTGCTCGAGCGCTTGTCGGAGGATGTTTTCGCGTCGCGGGAAATCGACCAGCTCGATTTCGGCACCGACCAAGTTGATGTGCGACGGCACCAACTCGAGAAACGGCATCTCGGTCGGCAGTGTGACGTCGGCGATGGTCGCATTCCCGACGAGCACATCGTACACCGTTCGATCGAGCTGGCGGGTATCGACGCCCAATCCATTCGACGCGTTCGCTTGGGGATCGATGTCGATGAGGAGCGTCGGCTGCTCGGCAGCAGCGAGCGATGCTGCAAGATTGACGGCTGTCGTCGTTTTGCCGACGCCGCCCTTCTGATTTGCGATCGTGACGACTTTACCCATTGCGACCTCCGTTGGAAAATTCGACCGATACCGTGCGGAGCCGGAACAGTGTCCACGCCGCGATGATGATCGAGTGTTGAATGACGCCTTCGGCGATGAGTCGCTCGACGCGATCGAACGGCACCTCGACTGTTTCGATGTACTCGTGCGCGTCCCACGACGGCTCTTTCGTCGGTCGGCAGCCGAACCAGGCGAACGTATAGCACCGCGTCGCCAAAAACGCAGGATTGGGAAGCTGCTCGCCGATAGCTTCGAGCACCGCACCAGTGTATCCGGTCTCCTCAGTACACTCTCGCATTGCTGCCTGTGCCGGTTCTTCGCCTGGTGCGACGACACCGCCAGGAAATTCGAGCGTGACAGTGTCGGCACCGTGGCGATACTGACGGACCATGACGACGCGGCGATCGACTGTGACGGGAATGACGTTGACCCATGCCGGCGTGTGGAGCACGACGAACTCTCCTCGACGTCCGTCGAGTGGATTTTCGCGCTCGACCCACTCCAACCGGAACAGCCGAAAATCACCGCCATCGCGGCGTCGGAGCGTCGTCCATGCCAACTGGTGCCGGTGATTGTCGGAAGAGTTCATCGCAACAGACGAGCGTGCGGTTCGCGTTCCAAATTTACAGCACACTCGCGCAAGGCTCCAAACGCTTTGCCACGGTGGGGAAAGATTGTCGAAAACTCGGTGCAAAACAGCTACACCTGGCTCACCGATCGCCGATGGGCAGAAACTGCCGGCGAATCGAGATCGAAGAATCGCAACAAGCGTTCGGCTGCACGCGCGATCCCGATGCGAGGCGAAACACCGATCCGACGAGGTGGAACGACCGGCGACAACACCCACACCCCATCGCCGCAACACGTGCGGCAATTGTCGTCCAGATCGAAACCGAACGCACGTGCAAGATTGGCTGGTCCGGAAAGAAGTTTCGCCATCGGCATATGCCTGCCGCGCCGTTCGACCATGCGCTCGATACCGATGAGCGGTTCGGCTGCACGCAGCAGCACTGCCGTTCCGACGCCTACCGGACCCGTGACGATATTCACGCACCGATGGACGCCGTAAATGCGATAGACGTAGAGGCAGCCGCCGCGCTCGAACATCGCACGATTGCGGCGAGTCGGTCCGCGCCACGAATGGCTCGCTGGATCGTCCGCCAAATACGCCTCGGTTTCGACGATTCGGGCAGCCAGCAGTTGTCCGTCGCTGTCCTGGCGAACCAAGATCGCACCGATCAAATCTTGCGCGACGCAGACCGTATCGCGCACGAACCACTCGACATCGAACGCGAGACGATCGAGCTGAGCATCGCCGGCGGTGCGCAGCATGGCGAGGATTCCATCGTGCGACTCGGCAATGGTAACTTGCGGCTTGTGCATCGCTCTATCGTGTTGTGATCGGACGCGCAATACTACGGACGACCTTCTGGCTCAGTGTCGGCGACGCAGCGACACTCGTCGCATTTGCAGTCGTTGCGATCGTCGTCGCACGGCGACTCGGCGCAGCCGCTCTCGGCGATTACTCGATGGCGATGACGATCGGTGCACTTCTGCAGATCGTCGCCGATGCCGGTTACAACATGTGGCTCACACGCACGGTCGCACGACAACCGGAGCGTATCGGCGCCGTGCTGGCAGAGGCGATCGGAACGAAAGCGGTGCTTTGGTGTGCGACGTTGCCCTTGGCTCTGGCAGTCGCTGCTGCTCATAGCTCGACGGCACTCGCATTGACGGTTGTCGTTGCACTCGATGTTTTGACGAGCTGTATCGGCTTTGCGGTGTTGGCGGCATTGCGCGGTGTCGAGCGATACGTCGCTCCGCAACTGATCAGCAGCGGTTACAGCCTCGTCGCAGCAGTTGCGATGGTCGCTGCTATCGTGCTCTGCGATTCGCTCGTGCTCGCTGTCGTGCTCATGACGGCAATCGGCACCGGTCGTGCCCTGCATTTGCTCGCTCGTTTCCGAGCCGAAACCGGAGAGCACTTCCACGGCGAGCACCTTGCGGCATCGCTGCGATTGCGGAACGTCGCCGCTCAGCTTCGTCAGCAGTGGCGCTTGTGGCTGGTCAACATTGCAAGCAGCATCGTTCATCGCGTACCGCTCGTCGTGCTCGGCTTGCGCGGCGGCAGCGCCGAAGTCGGCTACTTCTCGGCAGCGTTCCGCATCTACAGTGCAGCGCGAATCGTGCCGGGTGCGCTGTTCAACGTCGCACTGCCACGGCTGGCTGCCGACGGCAGCACCGCGGTCGTCCGCAGCATCGCTGTGACTGGAGCAGCGCTCGGTATCGGCATCGCCGCCGCAATGTGGATCGCTGCAGAGCCGATCGTCCGCATAACGTTCGCACTCGATGCGGCGATCGAGCCGCTGCAGTTTTTCGCGCTCGCATTCGTCGGGCTGTCGCTGAAAACGACACTCGAAGCGCTGCTCATCGGTCGTCGCCGGGATCGTCTCGTCGCTGGTGCAGTTACTCTCGGCGCGATCGTCAGCATTGTTGTCGCGTTGCTCCTGCCTCCGACAGCGACGATGTTTTCACTGCTTCATGTCGCAATCGAATGGTTACTGTTCATCGTGCTCGCTGTGTGGCTCGTACGGTGGCGATTGCGGTAGCAGCTCTGATCGAATGGAGCTGCGCAGTCGTGCTGCCGCCGAGCGGTGGTCCGGAAGACCGCACGCCGCCGCGCGTCGAATCGTGCAACCTTCCCAATGGCGCGCTCGGTGTCGGTCGGTCGGTCGCTGTCGAAATCGTCTTCAGCGAATACGTCGAGCGGAGCGATGTCGCGCGGAGCATTTTCGTGACACCACGCGTGCCGATGCAGCTCGATTGGAGCGGTCGTCGGCTGACCGTCGTGCTCGACAGTCTGCGCGACAGCACCACGTATCGGCTCAGCATCGCGGCTGCGTACCGCGATCTGCGCGGGAACCGTGCAAGCGAGCCACTCTCGCTGGTCTTTTCGACCGGCGACCATCTCGACAGTTGCCGCATCGTCGGCACGATCGTCGCCAGCACCGCACAACCGCTGTTTGCGCTCGTCATCCCGCGCGACACGGAGCATCAGCCGTTGCGCTACGTCGTACCAGCCACTGCCGACGGAAGCTTCATTGCCGACGCGTTGCCGTGCGACTCGTTCATCGTCGCAGCGTTCGCCGATGTCAATGGCAACGGCGAATACGACCGAGGCGAGTGGTGTGGCGTTGCATCGAAAGCGGTCGCTGCCGGAGTCGGCACAAGCAGTCCATCGCTGCGTTTGTGGTTGTCGCCACCGCAGGTCGGTACGCCGGTGAGCATACTCGATGCACGTGCTGTCAGTAGCCAGCGGATCCGCGTCAGGCTCTCGCAACCGCTGCAGCGCGTCGCTCGCGTGCAGTGGCGTCTTACCGATTCGAGCGAGCGAAAAACGATCGGCATCGCGGCTGTGCTGGCTCGCGAAAGCGATCGCATCGAACTCGTTCCATCCGAGCAGCTCGCTGCAAGCCGACGATACGTCCTGTCGCTGGCTCCCGATGCCGATCTGCGCGATACGACAGGGGCACGCCTTATCACCGACACCACCGCTGTGACGTTCGATGGAGCCGACGCTGCCGACAACATGCGGCTCGGCGTAGTAACAATCATTCCGCAGCGCGATACGACACGAGATGTTGGACTTCTGCCATCGCTCCATGTGATCTGGAGCGACGCGCTCGATCGCTTGCCTACTATCGCGCTTGCCGAGTCGCGACGCGGGATCGCACTGCCGCTCGCCATAGAGCGATACGACGACGCGCACATTGTCGCGCGACCGCTGGATTCACTGAACCCCGCAACGCAGTACGTCTGGCGAGTACAGCTCGACAGCGCTCGTTCCTGGCGCGGCGTACCGAGCAGCGATACCGGCATCGTCTTCCGAACGATCGTCACGCTCGACACACGCAACGGCGGAAGCATCCGCGGCGTGGTCGAGGATTCCTGTTGCGGATGCAGACATCGCGTCGTCGTCGCTCGCAACGGTCGCGGGGAGATCGTCGCAACAGCGCTTGCCGATTCGACCGGACGATTTGCGATACCGTACCTGCCGGAAGGTTCGTATCGGCTCGACGCGTTTTGCGATACCGATGGCAACGGTCGTTTCGATGGTGGCTGCATCGAACCGCTCCGTTTCGGCGAACCGGTTGCGCTCGAGCCGGTGACGGTCTCGGTCAAAGCGCGATGGGAAACAGACGGTGTCACGATTCGATTGCAGCGATGATTTTGATCGATCGTACCATCCCGCTTTTGGCGGAACTTCTGACGCCGCTGGATGAGGTGCGAACGTTCGACCACCACCGACTCGACCGAGAGCTTCTTGTGCAGATGCATTGCCGAGCGCTTTTTATTCGCTCGACTGTCAGGATAACACGCTCGCTGCTCGACGGTACCGCTGTCCGGTTCATCGGATCGGTCACCAGTGGCAGCGATCACATCGCAAGCGACATCGTCGGCGATCCGCGCTACGTCGTCGCACTCGCTGGCGGCGCCAATGCCAACGCCGTCGCCGAATACGTCCTGGCGAGCGTCTTGCTTTGGTGCTCGCGCGAGGGTGTGGCACCGGAAGAGCAAACAATCGGCATCGTCGGTTTCGGCAATATCGGACGGCGTGTGGCAGAATACATGCACCGCCTCGGCTTGCGCATTGTCGTCAGCGATCCACCGCTACAGGATGCAGGGTTCGCATTTCCGAGTTACGTCGGCGTTGCAACGCTCGACGAAGTGCTCGATGGCAGTACGATTCTGACCAACCACGTTCCGCTCGTGCTCAGCGGACCGTATCCGACACACGGTTTGCTCGATGCGCGACGATTGCACCGTTCGGCGGCTCGATTGATCGTGCACACCTCGCGTGGCGGCATCGTGACCGAACGCGGATTGCTCGACGCTCTCCGGCGCGGCGTCGCAGTAGCTGTGGACGTATGGGAACACGAACCGAACGTATCGCCTGCTCTTGCACGTCGCGCTCTTGTTGCGACGCCACACATCGCCGGTCACTCGGTCAACGCCAAGTTGCACGCATCGGTACTGGTCGCACAGCAGTACTACGCGTTTTGCGGTGCGACGTTCGTCCGACCGTCGCTCGATCTTCCGCCACGGCGATTGTTGACCGGTCGCATCGCGCCGCACACTGTGTTGGACGAGCTTTTACGTGCGCGGCAATTCGACCGCGACACCGACCAGCTTCGCAGAATTGTCCGTCTGCCACCGAGCGAGCGTTGCCTTGCGATCGAGCATTTTCGCGCGACGTATCCGGCACGCACGGAAGTTTTTCGAACATCCTACGACGACTGATGGCACGATTCGAAATCGTCGCACGTGCACTCGATGGCATCGTCGTGCTGCGTCCGACGGTGTTTCGCGACGAGCGCGGCTTCTTTCTCGAAAGCTTCAATGCGCGAGAGTTCGCCGAACTGAGCTTGCCGACCGATTTTGTGCAGGACAACATGTCGTGGTCGCGGCGCGGCGTGCTGCGCGGCTTGCATTTTCAGTGGGATCGACCGATGGGCAAGCTGCTTCGGGTTTGCACCGGTCGAATTCAACTTGTCGAAGTGGACATCCGCCCTGACTCGCCGCATTGCGGTCGGCATTGGTCGGCTGTGCTGTCGGCGGACGACCACGCGATCGTGTGGATACCGCCGGGTTTTGCCAACGGTTTTCTCGTGCTCAGCACCGAAGCGATCGTGCAATACAAATGCACCGCGTTCTACAATCCCCATGGCGAAGGAGCGATACGCTGGAACGATCCGGCACTCGACATATCGTGGCAATCCGACACAGAGCCGATCGTCAGCGACAAAGATCGGCACGCGATGACACTGCAACAATGGCTCGAACGACCGGAATCGCACACGTTTTCGTACCACAACACACTGTGATCGAACATGGCACGTTCCCGCGCGCGACAATTCCGAAATCCACGGCAGATTGTCTGGAGCCTGCTCGTCTTGTTGGCGACCTATGCTGTGATTTGGTGGCAACAGCAACACAACGGAACGCCGATTGCGCAATCGCTTCGCGATACGCTCACCGAAGATACCAGCGCATTCGTCGCCGAGCGCAACATCGGCAACGACAACATCCACCTGGAACTCGGAATGCCGACCGATGCGACACCGAACGACGACGTCATCATCCGACGGTGGCAATATGTGTTGTCGTACAATCCGACGACTCGCTGCCCCAACTGGGTTGCGTGGAATTTGAGCGCATGGTGGTACGGCTCAGCACGGCGCCACCGCGGGCAATTCATGCCCGATCCACTGCTGCCACCGCAGTACCCAGCCGTGTTGCATCGTGACTATGTCGGCTCCAATTACGACCGCGGCCACATGGTGCGTTCGGAAGAGCGCACTCGCAGCGAGGAGGACAACCGCGCGACGTTCTACACGACGAACATCCTTCCCCAGACACACGCGCTCAATGCTGGTCCCTGGCTGCGGCTGGAAGAGTACGTCGAACGTCTCTGCAAGAACGATCGGCAGGAGTTGTACATCGTCGCCGGACCGATCTATCACGACACGTCGCGAACCGTCATCGGGAGGGGCGTTCGGGTCCCTGCCGAGTGCTTCAAGATCATCGTCGTTTTGCCGAAGGGAGCAGGCAAACGTTCCGTGACGACCGCCACCGAGGTCATCGCTGTTCGCATGCCGAATCGTCCGGACGTGAGCGGCTCGTGGGAACAGTACGTCACGTCCGTGTCGGACATCGAACAAGCGACGGGCTACCGCTTTTTCACCGCGTTGCCGGACTCCGTCGCGCGCATTCTCAAGTCGAAGGGCACAGCAATTCCGACGCTCTAAAATGCACGAGCGCCGACCTACTGTCGGCGCTCGGCAACCGGAGTCGGGGTGGTGTGATTCGAACACACGACCCCCTGCTCCCAAAGCAGGTGCGCTAACCGGGCTGCGCTACACCCCGATGCCTGTCGCAAAAATACGAGCACCCCACCGATGGTGAAACAAACATTGGACGTCGTGCATTACTGTCGGTGGTTACGAACAGGGATGGAGAGGAACCATGGCATTTGTCGCATACAACAACACGTATTGCGTAACGCTTCGTCGCACGCTCAAGGTGCCATACGAGCGCGTCATGCGGGCAATCGAGAGCGACGACGAGCGCGCTTTCTGGCTCGACCCGCCGCTACGCTTCGAATTCCACGTCGGCGGAAAGGTGTACACCAACGATGGACTGCCGATCGCGGAGTTCATCGAGTACATTCGCGGGCAGCGGTGGGTGCTCCGTTGGATCAGCCCGCTCAATGCGCCGTCGAGCAAGGTCGTCATCGAGTTCGTTCGTGCAAGCCGCACGACGACGCGCATCGTCATTCGCCACTGGCGCATTCAGAACGAAAAAGACTACAACGAGCTCTCCGCTGGCTGGCTGTGGTTTCTCGATAGCCTCGAACGCTACTTCACTTCCGAACGGTATCTGGCATACGACTATCCGGACGTGTTCGGCTCGCAATAGTCTTACTCGCTGCGACGCCCCAGCTCTTGATCGAGCAAGTACAAACTCGATCCCGTCTCGCCGACCATCGCGATTTTGTCGAGAATCGTGCGGACGGTTTCTTCTTCTTCGACCTGCTCGCCGATGAACCACTGCAGCAGGGGAAGGATCGGATAGTCGCCCTCGCGTTGTGCCAGCTCGTACATGTTGTGAATGCGCCCGGTGATGTATTGCTCGTGTTCGAGCACACCGCGGAACAGCTCGCCGATCGTTTTCCACTCGAGCCGCTTGATGCGAATGTCGGACAGAGTAACCGATTGACCGCGAGCGTGAGCATGTTCGATGAATTTCATCGCGTGCTCTCGCTCTTCGTTGTGTTGAACGGTGAGCCAATGCGCAACACCAGGCAGACCGCGATCCTTGCACTGCAATGCCAGCGCAAAGTAGAGGTACGCCGATTCGAGCTCTGCTTGAATCTGCTCCTGAACAGACGCCAAAACGGTAGGTTTCATCGGTTCTCCTGTGTATCGTTCGACAATCTCGAATGCCGTAGCACAGCGCTACGTGCCCACCGCACTGACGAACGAACCGTACCGCCAGTGCACGCCCTGTGCATCTGCGCTCTCGGTGTTACGGCAGGAGCTGTTCGAGCTGCTCGCGTTGCCACGGCTCGGTCGTTCTCGATGCCGCCCGAAGAACGAGTTGCCGGTAGCGCGACCGCTGAGCAAAAGCCGCCAGGGCGTCGCGCGCGACCGCAGCTAAGCGCCGGTTGAAGTGGAAGCGCGCCTCGACCAAGTACCCCACGAGCGTTTCGTCGCACCAGTCGAGCGAGCGAAGCGCGTTCATCGCTGCCTCACGTGTGATGAACTCGTAGCTCGGTGATGCAAAATCAACCAACTGCTTCAGTGCTGCACTGTCGCCGTGCTCGGCGCGAATACGCAAGCACGCAATGCGCACGCGATAGTGTGCACCGTCGCATCCGTCGAGACGGCGAACGTAATCGAGCGCACGATCGGGAAACGATTGCGCGAGCCGTTCGAGCGCGGTGGCGACGACCTGGTACGACGAATCGCTCAATGCCGCCTCGACGTCGCTGCGAAGCCATTCCGGAACGCTGCGCAGCGACGACACGACCGCCCGACGAACCTCGACGTCGCTGTCGCGGAGCGCTTGCGCAAGTGTCGAACGCACCTGGTCGAAACCGTGCAGTGAGCGCCGCTGTACGAGTGTGCGTGCGATGAACGAACGGATACCGTAGAATCGCTCCGCAGCGTAGCGCTCGACAAGAACGCGAGCCAACAGCGAATCGCTCAGCGTCGAGTCGGCAACGAGCGTCGCCAGAGCATCGTAGCGATCGATCATCGAGGGCGCACGACGTGCTTGCGCGATCAACTCGTCAGTGGACTTCGGAAAATCGACGCGCTTGAGCACTATCGAACCCGGATCGAACAAGGCGAACGCGACGGATTGTTTTCGCCGATTGGGAACGCGCACCGTTTGAGATCGCTCGGTAATCCACGCACGCACACGCTCCGACGAACCATCGCTGTAGTGTACCTCGAAGACGATCGGCATTCGAAACAACGGTTGCAGTGCGTCGCTCGCCTGCGTTTGTTCGACGGTGAACTCGATCCACTGCTCGCCCGATCGTGGATCGCTCACGGGTGCATATCGAACGCGATACGACGGTTCTCCGCCACGATAGAGCCACTGGTCGAAAAACCATCCGAGATTCATCCCCAGCGCATCGGCGAAGGCTCGCTCGAAATCGCGCGTTTCCACCGTCCCGTATGCATGACTGCGCAAGTAATGAGCGACCGCGCGATGGAACTGCTCACGCCCGACCACGTCCATGAGCATATCGAGCACCGCCGAGCCCTTCGAGTACACGCGCGATGTTCCCGATTGCAGATGCAAAATCGGATACGCATTGTTCTGGCTTGCTCCGAGCGCTGCGTTCTGTTCGCCACGACGCATCCACTGGTGGTAATCGTCGCCAAAGTAGCGCGCGAAAAACAGCTTCGGATAAAACGTCGCGAAACTTTCGTGGAGCCAGATGCTGCGTTCGTCGCGTTGCGTGACGAAGTCTCCGAACCATTGGTGCGTCAGTTCGTGCATGTTGACGCCGACATACGGTCGGTCGAGTGCCGCGCGCCGATCGCCGTGAAAGAAATCGCCGAACACGGTCGCTGTGGTGTTTTCCATCGCGCCGGCGATGTAGTCCTGCACCGGCACTTGTGCATACGAGTCCCATGGGAACGGCACTCCGAGCAGCGAGTCGAGAAAATCCATCATCTCGGCAGAGTAGCGGTAAGTCGGCTCCGCCCAGTCGGGATGGTCGGCGTAGTAGAGCAGCCGCAACGGCACATTCCGTTTGCTGCGACGCTCGACGACGCCGTACTTACCGATCGCGAGCATGACAAGGTATGTCGCATGCGGTTTCGTCATCGCATAGTGCCACGTCGCTGTGCCGTCGCCATTGAGACGCTTCGACTGCAGCAAGCCGTTCGAGAGCACGTAGTAGCTCGTGTCGAACGTGACGATGGTTTCGGTGATCGCCTTGTCGTTCGGATAGTCGTAGATCGGCACCCAGTGGCGTGTATCGAACGGCTGCCCTTGCGTCCAGATTTGCTTGCGCTTCCTGCCGGTCGGATCGTCCCAGCCAGGGAAATACAGCCCGCGCTGCGGCGTGCATTCGTAGGCGATCTCGAACGAATCGCGCTGCGGATAGTGCCACGAGCCGTACACGACGACCGTCGAATCGGTCGTGCGATACCGCAGCGCACGCGATCCGCTGCGAACGCTGCCGATCGTCATGCGAATGCCGTCGAGTACGATCGAATCCACCGCGTCACGCAACGGCGTGAAAACATGCGTGACACGACCGATGACGCGTTTTCGCTCGGGTTCGAATCGAACAGCGATCCGAATCCGCTCGAAATCCACGACGCGCTCGCGCTCGGTCGAAGTAAGCTCGTAGCGAGTGACGATACGATCGGTTTGACCGAGCTGATCGTAGAAGCCTTGACCGAAAACGATAACATGTGCAAGCACAGCAAATGTCACAGTCGCATAATGCAGGATCGAACGATGCATCGTTAGTTTTGCACGGCAGTTGTTGAACAATCTCGCGAAGCGAAAATGGCACTATCGATCGGCGATCGCGCACCGAACTTCACACTCTACGATCAAGAGCGCACCAAACGTTCGCTCGACGAATTCCTCGGCAAACCGATCGTCCTGGCATTCTTTCCGGGCGCATTCACCGGCGTTTGCGACACCGAGATGTGCACCTTGCGCGACTCGATGCAGCGCTTCGCCGAAGCCAATGCCCAGGTGATCGGCATCAGCGTGGACCCACCGTTCGTTCTCAAAGAATTCGCCGCAAAATACTCGCTGCCATTTGTGCTGCTGTCGGACTACGATCGCCAAGTATCGCGCCAATACGGCGTTCTGTTCGAGAATCTCGCAGGACTCGAAGGCTATCACACGAGCAACCGCGCCGTGTTCATCCTCGACGGCAGCGGAACGATTCGCTACATGTGGATCGCCTCGCCATCGCCGGCTGTCGAGCCGCCGTACGACGAGGTCATCGCCCAAACCAAGGCTCTCAGCGCTTAGGGGCAAATCAGCAGATACAAACGCCCCTGCACGGTGCCGAGCGCCTCGTAGCGATTGCGTCGGCGGTTGAAAATCGGCGGCTGAACATCGTCGCACATACGGCTGTAGGTGAAGCTGTTTTTGTCGAGTCGCCGAACGAACATGTTCGTCGGCGTGCTGTAGGCGAAGGTGTGCGACTTCGGGCGGCGTGCGATGCGGAGCTTGGTGCTCAAATCTTGTCCGAGCTGAATTCGCTGACCGTCGAGCACGATGAAACAATCCACGTCGCAGCCGATGCCGTAAAGTTCGCTCCCATCGGGCGTAAACGTCACCTGCTCGAGTGGGTAGCGTCCGACGCCGTACTCGGTGCCCGTGTGGATCACGTAGTACGTGTTCTGCCGCACTCCTACCGCACCGTATTGCGGCAACCAGGGATGCAAAACGACCGACCACAGTCTCTCGTACTGCTGACTCGGCAGCGGGCGTGCGTAGTCGTCGCTGATGAGCAGCGTCGAATGCCAATCGTTCAACACTGCATGCACGACGGCTGCGGTACCGAAACGGTTGACGAGGACTGCGGGAACGTCGTTGAACGGACCGGCGAGCTCTTCGCTGCCGCGGACGATCCGCCACTGACCGCCGGCTCGCTGCGCATAGAGCAATCGTCCGTCGTGCCAAAAGCCACCGATGCGAAACTCATCGCCCGCAGCAATCTCGCGACCGTCGAGCATCAGTCGCTGCTGACGTTCGACCCGCTCCACCCAGGCGCACGTGGTTCCATCGGGCGAAAGAACGACGTCGCCGACGCGTCGGACAATCGTGTACTGCGAGCCTCGGTGCGCGAGGAATTCTGTCGCGCCTTCCATGCACGAGACGACGAGCACCGGTGCATTCGGCGCGAATTGCACGATGCCCGGCGATGCGCACTGCACCGATGTCACGACCGTATCGACGAGCAAAAACCACGTGCCAGCCCGCTGTAGCCATGCAGCCCAATGCATGCCATCTGCCGAGATCGCCGGCGGGGTGATGCGATCGGCTACGGGCGCACGGTAGCCACCGACGACGAGTCGCTGTTGCCCAGCGAACGGTTGAACGATCGCCCACCACAGACCGGTCGAATCGAGCTCCGAGCGCACGAGCGGTTCGCTGCCGTCGAGCAACAGTTCATCGGTACACTGCCCACGAGCCAGTACACCGATCGCCATCGCAAGGATTGCCAAAAGCGCTCTCATCGCCGTGCGACTCCGAGTTCGGTAACAACGGCATCGAGCGGAACGTCGTGCTCGTCGGTGGGAAATTCGGCGTACTGGAAGGCATACGCCAATCCGAAACGCACCAGCGACACACGCGCCAGAAAACGATCGTAGTAGCCTTTGCCATAGCCCAGTCGGTATAGCCGACGATTGTACGCCACCAGTGGCACGAGCACGAGCGGTGCCAGCGCTGCAAGTTCGTCCTCGCCGAGCAGCACCGGCGATGTCGGCTGCGGAATACCGTAAGCACCGCGTTCGAGCCGTGTGCCTTCGTCGTACCATGCATGGCGAAGCTCTTGCTCGCCGCGCACGACGAGGGGCACGACGACACGCTTTCCCTCCTTCCACGCACGCTCGACGATCGGTCGGGTTTCGACCTCGCCGCGAATCGGCACGTACACATGAATTGCACGCGCTGCGATGTACTCGCGTTGCACCCACAGATGCTCGGCAATCGCGATCGAGTAATCGCGACGCAATGCGGGATCGAGTGCTTCTCGTTCGGCGAGTTTGACTGCCCGAATCTCGTCTTTGGTCATTGCGACTGTCGCACCGACGTGAGCGATGGCAACGCTGCAGCGATCACGATGAACGTCGCACCGAGCGCTTCGAGAAGGCGGAGCCGTTCGCCATGCACGACGATACCGAGCAGCGTTGCGAAAACCGGTTCCAAGGCGAAAATCAACGCCACGCGCGCTGCCGACACGCCCGGCTGAACGCGCGTTTGCACGTATGTCGTCACCACCGATGCCAGAATGCTCGTATAGAGCAACGCGATCACCACATCGGCGTTCCAGACAACAGGCGCACTGCCATGGACACGTCCGACAGCATAGGCAACGGCACCGATCGCAGCAGTGATGCCGCATTGCAGCACAACGAGCATTCCCGTCCCCATCGCGCCGAGCTGTTCGATGCCGGCGTAGCTCATGTAGCCCATGTAGTACGACCACGCAAGAGCGCCGGCGAGTGTCGCGACATCGCCGATGTTGAGACTCCCAGCATCGGGACTCGACAGCAACCCGATTCCCGCCGTACCGAACACGACACCCCACCATTCTGGCGCCGCCGGGTGTTTGCGCCACAGAATCCGTTGAAGCAGCGGAACGAACACGACGAACGTGCCGGTGAAAAAAGCGCTTCGGGCGATCGTGGTGTATTGCAGTCCCCACGTTTGAAGGTAAAAGCCGAGCGCATAGCTAACGCCGAGCACGATCCCGTACCGCAAAAGACGGCGATTTCGGAGCAGACCGATCGATCCGCGCCAAATGAGCACTGCAGCCAGCGTCGCCAGCGCGAACCGCAGTGCAACGAACGCGATCGGATCGCAATAAGGCAGTGCGCGCTTGATGAGCAGAAACGTGCCTGCCCACAAAAGCGTGATGCCGACCAGCGCGAGTTCCTTCCCCGCCTCAGTGCGCACCGGCGAGTTCCTCGAAAAACCGCACGACCGCTTCGATGCCGCGGTAGAAGTTGTCCAGATGGAAATGCTCGTTCGGCGAATGTGCACCGTCGGTGTTCAACCCGAATCCCATGAGCACGACCGGCACGCCGAAGAGCCGCTGAAATTCGGCGACGACAGGAATCGAACCACCTTCGCGCTGATAGACCGGCTCGCGACCGAACGTCTGTGCCAATGCACGCGCAGCGGCACGCATCGGCTTCGAATCGCGTTCGACCAAGATCGGATCGGCACCGTGCAGCGTCTCGACACGAACCCGGACGCCGGCTGGTGCAATACGTTCGATATGCCGCGCGACCAGTTGCGCGATACGGTCGGGACGTTGATCGGGCACGAGCCGCATCGAAATTTTCGCGTGAGCTTCGGCAGGAAGGACAGTTTTGGCACCCTCGCCGATGAATCCACCCCAGATGCCGTTGACATCGAGCGTCGGACGCGCGCTGAGCCGTTCGAGCACGGTGTAGCCTTCTTCGCCGCCGAGCGCATCGAGTTCCAGTTCGCGTCGGAATGCCTCTTCGTCGAACGGCAGCGATGCAAGCAAGCGGCGTTCTTGCTCGTCGAGCGGACGAACGTCGTCGTAAAATCCCGGCACCGCGACTGCGCCACGCTCGTCGTGCAATGCAGCGATGATGCGTGCCAGCGCATTGGCAGGATTGACGACCGCTCCACCGAACGAACCGCTGTGCAAGTCGCGGCGAGGTCCGCGCACGTGCACTTCCAGGTACGCCAAACCGCGCAATCCATAGACCAGCGACGGCACACCTGGGGCGAACATCGCCGTATCGCACACGAGCACTGCATCGCAGGCGAGCTGCTGGCGACGCTGTTGGAGAAAACCGCTCAAATGCGTCGAGCCGATCTCTTCTTCTCCTTCGATGACGAGCCGAACGTTGCACGGCAACCGACCGCTCGACGCAAGCCACGATTCGATCGCTTTGACGACGAGAAACACTTGCCCTTTGTCGTCGGTAGCGCCGCGTGCGAAAATTTTTCCATCGCGCACGGTCGGCTCGAACGGCGGCGATTGCCATTGATCGAGCGGATCGACGGGCTGCACATCGTAGTGTCCGTAGAAAAGCAGCGTCGGAGCATCGGCACCGGCACCCATCCACTCGGCGTACACGATCGGATGCCCTGGTGTCGGGACGATCTCGACTCGATCGAGTCCGATCGAACGGAGATGCTCGGCGAGCCATTGTGCGGCTCGGGCGACATCGGCAGCGTGTTCGGAAAGCGTGCTGATGCTCGGCAAGCGAAGGAACGTTTTCAGTTCGTCGAGGAAGCGATCACGATGCGATGCAGCATACTGGTGGGGATTCACCGGGAATTCGAAGCGATACGTTGGACACGCCGGCAAAAATACCAGCACGTCGGCTGGCAGCTCGCCGTGAGCTACGGCGGAAGCTGACCTGCCGGCAGATCGGCACGAACGCCCAAACTCGATTGCGAGGGAACGCCGAGCTGCGCCAAGAAATAGCGAACAGCATCGGCTTTGAGCACGTGCCCTGTGGCTTCGTATGCTTCGATGAGCGTCGAGGAAATGAGCTCCATGTACGTCGCGCGAACTCGTTCGTCGGGGAGTTGCAACCAGGCTCGCTGCTCGAATGGACGTTCCAAGAGTGCAATCGCGCGGGAAGGTTTGCCACGATCGAGACTGCGCGCCGCTTCGACCGTCATGCGATGGAGTTTCTGCTGGTAGGTTTCCACACGGAATATCGGTTTGCGCGGCATCGCACCGCTGGCTTTGAGCCGCCGATCGAGTTTTTTCGCGGTTGCGACGATTTTTTCCTGCGACGACAAATCGAAATCCTGCGTTTTGTGACGGCGGGGACAGAGACGGATCGTCACATCGCGCTCGCTGCGTGGGAATCCCTTCGCACGGAGCGCTGCCAATATCGTTTGCACGACGTCGTAACGGAGATCGGTTTCGGCGAGTGCCAGCGCAGTGCGAATCGCGACGGCATCGAGCATGCCGTCCGATCGCGGAAAATGCTTGAGTATCATCTGCCGGATGAACTGCGCTTGATTGTAGCACCGCTGATGGTCGCCGATGCCGAATGCTTTGCGCGTGCGCAGAACGTGAAGCGTCGTCGCTGCCGAGCCTTTGAAACCGAGCAATTCGAAAATGCCCATGGCTTGCGAAAAGCCGACCTCGACGTAGTAGTCGATCCTGCCGACTCCGGTCATCTCGGCAAGCTTGCGCAAGTAAGCAGCACGACCTTTCCGAGCGCGATAGTTGGCGATGATGTTGAGCGCCTTCGAGGAAAAGCCCGCATCGGCATACGTTCCTCGCGGCACGCTCAGGATTTCGATCGCACCACGATCGAGCCAAATGCGGAGCACGTGGTTCGCATCGGCGTGCGCCTGCCGGACACCCAACCGCGAATCGATGCCGCTGATGGCAATCGTCACCGAGCGTCCCCAATAGCGCTCTACGTCTGTTGTTTCACCGTCGAAGTCGGCGGAAGATTGCGGCGCCGGTGCTGCTGGCTTCGATGCGGGCGGTGATTTGTGTCGCTGCAATGCTGCGGCATACACGCTCGAAACGAGCGCGATGACGACCGCCAGCCACAGCATGCCGGCTACGACTGCTCGCGTTTTGCTTGGTTCCACCACGTGTCCATCTGTTCGAGTGAGACCGATGCCAGCGAAACGCCCTGCTCGCGGGCTTGCTGCTCGATGTAGCGGAAGCGACGTTGGAACTTGTCGTTGGCGCTTTGTAACGCCGTCTCTGCAACGATTCCAGCATGCCGCGCGGCATTGACGAGCGCAAAGAGCACGTCGCCGAACTCGGCTGCGAACGCATCGGGATCGGTCTCGCGTTGGAGTTCGGAGAGTTCCTCGCGGACTTTGTCCCAGACGTCGTCGGGGGATTTCCAATCGAAGCCGACATGCGCGGCTTTCTCCTGCATGCGTTGTGCCCGAAGAAGCGCCGGCAGATGTTTGGGTACGCCCGACAGGATCGAGTCCCGCCCTTCCTGCATCTTGAGCCGCTCCCAGTTTTGCATGACCTGGTCGGGACGGTCGGCTTCGACGTCACCGAAAACATGCGGATGGCGTCGGACGAGTTTTTCGGCGACGTACTCGATGACGTCGCGCAAGGTGAATGCGCCGCGCTCTTCGGCGATGACCGAGTGCATGACGACGTGCAGAAGCAAATCGCCCAGCTCTTTTTTGAACTCGGCATCGTCGCCGCGTTCGATCGCATCGAGCGTTTCGTACGATTCCTCGATGAGCAAATGCGAAATGCTCTCGTGCGTTTGCTCGCGATCCCACGGACAGTGGCGGCGCAGCAGCCGCACGATTTCGACGAACGCAACGAACTGCTCGTCGAGCGCTGCGGGATCGGACGGTTTCGGAACAGGATGTGCCATCGTTGAAATGCTCCAGAGTTGATGGACCGATCGTTGCGACCGGACACCACCGCATGCAAAACTCGCGTGCAACCAGTGCCCGTCGCAATACGCAATTGTACGGATATGCCATCCGTCCATTGCACCCGTCACGGTTTCACCACTTTTGCCTACGCGATGTCGTTCGAACTTTTGCGTCGTCTGTGCAACACTCCCGCGCCTCCGGGACGGGAGCACCAGTTCCGCACACTCGTGATCGAAGAACTCTCGCCGTATGCCGACGAGGTTCGCACCGATCCGATGGGCAACGTCTTTTTCGTCCGCAAGGGAAAAATCCAATCGCCACGGACGATCATGCTCGCCGCACACATGGACGAGATTTCGTTCCTGGTGCGGCATATCACCAAGGAAGGCTTCCTCTACGTGCAGCCGCTCGGCGGATTCGATCCGCGTGTGCTCGATGCGCAGCGCGTTTGGGTTCACGGACGTGAGCGGATTCCGGGAGTGTTCGGCACCAAGCCGACGCACTTTACCACACCGGAAGAACGCACCAAAGCTGTCCCGCTCGAAGACATGTTCATCGACGTCGGCTTGCCCGGTGACAAGGTCGCCGAGCTTGTTCGCATCGGCGATCCGGTCACGCTCGAACGCGACTTGATCGAGATGGGCAACTTCTACACCGGCAAGACGCTCGACGACCGCGTCGGGGTGTACGTCATGATCGAAGCATTCAAGCGGTTTTCGTCGAGCCAGGATACGATCGTTGCAGTCGCCACCGTGCAAGAGGAAGTCGGTGTCCGTGGTGCGAAAGTCGCCGCGTTCGGCTTGGAACCGGACATCGGCATCGCGCTCGACATCACGATCGCCGCTGATATTCCGGGTATCGAAGAACGGAACTGGTGCGTGCGGCTCGGCGAGGGAACTGCCATCAAGATCATGGACAGTTACTCGATTTCCGATCCGCGGCTGGTGGAATTTCTGCGAACGCTCGCCGAAGAAAGCGGCATTCGACACCAGATGGAAATTCTCCCTCGCGGCGGCACCGATGCCGGCGGTATGCAACTGGCACGCAGCGGCATCCCTGTTTGCACCGTTTCGATCCCCTGTCGCTACGCACACTCGGTCGTCGAATCGGTCCATCGCGACGACGTCGCCGCCAGCATCGAGCTGGTGCGGCTGTTCTGCGAGCAATCGCACCGATTCACGCTTTCGTAATCCACGGCGGCATGCGCCGTCGAGTATAGTCGTCGTATGCGCGTGCGGCAAGCGCTGCCAGAAGCTGCGGATCGTCGAAGACCGGCTCCTCGTAGCGCCAGTGCTCGCTGACGTAGCGCGTCGAATAGTCGCCGCTCTGGAACGGCTCCGATCGGAGCACGTGGTGACAGAATGGAATCGTCGTCCGAACACCGGCAATGACGTAGCGATCGAGCGCATCGAGCATGCGTTCGATGCACTCTCGGCGCGTCGGTGCCCACGCGATCAGTTTGGCGACCATCGGGTCGTAATAAACCGACACGACCGATCCTTCCTCGATGCCGCAGTCGTTGCGAATGCCCTCGCCCTCGGGCAGAATGAGCCGGCGAACGGTGCCGGTATCGGGCAGAAAATCGTTGAAGACGTCTTCGGCGCAGATGCGGCATTCGATGGCGTGTCCACGCGGTTCGATGACCTCGGCTTGCCGGAGCTGAAGTGGCTCGCCTGCGGCGATGCGCAGTTGCTGCTCGACGAAATCTACGCCGGTGATCATTTCGGTGACGGGATGCTCGACTTGAAGCCGCGTGTTGACTTCCATGAAGTAGAACGATCCATCGGCATCGAGCAAGAACTCGACGGTTCCGGCGTTCGTGTAGCCTGCAGCTTGCACAAGTGTCGCGGCAGCTTCGCCGATGCGCTTGCGAAGATCGGCTGACACCGCCGGCGAGGGCGATTCTTCGATGACCTTTTGATGCCGGCGTTGAATGGAGCACTCTCGCTCGGGAAAATAGATCACCGTTCCGTGGCGGTCGGCGAGCACTTGGATTTCGATGTGGCGCGGTCGGACGATGTAGCGCTCGATGAACACACGACCATCGCCGAACGCTGCGAGCGCCTCGCGCTGCGCCGATTCGAAAAGTTCGCTCAAATCGTCGCTGCGTTCGACCAGTCGCATGCCTTTGCCGCCACCGCCGGCAGCGGCTTTGATGAGCAGCGGATATCCGATGCGTTCGGCGACCTGGCGCGCTCGATCGAGCGATTCGACCGCGCCATCGGAACCGGGCGCGACCGGAACGCCCAGCTCGATCGCAAGCTCGCGCGCAGCAGTCTTGTCGCCGAGCAAGCGGATGGCATCGGGCGATGGACCGATGAACGCCAGACCGCTGCTTTCCACTGCTTCGGCAAATGCATCGTTTTCCGACAAAAAGCCGTAGCCGGGATGAATCGCATCGGCACCGCTGCGCCGAGCGACGTCGAGAATTTTTTCGATAACCAGATAACTTTCGCGCGGCGTCGTACCGCCGATCGGATAGGCTTCGTCGCAAGCGCGGACATGTGGCGAATGCACATCCGCATTCGAGTACACCGCGACTGTTCGAATACCGAGCCGCCGGCAGGTTCGCGCGATGCGGATCGCGATTTCGCCGCGATTGGCGATGAGAACTTTCGAGAACATCCGTTCTGCCTGTCGTAGTTTGGACGCGCGAAAATAGACCACACTCGGCACGATGCGAGTCGAAGCAGCAATCGCGTTTCGGTACATCCGCAACCGACGCTCGGTGCAATTCAGCGGATTGATCGCAGCTCTGGCATGGCTGGGCATCACGATCGGTGTCGCGGCTGTCATCTGCGTCGCTTCGATTTTTCTCGGTTTTCGACAACTCTTCGAAGACCTCATGCTGCGCATCGACCCGCACGTGCGGATCACCGGGCAGGCGGGCAAATTCATCGCATCGGGCGACTCGCTACGGCAGCATCTCCGACGAACCCACGATGCACTCGTCGTCGGTGTGCTCGACGGCAAGGCGATTGCGATGCACGGGCGCGCCATGCATGTGCTCTCCGTTCGCGGCTACGAAGATTCGCTCCTGCCGCGTCTCGACGGCTTGCGGGGCATCGTTCTGGTCGGCGACGTTCCTCGGCGACAAGGCGAGGTCGTGCTCGGTGCCGGTGCTGCCGAACGGCTCGGTGCATTGCCCGGCGACACGATCGAGCTGGTTTCGCCGGAGTACATTCATTTCGCGGTATCGGGATTGGGCATACCGGCATCGCTGCGCGTGCGCGTCATTGGCATTCTGCTCAGCAACGATGGCACCTACGACAACACGCTGGCGGTAACGACCCAGAGCACCGCTGCAGAGCTTTTTGCGACGTCGCCGATGAGTCTGACAGCGCTCGACATTTTTTGCAGCAGTCGCCGACAAGGAGCCGAACTTGTCCAGCAACTTCGTCGCCAACTCGACGCGCGCTACCGAGTGGAAAGCTGGCACGATCTTCACCGCGAGATGTACGCAGTGATGGAGTGGGAGCGTGTCGCGTCGTTTCTGCTTCTGTCGCTGATCGTGTTGCTCGCAGTGTTCAACATCGTCGCGATGCTGATGATGACCGTTTCGTCCAAACAACGCGACATTGCCGTACTCCGCACACTCGGCGCACATCCGCGCTCGATCGGGCGTGTGTTTCAGTTGCAGGGCGTGATGATTGCGCTGGGAGGAACTCTGCTCGGTGCGGCAATCGGAATCGGTTTGTGTCTCGGTCAGCAGCGCTTTCACTGGATCATGCTCGATACCGATCGCTACATCATGCAGGAGTTGCCCGTCGCGCTCGATTGGGGAGCTGCCGTTGCCGTATCGGCGATCGGTATCGTTGCCGGCATGCTTGCATCGGTTCCCCCTGCGCGTCGCGCGATGCGAACACCGATCGCTGAATCATTGCGGTTCGAGTGATGAGCACACACGGTAGCGGACGACGTGGCGAGACGATCGCTCGACGCTACCTGGTCGAGAACGGCTATCGCATCGTCGCGGAGAATTTCCGATTCGGTCGCTACGGCGAGATCGATCTGGTTGCCTACGACAACGACACTCTCGTGTTCGTCGAGGTCAAGTATCGCCGTTCGACGCAGTACGGATCGCCCGAGGAATCGGTGACCGAACGCAAACGCGCCACGATTCGCCGTATTGCCGAAGGCTTTCTCTACGTTCACCGGCACATTAGCGCCAACGAGTATCGCTTCGACGTCATCGCGATCGAGGAAAGCAGTGACGGACCGATCATTCGGCATTGGAAGAACGCATTTTGGTGATGGCGTCAGCGATTGATCGTCAAGACGACTTCGGTACCGGGATCGCTCGGAACGAAAGAGACATCATCGACGAGCGAACGCATCAGGAAGACACCTCTGCCTCCCTCACGCAGCAGATTTTCCTTCAATCGCGGATCGGGAAGATCGCTCGCATCGAAGCCGCTGCCGTAGTCGCGCACTCGCACACGGATTGCGTCGTCGGCGACCTCGACGCGAATTTCGACCTGCTTGGTCGTATCGGAACGATTGCCATGGACGACGGCATTCGTCACAGCTTCCATGGTTGCGACGATCACGTTGAACCGTCGCTGTGGCGGTAGTTCTTCGACTGCCGGTATGCTGCGCAGAAAACCTTCCACGCGAGTGACGATCGAACGATCGGTCGGGAGAAGCAACTCGTAGTGTTCCATATCGGCTTGTGTGTGTGCGAGCGACGGCGTATAAAGACGTGTATATTTGCGCCGAGTGTTTTTCGGGTATCCACCGTGAAGCATCCGACGATTCCGAAGCTGTACTACACGATTCGCGAAGTCAGCGAGCTGTTCGACGAGCAGCAACACGTTCTTCGCCACTGGGAGCGCGAATTTCCGCTGTTGCGTCCGAACAAGAATCGTGCCGGCGTGCGCGTGTACACCGAGCGCGATTTGCGGGTGCTGCGGGTGTTGAAGGTCCTGCTCCGTGAGCAACATAAAACTATCGCCGAGGTACGTCAACTACTCGCCAACGGGATTTCGGAGGAGCTCGAACCGATCGCCAACGATACGACGATCGAAAAACGATATGCTGAAAAGCGACGTGCCACCAAAGTCAACGCCAAGCTCACTGGGAGCGCCGATACCGTCGTGCTCAGTCGAGAAGAGGCAGAGCATCTTTTAGCAACGCTCAAGCGCATCGAGGAATTTCTCGGAGGTTCACGCTCATGATCGGTCGCTTCGCAACTCTCGCATTGGCGCTTACAGTGACGATGACGTTGACCGTCGCAGCGCAACACAAATCGAATCCCACCATCATTATCCCGGATGCCCACACAGGTGGTGTTCTGGGTGTTTTCATTGACCGATCCGATTCGCTCATTGCCACTTGCGGCGTCGATGGCATGGTCAAGCTTTGGCAGTTGCACCCGACGTTGACGCCGAAGTGCACCGCATCCGGACATCTGAGCGAAGTCAACAACGTTTCCTTCTCCGGTGACGACAGCTTTGTTGCCAGCGTCAGCGGCGACCAGACGTTGCGTATATGGACGGCTGCAACATGCCAACCGGTGAACACATTGACTGGACACACGGGCGAGGTATTGTGCGTGTATTTCAGCCAGAGCGACTCCGGTCGGTACATCGCAACCGGCAGTAGCGACCAAACAGTGAAAATCTGGGATCGGCAAAATGGCGTAGAATGGAGAACGCTGCGCGGTCACACTGGCGCAGTGACGGGAGTCGCCTATAGCTACAACGACAGCCTCATTGCTTCATGCGGAGAGGATATGCAGGTGATCGTATGGTCACCGTCGAGCGGGCAACCAATCATTCCACTGATAGGTCAACCGCATACGGCGCCGTGTACCGCTGTGTTGTTTTCGTTCGACAGTCGCTACCTCGCATCCGCAGACCGCGATGGGTTCATCAAAATTTGGAGCCTCCCCGACGGACAATTACTCCGCACGATCGAAGCGCACGACGGTTACGTCAGCGATATCACGTTCGCCGGCAACAATACGACGCTTTTGAGCGCTGGACACGACGGCAAAATCATGCTTTGGGATATCCTCACAGGTACTGCCAGTGACAGCATTGACGTCGGCACTCCGATTTGGAGCATCGACGTTACCAGCGACAGTCACACAGTCGTCGCAGGCTGTAGCGATGGATCCATTCGGGTATGGAATCGCCATCCTTTGGACACCGACGGACAACAGAGCAATGGTAAAAAACACAACCAATCACAACCACGGAAACGACGATGAAACTATCGCTGGTTTTCTTGATTGCTGCAACACTCCATGCATTTCAAATCGAGCCGACAGCTCTGCTGCGCGGGACCGTCCGCAACGGAAATCAGCCAGCTCGTGTGGAGATGCTCTTCCGAGACGAAACGGGCAAAACCATTCGCGCCAAGAGTGCTGCCGATGGCACGTACCAGACCGTGCTGTCGCCCGGTCACTCGTACTCAGTCACGATTACGACGGAGAATCTGGAACGCTACACTTTCACCTACACCATACCACCTGCGACAAAATACACCGAGCTCACCCAAGATTTCAGCATAGGGCAATCGTTTTCTTCCAACGACACGCCAACGCAGAAATCGCCAGCGAAGACACCGAAAACGAAATCGAAAAAATCCTCGAAGAGGAAAAAATGAGCAGAGCTATTGGACCGATACTTGTTTGCTTGCTATTGACGAACCTCATCTGGGCTAAGACCGAACCGACCGTTTTGCTCAACGGTGTCGTTTTGGATGCACAAACACGCAAACCATTGACAGCAAAGTTGACATTTTTCGATCGACGCGGTAACAAGGTCAACGAGACGCGCTCGAATGCTGCCGAGCAGGGCAAGTACCAATGCATTCTCAAACCAAGGGAGCAGTACGATGTCGAGTTCCAAACCGATGGATATATGCGGTGGCGCGAGGCGATCTCGACACCTGATGTCAGCCGACCGATAGAGTTGTCTCGCGATTTTGTGTTGATGCCTAAAGTCTCAGGGCGACGTCTCCTGGTCAGTGTCCCGCTGTTCGAGCACCAAAGCGCTCGATTTCGTGTCGGCATCGACGAACGATTGTCCCAATACGTCCAACTGCTGCAGCTCAACCCTGACATTGGCTTTGCGATCGAATGCTATCCCGACAAGCCCGACACCGCTGACAAGATGGCGACCCTTTCCGGGCAACGCGCTGATTCGATCATTGCGTACTTCCGCAGACGCGGTATTTCACCGTCTCGTCTGGAACCCCTTCAGATTACCTCGACCGACCCGTACAATCCACCCCCACGAAGGTTGCGTCCGAAAGGCAGGTTCTATTACGGCGGCACTTACTTTACTATCCGCGTAAAGTAGCACTCCCAATAGCATCGGCAACTGGAACAATGAATTCAGAACACCAGCACCTTCCGTAATGCCGACGCGGCGAGACGTCTTACGGATACTTCTGCTCGGATCGGGTGCGCTCTATGTGAGCACACCGCTCGATAGCTGCAACAATCGCACGCCGCCGAAGCTCGAACGTGTCGGCAGCGATGGTCGCGAGCGTGTCGAGCATCAGTTCTACGACACCGCACACCGCTATATCCGCGACAACAGCCGCGATGGACTCGACTGGAAGGACGCAAAAAACCACACCGCTGACGTTGTGATCGTCGGAGCGGGTCCAGCGGGTTTGGCAGCAGCGGTTGCATTGACGAAAGCCGGTTTGAGCATCGCTATTGTCGAAAATGAGCCTATCGGTGGTGGAGCAGCTCGACGCGGACGGTGGGGCGATACGTATTACCCTCTGGCAGCGATCTATTTCGTCGAACGCAACGCTACCATCGAGGAACTCTGCGCCTTTGCAGGAATCGAGCCGATTTCGACACCACACGATGCCGTGATCGTCAAAGGACAGGTCTTCAACAACATGTGGGACGACGCAACTATCGCCTCGCTACCGATCCCACCAGCAGAAAAAGTCGCTCTCCGTCGCTTCCGCGACGATCTGCTCGCTCGGCGTGAACGCGACACGATTCCGCCATACCCACTCCCGGATGAACTGACAGGAGACCTCGCATCGTTCGATTCAACGACGGCGGCGAAATTCATCGCAACGTATCGCTCGCCATTTCTGCGGTCGCTGCTCGATCTGTATGCTCGCTCTTCGATGGGCGACTCTCTCGACCGCGTCAATGCTTACGCCCTGCTCAACTTCTATGCAAGCGAGATCACCGGACCGCGATATACCTTTCCAGGTGGTATCGGTGGACTGTCAACTGCAATAGTGAACAAACTCGGTGGCTGCGTCCATACCGACCGAACGTGCATCCGTATCGAGGGCGATACAGCTCCAACGGTCTGGGCACTCGACCGCCAGGGCACGCTTCATAGGTACCGGTGTCGCGCTGCGATCGTTGCCGTGCAGAAATTCATGCTGCCGGCAATCATACCCGACCTACCCCAAGCTCAGCGTGCCGCGATGCATTCGCTGCGATACTCTCCGTTTTTGACGGTCCACTTGGGTGCCCGCGAGAACATTCTTCCACCGGCATTCGATCTGTGGGTTCCCGATGGCGGACCTTTGTTCACCGATATCATCAATGCAACGGCGACTTCCGGTATATCCAACAGCTCCACAGTTGCCAGTGTGTACGCGCCTCGATCGGCACGCGAACGCACGATCATGCAGAGCGACGACATTCTGGCTTCGCTGGCTCGGACAATCGCTGCGCGAGTGACGGAGACTGTACCGACAGTCGCAGCATCGGCAATCGAGGAAGTACACGTATTCGGATGGGGACATGCACTCGTTGTGCCGTCACCGGGTTCGCACAACGGACCCGCTCAACGAGCACGACAACGACTGGGAAATATCATTTTCGCCAATACCGACAACGATAGTGCCCCTGCTTTTGAAAGTGCCGTCGCCCATGGCGTCCGTGCTGCTGAGACAGCTATTGCGTCGCTGAAGCAGTAGCGAACCGTCGCACGATCTCGTCCTTTACCTGGTTCATGTACCATTGCGGTGTACTCGTTGCACCGGTGATACCGATACGCTCAGCCCCGTCGAACCATTCGGGACGAAGTTCGCTCGTGTCTTCGATGAAATACGAACGCTCGTTTTCCGAGCGGACAACATCGAAGAGCACTTTGCCATTGGACGATCGGCGACCCGCGACAAAAATTATGACATCGTTTTCGCGCGCGAACCGACGCAGATCGTTTTCTCGCCCAGCGACCTGACCGCAAATGGTGTCTTTCGCATGGAATTCGGTCGCGATCGTTCCCATTTCCTCGACGACCAACTCAGCGATGCGCTCGGTGAGAGCATCGCGCAACTGGAGAAAGGTCGGGCGATCCATCGTCGTCTGTGAAAACAACACTGTCTTGCGACGGAGGTCCACACGATCGAGCGCTTCTCCGACGCTTTGGACGACGATACATTCGTCGTTGCAGACGCCACGGACACCGACGACTTCAGCGTGATTGGGCTTACCGAAAACAACGATTTGGTAACCGAGGTCGTAGAACTTTCGCACCCGCTCTTGGAGCTTGGTCACAACCGGGCAGGTTGCGTCAATGATTTCGACTCCGTGTTGACGTGCGATGCGATAGGTTTCAGGCGGTTCGCCATGCGCACGGATGAGCACTTTCGATCCCGGCGGCAGCGACGGGATATCCTCGCGTGCGATGGTTACAAGACCCTGCGCTCGAAGTCGCTCGATCTCGCGGGGATTGTGGATAATGTCACCGAGGACGTAAACTGCACCTTCGTTGCTGCGGAGCGTTTCTTCGGCAATCTGAACCGTTCGGACGACGCCCCAGCAAAATCCTGCACGTGGATCAATAGTGACGTTCATAGCTCGGATCGTTCGATAGTGTACCGGTGCGATCTCGGATGATGCCGAGTATTCGCTCGACTTGTTCTTCGACAGTAAGGTTCGTCGTGTCCACGACTATCGCGTCATCGGCACGACGCAACGGATTGTATTGACGCGATGAATCGAATGCATCGCGCTGATCGAGCTGTTCGACGACATCATCAACCGTCAGCGTTGGATCAGCGGCACGCAGCTCTTCGAGCCGACGCACGGCGCGCGTTTTCAAATCTGCGGTCATGAAGATTTTCACGTCGGCATCGGGGAAGACGGCGGTACCGATGTCGCGTCCATCCATGACGACGCCGCCGTTACGTCCCAGCTCTCGTTGGAGACGAATCATAGAGCGCCGAACCGATGGGAACGAGCTAACTTGGCTGACAAGCGCCGTCACATCGGCAGACCGAATCCGCTCGGTCACATCGCGACCATCGAGATAGGTCCGCTGTCCAGCCGGTGTATGGCGCAGCTCGATCGAGATGCGTTCGAGCAGTGCGGCGAGTGCATCGTCGGTGATCGGAACACCGTAGTCGAGCGCTGCCAGTGTCAGTGCTCGATACATCGCGCCAGTGTCAATGTACGTGTAGCCCAGTCGTTGGGCGAGCAGACGAGCCGTTGTCGTTTTGCCCGAACCAGCCGGTCCGTCAATGGCAATAATGAGCGGACGATTCATTCGAGTCGGTCGAAAAACCATCGCAAACTTACAGCAGTATCACCGACGAGCACGCTCACGCGCTCGTGTACACGAATCACGATCTACCAGCCAGTGCACGTTGCTCCTTGAGCAAACTCCTCCATTGCCGCCAACCAGTCCACGCCATGCCAGCGAATACACCATAGAGGAACACGTAGAGGTACAGTCCGCGCGTCCAATACACCGCGGCATAGGCAGCATCAATGACGATCCAGAGCAACCAATTTTCGACGTAGCGGTGCGCCTGCATCCAGGTCGCAACCAAACTTGCCGTAGCAAGTGCGGCATCGGCTTCCGGCAGAGCTGCATCAGTCCAGGCAATCAATACCGACGCCCAGAGAACACTGCCAGCGATCCACGCAAGCGACAGCCACAGCCATGTCCGCACGCGTGTGATTGCGGTGACTGCTTCGTATTGTCGATCGGCAGGGCGTGTCTTCCATATCCAGAACCCATAGCACCCCATCGCAAAATAAATCACCTGCAACAGTGTATCGGCGTAGAGGCGCACCGCGTAAAACGAGATCGCTTGAAGCGCCACACCGATATTCCCGGCGACCCAACACCATATGTTGCGGCGAATCATGAGCACAACGTATGCAATGCCAAGCGCTGTAGCAGTCCATTCGATCCAGCTCATGTGCCGACATCGGGAGAAGTGCGGCGACTGCCTCGGTAGAGTTCGTACTCGATCAAGCGACACTCGATATCGGCATTGAAAAACGGCGATCGGCGTTCGGCATGCAAGCCGACATGTTTTGCACACGATGGAGTCGTCAGCACAAAGCAGCGCATACCGCTGCACTCGCGTTTGAGCCAGTCGCCGAGTTGCTTGTACAGTACTGCGACTTCGTGTTGTTCGCCGATTCGTATGCCGTAAGGTGGGTTGACGATAATCGTTGCCGGCGGGGGCGGAAGAGGCATCTCCCGATAATCACAATGGAGAAAGCGGATGTTTCCGCCGACACCGGCGGCATGTGCGTTCACGCGCGCTGCTCGGTATGCTTCCGGTGACGTGTCGCAAGCGATCACGGTCAACTGCCGTTCGACTATCCCCTGCTCTGCCCGCCCGATCTCGTCGTGCCAGAGGTCGGGACGATAGCCGCGCCAATGCTGGAAGGAAAACGATGTGCGCAGCCATGCCGGTGGGATGCGCCGTGCGATCATCGCTGCCTCGATGGCGATGGTCCCACTGCCGGACATCGGATTGATCAACGGGACGTCCCCTGTCCAGCCGCTCGCAGCAAGAACCGCCGCAGCGAGTGCTTCGCTCAGCGGGGCAGCAGCCGTCATCCGACGATATCCACGCTTGGACAGCGGAACACCCGACGTATCGAAATACACAGCAACGTCGTTTTCGCGCCAATAGAGAAACACTACCGCCTGGCGTGTGCGCCCATTGCTATCGGGTCGTTTGCCGAGCCGATTGCGAAGCCGATCGGCGATGGCATCCTTGAGCTTTTGACAGGCGTAGAGCGAATTGCGAATCGTGACATTGCGAACCGATGCCGAGACCGTCAATACCGACGTCGGGAGGATGTGCTCCTCCCATGGCAGACGCACCGCCCAATGATACAGATCAGCAGCAGTCGCAGCAGTACCTTCCCATAGTTTGAGCAGAACACGATGGGCACAGCGCAACCAAAGATTCAATCGGTACATTGTTCTGCTGTCGCCGACGATCTCGATCGCCGCTGGACCGCGCCCGATGGGCTGATAGCCGAGTGACTCGATTTCGGCTTGTGCGTATGGCAGCAAACCTTTCGGACACGTGACAATGTAGCGGTAGCTGTCCATCGTCAGGTTGACCGTAGTCGCTCGATCGCCATCAGAATCGCCGCATCACATGCTCTGCGCCGATTGGTTTGCCGATCGGTGCCGAACTGATAGTGCCGCGCATGAACACCATCAGCATCAGCAACGGCTATCCAAACCGTCCCGACAGGCTTTTCAGCAGTACCGCCACCTGGTCCAGCGATTCCCGATATCGCGATCGACAAATCGGTGCTGTACGCTGTTCGGACGTAGCTCGCAAGCACTTCGACTGTCTGTTGGCTGACCGCACCGTATATGGCGAGCGTTTCGGGACGTACCCCGCCGAAGTGAACTTTGACAGCGTCAGCATAGCAGATCAAGCCACCGACGAAATATGCAGAACTGCCAGGGACCGACGTAATCTCGGCACCGAGCATCCCACCGGTACAGGATTCGGCTACAGCGAGCGTCTTGCCATTGGTGACACACAACCGATGGAGCACCTCGACAAGACGTTCGTTCGATGTGCTGATGACCGCCTCGCCAAGCTTCGAAACGAATGCTTCGGACACTTTCTCCAGGGTTTCTTTGACCTCGTCAGGACGACCGCTTGCGCGCAGACGCAACCGAACGACCCCTCCCGCCGGTAAAAACGCAAGCTCGACCGACGGCGGCAGAGTCGTCCGCAATGATTCGAGACGATCAGCCAAATCGGACTCTGGAATGCCACTGGTCACCAAAACTCGCTCGGCGAAGACATCATAACCACCCTCTTCTATGCGCCGTGCGATCCACCCCAAGCCATGTTCTTCCATGATGGCTCGCATTTCAGCAGGGACACCGGGCAAAACGAGAACATCGCCACCGTCGCTGCGCCGGAAGAGCAAACCAGGCGCAGTACCGACTGTGTTCGGAAGCACGATCGCGCTGGAGGGGACCAATGCCTGCGAACGAACACGTTCGGTCGCTTCTCTCCCTCGCAAGGCGGCGTAGCGTTCCAGATATTCGAGTGTCGGTTCGTGTACGACGAGCTTATCGCCAAACAGCTCACAGAGTGCAGCGACGGTAACATCGTCGTGCGTCGGACCTAGTCCGCCGGTAGTCACGACCAAATCGGCTCGCGTGCGGAGGGCGGAAACGGCTTCGATAATCGCTGCGCGCTCGTCTGGCACGGTACGTTGCTCGGCGACGAGTGCTCCGATCGCAGCGCAGCGGCGACCGATCCAGGCAGCGTTTGTGTTGAGCGTGTCACCGCTGAGTACTTCGTTGCCGATCGAAACAAGCGCAATACGGTAAAGATTCATCGGTTCGCGAAAAAGATGCCCGCCGCGAAATTAGCGGCGGGCATCGAAAGCATTCCGATCCGAAGACGTCTACGAAACGTTCTCATCAGTCGGGGGCACAGAATCGTCTGCCGATGGTTGGCTCGATTCTGGCGATGAGAGTGACGCTTCTTCTGTGGGCAACGTTTCAGCACCAGACTCACCGGACGATTCAGTGGCAAGATTCATCGGCTCAGCGGCTTGGTCACTTGCAACTACTGCTGGGACAGATGCTTCGACGGTTGGGAGTACCGATTCGACCATCGGGAGCGGAGCAACTGGCGCCGCTGCTTGTGGCGGCAGGCTGCTGAGTGCATCGGCTGCTGAGAGGCTGTATTGGTCGGCACCCGGCACCGGATGAGCTTCGTTGTACGCTCGAATTGCATCTTCGCCTTTCTCGCGGAGCGCATCGACCGCCGACAGCACAATGCGTTTGTCCTCGTCGTGGAACTCGACGATCTTGAGCGGAAGCACATCCCCGATGGCGAAATAGTCCGAAATGTTTTTGACCGGCGCAAACGACAAATACGACGCTGGAACGAAACCCTCGACGCCTTCTGGCAGCTCGACGACAACGCCTTTGTCGGCGATTCGCAGAATCTTGCCTTCGGTCAGCGTACCCGGCGAGAATCGGTCAGCGTAGATTTCCCACGGGTTTTCGGTTACTTGCTTGTGTCCGAGCGAAATGCGGCGCTGCTCGGCATCGAGTGCAAGCACAACGACATCGAGCGGATCGCCTCGCTTGACCAATTCGCCCGGATGGCGCACTTTTTTCGTCCACGACAAATCACTGATGTGAACCAAACCCTCGATACCGGGTTCGAGTTCGACGAAGACGCCGTAATTGATAATGTTGCGAACGATGCCTTTGTGGACCGAACCGACCGGATATTTTTTGACGATATCGTTCCACGGATCGGGCTGCAGTTGCTTGATGCCGAGCGCGAGCTTCCGGTTTTCTTTGTCGATGCTCAGCACGACGGCTTCGATGACCTGTCCGAGCGAGACCAATTGCGAGGGATGCTTGATGTGTTGCGTCCACGACATTTCGCTAATGTGGATAAGCCCCTCGATACCTTTTTCGATCTCGATGAATGCTCCGTAGTCGGTAATGCTGACAACACGCCCTGTGACTTTCGTGCCCGGCTGGTACTTGTCGCCGATTTGTTCCCAGGGATGCGGTGTCAGTTGCTTCATACCGAGCGAGATGCGCTTTTTAGCGTCATCGAAGTCGAGCACGACCACTTTGACTTTCTCGTCGAGACTGACGACCTCCGACGGATGATTGACCCGTCCCCACGACAAGTCCGTGATGTGCACCAAGCCATCGACTCCTCCCAGATCGATGAAGACCCCGAAGTCGGCGATCGCTTTGACGTGACCTTCCAACACCAGCCCGCGTTCGAGGGTATCGAGGATACGTTGACGTTGCTCCTGGATCTGCTCTTCGAGCAGCACCTTGTGGCTGACGACAACATTTTCGCTGGGATTGTTGACTTTGACGACTCGAACGTCGAGTGTCTTTCCAATCCACGCATCGAAATCGCGCACAGGACGCATATCCACCTGAGAACCTGGCAAGAACGCTTCGATGCCGAGCAGATCGACGACGAAACCACCCTTGATGCGACGAAGAATCCGGACGTTGACGATTTCTTGCTTTTCGTACAGCTCGACGATCTGTTGCCAGGTTTTCATGAAGTCCGCACGTCGGCGGGAAAGGACGAGCCGCCCTTGACTGTCTTCGAGGCGATCGACGAAGACGTCGATTTCATCCCCCACTTTGAGTGTTTCGGCAGCTTCGCTGAACTCGGCTCGCGGAATGACGCCGAGCGACTTGAATCCAACGTCCACCCATATTTCGTCTTTTGTGATCGAGGTGATCACGCCGTGGACCATCTCGTCTTCCTTGATTTGGCGGGTGTTTCGCTCGATCAATTGACCGAACTGCGCGTCGTCTATAGCCGGCAGCGGCAGATCCCCTTCGAGGAGTGCAGCAACCACCGACTTTTTGCCGTGTCGGCGAGCTTTGGTTTCGATATCGGCACGTTCGGTGCTCGCAGTAGTCGATTCGGTCTGGCCCGATGGCGTGACCTGCTGGTTGGACAGGGATATGTCGGTTGTTTCCGTCATGCACAACTCCTTCGACACGCCGATGCAGCACCGCACACGCTACGATCGGGCGTGTCCAAAATATGGTGGAACATACGATCGAGTGCGGATTCGAGCGTGCAAAAATACGACGGTGCGTAATTTTACAGCGGAATCCTCACGGGTATGGCAGTGGTGCGGATACTCGATCGCTACATCACCAATGCGGTCGTCGCAAGCATGCTGTTCGCCTTGTTGGCGCTGTCGCTTGTGTTCGTCATCGTCAACTTGATCGAAAGTCTCGATCGTTTCCTCGATCAACATGCAGGAATCGAGACGGTCGTGCGCTATTACGTGTACTTTCTTCCCGAAATCGTCAAGTTGCTGTTACCGGTCACCGTACTGGTGGCGATGCTGTTTGTGGTCGGGAAGCTGACCGATAATTATGAAACGACCGCAATGAAAAGCGCCGGGATGAGCCTGTACCGTCTGATGGCGCCTCTTGTGGTATTGAGCATCGCAATTGCTGCCGGGCACCTCTACTTCAATGGTTGGATCGTTCCTCGAATTCTGAGCAAAAAATTCGCCATCGAGCGACAATATCTGGGGCGAAACATCGGTGGCATCCAGGATCAGCTCTACGGTGTGTATTTGCGAGATACACCGAACAGAATCGTCTCGATTGGCTTTTATGATCTGCATACGCGGCAAGGGAACGACATCGGCATCGAAGAATACAGCGACCAGCTTTTTCCCCACACGGTACGTCGAATAGATGCACGCCGGTTCCACTGGGATTCGACCGAGCGACGCTGGATAGGAGAAGAGTGCTTCGTTCGCACGATAGATGGAGGAACCGTCCGATCGAGTTTCGTCCACGAGATGCCGCTTCAATTGGCATTCGATCACCTCAGGATAGCGCGCTTGCAGCGATCGCTCGATGAAATGACCTACACCGAGCGTGCCGACTACATCGAGTTTTTGCGCCGCGGCGGTCGAGACACCCGCCAACTCGACATCACTGCGGCTGGCGATTATGCATTCCCGTTCGCAAATGTTATCGTCACCCTCATTGCTGTGCCTTTCGCATCGGTCAAAAAGCGCAGTGGCTTGGCTGCCAACATCGCAGCAGCGATGACACTGACGTTTCTCTACCTGGTCTTGACGAAAATCTTTCAGGCGATCGGCACTGAGTCCGCGCTTCCGGCAATCGTCGTCGGATGGAGCGCAAATCTTGTATTTGTCGTCGTCGCCATGATCGTCTTGCTTCGAACACCAACCTGAGCAGTCCAATGCCCGAACTCGACTCGCTCGCATCTCCGGAAGGTCGAAACATCTACCGATCACTCTACACAACCTTGCGACAGCAGCGTCAACTCGGTGCGCTGGAGACGTTGCGTATTCTCTGGCGCATCGCTGTCGGCGAGCGATCGCTCCGGAATTGGGGGCACGACAACATTACGTTTCGCCACAAGCTGGGTATTGTTGCCGGTACGCGACTGTGGCTGGAGGAAATCGTCAGCCGTTACTATTACTCGACGGTTGTTTCGTTCGTGTATGCCGGTGCAGCGATTTTGCTCGTCGTCGTGGGATTGCGCCGATTTTCAGGCGGCATCAGCGACACCATCGTCATGCTCAGCATCGGATTGGAAGCGCTCTTGCTGTTGCTTCTGTTCACCGTGATGTTCGTCAGCCCTGCAGAGGACATCCGCGACCCAGTTGTTGCACAGCTCAATGACATCGTGCGTGAAATCGGCGAGATTGGTCGCGAGCATGCAGCCAGTACGATGGCGCTGGAAAAAGCAGCCTCTGCGATGGAACGGTTGATCGGTGAAGCAAAGCGACTTGCCGACGCCGCAGAATCGGCTGCACGTGCTGCTGCGACAGCGACATCCCCCGCACCCGAAACGATCGTGCAACTGGAGGCTGTCAACCGAGCATTGGCTGAGCTGCGAACGAGTATCGAGAGCTTGGCGATCGCTGCACGGCGTATCGAACACGAGGCGATCGAATCTGCAGTCCGCGCCGAGGTGGAACGGCTTTTGGCAGCTCGTGTGCACGACCGCACCTCATCAGCACAACGATGAAACGCCGACGCGGTATCGAAATCTATTTCGTGCTGTACCTGGCTGCATTGATGCTGCTGCTGTCGGATTCGCCCAAGCGAGAGACCGAGCTGGCAACAACTGCATTGCGAAGCTTGGTCGGCTCGACTTTCAGGTTGCTGGCAGAAAAACAAACTCTCTTGTGCCGCGCGATCGTCGAGCACGATAGTGTGCGAATCGTTCAATTCGACAGCATCAACACTATCGTGCCGACAGGATTGATCGACAGCATACACTATCGGATTGTCGCCGAGGACCAATCGAGTGGGACGACTCTATCGCTTCCCATCGCAGGAACAGCCAATGCTGGCGCCATAGCGATCGAGACGGAGCAATATGGACAAGCGCTGCGGATTCGTTGGCGTTTGATTCGGGCTGAGCGTCAACCATTTTTGTATCGTGTCCGAATCGAAGCACATGCGAAACCGCAGTTACCTCCCACGCTCGAACGAGATCAACGAGCGCAACTCGAAACATTGCTCGACAGCGACGACTTTCCACTCCAGAGCGAAACGACGTTCTTGGTAGGTTACCTGCCCGACTTTCCAACGACACAACCACCTTCGACCGATCAGCCGCCGCTCGACAGTGCGCTCGCAGTACAGCTGCGATCGCTCTTCGCACAGCGTGCACAAGAAACGACACCGGCAGCAGCATTTTCACTCGTTCCGGAATTCACCACCATCCGCACCGTTCCGTTCGTACAGTGGGAAAATCGCATCGCCATTTACGGTGCAGCTCCCGATCGTGATCTTGCCCAGCCACCTCGTTTGAGCGGACTCAGTGCGGCGCTGGTTACGATCGAAGGAAACGCGATCGTCGTGCGCAGCACAAGCACACAAGCCGGCACGACGAATGTCCGCATCACGCTCGTCCGTCGGGACGGCGCCGAAGCCGAAGCGGTTTTCAGTGTCGTTACCCATTCGGTGCAACAACCGGTGATACCTGCTTTGCTATATCCGGGAATCGAGTACCGCTTCGACCCGAATCTTTCGAATCTGAGCGGTATCGAGACACGAGCGTTGCTGCGCGATGACGACAATCTTACAAGAGTCAGCAGTAGCGGCGAACCGTTCGTGTTTACCCCAACACTCCGGGATACTGGACGGACATTTTACTTCGAGCGCTACGTCGGGCGTGACCGTATCGGTCAAGTAATTCCGATACCCTGCGAGATGTTTCCCCCGCCGGAAATCACGAGCGTCCGCCGGGAAAGCGATCGTCAATTCCTCGTGGTGTGCCGCGCTTACGGATTGGATTCCGATCAACGGTCGCGCGTTCGGCTGGAGCTCGATCCTCCCGGCAAAGGTACCGTCCAAGAACTCTACGGCGACTATTCCTACGACCCGAAAGCAAACGTCCGGCTCCAGCAGTTTCGCGTCACTGTCTCCGGCACGACCGGGCTGAAGCTGTACGCCGTCAACGGATACCAGCAACGCTCGGTCGCGCGCGACCTATCGGCGCGTTAGATCGGACAATCTTCCCTGCTGGCGAAGCGTCGCATAGTAACGACGAACGTTTTCCAAGTGCTCCCGATACGTCGCGGCAAAGCGATGCGTGCCGGTGCTATCCCCGGTACCGCAAAAGAACACGTAGTCGTGGTGCTCCGGATCGAGTACAGCTTCGATCGCTTTGGCGCTCGGCGCTTTGACCGGACCGGGCGGAAGTCCGACGATGCGATACGTGTTGTAGGGATGCTCGATGCGATAGTCGCGGTACGTCAATCGTCGCGGCGGGAAACCCAGTGCGTACTGAACCGTCGGATCGGCTTCCAGCTTCATCCCGCGCCGGAGACGATTCCAATACACGCCCGCAATGCGTCGGTACTCGATCGGATTGATGACTTCGCCTTCGACGATGCTGGCGAGTGTGAGTATTTCGTACCGCGACAGCCGTGTCCGTGACGCAGCATCGGCGAAGCGTTGCTGCCACACCTGTTCGAACACGTGGACGATCCGCCGGAGCGCGTGTTCGAGCGGTTCTCGCTCGAACAGGTCGTAGGTCGCCGGTAGCAAGAAACCTTCCAACGAGCGAGCATCGCTGCCGAGATTCCACGCCGCGACCAGACTGTCGCTGGTCAACAAACGGAGTACGCGCGCCGAGTCGCAGTCCAGCACACGAGCGATCGAACCAGCCAGATGCGTGACGGTCTCGCCCTCGTAAATCGTCAGTCGCCGGACGAGCCGATTCCGCCCGCGCAGGATATTCTCGAACACCTCTGCGTGCGTCGTCCGATCGTCGAGGCGATACGATCCCATTTTGGCACCGAGCGGGACGAATCGGGCAGCGACGTGCGCCAGCGCCCGCCACAGCCACGGCGCAACGATTGCCGATCGGCTCTCCAATTGACCGATGACCTGTTCGACGGTCGCGCCTTCGGGGACGAACAGCACGTCAGGACGAGAAACGCGCAGCGGTTGGCGCAGCAAAATTGCGACACCGATCGCCGCAACGACAACCAGACCCACCGCTACCAGAATGCTCCGTTTGAGGAACGTGGACATTGCGTGTTGAAAAAACGACGATTACAAACGCGGCAATTGGCAAAAATGCTGTAGTTTTGCACAAGCCTGCCTGTCGCATCATTCCGTGTGCACCGTTTCGATCGAGCAGACGCACACGATACCTACAGCAGCGCTACCCACTTCGTGGTCACGTGTCACTATTGTTACAGCTTGCGGTATGGACGTACTCAAGACGAAACTTTCACAGGTACTACCAATTTTCCGCGCAAAGCGTGCACAACTTCTCGAACGATACAGCGACGTCGCGGTCGCCAGTGTCACCGTCGAGCAAATCATCGGTGGAATGCGCAGCGTGCCGGCTGTGCTCTGCGACACCTCGTCGGTCTCGCCATCGGAAGGACTGCGGATTCGTGGCATCCCGATTCTGGATCTGAGCGACGCTACACCGGAGGAAATCTTCTTCCTGCTGGCGACGGGCGAACGTCCCACCGACGAAGAGCGCACCGCATTGTCGCGACTGTTGACCGAACATGCCGTGCTACCAGATGAAGTCCTGGCGGTGCTTCGGGCGATGCAACCGACGGCACACCCGATGGCGATGCTCTCGGCGGCACTGCTGGCAATGGAACATCGTTCGGCGTTCCGTCGCGCTTACGAATCCGGCGCATCGAAAGATCAGTTGTGGGAATACACGCTCGAAGATTGCATCGCACTGCTGTCGAGTATCACCAGCATCGCAGCGGCGATATATCGGCTCAAGTTCCGCGACGGCGTTCTCATCGAACCCGATCCGTCGCTCGATTGGAGCGCGAACTTCGCGCGGATGCTCGGCGTCAGCGACGATCCCCGCTGGGCTGATCTTGTTCGGCTGTACTTGGTGCTCCACTCCGATCACGAAGGCGGCAACGTCAGCGCATTCACCGGTATCACGGTCGCGTCGGCGCTGTCCGATCCGTTCTACGCGATCAGTGCTGCACTCGACGGTCTGGCAGGTCCGCTGCACGGACTGGCGAACCAAGAATGCCTGGCATTCATCCTCGACATCCGCCAGCGATTCAACGGCATTCCCAGCAACGATCAACTTCGCGAGTTCTGTTGGGAGCGTCTCCGCAATGGGCAAGTCATCCCCGGCTATGGACACGCGGTGCTGCGCGTGACCGATCCACGCTTTACCGCCTTCTACAAGTTCGCCGAACACTACGGTCTCGACGACGATTGCATTGCGATCGCAAAGCGGCTCTACCAGGTCGTCCCCGACGTTCTCCGCGAGCACGGCAAGGCGAAAAACCCGTACCCGAACGTGGATGCCATCAGCGGATCGCTGCTCTACGACTTCGGGATGACCGAGTTCACGTTCTACACCGTCATGTTCGGTGTCTCGCGGGCGCTCGGCATTTGCGCGCAAATTCTCTTTCACCGCATGGTCGGATCGCCGATCGTTCGTCCCAAGTCGGTCACGCTCGCCGAACTCGAGCAGATGGCACAGAACGCAACAGCGACACAACCAGCATCCTGATGCTCCGACTGTCAGCAAAAAAACGACAAAGCCCCGCTGTGCTGTGGTCCAGCGGGGCTTTGTGCTTGTGCGGTCTAGTGGACTCGAACCACTGGCCTTCACGATGTCAACGTGACGCTCTAACCAACTGAGCTAAGACCGCGCATCAATTGCGACGCAAAAATACGAGTTCGACCGCCACCCCTGCAAGCCAGGCTGCATCAGCGCGTTGTATATTGCGCACCGCACGACGCCACCGGCAAACGGTGGCTCTCTCTTTCGTGAGGGGTCGTGCATGCGTATCCACATCGCTTCATGTCGAACCATTTTCTGTCATCGTATGGTCGTAGCCGCAATCATTGTTTGTGGTGTTTTTGGTTTGCTCGTTGCACTGTTTTTCGCCCGCTCTGTCCGAGCGATTCCGTTAGGTGAAGGGGCAGCATCTCCCGACGAAGCAAAGCGGATCGAGGAAGTGACCGGCGCTATCGCCGAAGGAGCCATGGCGTTCATCGCGCGCGAGTATCGCACGCTGGCGTTGTTCATGCTCATCTTCGGTTTTCTCATCTGGATGGCTGTGGACAACGGACTCTACACGATGCTCAGCTTCATCACGGGCGCTGCGTGTTCGATGCTCGCTGGTTTCATTGGCATGCGCATCGCGACGATCGGCAATGGTCGGACAGCCGCTGCTGCACGCGTTTCTCTCGATCGCGCGTTCAGCATCGCGTTTCGGTCCGGCGCAGTGATGGGGTTCGGTTTGACCGGTATCGCAATCGTCGGTTTGGTCCTTGTGTACCTGGGACTCGACGCTCTGCTCCCGAATATCGAGCGCCACTTACTCATGGAGATTCTCTCCGGCTTTGCACTCGGCGGCTCGTCGGTCGCGCTGTTCGGTCGGGTCGGCGGTGGTATTTACACGAAAGCTGCTGACGTCGGCGCTGATCTGGTCGGCAAGGTCGAAGCAGGCATACCCGAGGACGATCCGCGCAACCCCGCAGTCATCGCCGATAACGTCGGCGACAACGTCGGTGATATCGCCGGCATGGGTGCGGACCTGTTCGGGTCGGTGACCGAATCCACCTGTGCGGCGCTGGTCATCGGTGCATCGGCGTTCCACATGGTGCCGGAGCACATGAAAGACGGCGCGCTGCTCTATCCGATTCTAATCAACGCACTCGGAATACTCGGCAGCTTCGTGGCGCTCTTTTTCGCTCGTCCCAAGTCCGAAGACAAAATCGAGGGCGCTCTCAAAACCGTGCTCATCGTTGCAACGATCGTGATGGCAATCGTGCTCTATCCGGTGACAATGTCGCTGCTACCGACGACGTTCACGCTCGAAGGCAGCACGCGACTGTACACGAATGCCGGCGTGTATTGGTCGGTCTTCGTCGGACTGGTTTCGGGGATGCTCGTTGGAATCGTCACGGAGTACTACACTGCTCACCGTTATCGCACCGTTCGGTCGGTCGCCGAAGCATCGCAAACCGGTGCAGCGACGAACATCATCTACGGCTTGGCGCTCGGTTACAACTCGGCGGTCGTCCCGATGCTGCTCCTGGCGCTTACGGTCGTCGTCGGTATCTCGCTGGCGGGGATGTACGGCATTGCCGTCGGTGCGCTCGGCATGCTCTCGACGATCGCCGTCGGCTTGACGATCGATGCATACGGTCCGGTGTCGGACAATGCCGGCGGTATCGCCGAGATGTCGCACATGGGAAGCGACATTCGCGCCCGCACCGATGCGCTCGACGCAGCCGGCAACACAACTGCAGCGATCGGCAAAGGCTTCGCGATCGGATCGGCAGCACTGACCTCGCTGGCACTGACGTCGGCGTTTCTGACGCGAGCGAAAATTTCGCCCGAAACGCTCGGACTGACCACACCGCCCGTACTGGCTGGCTTGCTGATCGGCGCGGCGCTACCATTTGCGTTTTCCGCGATGACGATGCGCGCGGTCGGGAAAGCAGCGTTCGACATGATCGCGGAAGTGCGGCGTCAATTCCGTGAGATTCCCGGTCTGCTCGAAGGCAAAGCACGCGCCGATTATCGTCGCTGTGTGGACATTTCCACGCAAGCATCGCTGCGACAAATGATCGCACCTGGTTTGTTGGTCATCCTCACTCCGCTCGTCGTCGGCTACTTGTTCGGCGTTCACACATTGGCTGGCGTTCTCATCGGCGCGCTCGTGTGCGGTGTGATGATGGCGACCTCGATGGCCAACTCCGGTGCCGCATGGGACAATGCGAAAAAGTACATCGAAAAGGGCAACTACGGCGGCAAAGGCTCCGATGCTCACAAAGCAGCCGTGGTCGGCGACACGGTCGGCGATCCGTTCAAAGACACGTCGGGACCGTCGCTGAACATCCTCATCAAGCTGATGGCGATCATCAGCCTGGTGTTCGTTCCGTTTTTCGTCAAGTACGGTGGCGTGCTCGTCAAGTAAGGTTTTCGTCCTCGACCAGTGTCGAAGCGGGCGGTGCAGGTGCATCGCCCGTTTCGATTCGTTCGGCATCGAGTGCAGCCCACATCTGTTCGAGTAGCGTCGCAATGTTTTCGCGTGTAGCGGACGAAATCAGCAGCGGAGCGCCGTATCGCGGGAAATCGAGCTTTGCGAGAGCCTGACGTTGACTGTCGTCGAGCGTGTCGGCTTTGCTGATGCAAACGATGCGACGCTTTTCCGACAGCGCGGGGTTGTGATTCGACAGCTCGCGTTCGAGTATCGCATACGCTTCCAGCGGCGGCATCAGGTGCGGATCGAGCAAAAACACCAGCACGCGTGTTCGTTCGATGTGACGGAGAAAATCGGTGCCGAGACCTTTGCCCTGACTGGCTCCTTCGATCAGACCGGGAATGTCCGCTACCACGAAGCTGCGTTCGTCGTCGAGACGTACCATGCCGAGATTCGGCACGAGCGTGGTGAAGGGATAGTCGGCGATCTTCGGTTTTGCTGCCGAGATCGTCGCGATGAGCGTCGATTTCCCGACGTTCGGGAAGCCGACCAAACCGACATCGGCAAGTAGTTTCAGCTCCAGTTCGAGCCAGCCTTCTTCTCCGGGCTGACCGTTTTCGGCAGTGCGGGGCGTTCGATTCGTCGGTGTCGCGAACGCTGCATTGCCACGACCGCCACGTCCGCCATGCAGAACGATGACGCGTTCGTTGGGACGCAGCAACTCCGCCAACACCTCGCCACTCGATGCATCGCGGATGACCGTACCGGGCGGAACACGCAGCACGACGTCTCTGCCGCTTTTCCCGCTCCGACGATTGGTTCCGCCGGGCGCACCGTTGCCAGCGGTGAAGTGACGCTTGTAACGAAAGTGCAAGAGTGTGTTCAAATGCGGATCGGCGACAGCAACGACATTGCCGCCGCGGCCGCCATCGCCACCGTCCGGACCTCCTTTGGGGACGTACTTTTCACGCCGGAAGCTGACAAGACCGCGACCGCCATCGCCTGCTTTGGCGTGGATGCGAACCAAATCGACGAAGTTCATCGGAAATCGAACCAGGAATGCCGTCGTTATGAAAGTGCGAAATGTTTGACGAGTACCATACGCAGTTCTTGTGCGACTTTCATCGCTGGATCGAGACCGTACTGCGCCAGATAGCTATCGAGTTCGTTGAGCGCAGCTCGCAACGTCGGCGCAGCATCGAGTCGCGCCAGAAGTCCTTCAAAACGAAAACGATCGCGTTCGCACAACTTTTTGAGCACGGCTTCCGCAAGTTCGTCCCCCAGTGCTTCGGCGAGCCACGGATGGTGCAGTGTTCGGCTCGGTGCCTGAACGCGGACATGCTTCAAACCGGATTCGAGAACCTCGTCGAGCACCGGTACCTGTTCCGAAGGTCGAGAGCTCGGCAGTTGTTGCTCTGCTGCGGTCGTATCGTCGGCTGTCGAATCGAACGCTTCTTCTTCCGCATCGTCTTCGACCGACGATGCAGCGAGTGGCTCCAGATCGAACTCCCGCTCCAATGCACGAAGGTCTTCGTCGGTTTCGGTCACGAAATTTTCGCGCATCGTCGGATCGTCGGCAAGCATCACGGACACGTCGTCGGGCACGATTTCGAGTCCGCTATCGCTGCTATCGAGCATCGGCTCGTGTTCCGGTACCTGGCTGTCGCTTGCGGTTTGTTCGCCGGCGGCAACTGACTCGTCGGCGATTTCATCTTCCACCACGAGCACGGATTCATCCGGCGTTGGTTCCGGCGAGCTGTGCTGCTCGTCGCTTGTGGCACTGTCGCTTTCTGCGAGCATCTCCTCCGACGGCACTGATTCATCGGAAAGGCTGGGGGCTGGAGAATCGGTCACGTTCGGCTGGAACGCAATGGCTTCTTCTTCCCCAGTGCCGACTGCCGAGCTTTCGTCGGAATCGGCTATTTCGTCGTGCTGCTCCTCGCTTGCAATTGGTTGCTGCTCGTGCGGAGCATCTTCTACGAAAGCTGTTCGGGCGATCGCATCCGGCTCGCCTTCGGTATCGGACACCGGTGGAGCTACGTCGTCGCTGGTCGCTTCGTCGTAAAGAGCCGAAACGTCGGCATCGGTGTTTCGGCTTTCTTCCGTTTCGAGTTCGACGGCAGCATGCTCGCTCCGATCGCCGATGTGCTGTTCGACGATCGTTTCGCTGCTGCCGGTTTCTTCCACCGCTTTCGCGGGAGCCGCTTCGTCTCCGCTCCGATCGCCTTCCAACTCCTGGAGAACTTGATCGACGACGCGCAGGATCGTATCGCGTGTGACTGCTCGAACGCCGTCGTGATAGAGCATGCGTTCGAACTTCTGCGCGATCACTTGGATGTCTTTGTCGTCG